>NZ_JBLUOA010000014.1:0-807 GCF_048060095.1 Aliiroseovarius sp. YM-037 | reverse complement strand
CTAAAGCGTTTCTAAATTAACTTGAGGCATACCCGGCAGCCTTGAAGTAGTTCCAGCATTCGGTTGGATCATAGAGTTCACAGATTTGACCGATTGCTTCGAACACTGATGTGAACGACCGCGCACCGATGCGTCGGAGATGGGCCTTCAGTTTTGAGAATGCTTGTTCGATCGGGTTCAGATCTGGCGAATACGGCGGCAGGTAAAGGAACCAGCAACCGTGTGCCTTGAGGGCGGCAGCGGCCTCTTTGTTGCGGTGGGTGGCGAGGTTGTCGAGGATGACCGCCGTGCCGGGGCCGATTTCGGGGATCAGCACCTCCCGGACATACGCCGCAAAGGCGGGCCCATCCATCGCGCCTTTGATCACCCACGGCGCGATCAACGCATCACCGGTCAAACCCGCGATCAGGGTTTGAGTGCCCCAACTGCCGAACGGCGCATCCGCTTTCAGGCGTTCGCCGCGCGGGGCCCAGCCGCGCAGCCGGGTGAGGTTGGTCTTGACCGCCGTTTCATCCAGAAAGACAACACATTCCGGTGTCCGAGCTATGGCTGGCAGGCGGTGTGAAAACCAATCTTCACGCCGTCGTTTTACCTTGGCGCGGCGGCGCTCGGTGGCCTCCAGCGACTTTTTTTGTGCGTAAAGCCAAGGCGTTTCAACAGATGGCCAATGGCGGAGTGCTGGACCTGCAAGCCAGTGGCATCAGCCAGGGCATCGCGCAGTTCAAACAGGGTGATGTCGGGGTCTTGAGCGATCAATTCCCTGAAGAAGGCTTCATGAGGCGCGAGCTTGCCTGTGCCACGCGGGCG
>NZ_JBLUOA010000013.1:0-5720 GCF_048060095.1 Aliiroseovarius sp. YM-037 | reverse complement strand
CCATGACCGACGCCACCCAAGACATTGATCCGATTGAGTCGCGCGAGTGGCAGGATGCTGTTGAGGATGTTATTGCGCGTGATGGAGCGAACCGCGCGCATTTTCTTTTGGACAAGGCTGTTCAGCAGGCGCGGGCTTCTGGTGCGTCTTTGCCGTTTTCCTCGACGACGCCTTACCAGAACACGATTCCGACGGACGATCAGGCGGATTTTCCTGGCGATCTTGAGATGGAGTGGCGCATCCGGACGATCAACCGCTGGAACGCGATGGCGACGGTTGTGCGGCGCAACAAGGTCAGCAGCGAGTATGGCGGGCATATCGCGTCTTTCGCGTCTTCCGCGGTTATGTATGACATCGGGTTGAACCATTTTTGGCGGTCGAAAAGCGCGATCCACGGCGGTGATCTTGTGTTTTTCCAGGGTCATGTGATCCCCGGCATCTATGCGCGCAGCTTCATGGAGGGCCGGATCAGCGAGGAGCAGCTTGAAAATTTCCGGTCCGAAGTGGATGGCGGTGGGCTGTCCTCTTATCCGCATCCGTGGCTGATGCCGGATTACTGGCAGTTCCCGACGGTCAGCATGGGCCTTGGTCCATTGATGGCGATCTATCAGGCGCGGTTCATGAAATACATGCACAACCGGGGTCATATCGACATGGCGGACCGCAAGGTCTGGTGCTTTCTTGGCGATGGCGAGATGGACGAACCGGAAAGCCGGGGCGCGATTGACCTTGCGGCGCGCGAAGGTCTCGACAATCTGATCTTTGTTGTGAACTGCAACCTGCAACGGCTGGACGGCCCGGTGCGCGGCAACGGCAAGATCGTGCAGGAGCTTGAGGGCGACTTCCGCGGGGCGGGCTGGAACGTCATCAAACTCTTGTGGGGCAAGGGCTGGGACGAGCTGCTTGAGAAAGACACGACAGGCCGCTTGCGTCAGTTGATGGATGAAACCGTCGATGGCGATTACCAGACCTTCAAGTCGAAGGATGGCGCCTATATCCGCAAGCACTTCTTCGGCAAATACCCGGAAACCGCCGCGCTGGTCGAGGATTGGAGCGACGATCAGATCTGGGCGCTGCGCCGGGGCGGGCATGACCCGGAAAAGGTTTATACCGTCTTCAAGCGCGCGACCGAGACGAAGGGCCAGCCTTCGTGTCTGCTGGTGAAAACGGTCAAGGGTTACGGCATGGGGTCTGCTGGTGAAGGACAGAACACCACCCACCAGCAGAAGAAACTGGCTGAGGATCAGCTGCGCGCCTTCCGCGACCGGTTCAAGATTCCGATCAGCGACGAAGACCTGCCGAACGCGCCGTTCGTCAAGCTGAACAACGCGCAGAAGGCGTATATCCTTGAGCGCCGCAAAGAGCTTGGCGGGGAGTTCCCGAAGCGCGAATGGCGCGAGACGCCGAAGCTGGACATCCCCGGCCTCGACAAGTTCGACGGTCAGCTGAAGGGCACCGGAGATCGCGAAATCTCAACCACGATGGCGTTCGTGCGGATCCTGACGACACTGCTGCGCGACAAGAACATGGGCAAGAACGTCGTGCCGATTGTGCCCGACGAAAGCCGCACCTTCGGGATGGAGGGCTTGTTCCGCTCTGCCGGGATTTATAATCCGCTGGGGCAGAACTATACGCCTGAAGATGCGGACCAGATGATGTTCTACAAGGAAAGCAAGGACGGTCAGGTCTTGCAGGAGGGCATCAACGAAGCCGGCGCGATGGCCGACTGGATTGCGGCCGCCACGTCCTATTCCAACCACGGCGTGCCGATGGTGCCGTTCTACATCTACTATTCGATGTTCGGCTTCCAGCGGATCGGCGACTTGGCCTGGGCCGCGGGCGACAGCCGGGCGCGGGGCTTCATGCTCGGCGGGACGGCGGGGCGCACGACGCTGAACGGCGAAGGCTTGCAGCATGAGGACGGGCACAGCCACATCCTTGCCGGGACGATCCCGAACTGCATCACCTATGACCCGACCTTCAGCTATGAGGTCGCGGTGATTGTGCATAACGGCCTGAAGCGGATGTATGTCGATCAGGAGGATGTGTATTTTTACCTGACCCTGATGAATGAAAACTACACGCATCCTGACATGCCGATGGGCGCGGAAGAGGGGATCGTCAAGGGGCTCTATTGTCTTGAGAAGACCAAGAAGCCCGGCAAGAAACATGTGAACCTGCTGGGGTCGGGCACCATTCTGGTGCAGGCGCTGAAGGCGGCTGAGATGCTGAAGAAGGACTTTGGCGTCACGTCCGACATCTGGTCGGCGACCAGCCTCAACGAATTGGCCCGCGACGGTCAGGACGTGGCGCGCTGGAACCGGCTGAACCCGCTGAAAGAGCCAAAGAAAGCCTATGTGACCGAGCAGCTTGAAAAGGCCAAGGGCCCGATCATCGCGGCGACGGATTACATGAAGAACTACGCCGAACAGATCCGCGCCTTTGTGCCGGGTCAGTTCACGGTGCTTGGCACGGACGGCTTTGGCCGTTCGGACAGTCGTGTGAACCTGCGGCGGTTCTTTGAGGTGGACGCGAACCATATCGCGGCTGCCGCGATGGTCGATCTTTACCGTGACGGTGCGGTGACGAAGAAGGACCTCGAAAGCGCTCTCAAGAAATATGACGTCGACGGCGAAAAGCCTAACCCCCGGCTGGTGTGATCGGGTAAGAGGAGACAGACAACATGACAACCGAAGTCAAAGTACCCGATATTGGCGATTTTACCGACGTTCCGGTCATCAGCATTCTGGTGAGCGTGGGTGACACGATCTCCGAAGAGGACCCGCTGGTCGAACTGGAAAGCGACAAGGCGACGATGGAAGTACCGTCGCCCGCCTCTGGCACGGTCAAGGAAATCAAGGTCAGCGAGGGCGACAACGTCTCTGAAGGCACGCTGTTGCTGATCGTTGATGGTGATGGCGCAGGTGCTGCCCCTGCCGAGGAACAGAAGGAAGAGGCGTCAGCCCCAGCTGCAGCCCCGGCCCCCGCATCCGCCCCGGCCGCTGCCCCAGCCGCTGCCCCTGCGGCGATCACGGATGCCGGGTTTGGCAAGGCGCACGCGTCGCCCTCGGTCCGGGCCTTCGCGCGCCAGCTTGAAATCGACCTTGGCAAGATCAACGGGACCGGCCGCAAGGGCCGTATCCTGCGCGAAGACGTGACCGCGTATCTCAAGCAATCCTCGGCAGGGTCTGCTGCCGCTGCCGGTGGTGCGCAGGGTGGCATGGGCATACCGCCGATCCCGGCTGTGGACTTCTCAAAGTTCGGCCCGGTCGAAGATGTGGACATGCCGCGGATCAAGAAACTCTCCGGTCCCGCGCTGCACCGGTCCTGGCTGAACATCCCGCATGTCACCCATAACGAAGAGGCTGACATCACCGATCTTGACGGCTACCGGCGCGAGCTTGATACGCAAGCCAAGCAGGACGGCTACCGCGTGACGCTGCTGAGCTTTGTGATCAAGGCATCCGTTTCCGCGCTGAAACAGCATTGGGAGGTGAACTCTTCGATCCATCCCGATGGCGACAAGCTGATCAAGAAGGGTTTTTACAATATCGGCTTTGCGGCTGACACGCCGAACGGTCTGGTCGTTCCGGTGATCAAGGATGCCGACCGCAAGGGGATCATCGCGATCTCCAAGGAGCTCGGCGATCTGTCCGCCAAGGCGCGTGAGGGCAAGCTCAAGGGCGATGATATGTCCGGCGCGACCTTCACGATCTCTTCGCTTGGCGGGATCGGTGGCACGTCCTTCACTCCGATCGTCAACGCGCCCGAGGTTGCGATCCTTGGCCTGACCCGGTCGAAGATGGCCCCGGTCTGGGACAAGGAAAAAGGCGCGTTCCTGCCGCGCAACATGCAGCCGCTGTCGCTGTCCTATGACCATCGCGCGATTGACGGGGCACTTGCCGCGCGGTTCTGCGCGACGTTGAAACACCTGCTCGGCGATGTGCGCCGGCTGATGCTGTAGGGGGGCGGTCTGATGGAAGTCAAAGTTCCCGATATCGGCGATTTTTCCGACGTTCCGGTGATCGGCATTCTGGTCAGCGTAGGCGATACGGTGTCTGCCGAAGACCCGCTGATCGAACTGGAAAGCGACAAGGCGACGATGGAAGTGCCCAGCCCCGCCGATGGCGTGGTGAAGGACATCAAGGTCAGCGAAGGCGACAAGGTCTCTGAAGGCGCCGTCATCATGGTGCTGGAAGGGGCCGACGCCGGCGATGCGCCGCAAGACGATGCCCCCAAGGAAGACGCCCCAATCGAGGCCCCGAAATCCGTGGCCGCGACCGGCACGGCCTCCGGCGCTGGCGATATCCACGGCGACGTTGTCGTGCTCGGCTCCGGCCCCGGCGGTTATACGGCGGCGTTCCGGGCCGCTGATCTTGGCAAGAAGGTCGTGCTGATCGAAAAAGACAGCACCCTTGGCGGCGTCTGCCTGAACGTGGGCTGTATCCCCTCCAAGGCGCTTCTGCACGCGGCCAAGGTGATCACCGAAGCCGAAGAGATGGACGACCACGGCATCAAGTTCGCCAAGCCCAAGGTCGACGTCAAAAAGCTGGTCGGCTGGAAATCCTCGGTCGTCAAGCAGTTGACGGGCGGCCTGTCGGGCCTTGCGAAGGGCCGCAAGGTCGAGGTCGTGAACGGCTACGGCAAGTTCACCGGCCCGAACATGATCGAGGTTGAGGGCAAGGACGGCACGAAAACCGTCAGCTTTGACCAGTGTATCATCGCGGCGGGGTCTGAACCCGTCACGCTGCCGTTCATCCCGCATGACGATGACCGCGTGATCGATTCAACCGGCGCGCTGGAACTTGACGGTATCCCGAAGCGGATGCTGGTTCTGGGCGGCGGCATTATCGGTCTGGAAATGGCCTGCGTTTACGACGCGCTGGGGTCGAAGATCACCGTGGTCGAGCTGATGGATCAGATTATTCCGGGCGCTGACAAGGACATTGTCAAACCGCTCCATAAACGGATCGAAGGCCGCTATGAAGAGATTAAACTCAAGACCAAAGTGACCGATGTGAAGGCCCAGAAGAACGGGCTGAAGGTCACGTTTGAGGATGAGAAGGGCGAGGAAAGCGCTGGTATCTACGACAAGGTGCTGGTCGCCGTGGGGCGCAAGCCGAACGGCAAGCTGATCAACGCCGAAGCAGCGGGCGTCGCCGTGGATGATCGCGGCTTTATCGCCGTTGACGGGCAACAACGCACCGGGCAGCCGCATATCTTTGCGATTGGCGATGTGGTCGGCCAGCCAATGCTGGCCCACAAGGCGGTCCACGAAGGCAAGGTCGCGGCGGAGGTCTGTGCAGGTCACAAACGCTTCTTCGATGCCCGCGTGATCCCGTCGGTCGCCTATACGGACCCTGAGGTTGCGTGGGTCGGCCTGACCGAAACACAAGCAAAGGAACGCGGGCTGAAACTCGGCAAGGGCGTCTTCCCATGGGCCGCCTCAGGCCGCTCCCTCTCGCTCGGGCGCTCCGAAGGGATCACCAAGGTTCTGTTCGACGAAGAAGACGACCGCGTGATCGGCGCTGGCATCGTCGGCCCCAACGCAGGCGATCTGATCGCCGAAGTCGCACTCGCCATCGAAATGGGCGCCGACGCCGTAGACCTCGGACACACAATACACCCACACCCAACACTCTCTGAAACCGTAAACTTCGCAGCAGAAATGTTCGAAGGAACAATAACAGACCTAATCCCACCGAAGAAAAGGAAGTGAA
>NZ_JBLUOA010000012.1:0-22476 GCF_048060095.1 Aliiroseovarius sp. YM-037 | reverse complement strand
AAAAGCTGCGCTTCGCCATCCGCGAAGGCGGCCGCACCGTCGGATCCGGCGTTGTGTCCAAAATCCACGAGTAAAAAGACCCTATGGGTTCGACGTGGGGCGGGGAATAATCCCCGCTCCACCTATCAACTCCAACGCCGCGAAAGGCTAACACATGCAAAGCCAGAACATTCGCATTCGGCTGAAGGCATTTGATTACCGCGTACTGGATGCCAGCACGCAGGAAATCGTCAACACGGCAAAGCGCACCGGCGCTCAGGTCCGTGGCCCGATCCCGCTGCCGAACAAGATCGAGAAGTTCACGGTTCTTCGTGGACCGCACGTCGATAAGAAATCCCGCGATCAGTTCGAGATCCGGACGCACAAGCGTCTTCTCGACATCGTCGACCCGACACCGCAAACCGTGGACGCGCTGATGAAGCTCGACCTCGCTGCAGGTGTTGACGTCGAGATCAAGGTATAAGGAGGGCACCACCCATGTTGCGCTCTGGTATTATCGCAAAGAAAGTCGGCATGACCCGGCTGTTCATGGAAGACGGCCGGCAGATTCCTGTCACCGTTCTTCAACTCGACAAACTGCAGGTCGTGGCAACGCGCACCGCTGACAAGGATGGCTATTCGGCTGTTCAACTCGGCGCTGGCTCTGCCAAGGCGAAGCGAACGTCGCAAGCCATGCGTGGCCATTTCGCCGCGGCCAAGGTCGAGCCCAAGCGTAAAATCGCGGAATTCCGCGTTGCGCCTGAGAACCTGATCAAGGTCGGCGAAGAGATCACGGCGAACCATTACTTCGAAGGCCAATACGTTGACGTATGCGGCACCTCGATCGGTAAGGGCTTCCAAGGTGCGATGAAGCGGCACAACTTCGCCGGTCTGCGGGCCAGCCACGGTGTGTCGATCTCTCACCGTTCGCATGGTTCGACCGGTCAGTGTCAGGACCCGGGCAAGGTGTTCAAAGGCAAGAAGATGGCTGGTCACATGGGCGCTGCTCGCGTGACGACGCAAAACCTTCAGGTCGTTCGCACCGATGCCGATCGTGGTCTGATCATGGTCAAAGGCGCGGTTCCGGGCTCCAAAGGTGGCTGGGTAACAGTCAAGGATGCGGTGAAAAAGCCGACTCCGGAAAACGTGATCCTGCCGGCTGGTCTGAAATCGATGGCCGAAGAAGCTGAACGTCTGGCTGCTGAAGCTGCGGCTGCTGCCGCTGCCGAAGAAGAAGCTGCTGCAAAAGCGGCTGCCGAGGCGGAACAAGCAGCATATGAAGCTGCCGAAGCAGAAGCCGGAAACGAAGGCGATGCGGAAGCAGATGCTGAGAAGAAGGAAGGCGAAGAATGAAACTCGACGTGATCAAACTGGACGGCAAGAAAGCCGGGTCGGTCGATCTGGGCGAAGACATCTTCGGCCTGGAGCCGCGTGCAGACATCCTGCACCGCGTCGTTCGTTGGCAGCGCAACAAAGCGCAAGCTGGCACCCACAAGGTCAAGACGCGGTCGGAAGTCAGCTATTCCACCAAGAAGATCTATCGCCAGAAGGGCACCGGCGGCGCACGCCACGGCGCCCGTAGTGCGCCGATCTTCCGCAGCGGTGGTATCTACAAAGGCCCGACTCCGCGCAGCCACGGCCACGATCTGCCGAAGAAGTTCCGTGCTCTCGGTCTGAAGCACGCGCTTTCGGCCAAGGCGAACGCGGGTCAGCTTGTCGTGATCGACTCTGCTGATCTGAAAGACCCGAAGACCTCGGCGCTTGCCAAGCAGGTCAAGGAACTTGGCTGGAAACGCGCGCTGATCATCGACGGGGCGGAGGTGAACGAAAACTTCGCCAAAGCCGCACGCAACATCGAAGGTCTCGATGTGCTGCCGTCGATGGGCGCAAACGTCTATGACATCCTGAAGCGTGACACGCTCGTGCTGACCAAGGCGGGTGTCGAAGCACTGGAGGCTCGTCTGAAATGAGCGCGAAAGCTGAACATTACGACGTGATCCGCAAGCCGATCATCACCGAGAAAGCAACCATGGCATCGGAAACCAATGCCGTTGTTTTCGAAGTAGCGATTGACGCGAACAAACCGCAGATCAAAGAGGCCGTCGAAGGTCTGTTTGGTGTCAAGGTGAAGGCCGTGAACACGACCATTACCAAAGGCAAGACTAAGCGGTTCCGCGGCCAGCTCGGCAAACGGAAAGACGTGAAGAAAGCCTACGTTACCTTGGAAGAAGGTAACACTATCGACGTCTCTACAGGGCTCTGATAGAAGGCACCGAATCTCTCGGCCCCGGCATGACCGGGGCCGAGATTGTTTGAAACCGGCCCATCTGGGCCAAAGCTAACGGAAGACAGAAAGCATGGCACTCAAGTCGTATAAACCGACGACGCCAGGCCAGCGTGGGCTGGTTCTGATCGACCGTTCGGAGCTTTGGAAAGGGCGCCCGGTCAAATCTCTTACTGAGGGTTTGACCAAGAATGGCGGCCGGAACAACACCGGACGGATCACGATGCGTCGCCGCGGCGGTGGCGCGAAGCGTCTCTATCGTATCGTGGACTTCAAGCGGAACAAATTTGACGTTCCGGCAACCATCGAGCGGATCGAATATGACCCGAACCGGACCGCGTTTATCGCGCTGGTGAAATATGAAGACGGTGAGCAAGCGTATATCCTCGCGCCGCAGCGTTTGGCTGTCGGTGACAAGATCGTCGCGGGCTCCAAGGTCGACATCAAGCCGGGCAACGCAATGCCGTTCGCAGGCATGCCGATCGGCACGATCGTCCACAACATCGAAATGAAGCCCGGCAAAGGCGGCCAGATCGCCCGTGCTGCTGGCACATATGCACAGTTCGTGGGTCGTGACGGTGGTTACGCGCAGATCCGTTTGTCTTCGGGCGAACTTCGTCTGGTCCGTCAGGAATGCATGGCAACGATTGGCGCCGTGTCGAACCCCGACAACTCGAACCAGAACTTCGGTAAGGCTGGTCGCAACCGTCACAAGGGCATCCGCCCGTCCGTGCGCGGTGTTGTGATGAACCCGATCGACCACCCGCATGGTGGTGGTGAAGGCCGGACTTCTGGTGGTCGTCACCCGGTTTCCCCGTGGGGCAAGCCGACCAAAGGTGCACGCACCCGTAACAAGAACAAGGCGTCGTCGAAGCTTATCCTGCGTTCGCGTCACGCCAAGAAGAAGGGCCGGTAATCATGTCGCGTTCTGTATGGAAAGGCCCCTTCGTAGATTCCTATGTCTTGAAAAAGGCAGAGGCATCGCGCGAATCCGGCCGCAACGAAGTGATCAAAATCTGGTCGCGCCGTTCCACCATTCTGCCCCAGTTCGTGGGTCTGACCTTTGGTGTGTACAACGGCCGCAAGCATATCCCGGTGAACGTCTCCGAGGATATGATTGGCCAGAAGTTTGGTGAATATTCCCCGACACGGACCTACTACGGTCACGCCGCGGATAAAAAAGCGAAGCGGAAGTAACAGCCATGGGTAAAGAGAAAAACGCACGCCGCGTGGCCGAGAACGAAGCAATGGCAAAAGCCAAGATGCTTCGCACTTCGCCGCAAAAGCTGAACCTGGTGGCAGCGATGATCCGCGGGAAAAAGGTTGATAAGGCTCTGTCCGATCTCACCTTCTCCAAGCGTCGCATCGCGCAGGACGTGAAGAAATGCCTTCAGTCCGCCATCGCAAATGCTGAAAACAACCACAACCTCGACGTGGATGAACTGATCGTGGCCGAAGCCTATGTCGGCAAGAACCTGACGATGAAACGCGGTCGTCCGCGGGCGCGTGGTCGGTTCGGCAAGATCATCAAACCGTTTTCTGAACTCACCATCACGGTGCGTCAAGTTGAGGAGCAAGCTTAATGGGTAACAAAGTCAATCCCGTCGGCATGCGCCTTCAGGTCAACCGCACCTGGGACAGCCGCTGGTATGCAGATACCAAGGACTATGGTGATCTTCTGCTTGAAGACATCAAGATGCGTCAGTTCATCAAGGAAGAGTGCAAGCAGGCTGGCATCAGCCGCGTGATTATCGAACGTCCGCACAAAAAGTGCCGCGTGACGGTTCACACTGCACGTCCGGGCGTCATCATCGGCAAGAAAGGCGCGGATATCGAAACGCTGCGCAAGAAACTGGCCGCGATGACCGACAGCGAACTGCATCTCAACATCGTTGAGGTTCGCAAGCCGGAACTGGACGCCGCACTGGTCGGTGAATCCATCGCGCAACAGCTTGAGCGTCGGGTTTCTTTCCGCCGCGCTATGAAGCGTGCGGTTCAGAACGCGATGCGTATGGGTGCCCTTGGTATTCGTGTGAATGTCGCTGGCCGTCTTGGCGGCGCCGAAATCGCCCGGACCGAATGGTATCGTGAAGGCCGTGTGCCGCTCCATACTCTACGGGCCGATATCGATTACGCACATGTCGAAGCAACGACTGCTTACGGCATTATCGGGATCAAGGTCTGGATCTTCAAAGGCGAGATCATGGAACACGACCCGGCAGCGCGTGATCGCAAGCAACAAGAACTCCAGGATGGTCCTGCGCCCCGTGGCGCTGGTGGCCGTCGCTAAGGGAGAATGAACGATGCTTCAACCAAAGCGCACAAAATTCCGCAAGATGCACAAGGGCCGTATCCACGGTGAGGCAAAAGGCGGCTCTACGCTGACTTTTGGCACCTACGGCCTGAAAGCGACCCAGCCTGAGCGTGTGACAGCACGCCAGATTGAAGCCGCGCGTCGTGCGATGACCCGTCACATGAAACGGCAGGGCCGCGTGTGGATTCGGATTTTCCCGGATACCCCCGTGACCTCCAAGCCGACCGAAGTGCGGATGGGTAAAGGTAAAGGTTCGGTCGATTTCTGGGCGGCGAAAGTCAAGCCTGGCCGCGTCATGTTTGAGATTGACGGGGTTACCGAATCTGTGGCAAGAGAAGCGCTCCGTCTCGCAGCGATGAAGCTCCCGATCAAATCTCGGGTTGTCGTACGCGAAGACTGGTGAGTTTTTCGTCGGACCCCCGGAAAATCTTCGGGGGTTCGGCGTTTGTTGGAAAAGCACGGGGCAATCTCGTGACTTCTGATGGAAGGATCTGGCGATGAACGCCCAGGAACTGAGAGACAAGACGCCTGACCAGCTGAAAGAAGAGCTGGCAAGCCTGAAAAAAGAATCGTTCAACCTGCGATTCCAACAGGCCACCGGGCAACTTGAAAGCACCGCCCGCATGAAGCAAGTCCGCCGCGACGCTGCCCGTGTAAAGACGGTTCTGAACGAAAAGGCCGCGCAAGCGGCTGCTGAATAAGGGGAGCCTGAAGCATGCCCAAACGTATCCTGACAGGCACCGTGACCTCTGACGCCAACGCCCAAACCGTAACGGTTTCCGTTGAACGCCGGTTCACACACCCTGTTCTGAAGAAAACCATCCGTAAGTCCAAGAAATACCGGGCTCACGATGAGAAGAACGTATTCAAGAAGGGCGACGAAGTTCGCATTCAGGAATGCGCGCCTAAATCAAAGACCAAACGCTGGGAGGTTATCGCAAACTAAGCGGTAGCCTTTCGGTTTGATCGAAACCCTGGGGACAAGGCAATGATGCCCCCCATAGGTCGGGAGAAACCACATGATCCAGATGCAGACCAATCTGGATGTTGCTGACAACTCTGGCGCTCGCCGGGTTCAGTGCATCAAGGTCCTGGGTGGTTCCAAGCGTAAATACGCCTCCGTTGGCGACGTGATCGTCGTATCGGTGAAGGAAGCCATCCCGCGCGGCCGCGTGAAAAAAGGGGACGTCCGCAAGGCCGTCGTCGTGCGCACCGCCAAGGAAGTCCGTCGTGAAGATGGCACAGCGATCCGTTTTGACCGGAACGCCGCCGTAATCCTCAACAACAACAATGAGCCGATTGGTACACGTATCTTTGGCCCGGTTGTTCGTGAGCTTCGCGCAAAGAACTTCATGAAAATCATCTCGCTCGCCCCGGAGGTGCTGTAAGATGGCTGCTAAGCTTAAAAAGGGCGACAAGGTCGTCGTGCTTGCTGGCAAGGACAAGGGTAAAGAGGGTGAAATCACCTCTGTTAGCCCGAAGACCGGCAAAGCAATCGTCAGTGGCGTGAACATCGCGATCCGCCACCAGCGTCAGTCGCAGAACGATCAGGGTGGCCGGGTTCCGACCGCTATGCCGATCGATCTCAGCAACCTCGCGCTGGTTGATGGCAAAGGCAAACCGACCCGCGTTGGTTTCCGCGTCGAAGATGGCAAGAAGATCCGCTTCGCCAAAACCACAGGGGAGGCTGTCTGATGCTTGACGCTCAATCCTACACGCCGCGTCTGAAGTCGCTGTATAAGGACTCCATCAAGCCCGCCTTGAAAGAAGAGTTCGGCTACAAGAACGATATGCAGATGCCGCGGCTCGACAAGATCGTGCTGAACATCGGCTGTGGTGCCGAAGCGGTCAAGGACTCCAAAAAGGCCAAGTCGGCCCAGGATGACCTATCCACCATCGCTGGTCAGCGCGCTGTTATCACCCGTGCGAAGAACTCGATCGCTGGGTTCCGCGTCCGTGAAGATATGCCGCTGGGGGCCAAAGTGACCCTGCGTGGCGACCGGATGTATGAATTCCTCGACCGGCTTATCACCATCGCAATGCCCCGCATCCGCGACTTCCGCGGCGTGTCCGGCAAATCGTTCGATGGTCGTGGCAACTACGCCATGGGCCTGAAAGAGCACATCGTATTCCCCGAAATCGACTTTGATAAAGTTGATGAAGCATGGGGCATGGACATTGTGATCGCCACCACCGCGAAGACCGACGCGGAAGCAAAGGCGCTGTTGAAAGCTTTCAACATGCCTTTCAACAGCTGATCGCGGGAAGGGAAAAGACATGGCTAAAAAAGCAATGATCGAGCGCGAGAAGAAGCGTCAGGCACTGGTGGAGAAATACGCCACAAAACGTGCCGCGCTGAAAGAAATCGCGAATGACGAGAGCAAGCCGATGGAAGAGCGTTTCAAAGCGCGCCTGAAGCTTGCAAAACTGCCGCGCAACAGCTCCGCCACACGGCTGCACAACCGCTGCCAGCTGACGGGCCGTCCTCATGCTTACTATCGTAAACTGAAAATTTCGCGGATCGCACTGCGGGACCTTGGCTCGAACGGCCAGATCCCCGGTCTGGTGAAATCTAGCTGGTAAGGGAGAGAGTGATATGAACGATCCTATCGGCGATATGCTCACCCGTATCCGGAACTCCCAGATGCGCGGCAAGTCCACCGTTGTGACTCCGGCGTCCAAGCTGCGTGCTTGGGTTCTGGATGTGCTGGCGGACGAGGGCTACATTCGTGGCTATGAAAAGACGACCGGGGCCGACGGCCATCCGGCGCTTGAAATCAGCCTGAAATACTTCGACGGCACCCCCGTCATTCGCGAGCTGAAGCGGGTCTCGACCCCCGGCCGCCGCGTTTACATGGGTGTCAAAGATATTCCGTCGGTCCGTCAGGGCCTCGGTGTGTCGATTGTCTCCACCCCCAAGGGTGTGATGTCGGATGCAAGCGCACGCTCCGCCAATGTCGGCGGCGAAGTGCTCTGCACGGTATTCTAAGGGGTCTGATATGTCTCGTATTGGTAAACGTCCGATCGACCTTCCCTCGGGTGTCACTGCATCCGTTTCGGGTCAGACCGTTGAAGTGAAAGGGCCGAAAGGCACCCGCAACTTCACCGCCACCGACGATGTCACGATCAAAGTCGACGACAACGTGATTTCGATCAACCCGCGCGGCTTGTCCAAACGGTCGCGTCAGCAGTGGGGCATGTCCCGCACCCAGATCCAGAACCTGGTGACCGGTGTGACCGACGGCTTCAAGAAAGAGCTTGAGATCAACGGCGTTGGTTATCGTGCTCAGATGGCTGGCAACGTCCTGAAACTGAACCTTGGTCTGTCGCATGAGGTCAACTTCGAGGTTCCGGAAGGCGTCACCGTCACCGCCCCGAAGCCGACCGAAATCGTCGTCGAAGGCATCAATGAACAACTCGTCGGCCAGGTCGCGGCCAACATCCGCGAATGGCGCAAGCCCGAGCCCTACAAAGGCAAAGGCATCAAATACAAAGACGAGTATATCTTCCGCAAGGAAGGCAAGAAGAAGTAAGGAACGCAAAGATGGCAAACAGCAAAAGACAACTGTTCTTGAAGCGCCGCCTGCGCGTTCGGAACAAACTGCGGAAAGTGAACGAAGGGCGCGTGCGCCTGTCGGTCCACCGCTCAAACAAGAACATCAGCGTGCAGCTGATCGACGATGTGAACGGCGTGACACTCGCCTCGGCTTCCTCGCTTGAGAAAGACCTGGGTGTTATCGGCAAGAACAACGTCGAGGCCGCAGCCAAAGTTGGCATGGCCATTGCAGAGCGCGCGAAGAAAGCCAAGGTGACCGATTGTTATTTCGATCGCGGCGGCTTCCTGTTTCACGGGAAGGTCAAGGCGCTTGCCGAAGCCGCCCGCGAAGGTGGTCTGAAGTTCTAAAGGCGAGGGCGGCGCACGAGCCGCCCCGATGATCCGGGAGTTGCCCGAAGGGGCCTCACCAGGGTTGGACAACCGGCGCGACGCGCCAGAAACGAATGAAGGAGGCCGCATGGCCAGAGAACCTAACCAACGGGGCGGTCGTCGCGACCGCGATGAAAACCCGGAATTCGCCGATCGCCTCGTCGCGATCAACCGTGTGTCGAAAACCGTGAAGGGTGGTAAACGCTTCGGTTTCGCAGCCCTCGTGGTTGTTGGCGACCAAAAAGGCCGCGTCGGCTTTGGCAAAGGGAAAGCCAAGGAAGTGCCGGAAGCGATCCGCAAGGCGACTGAACAAGCCAAGCGTCAGCTTGTGCGCGTCCCGCTGCGCGAAGGCCGCACGCTGCACCACGATGTCGAGGGCCGTCACGGCGCCGGCAAGGTTGTGATGCGCACAGCACCGCAAGGTACCGGGATCATCGCAGGTGGTCCGATGCGTGCCGTGTTCGAAATGCTCGGCATTCAGGACGTGGTCGCGAAATCCATCGGCTCGCAGAACCCCTACAACATGATCCGCGCCACCATTAACGGGCTCACCAAAGAAGCTAGCCCCCGCATGGTCGCCCAACGTCGTGGCAAGAAGGTCGCCGACATCCTGAAAAAGGATGACGCCCCGGCCGTCGAAGCTGACGCCGCAGCGGAAGCCTGAGGAGAGAACCCATGGCAAAAACCATCGTTGTAAAACAGATCGGCTCCCCGATCCGCCGCCCGGAAATCCAGCGCAAGACGCTGATCGGGCTCGGCCTCAACAAGATGCACAAGACCCGCGAGCTTGAAGACACCCCCGCAATCCGCGGCATGGTCGCCAAGATCCCGCATCTCGTAGAGATCATCGAAGAACGCGGTTAAGGTCGCAGTTATACTTGAATTTGTAAGGTCTGCCGATAATTTCGGCGGACCTTTTTCTTTGGGGAACCAAAAAAGTGGAAGAAAATCGAGATGAAAACTTCTCGTCCGAGGTGGCGCAAGAATTGAAGTCGTATGTCTACCGACTAATTGATCCCAGAAACGGCGAAACATTTTATGTTGGAAAAGGAAAGGGGAATCGCGTTTTTGCGCATGTCGCGGACGATCTATCTTCTACCGAGCTAGCCGAAAACGACGATGACGATGTATCAGCAAAGTTGACGTTGATACGCGAGATAAGAAACAGTGGACTCGATGTCGTACACGTAATCCATCGTCACGGATTGGACGATGCAACCGCCCTCGAAGTCGAAGGTGCGCTAATTGATGCTTTTCCAGGCCTTAGTAATTTGGTTGCCGGACACCACAATTCTGACCGGGGGTCTGCACACGCAAAACAACTGATTGAGAGATACGCGGCGGAAGATGCAAACATTGATGATCCCATTATCGAGATTGCGGTTCGAAAAAGTTCGACGGAGAGGTCGCTTTTGGATGCCGTGCGCTTTGCGTGGAGGCTTTCGGCGGATAGAGCCAATAGGGCCAAGTGGGTATTGGCGGTCGAGAATGGTATCGTTATTGGAGTTTTTGAGTTTGAGGCATGGCTACCCGCTAACGGGGAAAATTTCCCTGAATTTGAGACGGAGGATCTGAACGGCCGGTTCGGCTTTAAAGGCAAACGTGCTTCCAAAAACATCGAGCAGAAGTATCTTCGCAAACGTGTTCCACCGCGAAAAAGAGGCGAAGCGAACCCGGTTCGCTACCACAATATATAAATATGGGGTAACCCCCAACCCCTGCACCCAACGCAGCCCAGCTATGCCAGACTATCTCTGGCTTACCCACGTCCCCCAGCGTATCAGGCCGCGACTCAACCCTCACACATTGGAACACCCCGAATGCCGATGGCAAACCGCACCTCAATCCTCTCCTCCTCCGCCTCCGCGATCCGCTCTCTGTTCGATCACATTAAATCGACTTGGGCCGCCGGCCCGGTTCCGTGCTGGACGGAATATCTCCGCGAGACGTCGAAAAACTAGGGCGCGTGTCGGCCTCTCGCCCCTTGCACCGTCAGATCATCCCGTCTATACGCCTCCGGTGGTCCTTTGTGGGCCCGGAATCACTATGAAACGCCGTGTTCGGCCGCTCCCGTCGCTGGGGGTCGCATCCGGCAAAAGGAGAAGCGACATGAAATTGAATGAACTGCGCGATAATCCAGGCGCAACCAAATCCCGCAAGCGTGTTGGCCGTGGTCCCGGCTCTGGCATGGGTAAAACCGCTGGCCGTGGTATCAAGGGTCAGAAATCCCGTTCGGGTGTGGCGATCAAGGGGTATGAGGGTGGCCAGATGCCGCTCTACCAGCGTCTGCCGAAGCGCGGCTTTAACAAGCCGAACCGTAAGAAGTATGCCGTTGTAAACCTTGGCATTTTGCAGAAATTCATCGACGCGAAAAAGCTCGACGCGAAGAAGGCCATCACCGAAGATGTGCTGCTTGACTCCGGCGTTGTGCGCCGCAAGCTTGACGGTGTTCGGATTCTCGCGAAGGGTGAAATCACGTCGAAAGTGACGCTGGAAGTCACCGGCGCATCCAAAGGCGCGGTTGAAGCGGTTGAGAAGGCGGGCGGTAAACTGACCGTCACGACCCCGGCATCCGAGGCGGCACCTGCTGAATAAGCGCTTGTGAGAGGCCCCAACGGCCCTTACATACCTATTAGTTTTCCAAGCGCCGCCTGACCCGGAGAACGGTCTGGCGGCGTTTTCAATGACAGAGAGGCCCACGCATGGCATCTGCGGCAGAGCAAATGGCGTCAAACATGAGCTGGGGCGCCTTGGGTAAGGCGACCGAGCTGCGTCAGCGCATCCTATTCACCCTCGGTTTGCTGATCGTCTATCGGCTTGGCACCTACATTCCGGTTCCCGGCATCGACGGCAACGCCCTTCGCAGCTTCATGGAAGAGGCATCCGCGGGGATCGGCGGTATCCTGTCGATGTTCACCGGCGGCGCGCTGGCCCGTATGGGGATTTTCGCGTTGGGGATCATGCCCTACATCTCTGCCTCGATCATCGTTCAGCTTCTGACCGCGATGGTCCCGAAGCTGGAACAGTTGAAGAAAGAGGGCGAACAGGGCCGCAAGAAGATCAACCAATACACCCGCTACGGCACGGTGTTTCTTGCGACGTTCCAAGCCTATGGCCTAGCGGTAAGCCTGCAAGCTGGCGAGTTGGTTCAGGCCGATATTCCCTACTGGTTCTTTGTCGCGTCCTGCGTTGTGACGCTGGTTGGCGGCACGATGTTCCTGATGTGGCTGGGTGAGCAGATCACCGCACGCGGCATCGGCAACGGTATTTCGCTGATCATCTTCGTCGGCATCGTCGCCGAGGTTCCGGCGGCGCTGGCGCAATTCCTCAGCCAAGGGCGGTCGGGTGCGATATCGCCCGCGGTGATTATCGGCGTGCTGGTCATGGTCGTGGCCGTGATCGCCTTCGTTGTCTTCATGGAACGCGCGCTGCGTAAGATCCACATCCAATACCCGCGCCGTCAGGTCGGGATGAAGGTCTATGACGGCGGCACCAGCCACTTGCCCGTCAAGGTGAACCCCGCCGGTGTGATTCCTGCGATCTTTGCCAGCTCCCTGCTGCTGCTGCCGACGACGCTTGCGACATTCTCGGGCAGCCAGACCGGTCCGGTGATGTCGACGATCCTCGCCTATTTCGGCCCCGGCCAGCCGCTCTACCTTGCGTTCTTCACCGCGATGATCGTGTTCTTTACGTTCTTCTATACGTTCAACGTCAGCTTCAAGACGGATGACGTCGCCGACAACCTGAAGAACCAGAACGGGTTTGTTCCCGGCATCCGTCCGGGCAAGCGCACCGCGGAATACCTTGATTACGTTGTCACGCGGCTGCTGGTCCTTGGCTCCGGTTATCTTGCGGCAGTTTGTCTCTTACCTGAGATTTTGCGTTCCCAACTCGCCATTCCTTTCTATTTTGGCGGCACATCGGTCCTGATTGTCGTTTCGGTGACAATGGACACGATCCAACAGGTGCAAAGTCACCTTCTGGCCCATCAATACGAAGGCCTGATTGAAAAATCGCAACTTCGCGGTAAGTCGAAGAAGCGCGGTAAGAAAGGGACAGCAAGACGATGAACATTATCCTCCTCGGCCCACCGGGCGCTGGTAAAGGAACCCAAGCCCGTAAACTCGTGGATGAGAGGGGGATGATCCAGCTCTCGACCGGTGACATGCTGCGCGAAGCCCGCACCTCTGGCACAGAGATGGGCAAGCGCGTCGCCGCGATCATGGACGCAGGAGAGCTTGTGACAGACGAAATCGTCATCGGCCTGATCGAAGAGAAGATTCAGGGCGACAATGGCGGCGGTT
The DNA here is from genome assembly GCF_048060095.1 of Aliiroseovarius sp. YM-037. Taxonomy (NCBI): domain Bacteria; kingdom Pseudomonadati; phylum Pseudomonadota; class Alphaproteobacteria; order Rhodobacterales; family Paracoccaceae; genus Aliiroseovarius; species Aliiroseovarius sp. YM-037. Next base: position 9,670 of record NZ_JBLUOA010000012.1, on the reverse strand, counting down.
TCATCTTTGACGGCTTCCCCCGGACGCTGGGGCAGGCGGATGCGCTGGGTGATCTGCTGGCGAAATATAAACAGCATCTGGATCACGTGATCGAAATGCGGGTGGATGACACCGCGCTCGTCAACCGGATCGTTGGCCGCTTCACCTGCGGCAATTGCGGTGAGGTTTATCACAAAGACACCAAGCCCACGAAAAAGGATGGCGTCTGCGATGTCTGCGGCAGCGAAGACCTCAAGCACCGCGCCGACGACAACGAAGAAAGCCTGCGCACCCGTCTGATGGAGTATTACAAAAAGACCTCTCCGCTGATCGGTTACTACTATGCGAATGGCAAACTTTCGTCGGTGAATGGCCTTGCGGAAATCGACAAGGTCGCAAGCTCTATCGCCGCGATTTTGGACTGACCCGTCCACCCCTTGACGGGGCGGCCAAAACCACATACTTGACAGCCTTCCCATATGGGAATCGGTGCGGTGACGAATCATTAACGCGTCCCCTGCCGACAGAGAATTCAGCAGTAGCCCGCAGGCAAAATGCCTTCGGGCTTCCGTTGTGAAAAAAGGTTCTGGAATGACGGAACCGCAACGAAAAGGAAAGTGACACGTGGCACGTATCGCCGGCGTTAATATCCCGACCCACAAGCGGGTCCCGATCGCCCTGACTTACATCACCGGAATTGGCCCCTCTTCGGCGAAATCCATCTGCGAAGCCGTGAACATCGACGAAAGCCGTCGCGTGAACGAGCTTAGCGATGCCGAGGTTCTGGCCATCCGCGAACATATCGACGCGAACCAGACCGTAGAAGGCGACCTGCGCCGTGAGACGCAGATGAATATCAAACGCCTGATGGACCTCGGCTGCTACCGTGGCTTGCGCCACCGTCGTAACCTGCCGGTTCGCGGTCAGCGCACCCACACCAACGCACGCACCCGCAAAGGCCCCGCAAAGGCCATTGCCGGCAAGAAGAAATAAGGGGGCGTTGAACAATGGCACGCGATAAAGTTCGTACGAAGAAGAAAGAGCGTAAGAATATCGCATCGGGCGTGGCCCATGTGAATTCGTCGTTCAACAACACCAAAATCCTGATCTCTGACGTGCAGGGCAATGCGATTTCCTGGTCCTCCGCTGGGACCATGGGCTTTAAGGGCTCGCGGAAATCGACACCTTACGCCGCTCAGATGGCTGCGGAAGATGCGGCCAAGAAGGCTCAGGAACACGGCGTCAAAACCATCGAAGTCGAAGTGCAGGGCCCCGGCTCTGGCCGTGAAAGCGCATTGCGCGCTCTGGCGGCTGTCGGCCTCAACATCACGTCGATCCGTGACGTGACGCCGATCGCACATAACGGCTGTCGCCCACCAAAGCGCCGCCGCGTCTGATTGTACCAAGCTCGGATCGATGCAAGCGCATCGGTCCGAGTGTGTTTTTTTGAACCTCGGGCGTTTCTGGCAAGGGACATGGGCCGGAAACAAGAATGGAGGCGACACGCATGATCCACAAAAATTGGCAAGAACTCATCAAACCGACCCAGCTTGAAATCAAGCCGGGCAACGACCCCGCGCGTCAGGCGACGGTGGTTGCAGAGCCGCTGGAACGCGGTTTTGGCCTGACCATGGGCAACGCGCTGCGCCGCGTTCTGATGTCGTCGCTGCAAGGCGCGGCGATCACCTCGGTCCAGATCGACAACGTATTGCATGAGTTCTCCTCGGTCGCTGGTGTGCGTGAAGACGTCACCGACATCGTACTGAACCTCAAGGGCGTCGCGATCCGCATGGAAGTCGAAGGGCCGAAGCGCCTGTCGATTTCCGCAAACGGTCCGTCCGTTGTCACCGCTGGCGACATTTCCGAAAGCGCAGGGATCGAGATTCTGAACAAGGATCACGTGATCTGCCACCTCGACGAAGGCGCCGACCTGTTCATGGAACTGACCGTGAATCAGGGCAAGGGCTACGTCGCGGCGGAAAAGAACAAGCCGGAAGATGCACCCATCGGCCTGATCCCGATCGACGCGATCTATTCGCCGGTCAGCAAGGTCAGCTATGATGTGCAGCCGACCCGCGAAGGTCAGGTTCTGGACTATGACAAACTGACGCTGAAACTGGAAACAGACGGTTCTGTCACGCCGGACGACGCGGTCGCTTACGCGGCCCGTATCCTGCAGGACCAACTGTCGATCTTCGTGAACTTCGACGAACCCGAAGCGGCTGGTCGTCAGGAAGAAGACGACGGTCTGGAATTCAACCCGCTTCTGCTGAAGAAGGTTGATGAGCTTGAGCTGTCCGTCCGTTCGGCAAACTGCCTGAAGAACGACAACATCGTTTACATCGGGGATCTGATCCAGAAAACCGAAGCAGAGATGCTGCGCACCCCGAACTTCGGTCGGAAGTCGCTGAACGAGATCAAGGAAGTGCTGTCCGGCATGGGTCTGCACCTCGGCATGGATGTCGAGGAATGGCCGCCGGAAAACATCGAGGATTTGGCCAAGAAGTTTGAGGACCAGTTCTGATCTGAAATCGAAACTGTATGCACAGCGTATGCACACATTGTGTACGCGCTGTGCATCACGATCATACGGGCAATCCCGCCCCAAGGAGAGGGACTGACACGCATCGGTTCCCGGACAAAGCATAAAAGCTGAAGGAGAAAGAAAATGCGTCATGCAAGAGGCTACCGTCGCCTGAATCGCACTCACGAACACCGCAAAGCGCTGTTCGCGAACATGGCCGGCTCGCTTATTGAACACGAACAGATCAAGACGACCCTGCCGAAAGCCAAAGAGCTGAAGCGCGTCATTGAAAAGCTCGTAACCCTTGGAAAACGCGGCGATCTTCACGCCCGCCGTCAGGCTGCAAGCCGTCTGAAACAGGACGAATACGTTGCAAAACTGTTCGACGTTCTCGGCCCGCGCTACAAAGAACGCAACGGTGGTTACGTCCGCGTTCTGAAGGCCGGTTTCCGTTACGGCGACATGGCCCCGATGGCGATCATCGAATTCGTCGACCGCGACGTTTCCGCCAAAGGCGCTGGCGACAAAGCCCGTGAGGCCGAAGAGGAAGCCGCGCTCGACGCCGAATAAGTCTTTATAAAGACTGGAAGAATTAGAAAGCCCCGCTGGTTCGCAGCGGGGCTTTTCGCGATGTTAGGTGTGCGTGTTGTTCAGTTCGTCGCCAGTTGAAGCGGCGCATCCTCCGCCGCCGCGCGATACCAGTTCGCGATCTTCACACGCTCTGCTTCCTCCATAAACGTCACGTTTGCCGGGGGCATCGCATGCGACACCCCGGCTTGCAGATAGACCTGCCGCGCGGCGCGGGTAATATCGCCTGTCGTTTCAAGCATCAGACCCTTGGGTGCGCGGTGAATGCCTTCATAGAAAGGCTCTCGCGAATGACACATCGAACAGCGGCCCAGCACGATATTCTCAACATCCGTGTAGCCCTCAGCGCTCGCAAAATGCTGCTCGGTCTCGGTCATCGGGCGGGCGTCGGCCTCCTCCAGCGTGTTGAAAATCGGGGCGGTCGACAGCCACATGACGCAGATGAACAGGATCACTGTGACGGCCCAGGTCCATGTCGGATTGCCGCTGCGCGCGTGTAGTGAGTTGAAGTAATGCCGGATCGTCACCCCCATCAGGAACACCAGCGCCGCGATCAGCCAGTTGTATTCAGTCGCGAAGGCCAGCGGATAGTGGTTCGACAGCATCAGAAACAACACCGGCAGCGTCAGGTAGTTGTTGTGCGTCGACCGCAGCTTGGCGATCTTGCCATATTTAGGGTCGGGCGTGCGCCCTTCCTGAAGGTCTTTCACCACGATCCGCTGGTTCGGCATGATGATGAAAAACACGTTCGCGGTCATGATCGTCGCGGTAAACGCACCCAGATGCAGCAGTGCCGCGCGCCCGGTGAAGATCTGGTTATAGCCATAGGCCATCGCCACCAGCAGCACGAACAGCAGCACCATCAGGAAGGTCGGCTTTTCGCCAAGCCCCGATTTGCACAGGAAATCATAGACCAGCCAGCCAATGGTGAGGGAGCCAGCAGAGATCAGGATACCCTGCCACAACGCCAGGTCCGCCTTGGACTGGTCGATCAGGTAAAGCTCCCCCCCGACCCAGTAGACGATCATCAGAAGCGCGGCACCGGACAGCCATGTCGCGTAGCTTTCCCATTTGAACCAAACAAGGTGATCTGGCATGTTTTCCGGCGCGACCAGATATTTCTGGATGTGGTAGAACCCGCCGCCATGCACTTGCCATTCCTCGCCATGCGCGCCGACCGGAAGGTGCGGCACCTTGCGCAGCCCAAGGTCCAGCGCAACGAAATAGAAGGACGAGCCGATCCATGCGATCGCCGTGATGACGTGCAGCCATCTGACCGCAAACCCCAGCCAGTCCCAGATAATAGCCAGTTCGAACATATCGGTCTCCTGTGAATCTCTTGTAGGAACGGTAGCGCAAGCGCTCAATTTTCTGTATTAGACAATTAATTCTAGCAGCTTCAAAAAAAGACGAACAATCGCCAATGTCCTATCTCGACAACATCAAGACGTTCGTAAGGGTCTATGAACTTGGCAATATGTCCGCGGCGGCCCGCGATCAACGGATATCACCTGCGGTTGCCTCATCGCGAATTTCCCAGTTGGAAGAATACCTTAGCGTTCGCCTGTTCCAGCGCACCACACGAATGTTGAACGCAACAGAGCAGGGGCGGATATTCTACGTCGGTGCCTGCCGCATCCTCGAAGCGATTGAGGAAGCAGAGGCAGAGGTTAACAACGTCACCCAAACTCCGCGCGGATCGCTTTACGTTGCGGCCCCCTTGGGGGTGGGGCGGCGCCTGATCGCGCCGGGGGTGCCGTTTTTCAAGGAGCAATACCCAAAGATCGACGTGCGAATGCGCCTGTCTGACCGCAAGCTCGACATGACGGCGGAGGGGCTTGATGTTTCGTTCTTCCTTGGCGTGCCAGAGGATTCAAACCTGCGGATCAGGAAAATCGCGGATTGTCAGCGGGTGTTATGCGCCGCGCCGCGCTATCTTTCCGAACGGGGCCATCCAAGCTCCGGCGCCGATCTTGCGGGCAAAGCGCATGACTGTCTGAACCTGCGCTACCCCGGCGCGCCTGAATTTCAGTGGCCGCTGCAGACTGAGGACGGGGTACAGCGGTTTACCGTCAGCGGGCCGTTCGAATCCGACGATGGTGACGTGCTGACCGGCTGGGCGCTGGACGGACACGGGATCATTCTGAAACCGGTCTTTGAAATTGCCGAGCATTTGAAATCCGGCGCGCTGGTGCCGGTGCTGGAAGACACTCCGCCGATCCCGATCCAGATGGCGTGCCTTTACACCCATCGCAGGCGACAAGACCCCAAGACGCGGCTGTTCATTGATTTCATGGCCGACAGGATCAACGAAACCCTGTCGAACACCATGCGCGGGCTTTAGCTGCCCCGGTAGGTCGAATACCCGAACGGCGATAGCAGCAGTGGCACGTGGTAATGCGCGTCCGGGTCCGACATGCCGAACCGCAGCGGGATTTGGTCAAGGAACAGGATGTCTTCGGACACCTGCCCCGATGCGCGCAGATAATCCCCGGCAAAGAATACCAGTTCGTATTGCCCGGTTTTGAACTTCTCAGCCGGAAGAATATGCGCATCGGTCCGGCCATCGTCGTTGGTTTCAACCTCAACCAACTTGGTGTGGGAATTGCCCGACACTTTATATAGCGCGATTTTCATACCCTTCGCGGGCAGGCCCGTCGCCGTGTCAAGAACGTGTGTGGTCAGATAGCCGGACATGGAATTTTCCCTTCTATTTGGGTTCTTCCGCATAATGCAGGAAACGCGGGCGCAGCGTCATAGTGATCTTGCTGATAGCTCTTTCAGAAAAATAATGAAAGTAATCTTTATTTGATTGCTCTACAACCAAATGAAAAGGAGACCGCTTTTGACCCGCTACGTTCGAGATATGAGAGGCTACGGTGCAACGCCCCCGGACCCAAAGTGGCCCGGAGGGGCGAAGATCGCGCTTCAGTTTGTCATCAACTATGAAGAGGGCGGCGAGAACTGCGTTCTGCATGGCGATGCGGCGTCCGAAGCGTTCCTGTCGGAGATCGTCGGCGCCGCCGCGTGGCCCGGTCAGCGGCACTGGAACATGGAATCCATATACGAATACGGCGCGCGGGCAGGGTTCTGGCGTTTGCACCGCTTGTTCACCGAGATGGAGATCCCGGCGACCGTTTATGGCGTTGCCACCGCACTTGCCCGCAGCCCCGAACAGGTGCGCGCGATGCAGGCTGCGGACTGGGAAATCGCCAGCCACGGCCTGAAATGGATTGAATACAAAGACACCGCTAAGGCGGACGAGCAGGCCGATATGGAGGAGGCGATCCGCCTGCATACCGAGGTCACCGGCGAACGCCCGCGCGGCTGGTATACCGGGCGATGTTCTGACAACACGGTGGCGTTGATCGCGGAAGAGGGCGGGTTTGATTACGTCGCCGACAGCTATGCCGACGATCTGCCTTACTACGTCCGCGTTGGGGATCGGGACCAGCTTGTCGTGCCCTACACGCTCGACACCAACGATATGCGCTTCGCGACGCCGCAGGGCTTCAACTCGGGCGATCAGTTCTATGCGTATCTGAAAGACAGCTTTGACGCGCTTTATGCTGAGGGCAATCAGGGGCAGGCAAAGATGCTGTCGATCGGCATTCACTGCCGTCTGCTGGGCCGTCCAGGGCGGATTATGGCGCTGCGTCGATTCATGGAATACGCGAAGGCCCATAAGGATGTGTGGTTCGCCCGGCGGATCGACATTGCGAAACACTGGCTGGAAACGCATCCGCCACAGCAATCGCCGCGCCCGTCCGAAATGACCAAGGACGATTTCGTATCGGCCTATGGCGGCGTATTCGAACATTCCGCGTGGATAGCCGAACGGGCGCATGATCTTGAGCTTGGCCCCGCGCATGATAGCGCGGCAGGGGTTCACAATGCACTGTCGCGCATTTTCCGCACTGGCAGTTCCGACGAACGGTTGGGCGTGCTGACCGCGCACCCGGACCTCGCGGGCAAGCTGGCGCAGGCAAAGCGCCTGACGGCTGAGTCGACGTCTGAACAAGCCGGCGCAGGGCTCGACTCCCTCACCGATGAAGAGCGTGAGATGTTCACCAAGCTGAACGATGAATACACCGCAAAGCACGGCTTTCCGTTCATCATCGCCGTGCGCGACAACACAAAGGCGTCGATCACCGACGCTTTCAAACGCCGTATCGACAATGACCGCGACACCGAATTCGCCGAGGCCTGCCGACAGGTCGAACGTATCGCCGAATGGCGGCTGAAGGACATGCTGCCATGACCGAAACGCTTACGACATCAGCCCTGACCGCCGACCGCTTCGCCCCTTATGGCGATGTTCTGGAGGCCGTGGGCGAGCCGACGAAGTGGATCAATCAGGGCATGTGTGGCCGCCACCATGATTTGGCCAAGATGGATTTCAGCGATGGTAAGGCGGGGATCAGCTTTTTCAACGCACAGCCGCGTCCGCTGCCCGGCAAGGTCGATTTGGTAGAACGTCACCCGGACGGGAGCCAGGCGTTCATCCCGCTTTTGCAGACCTCGTTTCTGGTGGTCGTCGCGGATGACGACAACGGAACGCCGGTCAATCTGCAAGCCTTTCTGACGAAGCCGGGGCAGGGGATCAACCTTTACCGTAACGTCTGGCACGGGGTTCTAAGCCCGCTTGAGGCGCCCGGCCTTTTCGCCGTCATCGACCGGATCGGGGACGGCCCAAATCTTGAGGAATTCTGGTTCGAGACGCCGATTGGTGTCGAGGCCGGTGAGGAGAAGTCGACGTAGCAAGAAGCGGCGATGAAATAAGACATGGACAGTCATTAAGGGAGGAAACCACATGGCTGACAATTCGATCGGGACAGCGGAACAGCTCCGAGATCCCAATTACACTCCACCACTCGCAAAGGCGATTCCGCTGGGTATCCAGCACGTCCTTGCGATGTTTGTGTCGAACGTGACGCCTGCGATTATCGTCGCCGGCGCCGCTGGGTTCGGCTTTGGCTCAGGCTCCCCGGACTTCCCAGAGCTTCTGTATCTGATCCAGATGTCGATGCTATTCGCTGGTGTCGCGACGCTTCTTCAGACAATCACAATCGGGCCGGTCGGTGCCGCTCTTCCGATCGTTCAGGGGACAAGCTTTGCCTTCCTGCCGATCATGATTCCGCTTGTGGCGGGTAAAGGCGTTGATGGGCTCGCGGCTTTGTTCGGCGGCGTTATCATTGGCGGTATTTTCCACGCATTTATCGGTACGTTTGTCGGCAAGATCAGGTTTGCCTTGCCCCCACTGGTGACGGGTCTCGTTGTGACGATGATCGGGCTCGCGCTCGTGAAGGTTGGGATTCAATATGCGGCTGGTGGTGTCCCAGCGATCGGAACCGAGGAATACGGTTCCATGCTGAACTGGTCGGCGGCGTTGCTGGTCATTTTCGTAACGCTCGGGCTTAAGTTCTTCGCCAAGGGTATGCTTTCGATCTCAGCCGTTCTTCTGGGCTTGATCGCTGGCTACATCTACGCGCTGCTGGTTGGCATGATCAGCTTCGGCGGAGATTTCGGGATCGCGGCAAGCTGGAGCAATGCGGCAGCCTTCGCGCTTCCTCAACCGTTCAAGTATGGTTTTGAGTTCTCGATTGCTGCGGTTATCGGGTTCGGCCTGATGGCGTTCATCTCGGCGATTGAAACCGTCGGTGACGTTTCAGGGATCACCAAAGGTGGTGCCGGACGCGAAGCAACAGAGGACGAGATCACAGGCGCGACCTATGCCGATGGTTTTGGATCGGCGCTCGCCGGTATCTTCGGTGGCTTTCCGAACACGTCGTTCAGCCAGAACGTCGGTCTAATCGCGATGACGGGCGTTATGTCCCGCCATGTCGTGACTTGCGGTGCGATCTTCCTGATCGTCTGCGGCCTTATCCCGAAAGTCGGCAGTGTGATCCGCACCGTCCCGATTGAGGTGCTGGGCGGCGGCGTGATCGTCATGTTCGGTATGGTTGTCGCGGCGGGTATCTCGATGCTGTCCGACGTCGACTGGAACCGGCGCAACATGGTGATCTTCGCAATCGCCCTGTCGATTGGTCTGGGTCTGCAACTGGAACCGGGTGCATTGCAACACATGCCGGATACCGCTCGCATCCTTCTGACCTCGGGTCTGTTGCCTGCGGCGCTGATCGCCATCGTGCTGAACCTCGTGCTGCCAGAGGAGCTTACCGCCGAATCGGTTGAAGAGGTGTCCGGCGGAATGGCCGGGCATGGTGAGGGCAGATTGCCCCACGACTAAACAAAACCCGCCGAGGCCCCGTTCGGGGCTTCGGCACATATTGTAGGTGCACGATCAGACGGCACCACAATCGACTTGATAACCCTCAACGCTGACCCGATGCTGTCTGCTCCGGCTTCCGATGTCTGCTGATTGGTTGCCTGCAAACTAGGGGCTGCGTAGTATGCAATGCAGCTATGACGAATCCGACCTACCAGATGGTTTAATATTAAACTAAACGTTCACAACGCTACGTAAACCAGGAGGAGCCCGCCATGACCGACGCCACCCAAGACATTGATCCGATTGAGTCGCGCGAGTGGCAGGATGCTGTTGAGGATGTTATTGCG
>NZ_JBLUOA010000011.1:0-23798 GCF_048060095.1 Aliiroseovarius sp. YM-037 | reverse complement strand
TGGGCTGCTCGTCCGCTTCAAGCTCGACAACGGTGTCCCGCAACGCATGGTGTCCTGTCACACGGGCCTGGTCGAGGGCTACGTGATTGAAGGTCATGTGCCAGCGGAAGATATTCGGAGACTACTCAGCGAAAGACCGGACGCTGTAGGCCTTGCCGTACCAGACATGCCACTCGGCTCACCCGGAATGGACCAGAGCCGCTGGCGTGAGGCCTATGACGTGTTTCTCATCAACAACGATGGATCGACGGAAGTTTTCTCCAGCTATCCTGGCGACTGACGGGCAGATCCTGCCAAGCCTACCTCATCGCAATGGCGATCAACCCGACCCATTAATATGTTTCTCGAATGCGGCGAGCGTTTCGTCGCTGACATGGTGTTCGATGCCTTCGGCATCACGCTCGGCCGTTACTTCGTCAATTCCGAGGCTTTGCAGAAACGCGACCACGATCCTGTGGCGCCTTCTGCACGCCTCTGCGAGGGCTTGGCCTCTGTCGGTCAGGAAAATCGAGCGATACTTTTCTCGATGCACCAACCCCGCCACTTTCAAGCGCGAGATATTCTTGGTCACCGTCGGGGCTTTGACCCCCAGCCGTTCCGCGATGTCGACCGGTCGCGCCTCTCCATGGGCTTCGATCAATTCCGCGATCAGTTCCACATAGTCTTCCGCCATCTCGCTTTCATGGGCATTGCGCACATGCGCGAACCCGTCGGCCTGGGCTTCGGGATCGCGGGAAACAGGCGTAAAATCTTCACGCGTCTGTGATGCGCCGGACGACATATGACGACTTTGCCCGATGGTTGATGGATTGACAACAAGTTGGCTTTGGGTAGATAAGTTAGACACGTCTAACTTTTTGAATGGAGCCGCCTGTGATCCATCACGTCCTGCGCGTGATCCTCTACGCGATTGTCACCGCTTCGGTGTTGGCTGGTCCCTCTTCGGCTACACCCGCCAAGGAAGCCCCTTGGCTGCCCGAAGCGGCAGCCTATCGGTTGACGCTGTTTCTGGGCAATCTCGCGCCGGTCCCGTGGGACAAAGTGGAACAAGCCTGGACCGAGCCCTATTGCGGATCGGAGTATCGTCTCGGAGCCCTTGACTGGCTGGACCGAGAAAGCGCCATTGATGTCGGTGATATGTCCGACGCGATTGGCAGGCAGGATCGGCATGCCGTTCATGTGGCAGCCACCCGCCTTATCGCGCTGAGAATCGAAGAAGAGCTGGATGCAGCCATTGCTGCCGACAACCCGGCGGTATCGCAACAGGCAGTGGCTACTGCCAAGGAGCTTTACCGCGCGTTTGCCGACCATATCAAAGCCGCGGACCCTGATGCGGCCCGGACACTGGGTCGGGCGTGGTTGGAACTCAACAATGCCACGGGATCAGCAGGCGTGCTCGGCGCTGGCGCCAAGGATAGGAATGTTGAGGAAATGACTGCCGCGCGCGCGGAAATTTCAGCCTATCTGGCCGAAAATTACCTCGTCGCGGATCCTGCCCCGCGCCAGACGCTGACTGCCGTGCCCGAGGCGATTGCCCGAACCGGACAGCCGGTTGAATTGCCCGCCGCTCTGCCCCCCGGCTCAGACATCTTCGATCAGGACCCTCTACCACTTCTCGTGCTCAATTTCGAGGAGCAGGGGATCGACGAAACCGACCTGCCCCTCATCGCCTACGGTGACATGCTGTTCGACAGTGCCGAGATATTCGGCGGACCGGCCCGCGATCTGGGCATAGCCTGTTCGACTTGTCACAATCGCTCGGACATCAATCAGCGATTTTTCATTCCCGGTGCCAGTCACCAGCCCGGAGCAGTCGACGTGGATGGCGCTTTCTTCAACCCGATGTTCAACGACCGCCGCGATGATCCGATCGATATCCCAAGCCTGCGCGGGCTGCGCTTTACCGGACCTTACGGGCGAGACGGTCGTTTCGCGTCGCTGCGGGATTTCTCCCGCAACGTGATCGTCAATGAATTCGCTGGCGAAGAACCCACACCCTTCATGCTGGACGCACTCGTGGCCTACATGACCGAGTTCGATTTCCTGCCCAATTCCCTGGTCACCGGCGACGGCCAGTTGACGGAGGCCGCGCCGGATGCTGCGCGGCGTGGCGAAGAGGTATTCAACCGCCCCTTCGTCGGAATGGGCAACCAATCCTGTGCCAGCTGCCATACGCCATCCGGCAACTTTCTTGATCGCAAATCGCACGACATCGGATCGGTGGCTGCGGCTTACGAAGGGTCACATGCAGGTGCCCTCGACACGCCCACCTTGCTCGGTACGCTCTACACAGCGCCGTATTTCCACGACGGTGCCCTGCCGACGCTGGCAAGTGTTGTGGATTGGTTCGACGAGACAAAGAACCTTGGCCTGACCGATGCCGAGCGGTCGGACCTGACCGCCTATCTGGAAACGGTTGGCGCAGCCGATGAGCCATACGAGGCTTTCGATACCGCGAACACGCCCTTCCGTCTGGCCTTCGCCGAACTCACGACCTTTGCCTCGACGCTCGACACGCTTCTACCGAAACGCGATGCGCAGCACATCCTGGTCCTGACCGACACGGTTGCGGCCGATCTTGCGGCCGATGCAGGCACGATGGCCAATCTTTCGTCGCGGCCCGAGGTCTACGCACTGGCCGAGCGCTTGGCAGAGGTCGGCGCAGCCGTTCGGGCAGAGAACTGGGCGGCCGCGGAAACGAGTTGGAGTCTGTTCAAGACGGATGCCGCCGCCATAGAAGAAAAGGCGTTTTGATGATGCCTCGCTTGAATCGCCGTCACCTTCTTATTCTCGCAGCGGCCGGTCTTGTCTCGCAGCCGATGCCTGCTCTGGCGCAGTCTGGCCCGTTGCGCCTGGCCTTTATACCGCAGGAGAACCCCGACAAGCTTCTGGGCGATATCAAGGCGATCACCGCCTGGCTTTCGTCTGAAATCGGTGTGCCAGTCGAAGGGTTCGTTACCATCGACCACGCGGCGGCCGTCGAAGCATTGCGCAACGGCGATGCCGATATTTCCTTTATGGGTGCCCTACCCTTCGTTCTGGCCGAAAGGGAAATCGGTGCCATCCCGCTCTTGTCAGAGGTCTACCGCGATACGCCCAGTTATACGGGCCGCGTCTTTGTGCGCCGTGACAGCGGCTTCAAGATGCTGGCCGATCTGGAAGGTCGCGACATCGCCTTTGCCGACCCGATTTCGGAATCGGGATACATGTACCCCCTGGCCGAGTTTGAGCGCGCAGGCCTGGTATCCAGCCCGGATGCGGCAGAGGACTTCTTTGGCCGCATTTTCTTTGCCGGTGGCTACCAACAGGCAATGCAGGCGATGGCGGAGGGCCTGGTCGATGCAGCCGGGGCCAGCCAATACGCCGACCTTCTTCTCACCCCCGAGCAGCAATCTCAGGTTACTTGGATCGCGGAAAGCGATGCCATTCCAAGCCATGTCGTCATCGCACGTCCCGAACTGGACGCGGAGCTTCGCGAGAACTTCGTTGCCGCGATGATGAAGCTCAACATGTCAGAACACCGCGACAAACTCCGCTATCTCTACGGCCCGGATGGCTATGTCGAAGCCGACCCTTCGGTGTTCGACGGTGTGCGGACTATGGCGCAGCGCTTCGGATTACTATGATGCAGAACGCCATTCACATCGACGATCTGAGCTTCGGTCATCACGGTGCTGAGCAGCGCGCCATCGATCAAATATCCCTGAACATTGCGGCCGGAGAGTGCGTTGCCCTTCTTGGTCCTTCCGGAGCCGGAAAGACCACACTTTTGACGTTGCTGGACGGACGGCTGCGCGATTGGCAGGGGCGGGTCTCTGTCCTTGGCACGCCATTCGAACCCACCCGCGCCCTGCCCTTGGCAAAGCGCGCTGATACCGGATTCATCTTTCAGGAGTTTGCGCTTGTCGAACGGTCGACAGTGATGCGCAACGTATTGAACGGCAGGCTGGGCCGGATGCCCGGTTGGCGCGCGTTGCTCGGCAATGTGTCGAAGCCTGGCATGGACATAGCCCGATCGACACTCTCCGACTGCGGCATCGCGGACCTCGCAGACCGGCGCGTGGACTCGCTCAGCGGCGGCCAGCGTCAGCGGGTGGCAATTGCCCGTTGTCTCGCACAAGAGCCTAAGCTGATCTTCGCGGACGAGCCGGTCAGCAACCTTGATCCGTCCAGAGCAGCGGACATCCTGACGCTTCTCACCAGCGCCGCCCAGGCACGCGGGGCAACGACTGTGTTCTCGTCGCATCAACCGGAACTGGCACGGCGTTTTGCCGACCGTATCATCGGAATGCGCAACGGTCGGATCGTCTTTGATGTCGCGACGCGCGATTTGACGGATGACGCGACGGCGGCGCTCTATGATGATACAGACCCGGCATCCGGCGCACGGCTCAAGGTCGTAAGCTGATGCGGTCGCGCGATCTGGGCAGGTTCTGGGCCGGGCTGTTGGTTGCCGGTGTGGTGCTGTGGTCGCTGATCACCACCGATGTCGAACTGTCCCGACTGCTGTCTGCAGGCCCTCGCATTGCGGATTTCCTTGGACGCATGTTCCCGCCGGATCCGACCATTATGGACGAGATCTGGAAGGGGAGCGCCGAGACGCTGCGGATCGCGATCTTCGGCACTCTCGGTGCCGTGATCTTTTCCGTTCCGCTTGGCATTCTCGCCTCGGAGACGATGGTGTCCGCAGCGGTGCACCGACCTGTCCGCACCGTCCTGGCATTTATCCGCGCGATCCCGCTGATCCTGGTGGCGATGTTGATGGTGGGCGCGGTTGGGCTGGGGCCATTGCCCGGCATCATAGCGGTGGCGTTTCACGCGACAGGCATGCTGGCCAAATTCTACGCCGAAGCGATTGATGGCGTGTCCCGTGCTCCGATTGCCGCTTTGGAGAGTGCCGGAGCCGGGCCATTGTTGCGTTTGCGCTATGCGATCTGGCCGCAAATGGCCCCGGTCGTGGCCCGCGACACGATCTTTCGGTTCGAGTTGAACCTGCGAGAGTCGCTGATCCTTGGCATCGTCGGGGCTGGCGGGATCGGGTTCTACATTCAGACCTATGTGCGCTCGTTCCAATACGATAAGGCGGCGAGCGTGACGATTGCAGTGGTCATCATGGTGATCGCCATTGAAGGGATCAATGTTGCGCTGCGCCGCCGATTTGCCTGATCCGGTTGAGCTTCAGTGAGTCTCAGAAGCTGCTAGGCATAAATCTCGATAGGTGTCCCATCGCGCACCATTGCATAGACATCTTCGACCTGCCGATCGGTGACCGAGATGCATCCAGCCGTCCAGTCCCGCTTGTTCATCGGGTCGATGCCCTTTCGGGGACCGCCATGGATGAAGATATCACCGCCAGGAGATTTGCCCTGCGCTTCAGCAAAGGCGATGTCCTCCTCGTTCGGATAGGAAATTCCGACAGACAGATGAAACAGGCTGTCCGGATTGCGGCGGTCGATGGTGTACGCACCTTCAGGCGTGCGTCCATCGCCCTCGAATTGCTTGTGTCCTTCCGGCGCGAACCCCAAGCCAACCGGATAGGTGCGCAAAACGCCCTCCGTGCCATCAAGCACCAGCAGTCTTTGCGACTTGTAGAGGCGCACGCGCGTCACTTCTGGACCGTTGTACGAGCGAAACTTGCTGGCGCATCCCGAGAGAAAGGCCGCCACGCCACCCAAGAGAAAGAAACGTCTCGGAAGTCTGTCAATCATCACTGCTCGATGCCCCTTTTTCGGACTAATTGATTAAGGCAAGAATATTAAAAAGTTGATTTTGGATCAACCGTTGCCAGCGAGCGAAAGACTTTCCAACTGCTGCGGGCGTGCATGAATGTCAACAAGCTCAAGTGCCGTAAACATGGCAAGAATCCAGCTCCCTGTCCGGCGTTTCCATCTCGAGGGTGCTGTGTTCTACTCCGAACTTATGGATTAGAATTGCTTCGATGTGATCCCCGATGGCTTCGGCTTTAGGCCAATTCGGTACTGTGACAACGACATGAGCGTCGATGGCCAGTCTCTGTTCCGGGAGCCGCCAGAAGTGTAGATGATGAATATCTTGCACCCCTTCTACGGAAATTATTTGTTGCACAACATCTGCCGCATCCAGGTTTGATGGCGCTCCAAGCAGCGACGATCTAAGCGCCTCCCCAATACCGCGGAGGGCGAACCAAAGAAGCGCGCCGGACAATAAAACTGCAATAATCGTGTCAGTTCGCCCGGAACCAAGCAACAAAATAGCTACGCCGCCAGCGAGAACTGGTAGCAAGAACGCTAAACGGTCTGACCATAGGGGCGGTGATGTGCCGATTTTACGTCGGCGCCACGATGTTGGTGCCGGTTTCGAGAACACCAGTAACTCAATCCCTATCAAGACAGAGACGAGCACCACTATGATCCAGCCTTGCGCCAGATGAGGGGAATTTAGGCGCATAACGCCGTGGTAAATGACCGAAGCGGATAGCAGTACCACGGCAACACAATTCGCCAACTCTGTCGCAATTTCCAATCGCCCATATCCTAGAACAACGCGGTCCTCTTTCTGACGTCGTGTCAGCCTAGTCGCCGCTGAACTCATCAACAACTCGACCACGTCCGAAGCGTAGAGCAATGCGATGGCAATAAGGGCAAGGCTTCCAGAAAAAAGGCTGCCGACAGACAACGCCAAGGCAATCGGCAAGTACAACCACTTGTTCCATCGCGCTTGCCTCTGACAACTGGCGACGCCCGCGAACACTTCGATTTGCTTATCGCTCTTCATGTACCGGCCAAACCTTGTCCGGCCGAGCACTCTGCTCGACCAAAAATACTGCCGCTGATCTCCTTGCGTCGATGCTCTTCTTGCAACGCAGGAGACGCTCTACTTCTCTTGTCACTCTCTCTAGGACACGATCAGAAGATCTTTGAAACAGGCGAGATTGCTATCGCAAGTCTAGCTCCTCCACAGCTCAACACACATGCTACAACCTCTAGCAACTAGAGGTTCAAGCAATTTCGCTCCCAATAGGATCAATCACAGCCGATACCCAAAGTATGCAACATCTGTCACCGCTGTATCAGCTGCGGCATATCTGCGGTCCCAAGGGCCATCTCAGGCAGCCAAGTGATAAGCTGAGGAAACGAGATCAGCGCCACGATCAATACAATCTCAATGGCAACAAGAGGTACCGCTCCGCGATAGATATCGGATAGGTTGATACCCTTCGGTGCCGCCATCTTAGCAAAAAACAGGGCATAGCCGAAAGGAGGCGTCAGGAAGGACGTTTGCAAGGCCAACGCAATCAGGCCAGCGATCCAGATCTGCGCAAAGTAGGCAGAGCCGACGTGATCTGCGAAGTCGAGCTCTGAAATAATCGGCATCAGTACGGGTACAAAGACCAGCAGCACCTCGATCCAGTCAAAAACAAACCCAAGTATGATGATCACGCCAAGGAGGATCGCCAACAGTTCCCACCGGGTGAGATCGAATGCGGATATCCACTCGAAGATGACGTCCGGTCCACCGACCAGGTGGAAACTGAGCGAGAATACCGATGCGCCCAATACGATGAAGAAGACCATCGACGTCATCGTGCTTGTCTGCACCGTGACAGAGTTCAACGATGAGAAAGACAAGCGCTTTCGCGCCAGCGCGACCAATAGCGCGCCAAAAACCCCTACTCCAGCCGCCTCTGTTAGTGTCGCAAAGCCCAGAATGATGCTGAGCGGAATGGATGCGATGACCGCGACAGACGCGAGTACAAACAAGAGGTCTGACACAAGATTGGTCTTGGGTGTGTCCAGCGGGATTTCGACCGTTTTTCTCAAGGTGACCGCAAAGTAGACCGCGAAGGCCATGACCATCAGAAGCACAGGTACGATGAGGGCCACATACATCAATCCGATGCGCAGATAGAACACGTTCGAGATGAAGAACAGCATCACGGCTGGCGGGAACACGACACCCAATGCTCCAGAAGCTGCGACAGCGCCTCCTGCGGTTCGCGGTGCGTAGCCCGACGCCATCATCGGGGCATAGGCCACCAACGCCACAGTTATGACGGAAGCACCGATCACCCCGGCGGCGGGCGCAAGAACGAGGCCGATCAGCAAAGTCGCAATGGCGTAGCGACCGGGAACGCCTGTCAGAAGACGCCCCAGCAAGCGAAACATGGTTTCGGCAATCCCGCTGGCATTCAGGATCAGGCCAAGAAAAATCAACATTGGAACGCTGGTGAATTGGACTGATTCATTGGTCAGTACACCACGGGCCCGCAGGTAGATCAGCCCCAGATGCTGAAAATCAGTGATCCCCACCCAAACCGCAGCGACAAACCCCAAGAAGCCTGTCCCCGCGAGCACCAGCGCCACCGGAAAGCCACTGAAAACCCCAATCGCCATCACGACAAGCATGGCAACCGTGAGGACCTCATTCACCATTGTGCAGGCCGCTTGCTTGTTCCGGTGCACCTTGCGCACGTCTCCCTGTCAGAAAGGCGATGTTGCGAAGGGCTACGATCATCCCGGCAAGAGCCAGCAAGATGGGGCCGATGACCCCGGCAATGCGTTGTGCCCACAACTGGGTTTCCGCGTATTTCGTGGTGCGCATCAAACCGTCCCATCCGTAGTAGGTCAGGATGGCGGCGAGCGGCAGAAGGACAAAAAGGCCGCCAATCAGTTCGATCCAAGCAATGCGGCGGGCGGACCAATGTCTGCGAAGAACATCAACGCGCACGTGACCGTCGCGCAGATAGGTATACCCAAAGGTCAAGAAAATTAGGATGAACAGCAGTGACGTGGACAGGTCCGGCAAATAGCTCGACACGCCAAGTTGTAGCTTGCGATCCAGCATCTGAAGCGCGCCATAAGCAGCAATCGAAACAACTGTCAGCCACGCAGTCACGACGCCGATGCCGCGAATGCCACGGTCAATCCAATCCAAAAATCTCAAGCCGAATTCCCTCCCAAAGTTCTTTGCCTGTTAGCTGTTATCCCCCCGTGACATCTCCCTTGCGATTGTCTTGTTCCCGATTTTCCGGCCTGACTTTCGAGGTGCGAAAGCTGTCCCAGAACAGCAATGCTGCCCCACAAAAGATCGCCACGTCAGCCAAGTTGAAGGACGGCCAGTGGTATGACCCGTAATGGAAGTCGAGAAAGTCAGGGACGGCCTGATAGCGCAGACGGTCAAGGATATTGCCAAGCGCGCCTCCGATGATCAGACCGAGCGCCGCACCTGTCAGCCTGTCCGGAGCCTTCCACAGCCAGATCAGCAGCCATGCCACGACCACGGCAGCAAGTGCGACCAGACCCCACCAGGGTACGACCCCGCCGAGCATACCGAAGCTGACCCCATCGTTCAAAACCCGCACGAGGTTGAGAAAGGGCAGAACCTCGACCCCGTTCTCAAGCGCCGGGGAGTTCAGGGCAAGAGCCTTGGTGCCCTGATCAACACCAAACGCGGCGATGGCGCAAAGCCCACCGAGAACGCGGCTGTTCATGCCACCGCCTTCAGATCGGCCCGCGCGTCGCGGATGATCGCCCATGACGAGTGCAGGAACAGTCCGGCGATCCCGAAGGCTACGATGAGATCGGGCCATGCGCTGCCTAGCCAAACCACCAGCCCGGCGGCGATAACGACTGCGGCGTTGCCGATGGCGTCGTTGCGCGAGAACAGCCAGACAGCGCGCATGTTCGCGTCGCCCTTGCGGTACCGCAGCAACGGCAGCACGGAGATGACATTTATCACAAGAGCAATCAGGCCCAGAATCCCCATCAAAGTGGCGTCTGGGGTTGTCGGCTCGAATGCCCTTATGATGGTCGTGCCAAAGACTCCAAGACCAAGCAGGCCGAGGAAGATGCCCTGGATCAGGGCCGACCGCGCTCGCCAAGCGAGGCTCCAGCCGATGGCCAACAGGCCGAGGAAGGTGATTGCGCCGTCGCCGATGAAATCCAACGCGTCGGCCTTCACGGCCTGTGATCCGGCAATGAACCCGCCGATCATTTCAAGAACGCCATAACCAACATTCAGGATCACAACGATCCAGAGCGCGCGGCGATAGCCAGGGTCCTGATGGGCCGCACCTTGCTGAATATCTTCGTCGCTTTCGATGCGGTCAAACCCATACCCTGTTGTCTCGACGGCTTTTTCAATTTCCGGCAAGCGCGCTTCGGGAGCTGTCAAAGTCATTATGTGCGTTGCAGTAGACACTTTCACGGCGTCAGGCGCGATACCTGCAGATTGCGCCGCCCGCTCGATCTGGGCGGCATCCTTGGCGCAATCCATACCGGAAACGCGGTAACGGAAGGATGGGATATCTGCTATCGCGCTTTCTGCGTTGGCCATGATCGCAGTTCTCCTGCTAAAGTGGGAAAAGAAATAATATATCAGTGAGTAGTGATATGGATCAAATTGTCGCCTGCTGCAATAGTGGGACAACCGCTATTGAGCGAAGAGCGAAGCTGTTTCGCGGTTTTGCGGACCCAAGCCGCCTCGCGATTCTCGACGCCTTATGCGATGCGCCGTTGGCCGTTCATGAGATTGTGACTTGTACGAAGTTATCGCAACCAAATGTCTCCAACCATCTCCGGTGTCTTCTGGATTGTGGGCTTGTCGCCAGCGACCGTGATGGACGTTTCATCCGCTACCGTATCAGCAGCCCGCGCATTACAGCTCTTTTGAATGATGTGGACGTCCTTCTCGATGTGGTCGCAGAAGGTGTTGATGCTTGTGACAATTATCGCGGGACATAAGCGACCTTTTTGCTGCCCTGCCCTAACCCACCCCATGCCAGGTCAATTACTTAGTCTGGACAAAACCCCGGCAAAACCCTTGAGGATTTGGCAGGTTTTTTGCCCTTGCCGGTTCAGGGTACGATAAGGTCGGTAGTTTGGGACAGACCGAACTCTAGCTACCGCTGACCCAATTGACGCTTTGGTCGGTCAGGGCTCTATTGACCGAGGGGCAATAGCCGGCACCCAACGGTCAATCAAATCGATAAGTCACAAGCCGCCCTTTCTCACGGATTCTCGCCAGCCATTGTGTTAGTGACCATGCGCCAGCGTGCCTTTTGCCATTTCTGTTCCAATTTGCTGTCCGCCACGCGGCCCAGTATCGCCTTCGCGCGCCCGCAGCAGCCGCAAGGCGTTGGCGACAACGAGAAGGGAAACGCCGACATCGGCCGCGATCGCGCCCCACATCGAGGCCATGCCGAAGGCTGTTGCCACCACGAATGCGGCCTTGGTCGCAAGAGACAGCCCGATGTTCTGCTTGATAATTGCCATGGTTCGGCGGGAATGCCCGATCAGCCATGGCACTTTGCCAATGTCGTCTGTCATCAGCGCGATATCGGCCGTTTCAATTGCGGCGTCCGATCCCACGGCTCCCATAGCGATGCCGTAATGCGCGCGTGCCATCGCCGGCGCATCATTCACACCATCCCCGATCATCGCGACAGTTCCGTACTGTGTCACCAGTTCCTCAATGGCGGTGACCTTGTCCTCGGGCAGGAGTTCGGCGCGCACCTCGTCGATCCCCACTTCAGCGGCAACCGCCCTTGCTGTTGCCGCGTTGTCGCCGGTAAGCATCACGATCTTCTTGACCCCCTGCGCATGCAGACGAGCAACGATCCCCTTGGCATCGGGCCGGATCCGGTCGCGCAGTTCCAGCACACCGCTCACTCCATTGGCATCGCCTATGGCAACCAGCGTGCTCCCCGCCCCTTCGATCCGATCGCGCAGGTCTGTCGGGATGTCTCCGCCAAGGCCCTTTTCCTCGGCAAACCGGTCCGAACCCAACCAGATCAATTGGCCATCAAGCTCGCCCTCAAGACCGCGTCCAGGCACTGTACGGGTATCTTCGGCGGCGACGACTTGCATCCCATCCTGTTCCGCCCGGCCCAGGATGGCTCGTGCGAGCGGATGCGACGAGCGCGCCTCGAGGGCAACGGCCCGTGCCATCAGATCGCGCTCGGTTGTTCCGCCGAGCGGGTATATGGCCGCAACCTCAGGTTCCCCCATCGTGATCGTGCCGGTCTTGTCCATGGCCAGTGCAGTGGTGCGACCGGGCGCTTCGACATAGGCCCCGCCCTTGATCAGCACGCCGTTGCGCGCCGAGGCGGCAAGGGAGGCGACGATAGAGACCGGCGTGGAGATCACCAGGGCGCACGGGCAGGCGATGACCAGCAGAACCAGCGCGTTGTAGAACCAGAAGCCCCAGTCACCGCCCGCGACAAGCGGGGGGACAAAGGCAATAAGCATGGCGAGCACCATCACAACCGGTGTGTAGATGCGGGCAAACTTTGTTACCCATTGTTCGACCTCGGCACGGCGCGAATGGGCATCGCCTACCATGCGGATAATCTTGGACAACACCGTGTCAGTGGCAAGCTTGGTAGCCCGCACGGTCAGAGTGCCCTCGCCATTGATCGTGCCTGCGTAGACATCATCGCCTGCTTCTTTCGGCACCAGTGCGCTCTCGCCCGTGATGGGCGCCTGATCGACGGCCCCTGCCCCGTCGACAACTTCTCCATCGAGAGGAATACGATCCCCGCCACGTACGACGAACCGTGCGCCAACAGCCACCGCCGCAGCGGGAACGTCGGCTTCCGAACCATCATCATCGAGCACCCGGACTGTTGGAGGTGCAAGGTCGAGCAGCGCGGAGACAGCATTGCGCGCCCGCCCGACACTCCAGCTTTCAAGATACAGCGAGAGCGAAAAGAAGAAGGCTACCGTTGCGGCCTCGAAAAACTCGCCAAGCCCGATGGCACCAGCCACAGCCACCACCATTAACAGATTCATGTCAGGAGAGAGCCGGCGCGCCGACGACCATGCTTTGGGTGCGACCAGCCAGACGCCAAAAAGGATAGCTATCGCGAACAGTCCTGCTTCAGCCATGGGCATCGGCGCTTCGCCATGACCGGAGAACAAACCGATTGCGCCTTCAAATCCTGTTTCGACGATGTGGTACAGAAAACCCGCAGCCCAGAAGCCGCCACTGAGCATAGTGAACAGTTTTTGTTTCTTCAGATGTGCGGCCTGATCTGCGCTGGCGTCTTCGGCATCCCATGGTTTGGCCGTCATCCCGGTAGTTGCAACAACATCAATGATCTTGTCTGAGGACGGGTTCTCTCCGCCATCCAGAACTGTCATTCGCGCATTGATGACGTCAAATGCGAGGTACTCCGTGCCACCGACCGCGGGTCCGACGACCCGGTTCAGGATGGACACCTCTTCGGCGCAATCCAGACCGCTGACATGGAAGCTGCGACCATCCGAGGCTTGTACCTTCGTTGGCTCAATGGCCTTTCCGCCGCCGCAGCTGTCGCAGGTGTCCTCGGATGCAGGCGAATGGTCCTGACTGTTTTGTGCACCGTCATGTGGCATGGATTATCCTCGGATTCGAAACTGTGGGGGGTTCATACGACCTACAGCAACTAGAGGTTCAAGGGAAAACGCGACGTTTGTCGCTACTCATTGTGTTATTGTATCCTTGGGTAAGTCTCACCTCCTTTCCCCTGCACTATGTGGCCTGACCTTCAGTCGCTTTGGTCTTCTAAATTGCTGCTTATCGCAGACCAGAAGCGATTGCGGTAGCAAGCCAGGGGAAAAGGAGAACCAACGCCAATACAACGAGCTGCAATCCGACAATTGGAACTGCACCTCTATAGATGTCTGCCATTGACACACCCGGTGGTGCGGATCCCCGCAGAAAAAACAATGCAAACCCGAACGGGGGCGTGACGAAGGATGTTTGAAGCACCAATGCAAACAACGTCGCCAACCAGACGTTGATCATCAACGGGGAACCTACGTGTTGAGAAAAGTCCAAGTCGACGAGAACTGGCATGAAAAGCGGGAGTGATATCACAACAATCTCCAGCCAGTCGATGAAAAAACCGAGGATAAATACGACGGCAAGTACGAAGAGCAGTGTCCCCCAAGTTCCAAGATTGAGAGCAAATAGAAAACCCTCGACCATTTCATCACCGTCCAAAATCCGGAAGACCAGTGTGAAGGCATTGGCCGCAAGGATGATCAGGAAAACCATGGCGACGATTGTCGCTGTCTCGACGCAAATTTTCTTGTACAAATTCCACGTCAGCGGGCGCGTCAATATCATCATGCAAAATGCGGCAAACGCGCCGATGGCCCCCGATTGCGTTGGCGTTGCCCACCCGGTTGCGATGGATGCTAGTACGGCGCCAACAATAAAAATAGGCCCCAAGATGCTGATCATGGACTTAAGTGTCAGCCGCGTCGGTTGGGGTATCTGTACTTCCGCGGGGGCGGACCGACCCCGGATGACAAAATACACTACATAGAGTGCGAACAACAATCCTGCCGGTAGCAGGACTCCAGTGAAGGTCTCCAGGATTGGCAATTCCGCCAGATCAGCCAGGAAAAACAGCATAACCGCAGGCGGCAGGATCACCCCAAGCGTCCCGGCTGCTGCAACGGCACTTGTCGCGACGGAGGCGCTGTATCGCTGCGCCAAGAGTGTTGGGAGCGTTGCAATCGTGAGGGTGCCGACCGCAGCGCCAATCAGACCGGCGGAGGGAGCAATCAAGATACCGACGACTAGGACTGTTATTGGAAGACTACCTGGCACTCGGCGCAAGAGATGCGAGAGTGTTCCCATAAAACTCTCGATTTGTCCGCTGCGTGCAAGTATCACGCCCATCAAAATCAGGGGTACCACAGCCGGAAAAATCAAGCTGTCTGCCAGTAACGCAAAAGACCTTAAGGTAAACAGCTGCAGCTTGGCGACCGACATGAGGTCCAGCCCAATGGCGAGCGCCGTAAAAACCGTTGTCACGCCGGTCAGGACCAAGGCTACCGGGTAGCCTGAAAAAAGAAACACAACAAGCGAGAGGATCATGAAAAGAGGCAATAGTTCGATCATGCGCCCGTCCCTACCGCTGTCCCGCGAAGAGTTGACAGGCTTTGTTTTGCTTTGACGAGCCCAGCCAGCAGCATTAAAAGCCCGCCTATTGGTATCATCGATTTGATAATCCAACGATTGGGCAGACCAAGCGCTGCGCGGGACCCTTCGTCGACTAGGTAAGCCTTCCAGGCAAAGCTTGCACCGAAATATGTCAATGCCAGCGCGAATGGGATGAGGGCAAAGAAGATACCGATGAGTTCAACATAAGCGCGTGTTCGCTCGGAAAACCGTTCCCTGAATACATCGATGCGAACATGGCGATTGGCCAGGTAAACTGGGCCGAACGAAAGAAAGATGAGTGCCAGGAAGATGTGCCACTCAAGTTCCTGCAGTGGTGTCGTGCCAAAGTGGATAATCCGGCGACCGGTCAGATAGCTCAATGAGACAAGTATCTGAGCGGGGATAAGTATGCAGGCTGCGGCTATGCCAACGAGGCGTAGAAATCTCTCAATTCTTACAATCATTTCTTGTTTCTCCCACGGGCCCTCGTTGCGTCTGCGAACTGCGTTGCGCTTTGCACCAGAATTCTTCGTCCGATGGGACAGCATCCTTGCGTGACCACACCTTTAGTAAGTGACATCAAGCCGCATCATGTTTTCTCAAAGTCACGTTGAAGTGTCTTGCATACGCCCTCTAGCAACTGGAGGTTCAAGGAAAAAGTTTTGGCTGAGAGAAACAAAAATCGGAGATCGAAGGGTCGCGCCTGCTTCGGGGAAAAACCATTGATTTTTGGCCACTTTTCTCCGGAAATTCGCCTTTAGTCCTGCCGTTGCATTGCGCCACATGCGGCTGGATGCGAGAAAGATGCATCTGAGAATTCAAACCAGCAGGACAGTCAGTTTATGTACAAGCGAAGCGCAGTTCTTCTTTCTATCGGTTTGGCGCTTGGGGCCTGTTCGGAATCTCTCTCGAATTCACAGGGTTCGGCATCGTTCCCGCCGGTCCCGGAACAAGTAGCGGCACTTGCTGCTCCGAACCAGGACATCGCGACCGCGCGGCTACGCCCGGAAGACAATTGTTACTGGTACATGCATTCCGGGCCGGTCGAGGACACGCTCTTGCCGCTCAGGACAGCTGGCGGCAATCCGATCTGCGTCAAAACGGCCGCGTAGCTTTAGAGACTAAACAGGCCCATCCGCTAAGCTGAAAACTAGCTGCGCGCGGTGACGCTTTCTTCAGCCGAGTAGAGAAATGCGGTCGAACCGATGGCGACTCGGGGATAAAGCTCATTGATATGCGCCATGACCATGCGGACACATCCCGAACTGGCGCGTCCGCCAATGGATCGTGCCTGCGGTGTGCCGTGGATACGCAGATAGGTGTCCCTCTGCCCCACAAAGAGGTAGAGTGCGCGTGATCCAAGGGCGTTCCTTGGTCCGGGTTCCTGGCCATCTTCGAATTCGGCGTATTCCGGATTGCGTTCGATCATGGACTTGGTTGGCGTCCAATGCGGCCACTCAACCTTGCGTCGGATCGTGTAGGTCCCCGGCTCGTAAAGATTGCCGCGGGCAATTGCCACGCCATAGCGCATCGCTGTCCCGCCCTCTTCAATATGATAGAGATACCGTGCCACTGCATCGACATGGATGTCTCCGGCCGTCAGACCAGCTCGCGCTTCAACCCGACGCGGCAGGAAACGCGGTTGCAGACCCCAAGGGTTCGAGGTCTCGAGATCGAAATTCGCAGGCGTCACCTGCGCATCCCAGGCCGCTTTTTGCGACGCCGTCGGCCAAGTGTCTGCAAGCACTGGAGATGCGATCGGCGTTGAGAACAGCGCCGTACCGGTCACGATGAAATGTCGCCTCGTAAGCATTTGGTCCAATTCCGGTTTTCTTTGTCAATTGGCGAGCTCGCGGCGCGCTCCGTTCAGCCGATGGTACATTCTACATGTACTGGTAATTCAAGAAGAAAGTCTGTTTCACACGCGCTTGTGTAACGTCGGCAGCATCTCGAAGCGCGCCATGCAGACATTTCCGGTGGACCAGACGAAGCATGCCAGTCACGAGTGATAACTGTCCCTTCTCAAAGCCAGATGCATGCAGGTCGACTTGCTGTGATCGCTATGTCAGCCTAGCCACATGGAACGATACTTTTCCACGGATATGCCAGGTGTTCATTTCGTGAGAAACGTCCTGTTGTTCAGCCTCGCAGCGCTGGTTCCAGTTGTCTGTCTCTATGTCTTCCTCGCCCCGGGTTTTGGTTCAGCATTGCTTGGAGGGGGTCCCGCGCTTGGGCGGTTTCTTAGACAGGTTGCAACTAACGGTCTGCCGGTCGTCTTTGTCATCAACTATGTGAGCTTCTTCCTATTTGCCGTTGCGCAACAGCGCACGGGGCATCACCGCGATCCAAGCATGTTTGTATTGGTGGATATCGGGGTTCGGGTCTTTCTGTTTCTCGCACTGCACACCCTAATCTACACATTTTCGGCGGATTGGTTCGGGTCGTTTGGTGGTAGTCGCAAAACGGCTTTGAGCGTTGTCGCGCCGACGCTTGCGCGCTCTGCTTTCTTTCAAAACATCTCGGGTGTTTATCTCTACGCCACGATGGTGAGTGCGCTGCCGCTGTACGTCACAACAATCAAGCAGTCCCAGGCCCTACGGCCATACGTCAGACTTGGCCCACGGAATGTTGGCGTGACCATTCTTGCAATACTGAGCTTTGGGCTTTCGGTAGCGTTACTGACGGTCGTCGCCGAAACTATTGCCTACTGGCAAGGCTAGGTGACCGAATACGTACTCTGAGCCTGGCGATTTTGCCATTCTCGAGCGAATGCGAGGAGCCATAGCCCGACGAGAGCAGCGCTCCACAAGGCGTTCCAACTGGCCATTGACAGAGTGAGAAATTCCCATGCGACATCGTCACACATCACCAGAGTTGATGGACCTGATGATGCCGACGGAAGGAGGTCCGATCCGGAAAGGTTCGACAGATCCAATCCCGATCCCGTGCAAGATGTCGGACCCTGCCACCAGTCTCGTTCGACACCGGTGTGATAAACGCCAATGGCGGACGTGGTAGCCGCGGCTGCAGCACCGATGACCATGAGACCTACGGGTGACAATCCGACGGCCAGGAGCGCGCCGACAGCAATTGCCACGCCATGCGGATATCTTTGCCAGATGCACATCGCGCAAGGTGCATAGCCAAGCGCCTGAAAAACAAGTGCGGCCAGCAGGAGGACAGCGGATCCTCCGGCAGCGAGCATGCCAAGTTGTTTGCCGGTCACTTGTGCTACTTCCATTCAGTTGGATGTGGGGCTCAGCCTGTTTGAGAGAGTGACGAGGTCTTCCCTCCCCGTTTTTCGCCCTGCGTGGCTATGTGTCGGTCAGCAGCTTTTTCCTGGCGGCATAGTCGTCTGCGTCGATCTCACCCTTGGCGAAACGCAGGTCGAGTGCGCTTATGGCATCAGATTTTCCCGGTCTTTGGTCTCCAACGCCAGAGCCGCGAACGAACCAAATGATACCTGCGACCACCAGACCCAAGACGATGATCCAGAGGATCGGACCGAACATCATGCCCATTCCATATCCCCAGCCGGACATGTGGCCGTAGCCATCCGGGTCGGCCAAGGCCGGTGTAGCGAATAAAGCTGCAAGTATTCCTAATCGGTACATAGTCTTCTCCACCTGCACTGCTTGTCGCGCGACAGCGATGTCATAATTTATACCTTCTCAACATCCTGATTTCACGGCGAGAATTGTATCAGTTTGTAATGTTGACCAGCGCCATGACTTGACGATACGCAGACTGCGGCATGGAGTAACGAAGGGCGTGGCATGGATTCCAAAAAGCGATCGACCCTTTTGACGCTCGGCGCGATTGTTGCGGGATATGCAGCCTTGCGCACCGTGCCCTCCCTTCTGCCAGAAAAATTGGAGCTCGAGCCGCTCGAAAACCCAATCGGCTTCCGAAAGTATGTCGCGGGCGATACGTCGGGCGGGTTTGATCTCTTTGTGGGGCTAGACACACCAGAGGGTGCCGAGATTGTCGCGCGCAAGGAAGCCGCTTTCGAACGTGTTTCAGACAATATCTGCGGCGCGCTCTATGGTGACCTCGAGACAAGCGCGGCCAGAGTGCCGATGGCCTCATTCTCAGATTACTACTGCCCATACTGCCGCGTTCAAACCAAGCGGCTGGCGGAGATGACAAATTCGATGCCGAATGAAGATTGGATTTCTTCTCGAGGGGCATTGCCGCGATGAGTGTCTGGATCATGTCCGAGAACTCGGCATCGTCGCGCCAGTTCGGCAGGTGATGTTCATCCAACCGCCTGGCAAGCTGGATATCACCACGGATAGCATCCACGGCTTCGCTGACCCCGAGGCAGACCAGCGACACTTCGAGTTCATTGCTGAGATACCGCAGAACATTGAGAAAGCGGCGCTGTTCGCGGTGGGTCCCGGCCAAGAGGTTGTGAACCTCGTCGATCATGATCATCCGCAGGCCAAGGTCACGCAAGAGCGCAATGACACGGACCTCTAGGGAAGCCACATTTTGAGCGCGGGCGCTCAGTGCCGTCGCCGGGGCGCCGACGGCGGCCAGGATGTGCAGGTAAAACCGCCGTTCATCAGGTGCGGGTGGCGCTTGCAACAGCAGAAGCGGTGTGCGGGTGATGCCCGACGCCGGATCGTATTCTGGTGCGTACTTGCGCGACAGGTTTCGGGCGATCATCGTCTTTCCGATCCCGGAGGCGCCATGCACAAGAAGCCCAGGCATACGGGTTTGTCGTGGCGCTTCGATCATGCCCTGCAAGCGTTCCAACACCTGTTCCGCCCGCGGAAAGCCAATCCAGATATCCGATTGAATGAGGGCGATCCGACCGTCTTCCTCTGTTGTCCCTGCCCTCAATTCACCATCTCTCCACTTTGAACAATGGGCGCGATGTATCACCCGTGTCGATCGGGCGCAGCCCTTCGGTTTTCGAGACAGCCGAGTTGGTGCCCTCCAATGTCCCTTTTCTTTCACGGGATCGGCGTTCGGCCTTCGTCAGGCCCCGGCTTTCAAACTCGATCTGGCGTTGCTGTCGGATCAGCTCAGCCAGGACCAGCTCATTGGACCCGGATTTGCCAAGGGCACGGGCCTTCCTCATGGCTTCGCGATATTCCCAGAGCGGCACGGGCGGAATTTCCAAGTTTCTGTAACGCGCCTCAACATATCGGCCATCGTCCAATTCGACCCAGATCATTGAGATATCGCGAGGGTCGTAGCGAACGACCACCTTCCCATCCCCGCGCCCAATGTGGCCTGCAAGCGCATCCGACCAGTACCGTATCTGGAACAGATGGATGCCGTCACGCCTGACCTTGCGCAGTTCGCTCGGCAAGAAGCTTACCCGAAAGGCTTCCATCTCGAAGGGGATGTCGCCCATCATTTCCTCTGAGAGCACCTCCCATTTGGCGACGGGCGTACAGCCAAGACTTGAATGAATGCTGTTGTTGTAGCGGCAGATTTCCAGGGCAAACCAGCGATCAAATTCGCCTAAAGTCATCGCGGCCATGCCTTCGGCATCGTAGTCGCCCTTGGCCGCGACCGAGGATTGCGTTGTTCCAGGCAACAGGTGCACGGCCCCCATCATCGTGCCGATCAATCGTTCGATGTGCCCTCCGAAATGAGGACTGCCTGGCGGCCGATAGACCAGATCGATCCCCCATTCCGCACATGCCGACCGAAAGGCATGCGACCGGAAATCGCGGCCATTGTCGACGTGGAGGCTGAGCGGTTTGCCTTGTGCGGGCCAAGGAATATTGCACGCCAATTCCGCCAGAAGTTCCGCCTTGGGGGCCACAGCCTGTGTCAGGCAAAGCGCCACTGTCAATCGCGAAGGAGCCTCCAGAGAGGTGTAGTATCCAGTTACCATCCGCGTTGCGATGTCGATCGCCAGCGTGACCCAAGGCCGGCCAATTGGTTGGCGCTCAAAACTGTCGACGAGAATGATGTCCGCAGGCGTATGGTCGATTTGCACGATCTCGAGAGGCTGACTGGCCTTGTTCTCACCTGTGACCGGCGCAAATTTCTGGCGGGCCGCCTTTGCGCCCTCTCGTGCCTTCGCAACTTCGCGGGTATCCATCGCATCCAGACGACGCTGAACCGTCCGCCGTGTCGGCGGCTGCAAGCCTTTTTGCCAGCAGGCGCTGCGGATCTCAGTCACAACACGCGACAGGCTGGAGCGCTCCCGGCGCAAGAAATAGCGGCGAAGATGCTCTTCGATCACCGCTTCGACCTTACTAGATATCAAGGTCGTACCGGTCGGGCGGCCTCGTTTCCGCGGAGCCAGGGCGCTGGTACGCCCACCCTCTTCCGCCAGCCGCTTTATCCAGCGCCAGACCGTCGCCCTGCTGACACCAAGCTCCCAAACAGCGTCATTGATGCCACTTTCCAGACTGCCAGTTCCTTTGAGATATGCATGAACAAGCGGACGCAGAACGGCCGCCCTGCGCGCCTCCTCAGCACCAGCGGCAACGGAGTCTTCGCGATCATCATCCATCGATATTTGCCGCACATGCCTGTGAACCCTGTCTCAGGGTTAAGGGCAAAAATATCGGAATTAAAGGCAAAATCTCATATTTAAGGGCAAAGCACAGCCGTTGATTTCGTTGGACTTCTCATCTCACAATTTAGGGCTACGCGACACGAACAAATCTCTCGGACCAAGTGCTGCACATCAGGAGTGCTGCAGAAAGCGGTCGGCTCCAACGCTACTCAAGTGCAAAGAACCCCATTTGTCCCGGATCAGCACCTGTGGGCCTTATTGGGTGGTCTGCATGACGCTGGTGGGTTTGCGTGGTGAAGAGAGCATCGCGGTCCGAAGCGACGGCGCTAAAGGAGGGGGTTGCGGACCCCGCCCCGGAAACCCGATTGCTCAAAAGAAACATGTCCGTGGATGAGGACAACGACATATGAGATGCTCCCATTGGAGATCCGCGACCATGCCAGATGGGACGTGTGTGAGTTCGTTAAGATGTCCTGAGAACCATAACGCAAGCACACCAAAACGACATGCTGTCGCCTGTTGGCTTCGCAATCAAACGGCAGAAACTGTTAAAGTCACGTGTCTTGAAAACTAGGGGAACCTCTCTTCTCGCTCTAGCAGAGTCACTTGAAGCGCTGCAGATTGGACTTTGCTGGCAATCAATCAACGACCGACTTGCCAGTGGTTCATCTATCAACGCTGACCTCAGAGAAAAGGCTACTGGAACTTCACCGTTTTGCGCGGCAAAGAATGACCAGAAACGGAAAATGCGCTGCGCTGCGCTGCAGAAACCATCGCTTTGGGATGGCAAGGAGATGCTGCGATAGCGAAGATCGAAAATCCAATGTCAGCAAAGTCCGCTCTTCGGACCTTGCCACCGACAGCAGCGAACGGCTGGTGTTTGAGCACTCGGCACGCTCAAATTTCCGCAGTTTGATCGCACCGCTGTCTTTGTCAGCGCTAGTAGTTCACCTGTTCGAAGCCGTAGTTGCCCTCATAGTCACGCCAATCGACGAAGACAGATCGGTGATAGATACCCGGGCAATTCTGGCCCCAACGTTCAAGTCCCACATGGGCGTCGGGCAGGGCAGTTATGGAAGATCGCTGCCACGAGAAATCGCCTTGGGTCCCATAGGTGCCGAGGACCACGGTCGCGCTTCGGTTACAATCCCCATCGCGCCCGGATTCGTGCTGTCGTGCATACCTTACATCGAAGACGCGGATGGACCGCACGAAATTGAACTCTGGCCCGCTGATATCGATGTCCGAGCGATCCTGAACGAGCCGCAGGGCGAGGTCGGTAGGAACGAGATTATCTAATGGCAAGGATTGGAGCGGTCGACGGCTGTCGGTCCGGTACAAGACTTCAATGATGCGGTCAGCGTTGTTTAATTGCCGATCGCTCTCATAGGACGCGCCCATGGGACAGCGCCAGATTTGCAGCGGCGGTTCCACTGGCCAAGGCGTAATCCGTCGGATGAACTCGGCGCGGGCTCGGGCGCAAGGGACAGAAGCGGGCCAGCCGCCAGACAGACACAAGAGGATCGCGCAATCGATCGGGTAGGTCTGCGCGCGGGCGGGTGCCAGCAGCGAAAAGCTTGCCACAGTCAAAGCGACAGCGATCGAGGGGAGGAACTTCTTGATCAGATAGTGCATGCTGCGAAACCTCTATGAGAGGAGCCCAGCATACATACGAAAATATACTATCGCAACACTAAGTATAAAACCGCATAATGAAGTTTATGTTAATTTACCCTCCAGATCCCTTTTTCCTGAGCCACTCGCGATTCAGAAAGCAGTTTCTGTAAATGAGCCACAACATTCCTTTCGGCGGCCATTGCAATATGCAGGTCAGATTTCTTGTAGACTGAAGCGGCGATATTCTGGACTGTATCGGAAGTATTTAGGAGATGCTTGAGGATCTGGGTCTCGCGGCGCATCCGGTTGGCAAGTAACTGTTCGATGTAAGGGCGCGGATCCTGGAGTACGGGCCCGTGACCCGGCAGGCAGATCCTATCGTCGCGATCAATAAGCCGTTGAAGCTGGTCGCAGTAATCACGCATGTTGCCGTCAGGGGGGCTGACGATCGAACTGTTCCAACTCATCACGTGGTCGCCCGTGAATAACACTCCATCCAGCCTCGCAAAGCAGAGGTGATCGCTCGCGTGACCGGGTGTGTGAAGGACAGTAAGACCGGCAATCCTTTGCCCGTCTTCCAAAAACCCGTCGGGTTGAAATGCATCGTCTGGAAAGGCACGCGAAACATAAACGGGCAGACCTGTCCGTTCGCGTAATCCCGGCACGGCACCGAAATGATCGGAATGGTGGTGTGACACTAAAGCGTTTCTAGAAAAACCTGAATCGTGAGGGATTCCTTTTGGAGGCTGATTGTGATTCATCCTGTTTGGGAGGA
>NZ_JBLUOA010000010.1:0-50883 GCF_048060095.1 Aliiroseovarius sp. YM-037 | reverse complement strand
CCGACGATTTCGATCTCGTCGCCAACATTGATCACGCCACGCTCAACACGACCGGTCACAACCGTGCCGCGGCCGGAAATCGAGAACACGTCCTCGATCGGCATCAGGAACGGCTGATCAACCGCACGCTCAGGCTGCGGGATGTATTCGTCCACGGCCTTCATCAGCTCGGCGATCTTTTCAGACCCGATATTGTCGTCGCGGCCTTCCAGAGCGGCCAGGGCCGAGCCTGCGATGATCGGGATATCGTCGCCCGGGTAGTCGTATTCGGTCAGCAGTTCGCGGACTTCCATTTCGACCAGCTCAAGCAGTTCCTCGTCGTCGACCTGGTCGACTTTGTTCAGGAACACGACCATCGACGGGATACCAACCTGGCGGCCCAGCAGAATGTGCTCACGCGTTTGCGGCATCGGGCCGTCGGCGGCGTTCACCACCAGGATCGCGCCGTCCATCTGCGCCGCACCGGTGATCATGTTCTTCACATAGTCAGCGTGGCCGGGGCAGTCGACATGGGCGTAGTGACGGTTTTCCGTCTCATACTCAACATGCGCCGTCGAGATCGTGATCCCGCGGGCCTTCTCTTCCGGCGCGCCGTCAATCTCGTCATACGCCTTGAAATCACCGTATTGCTTCGTGATCGCCGCCGTCAACGTCGTCTTGCCGTGGTCAACGTGACCAATCGTGCCGATGTTGCAATGCGGCTTGCTGCGCTCAAACTTTTCCTTTGCCATGATGGCCTCCTGTTAACTTGGAGCGGTAAGGGGCGCGCCCCTTTACGCGTATTTCGACTGAATTTCGTCAGAGATGTTTTGCGGAACCGGTTCGTAGTGATCGAACTGCATCGTGAAGTTTGCGCGGCCCGAAGACATGGAGCGCAAATTGTTGATGTAGCCGAACATATTTGCCAGCGGCACGAATGCGTCAATCGCGATCGCGTTGCCGCGATTTTCCTGACCCTGCACCTGCCCCCGACGCGATGTCAGATCGCCAATGATGTTACCGGTGTATTCTTCCGGTGTAATCACTTCGACCTTCATGATCGGTTCCAGCAGCTTGGCGCCGGCTTTCTTCATGCCTTCACGCATGCCCATGCGGGCCGCGATT
The DNA here is from genome assembly GCF_048060095.1 of Aliiroseovarius sp. YM-037. Classification (NCBI taxonomy): domain Bacteria; kingdom Pseudomonadati; phylum Pseudomonadota; class Alphaproteobacteria; order Rhodobacterales; family Paracoccaceae; genus Aliiroseovarius; species Aliiroseovarius sp. YM-037. Next base: position 49,779 of record NZ_JBLUOA010000010.1, on the reverse strand, counting down.
TCAAAGGCCAGAACGCTGGAGTCAACGTCGTGGAACTTACCGTCGATCAGCGCGACCTTGAAGTCGATGACCGGGAAGCCAGCCAGCGGGCCGCTATCCATGACGGAGTTGATGCCTTTTTCGACGCCCGGGATGTATTCCTTCGGCACAGCACCACCAACGATGCGGCTTTCGAATGAATAGCCTTCGCCCGGCTCTGTCGGCGAAATGATCATCTTCACTTCGGCGAACTGACCCGAACCACCCGACTGTTTCTTGTGGGTGTAGGTGTGTTCAACTTCGTGACCGATGGTTTCACGATATGCCACCTGCGGCGCACCGATATTCGCCTCGACCTTGAATTCACGCTTCAGGCGATCCACCAGAATATCGAGGTGAAGTTCGCCCATGCCCTTCATGATGGTCTGACCGGATTCAAGGTCAGTTTCCACGCGGAAGGACGGATCTTCAGCGGCCAGACGGGCCAGACCTTGGCTCATCTTCTCTTGGTCGGCCTTCGTTTTCGGCTCGACCGCGATTTCGATAACCGGATCGGGGAAGGTCATGGTTTCAAGAACCACCGGCTCCCGCTGATCGCACAGGGTGTCACCCGTCGTTGTGTCTTTCAGACCGGCAAGCGCGATGATGTCGCCGGCAAATGCCTCTTCGATCTCTTCGCGGTTGTTGGAGTGCATCATCATCATACGACCGATGCGCTCTTTCTTGCCTTTGGTCGAGTTCAGGATGTTGTCGCCCTTGTTCAGGACACCGGAGTAAATCCGAGTGAACGTCAGCGAGCCAACAAACGGGTCGTTCATGATTTTGAACGCAAGACCAGAGAACGGCATCGAGTCATCCGCGCGGCGCGGGATGTCACGGGTTTCCGTTTCGTCGCCCGGCCTAAAGCCCATGTAATCGACAACGTCCATCGGGGACGGCAGATAGTCGATCACAGCGTTCAGAAGCGGCTGAACACCTTTGTTCTTGAACGCAGAACCACAGAGAACCGGAACGAAGGACAAGCTGAGCGTGCCCTTGCGGATCAGTTTCCGCAGGGTGTCGATGTCAGGCTCTTCCCCTTCGAGGTAGGCTTCCATCACGTCGTCGTCCATTTCGACGGCGGTCTCGATCAACTCAGCGCGCATTTCGGCGGCTTTGTCGGCAAGCTCCGGACGGATGTCGCGTTTTTCCCAGGATGCACCAAGGTCTTCGCCTTGCCAGACCCATTCCTGCATGGTGACGAGATCAACGATGCCCTCAAGCTCGTTCTCCGCACCGATCGGAATCTGAACGGGGGCCGGAATCGCACCGGTCCGGTCTTTGATCATCTTCACGCAGTTGAAGAAGTCTGCGCCGATCTTGTCCATCTTGTTGACGAACACAATACGCGGAACCTTGTAGCGGTCAGCCTGACGCCAAACCGTTTCCGTCTGAGGTTCAACACCCGCGTTCGCATCCAGAACCGCAACCGCACCGTCGAGCACGGCCAGCGAGCGTTCGACTTCGATGGTGAAGTCAACGTGGCCGGGGGTGTCGATGATGTTCATCCGGTGTTTTTCGGAGTCAGGCTCTTCGCCGTTTTCCGTGCGCTCCCAGAACGTGGTTGTTGCAGCGGACGTGATCGTGATGCCACGTTCCTGCTCCTGCTCCATCCAGTCCATCGTAGCCGCACCATCGTGCACCTCACCGATGTTGTGGGATTTGCCGGTGTAAAACAGAATCCGCTCAGAGCAGGTGGTTTTACCTGCGTCGATGTGGGCCATGATCCCGAAGTTACGGTATCGGTCGAGGGGATAGTCGCGTGCCATTGGGCTCGTCCTCAGAGTTTGGTGTTACCAGCGGTAGTGGCTGAACGCTTTGTTGGCGTCGGCCATCTTGTGGGTGTCTTCGCGCTTTTTCACGGCTGTGCCGCGAGAGTTCACTGCGTCGAGCAGTTCACCGGCAAGGCGCTCTTCCATCGTGTGTTCGTTGCGGGCGCGGCTGGCTTTGATCAACCAACGGATCGCAAGCGCTTCGCGGCGCTCTGGACGAACCTCAACCGGCACCTGATAGGTTGCACCACCAACCCGGCGAGAGCGAACCTCAACCGACGGTTTGATATTGTCGAGCGCTTCGTGGAAGACTTCGACCGGGGCGCGCTTCAGCTTGTCTTCAACACGATCAAAAGCGTTGTAAACAATACGCTCAGCAGCGGATTTCTTGCCATCAACCATAAGGTTGTTCATGAATTTGGTCAGGACTGTGTCGCCAAACTTGGCGTCTGGCAGAACTTCGCGTTTTTCGGCGGCGTGACGACGGGACATACGTCTCTCTCCTTACTTCGGACGCTTCGCGCCGTATTTCGAACGGCGTTGCTTACGGTCTTTGACACCTTGGGTATCCAGAACACCACGCAGAATGTGGTAACGGACACCCGGAAGGTCTTTCACACGACCGCCGCGGATCAGGACAACAGAGTGTTCCTGAAGGTTGTGGCTTTCGCCGGGGATATACGAGATCACCTCAAAGCCATTGGTCAGACGGACCTTGGCCACCTTCCGCATAGCAGAGTTCGGTTTCTTCGGCGTCGTTGTATAGACGCGGGTACACACGCCACGTTTCTGCGGGCAACCCTGCAGGTGCATGGACTTAGAGCGTTTTACTTTCGGCTGCCGCGGCTTGCGGATCAGCTGTTGGATCGTTGGCATTCCGGTTCTTTCCCCGTGTTGCAACACATTTCAAATTCTCACAGCGCCACGCGCGTCCGCACAACGCCAAAACCGCAACCGCTCCCGTCACTAGGGAACGACGCGGTGGGTATCCAGAGGATCGGGGCAAACAGGCCCGGATCGTGACCACTTCAGTTCTGATGCAGGCAATACGGGGTCAGACCCCTGCCCAAGTGGGCGCCGTATATGGGGAGTCGCGGGGGTTGTCAACAGCCAGCACCGCTTTAGCGCGGGTATCTTCGGCAGACGGTCGCGCCGCCGTTCGGATGTATAGAAAACCTGTCGTTAGGTGTCACTCGTGTTGGTGGTCTTTCCCAGTCTTTCCTGCGGAAAGATGCCTCCCCTTTCGGCGGGAAACCTGCCTGCCGGGCAGTGGGTTGGGATATTTTTGGAAAATGGTGGGGCGGAGGGAGTGGTTGCGATCAGAGCGCGACAGAAAGTCGGCGCGAAACGAAAAGCCCCGCCATGATGGCGGGGCTTTCTGATCTTTTGAAAGGCCGGAGCTGTTACTCCTCGCGGCTCTCCACGGTGTCGACGATGCCGGCATCGATGACTTCCTCACCGATCACTTCATCCTCAGACGGCGCGGCGAGTGCGGCGGCCGCTTCGGCCTCCGCACGGCGGGCTTCGATCACGACGTTGTCCCGATCCTGCGCAATCTTGCGCACGGACTGGGTCGCGCCGCCTGTCCCGGCTGGGATCAAACGACCGACGATGACGTTTTCCTTCAGGCCGACAAGCTTGTCGCGTTTGCCCTGAACGGACGCCTCGGTCAGCACCCTCGTTGTTTCCTGGAACGAAGCCGCCGAGATAAACGAACGCGTTTGCAGGGACGCCTTGGTGATCCCTAGCAGGATCGGTTCGCCCTTCGCCGGACGCACGCCCTTCTTCTCTGCCTTTTCGTTCGCCAAGTCGAATTCGGCCTTATCGACGTGCTCGCCCTTCAGCAGCGTGGTTTCACCGCTGTCGAGGATCTCCCATTTCTGGAGCATCTGGCGCACGATCACTTCGATATGCTTATCGTTGATCTTCACGCCTTGCAGTCGATAGACGTCCTGCACCTCGTCGATCATGTAGTCGGCAAGCGCCTCTACACCCATGATTGACAAGATGTCATGCGGCGCCGGGTTGCCATCCATGATGTATTCACCCTTCTGGATGAAATCCCCTTCGGCAACAGGAATATGCTTGCCTTTGGGCACCATGTATTCGACCGGTTCCATGCTGTCATCCGCCGGTTCGATCGAGATGCGACGCTTGTTCTTATAGTCGCGCCCGAACCGAACGTAGCCGTCGATTTCAGCGATAATCGCGTGGTCCTTCGGACGCCGCGCCTCGAAGAGTTCGGCCACACGCGGCAGACCACCGGTGATGTCCTTCGTCTTCGTGCCTTCACGCGGGATACGCGCGACGACATCACCGGGCTTGATCTCTTGTCCATCTTCGACGGACAGAATGGCATCCACCGACATAGCATAGGTGACGGGGTTGCCCGCGTCGTTGCGTGCAGGTTCGCCATCCTTGTCGACAACGATGATTTCCGGCTTCAGTTCGTTACCTTTCGGCGCGGCGCGCCAATCGGTCACGATCTTCTGCGTCATACCGGTTGCATCGTCGGTCTCATCCCGAACAGCGATGCCCGAAACCAGATCGACAAACTTCGCGGTGCCGCCTTTTTCGGCGATGATCGGAAGCGTGTAAGGATCCCATTCAAACAGCTTGTCGCCACGAGCCACTTTTTGGCCCGCCTTGACGTGCAGTTTGGAGCCGTAGCCGACCTTGTGCGCGATCCGCTCCTGACCATTTTCGTCGATGATCGCAACCTGCATGTTGCGGCTCATCACGACGAGGTCGCCAGCAGCGTTTTTGAGCACGCTTTCGTCGCGGAACTCAATCGTGCCTTCCTGGCTCGCTTCCTGGAACGATTGCTGGCCACCGGCCTGCGCAACACCACCGATGTGGAACGTCCGCATCGTAAGCTGCGTGCCGGGTTCACCGATTGACTGTGCCGCGATGATGCCGACAGCCTCGCCGGAGTTCACCATCGTGCCGCGGGCAAGGTCGCGCCCGTAACACATCGCGCAAACGCCTTCCTCGGCCTCACAGGTGAGGGGCGAGCGGATGCGCATCGAAACGACACCAGACTCTTCGATCTTGTCAGAGCAGCGTTCGTCGATCAGCTCACCAGCTTTCGCCAGCACTTCCTCAGTCGCCGGGTGGATAACATCGTCAGCCGCCACGCGACCCAGAATCCGCTCAGCCAGCGAAGAAACGACTTCGCCGTCGTTCACCGCAGCCTCAGCGGTGATCGCCTTTTCGGTTCCGCAATCGTGCATACGAACGATGCAATCCTGCGCAACGTCAACCAGACGACGGGTCAGGTAACCCGAGTTCGCGGTTTTCAGCGCCGTATCCGACAGGCCTTTCCGCGCCCCGTGGGTCGAGTTGAAGTATTCAAGAACGGTCAGACCTTCCTTGAAGTTCGAGATGATCGGCGTTTCGATAATCTCACCCGACGGTTTCGCCATCAGACCGCGCATACCACCCAGCTGTTTCATCTGGGTGACAGAGCCACGCGCCCCGGAATGGGCCATCATGTAAACCGAGTTCGGTTCTTCCTCGGCCCCATTTTCGTCTTTCTTGGCCGACGAAATCGCGCCCATCATGGCTTCGGTGACTTTGTCGTTACACTTCGACCACGCGTCGATGACTTTGTTATATTTCTCACCCTGAGTGATCAGGCCGTCCATATACTGCTGTTCAAAGTCCTTCACCTGATCGCGGGTTTCGTCAACGATCGGCCATTTGCCTTCGGGGATGACCATGTCGTCTTTACCGAAGGAAATCCCGGCCTTGAACGCCTCGCGGAAGCCCATCGTCATGATTTGGTCGCAGAAGATCACGGATTCCTTCTGACCGCAGTAGCGGTAGACGGTGTCGATGACCTGCTGAACCTCTTTCTTCCGCAGAAGGCGGTTGACGAGTTCGAACGGTGCTTTCGCGTTTTGCGGCAGAAGCGCGCCAAGGCGGATACGGCCCGGCGTGGTTTCGAACCGCTTCATCACCTCGTTGCCTTCCTCATCAATCTGAGGAAGGCGCGCGGTGATCTTCGCGTGCAAGTGAACTTCGCCGGCGTCGAGCGCGTGCTGCACTTCTTCGACACTGGCGAAGGCCATGCCCTCGCCCTTCATGCCCTCGCGCTCCATCGTGATGTAGTAGAGGCCGAGGATCATGTCTTGTGACGGCACGATGATCGGCGCGCCGTTGGCGGGCGACAGCACGTTGTTCGTCGACATCATCAGAACACGGGCTTCAAGCTGTGCTTCCAGCGACAGCGGAACGTGAACAGCCATTTGGTCGCCGTCAAAGTCGGCGTTGAAGGCCGAACAGACCAGCGGGTGAAGCTGGATCGCTTTACCTTCGATCAGCACAGGTTCAAACGCTTGAATACCAAGTCGGTGCAGCGTCGGCGCCCGGTTCAGCATGACCGGGTGTTCGCGGATCACCTCATCAAGAATGTCCCAAACTTCGGGGCGTTCTTTTTCGACCAGCTTCTTGGCTTGCTTGACGGTGGAAGACAGCCCTTTCGCCTCAAGCCGCGAGTAGATGAACGGCTTGAACAGTTCGAGCGCCATTTTCTTCGGCAAACCACACTGATGCAGTTTCAGCTCAGGCCCGGTCACGATGACCGAACGACCCGAGAAGTCGACGCGTTTCCCCAGAAGGTTCTGACGGAAACGGCCCTGCTTGCCTTTCAGCATGTCAGACAGCGATTTCAGCGGGCGCTTGTTGGCGCCGGTGATCACGCGGCCACGGCGGCCGTTGTCAAACAATGCGTCAACGGATTCCTGCAGCATCCGCTTTTCGTTGCGGACGATGATGTCAGGCGCGCGCAGTTCGATCAGGCGCTTCAGGCGGTTGTTCCGGTTGATAACCCGACGATACAGATCATTGAGGTCGGAGGTCGCAAAACGGCCCCCATCCAGCGGCACCAGCGGGCGCAGTTCGGGCGGGATCACCGGCACGACCGTCATGATCATCCATTCCGGACGGTTGCCAGATTCAAGGAAGCTTTCGACGATCTTCAGACGCTTGATGATCTTTTTCGGTTTCAGTTCCCCGGTTGCTTCGGCCAGATCAGCACGCAGCTGTTCGGCTTCGGCTTCCAGATCAATCTGGCCGAGCATTTCACGGATCGCTTCCGCACCGATATTGGCGGTGAACGCGTCCATGCCATAGGCGTCTTGCGCGTCCATATACTCCTCTTCGGTCATCATTTGACCGTAAGTGAGGTCCGTCAGGCCGGGTTCGATCACGACATAGTTCTCGAAATACAGCACCCGCTCAAGATCGCGCAGCGTCATGTCGAGCATGAGGCCAATCCGGCTGGGAAGCGATTTCAGGAACCAGATATGCGCAACGGGCGCTGCCAGTTCGATGTGACCCATGCGTTCACGACGGACCTTTTGCAGCGTGACTTCGACACCGCATTTCTCGCAGACAACACCACGATATTTCATCCGCTTATATTTGCCGCAGAGACATTCGTAATCTTTGATCGGGCCAAAGATACGGGCGCAGAACAGACCGTCACGCTCGGGCTTGAAGGTCCGGTAGTTGATGGTCTCGGGCTTCTTGATCTCGCCATACGACCACGACAGAATCCGCTCCGGGCTGGCCAGCGACACCTTGATTTCATCAAAGGTCTTAGGGGGCGTCAGCGGGTTGAACGGGTTTGGTGTAAGTTCCTGGTTCATTTTGCGTTCCTTATATCAGGGGAAGGGGAAAGAAGTAGGGCCGCGCCCTACTCCTCACCCTCCGCATCCAGGAGTTCCATGTTGAGGCCGAGGCCCCGGACTTCTTTGACAAGCACGTTGAAGCTTTCCGGCACGCCGGCTTCGAAGTTGTCTTCGCCCTTCACGATGCTCTCATAGACCTTGGTCCGGCCCGCCACGTCGTCCGACTTGACGGTGAGCATTTCTTGCAGGGTGTAGGCCGCGCCATATGCTTCGAGCGCCCAGACTTCCATTTCCCCGAAGCGCTGGCCGCCGAACTGGGCTTTACCACCCAGAGGCTGCTGCGTGACAAGGCTGTAAGGCCCGGTTGACCGTGCGTGGATCTTGTCATCGACAAGGTGGTGCAGTTTCAGCAGGTATTTCACCCCGACCGTAACCGGGCGGCTGAATTGCTCCCCTGTTCGTCCGTCAAACAGCACCGACTGGCCGGATGTGTCAAAGCCTGCACGCTCAAGCGCGGAGTTCACGTCCGCCTCTTTCGCGCCGTCAAAGACCGGCGTTGCGATCGGCACGCCGCGGGTGACGTTTCCGGCCGCTTCGACCAATTGATCCTCGCTCATGCCTTTGATGCCCTCGTCGAAGACGTCATCGCCATAGGCCAGTTTCATCGCCTCTTTGACCGGAGTCAGATCGCCAGACCGGCGGTAATCGCCCAAGGCTTCGTCAATATTGACGCCAAGACCGCGTGCCGCCCAACCCATGTGGGTTTCAAGGATCTGACCGACGTTCATCCGGCTGGGCACGCCCAGCGGGTTCAAACAGAAGTCGACCGGAGTCCCGTCCGCGAGGAACGGCATATCTTCCATCGGCACAACCTTGGAGATCACACCTTTGTTGCCGTGACGGCCAGCCATCTTGTCGCCCGGTTGCAGCTTGCGCTTCACCGCAACGAAGACTTTGACCATCTTCATGACGCCCGGCGGCAGGTCGTCGCCACGACGGACCTTTTCGACCTTGTCTTCGAACCGCGCTTCAAGCGTGCGCTTCTGCGCTTCGTATTGCTCGTTCAGCGCTTCGACGATCTTCGCGTCTTCCTCTTCAGCGAGGGCGAGCTGCCACCACTGACCACGGCTGAGCGTTTCAAGCAGCTCTTCCGTGATTTCGGATTTCGGCTTCACGCCTTTCGGTCCTTTGACGGCTGTTTTGCCAAGGATCAGCGATTTCAGACGCGCGTAGATGTTGCGATCAAGGATCGCAAGCTCATCGTCCCGGTCACGGGCGAGGCGTTCAACCTCTTCCCGCTCGATCTGAAGCGCACGTTCGTCTTTTTCGACGCCGTGACGGTTGAACACGCGAACTTCGACAACGGTGCCGAAATCACCTGGTTTCACCCGCAGCGAGGTATCGCGCACATCCGACGCTTTCTCACCAAAGATGGCGCGGAGCAGTTTTTCCTCCGGCGTCATCGGGCTTTCGCCCTTCGGTGTGATCTTACCGACGAGGATATCGCCCGGCTCAACATCGGCGCCGATGTAAACGATGCCAGCCTCATCGAGGTTGCGCAGCGCTTCTTCACCGACGTTCGGGATGTCGCGGGTGATTTCTTCCGGCCCAAGCTTGGTGTCACGGGCGGCGACTTCGAATTCCTCAATGTGGATCGAGGTAAAGACATCGTCACGCGCGATCCGCTCGGAAATCAGGATCGAGTCCTCGTAGTTGTAGCCATTCCACGGCATGAAGGCGACGACGACGTTCTTGCCGAGCGCCAGTTCACCCATGTCGGTGGACGGACCGTCTGCCAGAACTTCGCCTTTTTGAACCGTGTCACCCACCTTCACCAGCGGACGCTGGTTGATACAGGTGTTCTGGTTCGACCGCTGGAACTTGCGCATCCGGTAGATGTCAACGCCAGCGTCGCCCAGTTCGAGGTCTTCGGTCGCACGCACAACGATACGGGCCGCATCGACTTGGTCGATGACGCCTGCGCGTTTCGCCATGATAGACGCACCAGAGTCCCGTGCGACGACTTCTTCGATACCGGTCCCGACCAGCGGAGCCTCTGCTTGCAGCAGCGGCACGGCCTGACGTTGCATGTTGGACCCCATAAGCGCCCGGTTCGCGTCGTCGTTTTCAAGGAACGGGATCAGCGATGCCGCAACCGACACAAGCTGTTTCGGCGAAACGTCGATCAGATCGACAGTTTCGTTCGGTGCCAGCATGTAGTCGCCCGACCGGCGGGTCGACACGAGGTCATTCACGAACTTGCCTTTTTCGTCGAGGTTGGCGTTGGCCTGCGCGACGGTGTGGCGCATTTCTTCGGTCGCGGACATGTATTGCACTTCGTCCGTGACCTGACCGTTCTCGACCTTCCGGTATGGCGTTTCGATAAAGCCGTATTTGTTCACGCGGGCAAAGGTGGCCAGCGAGTTTATCAGACCGATGTTCGGCCCTTCCGGCGTTTCAATCGGGCACATCCGGCCATAGTGGGTCGGGTGAACGTCACGCACCTCAAACCCGGCACGTTCGCGGGTCAGACCGCCCGGCCCAAGCGCCGACAGGCGGCGTTTGTGGGTGACTTCCGACAGCGGGTTCGTCTGGTCCATGAACTGCGACAGTTGCGAAGAGCCGAAGAATTCACGCACAGCTGCCGCAGCAGGCTTCGCGTTGATAAGATCTTGCGGCATCACGGTGTCGATTTCGACGGAGGACATACGTTCTTTGATCGCGCGTTCCATGCGCAGCAGACCCACGCGATACTGGTTCTCCATCAACTCACCCACAGACCGCACGCGGCGGTTACCGAGGTGGTCGATGTCGTCGATGTCGCCCTTGCCGTCACGCAGTTCGACAAGCGCCTTGATGCAGGCAACAATGTCTTCCTTGCGCAGCGTGCGCTGGGTGTCAGCGGCATCCAGATCAAGACGCATGTTCATCTTCACGCGGCCAACAGCGGACAGGTCATACCGCTCGCTGTCAAAGAACAGCGTGTCGAACAGGGCCGAGGCCGCTTCGACGGTGGGCGGCTCGCCCGGACGCATAACGCGGTAGATGTCCATCAGCGCGGTGTCGCGACCCATGTTCTTGTCCGCCGCCATCGTGTTGCGGATGTAAGGGCCGACATTGACGTTATCGATGTCGAGGATCGGAATCTCGGTCACGCCGGCTTCCATCAGCTCTTGCAGCGAACCGCCAGTGATGTTGCCTTCTTTGTCCTTTTCAAGCGTCAGCTCATCGCCCGCTTCGACATAGATCGCGCCGGTTTCTTCGTTGATGATGTCTTTCGCGACAAAGCGCCCGACGATCTGCTCATAAGGCAGCAGCAGGTCCGTAACCTTGCCATCGTCGATCAGTTTCTTGACCGCGCGCGGGGTCATTTTCTTGCCAGCTTCACCGATCACTTCGCCGGTCTTGGCGTCAACCAGATCATATGCAGGACGCGTCCCCCGAACGCGCTCAGGGAAGAACTTGGTGACCCAGCCCTTGTCTTTCTTGCGATACTTGTAGCTGACGGTGTCGTAATAGGCATCCATGATGCCTTCCTGATCCAGCCCCAGCGCATAGAGAAGCGTGGTCACAGGCAGCTTACGACGACGGTCGATCCGGGCGAACACGATGTCTTTCGCATCGAATTCAAAATCGAGCCACGATCCGCGATACGGGATGATCCGGCAGGCAAACAGCAGTTTGCCCGACGCATGGGTCTTACCCTTGTCGTGGTCGAAGAACACACCGGGCGAGCGGTGCATTTGCGATACGATCACCCGCTCCGTGCCGTTCACGATGAACGTGCCGTTCGGCGTCATCAGTGGCATATCGCCCATGAACACGTCTTGTTCCTTGATATCCTTAACGGATTTCGCGCCGGTGTCTTCGTCGACATCAAACACGATCAGGCGCAGCGTGACCTTCAGCGGGGCGCTGTAGGTCATGTCGCGTTGCTGACATTCCTCAACATCGTATTTTGGCTTCTCAAGCTCATACTTCACGAATTCCAGAACGGAGGTTTCGTTGAAGTCCTTGATTGGGAAGACAGATTGGAAAACGCCGTTGATCCCCTCGCCGTCCATCACTTCCGGCTGGTCGCCGGATTTCAGGAACAGGTCGTAAGAGGATTTCTGAACCTCAATGAGGTTCGGCATTTCGAGAACTTCACGGATTTTACCAAAATACTTGCGAAGCCGTTTTTGGCCGAGGTAGGTCTGAGCCATGCGCGTGGTCACCTTCTTTTTTCGCGGGCACGGAGGATGTCGGGGTCACACACCCGTGCCGCACACGAAATGATGGGGTTCGGACCAATTCCCGCAAACCGTCCCACCGGCCTGCTCCCGATCCGTTGAACCTCACCTTGGAAAAGCCCCGCCCGATGTGGGCCTTTCCAAGACGGGTTCGGCTGGACCCGGATTTCACCGGGTCCAGCCAATTCATATGGTGCAGAGGGTCAGCGCCCCCTGCCCGATTACTTGAGCTCGACTTCCGCGCCAGCTGCTTCCAGCTTGCCCTTGATGTCTTCGGCTTCGTCTTTCGACACGCCTTCTTTGACGGCTTTGCCGCCAGCTTCGACCAGCTCTTTTGCTTCTTTGAGGCCCAGCCCAGTGATGCCGCGGACTTCTTTGATGACGTTGATCTTGGAAGCCCCTGCGGACTTCAGGATCACGTCGAACTCGGTCTTTTCTTCTTCTGCTGCACCAGCGTCGCCGCCAGCTGCACCAGCTACCATCACAGCGCCACCAGCGGCGGGCTCGATGCCATACTCATCTTTGAGGATGGTTTTCAGTTCTTGTGCTTCGAGAAGGGTCAGACCCACGATCTCTTCTGCAAGTTTTTTCAGATCAGCCATTGTACTGTTTCCGTTTCTGTCATGTGTTCCAACGTGTTGGGGATATCCCTACGTCGGTCTCTTGATTGCTTAAGCCGCAGCTTTGTCCTCGATAGTGGACAAAATGCTCGCGATGTTGCTTGCAGGTGCGCCAATGGCCCCCGCGATGTTCGAAGCAGGTGCGCCAATCATGCCAGCGATCTGAGCAAGAAGCTCTTCGCGCGACGGCATTTTCGACACGGCCTCTACACCGGCACGGTCCAAAGCCGTTTCGCCCATAGCACCACCAAGGATTTCCAACTTCTTGTTGTCCTTGGCGAAACCTTCGGCGACCTTGGCTGCTGCCACAGGGTCTTCCGAATAGGCGAGAACGGTCATACCCGTCAGATAGTCAGCAATGCTTGCGCAGGGCTTCCCGTCCAGGGCGATCTTGGCGAGCCTGTTCTTGGCAACGCGAACAGACCCACCCGCTTCACGCATGCGTGCGCGCAGGTCCTGCATCTCAGCAACCGTGAGACCTTCGTAGTGGGCAACCACAACGACGCCAGAGCTTTCAAAGATCTGGCCGAGTTCGTCGACCACTTTCTCTTTTTGTGCTCTATCCACAGTTTCACTCCAAATTTGGGGGTTTCCCCCCGGCTCAGTTTGACCCTCGAAAGGGCCGTTCGGGTCCAATTTCAGGGTCCCGAGGCCAAATCGCCCGAGGGTCAGGCCCTCGTTAGAAAATCTCTCGTTCCCCATCTCAGGAAGGAATTATGAAGCGGATGCTTCACCCTCCGTCTCGGACAGGACGGGGCCAGTTGGCGGCCCCGCCATTCGCCCCGGTTTCCCGGGGCAAATCTCTTACTCGGCAGCCGTGGCGGAATCCACGTCAACTGTTACGCCCGGCCCCATGGTGGAGCTGACGGCGATCTTTTTCATGTAGGAACCTTTGGCTCCTGTCGGTTTGGCTTTGGCCACCGCGTCAACGAATGCGCGAATGTTGGCGACCAGTTCTTTTTCGCCAAACGATGCCTTGCCGACGCCAGCGTGCACGACGCCAGCCTTTTCGACCTTGAACTGCACTTCACCGCCTTTGGCGGCTTCGACAGCTTCTTTCACGTCCATCGTCACCGTGCCGATTTTCGGGTTCGGCATCAGGTTCCGCGGGCCAAGCACTTTACCAAGACGACCGACAATCGGCATCATGTCCGGCGTGGCGATGCAGCGATCAAACTCGATCTTGCCGCCCTGAACGGTTTCCATCAGGTCTTCGGCGCCAACGATGTCAGCGCCTGCGGCCTTAGCTTCGTCCGCCTTGTCGCCACGCGCAAACACAGCAACACGCATCGTTTTGCCTGTGCCATTCGGCAGCGCAACCTTGCCACGGACCATCTGGTCAGCGTGGCGCGGGTCAACACCGAGGTTCACTGCGATTTCGACGGTCTCATCGAATTTCGCTTTTGCATTGCCTTTAACCAGCGACACAGCCTCTTCGACGGTGACGTTCTGTTTGCCGGCGAAAGCCTCGCGTGCGGCGCGGGTCCGTTTACCAAGCTTTGCCATTACTTCACCTCGATGCCCATGGAACGCGCAGAACCGAGGACGATTTTCATCGCGCCTTCGATATCCGTTGCGTTCAGGTCTTTCATCTTTGCTTCGGCGATTTCCTTGACCTGCTTCGTGGTCACGGTGCCGACAGTTTCACGGCCCGGCGTGTTCGCGCCGGATTTCAGCTTGGCCGCTTTCTTCAGGAAGTAAGACGCGGGGGGCGTCTTGATGTCCATCGTGAAGGACTTGTCCTGGTAATAGGTAATCACGGTCGGGCACGGTGCGCCGGCCTCAAGCTCCTGCGTCTTGGCGTTGAACGCCTTGCAGAATTCCATGATGTTGATCCCACGCTGACCGAGGGCTGGACCCACGGGCGGCGACGGGTTGGCTTGACCTGCAGGAACCTGCAGCTTCATCGTGCCAGCTACTTTCTTGGCCATCTGGCCTCTCCTTCTTTCAACTCCCCCAATGACGCGTCACCGGGGCCTTGGTTGTGTGGTCCGGTTTGACAGGCGCGCCTGTCTCCCCTCCCACAATCGCGTCAGGCGTCTTTCGTCACCTGCGTGAATTCCAGTTCGACCGGGGTCGCCCGGCCAAAGATCGATACCGTGACTTTGAGACGGTTGTTGTCTTCGTCCACATCCTCGACCATGCCGTCGAAGCCTTCGAACGGGCCGTCCGTGACCTGAACCTTTTCACCGATATCGAAGTGGATCAGGGTGCGCGGAGCCTCCTGCCCCTCTTCGACGCGGTTCAGGATTTGGTTGACCTCTGCATCGCGCATCGGCATCGGGCGGCCTTGCGGACCCAAAAATCCAGTGACGCGGTTGATTGAGTTAATCAGGTGGTAACCCTGATCCGACATTTCCATCCGCACGAGAACATAGCCCGGCATAAAGCGGCGCTCCGCGGTCACTTTCTTGCCCCGGCGCACCTCGATGACCTCTTCGGTCGGCACCAGCACTTCTTCGATTTCTTCTTCAAGGCCGGCTTCGACGACCGAATGCTTGATCTGCTCGGCGATTTTTTTCTCGAAGTTCGAGAGAACGCTCACCGAATACCACCGCTTCGCCATCGTGCCTATTGCCTCGCATCAACCGGAGCATTAACGCCGGTAAGTCAATCTTTTCATGCGGTTAAACCGCTCTCGCCAGAACAAAAAACAGCGCGCAACACGAATCGATGCACGCCTGTTCTGAATGTGCTGCCCGCTCTACCGCCGAAATCAAGCACTTTCAAGTGTATAAGCGCCGAAATTTCGGATTAGCCAACGACCTGAAACAGCCCCTGAAGTCCCGTCCGGATCACCAAATCGACGAGGAAAAAGAAGATCGCCGTCAACGTGGCCATGACGAATACCATACCGGTCGTCAGCAACACTTCGCGACGCGAGGGCCAGACGACCTTCGACACTTCGGACCGAACCTGCTGCACAAACTGGGCTGGATTTGTTTTCGCCATGAATGAATCCCTTTCGCGGAATGTGTGGCAGATACTCTCTCAACGCCGGGATTTCAACCACCAGAATTGAGAAGCTGATTTTCGGCCATTTCCAACGGCGAAAAATCTGCCTACCCCATCCAGAGTTCCGTTTGAGGATGGAATTGTGACCACGCAAACCAAAACGCCTGATGGCTGCCAAGATCTGCGCCATCTGCATCGACCGCTCTTATGCCGCCAGCATCCAGTTCCAAGCGGATATTCTCAAATGCTATCTCTTCACCCCTCGTCAGTGCCACCAGCGCTTTACTCCGCTGAAACGCCACCGGCGTCCCCGACGCCGAGATCACGCCGATAATGTCCTCATGAACCGGCAGGCGCGGATCGACATCACCGATCGGAAATATCGGCCCGTCGGCATCGCGGCCATTGCGAAAATCGGGATTGCGACCAAGCGCCAACGCCTCGACCAGTACCGTCGTCTCGGGATGCTCTCGCTTCCACGTGCCCCAATCGGTCGTCACAACAGTCGCTTGCTCAAGTTGCAGGTTCTTTTCCGCCAGTGGGCCGGTTACTGCTTTGCCCAAGAACGTATCAAACACCGAATACGTCCTGATGTCATACATCACCTTATTGGACCGAATGAGCAGCCCTGACGTGCGCAGGATGGGTCGGTCAATTCCTTCCGGCAGGCCATCGGTAAAATATGCCTGCGCCGCGCCGCACAACGTGCAGTAGGGGATGCCGAGGTCTCGTCCGCCCAATGTATCATTCACCATCTCGCGGACTTCCATAATGCGTCGCGGATAGGCTCGATGTTCGCCGTTCACCTCAATTCCAAAAACGATATCATCGTCGGCAGGCCACTCGGCATCCTCGGCGCTGACGACCTCGGGATTGTCCGCTGCGGGAATGCAATTGCACGGTTGATCCGTCGTATCGTAAGCCCGGCCGTCAATCAGCACGCCGCCCCAGGAAACGAGCCTCCAATCAATATCGCCTTCGACAAAAATCTGTTCCCAACCGGGGATGATATTCGTGAAAATAGCCCGCTTCACCTCAAGATAATCGGGGGGCGCCGGAATATCCCACGCGATGAGGTGATCGGTCATATCGCCCCACGGGGTCCGAGTTTGAAAATTCCGATCCAGCAATTCCGAGGCTGCACTGGCAAGTTGCAGGCTCATCTCACGGCCCGTGGCGAAGCGCATCAGGTCGCTGATGATCCAGACCAACCGAGGGTCGTTTGACGCGGCGATCTCGGCCAAGGCCAATGTCTGGTCCTGCCCCCAAATCCCCTGCGTCGTAGGTTCGACAAAAGCCACCTGCACGGCGGATCGCAATGCATCGGGCAGCGGACCCACCGGAACGGCGGGAGGCTCGCCATATTCCTCAATCACATAGTCGGGCAACTGGACCGCGTCCTGCGCGTGCACCGCCGCAGCGCAAAACACAGAAAGCGCCACCAACGACGCGACTAGGAAGAAACGTGTCCGAGAACCAATTGCCGATACCATGAATGCGCCTTTCGCGTGCTGCTCCGCAAATCATAGAGCCACAGCGCGCCACGTCGCGAATCACAACTTCATCAGCGGTGGGTGATCAGGCGAATGACGAAAGTCTCGTGTCGCTGCTGCGCGGCGGCCCTCAGACAACTAGAACGGGATCGCCCAAGGCGGCCATGATCGGCGTCACGCCAAGCCCCGGCGCGTCAGAGGCTTTCATCGTTCCGTTCACCCGCTTCGGTGCGCCCTCGGCGATGTCGACCGTGCCGTAGGAGTTAAAGTCCGTGGCCGAGAACGAAAACTCCTCTGGCGTGGATTGTGCCAGATGGGCGATGGTCGCGGTGACGATGTCGCCGCCCCACGTATCCTCAATGGTCATTGGAATACCCGACTGAACGCAAAGATCGCGCATCAGGCGCGCCTTGGTCAGCCCGCCCACTTTCGAGATTTTCAGATTGATGACGTCCATCGCCCCGTCGGCGAGGCCGCGGGTCAGGTCACCGACGCCGCCGATGACTTCATCAAGCACGAAGGGCAACGTGGTGCGCCGCCGCGTGACAAGGCATTCTTCGTATGTCGGACAGGGCTGTTCGATATAGACATCAACGTCACGCACGGCGTTCACGACGCGGGCGGCCTCGTGCATCGTCCAGCCAGTATTCGCGTCGGCGACGAGCACGTCGCCGGGACGCATCTCAGCCGCACTAAGGCGAATGCGCTCAATATCGCTGTCGGCATCGGCCCCAACCTTCAGTTGGAACTTGGTGTATCCCTCGTCGCGATACCCCGCGACGTTAGCGGCCATTGCCTTAGGTTCGATCTGCGAAATCGCGCGGTAAAGCTGGATGTCGTCCTGCGCCTTGCCGCCCAGCAGTTGATAGACTGGCAGGCCGGTGGCTTGTCCCAAAATATCCCAGCATGCGACGTCGATCGCCGCCTTGATATAGGGATGGCCGCGAAGGCTCTCGTCCATAGCGCGGTTCAGAACATCAAGGGCGCGAGGGTCGAGCCTGATGACGCTCGGTGCCAATTCCATCAAACCGGACCGCACGCCAAGCGCATAAGCCGGCAGATAGGCACTGCCAAGCGGGCAGCACTCGCCATAGCCGGTGATCCCTGCATCAGTTTCAACCGCAACCACGGTTGAATCGAACACCTCAACGAAATTGCCGTTCGACCAGCTATAGCGGCCTTCTTTCAGCGGAAGATCGACCTGATACGCTTTGATGGATGTGATTTTCATGGCGTGTCTATTCCTGTTCGTTCGCCCAACTGGTGGGCGGTTTAGCGCAATTCCAGCAGACCTCCGTCAACCGGAATGATCTGGCCGGTCATCCAGCCTGCCCGATCTGAACAAAGGAACGTGACCAGATCGGCAATCTCGGCGGTGGTGCCCCAGCGTTTCAGCGGGTAGCGGTCGATCACAGCCTCTAGCAGCGTCTCAAACTCTGCGTCATCCTCGGCGCGGGCGCGGAAGTGGGATTCAGACAGCGGTGTGCGCACGGCACCGGGGGCCACGGCGTTCACCCGGATGTTCTGATCCGCATAATCCGCAGCCATCTGCCGGGTCAGCGCCACAACCGCACCTTTCGAGGCGGAGTAGGCCGCGATCCCTTTCATCCCGGCAAGCGCGACCGTTGACGCCGTAAATACAATCGCCCCGCCCCCGCCATCGATCATATGTGGCAAGGCGGCCCGCGCGGTCAAGAACGCGCCGGTGGCGTTGGTGGACATGACCCTGGTCCAATCCTCAAGGCTAAGCGTCAGGGCCGATCCTTCGGCCATGATCCCGGCATTTGCAGCCAGCGCATCGATCTGGCCCGTCCACGAAATAGCGTCGTCGACCATCGCTTGAACAGAAGGTTCATCCGCGACGTCAACCTCCACCGCGCGAGCATGGCCTCCGTCCTTGATGATAGTCGCGGCAACCTTTTCCGCCCCGGCCCGGTTGATGTCAGCGCAAAGAACCGCGCGGCCCTCAGCGGCGAAATGGTCGGCAATGCTGCGCCCGATCCCTGACGCCGCCCCGGTGACGATGGCTGTGGTGCCAATATGCGTGTCGGGTGCCATTCAGTCCGGGTCCGGCGCGAAGATTTGCGGGTAGAGGTGGCGCATCGCCTCCTCATCAAACTCGACCTTGAAGGCGTGCTGATCCTTTAGCGCCACGGCGCGGATGGCGGCGGGGCGGGCGTCAATCCCTGCCACAAGCCGGGCAAGGTTCGGGTAAGCGTCCATCGCATCGTCCTTGCCCAGCATGAACGGAATACGCCCCGCCCAGCCCCAGACGGCCATATCGACGATCGTATAGGCATCGCCCAGCATATAGGGCTGCTGTGCAAGGCGGTCGTCAACGATCTGCCAGTGGCGCCGCGCCTCATAGTCATAACGCTTGCGGGCGTAAGGGTGATCGCCCGGCGCGAAGTTGCGGAAATGCACGGCTTGGCCAGAGAATGGACCGACGCCGGTAGCGACAAACATCAACCAAGACAGCAACTCTCCCCTCGCCGTCGGGCTTTCGGGCGGCAGGAACTGCCCGGTCTTTTCAGCGAGATAAAGCAGGATGGCGTTGCTGTCGAAAACCACCGTGCCGTCGTCATCAATCGCCGGAGCCTTCGCATTCGGGTTGATCGCAACATAGCCGGGGCTGTGCTGATCGCCGCGCCGGGTGTCGATGGGGACAGGGGTGTAATCAAGCCCGGTCTCTTCAAGAAACAGCGCGACCTTCAGGGGGTTCGGGGCGGCGTTGTAGTAGAATTTCAGCACGGTCCGGCTCCTTCCAAGGATTGGTTCGGGCGCATGACCGCCGCCCGCCTAGTGCCGCAGGATTTTGCTAAAGAAATCGCGGGCGCGGTCTGTCTTTGGGGTCTCGAACAATGCCTGCGGCGTGCCGCTTTCAATCACCTCGCCGTGGTCCATGAAGATGACCTTGTTCGCGACCTCGCGCACGAACCCCATTTCGTGGCTGACGATAATCATCGTCATCCCTTCGTCGGCCAGCTTGCGCACCGCGTCCAGAACTTCGTTTACCAGTTCCGGGTCAAGCGCCGAGGTCACTTCGTCAAGCAGCAGAATCTGCGGTTTCAGCGCCAGCGCTCGCGCCAACGCGACCCTCTGTTGCTGCCCGCCCGACAGTTCGTCGGAAAAGGCGTCGTGCTTCGCCGCAAGGCCGACAAGGCCAAGCAGGCGCTTGGCTTCTGCCGTCACCTCATCCTTCGGCCAGCGTTTGATCTTTAGCGGGGCCAAAGTGACGTTCTGCATCACCGTCATGTTCTGAAACAGATTATATTGCTGAAACACGATCGCCATGCGGTCGCGCGCCTCACGGACCGACCGAGCACTGGAATAGTCCATCTTCTCGCCCGCGATCTCAACATCTCCGCCGGTGATCGGGGTCAGACCCATCAGCGCCCGCAGAACCGTCGATTTCCCAGACCCCGACGGCCCGACGAGCGAGACAATCTCGCCCGCCTCAATCGTAAAGGAGATTCCGTGCAGAACCTCAAGTGCGCCGTATTTTGCGCGCACGTCGTTCACCGCGAGGTGTGGCAAGACGTTTCTCCAGATGTTGGCCCAAAAGGCTGAGCGGGAAAGACAGAAGGAAATAGCACATGGCAATCGTGCCGAAGACAAGGATACCGGAATACCCCTGATTGTTCAGTTCCTTGCCGCGAAAGGTCAGCTCAAACACCCCGACCTGACTGACCAGCGCTGTGTCCTTGATGAACGACACGGCAAAGGCGATGGCGGGCGGAATGATGACGGGCCACGCCTGCGGCAGAACCACCTTCAGCATCGTTTGCAGCCGCGACATATTCATCGCCTCGGCGGCTTCGACCTGGGTATGGGGAACGGATTCAATGCCGCCCCGGATGATGTCGGCGGTGTAGGCCACCGCGTATAGGCAGATCGCGATGACAGCTATTGTGAACAGCGACGCATTTGGCGTGACGGCCTGAATGAAAAACAGGACAAGGTAGATCACCACAATGAACGGGATACGGCGAAAAATCTCGACGTAAGAAATCGCGAGCCAACGCAGCGGCAGCGCCCACAGCCCCGGCGTTTTGCGCAGATAGACCAGGATAAAGGCAAGGCCAAACCCGATCAGACAGCCGACTAGCGTCATGGCAAGGGTCAGGCCCGCGGCCTCAAGCAACAGCGACAGATTGGCGGCGCTAAAGAAACGCGGGATCTGTTCCAGTATCCGCTCCATCAGAAGATCCTAGCCTTAACGCGGAACGCCCAGCGCCCCAGCAGCGCGAGGCCAATGCTCGCGATGAAGGTCAGAACGACATACATCCCCGCCGCCACGGTGAAGTATTCCAGCCAGCGATAGTTTACCGTCGACAGGTTGATCGCTTGACCGGTCAGTTCGTCCACCCCGATCAGCGCACCGAGAGAGGTGCCCATGACCAGAACGACGATGAAGAAGTTCGCGAGCGCCGGATAGATCGACTTCGCGATATGCGGCACGATGATGTAGCGCACCTGCTGGATCAGCGACATGCCGAGGGTCTGGCCCGCCTCGATCTCGGGCAAGCGCACGGACAAGAATCCCGCCCGCAGGATCAGGGTCAGATAAGCGCCCGCGTTCAGGATCAGCCCGATCAAAACGCAGGTTACGTTCGACCAGCGAACGCCGACCTCTGGCAGACCGAAATAAAGGAAGTAAACTTGGATCAACGCCGGCGTGTTGGTGATGAAAACCACGTAGCAATCAACAAGAAACCGAACCGGCTTGGGGCCGTAGGTCTTTAGCGTGGCCCCGACCAGCCCGATCAGCACGCCACCCACAAAGGCGAACACGCCCAGTTGAAACGTCAGCAAAGCCCCTTGAAACAGGGCATCAAGATTGTCCCAGACGACCCCGAAATGAAATCTGTAGTCCATATATACCGCGCGACTGGGATGGGTCGCCGCGACAGATGCGCGGCGGACCCGATAACGTCAGAGATCAGAAGTAGGGAACAGGGTCCACGGTGCGCAGCATCGGCGCGCCATAGTGCTTTTCCCAAGTCTCGTTCACCATGCCTGACGAATGCAGGCTGTATAGCGCGATATTCAGCACTTCGGTCAGGTTTTCGTTGCCCTGACTGACGCCAATGGCGCAATAGGCGACGAAAATCGGATTCTCGACCACGCGCCAGTTTACGTCGGGATAGTTCTCGGTGAAGGCCATGAAGAAGTCGATATTCTCGACAATCGCGTCGGCCCGACCCTGCCCGACAAGGCGGACAGTGTCAGCCAGCGTGTCGACCAATTCAAGGTTGGCGTCCGGCATGTTTTCACCGATCCAGTCGACGGTCCAGTTGCCGCGCATGTTGGCAAGCGTCACGTCTGCGGTGTTGAAGTCTTCCCAGCTATCGCCTGCGACCTCTTCGGTGGTCAGAACGGCGAGAACCTCGGTATGCAGCGGCACGGTGTAGTCGATCAGCTTCGCCCGCTCGGTATTCCGCGTCAGCGCGCCAAGCGAAATGTCGATCCGGTCAGATACCAGAAACGGCACCCGCTGCGGAGTTTCGGTCGGCACCCACTCGACTTCGACGCCAATGGCGGCGGCCAGTGCATTGCCAACGTCGATGTCAAAGCCTTCCCAATCGCCCGCATCGTTCCGGGTGCTCATGTTGGGGAAGTTCGGGTTGATTCCAATGCGAATTTTGCCGTCGGAAAGAATGTCATCAAGGCTTTTCGCCTCAACGCTGGTTGACGCCATCGCAGCAAGCGCAAGCCCCGTGATCCCAGCCAGAAAATGTCTTTTCAGCATATGTCGTACTCCCATGTCGTGCGGTCCGGTGCGGACCCTTTTGAAACTTTGTTTGCAGGTCTTCCGCCTGATTTGTGCGCAAAACGAACTTTTGTGCGCATTTAACGTCGGTCAGAATTGATTTTCTGTCAATGCAATTCTCCGAGCGCCTCGCGGGATCAATCGGATGGGATTTCCGCTTCGGCTTCGATCTCAACCGCGTAGGGGCCGATCAGTTCGATACCGGCGATCAGCGTATTGGCAGGCCGTGTTGCCCCGAAATAGCGGGCATGAACGGCTGACACGGCCTCCCAGTCCGCGGCGTTCCGCAGGTAGATGCGCGTGCGGACAACATCCGCCGCCCCACCACCGAGAGAGCTCATGGCAGCCAGAATCTTGTCCAACGCATAGACCGCCTGCCCTTCGGCATCGCCGCTGCAAACCGCCTGCCCATCAGGTGCGGTCGCCGTCGTGCCGCTGACCACGATGCGATTACCGGTGCGCACGGCCCGCGAAAATCCGGCCTTTTCCTCCCAGATGGATTGGCTTTCGGCCCGCGTGCGATCTGGCCGTTCGGGAACGGGCGACACCGCAAAAACCGGCGGCAAGGCGTCAAGGTGGTGGCTAAGGTCGCCGGATGCGGTGAGGAACGGCGGCTTGCGATATTCGTCGCCACAATCGCCGGGGATTGGGGTGAGCTGCGCCAACGCCTCCGAAAGCTGGGCACGGTCTTCGGCGTCGAAGGTCACACCAAGCGCTCGCAGATTGTCGGCCCGATGCTCGCCTTCGCCCAAGCGCGCGCCAATGATCGTGGCGCGCACGGCTTCATGGCTGAGAACCCAGACCGACGCCACGTTCGACACCGAAACCCGATGCTTTGCCGCGATATCGGATAGGGTGGCCATCAACGTCTGAAACTGCGCCCAACCGCCGCCCGCGTCGATGAAGCGCTTGTATTTCATCCGGCTCCAATCCGGGATGTCCGCAGGCTCCTTTGCCCCGACCCATTTGTCCGACAGAAATCCGCCGCCGAGCGTGCCGAACGCCAAAAGCGCCACGTCATGCGCTTTGGCCACGGCGGAAAGGTCCGCAGCCGCCCGCCGATCCAGCAACGAAAAGCACACCTGGTTTGACGCGATCTCGATCCCGTTCTTGATGACCATCCGAAGATGCGCCGCATCGAAATTCGTCAACCCGATTTCGCGGATCAGCCCCTCTTCCCGCAGGCGCATCAACTGTTCAAGCGCGTCAAGGTATTCCGGCGATTCATAGCGCCACCAGTGGAATTGCATCACGTCGACCGACGGCACTTGCAGTCGCTCCAGCGCGGTTTCGACACCTGCCCGCACAACGTCGGCGGTCATGTCGCCCGGAGGCGGGCACCACTTCGTCAGGATCGTCGGAGGCACCTCGCCCGCCTCTCGCATCGCCTTGTGAACCATGCCCGCGACAATCTCGGCGCTGCCGTAGTGGTCGGCCATGTCGAACGTGTCGAACCCGGCACGTGCATACGCCAAAAGCGCCTCAGCCGCGCCATCAAGGTCAAAGGGCTTTCCGTCGCGTTCCTGATCGGCCATCTGCCATAGGCCGGTGATCAGCCGCCGGATCGGAACCCCCCGGCCCAAAGTGGCGCGATGCGGTTCTGCTGTCATTTGACTCTCCCATTTGCGAACAGTTGTGCGCATAATGAACGCAGGTTCAACAAGTTCTTCCGGAGCGACCCAATGCAGCTTGGCCTTATTGTCAATCCCGTCGCCGGGCTTGGCGGAGCGGTTGGCCTGAAAGGCACCGACGGCCCGGACACCGTGGCCGAAGCGTTGCGGCGGGGGGCTATTCCGTTGGCCGGACTGCGCACCCGCGCGGCGTTGGAGCGCCTTGCGGCGCGTGCGCCGGGAACTGCGATTGTGACCGCCCCGGGCCCGTTGGGGGCCGATTGGGTCGCTGGGTTGCCTCTCGAAATCAAGATCATCGATATTGGCGAGCCAAGCAGCACAGCCCGCGACACGCGCGAGGCCGTTGGCATGATGCGCGAGGTCGATCTTATGGTTTTCGCAGGCGGCGATGGCACGGCCCGCGATGTGGCGGCGGCGCTGCCTGCTGGCGTGCCGATGCTGGGGATACCGTGTGGGGTCAAGATGCATTCGGGCGTCTTCGCGATCTCGCCCGGCGCGGCTGGGGCGATGATGGCGGATGTGGCTTTGGAGGCGGAACGTGTCGCGTGGGACGACACCGCCGAAGTCATGGACATCGACGAAGAGGCGCTGCGCGAGGGCGTCATCGCCCCGCGTCTGTTCGGACTGGCCCGCGTGCCCGTCGCCCGCAATCTCATGCAGGCCGCGAAGGGTGGACCCCGGCAGGACGAAGCCGCTGCGCTGTCCTATGCCGCCGCTGCCATTGCACGCGGCATGGAGCCCGACACGCTCTATATAATCGGCCCCGGCACCAGCGCGGGCGCGGTCATGCTTGCGGCGGGGCACACCCCGACAACACTCGGCACAGACGCATTGCTTGATGGGAGGGTCGTCGCTCGGGACGCTGACGCCGCGACATTAGAAACGCTGGCGGCTGATCGCCAAGTGCATCTGGTCTTGGGCGTAACCGGCCAGCAGGGGTTCCTGCTGGGACGCGGCAACCAACAGATCAGCCACAGCTTGATTGCACAGGCGGGCCGTGAAGGGCTGATCGTGCTGGCGACCGAGGCCAAGCTTTCCGCCCTCGCCCAACCGCGCCTGTGGGTCGATACCGGTGATCCGACGCTGGACGCGGCCCTATCGGGTTTCATCCGGGTTCAGACCGGGGCGATGCGGCAGATGATGATGCGGATCGGGGAGAGTTGATTAGAATTGTGCGATATGCGAACTTTTGTGCAAAACATTGACCAAGACATAGAATCGCTGAAGGGAGCCCAGAAATGACGACCGACACCCGTGCCCATCCCTGGATGGCAAATGCGGCGCCCGGCGCGATCCAAGCCATGCTGGACGAGATTGGGGCGGCCTCAATCGCTGATGTGTTTGAGCAGATCCCAAGCGATCACTACCGCAAGGCTCCGCTTGATCTGCCGCCGACTCTGAACAGCGAAATCGACCTGAAACGCGACCTGATGGGCAAGCTTGGCAAGAACCTCAATTGCCAGGACAACATCAGCTTTCTGGGCGCGGGCGTCTGGCAGCACCACGTTCCCGCCATCGTCGACGAAATCGTCGGCCGGACAGAGTTCGCAACCAACGTCTGGGGCAGCTACCAGTCCGACCACGGGCGCAATCAGGCGTGGTTTGAATTTTCATCGCAACTGGGTGCGCTTCTGAACCTCGATGTCGTGCAACTGCCGGTCTATTCATGGGGCTGCGCGATTGGCCACGCGATCCGAATGGCGGCAAGGATGACGGGCCGCCGCAAGGTTCTGGTGCCGCTGCTGTCGGACCCTGAACGCCTGTCGGTAATCCGGACCTATTGCCAGCCGTCCGAGATGGAGAGCCATATCGAGGTGGTCACCGTTGCCGCCGACCCGACGACCGGGCAGCTTGATCTGGGCGACCTGAAAGCCAAGCTTAGCCCCGATGTCGCTGCGGTCTATTTTGAAAACCCGGCTTATCTCGGCACCATCGAGACCGGCGCGGCAGAAATCGCACGATTGGCCCGCGAGGCGGGCGCCGAAACCATCGTTGGCGTTGATCCCCTAAGCCTTGGCGTTTTGAAAGCACCGGGGGATTACGGGGCCGATATCGTCACCGGCCCGGTGCAGCCGTTGGGGGTGCATATGCAATGCGGTGGCGGCGTCGGCGGTTTCATCGCGTCGCGCGACGATCCGCGATACGTCCACGAATATAACGGGTTTCTCGTTTCAATCGCGGAAACGCAGACCCCTGGCCAGCACGGCTTCGGCCTCGCCTGTCCGCATCAGAATTCGTATGGATCGCGCGAGCATGGCAAGGATTGGACCGGGAATTCAACCTACCTCTGGGCCATCGCCGGTGCGGTTTACATGAGCCTTCTGGGGCCAGAGGGGTTTCGCGAGGTCGGGCATCTGATTGTCTCGCAAGCCCGCTATGCGGCGAAGCTTTTGGCCGACATTCCCGGCGTCAAAGTCGTCTGGCCGGGCACGACGTTCAAGGAATTCGTGGTTAACTTCGACGACACGGGCCGGACCGTGGCCGAGGTGAACGATGCTCTGCGCGAACGCGGTATTTTCGGCGGCAAGGATATCTCGGCCGAAAGCGGCAATCTGGGGCAATCCGCCCTGTTCTGCGTGACCGAAGTTCACAGCGCTGCCGATATTCGTCGGCTGGCCGATACGCTGAGGGAGGTTCTGCAATGACCCGTCTACCGCAGTTTCACGCCGCGAAATGGGACGAACCCGTTGTTATGGAAATGGGCCGCCCCGGTGCCCGTGGGCAGTTGTTTCCCGCCCCCGAAGCGGACGTGTCCAAAGCCGTTGGCGCTGACCTGATCCCCGGCGCAATGGCCCGCGACGACCGCCCGGAATTGCCCGAGATCACCGAATTTGAAGCGCAGCGCCATTACCTGCATCTAAGCCAGATGACGCTAGGCATGATGGGGGTCAGCCTGTTTGGCACCTGCACGATGAAATACAACTCCAAAACCGCCGAATACGCGACGCTCACCCCTGATCTGGCCGAAGTGCATCCGTATCAGCACCCCGACACCCTTCAGGGTGTGCTTGAGATCATCCACGATTTCGACTGTATCCTGCGCAGCCTTTCGGGGATGGATCAGTTCATCTTTCAGGCAGGCGGCGGGGCCGATGCGGCCTACACGATGACAGCCGTCGCCCGTGCCTATTGGTCCGATCGCGGTATGCTCGGCCAGCGAACCGAAATGGTCACGTCAGTGCAGGCGCATCCCTGTAATCCGGCTACGGCTGCTGCCGCTGGCTTTGACGTGGTAAACTTGCCGCTGGAGGATAACGGCTACCCCTCGCTCGACGCATTGAAGGCGGCGGTCAGCGACAAGACCGCGCTTATCATGGTCAACAATCCCGACGACATGGGCATCTACAACCCCGAGATCAAAGAATGGGTAAGGATCGCGAAGGACGCCGGGGCGCTATGCTTTTACGACCACGCGAACTTCAACGGCGTGATGGGCAAGCTGTCGGCGCGCGAATTGGGGTTCGATGCCTGCATGTTCATGCTGCACAAGACGTTTGGTGCCCCGAAAGCGGGCGGTGGCCCGGCTGTGGGTGCCTATGGCTGCACCGACGACCTTGCCCCCTACCTGCCCGCGCCGGTCGTCGTGAAGGAGGGCGCGCGTTACACCCTCGACGAAGATCGCCCCAAATCGTCGGGCAAGGTGCGTGAATTCTGGGGCAACGTGCCTCAGGTCGTCAAAGCTTACGCATGGGCCCGCGCGATGGGGGCTGAAGGGATTGAACTTGCGTCTGACATCTCGGTCGTGGCGAACAACTACATGGACAAGAAGCTGGGCGAGATTCCGGGCCTTGAAATCTCCAACCCCGACAACGGCAAGCACCGGATGGAAATGACGCGCTGGTCGCTCGGGTCGCTTTGCGAAGAAACCGGCATCGGCACCGTCGATTTCGCTAACCGGATGGCGGATTACGGCATTGACCCCTGGTGGATGAGCCATGAGCCATGGATCGTCGCCGAACCATTCACCCCCGAAGCTGGGGAGCTTTGGTCGAAAGAAGATATCGACCTGTGGATCGATGTCGTTGCCAAGATCGCGCGAGAAGCCCGCGAAACGCCAGAGCTTGTGAAGACTGCGCCGCACAACCAACCCGTGGCGCAGGTAAAAGGGGATGCGTTCGAAGATCCGGCGAAATGGTCGATGACGTGGCGCGCCTACAAGCGCAAGATCGCAGGCGACGGCAAATCCAACCGCGGCGCTGCCTAGGTCATGCAACCGGCCGCAGCCCTAATCCGCCAAAACCGAGATGCCCCCAAGCGGCACAGACGGCGCGCGACCCTGCACCAGATCGGCAGTGACCCGCGCGGTCATAGGCCCGGCGCTGAACCCCACCCATGGAAAAAGCGCAAGGAAAAAACCCGGCACGTCCGGCGCCTCGCCTATGATCGGGCGCCAGTCTTTCGTGCCGTTGACCCACGCCGTCCAACTTCGCACCGGTCGGGCTGCGGCCAGCACCGGGGCAACATCTGCGGCAATCGCCATGTTACGTGCGAAATTCACGGGGTCGGTCGCAAGGCTTCCGTCGCCTCGCACGGTAGCGGCCCAGCCGCCGCCGATCACGCAGCCGCCATTGGCGACCTGTTTCAGCGTCAGTTTTCCCGCTGCGGAATAGACCAGATGCGGGATCGTCGGGGCCACGGGTTCCGTGACCGTGACCTGCAACGGAAACCCGCCAAGTTCGACGTCGACGCCAACCATCGCCGCGACCTCTGCCGCTGCTGCCCCCGCGCAGTTCACGACACGGCCCGCCCGGATGCGCCCCCGGCTGGTGGTGACGTCAAAGCCGCCGTCGCGCCGTTCAATCGCCGTAACCCGCGCCTGACGTTCGATCACCACCCCGGCGAGCAATGCCGCCGAGGTCAGCGCAGGTGTCACCCGCAAGGGGTTGGCCTTACCTTCACGCGCGCAGAAGCCCGCGCCGATCACGGCTTCGGTCAGGTAGGGTGCAATGCTACGAACCTCTGCCGCGTCCAGAATGTCGGTTTGCACGCCGACGGAGGCCTCGATCTTCGCCTTCGCCTCAATCCGGCGCATCTGGTCGTCGGTCATCGCAACCACAAGGCCGCCGCCCAATTGAACGTCCAAATCCTCGCCAAGTTCGCCGGGCAAGCCCTGCCACATATCAATCGACGCGCTGATGAACCGCAGCGTCGGCGCATAGGCCCGCGCCCAGTCTTCGCCATAGGCTGCAAATTCGGGGTATTGGATCTGCAAATGCAGCGACCCAGCATTCGCGCCCGACGCCTGCGTGCCGATATCATCGCCCGCCTCGACCAGCGTGACCTCAACACCGTCGCGGGCCAGATACCACGCGGTCATCAGGCCAGCGATGCCGCCCCCGATCACAAGCGTATCAGTCGTGGTGCTGATTGGCGTCACGCAGCCACCCCTTTCGGCCCCAAGGCCGCATTTACAAGGACACTACCATGACCAAACCCTTCAGTGGCAGCTATACCGTCACCGTTACGCCCTTCACCCCCGGCGGGGCCGAGATTGATTACGAAGCGTGGCAAGGCTTTCTGGATTGGCAGGTGGAGTGCGGCGTGCCCGGCATCATCATCCTTGGCACGACGGGCGAATTTCTGACGATCAACGACGCCGAACGCGAAACCTTCGTAAAGGCGACCGTGGATCACGTCGCGGGCCGCATGGTGGTTATGGTCGGCACGATGAACGCCCACACGCCGACCGCCGTGCGATACTCGCGTCAGGCGCAGGATCTCGGCGCGGACGGGCTGATGATTATCCCGCCCTATTACTACACCCCAACCGAGGACGAGATTTTCAACTACTACCGCGCGATCTGCGAGGGCTGCGACTTGCCGATTATGCTTTACAACAACCCCTTTACGTCGAACGTCGACATGCCCGCGAAGTTGGTCGGCCACCTGACGAAAAGCTTTGAGCAGGTGCGGTATATCAAGGAAGCGTCCCAACGGATCGAACGCATCCACGCGATCCGCGTCGAAAGCGATGGCCTGATGAACGTCTGGGCCGGGCAGCAGGTGTTGGAAAGTTTCAAGATGGGCGCGAACGGCTATGTGAACCCCTATGGCAACTACATCCCCCGCGCCTCGGTCAAATTCGTCGACTGGGCGTATGAGGCGCGTTGGGATGATGTCTGGGCGGTGCAAAGCGTTATTCAGAAGTTTGATGCAATCATCACCGAGGGCCATCCGCTTTACGGACATCAGTGCTACTCCAAGGCGCTGGCGGCGGCGGCGGGGCATCCCGTGGGCGACGTGCGCCCGCCGATCACCACGTTTGAAAGCCTTGGGGCCGAGGGGCGCGAGCGCGTCGCCCGCATGGTGCCCTTGATGGAAGAGCTGCAGTCCGTGGTCGACGCGATCGAGGGCCGACAGGCCGCGGCGGAGTAACCTCACCACACGCTCATCTTATATAGGCAGCGCCGTTGACGTCGATTGTCGCCCCTGTCAGGTGGCGCGCGCGGCCTTCGGCCAGAAACGCGGCGAGTTCCCCGATGTCTGACGGCGGCACCCATTCAGCCATCGGCAGGGTCGCGGTCACGGCGTCCTCACCGCCCACCATCGCGGCGCTGTCGACGGACATCCGAGTGCGCACCACGCCGGGGGAGATGACATAAGCCAGAATGCCCTTATCGGCGTAGTTTCGGGCAACGGTTTTCGTCGCCGCAACAATGGCGGCCTTCGAAGCCGCGTAGGCAATCGCACCGGGGTTTGCAGTGCCGCGGCTGGCCGCCCAACTGCCGATCCCGATGATCGCGCCCGGTTGATCCGCGCCGACCCAATCGGCCACCGCATGGCGCAGCAAACGCGCGGGGGCGTAGACGTTGACGGCCATCGCCTCGGCCCAGACACGGTCCCAGTCTTCCAGCGGATCAAAGATGCCGCCGGTCTGCCGCATAATCCCGGCATTGTTGACCAGCACATCGATCCGGCTTTCCGGGGCGGCTTCTTTGGCCGCGTTCCAAAAACGATCCACCGCGCCCATGTCCGAAAAATCGGCTTGTATCAGGGTCGCCTGCCCCTCCGAAGCGCCCTCCACAGCCGCCTCAGCCCCGGCAAGGTCCGTGCCATAATGCGCGATCACCCGCGCCCCGCCCTTGACCATCGCAGCGGTAATCGCGGCGCCGATCCCCTTTGACGCGCCGGTCACGACGACGGTTTTTCCTGAAAGTGCGGGCATCGCCTAACTCCTCGTTACAAAGGGTTTCGCGCGAAGCGCGGGGTTGCAGCGGGCATGGGGCGCGGGCAGTGTGATTTCTTCGCCGAGTGCCACGGCGGCTTTCCATGCCCAGCGCGGATCCCACAGCATCCCGCGCGCCAGCGCGACCATGTCGGCCTGACCCGTGGACAAGATCGTTTCGGCCTGTATTGGATCGGTGATCTGACCCACGGCCATCGTCGGGATATCGGCCTCTCGCCGGATCGCTTCTGACATTCCCACCTGATAGCCGGGGCCGGTCGTAATCTTCTGGCGCTGATCCAAGCCGCCGCTGGTGACATCAACCATGTCACAGCCAAGCGCCCTAAGCGCGCGGCAGAATTCGATGGATTGCGGCATGTCCAAGCCGCCGTCGATCCAATCGGTGGCCGACAGACGCACCATGACGGGTTTATCGGCGGGAAAAGCGGCGCGCACAGCCTCGAACACTTCAAGCGGATAGCGCATCCGCGCCTCGGGGCTTCCGCCATAGGCATCGGTGCGCTGGTTAGTGATTGGCGAAAGAAACTGGTGCAGCAGATATCCGTGCCCAACGTGAAGCTCGATCAAATCGAAATCGGCCCGGTCGGCCCGCGTTGCCGCCTGGACGAACGCCTCTCGCACGCGATCCATCGCTGCGGCGTCCATGGCAACGGGAGGTGGCCACCCAGGCAGGTATTCGACGGCTGAGGGGGCCAGCGGTTCCCACGCGTCAGGGCCATCGATCAGGCCGCCGCCCTCCCACGGGGCGACGGTGCTGCCCTTGCGCCCGGAATGACCCAGCTGGATGCCAACGCGGCTGTCGCCCACCGACTTCATGAACGCGACGATCCGGGCGAACGCCGCCTCGGTCGCGTCATCGTAAAGCCCGGTGCATTGCGGTGTGATCCGGCCCTCCGGTTCAACCCCAGTGGATTCCACAAAGATCAGACCCGGCCCCGATTGCGCAAACTGGCCCAGATGCGCAAAGTGCCAATCCCCCACGACGCCGTCCGTGGCCGAGTATTGGCACATCGGCGACACCGTGATGCGGTTCGGGATCGTCAGGCCCCGCATGGCAATCGGGGTGAAAAGTGTGCTGGCCATCAACGACCCCTCATATTCCAATTGAACCGCGTCATTCGTGCGTTATACTAACTTTTGTGCGTAGAATGAACATGTCGGCGAACGCCTGACAAGTGAAAAGGACTCCCAGCATGACAAAGCTCGACGTGGCGGCAAGCACATTTCCGTTTCTTTATTCTCACGACGGATTGGGCGCGATGAAGCATCTTCGATCGCTTGGCTATAATCTGTTCGAGTTGATGATCTTTCCGCCGCATTGCTGGCCCCGCGAACTGTCGGCGGCTGATCGCAAAAGCTATGCAAGCTGGCTGAACGGCGAAGGCGCGCGGGTGACGTCGTTCTGCTATCCGCTTCTGGACAACAACCCGAACGGCGTCGACCGTTTGATGCGCGAATACACGCTGGATCGTTACCGAGAAGCGATTGATTTCGCAGCAGAATTATCCTGTCCCTACGTGGTCGCCATTCCCGGCCCGGTCAACAGCCTGATCAACCCGCCGCATCAATGGATGCTGGATTGGTTCGTTGAGGGCATGAAGCAACTGGTCGATCACGCGAAGGGAACAGGTGTGCAACTGCTGCTGGAAAACGTGCCGTTCACCTACCTACCCACGGCGCAGGATATGGTCGACACCGCCGCTCTGATCGGCCCCGAAGTGGGCGTGAATTTCGACATCTGCAACAGCGCCTTCATCAAGGAAGACCCTGCGGATGCGCTGCGCCTGCTGGGGGATCTGGTGAAGAACGTCCATATCTCGGATTCAGGCTATGACGATTTCAAGCACGAACGGCTGGGGACCGGGATCGTAGAGCCCGGCCCGGTCGCCAAAGCCTTGTCAGATATCGGGTATTCCGAAGTCACCGTGCTTGAGATTATCGCAGACGCCCTGCAACCCGACACCGATCCCGACGGCGACATTGTGGCCAGCCACGCAATCTTGGCCGAAAACGGTTGGGAACCGCTCGGCGGATAACGTCAGGCCAACCCGGCCTCAACCGGAAAGACCGTTCCCGTCATGCCCGACGACGCGTCGGAGGCGAGGAAATGCGCGACCTGCGCCACCTCAGCCTCGGTCGCCATCCGGCGCAGGGCGGTTTCGGTCGCCATGTCACCCAGCACCGCTTCGGGGTCCGGTCCGCCCTCAGCATGGCGCGCGGCAACGCGGCCAAGCAGGGCGTCCGTCGCAATAGGTCCGGGGGCCAGCGCATTGACCCGGACACCGCCTGGCCCGAGGTCCAGCGCAGCCGCCCGCATCACACCAATCACCGCGTGTTTTGAGGCGCTGTAAAGCACCTGCTTGGGATGCGCCTTGTAGCCGTTGATCGACGCCATCACGATGGCCGACCCGCCATCGCCTTGCGACAAGGTCGGGGCAAACGCCCCCAAACTCGCCGCGACACCCCAGACATTCACCGCCATGACGCCGTGCCATTCCTCGGCATCAAGCTCGCTCACCCCGCGCCAAGGCGGAACGACGCCCGCGTTCGCGACAAGGATATCGACCTTCCCAAGCCGCGCTGCCAGATCACCCATCACGTCTTGCGCCTCCGCCGCGCCCAAGTCGCACGCGACCGTGTTCCAACCCTCTGGCATCGCGTCCTGTTGCGGGTCTTGATCGACAATCGTGATCCCTGCACCCGACGCGGCGAGACGGTCAGCAATGGCGCGGCCAAGCCCGCGTGCACCGCCGGTGACGACCGCATGGCGGCCAGCAAGATCTTGTGCGAATGTCATGTTGCGCACTACCTTTCGAGGGTCTAAAACTTCGAGATACGTATAACGCACTTTTGTTCGTCATGTGAACTGTTTAACGAAAGGTCGACCCATGGGTGACGCTGCACCGTCAAACATCGTCATTCTGGGGGCGGGCATCATCGGCCAATCCCTCGCGGCGGTGTTCGCGGATGCGGGCTGGTCCGTGGCGCTGGCCGATCCCAACCCGGCGGCGCGGGAAGCCGTGCCGACTGGGCTGGAGGTGCAGCGCAACGCGATCCGGACGGCAGGCTTGTGGCAAGGCGGCGGCGGGGCCGTTCAGGTGTTGGCCGATGCAGGCGACGCTCTCAGCAACGCCGCAATGGTGCTTGAATGCGGGCCAGAGGATCTGGTGGCGAAAAAGGCGATATTTCGGGATTTGTTGGCTGGCACGTCGCCGGACGTGATCCTCGCCACGGCGTCCTCAGCAATCGTGATGTCGGACATCCTGCCTGATGCAACAGATCAAGCGCGATGTCTGGTCGCCCACCCGGTGAATCCCCCAGCCGTCCTCCGTGTAATCGAACTGGTGCCCGCGCCCGGCACACGGCCCGACATAACAAAGCGAAGTGCGGAGCTTTTCAGCGCTGCTGGTTTTCAAACCGTGATGCTTGCCCACGAAATCGAAGGTTTCGTCATGAACCGCCTACAAAGCGCAGTCTTGCGGGAGTCCTATCGCTTGGTAGACGAAGGCATCGCGAATGCCGAAGGGATCGACAAGATCATGCGCATGGCGCTTGGCCCACGCTGGGCGCTGTCGGGTCCGTTTGAAACGGCGGATTTGAATACGGCAGGCGGAATCGCCGCCCATGCCGCGCGGATGGGTCCGGCTTACAAACGGATTGGCGAGGCGCGGGGCGAAGCCGTCGATTGGCACGATGACCTGGTCAACCGCGTGACCGCGGAACGCCGTGCCGTTTGCGCCGAAGCTGATCTACCAAAGCGCGCCGCTTGGCGGGCCGGGGCTGTCGCGCAACTGGTGAAACTGCGCGACGCGCTGTGGCTGGGTGCCGATGTCTGATCGCACCCTCTCGTTCGACGGCGCACCCGTGCCGGTGCGCAAGGGGCAATCGCTCGCCTCGGCCCTGACCGAAGCGGGTCACAAGGCGTTTCGCGAAACCGCCGGATCGTCCAGGCGCGGTATCTTTTGCGGCATGGGCGTGTGTCAGGATTGCCTCGTGACTATCGACGGCACCCCGAATATGCGCGCCTGCATGACTCCAGCCCAAGCCGGGCAAGTGGTGGAAACACAGGTGGCCTTTGCGAAACTACAGCAGCCCCGCTCGACGGATGCGCCCGGCCCGGTGCGAAAGCTATCCCCCGATGTTCTAATCATCGGCGGCGGTGCGGGCGGCTTATCCGCCGCCATCGCCGCCCGACAAGCCGGGGCGGATGTTCTGATCCTCGACGAACGCAAAGTGCGCGGTGGGCAGTATTTCAAGCAAGCGGCGGACGGCCCGCCGCTGGATCGCCAGCAAGCGGACGGCGCGGCCCTGCTGGCCAAGGCTGAACGCTCCGGCGCTGAAATCCTCGACAGCACCGAAGTCTGGGGCGCGTTCGACGGGCCGTTGTTCCTCGGGACGCGCGAAGGGGCGGCGCTGGCGATCCGTCCAAAGACGGCAATCGTGGCCACAGGCGCGTATGAACGGCCTCGCATGGTGCCCGGTTGGACCCTTCCCGGAGTGATGACGACTGGCGCGGCCCAAACGCTTTGGCGCAGCTATCGCACGCTGCCGGGCGCGCGGGTTGCTGTTTGCGGTTCTGGCCCGCTGAACCTGCAAGTGGCGTTGGAGTTGGCTGAGGGCGGCGCAAAGGTTGCCTTCGTCGCAGAGGCGGCCTCAGCCCCGGCGACGAACCCCGTGCATCTGCTGGGCGCGGGCCTTGCCGATCCCGCGCTGACCTTTAAGGGTTGGAAAATGGTGCGTGGGTTGCGCAGGGCGGGCGTTCCGCTGCGCTACCGGACCGAACTAGTCGAGGTTACGGAATGCGACGACGGATTGGCGGTCACGACGCGCGGGCTGGACGGCCAAAAGACCGTCATCGTCGATGCCCTGTGCATGAATACCGGGTTTGAACCGCAGAACGAAATCCTACGCCTTCTCGGCGCAGACATGACCTATGACCCGGCTTTCGGACATTTGCGTTGCGACAGGTCCAAGACCTGCGAAACCAGCGTTTCCGGCCTGTTCGCTGTGGGCGATTGCGCAGGCTTGGGCGGCGCACCGGCAGCGATGGCCGAGGGTCGGATCGCGGGCGCGATGGCGGCGGCACAAGCCGGATATGGCGACGGACACGATACGTTTGCCGAACACCGCGCTCTTGCGCGGCATCGCCGGTTTCAGAAACACCTGTGGCAGTTGCACGCCATCGCCCCCAACACACTTGCCAACGCGCCGGATGAGGTCATCGTCTGCCGATGCGAGGAAATCACGCTCGGCCAAATCCGCGCCGGGCTGGAATCCGAACCAGGGCATGTCGGCACATTAAAACGCGCAACGCGGGTCGGGATGGGCCGCTGCCAAGGCCGTTATTGCGGTGCGGTCGCGGCGCGGATCATTGCAGAATCCACCGGTAAACCGATCGACGATCACAGCCATTTTGCCCCGCGCGTGCCGATCAAACCGGTTAGCATCGCCGCGATCCTCGCCGCCGAGGAGGCGCTGGATGACACGCCCTGACATCCTTGTCGTGGGCGGCGGTATTGTCGGTCAGGTCACTGCGATAACGCTGGCGCAGGAGGGTGCCGGGGTGACGATTGTCGATGCTGCACAGAACGCCGGATCAACCGCGAATGCGGGTAGCCTGCACGTGCAAATGCAAAGCCGTTTCATGCGACTTTACCCAGATCAGGTGCCGAATATCGAAGCGTCCCTTCCGCTTTATCGCGCCGCCGCCGCCGAATGGGCAACGCTTGACCAAACCCACGGGCCTTTCGATCTGGTGCGCAAGGGCGGGCTGATGCTGGCCGAAACCGCAGACCAACTGGCCTTTTTGGAACAGAAGGCGGAACGCGAGGCGCGGCAGGGGTTGGATGTCGAGATAATGAACCGCACAGCCCTCAACCGGATCGCGCCATGGTTGTCGCCGAACATCATCGGGGCGGAGCTGTGCCGCGACGAAGGCAAGCTGAACCCCCTCGCCGCAAATACCCGGTTGCGCAGCGCGGCGAAGGCGTTGGGGGTCCAGTTTGCGACCGACCACATTGCCGAAATCGAGACGACCGAAACCGGGATCACCGCCCACGGAGCCAACAGCACCTACAAAGCCGATCGTGTCGTGATCGCGGCGGCATGGGGCGCGGGTCGGCTGGCTGCCGGGCTTGGTGTGACGATACCGACCGCCGCCGAACCCCTGCACATGAACATCACTGAACCCTGCGCG
The DNA here is from genome assembly GCF_048060095.1 of Aliiroseovarius sp. YM-037. Lineage (NCBI taxonomy): Bacteria > Pseudomonadati > Pseudomonadota > Alphaproteobacteria > Rhodobacterales > Paracoccaceae > Aliiroseovarius > Aliiroseovarius sp. YM-037. Next base: position 12,267 of record NZ_JBLUOA010000010.1, on the reverse strand, counting down.
ACTGAGATCAACCACCTTGTCCAGCACGCCGAACGCTCCATCACGCTAAAGCAGTTTCACACCGGTCAGATCGTGATCGGCGGCGGCTGGCCCGCGCGGGATCGGGGGGAACGGACGCCGCCCGAAGTGCTCGCGCCATCATTGCTTGGAAACGTGGCGCTGGCGGCGCGGCTGGTTCCGGCAATCGGGGCGACGCGGGTGATCCGGACCTGGGCGGGGATAAACACAACAACAGACGGCGCGTCGATCATCGGGCATTTACCGGGTGCGGAGCGGGTGGTCATGGCGATACCCGGTGACGCGGGCTATACGCTTGGCCCACTGGTCGCCCGCATGGCGGCAGGCTGTGTTCTGGGAACAGACCCGCCCCACGACCCTGCCCCGTTCTGTCCGCGGCGGTTCGCCTGACCCTAGTGTTTCAACGCTTCTGAGATGTTTGCAACGGTCGCTTGCAGCTTTGGCAGCACTTCATCGACCATCTCTTTCGGTGTCATCCGCAGCAGCGGCACGCCGACGTTGATCGCGCCAACAAGCCCACCAGATGCGCTTCGCAGCGGAACCGCGATGGACATCAGGCCCTTCTCAAGCTCCTGATCCACCAATGACCAACCCTGTTCGCGCACGCGTTCCAGTTCCTTCCGAAACTCGTCCCGGTCGGTGATCGTCATGTCGGTTTTGCGGTCGAGCGTGATTTCCTTCAGCATGTCCGGCCAAACTTCAAGCGGTTGCGCTGCCAAAAGAACCCGTCCGTTCGCGGTGCAATGCGCAGGGTATCGCGCGCCGACAGAAATGCCGACGCTGATGATGCGGTGATACTGCGTGCCGCTGACGTAAACGACATCAAAGTTGTCAAGAACCGCACCGGAAACGGACTCGCGAAGCTCCTCGGACAGATGATCGATGAAGGGCCGTGCAACGTCCCACACCCCTTTGGAGGACAAGACAGAAAACCCAAGCTCCAACACTTGCGGCGTCAGATCGAACAGCTTTCCATCGGCGACGGCGTAACCCTCATGCACCAAAGTCAGCAAGATCCGACGCGCCCCGGCACGCGTATTCCCGGTTTCTGCGGCGACCTGCGATAAGGTCATTTTGCGCCCCGTCCGGTTGAAGGCACGCAGCACCTCAAGCCCGCGGGCGAGCGAGCTGACATAGTCGCGCGGGTTCAACCCTGAATTGTCGCTGTCGTCGTTCCAATCCGGTTTCGCCGTCATCAAGCCCGACTTCGAGGCAGGCTTGTCACCTGCCCCTTTCCGAGCATCGGATGTGTCATCGGTTTTCTGCGGCATCTGCAAAATCACTCGTTTGTGCACTCGATTCCGGGGCTTTTAGCACAGGCAATCGGGAATGCGCATCTAGGATGGACGAAAAAACACCCTTGCGCGACTCAGTCACCTCGTTGTTATATCGCACAAGAGTTCGCTATGTGAACATATTATGTCAGGGAGGCATTCAATGAAACGCTCAGCACTCAATTCTCAGGGATTTTCACGACGAAGCGCACTGAAGGGGCTTGCGGCAACGACCGCGATGGCTGCCGTTCCGTTCCGCGCCTCGGCGCAGGATGTCACATTGCGCTGGTGGTCGCCACAGGCCGCCCCCGCGCAGGTCGAGGCATACAACACGCAGATCGCAAATTTTGAGGCGGCCAATCCCGGCGTCAAAGTGGTGTTCGAAACCACGTCGGACGAAGGCTATGCCCCACAATTGGCGGCGGCGTTTTCATCCGGTGAGGTGCCGGATATCGTGACCCACCTGCCCTCTTTCGCAATCCAGTCCTATTATGCAAATGGGCTGGTCGAACCGTTCAACGACGTGATCGACGCCATCGGCGCGGATGACTTCTTTCCTGGCGCGAATGACGTCTTCAAAGCCGCCGACGGAAACTATGTCGGAACCGGCATCGGCAACTCCGCCGCGAACATGCTGTGGTTGCGGACGGATTTAATGGCCGAAGCCGGCGTCGACAAGGCGCCCGAAACCTGGGACGAACTGCGCGCCGCCTGTCAGGCGATGCAGAAAGACGGCATCTATGGCGCACCCCTGCCCTATGGCCGCAATTCGATGACCACGCTGATCTTTATCGGCTTCATCCATCAGGCCGGCGGTCAGGTCTTTGATACCGATCTGAACGTGGCGCTTGATAATCAGGGCACCCGCGATGCGCTTGAATTCTACACCGCCATGCGCGAACTCTGCCCGCCCGGCGCGACGAACTATAGCTGGGGCGAGGCGATTACCGCCTTCGTCAGCGGCGCGACCGCCACCGGCATCTACACAGGCCGCGTGCTTGGCAACGTCAATGCGCAGAACCCTGATATCGCGGACAGCGTGACCTGCACGACCTATCCGCGCATGTCGACCGACATCGCGCCGTGGACGTTCAACGACTTCCCCAGCGTCTTTATCCCGGCGCAGTCGCCGAACAAGGACGCCGCCAAGGCGTTTGCCGCGTCGCTGTTCAATCCCGACGGTTACATCCAACAGCTTCATGCTGCACCCGGCCACGTGCTGCCGGTTCTGCAATCGATCAACAACAACCCGGAGTATCAGGCAAACGCCATCATCCAGAAATACCCAGAAGAAGTCGAACTGATGGCGTCCTCAGCCGCTGGTGGGTTCAATCTGGGTTATGAATCTGCCGACCATCCGTCGAACGAAAAGGCGGGCGAGGTTGTCGGCTCTGGCGCGATTGCGGATATGGTGCAGCGGGTCGTGCTAAACGGCGAAGATGCGGATACCGTGATCGGAGAAACTGTCGCAACGATCGAAGGCATCATGAAAGGCTGACGCAAGTGACGGGGCGGCCCTGCCGATGTGGCCGGGGCCGCCGCCGACCCACCTGCGATCCCCCAATGTCAAAGACAAACCAGACCCTTTTAGAGCGCCAGTATTCACGGCTGGGCCTCTTGTTGATTGCGCCCACCGTCTTGGTGTTCTGCGCGGTCATCGTCTATCCGCTGGTGTCGGCCATCTACCTGTCTCTGTTTTCGATTTTCACCCCAACGCTCGAAGGCGAATGGGTGGGACTCAGCAACTATCGCACCCTTCTGGCCAGCGGAGAGTTCTGGACATCGCTGCGCACCAACCTGATCTGGACCGTCGGCACGCTGTCGCTGCAAATCATCTTTGGCGTCGGCATGGCGCTGGTGCTGCATCAGAACATCTGGTTCCGAAGCCTTGCCCGGTCGCTGATCCTGTTTCCCTACTTCATCTCGACCGTGGTGGCCGTTCTTGTCTGGAAGTGGCTGTTCAATGACCTTTACGGCATCCTCAACCACCTGATGATCAGCGCGGGCCTGATCGACTTTCCCATTGATTACCTCGGCTCGATGCCGAACGCGATGATCTCGGTCATTCTGGTCGGCGCGTGGAAGTATTTTCCCTTCGTCGTGATCGCCGTGCTGGCGCGTCTGCAAACCATCCCCGATCAATTGTATGAGGCCGCGCGGATCGACGGCGCCGGCCCCATCGCGCGGTTTTTTGACGTGACCTTGCCCCAGTTGCGCGAGGTTTTAGTGGTCATCATCATGCTACGCGCGATCTGGGATTTTAAAGAATTCGACCTGATCTTCCTGCTGACCGGTGGCGGGCCCGTGACCTCGACCCAAACACTGCCGCTGCTGGTCTACAAAGAGGCGTTCGCCCTCAACCAGATGGGCATGGCGTCGGCCTATGCGGTCATCATGATGCTGATCATGCTGGTCTTCATGATCCTCTACATCCGAAAAACCAAGGCGGAGGGGACATGAAATTACGCTCGGTCCTCTTCAACCTGATGGCGTGGTCGATCGTCCTGATGGTGGCGTTCCCGCTGTTCTGGATGGTGGTGACATCAGTCAAACCGCAGTCCGAACTGTTTCGCCGCCCGCCGACCATGCTGCCCGAAAGCTGGACGCTGGAACATTACTGGGGCCTTCTGAGCGACACGAATTTCCTGCGCTATTTCACCAACTCCGTCATCCTTTCGACCTCGACAACACTCGTCGTCATCACCATCGCGACGGTCGGCGCCTACAGCCTTGTGCGGTTCCGCTATCGGGGGCGCGAAAGCCTCGCCTTTTTGGTGCTGTTCACCTACCTCTTGCCGTCGGTGGTGCTGATCCTGCCGCTTTATCTGCTGCTGGTGCAGTTGGGCCTGTCAAACACCATCCTGTCGCTGGTGATCGCCTACACGACCTTCGCCCTGCCCTATGCGCTGTGGCTTCTGCGATCCTTCATGGAAGGCGTGCCGGAGGACTTGGAATCGGCAGCGCTGGTCGACGGCGCATCGCGGCTTGGCGCGTTCAAGGACGTGATCCTGCCGCAGCTGCTGCCGGGCATCATTTCGACCGCGCTGTTCACCTTCATCCTGTCGTGGAACGAATATCTCTACGCGCTGGTTCTGGTGAATTCTGACTCAGCGCGGCCGCTGACCACCGGGGTCATGAACATGCTGATTTCATCGTTCAATATCGAATGGTCCCTGCTGATGGCCGCCTCTGTTATGATGAGCGTGCCGCTGATTATCGTCTTCGCATTCCTGCAAAGCTATCTGACCCGCGGCTTCGGCGCGGGCAGTGTAAAAGGATAGTTCATGGCCGACGTGATCTTTTCAAAGGTGTGCAAAGACTTCGGCGCGTTTAACGCCGTCAAGGATCTGGATTTGGACATCCGGCAGGGTGAATTCGTGTCGCTGCTTGGCCCATCGGGTTGCGGCAAAACGACGACGCTGCGGATGCTGGCGGGGCTGGAATTTCCGACCTCGGGCGACATCAAGATTGGGGATCGGGTGGTTAATGACATTGCGCCGGGGGAACGGGACATCGCGATGGTGTTTCAGTCCTACGCGCTCTATCCGCACATGACCGTCGGCCAGAACATCGCCTACCCGCTGAAAAAGCGCGGCGTGCCCAAGGCAGAACGGGCCGAAATGGTCGCCAAAACCGCGGAAATGCTGCACCTGACCGAACTTCTTTCCCGCAAGCCTAAGCAGCTATCGGGTGGCCAGCAGCAACGCGTCGCCCTTGGTCGCGCACTGGTCCGCGACCCAAAAGTGTTCCTGCTGGATGAGCCTTTGTCGAACCTCGACGCCAAACTCCGCAGCTACATGCGGGCTGAGTTGGTCGAGCTTCACCAGCGTCTTGGCCGAACCATGGTCTACGTCACCCATGACCAGCTTGAGGCGATGACAATGTCCGACCGCATCGCGATTATGGAGGGTGGCGAGCTTCAGCAATTCGCGCCGCCGCAGGATGTTTACCGCGAACCGGCCAACCGCTTCGTCGCCGGTTTTATCGGCACGCCGGGAATGAACCTGATCGACGGAACGCTGTCCCAAACTGGCAGCGATTGGCAATTCGAGGCACCTGGCCTGCATATCCCTGCCCGCGGCCTTGGCCCGGCTGCACGCCCCGGCGCGGCGTGCCTTGGCGTGCGACCCGAGGATTTGCATCTGGGCGAGGGTCCGACTTCCGGCGTTGTTCAACTGGTCGAACAAACCGGCCACGAAAACATAGTCGTTGTTCGGATCGGTGACGACTTGCGGCTGACGGGCCGCGCCCCGGCCCACCAACTTTGGAAGTCGGGCGAAACGATCCAATGCGCGATCAACGCCGACATGGCGCATTACTTTGCGGATGGCCCGACGGGCGCGCGGCTCAACACTCCGCTCGACACGTCCGCCCCGTCCATCGCAGTGCCTGAGCAAAACTTGAAGGAGATTGCCCAATGAACCGTTCTTCAGTTTCTTGGGCGGGGCCGATGCCCGCCATCACCACTCCTTTCCGCGCGGATCATTCGATTGATGAGGATAGCTTTGCCGCGAATATCGACCGGCTGTTCGACGCCGGATCAAGCGGGGTCATCGCCGTCGGCTGCACTGGAGAGTTCTGGTCCCTAGCACTGGACGAACGCGCGCATCTCGCGGGACTGGCCGTCAAGGCGTGTGCCGGTCGCGGGCCTGCCATCATCGGGACCGGCAGCATCAGACCGGGCGACGTGATAGACCAGCTTCATGCAGCGAAAGAGGCGGGCGCGGACGGAGCACTGGTCATGCCCCCCTACTTTGCCCATCTGACCGAACTCGAACTCATCACGCATTTTGAGGTTGTGGACGCGAAAGCGCCGCTGCCCCTCGTGCTTTATAACATCCCCGGCAACGCCGGGAACGCGATCACACCAGCGCTGGCCGACCGTCTGGCGGACCTCGATAACGTCGTGGCGATAAAGGAAAGCAGTGGCGACTGGGGCAATTTTCACGCAACGCTGAACCGCGTGCGGGATCGTATCCGCGTGTTCTGTGGGCCGTCGTCGATGTTTGGCGTGCCCGCCGTGCTTGCCGGGGCCGACGGGCTGATCGACTGCTTCCCGAACGTCTGGACGCCGGGGTGCCTTGACCTCTGGACCCTCACCAAAGCGGGCCGGGTTGAGGAAGCATGGGCGCTTCAGCAAACCGGGATCGCGCTGACCGAATTGTTCACGACCGAGGGCCGCACGCTTTATCCGGCCACCAAGGCCGCGATGAATTATCTGGGCTTGCCGGGTGGCGGATCGCTTCGCCCTCCGCTGCAAGATTTGACAGGCCCGGCACATGACGGGTTGATTGCAGGGCTAAAACAACTGCTGCCCGCGCAAGTTAAGGTCGCTTAATCGCAACACGAAAAAAGGACGCCGCACGATGGATCTTGGGCTTACTGGAAAACGCGCAATCGTCACGGCGGCAAGCCGGGGATTGGGTCTGGCCACCGCACGTTCGCTGGCGGCGGAGGGGGTTCATATCACCATGAACGCCAGGTCGCCCGACGCGCTGGAAGAGGCCGCGAAAGGCGTCCGCGACGATTTCGGCGTTGAAGTCACGCCGGTCGCGGCGGATTTCACCACGGATGACGGACGCCGCGCGATACTCGACGCCGCCGGCGAGCCCGACATCCTCGTCAACAATCCCGGCGTGCGTCAGGTGCCAACACCTTATGCCGAAATCTCGCCCGAAGATTGGCGCTATTGGATGGAGGCGCATTTCCTATCGTCGATTGAGATGATCCAGGCCGTCGCCCCCGGAATGCAATCGCGCCGCTTTGGGCGGATCGTCAACATGTCCGTCAGCTTTATCAAATTCCCGCAGGTGGGCTTCGCGCACAGTCATTCCGCGCGATTGGCCCTGTCTGGTGCGACGGCCGCGATGGTGCGGGAACTAATGCCGCATAACGTCACGATCAACACGGTTTGTCCGGGGCTGTTCGACACCGATGCGCTGCACACGAACCTTCACGGGCACGCCAAACGCGGCAACACGACCTACGAAGCCATCGTGCAAGATCGCATCGACACATGCCCTGCAGGTCGCTTCGCCGACCCAAAGGAATGCGGCGATCTGATTGCCTATCTGTGCTCTGCCCAAGCGGGGTTCATGTCCGGCCAAAACATCGTCAATGACGGCGGCGTTTATCAGGGTCTTTTCTAGTGACGCGCGTTGTCATGGTGTCGGGCGGTGGGCGCGGCCTTGGCGCGGCGATCACCTCAAAGCTGCTGGCGGATGGCTGGGCGGTCTCACTCGGCCTCAGGGATCAGGCGCAGGCGGATCAGTTCGACGCGCCCGCTGATCGGCTGATAACAGCGCCGTTTGACGCGACCGACCCTGACAGCGCTGCAGCTTGGGTCGCGGCCACCCACGCGCAATTTGGCCGGATCGACGCGCTTGTGAACAACGCGGGCATCCTCAGGATGGTCGATTTCAACAAAGGAACCGAAGCTGATTTGGACGACCTCTGGGCGATCAACGTCAAGGCCCCGTTTCGTCTGATCCGGGCCGCGCTGCCGCACTTGAAGTCATCGGCCAAGGGCCGCGTGATCAACATCGCGTCGACCGACGGCAAACGCTTTCGCAAGGGAACGTCAATCGGCTATGCGATGACAAAACACGCCGTTCTGGCGCTGACCCAAGCCGTGCGGATGGAGGGCTGGGACGACGGCGTTCGTGCGACCGCGCTTTGCCCCGGCGCCATCGACACCGACCTGATCGCCGATATTCCCGGCGTCACCCCCAAAGCCGACCGCCTGACCCCCGAAACAGTAGCCGATATCGTCGCGTTCACTCTCGCCCTGCCCAATCAGGCCAGCGTGCCAGAGATTGTGACGAACACCCGGTTGGAAAGCCCGCTATGACACTCAACACTCCGATCAACGATGAACTCGCCGCGTGGGATCGCGATTGCCTGATGCACCCGACCACGCACACGGCGGCCCATGCGCGCGGCGACGTGCCGGGCCGTATTATCACCGGCGGAGAGGGTGTTTTTGTCGAGGATCGCGACGGCAACCGGTTTCTTGACGCCTTTGCCGCACTTTACTGCGTCAACGCTGGATACGGCCGCAAGGAAATCGCCGACGCGATGTCAGAGCAGACGCAAAAGCTCGCCTTCTTCCACGCTTTCGCGGGTCACGGCAATGAACCCGCGATTCGGCTGGCAAGGATGATCATGGATCGCGCACCGGATCACATGGCACGGGTCTATTTCGGCCTGTCCGGGTCCGACGCGAATGAAACCAACGTCAAGCTCGCGTGGCATTACAACGTGCTGCGCGGGAAACCCGAGAAACGCAAGATCATCAGCCGCTGGCGCGGGTATCATGGATCGGGGTTGGTGTCCGGGTCGCTCACCGGGCTTCAGGGCTACCACGCGCGGTTCAACCTGCCGCTTCCCGGTTTCCTCCACACCGACACCCCCTATTTCCTGCGCCGCCCAAGCCGCGACATGACAGAAGGCGACTTCACAGATCATCTGATTGACCGTCTGGAGGAAATGATCGAAGCCGAAGGACCGGACACCATCGCCGCCTTCATCGGAGAACCCGTAATGGGCACCGGCGGCATCGTGCCCCCACCCGAAGGCTATTGGACGCGCGTGCAGGAGGTTCTGGCCCATCACGACATTCTTCTGATCGCGGATGAAGTCGTGACCGGCTTTGGCCGGACCGGGCGGATATTCGGCAGCGAAACATACGACCTCAAACCCGATTTCATGACCACCGCCAAGGGGCTGACCTCGGCCTACGCGCCCTTGTCAGGCTCGATCATATCGCAGCGGGTGTTTGATGTGCTGTCGCAAGGCACCGACGATCATGGGCCGCTGTGCCACGGCTGGACCTACTCGGCCCACCCGGTTTGCGCCGCCGCCGGGGTGGCGACCCTGCAATTGATCGACGATCTCGGCCTGATCGAAAACGCTGCATCCGTCGGCCCCTATCTGCTGCAACGCTTGCAAGACGCCGTGGGCGATCACGCAAAAGTCGCCGAAATCCGGGGCATCGGATTGATGGCAGCGGTCGAGTTCATGGATGACCCCAACGCCGATGCGTGGTTCCCCGACATGACCGTCGGCCCCGCCGTTTCTGCCGCGATGCTGAAACGCGGCGTGATCGCCCGCGCGATGCCCGAAGGCAATATTGTCGGCTTCGCTCCGCCGTTATGCTTGTCTAAGGCCGAGGCGGATCAAGTGGCCGATGCGTTGCGCGCCGCGGTGCACGAGGTTTTGGGCGCATGAACCGCGACCGGCCCTGGGACACGCCAGAGGCCGAATGGCGCGCCGACGTCGCCCGCGTTCGCGCAGGACGGGCACTGAAACCCACTCACTGGCCCGGCGGCGCAACCTGCGCCTTTGCCCTATCCTTTGATTGCGACCACGAGACGTTTGAGATGGGCGCAGGCAAGGCCGCCATCGGTCGCCTTGCGTGGGGGGAATTCGGGCGGCGCGCTGGCGTGCCGCGTATCCTCGACGTGTTGGCCCGCCACGACGTAACCGCCAGTTTCTTTGTCCCGGCGGTGTCGGCCCTGATCGACCCTGACGCGCTGACCCCGATAACCCAAGGCGGCCACGAAATCGGCGTTCACGGCTGGATTCACGAAAACACATCGTTTCTTGACCGCGCGACGGAACGCGATCTGATGATCCGGTCCCGCGACACGCTGCGCGACATCACCGACACTGAACCCGTCGGGCACCGCGCAGCGAACTGGGATCTTAGCGCGCATACGGTTGAACTGGTGGCAGAGCTGGGCTTTGCCTATGACAGCTCAATGATGGCCGACGACTCATGCTATGAACTTCTGACCAATGGCTCACCCACCGGCGTCGTCGAAATTCCGGTCGACTGGGTCCGTGACGACGCGGTCTACCTACTGTTCAACCGCGATCCCCCGACCCGCCCGTGGACGCCACCCGAAGCGGTCTTCGATATTTTCAGACGCGAATTCGACGCGGCCTTTGACGAAGGTGGGGTGTGCCAACTGGTCTTTCACCCGTTTGTCATCGGTTACCGGTCGCGCATCTGGATACTCGACCAACTGATCCAGCACGCCAAATCTCGGGGGCCGGTCTGGTTTCCAACCCACGCGGCGCTTGCCGAATGGGTGCGGAACAACTGATGTTGGTGGATTTTCCGATCAAGCGGCTGGCAGGGGTTGAGGGACTCGAACCCACGACCCTCGGTTTTGGAGACCGATGCTCTACCAACTGAGCTAAACCCCTAAGCCGATCTGGGGATTACGGCACCCGCAGCGTGGAATCAAGAGTGGTTTTGGGCTGATCTCAAAAATACCTGCCGCAACAAAACGTGAGCGACCTTGTAATGTAAGGGCCCGCGAACCGTGATATGGAAGAGCAAGACAAGAGGAGAGCACAATGAAAATCCTTGCCGCAACAGCAATGGCCATCAGCCTGCTAGGGTCGGTGCCTGCGCAGGCCGACAACGCACATCTTGACCGCTCCGTCGCGCAAGCGCTGCGGGAACATCGTATTGATGTCGATGTCTCGACCCTGACGACACATCAGAAGGTGGAAATCTACCTGCTGGCCAATTCGAAAAAGGGCGATACGGGCACTCGTGTTCAGATGATGTCAGCGCTTGGCCAGGGGCTATTCTCCAGGGTTCTGCGTTAGCCTGCCGCCCGACGGCGGCATATTCCACCACAACGGCAACTCCATCACCGCGCCGGGAAAATCGTCACCAAATTCGGGGTAGCCGTTCAGCGGGCGAAAGCCGACGACGACGTTTACGATCAGCAGAAGAACAATCGCTTGCTGGGTGAAGACGCTCCGCAGCTTTACCCGTGCAGACTCATCAATCAGCAGCACCACCGCGATCACCAGAAACGCATGCAGGATCGCCACGCCAAGCAGGCGCGACACGTCGAACGCGACCAGCAACAGGGATAACGGCCCCAGCCCCGCCGCGACCAGCGCCAAGCGGTCCAACATCGGGCGATGCGAGATCAGGCGAGCCGCCGCAACCAGCAGCCAAAGCGTGATCGCGACCCCGATCCAACTGATGTAGATAAGCTCGAACCGGTAGAGGTCCGATCCCCACACACTGTCATAGGCCGGTTCCATCCCCGGCCCGTAGGACATCACGGCCTCGACCGCGCCTTTCCGTGTCGGAAAATCCAGCGCGCGATCGGTAACGGTTGCGAAGACCGTGTCATAGGACTCCGCCGCATCCGGTGACAAAAGGAACAATGCCGTCAGCACCGCGGCGGTCAGCGCGACCGGCAGGGCGCCCAGCGCGATGCGGGACGCAACGGGCAACTCATCCCGCGACAGGAACAATTGCAGCCCCACCAGCAATGCGAAGGTTGGCAGCATGATGTCGTGGATCAGGACACCCACTATGCACAAAACGCATTTCGCGATCAGCGGCAGGGCGCCCCTGACCGGCAGGATCAACGCCGCGACCCCGACGAGCGCCAAGGCGCCCTCAAGATAACCCGTGTTGCAGAGGAAGGTGACCATGCCGACCGACGTGACAAAGACCAGTAGCACCTCCGCCCCGCCGTCCAACCGCGCTAAGGCGCGGGCCATAAACAGCACCATCGCCGCCGCTCCCGATAAGGTCAGCACCGCGGCCAAGGCAAAGATCGTCGACTGCATCAGCCCCGATTCGAAAACCCACGCAAGACCCTGCCCGATCAGGCTGCGCCGAACCGTTCCGACATCGTAGGAAAGCAAGAACTGCGTGTGCGCCCAAAGGTTCGGCGGGCGCATCTTGGTCAGCGCCATTAGCGTAAACACGAAAAGCGCGATAGGCAGCGCCGAATGCCGAAGGGAAATATTGAACATAGGGGTCGTCAGGCAAAAAAACGGGCGGCGCACAAACGCCGCCCTTACACATTCAGGTTTTTCGCGCGCGGCCCCCTCAGGAGCCGCGCCTTAACTCGTTTTTACTCGTGGATTTTGGACACAACGCCGGATCCGACGGTGCGGCCGCCTTCGCGGATGGCGAAGCGCAGCTTTT
>NZ_JBLUOA010000009.1:0-55062 GCF_048060095.1 Aliiroseovarius sp. YM-037 | reverse complement strand
CCTCGACCAGGCCCGTGTGACAGGACACCATGCGTTGCGGGACACCGTTGTCGAGCTTGAAGCGGACGAGCAGCCCAGCAAACATGTCCTCGCCCTTGGGTGCGAAGCCGTTCTCCTCGAGGTGTTCCATCCATGCAAGGCAGCACCCGCAGCCATTTGTCTTTTTGACGTCGATCGGTGTGGCTTCCGCGACCGCCTGAGCGGCGAGGCTGAGCGAAAGCATAGTTGCAAGCGTGAACAGCTTCATGACGTTTGTTCTCCGGTTGTTGCAAGAACGCGGCGGATCTTTGGCACCGCGAATTCTCGTGATTCATGGTAGTCGATGGTACCGGCAAACTGTCCCTCAGCATCGAACAGAAAAACGCTCGCTGTGTGGTCCATCGTGTAGTCGCCACCTTCAACGGCGACTTTCTCATAGCTTGCGCGGAAGCCTGCTGCGGCGCGTGCCGTTTCATCCAGCGTTCCGGTCCACCCCTGGATCGCTGGGTGAAAATAGCTGACATACTCTGCCATGGCGTCCACGGTGTCGCGCTCCGGATCGACCGTGATGAACACGACATTCATCTCCGCGACGTCGTCCCCAAGATCGTCAAGCCAGCCAGAGATATCCGACAATGTGGTGGGGCAAACATCGGGGCAGTATGTGAAGCCAAAAAACACCATGGATGGATTGCCCAGAAGCGACGCGGGTCCGACGGTTGCACCGCCTTGATCGGTCATCTGGAATTCCATCTGGGTGAGCGGCAAGGGTCGCTGAGCTACAGGTTCAGGCGCGCCAGGACCGTCCACCTGCCACCAGCCGATAAATAGCGTGAGCGCAAGCGCCCCGCTTATTGCGGCACCATAAGTGAAAAGGGTTCTTCGGTTCATCAACCCTCCGGCCCACGCGCTGCGATACCCAGAATGGGCACATCAACTGTCAACATCCCGCCATCGGCAAAGCGCAACGTCAGCGGAAAGGTTTCGCCTTCGACCATCTTCGTTTGCAACCGCATCAGCATGGCATGCATGCCACCTGGTTCCAGCGAAACACTTTCGCCCGCTGGGATGGTGATTTCACCGACTGGGCCCATGGAACTGACGCCATTTGCATCGGTCGTCGTCTCATGGATGTCCGGCATCATGGCGAGCGGCGTTTCCAACCCCACCAATGTTACCGGATCGGGGCCTGTATTGCGCACAGTCATGTAGGCCGCGCCCGGACGGTTGGTGCCGATGGACGCGCGAGCCCACGCGTCTTCGACCACGACGTCTTCCGACCCTGCAATTGAGGCTGTAGGGAGCCCGACCAAGATACTGAATACAATGCCAATGGCGGAAGATGATTTCATCGGTTTGTTCCTTGAAATTCTCTGGTCACGATCCGCTCGCCGCGACTTCCGCTGCAACAAGGGCGCGCAGCTCGTCAGCGCCAAAAGGATCGAGGGCCTTGCCGTTTACGAAGAAGGTGGGGGTCTGGCGCACGCCAACCGCCTCCACATCCGCGCGATCTTGATTGAGGACGCCAACGGTCTGAGGCGCCATCATTTGGGTTTTAGCAGCTTCCGGGTCCAGGCCAGCTTGCTCTGCAATCCCAAGGATCAGGCCGGGGGCCGGCGCACCATGTGACGCCCAACGCGGCTGATACTCGAGGAGCGCCTCTAGCACCGGCTCGAAGACGCCTTGCATCCGTGCGGCCTCAAGGACACGAATGGCTTCTTCTGAGCCTTCTCCGTGAAACGGCGTGTATCTCAGCACGACACGGACTGCGCCGTCATGTTCGGCCAATATGCCCTTCACAATCGGATGGAAGGCGCGGCACGCTTCGCAAGCCGGATCGAAGAACTCGACGATGGTGACAGGGGCCTCCTCCGGGCCGAGGATCGGAGAATAGGGCCGGGTTAACGCCTCTGCGATTTCGGGCTGGACCGGCTCGACTTGAGCCACCGGGGCAGGGCGGGATTGATACCAAATGGCGGCGGCAAAGATCGCAAGGCCAACGAGAAGGACCGATAGAACTATGGATTTGTTTTTCATTTGCGCTCCTCCTTGAGGGAGAGAATTGACAGGATCGCGATCAGCCCGAAGGCGGTTAACGACAGAAGCGGGATCGGCATGCCGAGAAAGACCTGATTGTCATCGGTGCAGGATGGACCGGTCGCCGTGCAGGGTTGGATGCGTTCCGGGAGAATTCCAGTATAAAGGCCCAGATGCCAGAGTGCGATGGCGGCCCCACCAACGGCGAGCGCAACACCGTAGCGACCGACTCGATGATCCTCCCACCAGAGACCGAGGCCCAGAATGACGGCCAGAGGGAACATGAAGGCGCGCTGGAACCAGCATAGATGACACGGAGCCTGCCCTAAAACCTCACCGATATAGAGCACGGCCAGGGAACTCCCCAAAGCGACGATCCAGGCGGCGGTCAAAGCCGTAACTTTTGACATCACCCGGCTCATATCGACATCCGCGCCTTTAGATCGGAAAGGATCTCCTCCGCTGGCGTGCCGTATGTCCAGGCCCCGACATATCCGCCTTGCGGGTCAAAGAGAAAGAGCTGGGAGGAATGCCCCATCGTATAACCGTCAGGGGAGGCGGCTTCCTCGATCTTCTCAAAGTAAACGCGGAAACTCTCAGACGTGCGTTTGATCTGATCGGGTGTACCGGTCAGCCCAATTATGTTTGCGTCAAACGCTGGGACAAATTCCGCTAGTTTTTGCGGCGTGTCACGTTCCGGATCAATCGAAATGAAGAGCGGCTGGACTTGGGTCGCATCTGAACCGAGTGCATCCATTACGGCGGCAACTTCGGCTAGGGTCGTTGGGCACACATCGGGGCAATTCGCAAATCCGAAGAAAACGAGCATCCAGCGTCCCGCGAAATCTTCGTCCGTCTGCACCATGCCATGGTGATCGGTCAGTTCAAAATCTGCGCGGAACGCAGGCTCACCCGTTCGCTGTTCGCCTTTGGAAGAAACTTGTAGCCAGACGAACCCCACGATCGCGATCGCGGCGAGGACCCATAGTACTTTCTGAAATACTGATAATCTCATTGCTAGAATTGCGCCTGACTCCATCCATTTTTTGAGCCTTGTAAATGTTCTAGTAGCTAGAGGTTCAAGCTGTTTCTTTACACAGAGACGGTGCGTCACGGACCCGTGATTGCAAGACTGGCTTGCGCATACCAATAGCTATAGCTACCAAAACTATAGATATGGAGGTTGCATGCTGACAATCGGAAACCTGGGAAAGAAGACCGGCACGAAGGTTCAGACCATCCGGTACTATGAACAAATCGGGTTGATGCCTGAGCCCGGTCGGACAGAGGGGGGACAGAGGCGCTACGGCGATGCTGAAGTCGACCGCCTGTCCTTTATTCGGCATGCGCGACAGTTAGGGTTTCCCCTCGAAGCGATCCGCGAACTTCTCGATCTCAGCGACAATCCGGATCGCTCATGCCATGAGGCCGATTCCATCGCGCGCCGGCAACTCAAGCAGGTCGAGTTGCGGATGGACCGCTTGAAGGCGCTGCGCACCGAGCTGAAGCGCATGATCCACGAATGCAGCGGGGGCAATACGGCCGACTGTAAGGTTCTCGAGGTTTTGCGCGATCACTCGGAGTGTCTGACTGATCACGATGAGATTGGCGCCTAAACTCTGCAACGCTGTGCATTCGCTCTTTGCCCGCAGTTGATCTGTCTCAATGACGTAGATCAGTTTCGGTGTCAGTTTTGTCGAGAGGAATTACCAACCATAGGAGCGACCCGCCATGAAGCAGAGAACATTTCTTAGTCTCGCCGTAGTCGCGGCAATTGGTGTCGGGTCAATTGGCGCATTGGCCCAACAGAATAATGGCGGCTGGTGGGGGCACGGTCGGATGAGTTCCGGCCAAATGGGGTCTGATCACATGCAAGGTTGGGGTTGGGGCAACATGGGGCCCGGACAACAAATGCGCATGCAGCGGCATTGGACGTACATGAACGAAGGGGTTCCCACAGCCTATCGCGGTGCCCGCAGTACGGTGCGGGGCACGGCACAGATCATCGCGGACGGTAAGGCGCTCTATTCGAATTCCTGTGCAAGTTGCCATGGCGCAAAAGGCCTCGGAGATGGTGAGGCCGGACGCTCTTTGGTTCCGTCCCCGGCTCTTCTGCAAAGATTCGTGCAAATGCCTATGGCGGGAGACGAGTACCTTCTCTGGGCGATCTTCGAAGGCGGTGAGCGTTTTGGAACTGATATGCCAGCTTTTGAAGAAGTATTAAGCGAAGACGACGTCTGGAAAATTATTGCATACATGCGCGCGGGTTTTCCGTAAGGCACTGCCTGACATTGACGCTGGATTTGCTAGCAAATTTGGTACTTGAAGCTACAGTAACTATAGCAATTACAACTCTCCTAAATCGAATCAAGGAGAGTGCCGATGACAATCGCTGAACCGTTACTTGCACCAACCCCAATCCTGAACTTCGACCATCCGTCGATTGCACGATTGGTCAAGGCTAGAGCTTGGAACACCCTGTCTACACATGATCGGATCGGGGCTGTCTACGATTTCGTGCGCAATGAAATTGCCTTTGGGTACAACCGCTCAGACGACATCTCTGCCACCGATGTGCTCGCTGACGGTTTTGGTCAATGCAACACCAAGGGCACGCTTCTCATGGCGTTGTTGCGCGCGGTCGGCGTACGCTGCCGTCTTCACGGCTTCACTATTCACAAGGCGCTGCAACGCGGTGTCGTTCCGGAACTGGTCTATCCCCTCGCACCGGAAGAGATCATTCATTCCTGGGTCGAGGTGGAGACCGAGACAGGTTGGGTCAACCTCGAGGGGTTTATTCTCGACGCTGCGTTCCTGTCATCTATCCAATCCACATTTTCCGGGACCCCCAGCCTTTGCGGATACGGGGCAGGGACTGATTCCCTGCAGGCCCCGCCAGTGGAGTGGACCGGCGGCGACACCTATATCCAGGAAACAGGCATCGTTCAGGACTTTGGTACCTTTAACGCGCCCGACGATTTTTACGTCAACCATCGGCAGTCGTTTAGTTTGGTAAAGGACTTGCTGTATCGTCATATCATCCGCCATTGGATGAATGCCCGCGTGCGCCGTATTCGGTCCGGTAGCGTACCGCAAATTCCTGGCTTGGCGTTGCCCAACCATAAACACGAAGAATCCCGTCATGCCTCATGATCACGGCCACGCGCATATCGATCCCGCTTCGGGGGACCGCCGTGTCTCCATCGCGATCTGGGCCAACGCGCTATTAACCGTTGCGCAGATCATCGGCGGGATCTTGTCCGGCAGCCTCGCTCTCATTGCGGATGCGCTGCACAATTTCTCGGACATGGCATCCTTGGTGATCGCCTTTGCTGCGCGAAAGATCGCCAGACGCCCCGCCGACGAACGCATGACCTTCGGCTATGGCCGGATCGAAGTCGTCGCTGCATTGATCAACTACACCACCCTCATCCTCGTCGGCGTCTATCTGATCTACGAAGGCGGGATGCGGCTCATCGAACCGACCGAGGTGGCCGGTTGGACTGTGGTGATCTTGGGCTCAGTGGCGCTGATCGTCGACACATTGACCGCCGTGCTAACCTACTCGATGCAAAAAAGCAGCGTGAACATCCGCGCTCTCTTCCTGCACAACCTGTCGGACGCATTGGCCTCTGTTGCTGTGATTATCGGCGGCTCCCTCATCCTGCTCTATGACATGTGGTGGGTCGATCCTACGATCACGATCGGTATCGCGCTTTACATCCTCTATCTCGCTCTGACTGAAATCGGCCGCCCGATCCGCATCCTGATGCTCGGTAGCCCGCCCGACGTCGACAATGACGCGGTTGTCGCTGCAATCAAGGACGTCGACGGAGTCCATGACGTTCACCACGTTCATCTTTGGCAGATGCAGGAGAATGAAGCGGCGCTGGATTGCCATGTCGTGACCGCTGATGGCGCATCCGGTGAAGGGATCAAAGCTGCCGTAAAGGCGCGCCTAGCCGAGGAGTTCGGCATCCGGCATTCCACGCTTGAATTGGAAGACCTTAAGAATGCGCACAATGGCGCGCGACTCTATGGGCATGAAGAGGCCGGACCATGATGGAATCTACGCTTCTCTTTCTCGGTCTGGGGCTTGCAGCAGCGACACTGGCTTCGATCCTTTGGTCAATCGCGTTCCCAGAGCGTCGTATCTGGCCGCCCCAGCACTACACAGCGGTCACGCCCATTCTGGTCTGGATGCCGACCTTCTCCTTATTCGGCATCCTCATTTTGCTTGGCGTCTGGGGGTGGGGCGATCTGGCAGTTCCAGGATGGCTGCGTTTCGGAATTGGGATGCCCCTCATCGTGATCGGCAATGTTGTCGTCTGGTCAGAAGTCGCCCATTTCGGGGTGCCCCAAACCGGCGGCGCGAAAGGCACGCTGAGGACCGCTGGCATGTATCGCTACTCACGCAACCCTCAATACGTGGCCGATATTGGCATTGTCGGTGGTTGGATGATCCTTACATCTTCACCTTCTGTACTCATTTTAGGATTAGTAGCAATCCTTGTTCTGATAGCCGCGCCCTTCTCGGAGGAGCCTTGGCTGAAGGAACAGTACGGGTCAGAGTTTGAAGCCTATGCGATGCGGGTGAGGAGATTTCTCTGACCCAATTTCAGATCGTGCAGAAGGTAGCGTTCGCAATGGTGCAGCAATTCGAAGATGCTGACAATCTATAGGACACGTAGTTATCTATTTAACATAAGAAAGATTATGCGACGAATATACTCGGTGTTGTGATAGTATATTATTGTATGTATACTGGGAGTCCCCTGCCAAGGAACCCAAGCATGAGTGTCTTCCTTAGAATCCGACTTATACCGTTGATTATGGCTCTTACATTGACGGGCATTTCGCTGCCTTCTAGCTCAAGGGCTCAAACGTATCCTATCGATTGCGCAATTCTTCTGTGCCTGTCTGGTGGTTGGCCGGCGTCTGTACCATGTTCCCGTGCGCGCGCCGAATTCATCCGGCGGATCACGCCCTGGCCTGTGGAACCGCCGCTGCAGATCTGGCGCTGTCCAATGGGCGCGTCCTACAACATCGAACGTCAGCCGAGCGAAACAGACCAAATCCTCGACGCCTTGTTCCGAACAGAAGATATTCGCCCACGCCAGTCATTCCCCACGACCCTTCACGCATCTCAAGCAATGACAAAAGCGGCCGTATTGAGCATGGACGAGACCCTGAATGAGTTCGTCCCCGTGGATCTTGCCCTGCGCCTCGTTCAGGATCGTGCAGACATCGACATCAGCGGACCGGAGTTCAATTTCGTGCGGTCTATCCGCGTCTTTGATGTTCGTTATGCACGGCAGCACGAATCCGGGCGAGACGGCGACTGCAACCGCAGTGCGGTGGTCGTCCTTGGCACCTATGGGACCCAAGGTGACTTCTCCTGGCAGAGATCTTCCACCGCCGCCCTCCCCTCGGCCCATGACCGGGATACGCGACTATTCCATCGCAGATCTCAAACACAACATCGTAGGCCTTGCCAAAGCTGCAAAGGCGCTTGGCTTACCGATTGTGACAACCACCACCTCGTCCCAGACGCTTTGGGGTCCTGCGATTCCTGAACTGCAAGAGGCCTTGCCCGATCAGACCTTCATCGACCGGACAACGGTCAACGCATGGGATGACCCACGAGTGGAAGAGGCCATTCGCGCGACCGGTCGGAACAAGCTGATCTTTGCGGGTCTTTCCCTCGAAGTCTGCGCCGCCTTCCCAGCAATGCGAGCCGTGCGTGAAGGGTTCGAGGCTTACGTCGCCGTCGATGCCAGCGGGACCTTCAATATGACCAAGCGCGAAACCGCTTTGGTTCGGCTGACCCAGGCCGGTGTTGTTGTGGCCGATGGCGCGAGCCTGATGATTGAGATCCTGGCAGACAACGCCAGCAATCAGGCAGGCGAGGTTTATGGCGCTTTGGGCATGGATTGGTCGATCCTCGTCGGCCAAGTCCGTGAGAGTGCGTAGCCATGCATCGCTCTCCCTATGCGCCCCGTAGCAGGTACTCGCACCGGGGCATGCAAATCCAATTTTACCGCATCTACTTCACATCGCTGTTCTGTTTGATCGCGATGGGATGGGCGGCGGCCCTGATTCTTTAAAGGCCGCAGCCACCACACCAGCACTTCAGCAACCAAGAAATCAGGGTGGGCCCACGGCTCACCACAGGAGAAAGCTATGTCTAACGAACCTATCCTCGTCATCGGCGCCACTGGCAAAACCGGCTCTCGCGTTGCAGCAAAACTGGAAGCTAAAGGCTTCTCTGTCCGGCGCGGCGCACGGCGATCCGAAACCCCATTTGATTGGGAAGATCAAAGCACCTGGGTCCCAATCCTGACCGGTGTCTCCAAGGCCTACGTCACCTATTTCCCTGACCTGGCCTTCCCCGGCGCAATCGAAAAGCTGGAGGCTTTCGCGAAGGTCGCCCTCGACAGCGGCCTACAGCACATCGTGCTCTTGTCCGGCCGGGGGGAACACTTCGCAAGCATGGGCGAAGAGGTGATCCGCAATTCCGGCCTTGGCTATACCATCGTGCGGTCCGCCTGGTTTGCTCAGAACTTTTCTGAAGGCTACCTGCGCGACCCAATTCTGGGCGGTGTTCTTCCCATGCCCGGCGGCGATATCGCAGAGCCGATCATCGACATTGATGACATCGCCGATGTGGTCGTCGCAGCACTGACCGAAGAGGGGCATCTGGGCGAACGGTACGAAGTCACCGGCCCGCGCCTGATGACATTCGCTGAGATGGCGGAGGTCCTGACCACCACCCTGGACCGCCCGATCCAGCACATCCCCATCAGTTTTGAGGACTTCCACGCCAACGTGGCCGCCTCTGGCGACACCTTCGTCGCCGATGTCTTCACTGCAATCGCGCGCGAAACACTGGACGGGCGCAATGCCCACACCGCGGACGGGGTCGAGCGCGCCCTGGGCCGCAGGCCTCGCGATTTCGCAGACTTCGCCCAAACCGCCATGACCGCAGGCGCTTGGCCAAGCGCAGCCTAACCCACACACACCGGGAGGTGGGTGGCGCAGGCCACCTGCCTCCTCTGAGAATAAGGAGCAAATGACATGTCCACCACGATTTTTTTCCTGATCCAATTCGCCATCCTCGCCTATGCCCTCGTCGGCGGCGTCTTTCTGGCCTTTTCTGACTTCTTGATGCGATCCCTCGCGCTCACTGGAGGTGCCAGCGGAGTCCAAACAATGCAATCTATTAACCGCGAGGTTTTCCACTGGATCTTCATGGTTTTCTTCATCGGCCTCGCACCCATCTCACTGTTCATCGCAGGCTACGGCGGTTGGGTTCTGGGCGGCCAGCCCGGGACGCTAATGCTGCTCGCGGGGATCATCTATTTTGTCGGATGTTTCGGCGTGACTGTGTTTTTCAACGTTCCGATGAATGAGGCCTTGGCCGAGATGGATGCCCACGTCAATGCAACACGGGCCTACTGGGAAGAAATCTATCTGCCACGTTGGACCTTCTGGAATTCGGTGCGCACAGTGGCTTGTGCGGTATCTGCTGCGCTGTTGCTGTTTGCCTTGCTGTGGGCCAACCAACTTCAACTGGCTTGACAAGATCAAGGAAGGCGGTCTCAAACGGGTCGCCTTATTCTAAACGCAACGCTTGCTCAAAGTAGCAAGTGCTGGAGCTCGCAGCCAAGTAAATCAGCCTATCATGGCCAGACCTATGTACAGCTGCGCTGCAGCGAACAACTGGCATCACCAGCGGCGTCTCCCGCTGTGCCTGAGGAGAGTCGAAAGCGGTTCTTGGAGCTCTGATTTCAAACGCTGGCTTCGCCTGGCGACTTGATCCGTGCCGTCTTGATCTTCGGCAGGCAACGAGCGAATGGCAGGTATTGCCGCCGCAGTGCAGCGCCATGCAATGGGCAGGTGCAGCGAACTCCATGTTGCGAGCGCGCGCAGCGAGAAAAATCAATGACAGAGTCGGGCTCTTTCGAGCCCTTCGCCGCAGATGATTCCAATGTCCGCTTCGACATCGCAGTGGCTACCCCTACCCCCTGCTGCGACGCCGAATTCTCTTTAAGCCTTCGAAGTCGATTTCGCGCTTCTCCGCGTTCTTCAAATCAGGCTGAACACCTGAAACCCGTTGCGGACCGCTGACGTCCCACCTCACCGCAAGCGCGCCTGTATTCCAGCGATATACCCAACCGACAACACTACGCATATCCGCCCCGATCAAATTCGCAATCGCGACGCCTTCGACCTCATCTTCGTTCACTGTTTACTGACTTCCTGCACTGTGGCGCTGCGAATTGCGGCGTGGGGTTGCAGAGCGTTCACTCCGACCGCGCGCCGGACTTCGTTGATTTTGGCTACCTGGTCCTCGATGAGGGAATGATCATCAGACCGGGAAAATGGGTTCCCGCGTTCTCAACAATTCATTGACTTCAAATCCTGTGGTCGGGCTCCGTGGCGGCTTCGACAATCGACAGGACTTCATCTTTATCAAAGCCAATGACCCTCGCGAGAACTGTGAACTCCACGACGTCGATACGACGCTCGCCGCTTTCGATGCGTGCCACAAATGACTGGTGGCGTTTGAGCTTCGCCGCCAACTGCTGCTGGCTGAGACCCGCATTTTGACGTGCATCAACCAACGCACGGACGAGCGCCAACTGGCCATTTGTTCTGATTGTTTTTGCCACGCGTCACACACCTTTTGTGACGTCGCTAGCGGATGAAATCTGTTATCTAAAAAGTAGATATTTGAGGGTGTTATCGGCGTCTGGTTTCCATGGGCTGCAAGTCTGATGCTCCCGAGGTTGCCCATCAATCCCCTACCAATTGCAGAAATCGGCCATAGTCCTCGCTGACTTCGCGCGCTTCCTCGAAGGCGCGGGCGCGCTCGCTGTCGAGGCAACGGAAGTAGCTCTGGATATCCTGGATGTAATCTTCGAAGTCGCCACGGATGATGTCCGAATAGTCCCGCGCTGCCTGCGAATCGCTTGGCATGAAAGGACGGGCCGGGGCGAAGCAGGATTCCGCCAAAACCAGTCCGGGAACGCAGATCAGAAGGACCATAGCTTGCAATGGGAGCAGGCATCTCAACCTTGGGTTTCTCAAACCTGTTATCTCCTTGATCGCGGACACTGGCCGTGACTAGTGTTTGCGTAACCAAACTACAGCTAAAGCACGATATTACATCTTGCGGTTGATAGTATACTATCGTAACTCTGGGCTTCAAGTGGGAATGCCTGGGGTCGCGCCATTGGAGAAAGCGTGAGCCGGGCCATGAACTGGGACATCGAAGCACCAAATGTGGTTACGGAAGCCAGGTTCCGCGAGCTCGTGGAAAGCGGCTATAGCGCAGAAATCCTGTGCCAGGAGTCGGCACATAAGAAAGGCCCCAGCTATTACGGGGTCTGGATCATGCGTGTTGTCTCTGATGATGGCGTGGAAAAGCTCCTCGTCACCGCCCGCACGCGGACGACCTACAACGATATCAAGATCCGCGAGTTCAAGACGATCTCCGGCGTGGTGTCTTTCTTCATTGGCCTTGGTTTTGCGCATGTCGACCTGCCGCTTGAAGCGGGGACAAGCCGGAGCCACAAGCTCGCCCCATCAGACAAGGCCGCTGACAACTAACCTCGTCTGTCTCTGGCTGGTCGCAGCGCCAGCCTCAGCGCAAATGGTCCTGATCATGGAGAGCGACGGCTCTCTGACCCCATCCCGGCCTCAAGACAGTTTTGCTCGTAACTATAACGACGGCGTTGGTCAGGGATCGACGTCCGACGGATTGGCCATTCTTGGTGAGACTGAAGCAGCGCCCAAACCTGACGCGCTAAGGTTTGCAGCGTTCGCCCAGCCAGCACCCCTGCCCCGCGCAGACGTTCTCTTGGGCATCGAGGCAACAGCCCTGCGCTATGTCGGCCATCCCGGCCTGCGCCGCGCGGGACTGTCCGTCACGGATTGGCTGGCTCTCTACCGGGCCAATATCGAGGTGGAAAGCGCCTACAGGCAGAATGCCGTCTCGAGCGCGGGCGCCGTTGGTCTGGGCCAATTGATGCCTGCTACTGCCCGAGATCTCGGTGTGGATCCTCATGACGCGCTGCAGAACCTCGACGGCTCCGCCCGCTACCTGACAATGATGCTGGAAAGCTTCGGCGATCCGCATTTGGCGCTGGCAGCCTACAACGCCGGGCCGGACGCCGTACGCCAGTACGGTGGCATTCCCCCTTACAGAGAAACCCAGAACCACGTGGCCCGCGTCATGGCTGTCGTGGCCCGATTGGAAGGATCAAATTCATGATGTCCCAACCTTTTTGGAAATCATTCCTCAAAACACTTATCGGCAATGTCACGAGAGCGCGCAGCGCGGCAGTGCATTGGCGATACCGCTTTTTCCAAACAAGTTGGATTTCAAACCTCTTTGTCGCCTCGCTGGCGCTATTCCTATTCATTGCCGAGCCCGCCCTTGCACAGAGCATCGATCTTTCCCCGATCCAGAGCTTGTTGCAGGGCATTGTCGATGCGCTGACCGGACCTCTTGGTGTGGTCATCGCCACACTCGCGGTCCTCGGCGTTTTCTTGAGCTGGTTCTTCAACATCATCGACCTGCGCCAAGCGCTTTGGGTCCTCGTGGGCATCGCTGGTGTCGCGGCTGCCCCCACCATCGTTGCCGCGGTCTTTGCCGGTGGCTGAGCGCGCGCCTCTCTTTCTCGGCCTCGTGCGGCCGCCCAAGCTTCTGGGCCTGCCCATCATGTATGCGATGGTCTGGCTCTTTGGCTCGGTGCTCCTGTTCGTCTGGGTCCAGCATATCGCGGTGCTGGGTGTCGCCGCCCTTCTCTATCCGGTGCTGTGGAAGGCCGCGGATTGGGACCCGCGTTTCATCGACGTGATGATGACGGCGCTGCAGGAGACGCCACCCACGCGCAACAGGTCCATCCATGGCGGGGACAGCTATGCCCCGTGATGACGCCCGTGATGCTGCGCTCGATGCCCGCACAATGACGCCGGACTGGTATGCGCGCGAGACCCGCCTCGCGCATATGCTGCCCTATGTGAGCCTCGTTGACGACCAGACCGTGCGGACACGGGTGAACGAGCTCTTCCGGTGCATCCGGCTCGAGGGGATCAACAGCTATACGACCGACGACGCCTATCTCGACAAGGTGACGGCGCTTTTTGCCCGTATCGTCGCGCAGCTTGGGCCAGAATTCAGTTATTACGTCCACAAGGTCTCAAAGGCCATCAAACCGGATCTGGACCCAATTCGTGAGGACAGCTTCGCGGGCGAGGTCGACCGGCGTTGGCGCGCCAAGCTCGAAACCAGCGGGCTCCGCGACAAGACGCTGACGCTCACCGTCATTCACCGCCCACCGCCCAAAAGCCTCCTGCCGTTCCTCAGCCGCAGCGCGCCAGACCGACTGAGGGAGGAGACTCGCAAACGCCTGCAGCGCCTCGGCGAGGCCGTGAACGTCTTCCTTTCGGGCCTCACCGAGCTCAAGCCGCGCCTGCTGTCGGCTGCATCGGGGGAATTGGTGGGGTTTCTGGGCGCGCTGAACACGGGCACCGAGCTGCCGCTCTACCCTGCCAATACCTACGGCTTTCTGTCCTTCAACGTCGCCAATACCCGGGTGACTTTTCACGGAGACCATTTCGAGCTCTCGGAAGGCGTCGTGGGCCATCGCTACGGCAAGAGTTTCACCATCGGGGAATACTCGGAAGGCACCTCCTGCACCATGTTCGACATGCTGAACCTGCCGGTCGACATGATCGTGACGCACTCCTTCACGCCGATCAATTCGAACCTCATGGCGGGCCGCATCAAGCGGCAAAAGCGGCAGATGCAGGCGAGCCAGGACGCGGCCCTCTCGCTCATGGAAGCCCTCGACATCGCCGCCGATGATCTCGAAGCCAAGCGCCAGAGCTTCGGCGAGCATCACATGGTCGTGACGCTCTTTTGCGACACGCTCGAAGAGCTGCAGACGCTCAGCGCCGAGATCGTGAACGCCGCCGCGACCGAAGGCGTGAAGATGATCGGCGAGCGGGTCGCCGCAAAGGCCCATTACCTCAGCCAGCATCCCGGCAACCAGCCAAAGCGCGTCCGCGCCAGTGCCGTCACCAATCGCAACTTTGCGGATTTCGCGGCATTCCACCGAACGCAGCTCGGCAAACCCGCAGCACTTACCCCCTGGGGCCGGGTCGTCACTTATTTGCCCACGCCGGAGCAGAGCGCCTACCGGTTTTCCTATCACGAGCAGGGATCGCCCGACAAAGAACCCACCAGCGGGCATACCCTGATCATGGGGCGGCCCGGGTCGGGCAAATCGGTGCTGTCGGCCTTCCTGATGACGCAAGCCCGTCGCGCAGGGGCGCGGGTCTTCGTCTTCGACTACCGTCTCGGTATGGAGATGGCGGTCCGCGCCAATGGCGGGCGCTACGCCTCCCTGAACGCCGGCCTGCCCACGGGTCTCAATCCGCTCTGGACCGAGACCGATGCGCGGGGCACCGCCTGGCTCTCGGACTGGCTTGCCACGCTTCTTTACCGCGCCGACAAGCCGCTCACACCGGCACAGACCAATCGCATCCAAGAAGTCGTGCGCCAGAACGCGCAGGCCTCCAATCCGGCCCTGCGGAACTGGCGGGATTTCGCGTCGCTTTTTGTGTCCACCGATGATGGCGGCGATCTGCACCAGCGCCTGCTCGAGTGGACCGAAGACGGCCGCTATGGCTGGATCTTCGGGCAGAGCCTCGAGGACACGTTCTCGCTCAAGGGCGATGTCGTGGGCTTCGATCTGACCGGCATTCTCGACAGCGAGGCCGACAAGGAGCGGATGGCGGTTCTCTCCTATCTTTTCCGCCGGGTCGAACGCGAGATCGAGGATCGCCGCCCCACCATCATCGTGATCGACGAGGCCTGGAAGGCGCTCGACAATGCGTATTTCGCCGAGCGGCTGTCGAACTGGCTGGTGACCGCGCGCAAGCAGAACACCGTCGCGGTGATGATGACGCAATATGCAAGCCAGCTTGAGCGCACCCGGACCGGCAAGACCATCGTCGAAGCCGTTCCGACGCAGATCCTGCTGCCCAATATCCGCGCGCAGCCTGCGGACTACGCCATGCTGAACCTCACGGAGAAGGAGCTCGACGTCCTTCTCAACACGGGCAGCAACAGCCGCCTCGCACTGATCCGCGACGATCAGGGCTCAATCGTCATCGATGCCGATCTGAGCGCCCTTGGACCCAATCTCACCATCCTCGGCGGCATGGAAAAGGGAGAGGCGCTCGTCGGCGCCGATTACCGCGACCGCCCAGATTTTTGGAGGCTTTCATGACTCGTACTTTGTTGCTTTTCGCCGCGCTTGGCGCGCTGGCCTCCTGCACCCAGTATCGGGAGCCGCAGGCCAATTGCTTTTCCTTTCTCGCCTCGACGGCAGCGACAGCCCAGGATTGCCACTTCGCACCGCTCGGCGCGCCGGAGGGCGACGTTGAAGTCTAGCCTGCCTCATATCCTCGCGTTTTGCCTGCTGCCCGGTCTCGCCTTGTCTCAAGGCGTGCCAACCAATGACACTGGGCTGACCGCGCGTGACATCGTCGAGACTGGCGATCGCGAGGCCGACTTGGCTGTTCAGGCCGACAAGCTTGCAGTGCGCGAACTCATCGCCGAGATCGAACGGGAGCAGCTGGAAACCCTCCGACGCATCCTCGATGCCCAGACCAGCTTCGGCGGTCAGGGCCTGCCCGCCATGGTCTCGGGGCTGGAAAGCGGCAGCGGGGATCCGGCCCGGTCAGTCGAGACGGTCTATGGCAATGCCGACATCGACCCCAATCCCGGCGGTGCGCAGATGTTCGGGGATGCGTCTGAGACCATCGAGCAGCTCATCATCCGCGTTGCCCAGGAAACCAGCGGCTTTGCGGGTGTTGGCCGCGCAGGACTCTCCCCCGTCCAATGGCGCGCGCTTCTACAGGCCCTCATCTGGCAGGAAAGCCGGTTTACGATTGGGGCACGGTCTCCCGTCGGCGCCTATGGTCTCACCCAGATCATGCCTGGGACGGCCAGCGATCTGGGCATCAACCCGGAATACTATGACAGCCCCTATCTGCAGGTGCATGGCGGCGCGCGCTATCTCGCGACCCAGCTCAGCACATTCGATGGCAACATCATCAACGCCCTCGCGGCCTATAACGCCGGACCCGGCCGGGTTTTCGAGTATGGCGGCGTGCCACCCTTCCGCGAGACCCAGCACTACGTGTCGGTCATCCCTGAACGCTACAATCTCTATCTAAGCCGTATCGGCGGGATCGATGCGCTTGGCACGATCGATCCGGCGCTTCTCGCCAATGCCAACCTCTCGCTCACGGGTCATGGGGCGGCCTTTTATGGCAGCAACTCACCAGCCGCGATCCGCCAAGCCGCCCTGCGCATTTCCGACATCGTCGAACGGATTTCCGAGACTGAAGACGTGCAGGAAAGCATCGCACTCAACACCTATGCCCGCGCCGAACTGGTGCGTCTCGTGGCCGCCCGCATCCGGCTTCAGGCCGCCCGCACCCGCGTGCTCTCCGCCGAAGAGCTGGCCCAGGCCAGCGCCCGCATGGCCGAAGGCGCGTTCATGGATTTTACGATCAGGGAGATTGAATGATGGGACATCTGCTCTTGAGGACAGCTTTGGCCACGACACTTGGCGTTGGCTTGCAGTTCAGCGCCCTACCCCCTGCCGCAGCACAAGGTGTACCGGTCGTCGACACCCAGAACATCGCGCAAAACATCCAGCAGCTGCGGCAGATGATCGAGGACGAGATTCTGCAAAACGAGCAGCTGACGCAGCTCCGCGAACAGCTTGCCACGCTCACGGACCAACTCGCGGAGCTGCAAAGAACCTATGAAGCGCTCACCCGACTTGCCGAGCTTCCCGAAATCATCCGGACGGAAATGGAAGACGAGTTGAACGGTCTGCTCGACCAAGAGTTCGGGGACATCCTCGCCACGATTGAGGCGATCAAGACTGGGGATTTCTCGGGCCTCTCGGGCTCCGGCGCAGGCGAGATCGAAACTCAGATGGACCGGGTGCTGGCCGATCTCGGCTTCGATGAAGACACGCTCTCGGAAATGGCCACCAGCGGCAATCCCGGGGCCAACCGTGTGGCCACGCAGGCAACAACCGGCGCACTCGTCTCAGCCGCCGCCCAGAACAGCTATGAAGATGCCGGCCAGTCGCTCGAGCGCGTCGACCGCCTTGTCGGGCTCATCGACGACATGGAAGAGCTCAAGCAAAGCGTCGATCTCAACACGCGCGTGACCGCGGAGGTCGCCATTGCGCTGGTCGCCATGTGGCAGCTCGAAGCCATCCAGACCGTGGGCGATGGCACGGGAGGCGTGATCGATGCCGCCACCATCGCCGAAGAGCAGCGCTTCATGGATTTCACCTTGCCGGACCTGCGGGCCGAGTAATCGCGGGGGCATGAATGGTGGCGACTGAACAAGAAATCATCGAGGAAGAACTGGTCTATGGTGCCCTGCGCCGCGAACGGCTCTGGCAACGCCTTGGCCTGATGGGCCTTGTCTTCGGTATCATCGGCTGTCTGAGTGCCGCGGCTGTCTCGATCCTCGATGTCGACCCGCCCCCCGTCGTTGTCCCCTATGATCCCGCCACCGGCTTTGCACTCCCCGAAGCCTCGGTAGGCGCCTCCTCGGTGACCGCCAACCAGGCGATCATCGAGGCGGAGGTCTTCCGCTACGTGACCGACCGCGAGGTCTATAACCAGCTCGACAACGATCTGCGCATCCGCAGTGTTCTGCGTCGCTCGGATGGGGCCGCTGAAAGCGGGCTGCGTCAAATCTGGAACAGCGCCAACGAGAATTACCCGCCGACAGTCTACGGGCCGAACGCCCGGCTCGACGTGGAAATCCTCAGCATCAACCGGATCGGAACCAACCGCGCGACGGTCCGCCTGCGCAAGCGCCTGACGTCCATTAACGGCACCCAGACCGGCCTCTTCACTGCGACGCTTCTCTTCGAGTTCCGCCCGGAGACCCGCCGCTCCATCGATGAGGTCTGGACCAATCCATTCGGCTTCACCGTCCTCGAATATTCCATCCGCTCCGACAGATTGGAGAACTGACGTTGTTGTTTTTAAGATCTCTTATTTTTGTCATTGCCCTGTTGCCCGGCCTCGCCTCTGCCGAAGCCATCCCGCGTGGCGGTCCCAACGACAGCCGCGTGCGGCTGGCAACATATCAAGAAGGTCAGGTCTACCGCCTCAGCGTCTCGCTCACCCATGTGACCACCATCGAATTCGGTGAGGGTGAAAGCATCCGCTCGATCATCGCGGGCGACACCGAGGGCTTCGAGATCGATGGCGTGCCCGGAGGCCAGGCATTTGCAATCAAGCCCGTTGCGCGCGGTGTCCATACCAACGTGACCGTCTACACGAACAGGCGCAGCTACTATTTCAACGTCGAGGAGGTCCGCAGCCCGACCTTCTACGTGGTGCAGTTCCGCTATCCGGACGACGC
Source organism: Aliiroseovarius sp. YM-037 (assembly GCF_048060095.1). Lineage (NCBI taxonomy): Bacteria > Pseudomonadati > Pseudomonadota > Alphaproteobacteria > Rhodobacterales > Paracoccaceae > Aliiroseovarius > Aliiroseovarius sp. YM-037. Next base: position 36,557 of record NZ_JBLUOA010000009.1, on the reverse strand, counting down.
TGCGCGCCCGACCCGGGCCATCGCGGCCCAAGCGCCGAACTACAATTACGGTGCCAGCGCGCGGACCGAGTTCACGCCAACGCGCATCTGGGATGACGGGACGTTCACGTATTTCGAATTCTCACGGAACGCGCCGGTGCCCGCGATCTTTCGCTACGCCAATGGCCGCGAGCGGACGGTCAACACTCAAGCCACCGAGGACGGCGTGATCCGCGTCAGCGGCGTAAACCGCCAATGGGTCCTGCGACTTGGCGAAGAGGTGGTCTGCATCGAGGCGACGCCGCCTGCGGGGGTGGGGTCATGAGCGACACCGGAAACGCAGACCTCGAAAAACGCCTCGCTGCCCTCGAACAAGGCAAGGGCGCAGGTTTGCCCCCTGCCCCACGGCGCTCACCGCTGCTCGCACTGGTCGTCGTCCTCGTGATCGGCGCGGGAGGTGCATTGCTCTATCTCCTGTCCCAACCCGAGGAAGAAGAAGCCTTGCCAACGGCCACACCGGACGTATTCCAAAACGAAGGGGACGGCTTTGGCGCCATCGAAACCCTTCCCCCGCCCGAGCCTGAGGTGGTTCTGGTCGCACCGGAACCGGTGGAACCGAATGCCGAGCTCTTGGCTCAGCTCGAAGCCCTGCAGGCCCAGATCGAGGAATTGCGCAACGCCCCTGAACCGGTCGTCGAGGAAGACACCGCCGCCGCAGAGGCGATCGACGCGCTGACCGCTCAGATCGCTGCGCTCCAAGCCGCCTCGGAAGCCGCACAGCAACGATTCCAGGACGAACTGACGGCGCGGGATCGCAGCCTTGAGCAACTCCGCACGGATCTGGAACTGGCCCAACTCGAGGCCAACCGCCCCCTCCCCGCACCCACAGGGCCCACCGAGGACGAGTTGCGCGCGCGGGAAGAAGAACGGCTGCGCCGCGAGGAAGAAGCACGACGGCTCGCGGAACTTGAACGCCGCGCTACTGAGGAGCGTGCGTTTCAGGAACGCCGGATCGCCTCGCCCACCATCGCCTTTGGCGGCACGTCCGGTGCGAATGAGACGGCTCTGACCGAACGCACTTTTGGCGAGGTGACGGATTTTGTGCTGAACGGCGCGCTGCCGACTTCGGTGACGCAAGCCGAGGTCATCGCCAACCCGTCCAATACCATCATCCAGGGCACGATGATCCAGGCCGTCATGGAAACCGCCCTCGACAGCTCCCTGCCCGGCCAGACCCGGGCCGTTGTTTCCGAAGACGTGTTCAGTGTCGATGGTTCCCGCCTCCTGATCCCACGCGGATCCCGCCTGATCGGGCGCTATCGATCCGGCGTCGATATCGCGCAGCGCCGCGTCACCATCGCATGGGACCGGATCATCCTGCCCGATAATCAAACCATCCAGATCAGCTCCTTCGGGGGCGATGAACTGGGTCGCTCAGGTGTGACCGGCTTTGTCGATACGCGCTTTGATGAGCGCTTTGGCTCGGCAGCGCTGATTTCACTGATCTCCGCCGCACCAAGCGCCGCCGCCGCAAATGTCCAGGACGAAACAGCCGCGGACGTGCTCGAAGACGTGGGCGATGATCTAGCGGATGCCACGGACAGCGTGATTGGCGACTATCTCTCCATCGGCCCCGTCATCTATGTCGACCAGGGCGCGCGCGTCACGGTCATGGTCGACCGCGATCTGGAGATATTCTGAGCCCATGTCGCTGAGCTATCTCGAAACCTCGCTCGACCGGATCAACGCCGCCGCCCGCGACGATGTCATCGAGATCTGCATCAACCCTGATGGCACCTGCTGGGGCGAATTCCAGGGCGATCACTTCATGCGCGCGCTGGACCAGAGGCTGACCGGCGTTCAGGTCAGGGACCTCGGCAACCAGATCGCCTCATCGGCCAATACCACGATGAGCAAGGACCGCCCCATCGTCTCGGTCTCGATCACCTACAAGGGGCGCCCGATCCGGGCACAGGTCATCACCCCGCCCGCCGTGCTCTCGGCCATGTCGATCAGCCTGCGGTTCTTCTCAAGCCTGCCGCTTGACGGGATTGCGCTTGATTTCCTCTTTGGCAAGGAACGCAAGCTTGAAGAACTCCGCCTCGAGAAAACCCACGAACTGCGCGAAGTGGTGGCCGCGGGCGTGATCGACGATGCGCTGGCCTTTTGCGTCGACAACAAGCTTAACATGATCGTCTCTGGTGGCACCTCCACCGGCAAGACCGTGGCTGCGCGCAAGATCCTCTCGCACGTGCCATCCGAGGAACGCATCGTCACCATCGAGGAAGCGGCCGAGCTTTTGCCAACCCAGCCAAATGCCGTGACCCTCATCGCCAATCGCGACGCGGAATTCCAGTCCGCCGATGTGCTTCTCACTGCGACGCTGCGCATGCGCCCCGACCGGATCATCCTTGGCGAGGTGCGCGGCAAGGAGGCCATGACCTTCCTGGAGGCGATCAATACCGGCCATGGCGGCTCCATGACCACGCTCCATGCCGAAACCCCGCAACTGGCCGTGCAGCGTCTGGCCATCGCCGCGCTGAAGACCGAGATCCCGATGACCTATGCGGACATGATCCAGTATATCGAGAATTCCATCGACGTGATCATCCAGGCCGGTCGTCATGACGGCAAACGCGGCATCACCGAATTCTACCTCCCCGGCACCAATGAGATCGGAGCTTCCCAATGAAAACCTTTGAATACGATATCCTGTCCTTTCCCATGACCCGCAAAACCAGTCTTGCCGACATGCAGGCCAGCCTAAATGTGAAGGGGGCAGACGGGTGGGAGGTCGTGTCGATCAGCTCCTCGGAATTCGCCAACGTGGGACACACTGTCTTCCTGAAGCGCGAGACCACACCCGCCAGAGCCACGGCATGAGGCAGGCGGGCTGTACCCTCGTACTGACTGCGCTGGTCTTGGGCCTGACGTCGGCACCCGGCTTCGCTGAGCGCAATCTCGTGCCGACCCTCGAGCGCAGTTTCGACGTCTGTCCAGACCGGCCCGCTGAACCCATGTGGATGCAGGAGATCCCCCTGCGCCAAGCCTATCAGCGCGTGTTGGTTCAAGACATCTACCGCGCCCAGAATCTCGAGCGCATCGTCGAGACCGAAAGCTGCGACTGTGAAACCCGGTTCCCCTCTTGGGACGCTGCCGAGGCGGTGTTTCGGGAAAGGTACGCGAGTGACGAACGATGGGAGATGCTGCAAGCCTCGGATGGCTACAACCGCCGCGCAAACGCTGCCCGCCCTGCCGCCAAGGCCATCTGCGACGCCGCGGGCAATTGGTAAGGCAGCCCCGTCATGAGCGTCGTCACCTATTTCGTTGAAACCTCCCAGGGCTATCTCGACACCGCCGCAGAAACCCAGTTCGGGTCGGTCGCGGTAACGGTCGGCACGCTTCTCGTCCTGGGAACAACGCTCGTGGTGATCCTCGTCTTCCTGAACATGATCTACCAGTACAAAGCGATGGACGGGCGCACGGCCTTCTGGCTCGCGGTCAAGATCGGGTTGATCGGAATATTCGCGACCAACTGGGTGCAGTTCAACGCCCTCTCCTCCGCTATCCTGGCCGGGATCGACAGCATTGCGGGGGCGCTCGTGGCTTCGGTCGGTGGTGGAACTCCTGGCCCTTCTGGAACTTTCGCCGAAGAGTTTGACCGGCTGATCGCGGAACTAGGGGACTATCTCAACGCCGCCGGGTCTGAGCTGAACTGGATGGCCGGCGCCATGCTCGACATTGTCGGGGTCCTCTTGCTCTCGATCCTGGGCGGTTTGGCCGCCTTTATCCTCGTGGCATCCCGCCTGATGATCGCACTTCTGATCGGGATCGCACCGGTGATGATTTTCCTGACCCTCTTCGAGGTCACCAAGGACTATTTCGCGCGCTGGCTGTCGGCGCTGGTTTCCTTCGCGCTCTACCCCATCGTCGTCGCAGGGGTGTTCGCAACAATCACAGGTGTATCATCCGCCCTCATTGGTGAACTCGGCGACCCGGAAGGGGCCTCAAATATAGGCGCGCTCATCCCCTTCTTCATGATGGTCCTCATGGCCAAGGGCTTCATCATCGCCACGCCGTTCATCGTTCGCGCAATCTCAGGGAACATCATGATGCCAGCGCTGTCTGGGGGCTTGGCAGGAAGCTACAGCTTTGCGCGCGCTGCGATGGGCAATCAGCAGGCTTACAATCGGTATCTTGTTGGTGGTGCCAGTGGAGCCGAATATGCAGCACTCAGAGCACGGCAGTTCTTTGGGGCCCAACAAATGCCGCAACGGCCGGGAATGGCAAATGTGACACCTGCAGGGGGCAGTCCATCCACCGGAACCGGATCGCAAATGATGGCGCAGCTGGCTCGTTTGGGAAGGTTGGGGAGGCGTTGATGAGGTTTTTTTCTGCGACGCCGTTGAACAATGAATGAGCGAGGGTCCCATAAGCATTCGCCAGTAAAAACGGTACCATTGGAGCTGGTCCAAGCAGTCCTGCGCTCAGCAATCAATGGAAGATCTGTCGGGCTTGAAGAGGCAATACGGACCCTGGATTGCGATGCCCATCATGCTGACCTCATCTTGCGCCAGATGGCCGAGGCTGGGTACTTGGAGCCTGCCGACATCTTTGACGGTTTGTTTTATTGGCAGCTAACGCCGAATGGGACTCGCCTCGCACTGGAACCCAAGCGAAAGCGTATCGGGCGCGATAAGGTTCAGACCATCATTGCTGAACTTCTCGCCCGGGCTAAGGTCATCAACGGCGATCCCGATCGCCTGCAGCGCATCACCTTGAAGCTGTTCGGCAGCGCGCTTGAGGAGCGAGACGACTACGGTGACGTCGATGTTTCTATCGCGTATCTACGACGCCAGCTGAGCGATATCGAACGTGAGCGCATCGAAAACGCACTGAAAGCCCGCCAAAGCAATTCAGATCGGCAAACCTTTCAAGGGCGGCTCATGGGCGCGGAACGTCAGGATACGCGGGAAATCATGGCGTTCCTGAAAAAGGGTCTGCCACATCTTTCGCTCATGAATGATGATCCTAAGGACCTCGGGACACCGTACCGTTGGCTCGTCGACCACGACGTGAAAACAGACAGGCCAGTGGATGTTCCTGACGATATCGTTCGACCCAACGCTCCCTCAATTCTCGACCAACACCCGAGCAAACCGCTACCGCCCATTACTATGATTGAAGCCCAACACAGAGCCATTTCTGCGAATACCAAAGTTGCGATTGATGACATGCACATAGGTTTGGAGGACGCAGCCGCGCTCGAAGAGCAAATGTGGTCTCCAAAGGTCACACGCGAAGGCAATTTCGTTGCTAACGACATCAGAAGTGAGAAGCGGGTCAAATTCGCCGGGTTTCAGCACTTATGTCCGATCTGGAAGAAAGACCTAGGCGGCGTAGCGATGTTGAAGGAAGCCCTCGACTGGTGCGATGAACATAAGGTTTGGGTCAGGGACCTATTTCCGAGAGTTTCAATCCAACGGTCCGACCGGACACATATCATACGCCTCGGGTGGGGCCATGACCTGATCTATTTCAATGTCGGCGGTAAATCGACAACTGGGAGCCTGCTTCCTATAAATCGGACACGCGTTTCCAAAATTGACTTGGCCGGCGCTTATGCGGTCGGAAGGGCACTTTCGAAGATGTATGATGAAAGCCGGTGCGCGAAAATGCCATGGTTCAGCGCTGACATTTTGCTTCCGTTAGTCGAGATAGACAGGCTCCCGGATTTCCCGCGGCTGCATAAAGCCGGCGCGTTCAAAGAAGGCGCGTTTCAAGGCCTGCGGGAGGTCACCTTCTTCTGAGCTCGGATCACGCGCCCTACTCCGAACGAACCTGTTTCAATAGAAAAGCACGCCTAAGCGCCCGGCTCCACCTTGACGATCAACTGGCGTTGGCTGTCGTACCTGTACTCATGCAACCTGCGTTCTTGAATGAGCTGAACGGCTTGGCTCACATGCTCAGGAAGCACGTAGAACCATTCTCGAGGATGGACCGCCTTGCCGAACCGGTCGGTGATCACAAGACCCTGCGGCCGCGCGACATCAAAAAAGCGATGCAAAAGGTCTTCGACCTTCATGCGTTCCAGATTGTGCAACTCATAGGTGGCGACAATTTCGACAGGCGCGAGCAGGAAAGTTGGGTCGTTTTTCGCATCGGCAATGCGCCGCCGGACATCCTGACTGGTCACACCGACCTTGTGCAGGATCTTTGATACTTCTGCGATTTCCGGGACTCTGGACAGGCTTCGCGCCACATACACTGTGCCGGTGACCGCCATGCTATCCTGATCCCATTCTGGATCGAGCCGGCCAAACCCAGCCCTTTCGACAATCCGTGCGGTCTTATCTGCTGCGAGCGCTTTGCGAAATGAAGATGATAGAGGATCGTTCTCCATGCCATTGGAAAAGATGATCCGTAAACGGTGATCCGGCTTACCGCTCCTGCGCGAAAGTTCCGTTTTTTCGGCGACATAGACCAGAAGGCCGCGATGGATGAAGAAGTCGCCTTCGTAGACCGTGATCTCGACATTGTCCTGAACCGGGAGAACCTTTCGATCTCCGGACTCGAGCTTCGACTGCATCTCGGCAAAGCCGCCTTCAAAGTGTTCGAAATCCGGACACGGGAACATGTCGGCCCGGTGGTCAGGCAACTGGCGTTCTGAGGCTGGCGTCACATAACGGATGTTGAGAACCGCGTCATGCACGTCGAGGTCATCATCGCCGAAGATGTCGTCAAGGCTTGCTGGAACGTCCTCGTCGGCAACGTCTTCGCGCCAATCGGGCTCAGGCACGGGCGGAGCCTCCGTTTCGACAATGGTTGCGGTCGGTGCCACTGGATGGCCATGCCCAAGAAGCCGGTTCCGGTCTGCCTCCATCATCGCTGCCGTTGGACTGGTCCGGATCGATCGCCAGATCGTACCAAGTTTCATCTCTTCGAGGTCCAGGCTGTTGTCGTCCGGAATCCGGCCGTTCGACTCGTAAAAAGCATTCACCTGCGAGACGATCTCGGCATTGCGGGCGTCTGGCGTTGCCGCCGCGCCGCGGTTCCGCTCCTTGATATCGAGCAGCCCGAACTCATCCGGCTCGTCGAAGATTTCATCGAGGGATCGGTAGCGCGGCATGTGGCTCAGGTTCCCGACTGAGCCGCTCGCTGGCGTTCGGCTTTTTTCGTCTTGATGTATGCGTGAGCCTCCGCAAGGCGCTTCTCCAATGGATCCGCCGAATGCGGATTGGGTTCGCGGCCCTCCTGCGCCCGAAACCGTTTGATGCGCGGCCACAGTGTCAGCGCTTCTTTTTCAGTCATCTGGATGCGCTGAGAAATCATCGCGTCCTGGATCGTCTTCAAGAGTGGAGTGTCGAAGGCGCGCGAGGCGACGTCGAAGCCTTCCTTGAATGGGTTCACGCTGTCGATCAGGTCGATATCCAGTTCACGGACATTCACGAACCGCTTCACCATGTTCATCAGGGACAGGTTCTCCGACGGCTCAGCGTCGTACTCCTCGCCCTCTTCAGCAAACCCGCCTTCTTGCGATGCGCGTTTCGCCATGCCGATCAGGTTCATCCGCGCGGCAAGGTCCTGGCGCACGGATTCTGTTTCGTCGTCTGACAGGTTCTCGTAGGTCGTCTCTATGATGTCCGTCAGCACCATTTGTGTGGCCACCTCGGGTGCCACGTCATCCGCGACAACGCGCCGGTCCATAGCTTGACAAGCCTTGGCCACCAGCTCGTTCATATCGTTCTCAACGATAGCACGGGCGCGAGGAGTCGGCGGTTCCATCAAGCCCCTTATACCGATATGCACCGTGCCGTCCTTCGTCGTCTCCACAGGCGCGCGGATATCGCCGTCTTCACGTCGATAGAACTTGAAGTTGGGCGCGAGCACCTGCTCCATCAGCATCGCACCCGAAATCGCCTTGAGCATGTCGTTGACCGCGTCCGCCACGACCGTGGTTTCCACGCCAGGCTCGGCGACGAGGTTGGTGAACTGGGCGTGGGGCTTGCCGGGTGCATCGCGGGTGGCCCGACCGATGATCTGGACGATCTCCGTCAGGGAATTCCGATAGCCGATGGTCAGCGCATGCTCGCACCATGGCCAGTCAAACCCCTCCTTGGCCATGCCGAGGGCAATGATGATGTCCACTTTGGCCCGATCCGCTTCGTCGTCTCGCTTGCCATCCGAGCCCTTTGCCTCCGCCTGCAACGCGGCCTTGATGCGCGAGCGCCCGTCGCCGTCATCCACGAGGTCAGCGATCTTAAGAACCTTGCCGTCCGAGGCGCGTTTCACCAGATCGAACCCGGTGTCCGGATCGCGGCCGACGTGTTCGCCGATCGCGCCCATGATCAGCCCGACCTCATCGTGCTTCTCGCCAAAGGCTTCCGCCGATCCACGGTGCGGGATGTGGATGATCGTCTTGCGGTCCGTGTCGAGCACATCAGGGATCGCCGAGATATATCGCCCCCGGTAGAACGAGTAGGAAATCCCCAGCGACTTCAGGTGCTCATAGCCTTCAAGCTGCTCATAGTAGCTGTAGGTGATAGACTTGAACCGCGCCTCATCCTCGGGGCGCAGAACCGGTACGCTGTCGCCACGAAAATAGGAGCCGGTCATTGCCATCACGTGGGCTTTCTCGCGGGCCAGCAGCTTGCGAAGGATCTCCCCAAGGCGGTTGTCATCGGCTGCCGCAACGTGGTGGAACTCGTCGATAGCGATCATGCAATCGTCAAAGGCCTCTACGCCGCGCGCTTTTTCGATGGCGTCGAAGGCAAACCGGAATGTGGCATGGGTGCAGACGATGACGCTGGCGTCGCTGTCTATGAAGGCCTCAAACGCCTTCACTTTTTGCGATTTCGCCATGCCGTCCTCGCCCGACAGGCAGAGGTTCCATTGCGGCTTCACCTCCCAATCGGCCCAGAACCCGTAGGAGGTCAGGTCGGTTGAGCGGAATGAACTACCGATGGAGGTTTCGGGCACCGCGACGATCACCTTTTTCACGCCCTGGTTTTCCAGCTTGTCGAGCGCAAGGAACATCAAGGCACGGGACTTGCCCGCCGCCGGGGGCGCCTTCAACAGCAGGAACTGTGCGGCGCGTGCCTCGTAAACGCGGGCCTGCATCGGGCGCTGGCCAAGGCTGTTCGTCTTGGCATCCGCCCCGGAATGGCCATAGGTCATACGCACAAGATCAACCATTTACGCGGCCTCTTCCTTCTTCAGCTTCTCGATCCGCGCGGCATAGAGCTTGAAAAGCCGCTCCAGCCGTTCGGTATCGTTGCGGAACGGACGCCCGATGTACATCGTTTCCAGCAATTCGTCATTCTGGCGGTGCACCTCGCGCAGGTCGTCTGGCATGTCGTCGGGGTCGTACAGCTGCGCGATGGTCTTGGGGTGGTGCATGTAGCGTGTCTTGAGGATCGCGCGAGCGGAGGCGTTTAGTGCCTCCAGTTGATCGTCGGTAAAACGGGGTATTGGAAAAACGTGCCAGCACAAGGTGCTACTGTAGCGGAAATCATTCTTCATACGTCCGCTGACGGTACTCACCCAACACCATTGAAGCTTAGATGCCAAGATCGCAAAACACCATTCAGGAGGGTCGAAGATGATCTGGCAATCTGCCGAGGCAACAACATCACTGCCGACCAACTCGACCGGTAGATAAGGCCTGCGAGAGGACGATGTCCGCGGCATTAAGATCGCTGATTTCTTCGGCACGCCTTTGCCAGTGATTTGACCAAACCGATGGGGCACAGCGGCTGCGTCTCGAGTTACTTGTGCATCGCTTTCGGACCTAAACTTGGCTACCGCATCTAATCGTTTCGCCAACGGAGGAAAGCGTAGCACATCTTCCAGTTCATTGGTCTCCGCCCATAGACAATAACGGACCAAGCCTTGCGCTACTTCCCTGGCACCCATGTAACGGCGGATAAATGGCGCGGCTTCAGGATGCTCCGAAATAAGCTGGGCTCTCTCTGCTTCCGAGAAAATCAAGTTCCCTTCGTCACGCGCTATGCTGCCAACATCCATTTTGGGAAGCGGGAAAATCGGCCGACCCTTCTGCGCAACCGTTACGTCGGGTGCATCGAGAAGGTAGCCGTTGATGTTGTTAGCATTCTTCCGAAGTTCGCCGTCAAAGATGACTGACTGTCCAGTTCTTGAAGATGAGATGCCAACTACTACGCATGAAACCGCCGCATTCTTCGCAGCATTGTTGGACCACATGAAAGGTCGATGGGCGAAATTAATTCTGATCCCTTCACGCAGGACCTCGGGCCAAAGAACATTGACCGTCACTCCTTGGGCAATCGAATTGGTCGAAACCAAAGCTCCCGCTCCAGCGCGACCGCGAATGTAGTCAGCAGCCTTGATGAACCAACAGATCACCAAATCGAGGCGCTCAAAGCTCTTCAGCCGGTCGGTCAAAAGGAAGCGCATGTCTTCTGATTGAGCTGGCGTCCTCGAGTTGAAACCGACAAATGGCGGATTCCCCGCAATAAAGACTTCCTCATTTTCCCCCGGCGGCGAGCAAACCGCCTCCCAATTCAATCGCAGCGCATTGTCGCAAACGATGTTACCACCATCTCGCAGGGGTAGGGCCGGGGCTGTATTCCCGAACATCTCACCGAACCGCGCATTGGCCTGATACTCCGCGATGAAAAGTGCCAGTTTCGCCGTCTCCGCGGCGAAATCCGTGATCTCGATACCGTAGAAATTCGCCAACCGCACGCCAGAGAACATCTGCGCCGAGGCCCCGCCATCCAGTTGCGCCATACTCTCCAGAACGCGCATCTCCCGCGCTCGAAGCTCCCGATAGGCGACGACAAGGAAATTGCCCGATCCGCAGGCCGGGTCGAACACCCTGATCCCCTCGATCCGTTTCAGCACCCTTGCCAGCGCCTTGCGGCTATCGCCAGCCTTCTCGATCTGCTCATCCAGATCGTCGAGGAATAGCGGCCCCAGCACCTTAAGGATGTTCGGCACCGAGGTGTAATGCATCCCAAGTTCGGACCGTTTGTCCGGATCGGCGACCGACTGGATCATGGACCCGAAGATATCCGGGTTGATCTCTTGCCAATCGAGCTGGCAGGCGTCCTGAAGGTAGCGATAGGCCCCGCGGTCGAACTTTGGCACGTCCAGTGCATCGGCGAAAAGCCCGCCGTTCACGTAGGGAAAGGCATCAACCCAGGCTGGCAGGTCCTGACGCTGGCCATTGGGTAGGTTCATCGCGGCAAAGGCCGAGGCGATACACGCCTGCGCCTCCTCCCCCTTGTCGCCCGCATGGGTGAAGATCAGGCGCGAGAACAGGTTGTTTTCAAAGATGCCCACGTCCTCTGCAAACATGCAGAAGATTAGCCGCGTCATCAGCTGGTTCAGGTCATGCCGTCGTTCCGGTGTCTTCCATTCCGGGTTCTTCTTGAGAAGCGCATCATAGAGCTTGGCCAGTCGCCCAGCCGCCTTGACGTCGACCTCGTTCTCTTCCGCCGCCTTGTAGCGCGACATGCCGGCCGCTGGCAGGAAGAACCCGAAGTGATGATGTAGGTCGGCGAACTTTATGTGCAGGCTGTCACCCGAAGCGACATGTTCGGCGGACAAGTCGACACCGTCGGTGGCCAGCAGGATCGCCGGTTTGTGGGTGGTGGTCTTCTTGTCCGACCGGATCATCGACAGGCCCTGGTCCACCGCGCCGGGGTCGGTCACCATGGCATAGAACTTGCGGTTCATCAGGACCGCGCCGGGCACCTTCGACTTGTTGATCGTCCCACTGCGGAGCTTTGAAACCGTGGCTTGCGGACTTCCCATGGCGGCGGCGAACGCAAACGGGAACTCGCCACCGTCGAACGGGCGAGTGGCGATTTCTTCCAGGGCGTCTGCGATTTCCGTAGGGTTCATGTAAGGTCCGTCGGTAAACTCATACGAATGCTACAGAAAGTTTGGGGCGATGACGATAGCGACCGACGCCTTAAACGGCCCAATTCGGCCGTCTTCAATGAAATACCGTGCGTTGGCACCACGCCGCCATTTTTGCCGATCGTGAAATTACTGGCGATTTTGATTCTCCGAGAAACTCTGCAGCAACCACCGGCAATGTCGCAAATGGGTGATCGGCACACTCGTCCCAAGGTTAATCTTGACGACGTGACATTCTTAATCGGCCAGACATGACATCAATCACCACAGCCCCTTCCACTGCCGATGCCCACAAGTACGGTGTGCTCTTCGTATTTGCGGCGGGTGTGTTGTGGTCGACGGTCGGCCTTGGTATTCGCCTGATCGAAGACGCTGTCGTGTGGCAGATACTGCTCTACCGGTCGATCAGCATGTCGCTGTTTCTCTACGTGCTTATCCGCGTGCGGTCTGGCGAAAGCCCATTTGTTCAGATCCGACGCATCGGCGCCCCCGCTGTCATCGCAGGGCTTTCACTGGTTGCGGCCTATTCAGGCGGAATCTACGCGATCCAGAACACCTCGGTCGCAAATGCCATGCTTCTGTTTGCGACAGCACCGTTTATGGCTGCGGTGCTCGGATGGATAGTGCTGCGAGAACCTGTCCGCGCCGCAACCTGGATAGCGATCGCCGTCGCAATCGGCGGGATCGGGATCATGGTCGCCGACAAGTCCGGAGGCGTCGCCCTGAAAGGCAGCCTTGCCGCGCTTGGTTCGGCATTCGGTTTTGCAGTCTTCACCGTGGCGTTGCGATGGGGGCGGACAGGGGAAATGCTGCCAGCGGTGTTCCTCTCGGGCATTTTCGCGATCGCCATCACTTCGGCCATATGCTTGGGCCTCGGGCTCTCCTTCGTGCTGAGCCCCAGTGATGGCGGCATTGCAATGGGCATGGGGGTATTCCAAGTCGGCGCAGGTCTGATCCTCTACACATTAGGATCGCGTAGCCTACCCGCCGCAGAACTCGCCCTTTTGTCCTTAGCCGAGGTGCTGCTCGGACCACTCTGGGTCTGGCTGTTTCTCGGGGAAACCGCGACTGCGAACACTCTGATCGGAGGTGCTGTTCTGCTCGCGGCCATTGCGGGCAATGCGCTTTCGGGCAAGCGAAGAAAACCACCGCCAATCACGGCTCCTTAGAACCGCAACCTCGGCCCAATCCTGCCGTCCAGCAGATGGTCGTGATGCTGCAGGCGCAGCCCCCAATTCTGCCGTTCGCTGCATGAGCAAAGTCGTGAGCAGCTAAAGCATTCACGTCCCGGTATACGCTCTAGCGTGTACCTGTCTTTAACTTGCCGCATTCCGAGGAGCAGATCATTGGGATTTTGAAAGAGCACCAGGCTGGGCTTGGACCGGTCAGGTTATGCGAAATATGGATCAGTTCAGATCTCGTCCAAGAACCTCGTCTCCTCCTCCTTCAAAGTTGCGTCTTGGCCGAGAAGCTTCACCAGAAATACATTCATATCGGGCCGCATGCTGAATGCCTTCGATGTATCGTAATACCGATACTGGACGAACACAGAGTCATATCCTTCTGTTCGTAAGTACCCTTCGTGAAACTTGGCGTCTGTTGCCTCCACCTTCTGAAATCCCAGTTCGTCCAGTTGGCGAAACACGGCAGGGGCGTCAGCTTCGTTCGCAGCGGCCTTGATAATTGCCAAGACGCCTTCGTACAGGGTCGGTACAGTTCTCATTCTGAAACCTGACTATCAATCCACGCCTGCGCCTCAGCCTCTGTCTTGAACGCTAGGTCAGCGTTCCGGTGCGAGCGCTCTTCGCCGTCGAAGTCGAATACTTCCCAGACCTCGTAGAAGACTGCATCGGCCCCGTCAGGGGCCTTAATGTCCGCTACACGGCGGATATCATAACGCTTTGACATGCTCAGTCTTGCATCCTTCCGGGCTTGTCGTACTTCTTCCTGAAACGCCACTGTCGCTCAGATCGCGACCAGACCACATCGTCACCTTTTGTGAGCTTGTTAAACTCCGCCAAGACAGGCTTAGCTATCGCCAAGTTGCCGTTGTCATTCTGGTACGTCAGGGATTTGTCCTTGCGCGTAAGTTGCCAAGCGGCGTTTTCTTGGTCTAGTACCTTTCGCTTGGTAAGCTCATCAAACATCCATTGCGCTGCTTCGACCGGTGTCATTCGTCGTCTTCCGAGTATTCCTGAAGCGCTTCCTCTGAAAAGCCTTGCTTGTTGTGCTTTGCTCCAGAAAACCAAGTGCAATAATATGTTGCGCTGTCGCCGCCGTATCCACTGGATGCCTTCTCAACCGTCATCTTTGGCCCGCCCGACTTGAGTTGCACCAAGTCGCCCGGATTGAATTTGCTGCCCGACATCTGCCGTATTCCTTTCATTGTTGGTTTGAAGAATGAACGCCGCGCATGCCACAAGATGGCTGCCGACCGTGAATTAGAAACGTATTGAAGCCCTAACTCGCATCTTCGTCATCGTCATCTTCGTCTTCGTCTTCGACATAAGTGAGAAGCTTTGTCTTTTGAACTTCCGCGCGATAGTCTTGTATCAGATCGCGTACGTCATCGACAGTTTGCGCGAGCTCTTCGTCGTACTCATCCGACTCTTCGTCAAGCTCAGGCGGCAACACGAAATCCACGTCACCACCGTCTTCCGAAAATTTGATGTGACGATCTACCGCCTTTTCCAGTTTGGCGACTTCCTCCGGTTTCGCGTTTGGCACAATCCCTTTAACGGCTTCCAAAATCAGCGCTTTGCCGTTGGCGCGCCTTTCATCTTCTTGCCGCTTCAAGTCCTTCTCAATGGCGTCCGACATCATTCTCGAACGCCGGAGTTCTTCGCGTTTCAATTCGAAATCCAGATAGTCATTCGCGATACTTGCTATGTGCTTTGACACGGTGGCCAATATTTTGGTGACAATCGGCGTTGCACTCAGTGTGTAGATAATGGAGCCGTTTTGCGCGCCGACCACAGCAACATCTTCTGGTTTTTCGCCAGCGACCGCCGTCACGCCGCTAATTATCAATTCCCAATCCGTTGCAGTTTTCTTCCAGTCGCGCACGTTTCTAATCGATGCGTCATCTTGGAAAATCACGTTAAATACGTATGGCGTAGGCGCATCAATTTCGTGCGCGTCAACAAACCCAACCTTACCAGCACTCGACTTGAACTCCCGCAGAAGCCGCTGAGCCTCTTCAAGCTTTTGCTGTCCTTCCTGAACCGACTGAAAGGTCGTGGCAGGATCGTAGGTTGTCGCACGAACACGGTGGTTGATCCACGCTTTTCCCTGTTTTCCGACCAACTTCGCAACGTCCATTTCTTCCAGCACGCCAAGTTGAAGCGTCGATAGCTCTGACGTCTGCATGTCTGCCAATGCGCGGGAAAGTTCTTTAAGTGGTTGGGTCACTGGTTGCTGCGACGGTTGCTGAGAGTTGTTTTGCAAAACACTCACGAGCGCCGAATATTTCGGCGTCACATCTTTCAAATTATCGTCCAGCCACCCGGACAACTGAACTACTTGGGAAACTTCCATAAACAAAGACTCCGTGCGTGAGGTTGGCGCTATGTGGAATATAGGGAATCCCAAGCGCAAACACCACACCCATACACCTAGAAATTGTAGGGCAAGCCCCTATATTGTGTGGAACGACTGCAGGTAGCTGGAAGGTTTTGTGGTGACCGAAGAAAGTAAGCAAGAGCCGTCTCGGGGCTTCGATATCTCGAAGATTGCAGCCGCCGACGCGAGATTTCAAGAGCAAAGCAAGAAACTTGCTGAGCAATTTCAGGAAGCAAATCCGCACCTGAAATCGTTGCAAGATGCGGTTTGCGACAGCGGCGCCTTCTCGGCTGTGAACGAATTGCAGGACGCGCTGAGCAACGGAGGGTTGTCCGAGGCTGTGAAGGCCGCGCAAGGTATTTCAGCGCATCTTGATCCTTTGCGAGAACACGCTGCGACTTTAGCTGAGGCTGCGAAAATCGCAGCGCCCGCCAATGATGTGTTGGATCAATTGAGGGCGTCCGGTGTTCACGATCGTCTCAGCGAGTTGTCTGCTACTGCAACCGAAGGGTCCCGGTTGGCTGACGTAATTCGAGGTATAGAAAAACAGCAACATGCATTGGACTCGATGGTTTCCCCTGAGCCGGTAATACCAAACCTAGACCACCTTCACATCGAAAGCCCAATCGTTGAAACCAATCGCAAGCTTGAGCGTATTGAAAGTCAGTTCTCTCAGATTTCAGCAATCGCGCATGAGTCCGCGCAGGTTGCAACGGATTTACAGGCATACGCTGCGGAGTTTCTGCAAAAGTTCGAAAGAGCGGCAGAGGACGCTAACCAATCGGGGAGCAAAGCCATTAAAGTTGGATGGCTGGCATTAGCAATTGCGGTCGTTGTTGGTGCTGGACAGATTTTCGCGCCTACGTTGATGCGTGATCAAGAAGCGGAAGCACTTCGGCAGTCTGTGGTGAGCCTCAACGCAGAGATTTCAACACTGCGGGCCGAACAGAGTGCTGCGAGTGAACGCCTTATTGAAGCATTGGCCAATTCTGATGAAGCCACAGCCAACGCGCTTAGAGAAGCGCTTTCAGCAATCGTTGCGCAACAAGTTGACGCGGCTGAATGACGACGCCTCCACTACTGGATCACTGTGTCCAGCCCAAATAACTCAGGTTGATCTTACCACAGACCGTGTCAGTGGAATGTCGGCTCTTTGACATTCTGCTAGGCTAATTCGCCTTTGCAGAGAAAGACCGCTTTCCGCCCTGCCTGACAGACAGGCGATGCCTACCACCCTATCGAGCAACCAGCTTTTCACCATTCTCCTCTCGCAGCATCTCTTCCATGTCGTCCAAGCCATCGACTGCAGAGCGCATCTGCGCCTCATCATCCACTGTGTCGGAATCCGCAACCTGGCCCTCAAAATCCATCTCCATCTGGCGCTGTTCCTCGGCGACAACAGTTTGAACGACGGGCGCGGTCTTCCGTGGATTGGGTTCAGTTTGCCCGGACGGTTGATCGCCAACACCTTCGCGCAGGCCCTCAACATCGGCCTCGGGTCTGCTTGACCCGTTCGGTGGCGGCGTCATCGGCATGGCCCGCACACTCAGCGGCAGCGTGCCCTGCGGCCCCCCTCCCCCCGGCTTCGGAAACGGCAACTCCCCCGTCTGCGCCGCGTGGATCGCCTTGAACAGCCGATCGTCAAAATATTGGATCCGCTTTGCACGGACCGGCATTTGCGCATCGATTACCATGACGATCTCGTCGAGGGGCAGTCGGCGTGCCTCATCTTCGGGTAGCAACGAGCTTTCTTCGGTCCGTGTGGATTGGCTGCGCCCTTCAAAGGGGTTCTTGCCGATGGACTGCGAGCGCGTGATGACGGTCTTCGTTGTCTTGCCGACAGCCTTGCTGAGTTCTTCGACGGTCTTTTCATCAGAGGGCGTCAGGTAGAGCTTCACACCGGCATTGCCCTGCAGCGCGCGGCGGGTGTTTTCGCCATAGATTTCATCGAGGGCGGGGATGGTTTGGGTGACCACGGCCAAATGGCCGCGATAGGTCCGCAGGGTCTCGATGCTCTCGACCACGATGGGCATCTTGCCCAAGCGATTGAACTCGTCGAGCATGATCATCACGGGCCACGGCTCATCCGGCCCGGGGTCCTTTTCCTGCATGGCGGACAGGAGATCGGAAAAGAACAGCCGGATCAGCGGCGCGAGCGGCTTCACCATCAGCGGCTGGACGACGAGATAGACCGAAAAGGGCTTCTTGCGGATCGTCCGAAAATCAAAGTCCGACACCGCCGTCGCCTCATCGATGGCGGGGTTTTGCCATTGATCGAGCCCCGAGGTCATCAGGAGCGAGACGTATGAGGTCAGCGTATCGTTGTTGGTCGAAGCGAGCCGCGTGAAGATCAGCTTGGCCGCCCGGTTGTCGACTTCGTGGCCGCGCGCGAAATACTCCTTCTGCTTGTTCCCGCCCGAGGCCGCGATGCGGTAGATCTCGCCCAAGGTCGGGCGCTTGCGCTGGAAGGCCAGCAGGCCTGCCGCCACGAAGAGATCGATCCCGCCTTTGAGGAGGCCCTGCACCCGGTCGTTGTCGCTTTGCAAAAAGAGCGTCGCCAGGAGCTGCAATTCCATCTGCTGGCGCGCGGGATCTTTCAGTTGATAGATGCGCAGGAGCGGGTTGTAACGATGCGTGCGCTTGCCCTCCCAATCGGTGGGGGCAAAGCGATAGACCTTGTCGCCTTGGACTGCGCGGTGCCGGGCCGTTGCCTCGAAACACTCGCCCTTCACATCGAGCGTCACGGCGGAGCCTTGCCAGGTCAGCAGGTTCGGAATGACGAAGCCCGTGGTCTTGCCGCGGCCCGTGGGCGCAACGATCAGCGCATGCGGAAAAACCTTCGAGCAAATGTAATTGGCGCGGGAGCCCGGCGGCCCCAGTTTGCCGAGGATGAACCCGGTCCCTGGCGCCCCGAAGAAGCCATTGGCCTTCATCTCGCGCGCACTCTGCCAATGGGTCTGGCCAAAGCGTGTCAGGGCGGACCCGGAGAGGGCGAGGCTCAGCATGAGGCCGGCGGCAGCGAAGCTGCCGATGATCAGGTGAATAAGTTGCGCGTCCTCCGGGCGGCGGTCCAGGATCGCCAGATAGTTCTGCGCGATATATGCAAAGTCGATCTCGGCCCCGAAGCCGAGATCTTGGTAAGTCAGCACCGCCGAGGCGATGGTATAGCCCATGGCCCCGGTCACCAGCGTCACAAGCAGGACGCCCGTGGCGATCCGCGCTTTTCCCATGGAGGCGCTCAATGGACCTGACCCCGCTCGGTCTCGCCATCCACGTCTGTCGCGCGGTGTTTTTCATATTCGGTGTCGGCAAGATCATCGACCACCTGGCGCAAGGCCTCCGTGTTGGCCGTCGCGGCATCGGATTGCAGATAGACCTTGGCGACATAGAGCCGGTCCAGGCGGTCCTCGAGAACCTTCTCAAGCGCATCCGCATCGCCGGATGTGAGCCGGCCCAATTGGCGGTCATCAAGAACCCGCGCAATCTCGCCGCGGAAGGCGTCCCGCTCCGCCTCGGTCTCGAAGGGCGCGGACAACTCCCCCGCCCGCTCATGGTCTAGAACACGCGCAATCTCGTCTGCAAGGCGGTCGGCACGGTCAAACTGCGGCGCAGTTTCACCGCGGGCTGCGAGGAGTGCATCGCGCGTGCCAGACCTAAGCCCGTCGCGCATCTCGTTTTCGCGGCGGACCTGATTGATGACCTCCGTGTCGCGTATCTCGACGACGGCCGCATAGGTTGCGCCAAGCCCGCGGGCGAGGTGGGACGGCATGTCCGGATAGCGCGCGCGCAAGTCATCCGTGACAGCATCTGCAACAGGCGTGCGAAGGTCCCGTCCCTCCATGATGCGGTCGACCTCGCGGGTGATCTCGCTGGCGCGGGCTGCATCGGTAATGGTCTCCCTGTAGGGCTCAGTCCGGTCAATCACATCGCCAGGGCGTGCGAGCAGATCCGGGTGTGCCGCGAGATACGCGCGCTGCTCCGCCTCGATCCGGCGCTCCGCCCGTGAGACAACCTCCCAGTCCCGGTCCTCCACCTGCTGCGCTGTCAGGCCCTCTGCGCGCATCTCCTGACGGATTGTCCCTTCCATCTCCCGCACCGCGCCCTCATGATAATGGAACCGCTCGCTGACCGGTTCCGCTTCCATGACGCCATCCCGGCGCAGCACGTTCTCGCGCTCCAACAGCGTGCCAAGTTCCACATGTACATCGTTGAGAATGTCGCGGGCCTGTTCCAGATCGGCGCGGCGTTCGAGGTTCAGATCGCGTGCCTCGGCCACCTTGGCAAGATCATCTGCGATCCATTGATGCTCCAGCGCTGCATTTGACGCGCCCGTCTCGATCCGGGCCACCACTTCCGATGTGCTGATCCCGGTGCCGTGTAGTGCCGCGTCAATGCGCGATCTCAGATCGGGCTCTGCCAGACGCTCGCGCTGGCTGGCGTCGATATTGGCTTCGGAATAGATCCCGCCCTCCGAGGGGGTCTCTGACAGCGTGGATGATCGCAGCCCCAAGGGCTGCATGTGCTGGACCTGCGTCTGGATCTCGATGAGGCGCTTTTCCAGCACGGGACGTTCCGCGTCAGACTTCTCGGCGATCATGCCCTGCACCCGCGCGAGCTTTTCCGCATAGAGGCTTCTCAGATCCTCGAAGCTTTGATCCTCGGCCATATACACATCTCCTGTTCGGTCCACCTGCCCGCCGCGCGCCAGCACCTCGCCCGCGCGGAAGAGTGCCGCGGCAATGTCTTCGCGGGCCCCGCGGACCTCGGAGGTCTCCCGGGAGGCCTCCACGGCAAGCGAATGGTAGACGGTTCTGGTGTTGGCGATCTCCGCCAGCGTCCGCGTCAAGTCGGTCCCCACACGTTCCCGCTCGCGGGGTGCGCGCCCCTCTTCCTTGGCAGCATAGACCTCGCGGGTCCGGGCGGGGTAATGCACAACCCCCCGATCGACGCGGCGCGTGGCCTCCAGGCGCACGCCGTACTTCTCCGCCTCCTCGACCATGGCGAGGCGGAAGTCGTCATAGTTGAAGCGATGGTTGCGCCCGAGGAAAAAGAACTCGCCTTCCTGCGAGCGGCGGTTCAACACCAGATGCGCATGCGGGTGATCGCGGTCCTCATGCACCGCGATGATGTAGTCGAAATGCCCCGCGTCGGTCTGGAAGAACCGCTCGGCCACATCCGTCGCGATGTCGCGCACATCCTCCCCGCGCGTGCCGATGGGGAAGGACATGAGCATGTGGGTGGTCTGCCCGAGCTTGGGTTTGAAGGCCGCATCCCACCGTTTGGCAAAACGCTCGGTCAGATCCTTGATGTCACCCGCCTCGAGCTTGGACTTGCCATCCAGGAACCCGCTACTGTCCACGATATGGGTGGACTTGGTCGTTAGGTAATCGAGCTGGTTTGCGAGCTGCGATTTGGTATGCGTGCCCCCGCCCCGGATAGCTTTGAACACCGCTGGCCGATGCCCGGATGCCGCGCGCCTAAGCTGGGTCTGCTTAGCCACGTGCAGACCTTGCATCGAGCCCCGGACGCGGCTCCAGCCATCCCGAAAGACCTCGCCCGTGACAGCATGGACGGCATCATTCAGCCGCATGGGCAAACTCCCTCAGCGCGGCCGTGGCCTCGAGCTGCATCGCGTCCCGACGACGGCGCAGGAGCAGGTCGATCTCGTCAGCGGAATCCAAGATGAACCGCGCCAGCCCGCGCATCTGCGCAAGGCGCGACTCAGAAAACTCGGCACGCGTGCCCCCCACGGCCCCCTGCCCCCGCCGGTTGGCCTGCGTCATCTGCTTGGCGATCTGCGCGACCCCATTACCTACCTCGTGCAGAGAGGCGCGGTAGCGCGCCATCTCTGCTGCCATCTGCGCGTCCGGAACGAACACCCCGCCCGCCGCCTGAATGAGCCGCCGCAGCCCCTCGGCCCGGCTCTCGATCCCCGCCTTCGCCAACACCGCGTCAAGCGCCGCCAGCTCCGCAGCCGTGACCTTCACACTGACTGCTGAGACCGGAATTGCGGCATCCGTCTGGCGCTCGGCATCTGCTTTGAGCGTGTACTGAATCGCCCGCACCGACACGCCAAACCGTTCCGCCAGCATTGAAGTGGAAACGCCTTCCGCAGCTTCGCGAACGATCTCCATGCGGTCTGCATCGATGAGGCGTTTTGAGCGCGACATGCGAAGAAAGACCCCCTATTTCCTGCCACCTTCCACCAAGGCTACCCCTACCTTACGATAATATATCATGCTGTCAATTATATACTTACGTCGCACTCAGGCTCAGGCAGCCTTGGTGTCCGCTTCACGCCGCGGCCCGCAGGGACGCGGCTCTGCCGCCCTCACCACCAGGCGATCCACCTGCCCTAGGGGTCCCGTCGACCAGCCGCGACCGAGGCTCTGGCCGAACACGCATGTGTTCGGACGGAACCGCGGGCGGGCGCAAACCCCACAGACAGGGCGGACAGGCAGGGTCAAGGAGGGCCAGATTTGGCTTGCCAAATCTCTGCCGCAAAAACCGGGAGGCCCTGGCCGATAGGTTTTTGTGGATGGCCCCCTTGAGGCTGACTGGCCGGTCTGTCGCGGCCTGATCATTCCGGGCGCAGTGCGTCCGTTGAACGCGCAGGGACCTGCATCCCTGGAACAGGGATCGGGCCGCCCCAAGATCGTCCTGGGGCGGCCCATCCTCGTCAGAGGATTTAGTCCTGGGGATCTTTCGCGCTCGGTGGGAACATCACCAGCTCCGAGACCGCGACCGGGAAGTCGAGCTTGAGGCTGAAGAACTCCGAGCCATCCCCATTGCGGGTGTTGCGGAACATCGCACCCACGCGCTGAAAACGGGTGCGCTCCTGGCCATCGGTATCGGTGAACTTGACGGGGACGGTAGCGACGTAGTGGTTGGTCATTTGGGTTACTCCTTGTTGCGATGGGGATCACCCGGCACGGGGGCAAGAGGCCCGGTCGCAAGCGCAAATGCGGAGGGTCCGCGGCTCCGCCGTGGAAGCCGTATTTGTGCTTGCCGAAGCGTGAGCTGAGGGCACGGACGGGCCGACCCCGTGCGATCCACATCAATGAGCAAAAAGGAGTGATCCGGATGACCCTTGCCATCACCCAGCCGCCACCATCCGCGTCCGCGTCCCGCCGAGCCTGGCCGGGGTGCTGACGGAGCCCGCCCGCGTGGATGCGATGTTCCGAAACACGCCCCGAGGGACGTGCAGCTCTTCAGCCTCAAGTGCGACGTCTCGATCTCTCGAGTCTTGTGCTGTTAAGGATGTGCGTGAGGTGCGCACCATCCCGAGCCCATACCGATGCGGATGGACCGCACTCTGACGGACCGGGTAGAGGGATAACGGTACTGGACGCCGCAGACTGCCGATCACGCGTGACCGATCGCACGCACCATGAGACATAACGAAAGGGCCGCGCCAAGCGCGACCCCCTCTCTTCAATCCTGCGCAGTCTTCTTCGCCGGGTCCGCAACCCGCATGACCGTCAGGCCTTTCGCTTCCGCCTTCTGCCCGAGGTTCAGCGCGACCCCGTTGCCGCCGAAGAGTACAACCCCCGTCGCCGCGAACTTGTCGTCCAGCATTTCGTCGTTGCACTTGAACGGCGCCGCCCGCCCATGCGCGGACCAGCGCGGATCGAAGCGGGCCTGCGCGACCCCGCGTGCCCGGGCCCACCGAGCCGCAATCATCTCCGCCCCGTGCTTGCCACCCTTGTGGCAGAGGAAGATCTCCTGATTGCGGTTCTGCTTGATCCGTTCGCGAACCTTGTCGAGCGTGTTGAAGATCACATCGACATCTGTCCAGTCGGTGGCGCCTGAGACGATCAGGGGCACCCCCTCGACTTTCGATTTCTCGGCAGTCTCGCGGTCGTGCTGCTCCAGGAGCTGCCGCGCCTCGAAGACCGCCCCGGTCTCTTGCGCCCGGACGCTTGCGCGCGAGCCGGCTGCCGGGATGAAGGCGTGACCGGTCTCGATCTCGTAGCATTCCGCCGCCGCCTCGCTCATCACCTCGATGGCGCTGACAATCTCGCGCAGCTGCACAAAGCGCGCCTGCGCCTCTTCGAGCGCGGTCTCGGCGATCTCCGATCCGTCGTGGGATTTTGCTAGCGCACCGATCTTGTCGGCGGTGCGGTCGACCTCCTTGCCAAGCGCCACCTTCCGGCGCTGCAGGATCGTCGCGAGCCCATGGGCCAGCGGTTCAATCTCTGCTTCAAGCCCGGTCCCGCGCAGCTGACCGAGCAAAGCCTCGAAGCTCTCGCGGATGATGTGGTCGGTCAGGATGTGATCTTCCGGGATCGGCAGCTGCGCGTCCTTCTCGGTCAGCCCGAAAAGTTCGATCGTCTCGTAGGTGTTTGCGGTGTCGTAAGCCATGTCTGGTCTCCAGTGTTCGGTTCCTAGGCCACCACGTGAGTGTGGGGGCATGGCCGAATGCCTGGTTTCCGAATCTGCCCGGGTCAGGGACGGCGCAGCCGCCGGCTTGCCGGGCGCAAAAGTTTTCCGCGCGCAGCACCCGACACATGCGCGCCCTCACCCACGGAACCGCCCCGCCGCAGGCGCCGCCCTCGCCGAAAAGTTTTGCGATCCTTGACGCGGGCTGATTTGGGGGCCATCCGGAGGATATGCTTCCGCGCTCATGTGTGTGTGTTTTGACGGTAGGTTTGCCCGACCCGAGCAGGCAAACGGCCCGACCGGACGCGGCAGACGGATGGAGCGGCGGGATCGTTTTGCACCGCAAAACAGACCAGAGCGCAATCCGGCGGAGCGGCCGGGGAGGAACGTGCTCGCGAGGCGGGCAAACCGGGGGCCTGGGCGCAACGCCGCGGTGAGGCCGCATGGCCGAATGCGCGACGGACCGAAGGGCCGTTCTCCCCTGCGACACGCGAAGCCGAGCTGGGGAGGCCGCAAGGCTTATGCCAAGGTTGATGTTCAGGCGACTACGCTGGCGACAGTACGTATTACTTATTCCGTCATTCGTCATGATGGACGGAGACCGGATTTTCGGATCGGTCGCAATTTGTCGGATGCTTTGGAAAAAATTTGACTTTCGAGTTTGGCGTGTCGCGTTAATGGTGCACAGACTCTGCGCATCCGATGAATTACTACATCTTTCGCCTTCAGGTTAATGATGTCCGAAACCGTTCTGGTTAGGCGGCCTAGCCTTGGCCGTTGCCCCAAAAAATAAAAAGACCGCCGCCCAGGCGATCTGGGCGGCGGCAACACGCGTGATGGCGCTACCTTAGGAGATATGGGCCCGAAGTACGTCTAGGATTCCCTGTTCACCGGAAGCCCTGGCCAGTTCTTCCGCCTTGATGCGATAACCCCAGCGGTCAGCAATCGCTTCATAGCGCGGACGGCGAAAGGCCATGAGGCGCTCGTATGCCCAGATCGCGAAAGCGTCGGGGTCGACGATGTCCCAGCTCTTGTCTTCGCCTAGGTAGTCGCGCTCACATTGCTCAAAGAACGCGTCCGAATAATAAATCGGTTTGGGCCGGTGCTTGAAGCGCGCGATCAGACGCTCTTCGTCTTCGGCCCCGGCTTCAAGATAAACAACGATATGCGTAGCGGCGAGATCGGACAAGATGGAATCGTTCGGATCCCAAGGGTCGACTACACTGCAAAAGCTGCCCGACGTATCGCACGTGAAACTTGGATAGCCATAGACTGTCTCAGAACGGCGCACGAAACTAGCGGTATCCTGCATCGCCGCCTGTTCCGCGTTGCGATGGATACGTTGGCGTTCGAGGAACTCTGCACGCGTCAGCCCTCCCTTCCTTGGATCGCCGATCTTGCCCAGATAGCCCGACATCACGTCCAGATTGTCGATGGCGAACTTGGCACGCAGAGTCAGCGCATCGACCAGAAGCAGGGGGCCAAGCACCGGATCCTGCATGGCGCGGGCACGTAGATCATCATCGATATGGCTGGCCAGATAGGCTTTGCCTAGCCGGTAATCGACGGAATAATGGTACCAGCGTCCGGTGTCTCGCAAAAGGCGCGAAAGGTGGGTTTTGCCAACGCCGCTCATCCCGATCAAGGCGATCCGCTTGCCGCTTAGGCGGTCGAAGGTCCTGCTATCTAGAGGTTTCATTGAACGGTCTCCTTTCCACTCTGGCTCTCACCAAGACAGCTCAGCGCAGCCGCATCGATCCGGTCGAACAGCCGGGGCGGTATAGTGATATTCTGGCCCGTAGGCGGTACCGCGAGTTCGTCCCAGCCCAGCTTGGACAGACCGAATACCGCCAAGCAGCGCCCGGCCAGGCCGGGGCAGATCGGCTGCATCAACGCCGCAATCAAGCGGAACTGAGCCAATGCCTGAGTGCAGATCGCACGCCTTTGGTCGGGGTCATCGACCGTCCATGGCGCTTCGCGATCGACATATTCATTGGTCAGATCCGCCAGCGACACGATACTGCGCACTGCCGCTGCCGTGTTCACCGACTCAAAACACGCCAGCGCTTCGCCCGCCAACACCAGCGCCTGGTCGAAAAGGTCAGAGTCAGGCAGGCTATCGCTCAGCAAGTTGTCCGACATGGCGATTATCGGGCGCAACCGGCTCGCAATGTTGGCAATCTTACCGACCAGATCTGAATTGACCTTCTCGGCCACACCCTCGGCATCAATGTTGAAATCGGTTATGCCATCACCCATCCGTGCCGCTATGGCATAACGCAACGCGTCTGCATCGAGCTGGTCAAGCAGCTGCGCTAGCGTGACCGAGTTGCCGCGTGATTTCGACATCTTATGCCCGCCCACAGTTACAAAACCGTGCGCATGGAGCCGATCCGGTAACTGGATATGCGCACCGCACAGCAGGGCTGGCCAGAACAGCCCGTGGAAATTGATGATGTCCTTGCCAATAAAATGCCGTGTCTCGGTGTCTTCGTCACTCCAGATATCGGCCCAGCTCTTTTTACTCTGCTGCTCTTGCAGATAGTGCTGAATCGCCGACAGATAACCAATGGGAGCATCTAGCCAAACATAGAAGAACAACCCCGGTTCGCCCGGAACCGGGATGCCGAAATAGGGGCCGCTGCGGGTGATGCACCAGTCGCGCAAGCCTTCATCCAACCATTCAAGAAGTTTCGCGCGCACCTCTTTCTGCACCGCGCCACTTGCAAGCCAAGCGCGGATCTCCGCAGCGAACGCCTCGATCTTGAAGAAGAGATGCTCGGCGTCTTGCACCTGCGGGCGCGCGCCGGTCAGGGTCGAAACCGGATCAACCAGCTGGATCGCGTCATAGGTCGCGCCGCATTCACAGGCATCTCCATACTGGTCCTTGCGCCCGCAATCGGGGCAGGTGCCGCGCACACGCCGGTCGTCGAGAAACCGCCCCGCCTGCGCGTCATACAGCTGCGGCACGGTTTTGCGCTGCAAATGCCCGCCCCGCTTCAACTCATCGAAGAAGGCAAAGGCAATCGCCTCGTTCTCGGTCGAATGGGTGCTGTGATAAGCATCGAACGAGATCTTGGCGCGGGCAAAATCGGCGCGGTGGCGGGCACCGACCTCCTGCAAAACGCGCTCGGGCGACTTGTTCTGCGAGGCGGCCAGAAGCTCAACCGCCGTACCGTGACAATCATCGGCGCAGACAAATATCACCTCCTGCCCCGCCAAGCGGCGGTAGCGGGCGAAGATATCGGCCTGGATCGCTTCGGAACCGTGGCCGATATGAAGATCACCATTGGCATAGGGGAGTGCGGTGGTCATCACCAACCGCGACTTTGCCGGAGGAGTATAGGAAAGGTTTTTCATGGTCTTGGTCCTTGTTTGGGGTTCGGGTCGCACCCCCGGAGCACGGCTGCCTCGGGGATGCGGCTGATCACTCGGCGTGTTCCCATGGGAACAGATCGCGGCCGTAATGGCCGAAACTGGCAGTGTCGCGGTAACGCCAGCCCTCGCGGCGCCACAGGCCCAGGCGGTCCTGGATGGCACGCGGCGACAGATCGGAGAAGCGGGCGCGCACCCAGTCGCTGACATCGTGCTTGCCGTCGATGATGGCGCTGACCGCTTCGGGCTGGAGCTGACCGATGCCATAGGCCAGCTTCACCGTGCAGTCGGTGCCGCCGCCCGGATGCGACGCCAGCACCTGACGGGCGATGAAGCGGGCCATATAGGCGGCGCTGCGGTCGACCTTGGTGGCGTCCTTACCGCTGAAGGCCCCGCCACCAACTGCTACCGAAGGACCGTAGGCATCGACCACGATCTTGCGGCCGGTCAGACCGCAATCAGCGTCCGCACCGCCTTCGATGAAGCTGCCCTTGTGGTTGATTTTCACCAGGCCCGGGGCGACATCGCCCAGACAGGGGTGGACCACCCGGTCGAGCACCTCGCGGCGCAACTCCTCGAGATCGACGCTGGCGCGGTGCTGCACCGACATGATGACGCTGATCACCTCGCCCGAAGGATCAAGCGCGACCTGCGACTTGGTGTCGAGACGGAGCCAGGGCAGCGTGCCGTCCGTAGCCAGATCATAGGCGCGCGTGATCAGCGCCCAAGCCTTCTCTGTCTCGGGCGGCAGCATCGAGCGGGTGCGGGTGGTGGCATAACCTTCCATAATGCCCTGATCGCCTGCCCCATCGACAGTTAACGCCGCGATCTCGCCCGCCTGCGGGCGGATCAGGTTGGTAACGCGCAGGTCGTCACGCAGGTCGTTGCCATAGGCGAAATAGACCTCGCGCACCGCCGCCTCGACTGCCTCGGCATCATACACGCCCTCCGGCGCGCTGATCTCGCCGCCGACAATGATGTCGGCACCGTTGATCATGACCTCGCAGGCCACACGCACGCTGCTGGGCGGATGGCCCGCCGCGACGGCGCGGTCCATCTTCGCATCCAGCACCGCATCTGACATCGCATCAGCCTGCTTGTCGGGATGGCCCTTGCCGACGGCCTCGGCCACGCTGGTTTGGTTCTTGATCATATCTCAGTTCCTTCTTTCTTGGGGTTGCTCAGGAGGGGGGTATGGGGCACCACAAGGCGCATCTGCCGCGCGGCCAGCGCCCCGGTCATCAAGGCGTTGATCCCGCAGAAGATCAGGATGGGCATGTGACCGCCGGCCAAGGCGTATAACACCCACAGGGCATTGCCTGTCGCCAGCGCCACGTTGCGCAGAACGATCCAGCGGCTAACCGGACCCGCCCGCCGCAAGGTCACGATCAGTTCGGGCGTGGTGCTGACGGCGCACAAGGCGCCCGCCGTCAGCCCAACCATGGTGATGGTCACAGGATCAACCATTGGCCTGCTCCGTTGCCGTCTTGGTGCCCAGCGCGAGGTACATGTGACGCTGGCGGAAGACGCCGCCCGGATCGGCGGTCAGCCACAGGTGACGATCGCGGTGGGTATGACCGATCGGCACGACCGACACCCCGGGCAGGAGCTTGAAGCCGCGGTTTTCATAGACCCGCAGCGCCGGGATCGGGAGGCCCGCATTGGTCAGGCGAATTTCCAAGCTGATGCCGGTCACACCGTGCGCGACGCAATCGCTGATCGCCTGATCGACGACCTTGCCACCAACGCCCAGCCCGCGATAGCCCGGCAGGGCGACAACCGAGAACAGCTCGGCTTCGTCGCCGTCGAACTTGGTCGCGGCAAAGCCCGCGATGGCCAGGGTCTTGCGGTCCTCGGCGATGTGCAGGTTGGCGTCGGCGTCCAGGAAGTCCTGCAGGTCGTTGACGTAAAGATTCGCGCCATCGGCGGTCTGGCTGACCTGCTCAAGCAGGCTGGCCACCGCCGCCGCAGCGATCGGGTTCTCCCGCGCACGGCTGCTGTAGAGGTAGATGTCCGGCATGTGATGCTCCGTTGCTGATGTTCGTGAACACCAACAACCGCAGCCGCCGCGTTATATGAAGAGACGAGAATTCACTCTCCGTAAGCCACAATCTACTTGTGGATAAATCCGGAGAAACAAGAAAACTGCGCCGGTAAATTAACTAGCTCGTTAGTTTTTAACTAACGCGTCGATTGTTTATTGACGCAAATTTCCGTGCCTATCTCTAGGCTCGCCGAAGGGCTAGGGCGATTCGCCCGATAAGGCAAGACAGGAGGTCGACCAATGGGCGCACCGCGCAACGCCGATCTTTTTTATAATCGTCCGACGCTGAATCAGGCGCTGGAAGCGCTCGAAGAGCACTGGCCGACATGCTGGAAGGGCGAGGCTGCGAACCTTAAGAAGCACAGCAAAAGCAATGACATAAGCCTGTGGTATGGTGGCGAGACCGAAGGCCGCGTCGGCGTCCGGGTGATGATGTTCGCGGCCCTGCTGATGTATCGCTATGCCGAGCCGTCGGAAGTCAAGCGTAGCGCCTTCGGCACCGTCAACGCATCCAGTCTGGACTGGATGGTAAATATCGAACCAGGTGAGAATCTTGGAGAGGCGCTGGCCTCTGGCGACAAGTCCACGGTCTTCGCGATGTTGCAACAGTTACTCAGACCGAACAACAAGGACACGCCGGGTTATGTGCAAAACTTTGATCGCTGGTGTTTCATCTTCACCGCGTGCAGAGCCCTGAAGGCACTGCAGGAGCGCACTGGCCAGCCGGTGCAAGACTGGCCGACGCTGGCCGAGGATACCGCCGCCCTCTATGACCAACTTGTCGCGGACAGGCCGCAAAACGCGACAGATGTTTTCCGCCATATCGAAGCGCGCTGGCTGACCGGGCAAGACTATGTCGCGCCAGAGGGCATTCAGCCCAAACCTATGGCAGCCGCCGCTGTTCAGCGCCGGGCTTTGCACTGCATTCCCAGCAAATTCACCGACTACCTATGGCCAAAGGGCAGGTTCCGCGAAGACGAAAACCCCCGGACGATGGCCAGCTTGGCCAGTCAGATCATCAAGCATGTGAAAACCACCGGCGCGTCAGCGCGGGTCATTCTGCTTTACGGAAACCAGAATGCGGGCAAATCGGGCTGTTTGGTTGAGCTCTTGCGTCAACTTCAGAACGAAGACCCGGACCGGCCGACCATCGCGCTCGATCTGGCCCGAGACCCCGAAGCGGCATCCCCCCTGCCGGTGTTCCTGATCAATGTGCAGGACCATAGCAATCAGGACCTGGTCGGGCGGGTGCTGGCCTTTTTGCAGACCCTGGACGGCGCTCGCACCAACGATAGAAAATCCACGCCGATCTCTTACGATCAGGCGCTTGCACGGATCGATGGTAACACCGTCTCGCCCGACGAGGGGGGCAGACTCGATGCGATGTATCGCGAGATCCACAAGCTGCACGAGCGCAATCCAGCCTTTTTCATCCTGACCAATTGGGAAGACCTGACCTGGAGCACCCCGCGCGCACAGCTGCGCGACCAATGCCGCCCCTCGCTCATCTCGTGGCTATTCAACAGTAATCCCGAAAGTCGCTTGCTGATCTCAACAACCAAACCGCCATCCAAGGCTGCAGCTCGGCGCTTGCCTGAGGCCAAAAGGGTCCGGCTGACGGACCCGCTCTTGGAAGATATCGGCAGGTATTTCCCCGGGATGAAAACGCCTGCCACTTATGACAAGACAATAAAGCGTGCGTGCGAAAACCTAAGCCGGGTGACCGTTCCCGGTGACATCCTGATCCTGCTCGCCGCAACCATGCAGCTTAGCATAGGTCACGATACCGCCGAGGAACGCGTCAAGAAGGCGATCACCGAACTGTCCAAGGTCAAGAAGAGTATCGAGGTTGGAACGGACACGGTGGGTGATCTTGTTCGAATCTTGGTCGAAATGCTGAACGAGCGCAACATGTTCCGGATCACCATGGCCATCGCCGCATCCGACGACGGCATGCGCCCGTCGACGCTCATGCAGTTGCTGAAGGAATGGGACCAGACCACCGGGCGCAAGCTGAAACGCCCGGCCGAGACGATCCGCGAAAGCCTGAAGGAAATGGAGAAGATTGCGCGGGGGTTCCTCCTGACACCCAAGGCCGGACGCCCAATCGACATGGCCGAATATGGCCCGCATCAACGCATCAACCCATCCGAACCGACCTGGGAAATGCACCAGACCTTGCGCGAGCTCATCTTGTCCAAGCTCAGTCACCCGGACCATTTCGACTGGGCCGACGAATACAATGTCATTATGCGCGAAGCCGCAGGCCAGGTGGCGCGGGTGGCCCATCAACGAGCACAGGAAAGGCGTACCCAGGCCACGCTGCGCTGCCGGGCGCCACAATGGCAAGGCATGCTGCGTGACATCCAGGCCTTCGAGGCTTTGTTGGCAAGCATCGATTTCGACCGTTTGATGGACCGCGAGGCGAATACGACGCTGATTGCAGAGAATCCGATGCTGCACCAAGCCCCGCCCAATGTTTTCGCTGCCGGCGAACGTCAGCACCCCGCTGTTGCCTTCCGCTTTGCCGTGCAATGCCTCCTGCAAGAACTTCTGGACAAGGACGGGCAGATGACGATGGTCTGGGATCAAGACCAGATGCGGGCGCATCTCTACATGCTTGTTTTCCAGCCCACTGGACAGTGGTATTTCCAGCGTATCGACACGCTGAAACAGCAGGACCTGCCGCGAACCCTGCAACCCTACCTGCTCGACATCTTTTCGCCCGAACAAATCATCGAGCTTCTTGAATCGCTTGCGATATCCGCACTGCACAGCCAATCGCCGAAAGTAGTTCATTGGGCCTGGAGCAGGTCCTTGGAGCTCATCGACAAGCTTGCACCTCTCAATGCCGGGGAGCCGCCAAGCGACCGGCGCAGGGCCTTGGTAAACCGCGCGATCCGCATCCTGTGCTCGGCCGTGGACATGGCAATTTTGCGGGGTCGGCCTTTAACCCGGTTCAAGTCGCAATTCGACGAGGATCAGGTTGGCCACAGCAAGACTTTGTCGCGCCTGCGCAACCACATGCGGCGCGAATATCCCGAATTGGCTGCAAACGATCCCGAGAAGGTCTCGACGGTGTTGAATTTGATCGAAGACGCAGGGAGGCAGCAGATTGATACAATTCAGGCCTGGCTGCGACTGCGCACACGCGAGGTCGAGCTGGTCGCCCTGACTCAGCCAATGGAGAACGCCCTGGATCTATTGGAAGAGATTCACCAGATCGAGGACGTGCTGGCCCGCGAGACACGGAACGGCACTGGTACGGTGGTTTCGGGCCGCCCTGCACGAACGGCACTTCGGTTGATGCTGCGAGGCGACCACCATTTCCGCGGTACCGACAATCGCAAGGGTCTGCGCTGGAGGAAGGCAGATGCGCGCATTAAGGGTATGTTGCACGCAAACACCTGCCGCTTGTCCCGATTTGGCGCCGGCGAACAGGTGGCGCTCCTTCTGGATCAGTCGCGATACCATTACGTGAACGGGGACCTCGATCGATCTTTTAGTTATGCGTGGAAGGCGCGCAGCGAATGCAAGGAAGGTCAGATCAGCTATGGCATGCAGATGCAGGCACTCAGCCATTTCGTGGCCATGGTGATCGAGGCCGATGAGGCCGATGAGGCCGAAAAAAACATTGGGCTTTTCTCCGGGCTCCAATGGAATTTCCGCGGAGAGTCGGAGCTGTTGGATATGGCCGAACAAGATGCAGATGCGGTCTATCAAACCGCCAAGTCGTTGGGGTATCAACCAACACAGGGCATCGCGCTGTATCTGCGCACCCGTGTTCGTTTGCGCTTGGCTTCGAAAGGCCTAGCGCCGACTATGGTCGAATGGGCGGACGGGCTGGTGGCGGATGTTTGCATGGTGCAGGAGATCATGACGAAATGCGATGATTATTCGTTCCGCGAAGATATTTTGAAAGTCGAAACCCTCGCGAAAAACCTTCTCCGCAATGCCGTAAACCGCAACATGGAAGCGGTATAGGACCAATAGAAATCACGTGGTTGGGGTTTAGTCGACCCATACGATACCCGCGCATGATACTTGATCATCCCGAGTCTCTTGTCTTGTTGCAACCTCTGCCTCGGCGTCGAAATTATCGAACTATGGATGGCCATCGGTATTCCCGCCAAACACCCGCCCTAACGCTGTCAATAGTATATTATCGTGTATCATTTGCAGAAGATCACAAGAAGCTGTCGTCCCTCTAAGAAACAAACACAGCAAAAGGGGAACCGTGATCCCACGGCTCCCCTTTGGGTTCAGATCGTCTCCCCCTCGCGCGCCGATTAGGCGACCAAGGAGAGCCCCGCGCCCGCGTCCTGCGGCTGCTCACCGCTGTCGATGAACGGGATGATCGAGAAGGTCTGCCCGCCGCGCTGCTCTTCGTTCTGCACGGCGTTCACGCGCAGGTCACCATCGGGCGTGTTGATCAGCAGCGACAGGTAGTCATTGCCCGTGCGGCTGCTTTTCGCCATCCAGGCCGAGCCGACGCGGATCGGTGTGCCCCGGGGCGAGCTGACCTCGATGCGGTAATCGGGGTGGGTCTCCTCGGATTTGTAGCTGTTCTCGATCAGCATGAACTCCAGATCGAACATCATGTTGGCGATGTAGCCGGTGAAGGCGTTGTCGGCGTCCATGGCGGTGAGCTCGCCCGAGATCGAGCCGGATCTCATCAGGCCGTTCGAGACCAGCGGGATGATCTCGAACGCCCCGCTCTGGGCCGCACGCGCCTCTTTCGTCTGCACCGCGTTGACCCGGAACGGGCCCAAGCCGACATCAATCTGCATCGAGATGTAGGGGTTGCCGCTGGTATTGCCGGTCTCGTTCCAGGCCGTGCCGATGCGCACCTTGCGGCCTGATTTGTTGACTGCCGTCACGTCGTAATCCGGGCTGCGTTCGGACATCTTGGCCCGCGCCTCCAACTGGATGGCGATGTCAAAGCGCGTCGAGTGGATCATGCCGGTGTACTGAGCGGCCGCGGTCTCGACATTGCGGGTGAGGGTTCCTGCGAACATGGGATGGTTCCTTTTGGATTGGCCGGTGTCTGACGTCCTTGCCAGCGCATCCGGGATTGCTTTCTCGACCCCTTGAGGGATCACAAATCAGAAAGCCTGCTTTCCTTTCAGCCCCGCCCACGGGTCAGAGCTGCCGTCCGAGTGGGAATGCCCCCGCGCCTCCGGGTGCTACGCCCCTCCCCTGCCGGTCTGGTCTTGATTGGCTGCCCGGATTTTCCGCGCTGTCCTCCAATCGCGCGATGAAGAACTCCGCCTCTTTTCCGTTCAACCGGTGCCCGCCCCGGTCGGTCAGACCGATGCAGCTACCATTCGGCACATAGGTGATGAGGTACTGACCGAGCCGGTCCTTGTGGACAACGTAGCCGGTATTGGCCCAGTGCACGGTCTGGCCGGCATCGACGGCCGCCTTGATTTCATCGAGTGTCATGCGACACCTCCTTACGAAGAATGGTGGGGAAACGACGCAAGAAGCCCGGTCGTCCAACCGGGCTTCCATGCAGCATTTGTTTGGCCAAACCGACCGGGCAGGTCGCGCCCATGGGCGTCATGCGCCATGATGATGGTTTCCAGCTGCGCCTCGGAGAGATGTCCCTCCTCGATCAACCGCGCGGGCAGGCGCAAGTCATCGCTGCCCGTGTTTGAGGGCATGGGCGGGGCAACCGAGGCCATGGAGATGCTTTCAACGAGCGGCGTGGGATGTTTCTGCGCACCCGCAATCCCGATCCGCTGCGGACGGTAGCGCGCATAGATGTCCGAGATCGGCGTGTTGTCGCGCGGGATATCAAGGCTCGTGAAAGTTAGCGGGACAACGGCATTGGCCCGGGGTTTGGAGGCGGCGACAGGCGCAGCGGCCGTCTTGCGCGGAGCAGAGGATGGAACGGCCGGCCGCCCGTTAGGGATCGCCGCCACCCTTTGGGCGGGGCGCGCCTCGGGCCGGGTTGCGGCCACTGCGTCGACAAAACGAAGGGCTTCATCCAAGTCCCTGACACTGGCGCGGATCATCTCGCCGTCCTCCCGCACCTTGTCGAAGACCATCAGCTGGGTTTCGACAGAGGTGCCGAGCTTGCGGTAGACCTGCCCCGGCATCGTCAGCGCCAATCGTGGCGTCAGGAGACCGCAGGCGCGGGACCAATGCGCGGCATCGCGTTCGGGCTTGAATCCCGGCGGCATGATCGCCACCAGCCGCCCACCGGGCGCGAGACGCTTCGCAGCCGCGATGAGATGTTTGGCGGCGATGTGTTTGTCACGCGACCGATCGACCGAGGAGGCGAAGGGCGGATTCATCACCACGACGTCGGGTAGAACCGGCGTTTGCAGCAGATCATCGATATGCTCGCCGTCATGGCCTGTGACCTCGCCGCCGAAAACCGCGCGCAGGAGGCGCTGGCGAAAGGGGTCGATCTCGTTGAGCAAAAGCGTGGCACCAGCCCGCGCGGCGAAAGCGGCCAGTGCACCGGTGCCAGCCGAGGGCTCCAGAACGGTCTCGCCCTTGCGGATCGCCGTGGCCTGCAAGACCAGCGCCGCAAATGGCAGCGGCGTGGAAAACTGCTGCAGCCGGATCTGCTGCTCGGAGCGGCGGGTTTCCGTCAGGAGCCGCGAGGCAAGCAGCCTTGCAGCGGCGATGTCACCTGCCGCGCCGTCCCCACGCAGCAGCACCTGAACAGCCGCGGCCTGCATCAGGTCATATGCCATGCGCCAGTCCCAGGCACCGCCGGCATCGCTGCCAAGAAACGTCTCGCGCATGACGCGCGCGAGCGCTGAGCTGCGCAGGGGTTGGTGGTGGATCTCTGTGCCGATAAGCGCTAGCGCAGAGGCGAGATCGGCTTCGGAGATTGCGAGAGCCGGGTTGGCCGTTCTGGGTTTGGACATGGGGATTTTCCTTTGGATCAGGGTCTGAGTTCCAAAGGACAAAAAGCCCGCTTTCGCTTTTCAGGGTGACGGGGGTCAGACCGCGCTGACCTCCAAGGCTTGGTCAGGACTTGGGTTCGACCTCCCGTTTCGCATCAATCAATGCCTGTGCGGCCTGCATCACCTGAACTTGAGATGTTCCCGTGCATTCCTCCTCCAGCGCGGCCTGCACCTTCGCGCGAAACCACGCGTCATACGAATTGACATCAGCCGCCACGGAAATGCTCCTCGAGCCCGATATCCAGCAGCTTGCCGAGGTCATCGGGCATGTCTGCAACGTGCACAGCAATTGGGAAACGGTGCCCCGTCAGGTCAGGCGCGCATTGCTCCTCTAGCCCGAGGTGCTGCCTATCCTTTTCCGCCTCAATCATTGTGCTTTCTCC
>NZ_JBLUOA010000008.1:0-65126 GCF_048060095.1 Aliiroseovarius sp. YM-037 | reverse complement strand
GTCAGGTCAGGCGCGCATTGCTCCTCTAGCCCGAGGTGCTGCCTATCCTTTTCCGCCTCAATCATTGTGCTTTCTCCGACCGTATTATCAGCCGATGCTACATCTTCCAGCGGGGCGTCGTAAACGATAATGCCAAAGGGTCACAGCAAGCTGGCCCACTTACCGATCGGGCACCGCTTCAAGGGAAGTTTCGAACCGCTTGCCCGCCGCTGCAGCTTCTTTCAAGAGCGCGTCGAAATTGTCAGGTGGGTTGCCATCTTCCAACATCCCTTTGAACGTCGCATAGGCATCCGTCTTGCTGCCGTAGGCGCGCAGGGTCTTGTCGTCGTTCACCCAGGCCACCACGATGACCTTCGCATCGCTGTTGAACCGATAGAACAGCCGATACTGCTGGAAGAATTTCGCCCGGAACCAGTGCTTGCGGTGATCGCCGAGTGTGCCGCCTTGCCGGAAGGCGGCGGCACCCGGATCTGCCGGTATGGCCTCGGTGACCAGCTTGAAGATGGCGGCCAGCCGTTTCGTCGGGTTTTTCTTGTGCCAGGTCTTGGGATCGCGAGCCTTACGCGCCTCGACCTCCTCGACCAGCCCTTCGAGCTGGTCCAGAAAGAGTGGGTGCGCATAAATCGACCATCCATTCACGACAAGGGGCGCTTGGGCGGGCACGCTATCGCCGCTCATTCATCCTCGAGCGATAGCGGCGCATCGAGATCGACATCAACGTCTCCGACCAGTGCTGCAAGACGGTCATGCAAAGCCCCATCGAACGCCCGAATGCGGTCCGGATGCGCCTTGATATCGGCCTCGACAAAATCGAGAAAGGCTCCGAGCACGGGATCTTCCTCATCGCTGCGCACGGGCTCGATATAGACCCTGCCACTCGGCTCGGTGCAGTAACGAATCTGGTCGCCCTTGCCCAGCTTGAGTTGCTTGCGAACACCCGCCGGCACGGTCGTCTGATACCGATCCGTGAGTTTCGAGACATCTTGTGCGAGGGCTGTCATGGCAGTCTCCTGAAAGAGAGGGATCTTTGCTGCCTGCGATAGGTAATGCATTTGCATTGCCTTGTCAAGACAAGCCGCAGCATCTGCTGTCGCCGGGCAGGTCGATGACCCGTCCGGCGCAGGACCTAATTTCGCCTCGCCAGGAACTCCGCCAGCACCGGGCTGGCAGCACCTTTCGCGGAGCTGAGTAGCTCCGAGCCCGCAAGCGAGGCTTTCGACAGGCGCACGAGCCCGCCGGTTTCCTCGATGCGGTAGCAGCGGCGTTTTTGCCGACCCCGCCTGTAGTGGGTCGCGGTTACGATCTGGCAGGTGCTGCCATCGGTGAGCGTCACGGGCGTGGCGAGCCTGATCTTGTCGCCTTCCTCGTAGTCCGGGATCGCAGCCCAGTCCTGGCAGCGCTGGCGCCAGGCATGGGCATAGCTCTCTGGGTCCTTCAGGTCGGAGAGGAGCTCGATTAGCCCAAGGGGAGCACGAGACTCGTTCGGGCCAGCACTTTCCTCCATGTCCTTGTAGCCCCAGCAGCCGTCATCGTATCGGGTGAGGAAGACAGCCCCGAACGTGATGGAGCCATCCGGATCGGTCACATAGGTTGCGTCTTCGACAGCAGTGCCGTCGAGATTGGTGACCCTTGCCGCCGCATACCAGGTGGAGGCGACCTTGCAGGCCTTGACCAGTTCAGTTTTGCGCGTGTCGCCATGAGAGGTGCAGAGCCGGGCGATTTCCGCTTTCTCATCCGCGTAGGTCTGGACGCGGCCGTCGGTGTAGAAGAGCCATCCCATCTCAGAGTCCTTTCTCTCATTGGGGAAATTGTTGTCGCCAATGTCCCGAGAGGGCCGCAGGCCCGGCAGGGTATTGGCGATGCTTGTTTGAGAAAGGGCGCGTTACGCCGCCCTCCGGTCATCGATTTCCATCAGCGCATCGAGCGGCACGCGGTAGGGCTGCATGGCGTCGAAATCCTCGCAATTGCCGCAGTTCTGCACGATCGCGAAGGTGTCGCAGGCATCCTTGAGGATGACCCGGAAGGTGCCGCCGAGGCCCGAGGGCACGTCGTAGGTCCCGCCTATGAGATAATCCGAGGCCCGGCGCACGAAGACGCGGATGCTGTGGCCATCGGTGGCGAGCCGGATCGTCCCCTGCCCCCGGTCGATGAGCACCTGCACGTCATCCAGGATGTCGGTATAGAACTGGCCGATCAGATCGCGAAACGCCATGCGGCGCTGCGCCATCCAGTCGGTGTCCCGAAACGGGTTCATGCCGTCGGCGAAGGCGAAGGAGGGATCGGCCTGTTCGGTGGAGACGATGCGGGTGGTCGTGCCATCGATGCCGTTCGAGCGCAGATGCACACCATTGCCGACGATGAGGATCAGGGCGGGCCTGTCCACGGGCCCGTTCCAGTTGGGCAGGAAGGTTTTGCAGGCGCGCGCATGGGCGATCTGCGCCGCAACTGCGGAGGCAGAGAACTTGAGAATAGCCATGGGGATGTCTTTCTGTTCGGTTTGGAAGGGTCGACCCGCGCTCGGGATGCTCCGCGCGGGTCACTTGATGCGTCAGGCCGCTTGCGCGACCTCGCTGTCAGGCTCCGTGGTGTCCGCAGTGGGCTCCGCCTCATCACAGGCGACACCGGCGGTCTGCATCATTGACGGGCACCAGGCGGCCACGGCAGCGCGCTGCGCGTCCGTGAGCGTGGCGAAAGGCTCGGCGAAGAGCTTGTCGCAGAAGGCGACAATCTCCTTCTTGCTCGACGAGGCCAGCGTCACCGCCTCCTGGGCGAGACCCAGATCCTCACCGAGGATCTTCAGGAGCCACGCCTTTTTAAAGCGATTGAAGAGCGCCGCGTTCGGCGTCCAGTGGGCGCGGATATCGGGCATGATCTCGATCTCGAACGCATGCATCAGGCTGTCGCGCGATCGGTCCCGCGCGAAGCAGGACTGCGTGGTGCTGGCGGTGGCATAGGCGACGAGCTTGGCCTTCTCGCCGGCCTTCAACGCGCGAAACGCCGCAAACTGATCGGCGGGCGCGCGGCTGTCATCGAGCCAGGACAGATCAAGCGCATCATGCGCCGCCGCCACTTGCTCGAGCGAGGTCTCGTCGATCTCGTCCATCTTAGCGTGGCTGCGGTATTCCTTGCGGGCATCGATCTTGATCGCCTGCGTGACACTCATGCCGCTGGCCAGAACGTCACTGACCAGCTTGAAGAGCGTCAGATCGAGCGTGGCTTCCGGATGCAGCGCCATCGCGGCCCCAAGCGCCATGGCTCGCTCGGTCTTGAGGTCCTCAGCCAGTGAGGCTGGATAGGTGATTTCGCCAGCGTCGGGTGCCTCCTCCCCCGTCGCGTTGCCCGAGGCCCCGCGCGCGCCCTCCTTTTTGACGGTGTCTTCCGGGCGGACGAGGCCAACATGGAGGGTCAGCTGCCCGCCCGACCAGGACGCGATTACCCCAGACCGCGCGAGGTCCTCGGCGCTGTAGGCCTCCTGCAGGTCGCGGGCTTCCTCTTCCAAGGCGTCCACGCGGTCGTAAAGCGCGTTGTAGGCACCGTCCTCGAGCCCCTCATCCTCCATCTCGAGCTGCAGTTTCTCGAGTTCGGCGGTGATCTCATCGATGCGCTTTTGCGCAGCCTCATCAGGCTCGATCGGGCCGGGATAAACGCGGCCGTAGTCGGCCATGGTCGCGTAGTCATAGCGGACCATCGCATCGGCCCAGGCAAAGCCCAGCTTTATGCGGGCCTCTTCGGCGGCGGCACCGAGCTTCTCGAGCAGGATGGTTTCGACCAGCGCTGCATCCTCCAGCACGGAATGCTCTTCCAGAAGGTCAGCCGCGACGGCGCCGCCGCGGGCCTCGTAGTCCGCGCGCACGAAAGCCCCGATATCATCGCTGACCTGCACACCGCGGGATTTGAGCGCCTGACGGACCGTGTAGGCCTGCAGATAGCCGCCGTCTTTCGTGAGCGCCTCGAAGACCTCGCGCTGCGCTACCTGGCTCGGGTGCTCGGCGAAGGCCTTCATCGTGTCGAGCGTGATCACCTTGCCCCGGGCCGCGGCGCGGATGTCGGGGTGGATAAGGCCATAGCGCAACCGGCCCTTCACGGCGGAAACGGTGGCGCCGAAGGTCTTGGCGATCGTCTCGGGCGTCTGGCCATCGACCTCCATCATCCGGGCGAAAGCCTCGAACTCGTCGATTGCGTTCATCGGTGCCTGGGTAATGTTCTCGGCGAGCGACAGCGCCGTGGTGACATCGCAGTCATCCGGCACAAGGCGGCAGTCGATCTTGGTTTTCGCGGTGAACCCCTTTGCGGCCTTGTCCGCGACCAGCTCCTGCAGCGCGGCACGGCGCCGGCCACCGGCCAGCACGGCAT
Source organism: Aliiroseovarius sp. YM-037 (assembly GCF_048060095.1). Taxonomy (NCBI): domain Bacteria; kingdom Pseudomonadati; phylum Pseudomonadota; class Alphaproteobacteria; order Rhodobacterales; family Paracoccaceae; genus Aliiroseovarius; species Aliiroseovarius sp. YM-037. Next base: position 60,773 of record NZ_JBLUOA010000008.1, on the reverse strand, counting down.
ATTTGCCGTCAAGCTTCTGGACGAGGAGCGGCTGCAGCAGGCCCAGAACGGCGATGCTGGCTTTCAGATGGGCGATGTTCTCCGGGTCATAGGTTTCCGGGGCGTTGCTGCGCACGTTGGCGGGGTGGGCGACAAGATCACCGATGGCAACGATGAAAGGGGCAAAGCTTGTGGTCATGGGATATCCTTCCAGGTGGGTGAGATGCGGCCCGCGCGCTTGCGCGTGACCAATCCCCGGCTTCAGGGATCACGACCACAGAAGGCCCGCTTTGCCTTTTTGGGGGCAGCGGACCTTCATCGTCTGAGATGTCAGGGGGAGGCGTCCCCTGCCCTTCTACCAGTCGCGCGCCAGCATGATGGTCAGCACGCGGACGGTGGTGGCGGGATTGTTCGGGGTCTCAGCCCCGAAGCGGAAATCCGAATCTGCCTCATAGAGATCGATTTTCCAGAACACGGTCTCGCCCCGGATCTCGACTACCCCGAAATCGTGCCATCCCTCGGGGTCATTCTCAGGCTCGAACGTGGCAAACTCACCGGTTGCCGTCACCGCCTCGGCCATGAAGCCGTCACCGGCCTCCATAAGCGAGCGGGTGACATGCATCCGGCCCTGGATGGGCTGCGCGGGCGGCACCCCGAGGCATGCGAGCTTGCGAAACGCGTCGTTCTGCGCTGCAATCACACTCGGATCAGGGCGGTCTGTCTGGGGTTGTGCGGTCATGGACATAGGGCATTCCTCTGAGAAGTTGAAACACCCTTCCAAAAGCCAGCTTTCACTTTTGCGGTCCCAATCCGCTCAAGCGGCCTTGGCGCCCTCCCCTGCCCTGCCCGTCTCCGATCTGGCGATCAGATAGTCGCAGGCACGCTGCGCATCCGCGGCGTGCCGGAAGATCGCACCCTTGTCCGACCGAAGAACGCGCAACCAGTTGTGGAGGTAGGCGGCATTCATCTCGAGCGTATGCGCCGTGAAGCCAAGCGTCTGCCCAAGAAACACGGAGGTCAGTTCCGCGACGATCTCCTCGCGTGCGTAAGAGGTGTTGCCGAACTTCGAGAACCCGAAATCACGGTTCAGCCGGTGGGGCGCCTTGGTGGCATGAGCCAACTCATGCGCCCAGACGCCATAGAAATTCCGTGGGTTCTGGAACCTCTCAATGGAAGGCATGAACACCTTGTCGACGGGGGGCAGGTAGTAAGCTTCGGTTCCCGTAAAGACCGTGGTGATATCGATCGCATCGAAGAAAGTCTGCATCCGGGGAATTGGCTCAGCGGGCGGATGGTCGGGTGCAGGCTCCGGGTCGGGGAAGAAACTGTCGGGCAAGCCCTCGATCTGGCAGGCATTGAACACGCGGTAGGATTTCTGGAAGCGGAAGATGCGGGCTTCCTCGGAGTGATCATCCCCGTCGCTGCGGTCATGCTCATCTGCGCCCGCGTCTTTCCGGCTTTGACCGTAATAAACGACGACTGAGGACTTCTCGCCCTTGCGGACCTTTGCGTCCAACGCATTGGCTTGCGGCAGCGTCATCCAGAAGGGAGAGCTGTGGCCCGCCATCACGGTCCGCATTGTCAGCAGGAAGTTGTTCACCCCCTGGTAGGGTTCACCGCCCACGCGCAGGGGGCGAGAGCTGCCACCTGCGGTCCAGGGCTTGCGCCACGGCAGGACGCCGCGCTCAATGATGCGGATGATTTCGTTTGTGATGGCCTCGGAGGCATCGAATTTGGGCGTGCGGGATCGGGCCATGGCTGGCGTCCTTTCGAGTTTTGGTGAGAGTAAGTGGTGATCAGGCTGACTGATGGGGCCGCGGATCATTGGTGATCCTGGCACCGAGGGCTTCGACCATGTCGATGTAGGTGGTCAGCGAGACGGACCTGCCAGGACCGCAAGGGTCAGGGTCGACCGATCCGTCCCGCGCCACGCACGGCAAGTTAGCGAAGGCGATGACGTCACTGGTGGGTCGGATATCGATGAAGGGCGTCCCTCGTGCGACCGCGAGGGCGGCCAAGGGAAAGCGCTCGATCGGCGCGAAGGTCGAAACGGTGGTCCAACCGAGATGGAGGAATGTCCCACCCTCCCCGCAGATCACATGCGCGTTTGGCAATGACGCCGCCTGCTTCAGATAGCCGAGATCACGCAGGACGGTCTGGCGTTCGAGCCGCTGTGCCAGCAACGTCTGGCCAGTTCGGCGCAGCTCTCTATGCCGCCACCACGAGGCAGCGGTTGCGCGGAGCACGCGCAAGACACCTGTTTGCATCGGAATGCCCTTCATCAGGAAAGACAGACCGGAATCCGGCCCGGACCCATCTGAGGGACCCCAAAGGCCCTCATCCGTCAGTCACAAAACCCGAAGAACACTTTCTCTTTTTCCGGCCCCTTTGGGCACACAACAAAACCGAAAAGCCCGGCCCTTCTGCCGAAGCCATTGATTTCATGCAGCAATTCAAGATCGGCAACTCATATCGGCAAAACCTTGCTTGAAAGTATGAAATGTGTTTATTTTTCAATTACTTTGCAAACATGGAAGATCGGCAAAATGCTGGAAACACCCGCCAGGATCGAACCCTGCTTCTTCGAGGAGCATATTCCTACAGAACTGGCAGACCTTTCGGTCGACATCCAGAGGGAAGCCACCGGGCTGGGACAAGGGTTGCATCCTGACAGCGCAGCCGAACTTGCCGATCTCGTCCGTGTGATGAACTGCTACTACTCCAACCTGATCGAAGGACACAACACGCGCCCCCGCGACATCGAAAGGGCGCTGGCTGGTGCCGAGCTTGAGGAAGAAACCCGTCCCCTCGCCCTTGAGGCCCGGGCGCACGTCATCGTTCAACGGGCCATCGACGAGATGCATCGCAAGGGCACCCTGCCCCGCCCCACATCCGTCGAATTCCTGACTTGGGTCCATAAGAGCTTCTACGACGAGATGCCGGAAGAGTTTCGGGTCATCGAACATCCCGACGGCACACAAGAGCCCATCGTTCCGGGACGCATGCGGCAGGATGATGATCGGGAAGTTGCGGTCGGGCGCCACCTACCTCCTTCATCGTCGCGCGTCGCGGCATTCATGGACCATTTCGACAAACGATTTCAGATTGCGGCGCGGTCTTCGAGCGGACGGATCATCGCGATCGCCTCTGCACATCACCGGCTCAACTACATCCACCCTTTCCCGGATGGTAACGGCCGTGTCAGCAGACTGATGTCTCATGCCATGGCCCTCACAGCGGGGATTGGTGGCCAAGGGCTCTGGTCCGTATCACGTGGGCTGGCCCGCGGGCTAACCGATCGGGGCGAGTACAAACGGATGATGGATCTGGCCGACAGTCCACGCCGCGGAGACCGCGACGGACGGGGGAACCTGTCAGAAGCGGCACTGAAGACGTTTAGTGAATGGTTCCTAAAGGTGACGCTCGACCAGATCACCTTCTCAGCAAGATTGTTCGATCTCGGCGGACTTGACCAACGGTATCGTCGTCTTGTTGCAGATACCATCGATGACAAGCGAGCGCCGGAACTAATCTCGGCGGTTCTTCGGCATGGGGCACTGGAACGAGGCGATGCGCAGATTGTGCTCAAGACGTCCGAGCGTACTGCTCGCAACACGCTGAGTAAACTGACCGCCGCCGGATACATGACGTCCGCCTCGCCGAAGACGCCGGTTCGGTTGGCGTTTCCGTTGGATTATCGAGAGCGGCTCTTTCCAAACCTCTTTGGAGACGGTGACCTCCCACAATAACTTTAGGCATTTAGGGTGTAATGCCTGGCCGCCGATTTCTTCCATGGGCGGCCAGATTTTCATCAAGGCTTGCTCGTGTGTCACTTGTCCACCGCGGTGGACATCTGCTGGTCTGAGATAAACTGAAGAACCACCACGCGCCGCTACGTGCGTTTGCACAGTTTTGGTTGCCACAAGCGCCGCTTCTCGTTCGAAGTCCACCGCGGTGGACATTAGACAGTTCGCTCATTGTTTTCGGACAGTCGCTTGATCAAAGCTAATGGATCAAATTGGTTTTGCCTTTGACCCAGGGTGATACTGTGAAAATACGCTCCAAAATCCCTGATGCGTTTTCCAAGCTGTAGCATGATGAAGATCGCGCATGACGCTTTCTGAGCTCCTACAGCATTCTTGGCTTTCTCGAAAGTCTCTGGGTGAATGCCCATCATGGGTGCAAGTGTTCGAGCATGGTTTTCAATGTCCAACCAGTTCGTAAGTCTCTCTGTGGAGAACGATGTCGCCTGATCGCAGACTGAGGTCAGCAAGTCTGGTTTCAGGGCCTCAAGGCCTATGTTGCTATCTAAATCTTTTTTTTCTTCTTCAGACTTAGATTGATGCCGGACAGTTTGTCCGTCATTGGCGGGCAATTCCATAGTTTCAGGCGGGTCATCCGGGGTAGACAAACTCTGGCATTCTGCATCTGTATTGGCGAGCAGAGCGTGGTATTCGGGGAGGCTCAGCTTCCTGCGTAGAGCTTTCCGTGCGTGGTTGATGAATGCGTTGCTAGGATCGTGCTCTTCCAAATGGGCGAGCTTTGTAAGGATCTGTTTGCGGACAAATATCCGATCTCGCCGGTTATTCTCCATCTCTTGCGCGATGGCTATAAGCTCGCTCGCACGTTGGAGCAGGGGGGTGAGAGACAATCCATAACTGATGCACTCCCCGCCGGATGAGCGAACGCGGTAGCGCTTTCGGTTCGAGCTGTCATTGCGCTTGATGAATCCGAGTTCAACGAAGCGGTTGATGTGCCTCCGGAGTGTCCGTTCGTCGATTCCGCCAACGCGCTGGCAAAGTGAATTGTTAGACGCAAAAACCGTTTCGCCATGGCCAGGTTTCAGAAAACTGAGCATTGCTTGAAGTGTCTGTATGTGGCCAGGACGTAGACCAAACACGCTGCGTGCATCTCTCAGGGCTCTGAAGATGGTCCAGACGTCGGTTTCAGATGGGGGAAATGAGCCGCGGGTTGCATCAGCACCTGCGGCTTCGATCGAGAGTTTTGTAAATGCCATGGCTTGTTCACGACGACCGTTCGGCCCACAACTTCCCCGTCTCTTTCCTCGAATTTTCGCGGAAAAAGGCAAAAAATATCAGTCCACCGAATCGGTGACTCTTGACCGGTATGCTGGAGGTTGCTACATCAAAGATGCTAATCAGATGATGAGGGCTCTCCAGGGGAAACTTTGGGGGGCTCTTTTCTTTCGGGTCTTCGCTTTTCTCCTCTGCTCGTGTTGCTCTGTGTGGCCTGGGTTAGGACCCAGAGCCTCTCTCATTCCGCCACTGTACGAAGAGTTGCAAAAGCGTAGCTTCCGCGTGCTCTTCGAGCCATTGGCCGAATTCTGGATTGTCCTTCTTGGTGACCTTGAGCGCGATCGCCTTCTCATCGATTGTCAGCGTGCCCAATGAACTGCCGTTCTCATCATTGATGACCGAAGTCAGCCCACGATTGGGCGGCTTCTTGTCGCTACGTGCTTTGCTCGAGCAAGCCGAATAGACCGCTTGGAACTTTTCGGAACTAGGAGTGTCGTCGGGCAGGGCGGCGAGCGCCTCTTTGGCGATGTCCACCAAATCTACCTTCACCGACAAGGCAGCTAGATCACCCCACTGCCGTCGTCCGATCCCATGTGCTGGCCCGATGAGTTGAACAAGACCGTCTGGCAGTTGTTCTATGACGACCCTGTGGTTGGATACGCCTTGCCGGGTCAGACCTAGAGCATCTTGAATGACACCGGGTTTGTACCCGGATTCTTGCATCTCTTTGATAAAAAGAGACTTTTCTATAAAAGACGGATCAAGCCTGAGGTTGTTCTCCTGGCCTTGAGCGATCAGAGATGCGTCATCGTCCAAGGTTCGAACAATTGCCTTGACCGTTCCACCGACCTTACGGATCGCCGCAAGCCTGCGGCGGCCGTAGATGATGCGGTATCTGTCCGGTTGGGCAGATGGACGGACCATGATGGGCACTTGTTGGCCATGCTTGCGAATGCTCTCGGCCAACTCATCGATACTGGAATCTTCCAGCACCAACCGATCGCGCAGCCCATCCATGTCAATCTGATCGGGTTCGATATCGCGAATCGAGTTTGCTGTGATCTCGCGCAAAGAGTCGCGCAATCCTCCAACAGATCCCGGCAGCTTTGCCGCTTTTGGCGGGGTAGGGGAGGGGGCTCCGCTCTCCGTCTCATTCCTTGGAGGCTGGTTGAAGATGTTTCGGGCCATCAGCGACGCCCCCATGCCATTTGGATCGTCTGCTCTAGCTCATCGCCAACGCCATTCACGCTGGTCAGGGCGCGATCAATTGTCTTTCTGATGAATTGGCTTGGATCGACTTCGTAGACGGTCTGCTGGGTCATCCCCGCGTCGGAGATCGCCGTAGACTTCAGCATTGGCTCTGTCATGACCTGACCTGCCAGAATTGATCTCAGGTAGCCTGCCATTTGGGTCTGCGGACCGTCCGACGGTTCATATCTGGTAATCAGGAACTTGACAAAATCCCATGTGACACGCCGACCGATGGCTTCCTCCACGGCCTTGACCGTTTCTGAAGCAAGCTTCAGGAATTGGCTCATAGATGCGATGTCAAGCATGCCAGGTACCACGGTAACCAAAAGCCCCGTCGAGGCTGCCAGCGCAGTCAGGGTTAGAAACCCAAGCTGAGGCGGGCAGTCGATCAGGACGATGTCGTAGTTTGCCTCAACCTCTTCAAGCGCCAAGGCGAGGCGCTCTGCAAAGATGGGCTGTACGCGACGGGCGAGAGCGTTTGCGGTCTCGGTTTCGTACTCCGAGAGCATCAAACCGGCGGGCACCATGTCGAGCTTATGGAAGTAGGTCTTTTGGATGACGTTCGAGAGAGGAACTTGGTCCTCATATCTCAAAGCATCATAGATTGTGCCGCCATCGGCGAACTCAAGCTCGGGCCGAAAGCCGAAAAACGTGGTCAAACTTGCTTGCGGATCGAGGTCTAGGACCAGCACGCGGTAACCGCGCAAGGCATACCTTTGCGCAAGATGAATCGTTGCAGTAGTCTTTGATGAGCCGCCTTTGAAGTTGACGACGGATATCACCTGGAGACGATCGCCATCACGTCGACCTGGGCGGTAGCTTTCTGCGTTCTTTCCAGTGCGTCCAAGAACATCGCGCAACTCATCAATCTCTTGGGCTGTGTAGAACCGGTGTCCGCGGTTGTCTGTATGCACTTCCGGGAAGCTGCCGTCCTTGTGCCGGTTGCGCAGGTTAGATGTGCTTACGCGCAGGAGGCCGGCGACTTCGGTGGAACTGAAGCGACGTAGGGACTTTCGTTCTTCGGGTTCGAAAGCGATCTTCATCTGGCGATCCAAAGACTCAGCCAGATTGTCGGCAAATGCTCCGATATCGGAAGAGCCTATGCCTTGCGTGTATCCAATGTTACGATCATCCATGTCTTGCCGCCCACTCTCGGCCTCTGTTGAGGCTCTTAGTCATTCTGACGGTGTACAGCGTGTCTGACGCGTTTTGCCGTCAGAATGGGAATGCCACGATCCAGTGAGTCCGGCAAGAAGAATCTAAATGTAGTGTGAAAGTTATCCACAACACCTATAGGTGTTGTCGTGTAAAAAACTCAGCAAGTCATTGATATAGATATATTAAATGCAGATCTAACCAAATCGAGCCGCTACTCTGTTGAGTTGGCACATTAGCAGCTAACCCCAAGCAACTAATGGCACTTTCTGCCTCCTGCGGAGTTTTCTCCCGGTGAAATTTTTTGGATTCGGGTCAGAAGCTACATCTGATTTTGGCTCGATTCGTACGGCATGAGGCCAAGTCGTTCCGCCCGCTCCAACAGCATTTTCACCGAAGACGGCTGCCATCTTGTTCGGCCACGAGGCGTGCGTTCGCGCATCGCTTCCAGCCGGGTGCAGATCGCCTGAAGCGTGATGTCGGGGTCCGCGCCCTTGATGCCGGCGACGATGGCGGGCAGACGGTCGTCGGTTTCGCGGCGCCCGGCGCGGGCTAGCACCTCGGCCGGCAGGAAGCCGTCGCCGACATAGGCCTTCACAGCGCGCAAGAGACGGCTTTGGGTCCAGCGACGCGCCTCGGGCAAGGGGCCGTTGATGATGCGCACCACGTCTTCCCAGGCCAAGTCGGGTCGCAACCGGCGCACATGGGGCACCCAATCTTGTGCCGTCTCGTTCAGACGCTCCATGTAGCCGTCTTGTCGCGCCAGCCGTACTTTGCGAAGAGCAGCAGGGTCTTTGGCCCGCAGTCCAGGGTTCCCGCCGACCCGGCCCTTGGTACGGGCGCTCGCCAGCCCTGCTTTGGTACGTTCCCGGATCAGCGCCCGCTCGAACTCGGCCGCGGCGCCCAGAACCTGCAGCGTGAACTTGCCTTGCGGGGATCCGGTGTCGATCGGGTCCTGAATGGAACGAAAGAACGCCCCCTTGGCCTCCAACCGTTCGATCACCTCGAGAAGGTGCGACAGAGACCGTGCGAGCCGGTCGATCCGTACGACAACCAGCGTGTCGCCCTTGCTAATGCGCTCCAGCAAGCGGGCAAGCACCGGCCGGGCACGATTGCCGCCTGAGGCGTGCTCTTCGAAGATCTCGACGCATCCCGCAGTTTGCAGGGCCTCAGACTGGGGCAGGGGGGTCTGATCCTCTGTGGATACGCGCGCATAGCCTATCAGGGGCATGAAAATCGGCCGTTTGCAATTTCATATACCGTTACTAAACGACCGTTTGTAAACGAATGCAAGTGGGTGTTCTCTCGTCGTGCTGGCGTACAATCCCTTGGTTTCCTTGCGCTGAGCGCGATCTGAGAGGTTCCGCCGGCAGTCGCGTGCGCGTACTATATAAAGGGCGCAGGCAGCGACCACAAAAATGCTTGGGTAATGTGCAAAAGATCATTATTTTGCACATATGACGACGCAAGCCTCTACTTTAAATAATGATTACGACAACCCCCTCATCACTATTGAGGAGGATGAAGAGGCTCACGAAGACGATCTCTGGTTCCTGCCTGGGCCACTCGAAGAAGAACCGGATGATTTGCCTCCCGGACCGCGTGCGGAACCGCCCGACACCGCTGTCGTCCATGACTGGGCAAAGGCAGAGGGGCTTCACGCTGCGCGGCTGGCACGCGTGGCTGGACGCCTGGGTGCTCTGGATGACCGGCTGCTGCGCGGCCCGGAAGGCTGGCCGCATCGCCTCGCTCTTATCGAGGCGGCGGATCTTAGCTGGTTCACAGGGGACCGGGTGAGTTCTGATCGTCTGGCGCTCTGGATATCGATGCGGCTCTCGGGCGCACAGGATGACCCACATGCCCTGGCAAGAGTTGGGTGGGCTGTTCGGCGGCTTATAGGAGGTCCAGGACCGGAGGCTGACTTGGCCGCCTTCCTGGATCGCCGCGATCCAGAGAACATTGAAGACAGCGATGAGCGTTTCGAAGATCGGGCAGGCGGATGGCTGGACGTAATGGCAGCCGCAGCCGATCTCCACCCGATCACGCGAGCTTGCATGGGCTTTCATCTCTGGAGCCTGGCCGGCCTCGGACAGCACGGTGACCAAATCGAAGCCGCAGTCACGGCCGCGCGGATCGCGGCCAGCGAGGGCAAGGGAGCAGTGTTTGCACCTCTGGCCATGGGTGGGGCAGGGGGGCTGCGCGCTGGCGGCCCACCCGCTGACCGTTTGGCGCGCTGGCTTGACGGGATGGAGACCGCATGTCTGACCGCGATGCGGCACCTCGACGATATTGAAGCGTGGTCAGTTCGGGCGGAAGCCGAGATGACCTCACTTTCGGGCAAGACCCCGCGCGCCTTGCGCGCTGTGCTGACCGAATGGCCCCTTGTCTCTGCCCCGATGGGTGAGGTCCTGACCAACGCTAGCCGCGCCGCGGTCCAGCGCAACCTCACCTGGATGGAAGCGCGAGGCCTGATCCGCGAGGTGACCGGCCAGGGGCGATTCAGGTTATGGGCAGCGGCACGATCTTGAAACTTACGGTTCAATGCGTGAAAGCTTCAAGAGTTCGGGAAGTTCATGTCATCGTTTTCAGCTTCCAGAAATCGCGTCGAGCACCGGACAGTCGGGAACTTCGGCGCCAGAACACCTCAATGCCGTCGCAGCGAGGACGGCCTCGATCCGCCGGAGATCCGCAATCTTGGCCCGCACCTCTGCAAGGTGACGCTCCGTCCGCTCCTTGACCTCCGCGCAGGTCGGCGCGGCGCCATCTTCGAGCCCCATCAACCCGCGAATGTCCTCCATCGAGAACCCGAGTTCGCGGGCGCGCAGGATGAAGCGAAGGCGCGTGGCGTGCGCGGCGGAATAGATGCGGTAGCCGGCGTCGGTCCGGGGCGGGTCGGGCAGAACGCCGGTCTTCTCGTAGTAGCGGATCGTCTCGATGTTGCAGCCGGTGGCCCGGGCCAGGTCTCCGCGTGTGAAGCCGCTCTCGCGCTCGTGATCGGTCATGGGCAGGTTTCCTCTTGAGCCTGTAGTTACTACAGACCTTACACCTTCCTTCAACCACGGACGAGAGGAGGTGCGCGACATGGCGCTGACAGACGACAGAGCTGACAACTCCGAAGCGGATCGCCCGGCCCGAAAGGGCTGGCTCGCAGCGGGCGGGGTGATGGGCGCGTTCTTCGCCTCGGCCTGCTGCATCGGGCCGCTAGTCCTGCTAACCCTCGGCATCTCGGGGGCCTGGATCGGCAACCTGACGGCGCTGGAGCCTTACAAGCCGATCTTCGCCGTGATCGCGCTCGGCTTCATCGGGGCGGGTTTCCGGCAGGTGTATTTCCGCAAGCCGAACGTCTGCGAGCCCGGTTCCTACTGTGCGCGCCCATCCTCGGCTTGGATCACCAAAACCGCGCTCTGGGCGTCCCTGATCCTCGTCGTCGCCGCGCTCACCATCGACTGGTGGGCCCCGCTTCTCTACTGATCCCGAAAGGAGACCCTTATGAAGAAGATCCTTGCCCTTGCCCTGTTCGGCCTGACCGCTGTTGCGCCCGTCACCGCCATCCCGGTCGCCGCGCAGACCGTCGCCGCCGAGCAGACCGTCACCTTCGCGGTCGACAACATGACCTGCGCGCTCTGCCCCGTGACGGTGAAGCGCGCGATGGAAAGCGTCGATGGCGTGCGCGCCGTCGAGATCGACTTCGAGGCGCGCACCGCCACGGTCGTCTTCGACACCGCCGCGACCAGCGCCGAGGCCATCGCGACCGCGTCGGCCAATGCAGGCTATCCGGCGCGCGTCTCGGGCTGACGGGATGACCGAGCAGACCGACCGCAAGCTGATCGCGACAGGTGTCGTCGGCACGTCATCGCGGCGCTCTGCTGCTTCACGCCGGTGCTCGTCGTGCTTTTGGGCGCCGTGGGCCTGTCGGCCTGGCTGGGTTGGCTCGACTATGTGCTGCTGCCCGCGCTGGCGTTCTTCATTGGGCTGACCGCCTATGCCGTCTGGCGCAGGCAGCGGCGGCAAACCACGCAAACGGATGGATGATTTCATGAGAGACGATTGCTGCGCGCTCAAGAGTGAGTTCGACGTTGCCGTGATCGGTGCCGGATCGGCCGGGTTCTCGGCCGCGATAACCGCCGCCGAGGGCGGCAAGCGCGTCGCGCTGATCGGGCACGGCACCATCGGCGGCACCTGCGTGAACGTGGGCTGCGTGCCCTCCAAGACGATGATCCGGGCCGCCGAGGCCCTGCACGGTGCGCGGGCGGCGTCCCGGTTTCCGGGCCTGCACGGTGAGGCGCGGGTCGCGGGCTGGGCTGCGCTGATTGCGGCCAAGGACGATCTCGTCTCGACGCTGCGGCAGAAGAAATATGCCGACCTGCTGCCCGACTACGACGGTGTCGCTTACATTGATGAGGGTCCGGCGCGGCTCATCCCCGGCGGGGTCGAGGTCGGCGGTCGCAAGATCACGGCTCCGAGGGTCATCGTCGCCACGGGCGACCGGCCCGCCGCGCCCGACATCCCCGGGATCCAGGACGCCCCGACGCTCGACAGCACGTCGCTGCTGGAGCTGGACCAGTTGCCCGAGAGCCTGATCTTTCTCGGCGGCGGCTATATCGGCGTCGAACTCGCCCAGATGATGGCGCGGATGGGCACCGAGGTGACCATCGTCTGCCGCTCGCGCCTGTTGCCGCGCACCGAGCCGAAGGTGTCCGAAGCGCTCACCGAGGTCTTGCGCGCCGAGAGTGTCACGGTCCTCGATGGCGCAACCTATCACGCCGCGCGGCGCGACGGTGACCTTGCGGCGCTGACCGTGTCGGTGGACGGCGCGGAGCTCGACCTGACGGCCGACCGCCTCGTCCTGACCACGGGACGCACACCCAACACCGAGGGGCTGGGCCTCGCCGAAATTGGCGTCGAGACCGATGCACGCGGTGCGATCCGGGTTGGCGACGACATGCAGACCACGAAGCCCGGGATCTTTGCCGCGGGTGATGTCACGGACCGCGACCAGTTCGTCTACATGGCCGCCTATGGCGCCAAGCTCGCAGCCCGCAACGCCGTGCTGGGCGGGGCGGAGCGTTACGACAACGCCGCGATGCCCTGGGTCGTGTTCACCGATCCGCAGGTGGCGGGCGTCGGGCCGACCGAGGCGCAGGCGCGTGATGCCGGATATGACGTCAAGACCAGCGTGCTCGCGCTCGAGAATGTCCCCCGTGCGCTCGCCGCCCGCGACACGCGCGGGCTGATCAAGCTGGTCGCGGACCGGGCGAGCGACCGGCTTCTCGGCGGCGTGATCATGGCGCCGGAGGGGGCAGACAGTGTCCAGACGCTCGTGATGGCAATCAAGTTCGGCATGACGACGAGGGCTTTAGGCGAGACAATCTTCCCCTACCTCACCACGGTCGAGGGCGTGAGGCTCGCCGCGCAGACATTCGAAATGGATGTCGCGAAGCTGTCGTGCTGCGCAGGGTGAAGCAGTGCTGTACGAGCGTTCAAATCACGAAGGGCGTAGAGTACTCTGAGACGAGTCATCTGTCACCCCAACCGTCTCGTTCAGGCATGTCGCTCGAAGATCTCGGTAGAGCTGTCTTTCAGCAGCAACAGTGTCTCGAACGCATCACGCTGGTTGCCCATCTCCATGCCAGGTGAGCCGATCGGCATACCGGGAACCGACAGGCCGATGGCTTCGGGACGTTCGGCGAGCAGTCGTTCGACATCTGCAGCCGGCACATGGCCCTCAATGACATACCCATCTACGAGCGCCGTATGGCACGAGGCCAGGTTGGGCGTGATCCCGGATTGCGCCTTGAACGCATACAGGGCGTCTTGGTCGACATTGCGTGCGTCCACGACGAAGCCGGCGCGCTCCATATGCTCGATCCAGGCCGAGCAGCATCCGCAGGTTGGCGATTTGTAGACCTCGACGCGCGGTGCGAGTGACTGAGTGTGGACCACACCGGGCAGCCCGGCGGCAGCGCCGCCCGCGACAATGAATTCTCGTCTGTTCATGCGTATTTCCAGCTCCAATCCTGTTCGGTTTTGACGGCTATTCGTTAAAGATTTCACATAGAGTTCATCAAGCCGGAGTTGCGGGGTAGTCGGCCTCCTTGAGGGCGACCTGTAATGCAGTGGCATCCTTGGCGGACGCAACCGTGACGGTCTTCGATGTCAGGTCTGTATCTACCGTGGCATTCGGGTCGATCGCCTTGAGCGCCTTTTCGATGGCCGCCGTGCAATGACCGCAACTCATGTCGGGCACGTAGAACTTCATCTCGATTTATCCTTCCATTTCAGGCACCAAATGCATTCATTCGCTCGCATTGGCAAGGGTGGACGGCGGCGGTTTCCTTGCCGCGGCTCATCTCGCGCGTCAGCCAGAAACCGGACAGGAGCAACAATCCGCCACCAAGGATCATGCCCTGCGTTGGAACTTCGCTAAAGACAAGGTATCCCAGAGTCGCCGCCACGATCGGCGAGACGATAATATCGACCAGCGAATAGATGTTCGCCGAGATCTTCTTGAGCACCAGCGAAATCCCGAAATAGGCGAACCCCGTCGAGACGACGCCGAGGCAGACCGGCCACAGCATCACCGGCAGCGAAAGGCTCAGGGCGGGATAGGCATTGAACCTGCCGATCTCGCCCGGCCCGGCGAGAACCAGCGCCGGCGACAGCAGGATCGCCCCGGCCGCCATCGACCAGAAGATATCGTTGCCCGCCTCCTCGCGTCCTTCATGGCGCATGTATGTGACCATTCCGGCATAGATCGCCCCGGTGCTGAGCGCGACGAGGTTGCCAAACCACTCGCCGCCCGCCAGCGGCCTGGCCAGCACGATGCCTGTCAGCGCGAGCCCGAAGATCAGCATATAGCTTTTCTTCGCGGGCTCGCCGAGGAACAGGGCCGAGAAGATGAACACGAAGAAGGGGGCCACGCTCCAGAACACCACGGCATTGGCGATCGGCACGAGCGTCATCGCATAGTTGAAGACGCTGATCTGCGCGGCGATGAGCGCCCCGATAATGACCGTGTCCTTCACGTTGCCACGGGGAAACCGCAGAGGGCGTCCGGTCGCGTGCGGGATGGCCATTGCCAGGAACGCGGCTGCAAAGCTCAGTGCGTAGAAATTCAACGTCTGGATCGGGATCGCATCCCCGGTCAGCTTGACGAAGACGCCGATCGTGGCTTCGGAGACGGTGATCAGGACGAGTAGAAGAACGATGCGCATGTTATTTCTTCGGAGCATGTGGCGCGGTCTCTTGCCGTTGCGACCGCGCTGCCCAACACATGTCGCAGACGTCATCCCCATGCGACAACGTCCGGCGCCTGCGATAATGACCGCGTACTCCGTCGCCCGCGATCAGATCAGCGCCCGGCCAATCATAGGTGCACCAACTTTGCCGGAATGCTTCGAGCGTATCGGGGTCGTCGTCGATCTCGGCCAGCCGACGCACGAGGCTCTGTGGCGGGCAGCAGGTGAAATGTGTGAGAATGTCGTCGCCGTCGCGCCGGGTCTCCACGGCATAACCGGGCGCACCCGGAGCATTGAACGGGAAATACAGCAGCGCGCGGATCGTCCAGCGCAGTCTCCGCCCCGGGTCGCGCGTGACCAGCCGCGCGGGCAGCGAACTCAGCCGCAGCATCCGGCGGTAGACGTCCCATCCGAGGTCGGCCACCACGCGGCGCGCGGTCTCGGGCGTCACGCCGAGATGGCGCAGGCTGCGGTCGGCGGCTGTGGTCCACACGGCGAATTCGACCATCACCCTGTTGCCAAGACCAGGGAGCGCGACGAAATCCGCCCGCGCCCGCAAGCGGAGCACCTCGCTGTCCATCGCCTCAAGGAACCGCGCGATCTCGGGATCGAGCCAACGGGTTTGCGTTCCGTCCACATATGTAAGAAGGTTGTCGGCCAGCCCTTTGCGCGCGGCTCGCCTGGTGACAAGCCGGATGATCCGGCGCGCCAGTCGAAGGCGAAGCGATGGGACGGATTGGGTCGCGGGGCCGGTCAAGTCGTGGTCCTTTCGGTGGTTGGCGCACGGGTGATGTCGATCATCTCGGCACCGCTTTCATCGAGGCACCGGTCCTCAACCTGAAGAGTCACGAAGAAGAAGCCGAAGCGGTCACGCAGCATGCCGTGCGCTGCCTTGAGTACCCCCTGTGGCTCGGCGCCCTCTTGCACCCGCAGGTGACCGGAAAAGACGTGCTTCCCGCTGGTCAGGGCCCAGGCGTGAACGTGGTGCGCGTCGGCCACCCCGTCGAGGGACTCGAGTGCCTGCGTGACCTCCGGAAGGCTGACATCGGCCGGCGTACCCTCCATCAGCAGGTGCATGGAGTCGCGCAGGATACCCCAGCTTGCCCAGAGCAGCACAAAGCCGAACGCCATGCCGAGGATCGGGTCGATAAGCAGGAAGCCCGTGAACTTGATCACCAATGCGGTGACGATGATCAGGAGGCTGCCGACGAAGGTCTGGATGATATGCCACAACGCACCCTTCACGTTGAGGTCGCTCTTGCTTTGCTTCCAGATCAGCCCCAGCGATATGAACTCGGTCACCAGCCCGCCGGCAGCGGCTAGCAACATCGGGCCGGTCGGCAACGCGATCGGATCCGACAGGCGCATGGCCGCCATAACGATCACCACCAGCGCCATGCCGAGCAGGAAGCCGCCGTTGACCAGCGCGCCGATGATCTCGGCGCGATACCAGCCGAAGCTGCGATCCGGATCGGCGGGACGCCGGGCCAGACGCGCGGCGACGATGGCCACCAGGACGCCGCCAACGGCGGAGAAGGTGTGGAACGCGTCGGAGATCACTGCGATCGACCCGGTCCAGAGCCCGATGCCCATCTCGATGACGAAATAGACCCCCGTCAGCCATGCGGAGATCGCCATTCCGCGCCCACTCGACGGCATGTGCCCGTGATGTGAACTGGACATCGCGGCTTCCTTTCTTTCAGAGCTTTACGCGCCGCAGCCGCAGCGCGTTCGAAATAACGGAGACCGACGACAGGCTCATCGCCGCCGCCGCGATCATGGGCGACAGAAGCAGGCCGATCACCGGATAAAGGATTCCGGCCGCGATCGGCACGCCCGCCGCGTTGTAGGCGAAGGCGAAGAACAGGTTCTGGCGGATGTTGCGCAGCGTTGCCTTCGCGAGTTTCCGCGCCCGCACCAGCCCCACCAGATCGCCGCGCATCAGCGTGATGCCAGCGCTCTCCACCGCCACGTCGGCGCCCGTGCTCATGGCGATGCCCACGTCCGCCGCCGCCAGCGCCGGGGCGTCGTTCACACCGTCGCCGGCCATCGCCACCGACGCGCCCTTCGCGCGCAATTCCTCGACCAGCTTCTGCTTGTCCTCGGGCAGAACGCCGGCGCGCACCTCGTCGATGCCCAGTTGACGCGCGACAGCCTCGGCCGTTCGCTGGTTGTCGCCGGTGGCCATGATGATCGTCAGACCGAGCGCGTGCAGATCGCGGATCGCCCCTTCGGTGCTTTGCTTGATCGGATCGGCCACGGCGACGATCCCCGCGAGCGCCCCATCGACGGCAACGAACATCGCCGTCTTGCCATCCGTGCGGAGCGTGTCGGCCCGCGCCTCGGCTTCGCCGGTCTCGAGCCCGAGATCCCGCATCATCGCCGGATTGCCGAGCGCCACGTTGCGTCCGTCGACGGTGCCGCGCACGCCCTTGCCGGTGACCGCTTCGAAATCGGCCGCGCTGCCGGGCGACAGACCGCGATCCCGCGCGCCCGCGACGATCGCCTCGGCCAGCGGATGTTCCGAGCCACGTTCCAAAGCGGCGGCGAGGCCCAACACCTCCGCCTCGTCGCCCTGCAGCGCCACGACATCCGTCAGCGTCGGCTTGCCCTCGGTCAGCGTGCCGGTCTTGTCCACGATCACCGTGTCCACACGCGCCATCCGTTCCAGCGCCTCGGCGTCCTTGATCAGCACGCCCGCTTGTGCGCCGCGCCCCGCGGCCGTGGTGATCGAGATCGGCGTCGCGAGGCCGAGGGCACAGGGACAGGCGATGATCAGGACGGAGACGGCCGAGGCGATGGCGAATGCCAGCACCGGCTCGGGACCGAAGGCAAGCCAGGCGAAGAACGCCGCGATGGCCACCGCGACGACCGTCGGTACGAAGATGGCCGAGACCCGGTCCGCCAGCCCTTGGATCGGCGCGCGCGAGCGTCGGGCACCGGCCACCATGTCCACGATCTGCGCCAGCACCGTGTCGGCGCCAACTTGCGTCGCCCGGATCGCGAGCGAACCGTTCTTGTTGATCGTGCCGCCCGTGACACGGTCGCCTTCTGCCTTTTCGACGGGCACGGGCTCGCCGGTGATCATGCTTTCGTCAACGGACGTGTGGCCCTCGACCACTTCGCCATCGACCGGCATGCTGTCGCCGGGGCGCACCCGCAGCAAGTCGCCCTCCACGATGTTCTCGAGCGGTGCATTATATTCGCTTCCGTCGGGAAGAATTCGCCGCGCGGTCTTGGGCGCGAGGTCCATCAGCGCCCGGATCGCGTCGCCGGTGCGTTCCCGTGCGCGCAACTCCAGCACCTGGCCGACGAAGATCAGCGCGATGATGACGACGGCGGCCTCGAAATACGTGCCGACGCCTTCGCCCATCCGATACTGCTCCGGGAACAACCCCGGCGCGAAGGTGGCGACCAGCGAATACGCATAGGCCGCGCCGACCCCGAGCGAGATCAGCGTCCACATGTTCGGGGACAGGCTCCGGAAGGAGTCGACGCCGCGCCGGAAGAACGGAAGCGCTGCCCAGAGGACAATGGGCGTGGCGAGGACGAATTCGATGTAAACCGCCAGCTGGTGGCCCAGCCAGTCGCGAACCGGCAGGCCGACCAGCTCGCCCATCGTCAGGATCACGAGGGGCACGGCCGCGGTCGCGCTGATCCACATCCGGCGGGTGAAGTCGGTCAGTTCCTCGCTGGGCTCGTCCGAGGGCACCATCGGCTCCAGCGCCATGCCGCAGATCGGACAGCTTCCGGGTTCGTCGCGGATAATCTCGGGGTGCATCGGGCAGGTGTATTGCGTGCCGGGCTGGGCTTTCTGCGATGTCTTCTGCGCGTTTCCCGACGCGTAGAAATAAGGATCCACACCGAATTTCGTCTCGCAGCCTTCCGAGCAGAACCAGTAGGTCTCGCCGCCATACTCGCGCGACCGCGCGTCCTCGCGCATCTCGACCTGCATGCCGCAGACGGGATCCGTCGCGGTTTTCGCGCCGGAGGCCGGAGCGTGGTGGCGGTGGTGATGGTCGTGGTCGGACATCTGTTATCTCTTTTCAGGTTTTGATCATCATTGTCGGGTTTCCAGTGGCGGGAGAGTCAAGCCGCGATGCACCGAAGCTCACGACGGCTCCCAGCGCCACGGCGTCGGGCAGGCTGGGGCTGTTTTTCTTGTCGTCGGAGCTCATGACCCTTCGGCCGCTGCGGTATCTTTCCTGGGGCTGTCTTTTCGCGAAGCCGCTCCGCGCCGAAGCGCAAGCAGCAGGAGGGGAAGCCCCGTCACCAGCCCCAGTCCGAGCGCGATCCATTCCGCGCCGCCGAAGGTGCCCGCCATCGCCGCGCTGCCGAAATGCGCGAGCTCGAAGCTCGCGGGCAAAATGCCGGCCATCGTGGCCAGGGCGAAGCGCCAGAACTGCAACCGGCTGACCCCCGCGGCATAGCTCATCGCGTCGAAAGACACGAAGGGCAGAAGGCGGCTTGCGAAAACCGTGAGCGTCAGCGCGTTCTGCGACCCCAACAGGCCGTGATCCGCCTTGTCGCCGAGAAGTCGCTCGACCGTCCCGCGCCCCAGCCCGCGGGCGATGAGGAAGGCGACGAGCGCGCCGGTCTCGGCCCCCACGGCGACATAGACGGTGCCCGCATAGTGGCCAAAAGCGGCCCCCGAGGCCAGCGCGACAGGCGCGCTTGGAATGGGGCTGGCAACGACCGCAGCCGTCATGAGGGCGACGATCGCGAGCGGCCCCCAAGGACCCGCGCGCGCGACCCATGCCTCGACCGCGGCGCGGTCCAGGTCGAACGACCACCACCCTGCGGCCCAGCCGAGGAGGCCCAGGCCAAGGATGGCTCCGACGACAAGGACCGTGCCCTTGCCGAGAGACAGGTAGTTATTTCTCGTTGAGGCGCTCTCTTCGGGCACGTCAGGCAAGGTCCTCCGGCATCGAGGCAAGCGCTGCGTCCAGCGGAACCACGGGCAGACCGGCAGCAAGCCAGCCGGGACCCCGGCGAGATCCCAGCATTCCCTCGGAGATGTCCACGTAGCCATCGTAGCGAGCCTGCCGGAGCGCACGGAGCAGGGACGCCGAACGCCCCCCGGTCGCGCAGATCAGGCCGACGTCTCGGGATCCGGCCAGCGCCTTCGCCGCAAAGAGGCGATCCGGAAATCGGTCCTCGTGCATGCTGATCGGCCAGACCCCGGCCCCGACGCCGGTTTCCAGCCACTCCTCGCGCGACCTCACATCGACGACGCGCGCGCTGTCTGCCAGAAGGGCGTCATAGGCCTCGTCCGCCGACCAGATTGTCCGGGCCTGTGCGGTCAGGGGAGACGTGATGAGGGTGACAGGCGCTGCCGCCAGCCCAAGAATGAAGAGGCGCCGACCGTGTGCCGTTGTCATCGGTTGTCTCCTTCAGGCCGCATCCACAGCGCGCACGAGCATGTCGCGGACCTGACCGGCGACCGCGTGCAGGTCGGGGTTTTCCACGGCCGACATGGAGGCAACCGGGTCGATGGCGCTCACCTCGGTGCCGCCCTCGACGCTGCGCAGGATCACGTTGCAGGGCAGCATCGCGCCGATCCGCGGCTCCAGCCCGATGGCCTGCCAGGCCATGTTCGGATTGCAGGCGCCAAGGATCTTGTAGCCCGCCATGTCCTTGTCGATCTTCTTCTTCATCGTCGCCTTGACGTCGATCTCGGTCAGAACGCCGAAACCAGCGTCGGCCAGCGCCGCGCGCACGCGGGTCTCTGCGTCGTCAATGCCGGTATTTGCCAGCAGGCGGTCATGAGTGTATGCCATTCTGTCTGTCCTTTCGTGGTCAAGGCCCGGCCCCGCAGTCTGCGGGACCGGGCGAGGGGTGGCGGAAAGGCGGGCTCAGTTGTTGCCCATGCGGCCCTGGCCGGGTGTCCCCATCATGCCGCCGTCGCGCTGCATGCCACCATTCGGTCCGGGCATCATGCCGTCGCGCATCGTCTGCATGCGCTCCATCATGTCGGCAGGCTTGACGATTTCTGCCACCGACACCGCGCCGTCGCCATCGTCGTCGAGGAACTGGAAGCGGTCCACCATGGTTTCGCGGATGAGCGCGCTGTGGAGCGTCTCGAATTCGGCGAGCGACAGGGTTTCGTCGCCATCGGCATCGTATTCCGCCAGCAGGGCTTGCAATCCTTCGTGGGCTTCTTCGGGCGTCACCGTGCCATCGCCATCGGCGTCGAACCGCTCCAGGCCCATGCCCATCAGCGACGCGCCGCCGCCCATCATGCCCTGGCCCATGCCGCCCATGGGCCCACCGGAGCCCATCATGCCCATGCCGCCCTGCATCATTTGCCCATGCATCCGCATCATGTCATGATTTCCGGCGGCCGGACCCTGCGCTCCCGGAGCACCCTGGCCACCATGCCCGTGATTGCCTGCGGCCAAGGCTGCACCGCCCAGAGCCATAAAGATGGCGGTCGCTGCCGCGAGTTTCGCTGTGGTTTTCATGTCTGTATCCTTTCTCGTGTGAAACGCCTCACCGACATGGGAAGACATGAAGGACCGCCAAGGCCGTGTCATTCCCGATCTTGTATCCGTTCGTCGCAATGCGCGTAGCTGATACAAAGCGTTACAATCCCGGTGCTGACCGCGCGCCGCCACACTGCCAAATGAGAAGTATGAACAGTTTGCCGCATATCCTCGTCGTCGACGATCACCGCCAGATCCGGGACTCGGTCACGCGATTTCTGGAACGCAATGGCATGCGGGCGACGGCGGCCAAGGATGCCCGGGAGATGGACGAAAAGCTCGCGAAAGGTCACTTCGACCTGATGGTGCTCGACGTCATGATGCCGGGCGAGGACGGGCTTTCGATCTGCAAGCGCCTGTCGGCCGAGAAACGGCTTCCGATCATCATGCTCACGGCCCTCGGGCAGGATCAGGACCGGATCGTGGGCCTCGAGATCGGCGCGGACGACTATCTGCCGAAACCGTTCAACCCCCGCGAGCTGTTGGCACGGATCAAGGCGGTCCTGCGCCGCGCGCCCGAGGAGAGACGCGAGGCCGGGCCGCTTTCGGGGCGCATCCTGCGGTTCGGCGGACTGACGCTCGATACCGACGCGCACATGCTGACCGACCGGGACGGCAATCGCGTGCAACTGACGACGGCGGATTTCCGGCTGTTGACGGTCCTTCTGGCGCGTCCGCGCACGGTTCTGAGCCGCGAGCAGCTTCTCGACCTCACGGCCGGGCGCGCGGCGGGGCCGCTCGATCGTACGATCGACAACCAGATCAGCCGGCTGCGGCGCAAGATCGAGATGGACCCGTTGCGCCCGACGCTCATCACCACCGTGCGAAGCCAGGGCTACAGTCTGAACGCCGATGTCGAGGTGGTCGAATGACCCGGCCGCGGATAGGCAGCCTGCGCGCGCAACTCGTGCTTCTCATCCTCGGGGCCCTGGGCCTAGCGCAGGTGGTGAGCCTGTGGCTCTTCGCGGACGAGCGCAGCCTTGCCGTCCGCGCCGCCCTGGGTTTCGAGGCGGCCGGGCGCGCCGCCAATGTTGTGCGGCTGCTGGAGGAAGCGCCGCCCGATCTGTCCGTGTCCATCGTGCGTGCGGCGAATTCGCCGCTTGTGCGGTTCGATCTTGCGCCCTCACCAAGCGTGACCGCGCCCGACCATCATCACGCAGACTATATCGAAACGCGGGTCCGGACCTTGCTTGGCGACAGGTTCAGTCGCGACATCAGGGTCAACCTGAGTGAAACGGCCGTTCCCCTGCACCCGATCCCTAACCTGTCTCCGGAAATGGCCCAGATGCATCAGGAAATGATGCGCGGCCGGATGCAGGCGGTCGAGATGACCCTGTCCATCGCGCTCTCCGGCGGCCAGTGGCTGAACGTCGACACCCTGTTCGAACGCCCGCCATTGCAATGGCCGCTATCGTCCTTTCTCGCCTTCGGGCTGACGGCCTCGTTGATCCTCGTCGCGGCGTTCTGGTTCGTGATGACCCGCCTGACCGGCCCATTGCGTAATCTGTCGCGCGCCGCCGAGGACCTGGGGCGCGGCGACGCGGGTGAGCCGTTGCCTGTCGCCGGTCCCGACGAGGTGCGCGATCTCACCCGCGCGTTCAATCGCATGCAGGATCGGCTGACGCGATTTGTCGCGGACCGCACCCGCATTCTCGCCGCGGTCAGCCATGACCTGCGCTCGCCGCTCACGGCGATGCGGTTCGATGCAGAACTCGTCGAAGACGAGGAGACCCGCGAGAGCCTGGTCGCGTCCATCGACGAGATGCAGGCCATGGCCGAGGCCACGCTCGACTTCGCCGAAGGGCTGGCCGGGCGCGAAGCCTCGGACGTCGTCGATGTGTCCGCCTGGCTCGAAACCCTGGCAGACGACAAGGCCACCCCGTTCGAAATGACCGGCGGCCCGGCGATGACGGTGCGCATTCGCCCGCTCGCCCTGCGCAGGGCCGTTCGCAACCTTGTCGAGAACGCCACCCGCTACGGGGGCGGCGCCACGGTCGGCTGGCACCGCGCGGGCGACGATCTGGTGATCGAGATCACCGATGATGGCCCTGGCATACCCGAGGAAGAGCTCGACGAGGTCTTTGCGCCGTTTCATCGGCTGGAGGCGTCCCGCTCGCTCGAAACCGGGGGGCACGGGCTGGGCCTTGCCATCGCGCGGGCGATCGTGCGCGGACACGGGGGCGACGTCCGGCTGAAAAATCGTGCCGAAGGCGGGCTGAAGGCATCCATCTTCATCCCGCTGGCGGAGGACGCACCCATCAACAACAGCAAACAACGGAAGGAGACCTGAAAATGACACGCACGGCAATCTGGACAACCATCGGGCTTGCGGCGCCGACACTGGCCGCCGCGAGCCCCGGGGAAAATTGGCAAGGAGGATATGGTCACATGATGTGGGATGGCGGGTACGGCATGTTCGGCGGGCTGATGATGATCCTGTTCTGGGGTGTCGTCATCGCCCTGATTGTTTTTGCCGTGAAATGGTTCACCGACAATCAGGGCGGCGGAAATCGCGGAAAGCGCGATGCGGTGGACATCCTGCGCGAACGCTTCGCTTCGGGCGAGATCGACGAGGAAGAGTTCGACCGGCGGCGAAAGGCGCTGGAAAAGTGAGGCCGGCACTCGGCCGTTCCCGCCGCGGCGGGAATGGTCGAAACCATTGCCACGAAAAGCAGCGCCTGCCGCACCCCGAAACAGGTGAGGCACGTGCGTTCAAGGCTGGCCGGCGATGTCCCGTTCTTCCCCAACGGCATCGTCGAGCGCCGCCATGACCACGTCCGGGGTCAGCAGTTCCGGCAGGACGATGCCGTGCGGGGCGGCCGGACCATAGACCGCATTGAACGGAATACCGTAACGGTCGAAGCTTTCCAGATAGCGCGAAATCGCCGGATCGGGCCGCGTCCAGTCGGCTTGCATGGGGGTGACGCCCTCGGCCGCAAGCGCCGAGACAACCGGTTCGCGGTCCAGCACGAGCGCCTTGTTTGCCTTGCACGTCAGGCACCAATCGGCCGTGACGTCCACGAACACGACCTCGCCCCTCGAGACACGGCGGGCGATCTCGGCCCTGTCGAAGCGCACCCACTCGGTCACCTGAGACGAAAGCGCGCGGGGCGTTGATGTGTCGGCCAGATCTCCCGCCGCGAAGAGTATGATCCCCACGAGGGGCAGCGCGAGCCCGGCACGAACTGTGCACCGCAGCCTCGACAACGACAGCAGCATCACGAGACCGGCGGTCATCCCGAGGACCGCGAGCATCGTGGTCGTGCCGGCCACGCCCCGCAGCACCCAGACCAGCCAAGCCGCGGTGACGGCCAGCAAAAGGCCCAGCATCACCCGAAGCGCGATCATCCACCGCCCCGGCCTGGGGAGGTGACGGACCAGACCGGGGCGGGCCGCGACCAGCAGGTAGGGGGCGGCGAGCCCCAGCCCGAGGAAGGTGAAGACCAGCGCGATATCCACGCCGCGCCCGGCCAGCGCGAAGGCAATCGCGGTCCCGAGAAAGGGTGCGGAGCAGGGCGTGGCCAGCACCGCGGCGAAGGCACCGGTCAGGAAATCGCCAACATGCCCCCCGGCGCCGCCGGCCCGCGCAAGCCGGGTCTGCAGGCTTGGAGGCAGGCTGATCTCGAAGGCGCCCGCGAGGTTCGCCGCGAAGATGGCGAGGATGGCCACCATCAGCGCAAGGAAGACCGGGTTCTGGAATTGTAGGCCCCAGCCAACGGTGACCCCCGCCTGCCGCAGCGCGAAAAGGACTGCGGCGAGGCCCCACATGAAGGCCATGACCCCCGCGGCCGAGGCGAGGAAGCCCCATCGCACGCGCGCGCGACCGGCACCTTCCAGCTTCATGGCAGAGGACAGCTTTATCGACAGCACCGGCAGTACGCAGGGCATGACGTTCAGGATCACCCCGCCCAGGAAGGCCGTCAGGGCGATCCAGACCATGCTGGAAAGCGGCGCGGTGGTGCGGGCTTCGGTGTAGGGCGGGGGCGGCGCGGTCGCGACCCTGTCCGGCGTCACGGTCACGGCCCAGCCATCGGTGTCGGTCGCGGTGAGCGATATCGCGGCCGTTGGATCGGCGGGCGGCGATATGATGGGCAGGCGCGCCCAGAGCAGATCGCCATCCTCACCCAGCCTGATGTCAGGGGTTCCGAGAGAGGCACCTTCGCCCAGTTCCGGGAACACATCCGGCGCCTCGAAGGGCGAGGAGCGCCGCAGCGTCACGGTCAGCGCGGTTACGTCGGCATCGACATGCGCGGTGGCGGACCGAATGCCCCCGTCTTCCGCCCCAACCGGGACGCGACCCGCGTAATCGGCGATGCGCGCCGCGCTGTCCGGGTCGATCGACGTGCCTTGGGGCAGGTCCAGCGACAGGCTGAAATCCTGCGGCACGCAAACATCGGAGCAGGTCAGCAGCGTCACCGAGGCGGAGAGATGGGCAGGCTGGCCCGGCTGTTCCAGCGCGATGCGCAGCGGAAAGACGACCTCGCCGTGATAGCCGTAATTCTCGATGCCGAAGGCAGTGAACCGCTCGGGCGCGGGCCATTGAAATTCGACCTCGGCCACGTTGCGCGACCCGGTCCAGTCGATTTCGGGTGGGAAGCCCACCTCGCCGGGTGTGCGCCAATAGGTTTTCCAGCCCTCGCCAAGCGCCAGCGCCAGCCCCGCCGAAACCGTCCCCGCGCCGGGCGCGATGCCGTTTTCGGCCGTGATGAGCTGCGCGCTGACCGCCGGTGTCGCCGCTCGTTCCGATGTCGCAGCCAGAATTGCCACCGACGAGGCGACAAGAGACAAGACGCTCAATGCGATCGTCGCGGCACACTGTCTGCTCGATCTGTTCAGCATATCCTTTGCCAGCCGTCGTCGAGTTCGATAGCGATCACGCTGCGCAACACGGCGTCCGTGATTTCGCCTTGGATGACAGTGCCGCCAACCACCATGGCCGGCGTGCCGATGAAGCCGAATATCCGGGAAAGCGCCTTGCTGACCATGAGGTCTTCGGCGACATCCTGGCTTTGCATGTCATTTATCAGGCGCTCACCATCAATTCCGACGGTCTCGGACAATCGCAGAAGATAGTCGCGTGTCGGCTGAAACGGCGTCGTCCACAGAGCTTGCTGAAATGCGAGATAAGCACCCTGGCGTTTTGCTGCCAAAGCCGCTCTCGCCGCACGGTCAGAGCCTTCGCCGAGAAGCGGTAGCTCGTGCCAGGAAATCGCAACGCCGCTATCAAGCTGTTCGGCAATATCTGCCAAGCGCCGCATCTGCACGCGACAGTAGGGGCAGTAATAGTCCGAAAACGACGCGATCGGTACGGTCGACGGATCTTCTGCCACATCCGCGTAAAGCGCATTGCAAAGATCGGCTTCTACGGCCGCGATGGTTTCCGCTCTCAACCCGTCGTCTTGGGCTTCAAGGCCGACAAATGGGTCGAATGCGCCGGACGAGGAACTTCCGCCCGTTATCCTCCGGAAGCCTTCTGGATTCGCCAAAGGCTCAAACTCAGGCAGACCCGAGAAACGATCCAACAGGGAAGGAAGCGCCTGAAAGCCGACAACAACGCCCGCAGCGACGCCGAGAAAGGCAAGTGTCGAACGCCTGGATGTCATGGCAATTCCTGCGATCCGATGGCGAGGGCGTCGAATCCATAGCCGACCCGCCCATCATCGCAAGCGAGGGTGACGACACCGTCCGGGCCGGTCCGGATCGCGCGGCATCCATCCGGAAGCGTGAACGCCGCGCCGCGCGTTGACAGCGTGGCGTCGGTATTCAGGCACTGCCGCACTCCCGCTCCGCAACCGGCCAGTGCAAGAAGGCCAACCAGCGCCAGTTTCGGGCGCGCGCCGTGGATCATTACCGTGCAATCAGCGCGGGGCATGGACCGGGACAACCGCCGGGCCTTGTTCGGGGTTCTCGTCCGGGGTCTTCTCCCGGGGATTTGCGGTGTTGTCGTGGCAGGATCTGCCCATCATCCGATGCATCACGACATGCGCCCCGAGGCACAGCGCCAGAGGCGCCAAAAGCCCAAGATTGCTCGCAAGCCCGCCAAGCGTTCCGCCCGCCACAAGCAAGGCGCCGAGCGGGACGAGCATCACGGCACAACAAGCCATCATGCCAAGCTTCATTCCGGCACCACCCGATAGCAGAGTCCGTGGGTTCCAGGCCATCATGTCCTCCAAATCCATTAACGGGCCGAACGATAGGTGCCTCTGCCGGGTAAAGGTCAAGGATACATTTGGATACAATAAACACGGGGCTATCCGGTTGTAACGTGACTGAGAGCCGGTAGAAAAATCCTCAAGTATCGAGCGGTCTGAAACCACAGTGCCCTGACCGGCGCCTAGTTGGAGTGGAACAGATCAAAGGCAAGAAAAGGGCAAGGAACGTGGACAAACTCGGGCTTCTCATCGGTGGTGTCTTTGCTGCCGGGCTTGGCGTGGCGATCTGGCAATTCATGCAACCGGTCGAGCAACCGGCAGGGACCATGGTCCACCCGGACCCAACAGCAATAAGCGAGTTGGCTCAGGGCGCGCCCATCGTCGAGGTTCGGCTTCCCGAACAGTTGTCGCCCGAGGCGGCGATCGGTCAACGCGCCTTCGAAACCGCGTGCGCGGCTTGTCATGGGGCAAACGCGGCTGGTCAGAACGGTGTCGCGCCGCCGCTGATCCACCGCACATACGAACCGAGCCATCATTCCGACGAGGCCTTTCAGATGGCGGTTCGGAACGGCGTACGCGCGCATCACTGGCCCTTTGGCAACATGCCCCCGGTCGAGGGCCTGACTCGCGCCGACGTTCAGTATATCGCCCGCTACATCCGCGAGGTGCAGCGCGAGAACGGGATCAATTGATGCGGGTGCTGTCGTTTTTTTCCGCGCGCGGGGGACTGGTTGCGGTGCTCATGATGGTGCTTGCAATCCTTGCCGCGCCGACGTCAGGACTTGCCGGCACGCCGGATGCGCATTCAGAGATCGTCGCGGACGGCGATGTCGCGAATGCCGGGCACGCTGCGCATGAGGACACGCTTGACCGCTCCTGCCATCCCGACCCGTCCTGTTCCCCGGCCGCCATTTTGATGACCCGACCCTTATTCGGGGCACACGGTTTCCGGGCCGTGCGTCAGCCGCTCGCGAAAACAGCAATAGGCGGGAGAAATGCGCCCGTGGATCTTCCACCCCCGCGCGCCTGGGCCTTGTCACGACAGCATTCCCTGAAAGACACCCAGACATGAGAGACCAAGACATGATCAAGACACTTCTGACCGGCACGGCGCTCGTGGCCAGCCTCACCGCTTCCGTGGCCCTGGCCGATGCAGGGCACGGCAGCGGTATCGGAGAACCCGGCGACGCCGCACAGGTCGACCGCACCATCACCATCGAAATGGACGAGATGAAATACAGCCCCGAAAGCATCGAGGTCGCACCCGGCGAGACGATCCGCTTCGAAGTCGTGAATGTCGGGCGCGCCGTGCACGAGTTCAACATCGGCACCAGCGAAACGTGGAACGGGCATCGCGGCGAAATGCGCACCATGATGCGGGAAGGCATGATGACGATGCGCAGCATCAATCATGACCGCATGATGGAAGCCGGGATGATGCATGACGATGCCAACAGCGTCCTGCTGGAGCCGGGCGATACGGGCGAAGTCATCTGGACCTTCCCCGAAGGTGGCGAGATCGGATTCGCCTGCAACGTGCCCGGTCACCGCGAGGCCGGCATGGTTGGCGATTTCCGGATGGGCCACGACTCCTGACGCTCAAACGACAAGGGGGTGGGCGAGACTCTCGCCCGCCTCGACACTGTTGAGGAGGTATTGGCCATGCTGACACGACGCGCCTTTATCGGACAGACCGCCGCCACTCTGGGCATGGTGATGAGCGGTCGGCAGGTGCTTGCCGCCTCTCATGCGCCCGCGATCCTGACAGCGCGCGAAGCCACGGTCCAGCTTGCCCCCGACGGTTATCCGGCGACACCCATCTGGGGGTATGAGGGCCGCGCGCCCGGCCCGGCCATCCGGGTGCGCCGGGGCGAACGGGTGCAGCGGCGGCTGGTCAACAACCTGCCGGAGCCGACCTCCATCCATTGGCACGGCATCCGCATCGACAACGCGATGGACGGTGTCTCGGGCCTGACGCAAGAGGCCGTCGCGCCGGGTCAGGCTTTCGACTATGATTTCGTGGCGCCCGATGCCGGAACCTACTGGTACCACGCGCATAACCGGTCCTGGGTGCAGGTCGCCCGCGGCCTGCATGGGCCGCTGATCGTGGAAGAGGCCGAGCCGCCGCAGGTGGATCGCGAGGAGACCCTCGTACTCGACGACTGGCTGCTCGACCCCGAAACGGCGCTGATTGACGAGAGTTTCGACAATCCCATGCGCATGAGCCATGGCGGCCGGATCGGAAACCTGATCACCACGAACGGTCAATTCGATCCTGCAATCCCGGTAGAGCGGCACACGCGTCTGCGTCTGCGGCTCATCAACGTATCGAACGCGCGGATCTTTCCATTGCAGCTCGCAGGGTTGCGGGGCTGGACGGTCGCGCTCGACGGCATGCCGCTTGCCACCCCCGAGCCGCTGGAGGGCGTGCTCGTCCTCGCCCCGGCGCAGCGCGCGGACCTGATCGTCGATGTGACGGCCGAGGCGGGCGAGACAGCCCATCTCGTGCGGCTCGGCAATGACGACCGCCCGGCCTCTCAGGTGGCATTCCCCGTCTCGGCCAGCGCCGCGCGGACCCCGCGAGCGGCACCCGCGGCGTTGCCGCCCAATTCCGTCAGCGGCCTCGGGTCGCTGGCCGATGCCCGTCCTTTGCGGCTGGTGATGTCGGGCGGCGCCATGGGGCGAATGAATAGTGCCGTGCTGGGCGGAGAGCGCCTGGGCTTTCGCGACCTCGCGGCGCGGGGGCGGTTCTGGGCCTTCAACGACATGGCAGAGATGACGCAGGCCCCGCTGGCCGATCTTTCCCTTGGCGAGCGGGTGCGGCTGGAGATCGTCAACGAAACCGTCTTTCCCCACGCCATGCATCTGCACGGGATGCATTTCCGCGAAATCCGCGACGGCAGACCCGCAGGCCCGATGCGCGACACGCTCCTCGTGGCCGCACAAGAGACGCGCGAGATCGGCTTCGTCGCCGACAATCCGGGCGACTGGCTGTTTCACTGCCACATGCTCAGCCATGCGGAAAGCGGCATGATGACATGGGTGCGCTTGACATGAAGGCCTGGGTGATGATCGCCGCGCCCGTGGCGCTTGGCCTTGCGGGGGCCGGGGCGTGGTTGGCGCTGCGTGACGCGCCGCAGGCCGCCATAGACCCTGCCGTGCCGGTGATGCCGGCGACGGTGGATATCGCGCAGGGCGAAGCGCTTTATGCCCAGAACTGCGCCGCCTGTCACGGCGCCAACCTCGAAGGACAGCCGGACTGGCGAACCCCCGATGCGGATGGGCGTCTGCCCGCGCCGCCTCACGATGAAACCGGGCACACATGGCACCATCCCGACCGGATGCTGTTTGAATACACGAAACTCGGCGGACGCGAGGCCCTGGCCCGGCAAGGCGTGGAATTCGACAGCGGCATGCCCGGTTTCGACGACGTCCTGACGGATCGCGAGATCTGGAACATCCTCGCCTACATCCAATCAACCTGGCCCGAGCGCGAACGCGCCGCGCAGGCCGAACGCACGGCCGCCGATCTGGCAAACGGAGGAAATTGACATGAAGAATTACATTTCAATGATGGCGATGGCGCTTTTCCTTGCGCTGCCCTTGCAGGCAGCGGCGCAGGACATCTCGGAGGACAGGGTGCGCGAGCTGGTGCTTGAGACGATCCGCGAAAACCCCGAGATCGTCATGGAGGCCGTCGCGATCCTCGAAGCCCGGCAGGCCGAGGCACAGGCGGCGTCGCAAGCCGAGGTCCTCTCCCGCGAACGTGACACGCTGGAACGCGACCCCAATGCGCCGGTCCTGGGCAATCCGGAGGGCGATGTCACGGTGGTGGAGTTCTTCGACTACAATTGTCCCTATTGCCGTCGTGCCAAGCCCGAGATCGAGGCCCTGCTGGCCGCCGATCCGGATGTTCGCCTTGTCTATCGTGAATGGCCGATCCTCGGCGAAGGGTCGGTGTTTGCTGCCCGTGCCGCGCTGGCCGCGCGCGAACAGGGGCTTTACGAAGACTTCCATTGGGCGCTGATGGGCATGAGCGGCCGCGCCGAGGAGTCGTCCGTCCTTCGGATCGCGGAAGACATCGGCCTGGACGTCGCGCAATTGCGCCGCGACATGGAAGCGCCGGAGATCGACGCACATATCGAAACTTCGATGCGCCTGGCGCAGGTCCTCGGCATCACGGGCACACCATCCTTCGTGATCGGCGACGCCCTTGTGCCCGGTGTCGTGGATGCCGAGCAGTTGCAAACGCTCGTCACCGATGCGCGAGAACCGGAACAATGAACGCGGCCGGAAAGACGGGCCTGACGCGCCGCCATTTCATCATCACCGCAACCGCCCTATTTTCGCCGCCCATCTCGGGGCCGCTTCTGGCGGATAGCTGGCCGAGCGAGGCGCAGAAAAGCGCATGGGATGCCGAGGTCACGCCGCCCTTCTTCAACCTTGAGATATCCAATCCCTGGGGGCTCGATCCGCGATTTCTTCCGCAACGGGTCGAGGCGCGGGCAGGCCTTGTTCCGGGGAACATTCACGTCGATGCCATCGCGCGCTACCTTTATCACATCGAGGAGGGCGGGACGGCCATGCGCTATGGCGTGGCCATCGCACGCGGCAATCTCTACGAACCCGGCACCTACACGATCCGGCGCAAGGTGCGCTGGCCGCACTGGACCCCGACGCGCTCGATGATCGAACGGGATCCGGAACTGTACGCAGATGTCGAAGACGGAATGGAGCCGGGTCCTGACAATCCGCTCGGCGCGCGTGCCCTGTATCTCTACGTGGGCGATCGCGACACCTATCTGCGCATTCACGGCTCGCCCCAGCCCCGCTCTATCGGGGGCCGCGCGAGTTCGGGCTGCGTGCGGATGGTCAATGCCCATGCCATTGCGCTCTACCCGCTGGTCGAAACCGGGGTGACGGCGTATCTGCATCCGCCTGAGGACTACGTCGGCGCACACAGTTGAGTACGAAATTCGAGGCGCCCGAGAGACGCTGGCGAAGCCACTGCGCGAAAGGACCGGATTTGGGACGAAAATTCATCAATAGCTTGGCATTGTCGGCCCTTCTGGGCGGATGCACCGCTGTCGTCGGCACCGAAGACTCGGCCCCCGATCCCGTCCCCGAGCAGGTTGTGGCCCTGGCAGCCCCTTACCAGGATGTCTCGACGGCGCGCCTTCTGCCACGTGACGGGTGCTACTGGTATCTCCACCAGGGGCCGGTCGAAGCCACCCTCTTGCCGCTCAGAACCATCGACGGGCGACCGATCTGCGCTGCGCGAGAGTAGAGGGCGGCGCCGCTATCGGCCTGGGTTATTCCGTCCTCGCTCGATCTCCAGAGCCTACGACCCGGCGCCACACCGATTCGCGACAGAGGGCGGACAAGAAGTCTTCCTTTGGCAAGCCTGCGAAGATGTTTGCCTCGGTGACAACAGCATCGCAGTGATACCGGCACTATGTTCTGGTCATGAATCCTGTAAATATTAAAATAAACATAAACTTCATTACGAGATTTTCAGCGCGTTTTTGGGCAAGTTCAGTTGCGGGTTGGAAACTCTACCTCACCCCATTGCGCCGTTTTTGCAGAGCCGCAACGCTTGCATCGAAGTCCAGCCTTCCTGCCTTGGCTCGACGGATCAGTTCGCGCATCAAACCGCCAGGATTGCGAACAGGGTAGCTCGGGTGATCTCGCTGCGCATCAACCAATAGTAGGCAGAAAGCCAACCCGTGGTCGCCCAAGGTGCTCTGGCCCTCATGCCAAACTGAAGCATGGATATCGAGCATCGGCAGCAACGCCCAGGCAGCCTCGATGATGTCGCGCTCTTTGAGAGGTCGGTTCTGATCTCGGCTCGCGTCAAGCATCATGCGTAAGCCGTCGCCGGCAATGCGATATAGATTCTCTGGCGTCAGAGCGGGTGGCGCGGGGCAGGGAATTGATGATGGCGGTTCACTCTGTGCGATTTCCGCATGTCTTCCAGAGTTATCCACAGCGGGCGGCGTCTTTACAGTTTGAGTTTCTTCTCTGGTGTTTTGTGTAAAGGGCCGGAAGTTTTCCGCTGGCTGGTCGGAAGAAAGCCCACGTTTTTCAAGCCAGTCATCAAGGCTGTTGCACAGATCGGAACTGGCCTTCAAATGGGCGTTGAGCCGCTCCAGACCAAGACGGCTTAACGCATCGCTGCGTGGCCATTTATCGAAACTGGCGAGAATCTTGACGATCTCAGGATCTTTGATAGCCGAGGAGGGCAGGGCGGCGATGCACCGTTTCATGTGACGCAAACGAAGGGACCGAAGATCCTTCAAAGCGCGCAAATGCCTCCGTTCCGCACGGAGCCGATCGCGAAGGGCTATGAACTCTTCCAGTCGCGCGATCAGCGGAGTCAGTATCAAGCCTAGGCCAGCGCGACCATAGCGGGCCCCATTCGCCGCGACACGTTTCACGATCAGCCCAAGCTTGGCCAGCGCGGCCTCATCCGTTCGCAACTGGCGCGACGTCTTGCCAAGTTCGACCGCTGCGAGATCTTGCGCGCCAAAAAACACCGGTTCACGATGGGGAGAGGTCCAGTCGGATGCGCGGGTGCGCCCGATGATGTAGTTCAGAACTGCCAAGCGCGCCGGGCGCAGGCCTATATGCGGGGCAACCTCTGAAATTAGCGCCATGACAGCACCTTTGGTCCAGCCTTCCGGCAGGGTGAGATGGGTTTGGATCACGTTCACTGTCTAGTCCTTGTGAATTGGAACAAGGCTGCAACAGGGCATCCGTGTCCCCGCGAGCGACACGTTTTTTCATTGCCTTGACTGTCGGGACTGCTAGAACGAGATCACAGTTTGATTTGATCTGACGGAACGCCAATTCCGTTGTTCTTTGAGCCCCTCGCTTGGTTGCCGCCTTGCGGGGGTTTCTTCTTTTTTATCGTTTGCCTGTGACTGTTTGAGATCAGTAGTTGACTTGTTCGAAGCCATAGGCGCCCTCAAAATCCTCCCAATCGACGAACACAGCACGGACCCAGATATCGGGGCAGTTCTGGCCGTATCGCTCGGCCCCTCGGAAGGCTGGAGGAAGGGCACTTATCGAGCTGTTTTGCCACCGGAATTGGCCGTCTTGATCATACGTGCCACGCCGCACAGAAGCATATCTGTTGCAATCGTCACGGCCCTCCCTCTGACGTGCCGTAACCTGAAAGACATCTATGGAGCGGACGAAATCAAAAGCAGGGTCCGTCACATCGATATCGGCGGCACGCCCGACAGCTTGGGCGAGCTGGAGCGTTTCTCGCTCTCGGGGCAGGGAGACTGCTTGACCAGGATTGAACCCCGCCAACCTGTAGAGGCGCTCAAACGGGTCCGGCGCCTCGAACTCAGCACGCATTGGACAACGCCAGATCTGCAGCGGTGGTTCGACTGGCCAGGGCGTGATCCGGCGGATGAACTCCGCGCGCGCACGGGCGCAGGGAACCGACGCAGGCCAACCGCCTGCGAGGCACAGGAGGATCGCACAATCGATCTGGTAGCCTTGTGCGGTGGCAGGTTTGGCAGCAAGCGGTGTAAGCCCGATCGCGATGATCGCGGCAGTTGACACAAGCCGCCTCATGACAGAGCGCCGCCGCTAACCCGTTGGCGTATAAGAGAGCATATGTTAAGTTGGCTCTTGGCCAAGAGTGCGCATGACTCGGGCGCACCTGGGACGAATACTTCTCGGGCGAAAGCGGCGCGCCTAAGACCCGCAGCAAGAGTTAAGTCCGCTATCCGCGTCGGACCCGGGGTCATGCCAGCCAAGTTCGCAGAACGTCAGAAGGCCGCAAGCATGTGGACTAGGCCTTTTTCGATGTTCTTCCACGGCTTCTTGCCCACGGTATGTAAGAACCAACATCTGGTACCGCAGATATTTTTCGTAAAGAACTGCATGAAGCGACAACAGATTTTGTGACCCACAGGCCTGGATCAAGGACTTATGGAACTCCCAGTCATATCGGAATCAGGATCGGAGCGACCACGCCCTGCGCCAATGGCTGCGGGAACTGGCGAATAAACGTCGCCGGTTCGGATATCGTAGTTAGGGCATCCTTTTGGCCAGAGAGGGTTTTGAAGTGAACCATTAGAAGCTTTTCCGTCTCTATCGCGAGGAAGGGCTGGCCGTGCGCCGCAGGTGATCACGCAAACGCGCACTGGGTACGCGCAGGCCCATCCTAGTGCCGGATCGCGCCAATCAGCGTTGGTCGTTGGACTTCGTGTCCGATGCCTTTGCTAATGGCCAAAGGTTCCGTGTGTTGTGCATCGTGGATGACTGCACGCGCGAAGCCTTGGCGGCCACTGTGGTGGATCGCTCACTGTCAGGTGAGCGGATGATCCGCGAACTGGATGACCTGATCGGGAGGCTGGGTCAGTTGACTTTCTGACCCACGATCAGATCAAAGCGATGACAACGGCCGACCGTATCGTCAACCTCGGCACTCGTCAGGGGTATGTTACCCCCTGGATCACGACGTCAGCGGAAAAGCGCCCTTAGGGGTGCCACAGCCTCTTGCCAGCTGTCACGCGCTTCTAGCCGGTCGATCCAACTCGCAACTCCTGGGTACTGGTCCAGTAAAATCCCCGCTTGATCGCGATACATGAAGGTGGTCGCAAGATAGAAGTCGGCAAGGCTGAGTGCGCCTGCGATCCAGTCCTTGCCGTCGAGTCCGGTTTCCAGAACGGCAAGGAACTGATCTGTGGCTTTTCGTTCCGCTTCGACCACAGTCGGATCGGGATCGCCCATGCCGAATTTCTCTTTGAGAAACAGCTCAAAGGACAATTTCTGCATCGCCGGGCCAAGGTGGATCGCTTGCCACCAGGTCCATTGATCGACGAGGGACCGCGCCTTGCGGCCCTCAGGATAGAGGCCCGCCTCGGGCCGAAGCCCCGCCAGATAGGCACAAATTGCCCGGGATTCCCAAAGCACGAAATTCCCGTCCTCCAAAACGGGCACCTTTGCATTGGGATTGCGAGCGAGAAATTCCGCCGCGCGGTTGTCCCCGGCCCGGATGTCGACCTGGACGATTTCGAGGTCCACGCCCAGTTCGTGTGCCACCGCCCGCACACGCAGCGCATTGGGCGAGAAATTCGCGTTGTAGAGTTTCATGATTTTGTCCGCCTCTATAGTTACTGCGGCGCCCGAAGAAGCACCGCCCGGTTTTCGGTCAGGAAATCGGCAACCGACTGTCCAGACTTGCCGGTGAGCGTCTTGAGATCGTCGCTGGCCACATCAAGGTAGCCTTCGGCGATTGCCTGGTCGAAAGAGACGAAAACACGCGCCATGAACTCGGGCAGGCCATTTGCGATCATCGCCTGCACCATGTCTTCGGCCGGCATCGGAACGTAGGGGATGTCCTTGCCGGCGATGTCCGACAAAAGCGCCGCGATATCGGCCTGGCCGGTGGATTCGGGCCCGGTGATGTCCAGGACCTCGCGGTCGGTCGCATTCATCAGCGCGGCAGCGGCGGCGCGGGCGCAGTCGGCGCGCGTGACGTAACTCGCCCGTCCGTCCCCTGCCGCGGCAAAGAGCTGCCCCATGTCGATCGCCTGCGGTCCGCTCATAAGCAACAGATCCGTGTAAAGGTTGTTGCGAAGGATCGTGTAGCTGGCGCCGCTTTGCTCGATCAGCTTCTCGGTGTTCTGATGATCCTTGCTGAAAGTGATGGGGCTTTCGGGTACCGGGCTGGCAAGCGAGGTATAGACGATGTGGTCGATACCCGCCTCGCGTGCGGCGGTGATCGCATTGGAATGAGCCGCGAGCCGTTTGCCCGGCTCCAGATCGTCGGTGGAGATGATCAGGATCCGCTTGCCGCCCGCGATGGCCGGACCCAGTGTTTCGGGCGCGTTGAAATCGCCTTGGCGAACATCCACCCCCTTGTCCCTGAACTCGGCGAGTTTGTCGGCGTTGCGCGTGACCGCGATGATCGGACCGGCGCCCGCCTCGATCAGTTGATCGATTACCTGGCGTCCAAGCTGGCCGGAGGCGCCTGTGACGATAAATGGTCCGTTCTGAAAGCTTGCCATGGGCGTATTCCTGTTCTTTGAGAGAGAGTCAGCCGTGGATGTGAACCTGCGCGGGGTTGGCCAGCTTGCCGCGGGCGAAGTCCCAGCTCGTTGTCAGGATTTTGATCATGACGTCGACCTCTGACCCATCGCGCGGCGCAAAGGCCATGACGGCATTTGCCGGGATGTGTCCGGCCGACGCCATCGGGTGCGGTTCGCCCCATCCCTTGGCGATGAGTTCATCGACCGCCGCCAGCGGCAGCATCATGTGCGACGAACCGTCATAGGAGGGATGCACATGGGCAAATTCGCGTCCGATCATGAAGGCTTCACGCGGGCCGCAGGCATGCGCCACCGGCAAGACCAGTGCTTCGGCGCCGGGCACCGAGATGCCCGACCGGCAGCGCTCGACGAAGGGCAGGGCGAAGGCCTTCTCCTTGAAAAATGCGTGGATCTCTGCCGAGGAGTTCTGCGACACCTGCTCATGCGGGGCGCAATCGGTGGTGTCGGGGCGCGGGCCCTGCCGCGGGGGAAGTTCGAAGCTCATGGTTGGTCCTATCCAAATCTGAACGCGCTTTCGACCGCGCCCAACACGTGATCCTCGAGGGTCTTCTCCCCCCGATCCGCAAGCGCAGCCCCGGCCACGACGTGCAACGGGATCAGATGTTCCTCGCGCGGATTGGCATCGCGTGCGCCGGGCGCCTGATCCCACTCGGCCAGCATGGCATGGCGCACTGCGGGGTCTTCATGGGTCACCGCACTCGTGAGCCATCGGTCAAAGTCTCCGCCGTTCACCGGGCCGTCCGGTCCGCCCCTCATCGCCCGCATCATCTTGCCCATGTTATGATAGGTATTGCCGGATCCGATGATCAGCACCCCTTCGTCGCGCAAGGGCGCCAACGCGCGACCGACGGCAAGATGCGCCTCGGGGTCGAGATCGTCGCGCAGGCTCAATTGGACGGTGGGGATGTCGGCCTCAGGAAAAGCCACCTTTAGTGGAACGAATACCCCGTGATCGAAGCCACGCGCAGCATCGGCCCCGGTTTGGAATCCCGCGTCTTCTAAAAGTGCGCGTACGCGGGTCGCCAGCGCGGGCTCGCCCGGCGCGGGCCAGGTTAGCTGATAGGTATGCTGCGGAAATCCCTGATAGTCGAACAGCAGAGGCGGGGCGGGGTTGGTCTGCAAGGTAAAGACCCGCTCTTCCCAATGGCCCGAGATCACGAGGAGCGCCTTGGGCCTTGCCGGCAGGCTCGCAGGCAAGTCCTCAAGGAATTTGCGGTGCCGATCCCAGGCGTCAGGCGGGTTCCAGTCCATGAAGAAACAGGGGCCACCCCCATGGGGAACAAACAATGTCGGCTGCTTTTCAGTCATGTTGTCGTCCTTTTAAACCCAAGTCCGAGGCTATGGGCACCCCCGTGGCAACTCCGCAGCAGATCAGATTGGCGCTGCCGGAACTGCCGGTGCATAGGCCGACTTGACCGCACGCACGCGATTGGCGGTCAGCCACGAGACGATCAGGAGTACCCAGGTCGCCAGAGCCGGCGACCAACCCGGATCGCCTGCGCCCACATGGGCCCCGAAGGCGAGCACCAGATGCCAGAACATTGCCGCATAGGCCCAATCTGCCAGCACCGCCGAAGGGCGCCAGAGGATCACAACGGCACCGACGATCTTCAAAATTGCGAGTGGCCAGATGATGTATGTGGGATAGCCCAACACCTCGCGATACATGCCCGCGACCATGTCGTGGGATGAGAT
Organism: Aliiroseovarius sp. YM-037; assembly: GCF_048060095.1. Taxonomy (NCBI): domain Bacteria; kingdom Pseudomonadati; phylum Pseudomonadota; class Alphaproteobacteria; order Rhodobacterales; family Paracoccaceae; genus Aliiroseovarius; species Aliiroseovarius sp. YM-037. The sequence goes on along the minus strand of NZ_JBLUOA010000008.1, from coordinate 21,709 downwards.
GTAGAAGGCCGCCGCACCCAGATAGACCAATGCCACAAGGCCGGTCGCGATCCAGTAGACATATTTTGCCACGTTGTCACTCACTGCCGCTCTCCCGGTTTTCGGCGGGTTGTTAGGCTGCCGTTTTCCATATAGTATCATTAGGTGCCTTGCTTCATCAGTTAAAGTAGGCACTTAAAAGTAACTTACTTTCGTGGGCTGCGAGGGCTATCCACAATGAAAAGCGTCCAACCAGCTTCCTGCCCGATGGAGGCGCTGCTGCGTGTCATCACGGGACCTTGGACGATTTATATCCTTTGGGTTCTGTCCGAACAGGGTCCACAGCGTTTCGGCGCGACCAAACGGCTGGTGCCTGGAATTTCCACCCGGGTCCTGACTGAGAGGCTGAGAATGCTGGAACATGCCGGCGTGGTCTGGCGCGAGCAGGCCATGACCATCCCGCCCGCTGTCACATACGGGCTGACTGAACGCGGCGCGGAGCTGCGCGGTGTGCTGGACACCCTTGGATCCATTGCACGCCGCTGGGAGGCGGAGGGTGCTTTCGACGGGACGGCACGCTCGGCGGAATGATGACGTCCGTCCTGTTCGCGGAATAATCCCGCGCCAGAAAGCACCGCGAACGGAGCACGGCCCGAAGCTCATGACGAATTGAAAGCCGCGTTGGGTATGCCTGACAGGCGGCACTCACTCCGAACGATCCGCCCAGGTTTGCGGCTTGCCGCCACATAAAAATCAATTTACTGTACCGACTAGACGGTACAGTCAAGTTTGAAATCCCGCAATGCTGCACAGGACAGGAAGAGCGAGATGCGCGAGAGAAAAATGGCCGAGGTTTTGTTCGGCGCGCGGGAGGTCTTCTTCCGGTGCGGTTATGAAGGCGCCACCGTCGATGCCATTGCCGCCGAAGGGAAAGTGTCGAAGGCAACAATGTATTCGTATTTCCCGACCAAGGAGCAGCTGTTTCTGAGCGTCGTGGAATCCGAATGCGGTCGGCTTGCGGAAGAGATCCTCCGACCCTTGTCCGCAGGTCCCGAGCCGCGCGCCCAGTTGGAAAAACTTGCCCTGCGCATGATCGATCTCGTTCTGGACGAAACCTACATCCGCCTTCTGCGGACGTGTATCGGTGCCACCGAGATGCTTCCCGAGGTCGGGGAGGTGTATTTTCGTGCCGGACCGAAACGGGCACGCGAACTCATCAGTAAAGTTCTGGAACGCCTTTCCCGGGAAGGCGCGCTTGAGATCGACAACCCCCCGCGTGTTGCGGATCACTTCATACATCTTTGCGTTTCTGGACTGTTGATGCCACGCCTGCTGGCCGTGCAAAGAACAGTCGAGCGGGACAAGCATGCGGCCGATGCAGTCACTGCATTCCTGCGACTCTACGGGAGCGGACATAGAGTAGAGCTCTGAACTGACCTTGCTTTCCGACAACGGGGCAGTGCTCCAAATCTCTCAATAAAATTGCCGAATGGACAGTGAATAATGACCATACAATCCAAAATGCAGGCAAAGAATGCGTCACCAAGGATCCTCGGCGCTGCGCGGGCAATTGCGCACAGAGAGGGCGCGGGAAAGATTACGATCGACGCCGTCGCGCGTGAGGCCGATCTCAGTAAAGGCGGGGTCTTATACAATTTTCCGACCAAGAGAGCGCTTCTTGCCGGGCTGCTTGATGAGATGCTCGCAGAACATCACGAACGCCTGGCATCAGTCCCGGAAGATCGCAGATCCCGCACCCTGCGTGGGCACCTGGAAGCAATCGTGCAAGCCAGAGCCGTCGATGACGACCTCTCGATGGCGATTCTCGCGGCTGCCGCGTCAGATCCGCGGCTGCTCGATCCGCTACGGGCTGAACTGACCGGCGACCTTGAGCGTATCCTGTCCGACACACAAGACACTCCGGGTGCTATGGTTGTCGTCCTAGCGATCCAGGGACTTCGGTTCCAGAAACTTCTGGGCCTTCCCGACGGTGGCGCGGATCTCAGGGGACGCGTCATCGAGCAATTGAGGGCCATGATTAATGAACTCGAATAGAGAGACACGAAGTTTGAAGCGGATCGTTTTTGTTATTGCGGTAGCGGCCGTGTCGGCCGTTGCCGTCCCGTTTGTTTCGCCGTTCCTGACCGATGTGCTGGCCCAGACCGCGACGGACACCCTGGAGGCAGAAGTCGATACAAGGCCTGCAGCGAACGTGGAGCGACCAGTCACGGTCGAAGTGACCCGTGCGCTCAATCGCGTCGTAAGTCAGTCTCGCAGCGTTGCAGGCCGCGTCGAACCTGCTCGAACGGTGGACCTTGCGTTTCAGATACCCGGGCAGATCATTCGCCTTGAGGTTGAGCCCGGCGACACGATTCGCGAGGGCGAGGTGATCGCGGAGCTCGACCAAATCGATTTCGAACTCGCCGTCGACCGGGCTCAGGCGTCCTACGACCTGGCGAATTCCGAACTCGCGCGCGCCTCGGACCTCGCCGATCGTGGCGTGGCGTCCGACGCGCGCCTCGACACGGCCCGCGCGCAGTTCGTCCAGGCAGAAGTCGCGCTCCGCGAGGCAGAGCGGCGCCTGTCCCAAACGAAAATCGTCGCGCCATTCGACGCGATTGTGGCGCGCACCTTCGTTGAAGAATATGTCAACGTCACGTCGGCCGCGCCTGTCGCGCGTCTACAGGATGTCAGCGAGATGCGGCTCGTGATCTCCCTGCCAGAGGAACTTGCGGCCATTGCGCGGTCGGCACCCGATGCCTTCGAGATCGTTGCAACTTTTCCGGCTGTTCCGGGTTACACCGCGCCTCTGGTGCTTCGCTCGTTTGCGACCGATGCCGACCGGACGGCGCAGACCTACGACGTGGAATTTGCGATCACGGGTGATATCGACCCGCGTCTTCTGCCCGGGATGACTGCGGATGTGCGCATCTCCATTGCCGCAGAAGCAGATCGCCCGCAATCCGTGATCGTTCCGGTTTCGGCGGTGGATACGACGAGCCGAACCGAACCGTCCATCTGGATCTACGAAGAAACGTCCGGCCAGGTCGCGCGCAGGGCGGTCCGTTTGGGTCTTCCGATCAACAATGAGATTGTCGTTCTGGATGGCCTGAAGGGCAACGAATTGGTTGTTTCCGGCGGCTGGTGGCGGCTCAGGGACAATCAGACCGTGACAGTTTCGGGGCTCTGATCCCGTTCTTTTTGACAGGACAAGAATAGAACCATGGCACTCAGCATCTCACGAGCGAGCATCGAGCGTCCTGTGGCGGTCTGGCTCACCATCATCTTTTGTCTCCTCGGCGGCTATTGGGGGCTGAACACGGTCGGTCGACTTGAAGACCCGAGCTTCACGCTCAAAACGGCGCTCATCTTCGTGCCGTATCCCGGCGCCACGGCTCTGGAGGTTGAAGAGGAGGTCGCCGACGTCGTCGAAAATGCGCTGCAGCAAATGAAGCAGCTCGACCGGGTGGAATCGAAGTCGATGCCGGGCATGGCGCAGATCACCGTCGAGATCGAGATGACCTATGGCCCGGACGAGATCCCGCAGGTTTGGGACGAAATGCGCCGCCGCATCAGCGACGTGGAGGGGGACCTTCCCGCAGGGGCGCGACCGCCCATCATCAATGACGATTTCGGCGACGTCTATGGCATGTTCTATGCGGTGACGACCGAAGGTCTGAGCCCATCGGAGCAGAGGGATTTGGCCACGACGCTGCGGCTCGGGCTGGTCACTGTCGATGGCGTCGCCAAGGTCGAGGTTCAGGGCCTCTCCGAAGAGGTAATCACCATCTCGATCCCGTCTGCACGCCTCGAGATGCTGGGGCTTCCGCCGACCCAGATCCTGGGCATTCTCGCAGACGAAAACCAGGTATTCACCAACGGCGAGATCACCGAGGGCCCTGCCCGGATCGGCCTATCGGTTCCGCCGGGCTATATTAGCACCGAAGGGATAGAGGAGCTGCGGCTGGGCACGGCCGGAAATGTCGGCCAGATCGCTGTCAGCGACATCGCCAGCGTGACCCGCGAGGCGGCCGAGCAGCCCAGCCAGATCATCCGGCAGAACGGCACGGCGGCATTTACCTTTGGCGTTTCCGCGTTGACGGACCAAAACGTGGTCGAAGTCGGTCAGGCGGTTTCAGCACGGCTGGAACGGCTCAAGTCAGAGCTTCCTGAAGGTGTCGAGATCATTCCGATCTACGAGCAGCACGTCGTGGTGGACGAATCCGTTTCAAGCTTTCTCGTCAGCCTCGGACAGTCGGTCGCGATCGTGGTCGGTGCACTGATGCTGACCATGGGTTGGCGCGCAGGCCTCGTGGTGGGCGCGACCCTCGGGCTTACCGTGTTCTCCACACTGTTCTTCATGTCGGTGTTCGGGATACAGATGGAACGGATCAGCCTTGGCGCCCTGATCATCGCGATGGGTATGCTGGTCGACAACGCCATCGTCATCACCGAAGGCATGGTGATTGGCATGGCACGCGGCAAAAGCGCGGAAGACGCGGCGGCCGAGACGGAATCCTCGACGTCCATTCCCTTGCTGGGGGCGACCGTTATCGGGATCATGGCGTTTTCCGGTATCGGGCTGTCGCCTGACGCCACGGGCGAGTTCCTGTTTTCGCTTTTCGCGGTGATCGCCATCTCGCTGCTAACAAGCTGGGTCCTGGCAGTCACGGTGACGCCGTATCTCGGCAAGCTGCTGCTCAAGGCCCCCAAAAACACTTCGGATAATCCCTATAAGGGCGTGTTCTACGCGACATATCGCGGGATTTTGTGGATGGCGCTGCGCGTCCGCATTCCGGTTGTTCTGACGATCATTGGCATCACCGTTTGGTCCGTTATGGCTTTCGGACAGGTCAAGCAGGCCTTTTTCCCCGCCTCGAACACGCCGATTTTCTACGTTGAGTTCCAGATGCCGCAGGGAACCGATATCAACACGACCGACGAAGAGATGCAGCGGCTCGAGCGGATTCTCATGGATGAGGATGCCGTAACCGGGGTAACGGCCCTCGTCGGGCGCGGGGCAAGCCGATTCATGCTGACATACAACCCCGAGCAGGCGGATGCCAGCTATGGCCAACTCATCGTCCGGGTTGCGGACGCCGCAACGATCGCGACGATCGCGAGCAGACTTAACCAGGACTTGCCCGCCGAATTCCCCCACGCTCTGATCCGTGTCGAAGAGATCGTGTTCGGACCGCCGGCCGGTGCCGATGTTGCAGTTCGTTTTTCGGGACCCGATCCGGTCATCCTGCGCCAGCTCGCGGATGATGCGATGAGGATTTACGAGGAGGCAGGAACCATCACCAATCCGCGCACCAATTGGCGGCAGCGTGAGATCCTCGTCGAACCCATCGTCGATGAGGCACGAATGCGGCTGGCTGGCGCAACGCGCGGAGCGATCGCGGATACCATCCGCTATGGAACGTCCGGACTGCGCGTTGGCGACCTACGCGAGGACGACGTGTTGATTCCGATCCATCTCCGGCTTCCCGAGAGCGAACGCGACGGAGTTGACCGCCTTCGTGACCTATCGGTGTGGTCCGATGGGGCAGGGTCCTATGTACCCATGGCCAACCTTGTCGAAAGGTTCGATCCCCGTCTTGTCGAGGCACTCATTCACCGGCGCGACCGAGAGCGGACAATCACCGCCCTCGGCGGTGCCCGCAGCGATCTCACCGCGGATGAGGCATTCCGAAGCGTCCGCACCGAGATCGAATCCATCCCGCTTCCCGACGGTTATGCAATGGAATGGGGCGGCGAATTCGAAAGTGCGCAGATGGCTCAGGAGTCGCTTGGCAAGCAGCTTCCCCTGGGCTTCCTGGTCATGTTGACGATTTCGATTTTGATGTTCAACAAAGTCCGCCAACCGCTCATCCTGTGGCTCGTGGTGCCAATGTCCGTGACGGGCATGGTCCTGGGGTTGCTGTTCACCGGGCTGCCCTTCACATTTACGGCCCTGCTCGGCTTCCTGTCGCTTTCGGGAATGTTGATGAAGAACGCAATCGTTCTCATCGAAGAGATCGATTTTCTACGTGCACAGGGTGTGCCCGATTACAAGGCGGTGATCGACGGCTCAGTCAGCCGTCTTCGCCCTGTGGTGCTCGCCGCCGGCACGACGATCTTTGGCATGATTCCGCTTCTGCCCGATGCGTTTTTCGCCTCGATGGCGGTGACAATCATGGGCGGCCTCGCTTTTGCCTCGGTCTTGACGCTCGTCGCGGTTCCGGTGCTCTATGCGCTCCTTTTCAGGATACGGCCACTAAAACGGGACGCACAGTCGGACGGCCTAGCGGCGACCGCCTGACGCAACGATCCTCCCTAAAATAGGATTTCGAGCCAATTTGAGGGTAGCGGAATGGCCCAGAAAAAACAAAACCGGAGAGGATCGTCGCGAAGCTCCGGGAGTCCGACGATCCCAGGGTGCCTCGTGCGGAGTTTCGAAGTAGAGTCCATGGTCCAAACGGCGCAATTCAATAGCGCTCGTTGGATAACTGAAGCGTTTCGACTTTAGATTGATACATGGCTTATCGTTTCTCGCACTCAACCGAAGGGGGCAGAAAGAGACCAAATTATTCAATCTTAAGTCGAAGCGCTGTAGCGTACTATTTTGCACTCTGCGGCATCAGACCCCATTTCGCAATCTCAAGTCTTGAGGTTTGCCGTCCACGAGGCTACTATTCTAACAAATGTTAGATTACTGGCGGCGAGAACGAATGCCTGGACCCCTTGATCACCTGAAAATCATCGAACTTGGCCACGTAATTGCCGGACCTTTTTCGGCAGCCTTGCTCTCGGATTTCGGTGCAGATGTCATCAAGATCGAGGCACCCAACCGAACGGATATGATGCGCGACCTCGGGCCCAAGGCAGAGGATGGAGCGGGCGTTTGGTGGAAGACGCTGGGCCGCAACAAGAAGATTCTGAGCCTAGACTGGAAGTCCGGCGAAGGCCGGGACATCCTGCGCAAATTGGTTGAAGGTGCCGATGTTCTTATCGAAAACTTCCGACCGGGCGTGCTTGAACGTGCTGGTATCGGGCCTGAAACCCTTCATGAGTGGAACCCAGATCTGATTGTTCTGCGCGTATCGGGTTACGGACAGGAAGGTCCGATGCGGGACGTACCTGCGTTTGGTCGTGCGGCAGAAGCCATGAGTGGTTTAGCACATCTGACCGGTTTCCCCGACGGGCCGCCGATGCACCCCGGATTTCCGGCGGCCGACAGCTCGACAGGTCTGATGGGCGCATTGGGAATCATGATTGCGCTGTTCGCCCGCGAAAAGGGGATAGCACGGGGTCAGGTTGTCGATCTGGCGGTATTCGAAGCGCTGCTTCGATTGATGGACTATCCTGTTCCCGCGTTGACGGGTGCTAACCTTTCGCCGCGGCGCAACGGGCTGCGCCAGCCGATGGACTTTGCTCCAGGGGGCATGTTCCGCACGTCCGATGGGGTTTGGCTGACCGTCTCGGCAGGTAGCGCGGAAACAGCGCGACGCCTGTTGCGCGCGGTCGGAGGGGACTCTTTGGCCGATGACCCGCGGTTCGAGACACTCGGCGAGATGTCGCAGCACATGGCGGTGGTCTTTGACGCGATCAATGATTTCGTCACGCAGCACACCGCTGAAGAAGTTACGGCTGTATTCGCCCGACATGATGCGGTTGCCTCTCGGGTGTTGAGCGTCGAGGAGATCACGACCAATGAGCAGATACGCCATCGCGGGGACATCGTATCGGTCGAGGGCGAGCAGACCCAGGTCATCGGTCCGATCCCGCATCTAAGCGCGACGCCCGGTGAACTTCGCTGGCTGGGACGACCGCCCGGCGCAGACAGCCGAAGTATTCTAAGCGATCTTGGTTTTGACGATGAGCAAATCTCTGCCCTTTGTGAGGCAGGACTCGTGAGACTGGAAGGCAGGGGGACGCCATGACATTTAGAATGACCCCCGGCCAACAGGAAATCCGCGACCAGATTCTGCGGATTTGTGCACAATTCGACGATGACTACTGGCTGGACCGGGATCGCAACGGTGGTTTTCCCCATGATTTGCACAGGGCAATGGCCGATGGCGGTTGGCTTGGCATCGCCATGCCTGAAGCGGTCGGCGGCGTCGACCTGGGGATCACTGAAGCGACGATCATGATGCAGGCGATCGCCGAGTCCGGGGCTGGCGCGAGCGGGGCCTCGGCCATCCACATGAACATTTTCGGGCTCAACCCGGTGGTGAAGTTCGGGACTGATGAACAGCGCGCGCGCATGCTGAGCCCCCTGATCGCGGGTGATGAAAAGGCTTGTTTCGCCGTCACCGAACCGGCGACGGGGCTGGATACCACAAAGCTAAAGACCATGGCGGTGCGACAGGGGGACAGGTATGTCGTGCATGGTCAAAAGGTCTGGATTTAGACTGCGCAGGTGGCGGACAAAATGTTGCTTCTGGCCAGAACAACGCGGCTTGAGGATGTGACTAACCCGACCGACGGGCTGAGCCTGTTCTATACCGATCTCAACCGTAATTTCGTTGATGTGCGAGAGATCGAAAAGATGGGGCGCAAGGCTGTCGATTCGAACGAGGTCTTCATCGACGGGTTGCCGATACCTGGCGAAGACCTGATCGGAGAAGAGGGCAAAGGGTTTAGGCAAATTCTGCATGGGCTGAATCCAGAATGCATCCTTGTGGCGGGCGAATGCATCGGCATCGCACGCAACGCTCTGACCCGCGCGGCGCAATATGCCAATGAACGAGTGGTTTTCGACCGGCCCATCGGTCAGAATCAGGGCGTTCAGCATCCGCTCGCTCAGGCTTGGGCGCGGGTGGAATAGGCCAATCTCATGGTGATGCACGCCGCCGCCCTTTACGATGCGGGGGAGCCCTGCGGCATCGAGGCGAACGCAGCCAAGCTATTGGCCGCCGACGCCGCGGTTGAGGCGACCGAGGCCGCACAGATCACCTTTGGCGGATTCGGTTACGCAAAGGGATATCACGTGGAGCGTCTGGTCAGAGAAGCGCTCTTGTTCCGCATTGTACCTGTGACGCCGCAGATGTTGTTATCATTCATTGCTGAAAAAGCGCTAGAACTTCCAAAGTCTTACTGACCGCGAGACACAGATTGGGATAGCGCAAATTCTCTACTTGATTATTTTTCTAACAGTCGTTAGATTATCAGACAATGCCCCGCAATAGGGGAAAAGGGAGGAGGCGTCATGAGTGAGACGCAGTTCGGGTCTTCGCGAGAAGACCTGTCAAAACGCTCAACCGTGTATGCTGGCGATTTGTTCGCGGGTAGAACCGTTGTTGTAACCGGTGCAGGCGGAGGTTTGGGGTTGGCGATTGCGACCCTGTTCGCCAGGCTGGGCGCCAATCTGGCGATCAATGGACGCAACGAGGAAAAGCTGGCCTCGGCCAAAGAGTACCTCGAGAGTTTTGGGGGCAGAGTTTTCGCCGTGCCCATGACCATCCGTGACCCTGAACAGGTCGAGGATTTTGTCGCTAAGGCGAATCAGGAATTCGGCTCCATAGACGTTCTGGTGAACAATGCGGGGGGGCAGTTTCCGCAGGCTGCGCTGGATTTTTCCCCGAAGGGCTGGACCGCCGTCATTGACACCAACCTCAACGGAACCTGGTGGATGATGCAATCCACGACGCGCCACTGGGTTGAAAATAAGCAATCGGGTTCCATCGTGAACATCGTGGCCGATATCTGGCGCGGCATGCCCGGCATCGCACATACCTGTGCGGCCCGGGCGGGGGTGATTTACCTTTCCAAATCGGTGGCGGTGGAGTGGGCGCCGTATGATATTCGCGTCAACTGCGTGGCGCCGGGTTGCTGCGAAAGCAATGGTTTCGGGAACTACCCTCCAGAGGGTGCCGCTACCTTCCAGGATTCCAATCCGATGCGGCACGCCGGCGACGAATGGGATGTCGCTGAAGGTGTTGTCTATATGGCGGCCAATTCAGGAAAATTCATAACCGGTGAAGTTCTGAACATCGACGGTGGGCAGCAATTGTGGGGGGACCCATGGCCAACGGGGCGACCGGACTACTTCCGGATTTCCTGATGAAAGCTATGAACCTTCGTGGGGAGAACAAAATCTAGATGATGACGAAGAGTAATACAGCAATCGGTGCCGATGACGGGGCGATACTTGAATGCAACGGGGTCGAACGACGGTTTGGTGGCATCGTCGCCGTTACCGGTGTGGATCTCGTCATTCGGCAGGGAGAAATATTTGGACTTGTCGGTCCAAACGGTAGCGGCAAGACAACACTAACGAATGCAATTACCGGGTTTTATCCGCCAAACGTAGGCGCTGTCCGGCTGGCGGGAAAAGACATCACGGGCATAGCGCCTCATAAGGTTGCCAAGCTCGGGGTTGCGCGGACATTCCAGAATCTTGCCCTTTTCAACGGGATGAGCGTTCTGGACAACATCCTGCTCGGGCGCCACATTCACATGAAACCGGGCGTCTTGCGTACTGCGCTCTATTGGTGGGCGGCGCGGCATGAAGAGATCGAGAATCGTAAGATCGTCGAGGAGGTGATCGAGTTTCTACAGCTTGAAAGCATCCGACATGAGTTGGTCGATGGTCTTCCGATCGGGCTGAAAAAACGGGTCGAGCTTGCGCGGGCATTGGTGGCCGAGCCGCAAATGTTGATACTCGATGAGCCGATGGCAGGCATGAACCAGGAAGAGAAGGGGTATATGTCCCGCTTCATTCTGGATGCCCGTGCCGAGCGTGGCGTCAGCGTTCTGCTGATCGAGCATCATATGGATGTCATCACCGGCATCTGCGATCGGATGCTGGCGTTGAATTATGGAGAAATGATCGCCAGCGGCATTCCGAAGGACGTTGTAAAAGACCCGCGGGTCATCGAGGCATATATCGGAGGGTCGCATGACTGATTTGACGCAGAAACAGTCTTCGGGCGGCGATACGATTGGCGCACTGCTGGCACTGAACGCCTCGAGACATGGATCGGAAATCGCACTTCGCGAGAAAGAGCGTGGGATCTGGAAAGAAACCACTTGGGCGGAATACGCCGAAGAAGTGCTTGCCTGCGCGGCTGGACTTGAAAAAATCGGTGTAAAGCCGGGCAAGGCTGTACTTTTCCTGGGCGACAACCGTGCACGGTTATATGGCGGCATGCTGGCTGTTTCGTTGCTCGGTGCCTATGCAATGCCTGCCTATCCTGGCGCGACACTCGAAGAACTTCGGCACTTTCTTGGCGAAGTCGAAATCGTCGCGGCCATCGCCGAAGATCAGGAACAGGTAGACAAAATCCTGGAACTGAAAGACGCGGGCGCGAAAGGCATTGATCACATCATTTATGATGAAGAGCGGGGTCTTGGCTTCTATGAGGTTGAAGGGCTGATGTCCTGGAATCACCTGATCGAAGTCGGTCAGCACGATTTGAACGAAGCACCAAGTTTGCGCGATGAGCTCTTTGGTCGGGCAAAGCCCGACGATCCGGCCATTTTCATGCATTCGTCAGGGACCACGGGCAAGCCGAAAGGTATCGTTCTGAGTCAGAAGAACGTTCTTGCTGCGGCCAGGAACGGGCATGCGGCGGGTGCATTCGACGACAATGAGGAAATCCTCGCCTATCTGCCGATGGCCTGGGTGGGCGACTTCGCCATTACCGTCGCGGCGGCGCTGCACTGCCGGTTCACCGTGAACGTGCCTGAACGTCAGGAAACCGTCGTTCGCGACATGCGCGAAATCGCTCCGACATTTTATCTGGCGGCGCCGAGAAGCTGGGACCAGATGCTGACGACGATCCAAGTGGGTATCGAGAATTCGACCCCGGTCAAAAAATGGCTGTACCATTTCTTCATGGACCGGGCGATTGCCGCCGAGACACGCAAGCTGAATGGCATTAGCGGCGGTGCACTAGAGCCTTTGGGCCGACTTTTGGGCGAGGCGATCGTTTTTGGTCCGATCAAGGACCAGTTCGGGATGAGTCGTCTGAAGAACGCGTTCACTGGCGGCGAAGCAATCGGTGAGGACACTTTTGTTTTCTACCGAGCCCTGGGAATCAAATTGCGCCAGCTCTACGGTCAGACCGAAAATAGCGCGATCAATGCGATTCAGGCTCCGGGCGAGGTGCGCCTCCATACCGTTGGCAAACCCGCACCTGGCGTCGAGGTAAAAATCGCCGAAGACGGAGAGATCCTGGTGCGTTCGGACAGCGTGTTTGAAGGGTACTTCAACAAACCCGAAGCGACTGCTGAAGCGCTTGAGGGCGGGTGGCTGCATACCGGCGATGCCGGGTATCTGGAGGATGACGGACACCTGGTTGTTCTGGGCCGTGTCTCCGAGGTCATGCATACAGCCGGAGGTGAGCGCTATGTGCCAAACTACATTGAGAACCGGCTGAAATTCAGCCCGTATATCAAGGATGCGGCTGTTATCGGTGCCGGCCTGGATGAATTGACTGCTATGGTCTGCGTGGATTTCGAGGCAGTGGGACACTGGGCCGAAGTGAACGGGGTGCCTTATGTGTCCTATTCCGATTTGTCGCAACGCGACGAGGTCGCGGCGCTGCTGCACGGGGCATTCGAACGGGTAAATAAGGCCGTCACAGAGCCGTTGCGTCTTAAACGCTTTGTCAGCCTGCCGAAGGAATTCGACCCGGACGATGGTGAGATCACGCGGACCCGAAAACTGCGACGCAAGGTCGTACAGGAACGCTATGTCGACGTGATCGCGGCGCTCTACGACGGTTCAAAAGATGTCCACGTAAGCGCGCAGGTGACTTACGAGACAGGGGAAGTAGGGAAGGTCGAAAGAAGCCTTCCCATCAGGGAGGTATAAATGGATTGGGTCTTTCTATCTGAGCTTGCGATCAATGGAGCCTTGACGGGTCTCTTGTATTCGCTCTTCGCTATCGGCCTCGTGCTGATTTACAAAGCATCTTCGGTGCCCAATCTGGCGCAGGGTGGGCTGACAATGGTCGGGGCCTATGTGGTTCTTGCCCTTTCGCATGACGCGGGTCTGCCGCTGTGGCTGGCCATTCCTCTTGCTGCGGTGATCATGTTCGGCCTGGGATTTGGCATCGAGCGTGTTGCCCTGCGCCGTCTCGCGGGCCGCCCGGTCGTCATGATCTTGATGCTGACACTTGGCTTGGACATCTTCCTGCGGGGAATAACACTTGCAATTTGGGGTGGGACATCCCGTTCGGTTGATTTGGGGGTCAGCTATGAACCGCTGTTCCTGGGCGACATCTTCGTCAGCCGCATCCATCTTGTCGGTGCCGGTGTTGCGCTCGCACTCTTTGTCGCCTTCATGCTGTTCTTCCGAACCCGGACCGGGATCAAGTTGCGGGCGATCGCGGATGATTACATGGCTTCGTGGTCGGTCGGCATTTCGGTTGAGCGCGGCGTAGGGTTGTCCTGGGCACTGGCATCAGTTGTTGCCGTCGCCGCAGGCGTCATCTGGGGCGAGATTCAGGGTGTAGATCAGGCGCTGTCGCTGTTGCTTCTGAAGGGCCTGACGGTGGCCGTTCTTGGTGGCCTCGACAGTATCCTCGGCGCAGTGATCGCGGGCATAATTCTGGGCGTCGTCGAAAACGTTGGTGCCGATTTTCTGGATCCGCTTGTCGGAGGCGGAAGCCGTGAGCTTATCGTCGCCGCCGTGCTCATTCTTACGGTCATGATCCGTCCGCATGGACTGTTCGGTCGTCACGACATTGAAAGGGTCTAAGGGATGTTTTATAGACTTTCCGGTGTCCATCACGCCAACTATGTATCCGACAGTCGTATCTTCAAGGTACCTGCTGACCGGAACCTGGCTGTATTCATCTTCCTGATTGGACTTGCCGCGCCATTCATCATACCGTCGCTCTACCTGAACAGTTACATGCTTCCGTGGCTGATCTGGACGGCCGCCGCCCTTGGACTTAACCTGGTGACAGGTTGGGCTGGCCAACTTCACTTGGGCTATGCTGCGGTCATGGCCGTCGGGGCGTATTCGGCGATCCACGCGGCGCGTTTCGGCGTGCCATGGGAATTCGCCCTGATCATTGGCGGGTTGACGTCATCTGTGATCGGCAGCCTGTTCGCCTTTGCCGCATTGCGGGTCAAGGGTCTCTATCTCGCACTCACGACTCTTGCGATGCAATTCGTGATGGACTGGGTTCTGACCCACTCGCCGGCGATTTCAGGGGGCTCGCACGCATCGCTCCAGTCACCAACTTTGGCGTTTCTTGGGCAGGATATTACCTCTGATACCGGTTTTTACTATGTCGCCTTCGGATGGTGTGTGTTGGTGACGATCTTCATGCTGAATCTCAAACGCACTGGGCTTGGTCGTGCCTTGGTCGCGGTACGCGAAAAAGACTTTGCTGCCGCGATCCTGGGTGTGAACAGTTTCTATTACAAGATCCTAGCCTTCGCGACTTCGTCTTTCATCGCGGGCGTCAGTGGTGCTTTGCTTGTCGCCACCTTCTTCTTTCTTGCCGCGCCGGAGCAGTTTTCGGTCACCGTATCTATCCAGGTTCTTGCGATGGTGATCGTTGGCGGCCTCGGCAGCGTAATCGGATCCTATTTCGGTGTTGCTCTGATCCTTCTTGTCCCCGGTTTGGTGAACGGTCTCGTCGTCACGGTGAGCGAGGGGCTTGGTATGCAGATCAATGTTGAAACGCTCGCTCACATCCCGAATGCGGTCTATGGCGCACTGATCGTCATTATCCTTCTGATCGAACCGCTCGGTTTGGGAAAACTCTACGGCAACATCAGAGACTATCTGATGGTCTGGCCCTTCGATCAGTTCAAGAAATAAGGGAAATGCCGATGCAAGAAAAAGTTGAAGCCGAGCACATTCTGTCCATGAACAGTGTCGAGGTGCTGTACGACAATGTAATGCTGGCGATCAAAGGTGTTTCGGTCAAGGTGCCAAAAGGCGAGATGATCGCGCTCTTGGGCTCGAACGGCGCGGGCAAAAGCACCACGTTGAAAGCGATCAGCGGTCTTCTGAAGGCAGAGCGCGGACGCATCAGCCGAGGTGAAGTAACCTTCCAGGGAACAGACATAACCGAAGTGCTCGCGCAAAACCGCGTCGGGATGGGTATCTGTCACGTCATCGAAGGGCGGCGGGTCTTTGAACACCTGACCCCCGACGAGAACCTGACCGCTGCTGCGCCGCGCGGAATGTCCCGATCGGCGCTGAATGCGGAAAACGAAAAGATTTACGACTATTTCCCACGACTTGCCGAACGCCGCAATTCGCAAGCAGGCTATTTGTCTGGTGGCGAGCAACAGATGCTGGCCATCGGCAGGGCGCTGGTGACGCAGCCGAAACTGTTGATGCTCGACGAACCAAGTCTCGGCCTTGCCCCGTTCCTGGTCGAGGAAATCTTCGGCATCCTGCAAAAGATCAATCAGGAGGAGGGCGTATCCGTCCTGCTGGTGGAGCAGAACGCGCTGGCCGCTCTGGAGATTGTTTCGCAAGGGTATCTGATTGAGAACGGCCGCGTTGTCATGCACGGCACGGCCGAGGCGCTCAAATCCAACTCCGACATTCAGGAATTTTATCTGGGCGGCGGAGAAGAAACCGATTTTCACAACGTCAAGCACTACAGCCGACGCAAACGTTGGCTGAGCTGAGGTACTATTCAGAAATTGTTCAGGGAGGATCAAATGAAGAAATTTACCAAAGCGTTGGCCGTGTTTTCAATGGTTGGCGGAGCGATGTTCGGCACCCAGGCGCTGGCTGAGCCATTCAAGATCGGCATCTGCTACGACCTCAGCAAAGCCTATACCTTTGCCACGCCGCAGGTTGCCCAGGCGGCACAGGATCTCGCCAAACTGGTCAATATGAAGGGCGGCATCGGAGGAGAACCGGTCGAGGTTATCGTGCGCGATCACGGGAACGAACCGCAGCGCGGGATCGAGTGTTATTCCAAGCTCAGCCGCGAGGGCGTTTTCGTCTTCGATACACTGTCCACTCCAGTGTCTTTGGCCATCCTGCCTCGGGCCATGGAAGATGGACGTATCCTGATGCAGTCACTTGTCGGCCGCGGCGATGCCGTGGATGGTAAGGTTTTTGACTGGGTCTATCCGATCGGGCCTACCTATTGGGGGCAAGCCGCCAACGACGTTGCCTATATCAAGCAATTGCATGACGGCGATCTGTCGGGTGTGAAGGTAGGCTTTGTCTATTTCGATTACCCTTTCGGACAAGAGCCAATCGAGATTCTGGAAACCCTGTCCGAGAAAGAGGGTTTCGAACTTGAGCTTTACCCCGTTCCGCTGCCCGGCAGCGACCAGGCCGGAGTATGGTCCAAGGTGCGCCGCGACAAGCCCGATCACGTGATCGTCTGGATGCTGGGCGGTGCCCATGTGGTCGCATCGAAAGAGATGCAGCGCAATCGCATCCCGATGGAAAAATACATTTCGGTCAACTGGCTGAACGAGGTCGATATTGCCAATATCGGCACTGATGCGGCCAAAGGCATCAAGCGCGGTACCAATGTCGTGGGCGGTCAGGATGTCGCCCTGTTCAAGGAGATCATGACCGAGCTTTATGACAACGGACAGGGCTCGGGCCCGATTGAGAAGACGCAGGACGTTTTCTATAATACGGGGCTGGCCATGTATTCGATCATGTTCGAAGCCGCGCGCAACGCGGTCGAACTCGAAGGGCTGCCAATCACTCCGACATCCTACAAGGCCGGACTCGAGTCGTTGAAGGGTTATGACGCCAACGGGTTGATGGCCCCCATTACGGTAACGGCCGAAGACCATGGCGGCGGTGGCCAGACGCGCATCGAAATGTGGGACGGGGAGGCTTGGGTGCCGCAAACCGAATGGATTTCTGAATACGGCGATGTCGTGTGGGATGTGGTTAAGGAAAGTTCCGCAAAATACGAGCAGTGACAGGCTGATAGTAGGAAGGGTGGCGCTGTACAGGGCGGCGGCGCTCACAAAACAGTTTAGCCGCCCTAAAATCAACCAACGGGAGAGAGAATATGAAAATCAAACAGCACATCAAGGCGGTGGCCCTTACTGCCGCATTGGCAACAAGCGCGACGGTGGCTGCGGCACAGGACAAGGAGCCGATCCGCTTCGGACTTTGCTTCGACCTTAGTAAATCGTACACGTTCATTTCACCGCAGGTGGCCCAGGCAGCCCAGGACCTGGCGATGTACACCAACGAAAACGGTGGAATTGAAGGCCATCCGGTTGAAATCATCATTCGCGACCATGGCAACGAACCGCAACGTGGCGTGGAATGCTATGAGCAGCTCAAACGTGACGGTGTTTTCCTTTTCAACTTTCTTTCCACGCCCGTCACGAACGCGGTTCTGCCGCGTGCCATGAAGGACGGAAACGTCCTGATGCAATCCTTCGTTGGCCGTGGCGATGCCGTGGACGGCGAGGTGTTCGAATGGGTTTTCCCGGTCGGCCCGACCTACTGGCAGCAGGCGGCAAATGACGTTGCCTTCATCAAAGGCCAGATGGGCGGTGACCTGAGCAAAGCAAAGATCGGGTTCATCTATCTGGATTATCCCTTCGGTCAGGAACCGATCGAGATCCTGAAAACACTTTCTGAAAAGGAAGGGTTTGAGCTGGAGCTTTATCCTGTGCCGCTCCCCGGGTCGGATCAAGCCGGCGCATGGAGCAGTATCCGCCGTGATAAGCCAGATTACGTGATCAGCTGGCTTCTGGCGGGCGGACACGTGGTCGCCTCCAAGGAAATGCGCCGCAACCGCTTCCCGATCGACCGCTATCTGTCGGTTAACTGGTTGAACGAAGTCGATATCGCCAACATCGGCGAGGAAGAGGCGAAGGGCATCCTGCGCGGGACCAACGTGGCCGGTGGCCAGGAAGTTCCGATCGTCAAGACGATGCTGGACACCTACTATGCCAATGGCAAGGGCAGCGGTCCCGAGAGCCTTGTTCGCGACGTGTACTACAACACGGGCATGGCGATTTACTCGGCCGGTTTTGAAGCCGCACGTATCGCGATTGCCGAAAACGGTTGGCCGCTCACGCCAGAAAGCATGAAGGCTGCCTATGAATCGATCGAGAACTTCGATGGCGACGGCGTCATGGCCCCGGTGACCGTAACCGGTGAAGACCACGGCGGCGGCGGCAAGACCCGGGTCGAACAGTGGAATGGCGAAACCTGGGTTCCGCTGACCGACTGGAGCGCCGACTATCTCGACGTTGTGTGGGAAGTCATCAAGCACAGTTCCAAGTCGTTCTCTGTCGAATAAGCAGGAACTTCCCCGCGGCAAACATGTCGCGGGGAAGCTTCGCACTAGAATGTCACCAGTTAAAACGGAGCAGGTATCATGAGCCCAATTGATGTAAAAATCGAAGACGGCATTGCGACCGTCTGTATCAATCGGCCCGAACGCAAGAACGCGCTTTCCGTGGCCGCGACGAACGGGCTGACGGATGCCTGGGAAAAGATCGAGGCGGACGACAGCGTTCGTGTGGCCATACTGACCTCGGCCGATTGCGGTGTTTTCAGCGCCGGGCTGGACCTCAAGGAAGCCACGCAAATCGCGCGCGACGAAGGCGTCGATATCCTGTCAAAGATGCGCGATCCATTTCACGAGACCATGCGCGCCTGCAGGAAGCCGATCATCGCGGCGATGACGGGGTCGCTGATGGCGGGCGGCATGATGCTGACGCTGAATTGCGATTTGCGGGTCGGACTCAAGGGGACCAAGGTTGGCATTACCGAGGTGAAGATCGGTCGCGGATCGCCTTGGGCTTCGCCGGCACTGACCATGCTACCGCAGCCCATCCTTATGGAAATCCTGCTGACCGGAGACCTGATGCCGATCGAGCGGCTACATGAATACGGGTTCACCAACTATATCGAGGACTCCCCCGATGCCGTTCGCGCGCGGGCATTCGACCTTGCCAAACGCATAGCCAGTGGGGCTCCGCTTTCGGTGATCGCTGCCAAGGGCGGCGTTCGCGCAACCATGGATCTGGGCTGCGCGGGTGGCCTCGAAGAAGGTAAGCGCCTGCATGAGGTTGTGTACGCCAGCAACGACGCGATTGAAGGCCCCAAGGCTTTTGCTGAAAAACGCGCACCGGTCTGGACAGGAACCTGATGGAGACCGGAATGACTGAACTTATTCGCCTGGACAGGGATGGGCCTGTCGGAATACTGCGTTTTCTTCAGCCGGCAAAACGCAACCCTTACAGCATCGGGTTCGTCGAAGAACTGGTGGCGCTCCTGCGCGAGGCTGAACAGGATGATGTAATCCGCGTCGTTGTCATGACAGGCGGCGATCATTTCAGCAGCGGCGGCGATCTCGTTGGATTTCAGGCTGAAATCGCGAAAGGCGCAAGGGCGACATCGGAAATGGTCGACCGGGTTCACGATGGCGGACGCGCGGCCTATCTGTTTCGGAAGCCTCTGATTTCTGCTGTATGCGGGGTGGCATTTGGTGCGGGTCTCAGCCTGGCGCTGTCTGCGGATTTCGTCGTAGCCGCCGAAGATGCCCGGTTGTGCGAAGTTTTTGCGCGCGTCGGCGGCTGTCCCGACACCGGCTCGAGCTGGCTGCTTCAGCAGCGTGCCGGTGCGGGCGTGGCGCGGATGCTTGTTCTCACAGGTCGTGAAATAGACGGGCGCACCGCCAGGGAACTGCGAGTTGTCGAAGAATGCGTACCCCCCGACCAGGTCGAGCAACGCGCTCTGGAAATTGCCCACGAGATCGCCCCACACCCGATGTTCGGCATTCAGACCGCCAAGCGCGTGATGCGTGCCGCGGCGGAGTGCAGCTATCTGGAGGCGCTGGACATCGAGCGCGATGCCCAAAGCGTTTTGCTGTGTGCGCATGATTTTCCAGAGGCCATGAAAGCGTTCTCCGAGAAAAGAAAACCCGAATTCAACGACCGATAGGTCGGTAGAAACCGTATCTAACAAACCAAGGAGACCGTAGATGAAGGTGCTTGTGCCTGTCAAACGCGTGATCGACTACAACGTGAAAGTGCGCGTCAAAGCGGACGGAAGCGGTGTCGATCTTGCCAACGTTAAGATGTCGATGAACCCCTTTGACGAGATCGCCGTCGAAGAGGCCATCCGCCTGAAAGAAGCCGACAAGGCAGACGAGGTCGTCGTCGTCTCGATCGGTGTGAAGCAAGCGCAAGAGACCCTGCGCACCGCTTTGGCCATGGGCGCGGATCGCGCCATTCTAGTTGTGGCCGCCAATGACGTCCACCAGGACATCGAACCGCTGGCTGTGGCCAAGATCCTGAAAGCCATTGTCGACGAAGAGCAGCCGGGTCTGGTCCTGGCCGGTAAGCAGGCCATCGACAACGACATGAACGCCACCGGCCAGATGCTGTCGGCGCTGTTGGGATGGTCGCAAGGCACCTTCGCCTCGGAACTGGACATCGACGGCGACAAGGCCGTGGTGACCCGCGAGGTCGACGGCGGTTTGCAGACTATCAAGGTCAACTTGCCTGCAGTCGTCACCGTGGACCTGCGCTTGAACGAGCCGCGTTACGCTTCGCTGCCCAACATCATGAAGGCCAAGAAGAAGCCGCTGGACGAAAAAACCGCCGCCGGTTACGGCGTCGACTCTTCGCCGCGTCTTGAAGTGGTCAAAACGACCGAGCCGGCAACACGTGCCGCCGGCATCATCGTCGGCTCGGTTGACGAGCTGGTTTCGAAACTCAAAGAAGCGGGGGCTGTGTAATGGCTGTTCTTCTTCTCGCCGAAATCAACAATGGTGAACTGGCGCTGGACGCCACCGCCAAAGCCGTCACCGCCGCCCGGGCACTGGGCGACGTGACCGTTCTGGCCGCGGGTGCTTCCGCCGCCGCAGCTGGCGAAGCCGCCGCCAAGATCGACGGTGTCGCCAAGGTGTTGGTCGCTGAAGATGCGTCGCTGGGTCACCGCATGGCGGAACCCACCGCCGCGCTGATCGTGTCGCTGGTCGGTGACTATTCGCACATCGTGGCACCCGCCACGACCGACGCCAAGAACGTCATGCCGCGCGTTGCTGCGCTGCTGGACGTGATGGTGATTTCGGACGCCTCTGGCGTTGTCGATGCAGACACGTTCGAACGCCCGATCTATGCCGGCAACGCCGTGCAAACCGTCAAATCTTTGGATGCGACCAAGGTTATCACCTTCCGCACCTCGACCTTCGACGCCGCTGGCGAAGGCGGCTCGGCCGCAGTCGAAACCATCGGTGCTGCCGACAACCCCGGCCTGTCCGAATGGGTCGAAGACAAGGTGGCCGCATCGGACCGCCCCGAGCTGACCTCGGCCGGCGTGGTCGTGTCCGGTGGCCGTGGCGTCGGATCCGAAGAGGATTTTGCCCTGATCGAAAAGCTGGCTGACAAGCTGGGCGCCGCCGTTGGGGCTTCGCGCGCTGCTGTCGACTCGGGCTACGCCCCGAACGACTGGCAGGTGGGGCAAACCGGCAAAGTTGTTGCCCCCGAACTGTATGTCGCCGTTGGCATCTCGGGCGCCATCCAACACCTGGCTGGCATGAAGGACAGCAAGATCATCGTCGCGATCAACAAGGACGAAGAAGCCCCGATCTTCCAGGTTGCTGACTTCGGCCTGGTCGCCGACCTGTTCGAGGCCGTCCCGGCCCTGACTGACGCACTGTAAATCGCGTCACATCAAATGAGAGAAGGCCCGCCATCCGGCGGGCCTTCTTTGTATGCTCATCTTGTTCCTAAAGCGTTTCTAAATTAACTTGAGGCATACCCGGCAGCCTTGAAGTAGTTCCAGCATTCGGTTGGATCATAGAGT
>NZ_JBLUOA010000007.1:0-113362 GCF_048060095.1 Aliiroseovarius sp. YM-037 | reverse complement strand
GTGATGTCGGGGTCTTGAGCGATCAATTCCCTGAAGAAGGCTTCATGAGGCGCGAGCTTGCCTGTGCCACGCGGGCGACCCTGAGGGGCCGGGTCGACCCTACCTGTTTGATGAACTTGCCGTGCCCATCGCGCCCCCGTCGCTGACGAAAGCTTCAGCCGCAATGCCGCCGCACGCCCGCTTAACCCTTCTTCAATCAATCTCTGAAACCGCGACCGAAGGGCCAAAGGTAAAGGTGCTGACATGATCCATCCTCCCAAACAGGATGAATCACAATCAGCCTCCAAAAGGAATCCCTCACGATTCAGGTTTTTCTAGAAACGCTTTAATTGAAAGGGAACCGCTTTTTTGAGGTGTCCATAGACTCTAATTCACATGGCTTCTATAGCTAGGGCAATCCCCTGCCCACCACCGATACACATGGTAATCAGCGCGCGTTTTGCGCCGGTACGCTCCAGCTCGTAGAGCGCTTTGACAAAGATAATGGCCCCCGACGCCCCGATAGGATGTCCAAGAGCAATTGCGCCGCCGTTGGGGTTCACCTTGTTGCCATCCAGACCAAGAGTTTTACTCACGGCCAAAGCCTGAGCCGCGAAGGCTTCGTTTGACTCGATGACGTCGAAATCAGAAACTGTCAGGCCTGTACGTTTCAAAAGTCCTTCGACAGCCGGAATTGGCCCGATTCCCATGATGTCCGG
The DNA here is from genome assembly GCF_048060095.1 of Aliiroseovarius sp. YM-037. Taxonomy (NCBI): domain Bacteria; kingdom Pseudomonadati; phylum Pseudomonadota; class Alphaproteobacteria; order Rhodobacterales; family Paracoccaceae; genus Aliiroseovarius; species Aliiroseovarius sp. YM-037. The sequence goes on along the minus strand of NZ_JBLUOA010000007.1, from coordinate 112,664 downwards.
GCGTACTCCTGCAATATGATATCCAAGCAGGCGTGCGCGCGGTTTCAACCCTGCATCTGATGCAGAATCTGCCGTGGCCAGCACAACTGCGGCGGCCCCATCATTGAGACCCGAAGCATTCCCCGCCGTCACGGTGCCATCCTTCTGGAAGGCCGGACGCAGTTTGCCGAGCATTTCAACTGTGCTCGCCTTGGGGTGTTCATCGGTGTCGAAAAAAGCAGTGTTGCGTTTGACCTTGACCTCGACGGGAACGATCTGGGATTTGAAATACCCCTCTTTGAGCGCGTTCAGAGCGCGCTCCTGGCTTTGAAGGGCAAACGCATCCTGAGCTTCGCGCGTGATGTCGTATTCGGCGGCGACGTTTTCCGCTGTTACGCCCATATGCCCGGTGCCAAACGGACAGTTCAACGCGCCGAGCATCATGTCAGTTGCACCCGTGTCACCCATTTTCTGCCCCCAGCGAATGGCTGGCACGATATAGGGCGAGCGGCTCATGCTTTCGCTGCCACCGGCAAGAGCCATTGTTGCATCACCCAGCATCAGCGACTGCGCCGCTGACACAATCGCCTGTAGCCCAGAACCGCAGAGCCGATTGACGTTCATTGCGGGCGCCATTTCTGGCACTCCAGCGGCAATAGACGCCGCGCGGCTAAGATACATGTCGCGCGGCTCTGTGTTAATAACATGGCCAAAAACAACGTTTCCAACCTGCTTGCCTTCGACACCTGAACGCGCAAGCGCCTCTTTCGCCACGATGCTACCCAGTTCGATCGGAGACGTGCCCGCAAGAGAGCCGCCAAAGGTTCCGATGGCTGTTCGCACACCATCCAATACTACGATATCTTTCATTTTCACTCCGGTTCTTCATTTTTTGCGTCACGCAGGCCGTGTACTGCCCAGTGTCAGCCCGTTACCCTGACCTGCGCGTTCGGTGCCTTGGTGGAACTTGCTTGGGAGTAGGAAGTTGATACCGCGCCTGTTCAGGAAAGCCGTCTCTAGCAAGATAACGCTGTGTTTGCCTTGAGACTGGGCCATTGCCGAAAAAATAACAGATGTTAGATTTATGGCAACACCAACCTTAAGAATGGATTCCAACATGTCTCTGATCACGAATAGTTCGGCCTGGACCGCGGATGAACACAAGATGTTCGCGGATAGCACACGCAAGCTTTTTGATGCCGAAATGGCTCCAAACATCGAAAAATGGGCTGAGCAGGGCATTGTTGACCGCGACTTCTGGAAAACAGTCGGTCAACAGGGTGTCATGGGCGGCTCGATTGCCGAAGAATATGGCGGGTTCGGCGGCGGCATCGGGTTCGATGCAATTACCGTTTATGAGCAGGGGCGCACCGGTGACACGGGTTGGGGCTATGGCATCCAGTCCATCGTAATCCATTATATCAACGCCTATGGCAGCGAAGAACAGAAGAAAAAGTGGTTGCCGAAGCTGGTCAGCGGCGACAGTGTCGCGGCGATCGCGATGACCGAGCCAGGAACGGGCTCTGACCTCCAGAACGTCCAGACCCATGCGGAAAAGGATGGCAACCACTACAAGATCAACGGCTCGAAGATCTTCATCACCAACGGACATACAGCCGATCTAGTTGTTGTCGTGGCAAAGACCGACCGTAACGCTGGCGCCAAGGGCGTTTCGCTGATCGTTCTGGAAACCGAGGACGCCGAAGGCTTTCGTAGGGGACGAAACCTGAAGAAGTTGGGCATGAAGGGATCGGATACGGCTGAGTTGTTCTTCGAGGATGTGCGCGTGCCTACGGCAAACCTGCTTGGCCCGGAAGAAGGGCAAGGTTTCTACCAGTTGATGAAGCAGCTCCCTTGGGAACGGCTGATGATTGGCGTTACCGCGCTAGGCTTCATTGACTTTGCCATCGATGAAACTGTGAAATATGTACAGGACCGCAAGGCATTTGGTAACCGCATCATGGATTTCCAGAACACACGCTTCAAATTGGCGGAATGCAAGACCAAGGCCGAATTGCTGCGCACCTTCGTCAATGACGGGCTCGTGCGCCTCGAAAAGGGCGAACTTGATGCGGCCACGGCGTCGATGGCGAAATGGTGGGGCAGCCAGACGCAAAACGAGGTCATGCATGAATGCCTGCAACTGCACGGCGGTTATGGTTTCATGATGGAATACCCGATCGCGCGCCTGTATGCCGATAGCCGGGTCCAGATGATCTATGGCGGCACCAACGAGATCATGAAAGAACTGATCGCACGTTCGATGGATGTTTGATCCGCCCGGTGCCGGGGGGGGTTATTCTTCTCCCGGCCCGATGATATCTTCGCTGTGCTCCCCCAGTCGAGGGGCAGGGCGGTGATCATGCCGCGCCGGCGTTGCCGAGAATCGTATCGGCGGGCGTGTCGTCCAGATCGCCCCTTCGGTTGGGTGATCAATCTGTTGAAAGAACCCGGTCGCGGCAAGATGGGGATCGTTCGGCAAATCCGACAGGTTGCGCACCGGCATGGCGGGTATGTCGGCCTGCTCCATCAAGGCAAGCCAGTCATCTGTTGTCCGAGTTAGGGCAATCTGCGCCACCATATCGTATACAGCGCCGATGTTGCGGCTACGGGTGTCCATGTCAGTGACCCAGACGTGGTCGATCATGTCATCGCGCCCGACCGCCTTGAAGAACCGCGCCCATTGTACGTTGGTGTAGGGCAGAATTGTGATATATCCATCTGCCGTCTTAACCGGACGCCTATGCGGAACCAGCATCCGGGCATAGCCGAAATCCTGCGGGGTCTCTTCGAAGGTGGCACCATCCAGATGTTCGGCCAGCAGGAAGGCGGCCAGCGTCTCAAACATCGGCACCTCGACATGCTGGGCTTCTCCCGTACGCTCGCGGTGGAACAGGGCTCCCATCACGGCGCCAAGCTTGTCGGCGAGAATCGTAGGGCATATGCGGGCGGCGCTTCGCGATCGCGCAATGTTGCCAGGCTAGCCAACCCAGAAACCGACTGGACAGCATCGTCGAACGCGGGTCGGGCGGCATAGGGTCCGTCCTGCCCGAATCCAGTGGAAGATACCGTGATCAGGTTCGGATTTTCCTGGCGTAGGGTTTCGAGATCGAGAGACAATCTGGCTAGCGCCGTCGGCCGTATGCTTGAAATCATCACGTCGGCATCGGCCAGTAGCTTGCGCAGCCGATTGTGACCGGTTTGCGTTTTCAGGTCGAGTACGACACTGCGCTTGTTACGGTTGGTACCCAGAAAAGCGGCACCCATCAGATTGTTGCGTGAAGGCTGGACCTGGCGAAGAAGATCGCCCTCGGGACCTTCCACCTTGATCACATCGGCCCCCAGATCGCCCAGCATTTGCGTGGCCAAAGGTCCGAAAACCACAGAAGTAAGGTCGACGATCTTCACGCCCTGAAGGATCGCGGGTTTTTTCTCAGCGGTCATTTAGTTGCCCAACCTTTTTATGAACGAGGGCAGAACTCGGCGCGAAGGGCTTTGCCTTCAGCATCGAAGGCCGGGCAGGGGCCCAGTGTCGTTTCGCCTATGCTGCGCCGGATCGGGGGTGTCGGGACCTTGATCTCGCCGGAGGGTGTGCCAATCACGGACCGGTCAAGCTGCGGGTGATCGGACAGGGTCGCCACGTCGTTCACGGCCCCGGAGGCAATGCCCGCAGCGTCAAACCGCTTCAGCATCTCGGCGCGGTCATGAGAGGAGAACACGGCCTTGATGAGCGCCTCGAGCGCGGGCTTGTTTTCAATTCGCGCCGTGTTGTCATGAAACCGGGGGTCGTTAGCCAGAGTCGCGTCGCCCAGTATGTGTTCACAGAACCGTAGCCATTCGCCGCTGTGCTGCACGGTAATGACGACAAGCTGACCGTCCTTGCACGCATAGGCCCCGTATGGGCAGATGACCGTGTGGTTCAGTCCGACACGCGGTGTCGGCTTGCCAAGGTAATCGTGATAAAGCAGCGGAACCGACATCCAGTCGGCCATCACGTCAAACATTGCCACCGAAACACCGCTGCCCTTGCCGGTGCGATCACGCCCGACAAGTGCTTCGCAAATTCCGGCATGGGCTGTCATACCGGTGGCGATATCGCAGACGGAAACGCCAACCCGCCCCGGTCCGTCCGCCGTGCCGGTCACCGATGCCAGACCGCTTTCGCATTGCACCAGAAGATCATAGGCCTTGGCATTGCGCATCGGGCCGTCCTCACCGTATCCGGTGATGTCGCAGGTCACGAGACGCGGGAACCTCTCTCGCAGACTCGCGGAATCGAGCCCGAGCTTGGCCAGCGCGCCCGGCAGCAGGTTTTGAACAAACACATCCGCGTTTTCCAGCATCCTGAGCAGGATTTCCCGGTCCTCGTCAGCTTTAATGTCCAGGGCGACCGATTCTTTGCCTCGGTTCAGCCATGTGAAATAGGCGCTTTCACCGTTGGCGGCGGCATCGTAGGCGCGGGCAAAATCGCCTGCGCCCTTGCGTTCGATCTTGATCACGCGCGCGCCGGCATCGGCCAGCCGCGAGGAGCAAAAAGGCGCTGCGACTGCCTGTTCGAGCGCAACGACGAGTTTGCCAGAAAGGGGGGCTAAATCTGAACCTGACATGAGTATCCCGCAAATGTTCCAAAGAGGTTGACTAAATCTAACATTTGTTAGAAATATTATCAATACGCTTAACCAGAGACTGGATTACTTGAAGGAGAACGCCGGTGCCGGACGCCAAAGGACCAGACCATATTTTCCAGGGCGCGCTGACAAAGGGAGAGATCCTGCTGCCAAAGTGCGAAGACTGCGGGGCCTATCATTTTTTCCCGCGAGTCCTGTGTCCCCATTGTCATGGCACTGCGATTTCGTGGAAGCAGGCTACCGGCAAGGGACGGGTCCACACCACAACCGTCGTGCGCCGAAAGCCTGAACGGGGGGGCGACTACAACGTGTGCGTTGTCGAACTGGACGAGGGCGTCCGGATGATGAGCCGGGTCGAGGGCATTGCTCCGGGTGAGGTCGCCATCGACATGGCTGTAACCGCTTTCGTGGGCGAGGCCGAGGGCGCTCCGGCCGTGCTTTTCAAGCCGTCGGAGGGATAAGATATGACCGCTGAACTTCGGGGAAAATCCGCCATCGTGGGAACCGGTCATGCCGGTTTCGGCGAGGCCCATGGTCTGACGGCATATGATGTCATGGCGCAGTCCGCACTTGCAGCGCTTGGCGATGCCGGGCTGAAACTGTCCGACGTGGACGGGCTGTTCTGCACCATGATGGAAGACAGTATGCCGGCGCTTATGGCGGCAGAGTATCTGGGCATTCAGCCGCGTCTCATTGATGGCACGATGTCGGGCGGATCATCCTTCGTGAATTATCTGACGTCTGCGACCATGGCGCTTGATGCCGGTCTGTGTGCTGTCGCCCTGATTGTCTATGGCTCCAATCAGCGCACCGCGTCGGGCAGACTGGTGACCGCCTCGCGCCCGCCGGCCCATGAGGCGCCGTACAATCCGCGCTATCCGATCTCGGCATATGCGATGGCCGCGGCGCGGCACATGCATGAATATGGCACCACCCGCGAACAGCTGGCCGACGTGGCCGTTGCCGCGCGGGCCTGGGCGCAGCACAACCCCGAAGCTTTCGAGCGCGGCCCGCTGACCCGCGAGGACGTGTTGGGCGCGCGCATGGTGGGCGATCCGTTGACCGTGCGCGATTGTTGTCTTGTCACCGACGGCGGCGGTGCGATTGTTCTGGTACGCGCGGACCGCGCCCGGGATTTCCCAAAGGCGCCTGTCTATGTGCTGGGCAGTGCTGCGGAAAGCTCGCACCGGCAGATTTCGCAGATGAAAGATTTCACCGTGACCGCCGCCCGCGACTCAGGCGCGCGCGCCTTTGCGGCGGCCGGAGTGACCGCTGCGGACATCCAGGCGGTCGAGCTTTATGATGCCTTCACCATCAATACCATCCTGTTTCTTGAAGATCTGGGGTTCTGCGCCAAGGGCGAGGGCGGGGCCTTCGTCGAAGGCGGGCGAATCGCGCCTGGCGGCGTCTTGCCTGTGAACACGAATGGCGGGGGCCTGTCCTGCGTACACCCCGGTATGTACGGCATCTTCACGGTGATCGAGGCTGCGCGTCAGATCCGTGGCGACGCGCCTGGCATTCAGTTGAGGGATGTCGACCTGGCGCTGGCGCATGGCAACGGCGGTGTGCTGTCCAGTCAGGTCACGGCAATACTTGGATCGCAAAACACGCTCTGACGGCAATTAAGGGAGGAAAGATAATGCCATTGGATTTTGATGCACTGTCGAACTGGGACTTTGAGGAAATTGAACAGACACTGACCGAGCGGGATACCATCCTGTATGCGCTCGGCCTTGGGTTCGGCGAGGATCCGACCGACAAAAAGGAACTGGCCTATGTCTATGAGAACGGGCTTAAGGCGGTGCCCGCAATGGCGGTCACTATGGGGTACCCCGGCTTCTGGCTGCGCGATCCCAAGACCGGTGTGAACTGGCAGCAAGTGCTACATGGTGAACAGTGGCTGGATATCTACAAGCCGCTGCCGACCCATGGCCGGATTATCGGCCGCAGCAAGATCGACTTCATCTCCGACAAGGGCGAGGGCAAGGGTGCCGTCATCTACCAAAGCCGCGATATTATCGACGCGGACAGCGGTGAAAAGCTGGCGCGCGTGGCGATGTCGGCCTTCTGTCGCGGCGATGGCGGCTTTGGCGGTGAAAACAAGGCGGGCCCGGCACCGGCAGCGCTGCCTGACCGCGCGCCCGATCACGTCTGTGAAATCGAAACCCTGCCACGTCAGGCGCTCATTTATCGCCTCAGCGGCGATTTCAATCCGCTTCACGCTGACCCGGATGTCGCCCGTTCGGTTGGGTTCGATCGCCCGATCCTGCATGGTCTGGCAACCTACGGGCTGGCGGCCCGGGCGATCCTCAAGACGTTGCTCGACTATGATGCGGCCCGGCTTGTCGGCTTGGATGTTCGGTTCTCGGCGCCGGTCTATCCCGGCGAAACCGTGCGGTTCGAAATTTGGGAAGAGGACGGCGAGGCCCGGTTTCGCGCGTCGGTCCCGGCACGCGACGTCGTTGTTCTGAACAATGGCGCCGCGCGCTTCGCGTGAAGAGCAGAAGATGACCCAACCGCTCAAGGGTATTCTGGTGTTGGATTTCAGCACCCTTCTTCCCGGTCCGATGGCAACGCTCATGCTTTCCGAGGCCGGCGCCGAAGTTGTCAAGTTCGAACGGCCTGGGGTCGGTGAGGACGCGCGCCACACTGAACCCATGATCGAAGGAGAGAGCATCGGCTTTGCTGTGTTGAACCACGGCAAGCGATCGGTGGCCATCGACCTAAAATCAAGGGGCGCAGTGAATCTTCTGCGCCCCTTGATCGAGAAGGCCGATATTCTGGTAGAGCAGTTCCGTCCCGGCGTGATGGGCCGGCTCGGTCTTGGTTATGAAGCTGTGCGCGAGATCAATCCCGGTCTCATCTATTGTTCGATCACCGGCTATGGCCAGACCGGACCAAAGGCCAGCGCCGCTGGCCACGACCTTAACTACGTCGGTGATGCGGGTATCCTGTCGCTGAGCTGCGGACCGGATGACCAACCAACGGCACCGTTCGGGCTGGTCGCCGATATCGGAGGCGGAACCTATCCGGCGGTGATGAATATCCTGCTGGCCCTGATTGCGCGGCAGGCAAACGGGCAGGGGACGCATCTGGATATCGCCATGTCCGAGGGGGTGTTCGCCTTTGCCTATTGGGCCCATGCCGAAGGTGTGATCGCCGGGCAAAACATCGAAAGCGGCGGCAGCCGCCTGACGGGCGGCCTGGCCCGGTATCGGCTTTATACGGCTGCGGACGGGCGTCAGATCGCCGTTGGCGCGTTGGAAGAAAAGTTCTGGCAGTCGTTCTGCGATGTCATCGGTTTGCCGTCGGCGCTTCGCGATGACTGGTCCGAGCCTGATTCCTGTGCTGCGGAAGTTGCGCGTCGTCTGGGGAAACAGCCCTCGACCCATTGGGAGCCTTTGCTGGCGACGGCCGATTGTTGCTGTTCGGTCGTAAAAACGCCCGCCGAGGCGTCGCGTGACCCGCATTTCAAAGCGCGTGACGTTTTTGGGCGAACCCTGAGCGTATCCGGCCAGAATGCGCCCGCATTGCCGCTACCAATTGCGCCGGAGTTCCGGTCTCCGGCCAACTCGGTCGGAGTTGCGGCCGCCTTGGGAGAAGACAATGCGCGTTACGGGCTGGACGCGCCGGATACAGATTAAATCCCGTTGACGTGCTGGTGGTGAATCACTATTCTAACAATTGTTAGAAAAATGGAGAGATCCAATGGCCGAGTCCGATGATCACCTGCCTGCAGAAGCCGAGCGCTATGTCATGCCGTCGCACTATGTCGAAAGCGACAGCCTCGAAGTGCAGGAGTTTGTGACAGCGGCTTTGCGCGATCTTTCGCCGGATGCAACCAAGCGGGACAAGGCGATCCGTCTGTTTGAAGCGGTTCGCGACGACATTCGTTACGACCCATATTGTTTTGCGCTGGATGAAGATTCTTACCGTGCCAGCCGGATCGCAGGGGCAGAAGCGGCATTTTGCGTTCCCAAGGCGATCCTGCTTGCGGCCTGTTTGCGTGCTGTGGGTATCCCCGCCGCACTTGGGTTTGCCGATGTGCGCAACCACCTGAACACCCCTAAGCTGCAGGAGTTGATGGGAACTGACCTATTCATCTATCACGGCTACGTTCAACTGTGGCTGGATGGTGAGCCCTACAAAGTAACACCTGCATTTAACATGGAGCTGTGTAAAAGATTCGGGGTCAAACCACTGGTCTTCGACGGCTATCACGATGCGCTTTTCCACGAGTTCGATGAGCTGGACCACCGGCACATGGAATATGTAAACGATCGGGGACTCTATTTCGACGCGCCCATGGGCGAATTCCTAGTGGCCTTCAAGGAAACCTATCCGAAGCTGGAAGAATTCAACCGCGTACGAATTTCCCGGGATGCCAACGGATATGATTCCGGTTTCGCAAAGGAGGGTGCTTCTTGAAGTATCTGGAGGATTTCGCGCCGGGCCAAGTCTATCACTTTCGCAGTGCCCCGATGAGCGCAGACTCGATAAAGGCATTTGCCGAGGTATGGGATCCGCAGCGGCTCCACACCGACGAAGCCTATGCGGCCACCATTCACGGCAGCCTGATTGCCTCGGGCTTTCAGACGATGCTGGAGGCATTCAAGCCCGTCATGACCGAAATGATGGTCGATGTTGCCAATATCGGTGGCATGGGCTTTGACAATCTGCGCTGGCTGCGGCCGGTGCGCCCGAACGAACCCCTTGATGTCGAACTGACAGTCAACGCGGTCACGCCTTCAAGAAGCAAGCCCGACAGAGGTGTTTTGCACTATACGCTTAGCGCCAAAAACCCCGAGGGCGAGGTCGTTTTTTCGACCGACACCCCCGTGATGATCCAGCGAAAACAAAATGACACAGACTGATACAATTTCCAGCGAACAAGAAGACCTTCGCCTGTTGCGGGAGAGCGCGCGCACCCTGTTCGAACGCGCGGGCGGAAGTGGAAGAGCCCGAAAACTCCGTGATGCCGGGGGCAGTTTCGACCCGAAGATGGTCCGGGAACTGGCTGAGGCCGGCGTTTTCGGCGTGGCGGTGCCCGAAGAGCAGGGGGGTCTTGGCATGGGCCTGGCCGCCGGGGGCGTTATCGCAGAAGAGGCCGGTCGCGTGATTGCACCGGAACCGGTCGTGTTGACGATCGGTCTGAGTCTCGGCCTTCTGCGTCGCCTTTGCCCGGAACATCCGAAGATGGCGCAGCTCATCGGCGGCGAGGTTTCACTGGCGGTTGCCTGGCAGGAACGTGGCCCGGGCGGGGCGCCCGCCGATGCGACCTGCCGATACGCGGACGGGCGGCTAACCGGAAACAAGGCTTGGGTGGTCAGTGCGACCGGATCGCGAGGGTTCCTCGTCGTGGCCGAACAAGATGGTGGACCGGTTCTCGTCTTGGCCGAGGCCACCGCGGACGGGGTTGTCATCGACAAGCGGGCGCAGGCCGACGGCAGTTCCCTGGGCGAGCTTTCGTTTTCAGGAACACCGGCCGCGGAACTGGCCAGCGGCGACGCGGTTCAGGCTGCGCTTGCCGAGGCTGTCGCCGATGCAACGGCGCTTGCCGCGGCCGAGCTTGTCGGCCTGAGCGAGTGCGCCTTCGAGATTACGCTCGAGTACATCAAGACCCGCGAGCAGTTCGACAAGCCGATCGGGTCATTCCAGGTCATCCAGCATCGTGCTGTCGACCTCAACGTGATGTGCGAGGTTGCACAGGCGGGCGTCCGCGAAGTTCTGGCGCTGATGGACAGCGAAACCGATCCGAAAGTTCGGGCGCAGCTTGCCAGCCGTGCCAAGGCGCGTGCGGTTACGGCCGGCAAAAGAATTACCCGTGATGCGATCCAGTTGCACGGGGCGGTCGGGTACACGGATGAGTTCGATATCGGGCTCTACCTGAACCGGGCGCTGGTGCTGTCGGCCTGGTTGGGCGACGACGCCTATCACAGGCGGATTTGGTTCGATGCACGCGAAGCAGAGGGGGCAGCACAATGACCGACTGCAACGCAATGAGCGATGCGGACTTCCGCAAAGAAGTGCGCCAGTTCTTCGAGGCGGAATATCCCGAGGAGCTGCGCCACCTGCCGCATCGTCCCAAGTTCGCCGAGATCGAACATTGGCACCGCAAGCTGCACGCCAAGGGCTGGGTCGCGCCGGCCTGGCCTGCGGAATACGGCGGCATGGGGCTGAACGCCGCCAAGCTTCTGATTTTCTACGAGGAGCAGCAACGCTGGGGCGTCAATCGTGGCCGCGACATGGGCGTGCAGATGGTCGGCCCGCTGATTATCAAGTTTGGCACCCAGGAACAGATAGACTATTGGCTGCCGCGTATCCTGAGTTGTGAAGACATCTGGTGTCAGGGCTATTCGGAACCCGGCGCCGGATCCGATCTGGCCAACCTGCGCACACGCGCAGAGATTGATGGCGGCGAATTTGTCATCAACGGACAGAAGATCTGGACCACGATGGCGCATGATGCCACGCACATCTTCATGCTGGTGCGCACCGATCCGGACGCGCCCAAGAAACAACAGGGCATCAGTTTCCTGCTCGCTCCGATGGATCAACCTGGAGTCGAGGTGCGCACGATCACTACCCTGTCGGGCGAGACCGAGTTTTGCGAGGTCTTCTTCGACAATGCCCGTACGCCCAGTGAAAACCTCGTGGGCGAGTTGAACAAGGGCTGGACGATGGCCAAGGCGCTTCTGAGTTTCGAGCGCATCTTCATCGGCTCACCAAGCCTGGCCCAGAACGCACTGGGGCAACTGGAAAGCTTTGCCCGGGGCCGTGGCGCTTTCGATGATCCGGTGTTCCGCGACCGCTTTGCCCAAGCCGCACTCGATGTTGAAGATCACGCCGCGCTATACGCCCGTTTTGCCGATCAGCTCAAGCGAGGTGAAACGCTCGGCGCGGATGTCTCGATGCTCAAAATCTGGGTGACTGAGTGCTTTCAGCGCATTACCGAGCTTATGATCGAAGCGGCCGGCCCCGACGGTGGCACAATCGGGCCACTTCAAGTCGGCAACGTAAGTGTCGATGTCCTTGCGAGCTTTTATAAGGCCAGACCGACCACGATCTACGGTGGATCGAACGAAATCCAACGAAACATTCTGTCCAAGGCCGTCCTCGGACTGCCTGGCTGAACCCATACTCATACCCACACCCTACGGAGGAAAAGAACTATGTCGGAGCGCTATGCAAAGTACGACAAACTGAAATTTGACTACCCGGCGGATCGCGTCCTGCGCATCACTTTTGACCGCCCTGAGTCCTTTAATTCCGTGGACGCGGAAACCCATACCCAGATGACGGACATGTGGATCGATATCGACCGCGATCCCGACATCAACGCGGTCATTGTAACCGGCGCGGGAAAGGCGTTTTCCGCCGGCGGTGATTTCAGCTTGATTGAAAAAATGATCGGCGACTCGCACGAGATCATGAAGACTTGGAAAGAGGCCAAAGACCTTGTCTACAACATCATCAACTGCAACAAACCCATTATTTCCGCGATCAACGGACCTGCGGCCGGTGCCGGTCTTGTGGTCGCCATCCTCGCCGACATCTCGATTGCCGGGAAGAAGGCCAAGATTGTCGATGGTCACCCGCGCCTGGGTGTTGCCGCTGGCGATGTCGCGGCGATCATCTGGCCGCTGCTGACTTCGATGGCCAAGGCGAAATACTATCTGATGACTTGTAAGCCGGTTTCGGGCGAAGAGGCCGAGCGCATCGGCCTTGTCTCAATGTGCGTCGAAGATGACGAGTTGCAACAAATCGCTTTGGACACGGCCGTCGAGCTGGCCAACGGCTCGCAAAGCGCAATCCGCTGGACCAAGTATTCGCTGAACAACTGGCTGCGCCAGGCTGGCCCGATCTTCGATGCGTCGACCGCGCTGGAGATGCTCGGTTTCATGGGTGAAGACGTCAGGGAAGGCGTTCTGTCACATCGGGAGAAGCGCGCGCCGAACTTCCGCAAGGACTGCCCGCTTTAACGCCTGATTGGACGAGGAGGCATGGAAATGTCTGAAGATATCTACCAAGATATAGCGCAAGCCTATGCCGCTGCGGCCGAAAAGGCTCCTGGCCTGAAATCGCGATTTACGGCTGCCGGATTTGATCCGGCAGCCGTCACATCGGTGGCGGACCTCTCGCGTCTTCCGGTGATGAAGAAGGAGGAGCTTCTGAAGATCCAGCGTGACAATCCACCCTTCGGCGGGTTCCTCGCCTCGGATCTCAAGGATATCGGGCGGATCTACGTATCCCCCGGCCCGATTTTCGAACCGGCACTTTCGGGCGGTGGCGGCCACGGTCTGGACCTGCTGTTCAAGGCGGCCGGCGTGGGGCCCGGGGATATCATCCTGAACACCTGGATGTACCACCTCGTGCCGGCAGGCTTGCTGTTCGATGAAGCGGCACAGTCCGCCGGCGCCACGGTTATCCCCGGAGGCGTTGGAAATACCGAGCTTCAGGCACAGATCATCGTCGAAACCGGCGTGACCTCGATCTGCGCCTCGACCGCGTTTTTCCTGACGCTGGCGGACAAGGTGATCGAAACCTATGGCCGCGACGCATGGAAGGTAAAGACGGCCTTCCTCGGCGGTGAGATGGGCGACTGGATGGCCAAGCGCCGCCGGATCGAGGCCGACTATGGCGTCTCCACCTGGGCTGCCTATGCCACTGCGGATCTGGGCCTTGTCGCCTATGAGGATGGCGGCGAAGGCTATGTGGTTCACCCCGACCGCGTGGTGCAAATCTGCGATCCGGTCAGCGGAGAACAGGTCGCTCACGGGGAACCTGGTGAGGTTGTTGTGACCGCGCGCGATGCCACCTGGCCGATGATCCGGTTCGGTACCGGCGACAGCGCCTTTGCGCTGGAGAGCAACGCGGATGGCACCGTCAGCCGGATTTCCGCACTGCAGGGCCGGGTCGGCGCAGCGGTCAAAGTGCGTGAGATATTCGTTTACCCGCGCGTGATCGAAGAAGTTGTCATCGGCACGCCCGGCGCAAAGGCCGCGCAGGCCATGGTAACGCGCGAGAACGATCGCGACATGATCCGCCTCTCGCTTGTGCTGGATGATGGTGCCGACGCTTCTGCTGCGGAAACAGCCGCCGTCGAAACCTTCAAACTGCATGCACGAATCCGCGCCGACGAGGTGAGCATTGTTTCGGAACTACCCGAGAATGCAGAACTGATCATCAACCAGAAAGACGGCTGAGATCGCTTCTCGATCATCTGCGACAACGGCAGGAACAGAAGGGCGGCTGGGCAACCTGCCGCCCTCTTTCGTCAGGGACCGAGGGCATCTTTGGCGGCGTGGTATTCCCGGTCGAGACGGTCGACATACGCCGCCGTCGTCATCACCTCTTTCACCGCTCCGATCCCCTGACCGCTGCCCCAGATGTCGCGCCAGGCCTTGGGGCGAACGGCGCCGGTGGCCAGATCGAGCTTGTTGCCGATACCGGCTAGGTTGTCAGGATCAAGGCCAACCGCCCGTACCGACGGTTTCAGATAGTTGGCATTCACGCCGCTGAAATAGTTGGTATACACAATATCATCGGCCCCGCCGTCGACAATCATCTGCTTGTAATCCTCCGACGCCACCGCCTCGGTCATGGCAATGAAGGGCGATCCGATATAACCAAAATCCGCGCCCATGGCCTGTGCCGCCAGAACGGCACGCCCGGTCGCGATGGACCCCGACAGGGCAAGCGGACCATCGAACCATTCCCGGATTTCCTGAACCAGCGCAAAAGGTGACAAGGCACCGGCGTGGCCGCCCGCGCCAGCGCAGACCGCGATCAGGCCGTCGGCGCCCTTGTCGATTGCTTTCCTGGCGTATTTGTTGTTGATCACGTCGTGCAGTACAATGCCGCCGCAATCATGCGCCGCCTGATTGACGTCTTCTCGTGCGCCCATTGATGTAATCCAGACCGGCACTTTCCAGCGCGCACATATTTCGACGTCCCGCTCAATCCGATCATTCGAACGATGGACGATCTGGTTGACCGCAAAGGGCGCGGCGGGCCGATCGGGATTGGCCTGATTGTGCGCGTCAAGCTCTTCGGTGATGCGCTTGAGCCAAGCGTCGAGCAGCGGCGGCTCCCCTTCGGACTCGCGTGCGTTCAGCGCCGGAAAGCTGCCGATAACGCCGGCCTTGCACTGGGCGATGACAAGATCCGGCCCGGACACCAGGAACATGGGCGAGCAGATCAAGGGCAGGCGCAAGCGGCCGAGAGGGGTGTCGGAGTACATTGTCTACTTCTTCTTTGCTGTTTCAACAGGGGGTGCCGAGGCCCGTAGCCTTGACGGGCGCGCATGGGAAGGGAAGCCAAAACAAGCGTGCCAGTAGACCGCAAGGAAATACACAGAACGGGTGAATTTTACGCATGTGTGATATTCCGCACCGGACTATAGCCCGTCGATCAATGCCACTCCTATCGTGTTCCATGCTAGCCCATTCTGGGAGGAGGAAGCGGTGCCTTTGCTCTACAGCCGCTCGGAAAGCGTTGGTCGGATGACCTTCGATTTTCCCGAGAAGAAGAATGCCCTTGATCAAGACGCACGCAAAGAGATGGAACACATCGTCACCCAGGTGCGCGACGATGACCGCGTGCGCGCGCTGTTGATCACGGGCGCCGGGGGCGCGTTTTGCGCCGGAGGTGACATCAACACTTTCGCCGGTTCTTCGCCTGTGGCCATGCGGGACCGCATGAAACAACAGCACCGCGTAACCCGGATGCTATATGATCTTGAAAAGCCGGTCGTCGCAGCGGTTGCCGGGCCGGCCTTTGGCGTGGGGTTCAACATTGCACTTCTGGCTGACGTGATCCTGGCAGCGCCCTCGGCCCGCTTTTGCCAGGCCTATGCGCGCGTGGCGATCGTGCCCGACGGTGGCGGGCTTTACTTGCTAGCGCGGACGGTCGGGACGCACCGGGCGAAGGCGATGTTCCTGACGGCCCAGGTGATCGATGCCCAAGAGGCGCACGACCTTGGGATCGTCCACGCAATCCACAAAGAAGACGCGCTCGACGCAGAGGCCGCTGCGCTGGCCGCGCGTCTGGCCGAAGGGCCGACCCGAGCCTTTGGGCTGGGCAAGTCGATGCTGAACCGTGGCATGGATTGCGATTTCGCGACCTATCTCGAGATCGAGGCAACCGCCGAAGCCCATATCATGCAGACCGAAGATCACCGCGAGGCGGTCGCCTCTTTCAAGGAAAAGCGTCCGCCGCGCTTTGTCGGATCATGAACGCGGCGGCTGACAGTGGCCCGCTGGCCGGTCTCAGGGTGATCGACCTCGGGCAGGTCTACCTTGGGCCCTATTGCGGTCTGATGTTCGCGCTCATGGGGGCAGAGGTCATCAAGGTCGAGCCGCCCGGCGGCGACAGTATCCGCGGCATCGCGGGTGGGCGCGAGAACCCCGCAGCGATGATGCTCAATTCCAGCAAACAGAGCGTGACGCTCGATCTGGGGTCCAAGGACGGGCGCACCGCCCTGCTGGCGCTGGCAGATACGGCCGATGTTCTAATCGAGAATTTCCGTCCCGGTACGATGGAGAAACTGGGGCTGGGGTGGGAAACACTCTGTGCCCGCAATCCGCGCCTGGTCATGGGGTCAGGAAAGGGCTACGCGGCTGATTCCGTCTATCGCGATGCACCGGCGATGGATTTTCCTATTCAGGCCCTGACGGGTCTGATGTCGGTGGCCGGGTTTCCCGATGGTCCACCGGTGAAATGCGGTGCAGCGATCACCGATTTTCTGGGCGGTATCCACCTTTTTGGTGGCATTATGGCAGCGTTGCATGCGCGCGGCGCGACAGGGCGCGGGGATTTTGTCCAAATCGCAATGCAGGACGTCGCACACCACGCGCTGGCATCGAATATCGCAAGTTTTCTGTTGGCGTCCCACGGTTTCGCTGACCGGGCCGGCAATAGTCAGGCTGTGCTCAAGGTCGCACCCTACGATCTGTTTCCGGCGCAAGACGGACAGGTGGCCATCATGTGCCTGAACGATCGCCACTGGCAGCAACTGATCCGCGCCATGGGCCGCCCTGAACTGGCCGAAGATCCCGACCTGGCCGAAGGGCCCGCGCGCTGCGCGCAGCGTGCCCGAGTCGATGGCTGGGTGACGGCGTGGACCTCACGTCATACCCGCGCCGAGATTTTCGCGGCCCTGAGCGGCGCACATGTGCCGGGCGCCCCGGTGCGCACGCTCGCTGAAGTGGTGTCGGACGAAGACATGCGCGCCCGCGGTATGATCCATGACCTTCCGCATCCAGACCTGGGCAAGGTCCCTGTTCCAGGGCTGCCGATGCGTTTCGCGGCTCACCCACAGGTCGCCCCTATCCCCGCACCAGCCGCAGGCGCCGATACGGCGCGCATCCTGAGCGCGCTGGAACAGGACCTGCCTTCTGCTCAATCAAAGGACACCTACTGACATGTTCAACCTCGATCCGGAATTGGAGGATTTTCGCAACGCGGCCCGCAAGCTGGCTGAGCGCGAGTTTGCTCCCATGGCCGCCCATTGGGACGAAACCGAAGAGTTTCCGACCGTAAACCGCGACAAGCTGGCCGAACTTGGCTATCTGGGCATGTTCATCCCTGAAGAATACGGCGGCTCCGGCGCGCCGGTGATCCAGGGCACGGTGTTTCTAGAAGAAATGGCGCGGGTCTGTTTCAACACGGCGCTGGTCTCGCAGCTCTACCTGAACGGCCCATCCCGGGCGATCAGCGTTCTTGGCAGCGACGAACAGAAAAAGCGGTTCCTGCCAGACATGGCGGCCGGCAAGAAATTCATCGCAATCGCCATCAGCGAACCCGAGGCTGGGTCGGCCGTGACCGACCTGCGCACCACGGCCACCAAGGATGGCGACGGCTGGGTGCTGAACGGGAACAAATGCTGGTCCACGGGCGCCCATGTGGCCGATTATGCGTTGGTCTTCTGCCGTTTCGGCAAGGCCAGCGGAGCAAAGGGGATCGGTGCCTTTGTCGTCGATCTGAAGAAGCCGGGCGCGCGGATCGGCCACATATCGCTGAAGATGGGTGGCCGGGGTCTTACAGAGGCCGAGATCATCCTTGAAAACTACAAGGCCGGCCCAGAGGACGTTCTGGTTGAGGGCGATCCCGAAAGCTCGCGCTCCTTCGCGCTGTTGATGAGCAGTTTCGGTCCCGAGCGGGTGGGCAACGCAGCGATGTGCGTCGGGCTGGCGCAGGGTGCTTTCGAGGCTGCCAAGTCGTATTCCGAGATCCGCCATCAGTTCGGGCGCCCGATCAAGGAATTCCAGGGCCTGCAATGGAAGATCGCCGACATGGCCACGCAGCTCCATGCTGCGCGCCTGATGGTCTATCGGGCGGCAACCAACCCGGCCCCGAACGGCTTTCCCGATCCGATGGACGCAACCATGGCCAAGCTCTACGCCAACGAAATGGCGCAGCGGGTCACGAACGACGCGCTCCAGATTCATGGCCATAACGGCTATACACGCGAATACCCCCTGGAGCGTATGGTGCGGGACGCGCGCGGTTTCGCGCTGGGCGGTGGCACCGTTGAGATCCTGCGTAACACGATTGCCGCCATGGTCTATGGCCACAGCTTCAACCAGCGGCGGGGGTAGGGCGGATGCATCCCTCTTTGTTGACGACAGAACAGATCGCTCTCAAGGATGCCGCGCACAAGCTGGCACTGGGGGAATTCCGAGACCGCGCCGCGCGCTGGGACCGCGAAGGTATCTACCCCGAGGAAAACCACAATCGCCTGGCCGCGCTTGGCTATCTGGGCATGACCATCCCCGAGGAATTTGGCGGCGGTGGTGCGCCGCTGGTGGATTGCTACCTCGTGATCGAGGAACTGGCGAAGGTGGATTTCAACACCGCGCTGATCGTCCACGATCAGAACGTCTCGCCCCGGATCATCGCCACCTGCGGCAGCGACGCGCTGAAGCGCGATTTCCTGCCGCGCTTTGCGGCGGGTGAGATCGAATGCGCGATTTCCTGGACCGAGCCTGAGGCAGGCTCGGACGCCACGGCAGTGACGACCTCGCTGCGGCAGGACGGCAACGACTATGTACTGAACGGTGGCAAGATTTTTACCACCTTCGGCGACCGGGCCGATTATCTTCTGGTTTATGCGCGGTTCTGCGACAGCAAGGGCGCGCGCGGCATTGGCACGGTTCTGGTGGAACGCGAAAGCCCCGGCGTGACGGTGAAAATCCTCGAACAGAAGATGGGCGCACGCGGCTGCAACGAATGCGAGATCCACTTTGACGACGTTCGGGTGCCGTCCGAAAACATCGTGACCGAAGGGCTGGCCGACAATTCCAGCGGCTTTGTCCGCCCGCTGGGCGTTTACAACGCCACGCGCGTCGGCATGGGGATTCTGGCGCTTGGTGTCGCCGAAGGGGCGTTCGACCTCGCGCGCGACTACATGAAAACCCGCCGGCAATTCGGCAAGGCGCTGTCTGAAATGCAAGGGCTGCAATGGATGATGTCGGACATGAAGGTGCAGATCGAGGCCGCACGGTCGCTGTGCTATACGGCGCTGTCGTTGATCGACCGCGGCCAGCCCGATCCCACATTGTCTTCGATCGCCAAGGTTCAGGCCACCGAAATGGCGCAACGCGTAACCCATGACGCCATGCAGATGTTCGGCGGCTACGGCTATTTCGGTTCGCTTCCGTTGGAGCGGATGGTGCGGGATGTGCGGATGCTGACGATCACCGGGGGAACGACCCAGATACATAAGAACGGGATTGCACGGTCGCTGTTCACTGATTGACGAAAATGCGCCACAGGGAGGGGCGGTCATGGCAAGTGATATCACTGTAGAACACTCAGAAGGTCTGGCCATCGTATCGTTGAACCGGCCCGACAAGCTGAATGCGCTGACCCTCGAAATGCGCGTCGAACTCATGGACACGTTTCGCGACATTCAAACCGACCCGCAAATAAGGGCAGTTCTATTCCGGGCCGAGGGCCGAGCCTTTTGTGCGGGCGCGGATATTTCGACCATGGGCAAGGACGATGTCTGGGGTGATCGGGCCCGTTTGTACAGGGCACATCAGATGATCCTGTCCATATTCAATTGTGAGAAGCCTGTGGTTGCCGCAGTGCGCGGTCCCGCAGTCGGGATCGGTCTGAGCATGGCGCTGGCCTGCGACGTCGTCCTGCTTTCCGAGACTGCAAAACTCGGTCAGGTCTTTCGCAAGGTCGGCCTGGCCCCGGATGGCGGCGCGGCGTTTTTTCTTCAGAACCTGATCGGGCGGCAGCGTGCAACGGACCTTGCCTTTTCTGCGCGGCTGGTGCCGGCCGATGAAGCCCTGAGCCTTGGTTTGGCAAGCCAGGTTCATTCCGATGATGCCCTCGACACGGCGGCGCTGGATTATGCGGCAGATCTGGCCGCAGGACCGACCTTTGCCCTGGCCGGTACCAAGCGGCTGATGCGCGCCGCGATGCAACCTTCGCTGGAGAGCTTTCTTGAAACAGAAGCCATCGTTCAGGGGCAAATCATCAAGAGCACGGATCACGCCGAAGGCATCGACGCCTTCCTGAGCAAGAGAAAACCGGTTTTCCGTGGCGCCTGACCAAGCGGTTTGCGCCCTTATTACGACAGGGAAGAGATAGCGATGGAAACAGTTATTGCACGACTTGGCTGGGTGTCGCGGATTATCACCTATGTTGCGACTACCCTGGCGGCGCTGATGATGGTCCATGTTACGCTCGATGTTGTTCTGAGCCAGTTTGTCGCCGAGCCGCTGCCTGGAACGGTGGATTACGTGTCTTATTACTACATGGTTGGGTTGGTCTTCCTGCCGCTACCCTTCGTCGAATTCACCAACGAGCACATCAAGGTCGATCTGATCCACGATCTGATCCCGGCGGCGGGCAGGACCGTTCTGGACATGCTGGCGCTGGCATTATCTGCGATGTTCTACGGCCTGCTGACCTGGCAGACCTGGATAGACGCCGTCGAGAAATACACCGTTGGAGAAAAATCCATGGGCATGGCGGCGGTGACCGTCTGGCCCGGTCGCTTCTTTCTGCCAATTGGCGCGGGGCTGATGGTGCTGCTTTTGCTGGCAAAGCTGATCCAACGCCCCTTCACCGAAACAGGCATGGCCAGTCTCAATCACGACATGTACGAATAGGAGCACGACGGTGAGCTTTTTTCAAATCGGCCTTTTCGGCATCGTCTCTGTGATCGTGCTGGTATTGTTGCGCCTCCCAATAGCGGTTGCACTGGGTATCGTGTCCTTCTTCGGGTTCTGGGCCATGTTGGGCAGCGGGGCGGCATTCGGTCTGCTGACGGCCGTGCCCTATGATTTTGCAGCGCACTGGACCCTCAGTTCGATCCCGATGTTCCTTTTGATGGGTTACGTCTGTTATCAGACCGACATCACGCGCGGGATTTTCAAGGCCGCGCGGATTTGGCTGTCGTTTCTGCCCGGCGGGCTGGCAGTGGCCAGTGTCGGAGGGGCCGCGCTGTTTTCGGCGGCGGCCGGTTCCAGCCTTGCCTGTGCTGCGGCCATGGGACGGATCGCTGTGCCGGAAATGCTCAAGCGGAAATACGATCCCGGTTTGAGCACCGCCGTCGTCGCTGCGGCCGGGACGATGGGATCGCTCATTCCACCGAGCATCCTTCTGATCATTTACGGGATCTTCGCTGAAGTCGCGATCAGCAAGCTGTTTCTTGCCGCAATCGTCCCGGGTCTGCTGACGATGCTGGGCTACGCGGCGGTGATCATCATTCGCGTGCGGATCAATCCCGAACTTGCGCCTCCGCTGGACGAACGCTCGACTTGGTCGGAGCGATTTGAAGCTTTGGGCGAAACATGGCCCTTGTTGTTGCTGGTGTTGGGCGTGTTTGGCGGGTTGTTCTCAGGATTTTTCACCCCCACCCAAGCTGGCGCGGTCGGAGCTGCGCTGTCTTTCGGGATTGCGGCTGCGCGCGGCACTCTGAACTGGAGAGTCTCAAAGATCGCGCTTCTGGACACGGCGAAAATGACTGCGGCGATCTTCATCATCGCGGTGGGCGCCAATCTGTTCTCGCGTTTCCTGGCCATCAGTGGGGTTCCCGAAGCCATGTCGGGCCTGGTGATCGACATGGGCGCCAGCTATCTGACGCTGGTCATCGGTACGGCAGTCATTTTTTGCCTGCTGGGCATGATACTCGACCCTTTGGGAATCCTGCTGCTGACGCTGCCCATTCTTCTCCCGATCTACGAAGCAAATCATATCAGCCTGATCTGGCTTGGCGTGCTCGCAACCAAGCTCGTCGAGATGGCTTTGATAACCCCGCCGGTCGGGCTGAACGTCTTTGTCATCAAGGGCATCGTCGGAGATTCTATCCCGATCTCACTGATCTTCAAGGGTGTCTTGTGGTTTCTGGCTGCGGATGTGGCGGTCCTGATCATCATGGTCGCCTTTCCCGACCTGATCATGTTCCTGCCGGAACTCGGCAACTGATTCGGCCATCCCGGCCGTGACGAACCCCGCGCAACAGCGGGACTTTGAGAAAGAGGAGGAGACAACATGAAACGTACCAATGCGCTGGCCGCGCTGGCGGCAACAGCCGTCCTTGTGGCGACACCGGCCCTGGCCGAGAAGCGGGTGACTATATCCAACTGGACCTCGCCCAATCACGCGACATCGCGTGGCCATGCCGCCTATGCCGAAATGACCGAGGCAGAATTTCCAGATGCCTTCGACTTCAAGCTGTTTACTGGCGGTGCCTTGCTTGGCCCCAAGCCGACTTTGTCCGGCCTGCGCGACGGGGTTGCCGATGTCGGCCTACTGGCTTTGACGTATTTCCGCTCGGAAATGCCCTACGCGCAGCTGGTTGCCGATCTCGCGCTTCTCGGTGAAGACCACTATGCGATGGCCGGCGCGACCAGCGAATTCGTGATGCTGCACTGTCAGCCCTGCAAGGAGGAGTTCGCCAAGAACGGCATGGTGGCGCTTAGCGGGATCAGCACGGCACCCTATGTACTGCTGACCACCAAGCCGATCATCGACATCGCAGACATGCAGGGCGTCAAGCTGCGCACCGGCGGGTCGGTCTGGGACCGCTGGGCGGTGCGTCTGGGGGCAGAGCCTGTGAACGTGCCGTCGAGCGAGATGTACGACACGATGAGCCACGGTGTCGTGACCGCCGCAGTGCAGCCGATCGGTGCGCTCAAGGGGCACAGCCTGATCGAGGTTGCCAAGCACCTGACGGAACTGCCGCTGGGCACCTATCATTCCGGTTCGATCTTTGCCGTCGGCCCGAAGTTCTGGGCCTCGCTTTCGCCGGAGCAACGCGAGCAATTCGCCAAGAAAATCCCCGAAGCCGTGGCGCAGACCGAGGTGTATTACGAAACCGACGATCTGGACGTGCTGAAAGAGGCCAGTGACCTTGGTCTGGAGGTGCACGAACCCTCGCCTGAGTTTCTTCAGGATCTCATCGATTTCCGCACCGCGGATCTTGAAGAGATCGCCCGCATCTCGCGCGAGGAACGCGGCATCGAAGATCCGGACCCGCTGATCGCGACCTATCGCGAACTGATCGAGAAATGGCACGGTCTGACGGGTCCGCTGCAACCGATCCGCGACAACCCGCAGCCCTATGCCGACCTTCTGCGTCAGGAAATCTATTCCAAGATCGACCTGGCAACCTATCCGAACTGAGCTGCCTCAGGCAGAAACGCAAAGCGGCCCTCCTTGCAGAGGGCCGCTTCTGTCTTGCCCGATGGCCTGGTCAGAGCGTGGCGTCGGTGCCCAAGATATTCGTAACCTGGCTGGACAGGACACCGCCGTTGCCGTGGGCCAGGGCCAGTTCGGCGCTGTCGATTTGGCGGTCGCCAGCGTCACCGCGCAACTGCCGCACCGCCTCGATCAGCGTGAAGATGCCGTACATCCCGGGATGCACGCAAGACAGGCCGCCACCATTGGTATTGACTGGCAGGTGGCCGCCAGGCGCGATGCCGCCGTTCGCCACAAACGCACCGCCTTCGCCTTTCTTGCAAAAGCCCAGATCCTCGAGAAACAAGATCACGTTGATGGTAAACGCGTCGTAGAGCTGCACAACGTCGATGTCTGCGGGCTTGACGCCCGCCATCTCCATCGCCGTTTGACCCGACTGGACGGCGCCTGTCTCGGTCAGGTCGGCCATTTCGGAAATGTCTCGGTGAGTCGTGCCCTCGCCACCGCCCAGCAGATACACAGGCGGCCTGGGGTGATCCTTGGCAGCCTCAGAGCGCCGCATCACGATGGCGCCGCCGCCATCGGTGACCAGGCAACAGTCGCGCACCCGCAGCGGGTCTGAAACCAGCCGCGACGCAATGACATCTTCGCGCGTCAGCGGATCGCGCAGGAAGGCTTCGGGGTTCTTTTGGGCCCAAGCGCGTGCGGCAACGGCCACGTCGGCCAACTGTTCGCGCGTGGTGCCGAATTGCGTCATGTGGCGGTCCGCGGCAAGCGCATAGGAAGACAGCGGGAACAACGGCCGGTAGGGCGCCTCATAGGTCGGCAGGCCAAGCGCGGTCATCAGCTTGCCCGAGGCGGTGCGCTGGTTCGATCCGTAGCAGATCAGCACGGTATCCGCGAGCCGCAACTCGAGCAGCATCGCGGCCCAAAGCGTATGCGACAGGAACGACGAGCCGCCCATGCGGTTATTCATGGTGAACTTGGGAGACAAGCCCAGTTCCTGCGCCAGCGTCAGCCCCGACAGCATGTCCAGCGGCTGGCAGGTGGCGATGGCGTCAACCTCGCCAAGCGCAATGCCCGCGTCGGCCAGAGCGCCATGCACCGCTTCGATTGTAATCTCCATCGCGCCTTTGCCATGGGCCTCGCCGCAGCCCGCAAGCGCGGTACCGACGATGGCGGCTTTTCCCCGCAGACTCATTGCGCACCTCCTTCCGGCTCGAAAACCACGGCGGGTTTTCCCTCCGCGCCTTCGCCGACCGAAGCGGTGACCTTCAGACCGGTAACAATCCGGTCATGCTCGATGCCGTCGATCCGCGACATCATGCGCACGCCCTCCTCCAGATCCACCAGAACCACATTGTAGTCGCCGCCTCTTTCCGGCTTGCGGCGGACGACTGTACGCGCATAGACAGTGCCCCTGCCGGTGGGCGCGACCCATCCCAGGTCTGCGCCTCCGCAAGCCGGACAAATCACGCGCGGATGAAAGACATGGGTGCCGCAGCCGCCGCATTTCTGAATTTCAAAGGTGCCCTCGGCCAGTTTCGCGGCGAAGACAGCATCCGGCCCAGGGCCTTTTTCTATACCTGTCATCTCAGAACCCGATGTGGAAGCCACCGTTCACGCTCAGGTGCTGGCCGGTGATATAGGATGCCGCGTTGGACAACAGGAAACAGACGGGCTGTGCGACTTCTTCGGGGGTGCTCATCCGGCCCATCGGGATCTGCGCCATGTACTTGTCGACAAACTTGTCGGAGCGGATGGTCTCGGTCATCGGTGTCTCGACCATTCCGAAACAGACCGAATTGACGTTGATGCGGTAACGGCCCCATTCGCGCGCGGCACTCATGGTCAGGCCCAGAACCCCGGATTTTGCCGCCCCGTAATTGATCTGGCCGATGGTGCCGCGACGCCCGGCATCGGACGAGATATTCACGATGGCGCGGCGCGCAGCGCTCTCCGGATCTTTTTCGGTCTGATCCTTGTAATAGGTGCCAACAGCCTGAAGACAGGCGAAGACACCGGTGAGGTTCACGTCGATGACCTGCTGCCACGTGGCCCGGTCCATCTTGTGGATCATCGCCGCGCGCACGATGCCGGCATTGTTCACGAGCCCATTGATATCGCCGAATTCGTCGAGCGCAAATTTCACCAGCTTCCCGGGAAAGTCAGGGGCGGCCACATTCCCTACGATGGCACGGGCATTGCCACCGATCTGTTCGGCGGTTTCCTTGACGCCGTCTTCGTTCAGGTCGTTCACCACGACCTTGGCGCCTAGCTCTGCCGCCAGCGCCGCGACGCCGCGGCCGATACCTTGTCCGGCGCCTGTGACGATAACCACTTGATTGTCCAATGCCATCGGGTTGATCATTTCTGTCTCCTATTGTCCTTCGTTTGTTTGGTCTCGTTCACTGTCGGTTCACTCAGGTGTTTACGACGGTGGTGCGAGCCGCTTGATCACGGCATCGCCATGGGCCAGACGGTGCCCGTCTTGATTGAAGATCTCGCCCTGTACAAAGACCAGTTTGCGCCCGCCGCCCACAAGGCGCGCGCGCGCCGTCAGCGTGTCATCTTCGGCTGCCGGGCCGACAAAACTGGTTGTGAGCGAAAGCGTAAGGCAGCGATGACCCGGGCGGCCCTCCCCCGCGTAGGCCGCGCAAAAGGTGACTGCGTTGTCCAACATTGTCGCGAAGACACCGCCATGTACGGCGAAAGCGCCGTTCAGATGGTCGCGGCCGATAGGCAATTCCAGTTCGGCCTTGCCATCGGACCACGAGACAAAGCGCACACCTAGCAATGCGTTGAACGGGGCGGGGATGTCTGGTCTGCCGTCCTGCGCGCTCATCTTACGCTGTCTCTTGCTTGGTCGAGAACATCACCAGAGCGACTGCCAGTGCCGCCAGCCCGATACCTGTTCCTACCGCACCGAGGATCGGAACGGCTAGGTCCGGATGCGATGGAAAGGCGAAGGCCAGTCCGGCAATACCGAGCAGGATCCGCGCAATTGCTCCAATCGGGTCGGATTCGATCCGCCCGACGCCCAGCAAGTAACCCTGAATACCGGCGCAGATCAACAGAATGCCGACACCGGCGCGCAGAACCGTGAGCAGGCTTTCGAGCGGACCGGCTTGCAGGGTGAACGCGGGGTCAAGGACGAAGAAGAAGGGAATAATGTAGATGATGGTGCCAAGTTTCATCGCTTCGAAGGCTGCCGCGAAGGGTTTGGCCTGGGCAATGGCCGCCGCGGCGAAAGCCGCCAAAGCAACCGGGGGTGTGATATAACTCAACATACTCCAGTAAAGGATGAACAAATGGACGCCGATCGGATCGAGCCCGCCGGCGATCAGGGCAGGTGCCAGCGACACTGCGAGGATCACATAGGCGGCGGTCACGGTCATGCCCATTCCAAGAATGAAACTGGTCAAGGCCCCCAGAAGCAGCAACAAAAAGGTGTTGCCGCCCGCGATGAACAGCAGATCGTTGGAGATAGTCCCGGACATCCCGGTCACCGCAAGCCCGCCGACGATCAGTCCGACCGCCGCCAAGATGGCCACCAGTTCGACGAACAGCCGTCCCGTGGCGATCAGGAAGTTCATCAGCTCCTTCCGCCCCCAGCGTGATTTTGACAGCAGCTGGTTCAGGACAAGAAGCAACGCGGTGGCATAGAACGGGGCGATGGCCTCACGCTTGAGGTAGAGCAGCATCCAGATCAGCAGCCCGAAGACGGCGAGAAAGTACCAGCCTTCGCGCAGCACTTTGCCGATTCTGGGAAGGTCGGCGCGCGGAACGCCTTTCAGCCCGTTGCGCGCCGAGTACGCGTCGATTTGTGCGAACAGGCCGAAGAAGTAGAACAGCGATGGCAGAACCGCCGCCATCACGATGTTGGTGTAGTCTGTCGCCAGAAAAGTCGCCATGACAAAGGCGGTGGCGCCCATGATAGGGGGCATCAGTACCGCCCCCGTCGATGCCGCCGCTTCGATCCCTGCTGCATAGCCGGGCCTGAAGCCCACTTTTTTCATAGCAGGAATTGTGATCGACCCGGTCGTCAGCACATTGGTGATCACGCTGCCGCTCATCGAACCAGTTAGCCCGCTGGTCAGAACACCCACCTTGGCCGGCCCGCCACGGACATGCCCGAGCGCGGCAAAGGCGATGTCGATAAAGAACGGACCCGCGCCGGTATGTTGCATCGCGACCCCGAAGATCATGAATCCCACGACAAGATTGACAAAGCTGCGCATCGGTATGCCCAGCACGCTTTCGCCGCTCATCGCGTGGAAAATCGCCGTCTCGACGGGCGAGCGCTGGAAGCCCTGGATCGGGCCGGGCGCATAGTTTGCGATCATGGGGTAGATGGAAAACGAGAGGATGACCGCGAAGAGCATCCAGCCGCCGGTGCGCCGCGCCGCGACAAGCAGCAGGAACCAGAAGGCGAAGCTGGCGATTACGGCATGAAGGGGCGCGGCGAAATCCCACCCTTTGTTCACCACGCTGCGCCCGTAGTAGGCAAAGAAAGCGCAGGTGATCAGAGCCAGCAGCGCCAGAAAGTAATCCCACCACCGCGTCGATCCGTAGGGGTCTGACTTTGAGCAAGGGAAGACAAGGAACACCAACGGCAGCGTCAGCAAGAGCATCACGTACAGGTAGTGAATCTCAAGCAACCGGATGTTTATGAAGAACCCCAGATTGAAGAGATGGTTGACCGAGGCCGCGGTCAAAAGAACCGCTGAGGCGACGAGCAACCAGCGCACAAATGCGGGCAGGGTGCCCATGCCGGCCGGTTGCGCCGGCGCGTCCTGTGTTACTTGTGACATGCCCGTATTCCTGTTGTGTGCTGCGTTGCTTATTGCGCGGCGCCCGCTGGACGCCGCGCTGCGTCGCATCAGCGGAAAAAGACCTCGTGGCCGGCCTCTTCCAGTGCCTGAGCGCGGGCTTTCATCCATGCAGCGGCAAATTCTTCTTCACCGTCAGGTGCGTCGGCGACAAATCCGCTCCAAGCCTGGGCGAGGACGTCTTGCCGATTCACCAGTTTGTCCTGATTTGCCTGGGCCTCTGGTGTCCAAAGACCCTTTTCCTTGAAGTAGGCCACGCTGCCATCGCTCCATGGCATCACCCAGGAAAGGATCTGGCGGTTAATCGCATATGCATTGGCACCGGGGGCGGCATCCTTGTAGTCGTCGAACCCCTCGTCAAGCGCGGCGACGATGTTGCGAACTTCGGTGCTATCCTGATCGGTTTCAGTGACAAGGATCGGATAGGGGTACAGCGCCATAGGTCGTGGAGAGGCAGGGTCGATGGTTGGCCCCACCGACACCATGTGCGGTGTTACAAAGGGCGTCACGCTGGTGTAGCGTTCCCATGCTTCCCTTTGGTCCGCAGGTGTTTCAAGCCATTTGAGGCCGCGCGGGCTCGATTCGATCTGGTAGTTCACAGTGGTCGTCGTCAGAGCAAACGCCGCATCCACACGGTTTTCGAGAATGCCCTTGAGAGAGTTCACATAGCCCGAAAACTCCACAGTCTCTACGTCGTCCCATGTCAGGTCCGCAAAGGCCAGCAGACCCTCCATGTTGTTGTCAATCGCGGGAGAGCTGACGGCGCGAGCGACCCGTTTCCCCTTGAGATCTGCAATCGTGTCGATGCCCGCATCGGCGGCGACAGCAACACCCAGTCCGTAGTCGCCAACGGCCTGAAGAACTGCCCGGATCGGCTGCGGCCCCCATTCAGGCGCAGCAAAAAGGAAAACCCCTTCGGCCGCGAAATAGGAGGCGATACCGCACAGGCAGTAATCGACCGTCCCGTTCTTGAGAGGCGTCATTCGCGAGACATCGTTCCGTCCCGGAAGCACGCGGACCGTCGATCCGTATTTGCTGCGCATCATGTTGCCGATGGCAATGGAATGGGCATGACCGGCCGATCCCGTGTCATAGGCCGACCACGCGATCACGTCAGGCAGATCGATGTCTTGTGCGCCCGTCGAGGTCGCAATTGCCAGACATGCGGCAGCGATACCAGTTATCTTGAACTTCATGGTTTTCTCCTCCTTATTGGTCGTTGGTCCCGGACGTCTCCCTGTCAGATCAAAGCTCTGAAAACGCGACATCCTTGTCGATGCGTATTTCGGGCGGCAGTCCGAGAATACGTTCGCCGATGATCGTGCGCTGGATCTCGTCCGATCCTCCGGCAATCCGGTTGCCCGGCGCGGTCAGGTATTCGTTTCGCCAGCGCGCCACGTCATCTCCAGATTTGGCCGATATACCGGCCGCAGTTCCGGCCAGTTCCATCCCGAAAGCGCCCATTTCCTGCCGCAGCTTGCCCAGCAGCAGTTTTCCGATCGAGCCCTCTTCACCCGGCGCATCGCCGCGCGACAGCGATGTCATGACCCGGTAGGAGGTGAATTCCAGCCCGCGTTGCCGTGCGATAAAATCGGCAATGCGTGCGCGCACTTCGCCGTCCTCGAAGGCCGGGCGGCCGTTCCGTTCGACACGGGTGGCCAGATCGATCAATTCCTCGGCCCGTGCGCCGCCACTGGCCCGGCCGACGGAAATGCTGAACCGTTCATTCATGAGTGTGGTCAGCGCTACCTTCCACCCTTCGGATTCGCCGCCCAGGCGGGCGCTGTCCGGCACGCGCAGGTCGTCGATAAACACTTCGTTGAAGCTGGAGCTGCCAGAAATCTGGCGAATGGGACGGGTTTCGATGGCCGGGTCGGACATGTGCACAAGGAACATGGTCATTCCCTTGTGCTTGGGCACCTGTGGATCTGTGCGCGCCAACAGGATGCCGTGGGTGGAATAATGTGCCCCCGAGGTCCACACCTTCTGACCGGAAATCACCCATTCGTCGCCTTCGCGGCGCGCACGGGTGCGGATACCGGCCAAATCGGACCCGGCTGCGGGTTCGGAAAACAGCTGGCACCAGATGTCTTCGCCCGTGAGGGCACGGGGCAGGAATGTGGTTTTCTGGTCATCGGTGCCGTGAATCATGACCGTAGGCCCGACCAGCCCAATCCCGATCAGAAAGACGTTGGGCGGTACGGCATAGCGTCCTTCCTCCTGATTCCAGATCACCTGCTCGATCGGGGTGGCGTCACGACCGCCGAACGCGCGGGGCCATGTCAGCCCCGCCCAGCCAGCATCGGCCTTTCGCGACTGCCAGTCGCGCGCACGGGCAACTTCGTCGGCGTCGCGCGCCATGAAATGATCCTGTGCCTTTTCGCTGCCATCGCGGCGAGTCGCGTTGGCATCCAGCCAGTCGCTCGCTTTGGCGCGGAATGCGGCTTCTTCTGGGCTATCGCTGAAATCCATTCGTTCAATGTCCTTGTCAGTTAGCGGCCGCTGGTCCGTTCGCCAGATCGCAAAGCAACCGTTCGCGCCAAAGATCGGCGGGGCCGAGTTCGGCCTTCAATTGCCAGCCGCGCCGCAGAAACAAGTGCGGGTCGGCGGCCCAGGTGAATCCGATCCCACCGTGAAGTTGCACCGATTCCTCGGTGGTGAATTGCACTGCATCGAGTGCGGAGAGGCGCGCCACCGCCGCGGCTTCGGCCAGTCGGTTATCCCCGCTCGCCAGCGCCCACGCACCGAAAAAGGCATTGGACCGTGCCAGTTCGATCTTGGCGAACATGTCCGCGAGCCGGTGTTTGACCGCCTGAAAACTGCCGATCTGGCGTCCGAATGCCTGCCGCTCACAGGCATAGTCTCTGGTCAGGGAAAGCGCGCGTTCGGCCAGACCGATCTGTTCGAAGGCAGCCAGCACTGCGGCGCCGTCCAGAAGGGTCCGGATCGCCGCGGGATCGGAACCGGGAAGCAATTCAACCGGCGCACCGTGAAAGACGATTTCGGCTGCCGGACGCGTCCGGTCGATCGCATCATGCGGATTGATCGACACTGAAGGATCGGAAAGATCCGCCAGGTAAAGGCGCACGGTGCCGCCTTCGTCCAGCGCAGCGACCAATGCAAATGACGCATCGGCTGCAAACAAAACCGGTGATTTGCGTCCAGAAAGGCGATCCTGCACCACTTTTGCCGAGACCCTTTCCGGTGCAGACCCTCCATCCTCGGCAAGCGCGGTGGCGACGATCAGGCGGCCTTCGGCGATGCCCGGCAACAGCTTTTCTTTTTGACTTTGCGTGCCCAAGTCCTGAATCGCCGGGGTCGCCAGGCCAAGAACCGGGGCAAAGGGTACGGCGGCCAGGCTGCGGCCAATCTCTTCGGCGACAATGGCCAGCTCGACCGCCCCCATCGCCGAACCCCCGTAGTCTTCGGCAATCGCAAGACCCAGCCATCCGCCGCCCGCCAAGGCGGCCCATGTTGCGGAATCGAACCCTTCGGCAGTCTCAAGACAGTCATGCACCACCGCGAGAGTGGCGTGATCGCTCAGCATTCGTGCCAGCGTGTCGCGTATGGCATCCTGTTCGTCGGAAAAACCGAAATTCATGCTGGTCCCCTTCGGATCATGGCATTGGGTGCCCACTCACGAAAGGGTAGTTCAGCGTTCGGTATGTCCCAAACGCTATCCGGCACCAGCCGCGCGAAACCACATATGTGCTGTGGTGCCGAAAAAGCGGTCCTTGGAGCGAAGGATGTGATTCATCAAGAATGTGCTCAATCGGCGTGAAAGCCGTAAAAAACGAGGCGGTCGATTGATTGCTGCCGAGCTTGCCGCCTAACCTTGAGAAACCGGGGCGTGTTCCGGGCGCAGGACAGGTGTGGCCGAACCCTCTCAGAAAATCGAACTGATCAAGGGAATTGTGCGGAATGGAAACTGTAGGACTCGGATTTTGCCACGAAGATTTACCGGTCGGGCGCAGGTTTCGGACCATTGGTCGCACCGTGACCGAAACCGACATCACGAATTTTGTCAGCGTCACCGGCATGCTTGAGGTCTTGTTCATCAATCGTGACTTCCGGGAGAAGGAATCCAATATTCCCGGTTTCGCCGCGCCCGGTGCGCTGGTCTATACTTTCATGGAAGGGCTCTTGACCCAATCCACAATGCAACATACGGGCTTTGCCTTTCTGGACATGGAACTTAAGGTCATGGGACCCACGTTCGCGGGGGACACCATCCATTGTGAAGTCGAGGTAATCGAATCGCGCCGGTCGAAGAGCCGGCCGAACCGAGGACTGGTGCGGACGCGAAACAAGGTGTTCAAGCAAACTGGAGAACAGGTATTGGAGTATACGCCGTTGCGGATGATCAAGGCACGCACGACGGATACTGAGCCGGGAAAGGCATAGGCCTGTTCCGGATAGCGGCACTGGAGACACGATTATGAAAACCGCGCGATCTGACCGAGCTGAAGCCGCCGGAGACACATCAGGCGCGCCCCGGTCTCTGACACGTATCCTCGCGCTTTTCGACCTGTTGGCGTACAGCAAACGGCACATGTCTCTTTCGGAGCTCAGCAACGCGATTGGTTGCCCCAAAAGCAGTTTGCTGGTGCTTCTTCGCCCTCTCACCGAGAAGGGGTACCTGATGCGCGAGAAAGACAATTACTTTCTGGGCCCGAGAATTTTTCAGTTCGCCCAGTCGATCCTGACCAACCACCCGTTCGAATCGGTCCTGCGCGGGGTTATGAACGATGTAGTCAACCAGACCGGAGAAACCATCCTGTTTGCTGTCCGGGACGGCGAAAATGTCGTTTACTCGTCGGTCATCGAAAGCCCCCAGCCTGTACGGTACGTGGCCCAGCAGGGGATCAACCGGCCATTGTATTGTTCGGCATCAGGGCTGGTCATGTTGGCCTTTGACACGCCGCAGGAACAGGACGCCTACTTTCAGTGCACCGAATTGAAGTCTCTCACACCCAATTCCATCACCGACGAAAATGAACTGCGCGGGATAATTTCCGAGATTCGCAGATCCGGTTATGCCAGCACGGTCGGTACGGCGCATGTTGATGCTGCGGGTTTCGGGGTTCCCGTCTTTCGCGCGGACGGAAATCTGGCAGGGGCTTTGGTCATTGGTGCCCCTGTGGAACGCGCCAAACGAAACAGAAAACAGTATGTGGCGGCAGCCAAGACTGCAGCGGATCGGCTTTCCAGAGCACTTGGCCATCGTTCCGGGGTTGTTGACGAAACCGCCCTGCACTAGTTGCTTGCAGAGCGCCCCTGTTGTGTCAGCACGGTCGGTCTCACCTCAGCCCCAGGCCCCGCGCGATGATGCCGCGAAGAATTTCGCGGGTGCCCCCGCGAAGTGAAAACGAGGGCACCGCAAGTTCGGTATACGCCAGAACTGCCGCATAACTGTCGCGCCCGCCAGGCACTGCCGGGCGCGTGACAAGACTGCGGGCCAGTCGCGGAATGTCCTGTTCAAAGAGCGCACCAAGGTCCTTGACGATGGCGGCCTGAAGTGACGGGTTCTTTCCTTCGTTCAGCATTCCGGCCACAGAACGCGACATCTGACGCAGCACCATCAGATGCGCGGACAGACGGCCGATCTCGGCCTGCTGCGCTTCGGTTGCGTCTTCACGCAGCAATCGGATCAGTTCCTCGATCAGGGCAAAGGACGACAGGAACCGCTCGGGGCCGCTGCGCTCGAAGGCCAGTTCACTCATGACCTGCGACCAGCCTTCGCCCTTCTCGCCCAGCAGCGCATCGGACGGCAGAAAGGTATTGTCGAACACCACCTGGTTGAAATGATGCTCGCCACCCAGGTCGATGATCGGGCTGATCGAGATGTGGTCGGTGGCCTTGAGATCGACGAGAAACTGGCTCATCCCGCCGTGGCGATCGTCGCTCTTGCCGGTGCGGCAGAACAGGATCATGTAGTCGGCGACATGCGCATAGGTCGTCCAGACCTTGGTGCCGTTGATCCGGAACCCCCCGTCAACCTCGGTGGCAACCGTGCGCGTGGCCGCAAGGTCCGAGCCGGAATCCGGTTCGCTCATCCCGATGCAGAAACAAAGCTCGCCCGCGGCGATCCGTGGTACGATCCGGCGTTTCTGTTCATCGGTGCCCTTGGCCAGTATGAGCGGGCCGCTCTGTCGATCTGCGATCCAGTGTGAAATCACCGGCGCACCGGCGGCCAGCAGCTCTTCGGACACGACATAGCGCTCCAGTGCACTGCGCGCGTGGCCGCCGAATTCCTTGGGAAAGGTCATGCCGACCCAGCCGCGCCGTGCCAGCTTTCGTGAAAAGTCGCGGCTGAACCCATTCCACGACTCCGCGCGTTTTTCGGGCGGGAAATCGGCCAGTTCCTCGGCCAGGAACGCGCGGACCTCTTGCCGGAGGTCGTCATAGTCGGTGCAGGACGGGGGGGGCGGAAACGCTGTGAGGCTCATGCTGGCGCTCCTTGTACAGCGCTGTCGGTGATGAAATGCCAGAAGGTGTCGTGCGGGCTCGACAGGGCGGCCCGCCCCAATTCCCCGGTCCAGTCAAGCTCGGTGCCGAACTCGTCACGCCAGCCCCAGATCCGCTTGGTGAAATGGTGAAGCGAATGTTCCTGGGTGTAACCGAGTGCCCCATGGATCTGATGGGCCAATGCCCCGACTTTCTCCACCGCTTCCCCGGCGCGGGCCTTGGCAGCGGCAACGGTCAGTGCAAAGGCTGGTGTATCATAGCTGCTTGCGGCCATCTCGGCGGCAGTGCGCGAGGCAGCGGTTTCTCCGGCCATGGTCGCAAGATAGTGCTGGATCGTCTGAAACTTGCCGATGGGCCGCCCGAACTGCACCCGGTCGTTGGCGTACTGAACGCTCATCTCCAGAATGGTCTCCATCGCGCCGGCGATGGCCAGACTGCGGATCAGTGCGCCGAGCGCGCGCATCCCCTCAACAGGCCGCGATACGACGCCGACATCGGCCTCTGTCAGCGCAAGATCGACCTCGGCATCGTCGCGTGGCATCCCGGCAAGATCCTGCGCCGGGTCCAGGGCCAGTTCCTTCACCGGCAAGGACAGGACGTGATCGGCGCCGTCCAGGACGGCGTTGGTCACGATCCGGTTCGCCCAGCGGGCAAAGGGCACCAGTGCCAGATGCCCGCTCGCGTGGATCTTCTCGCCGCGCCGTTCCAGCCGCAGCGCCTCGCCCTCGGCAATGGTCAGCCTGCCGCCGGGAAGGGCCAGATTCGCGCCCGCCAGTACCGCGTTGGCGATCAGGGTTTCTGCCAGCGGCAGGGGCAGGCCATGCGCCCCGGCGATGCGCACGAGCCCAAGCGCCTCGCCGGGGAGCACGCCGAACCCGCCTGCGGCCTCGGGCACCAGCGCCATGGCTAGTCCAGCTTCCTCGATCCGCATCCAGAGAGCCTCGGGGAATTGCCCGGAGGCGGCGTCTTCGCGCAGGCGGTGGGTGACATGGTCGCGGAACAGACGTTCGGCCATGTCATGGATCATCGAGTCCATCAGACGGTCCTTTCAGACGGTGCTTGATTGGCAGCGGACGTGCCATGCTCTGGTCTGTCCTGCCGCGTATAGGCTGCTTGTCCGTCGGGGGCCGTCGGCTCTTGCAACCCTGGAAGATGCAGCCGCGTGCGCAGATCCCGGCGGAACGCCCTGGCAGCGGGCGGCACGCCCCCGTCCCTGCGATATTTCCCGAGACAATCGGCAATCTTGTCCCCGATCGCTGCAGGCGTCGCCGGATCCGAGGGCGAACCGGGGTGCGCCGCGACCGAGGTTTCGGCCAGGGTTACGTTCCCTTTGCGCAGTCGGACATGGACCGCGCCACGGTCCACGCCGACGTGATCCCGCCCCGCTTCCGGTGTGGTTTGGATACTGACCATGTCCATAAGCCGGCGAACCGCGGGGCGATGGGGGCTGTCCCCCTCGAAATCCACCAGCCCGACCTGGCCCTGATGCAGGGCCACGGCGAGCGTATAGGCGGCGCAGAACTTGGCTTGCATTCCATCCTTGGGGTCGGTGACATGCAACGGGACCATGACGTTTTCAGGCACCGTCATTTCGATCACTGATCCTTCCGGCACCGCGTTGCCGCCGCGTTCGGCGTAAAGATGCCGCCCTGCGGCGATCATCCTGTGGGTGAGGTAGCAGCAGGGATACAGCTTGCGGGACACCGTGCCCAGATCGATCCGAGGTTCCACCTCTGCGGGGTCGGCCGCAAGCCCGTCCGCGCCAGCATAGAGATCGAAGAAGCCGCGCGCTGCGAATATATCGGGGGCTCCTGTGATTTCGGCCTCGGCCATCCGGGCAGCGCGCAGTCCGACAAGGGCGGCGTTTCCGGCTTGGATCGGTTTCGCCATGGCGCCGAAATTGATCTGCATCCCCCCGGCCAGCGACGCAGCCAGGGACAGGGCGTTGCTGACCGCATCGTCGTCGAGCCCAAGCTGATGCGCGACCGCTGCCGCCGATGCCAGAACCCCGATGGTCGATGTTGCGTGCCAGCCCTTGTTGTAGTGACCGAAACCCAGGATTTGACCGAGCGCGACATTGACTGCTGTTCCGACCGCAAGCGCGGGGGCGATGCGGCTGGCCGACTCCGGCCGTGCATCCGCGACGGCCAGCAGCGCCGGTACGATTACAACACTGGGATGGGTGACGCTGACCGTGTGGACATCGTCGAAATCGAGCGCATGACCGGCGACCGCGTTGAGGAACGCGGCCTGTTCGGGGCTGCCGCCTTCGGCGGCTCCCGCTGGGACTGTCGGCCCGCCCTCGTCGAGCGCGGCCAGTCGGCGAACCACCGGTTCATGCCACCCACCATAGATGACGGCCATGGTATCCTCAACGCAAAGCGCGGCCTGCTGGGCGTCGGCATCGCTGAGCCGGTGCGGCGTGGCGACGAACCGCGTCAAACGGGTGGTGAAATCGCTGATCATCCTTTTCCTTCTCTGACACTGTACACTGCCTCATCAAGCAGGACGATATCAACTCTCGGCCCCTCTCTGTCGCACATATGTGTTGGAGCAGATACTCGCGTTGTGATCTTTGCGGCCATTGGGCATTCTGGGTGTTCATCCTTCCCCCATATCCATGCCGGATCGGGCGTAGGCCGTGACCGACAAAGCTTCGGAAAGAAGAACAAACGTGGCTGAGGGTATCGGCGTGAAAAGTCGGGAAGACAAGCACGCAAGTGCGAAGAGACATTTCGAGGCGTCGTTGTCTTATTGTTCGCCTGCCGATGTATCCTCGGAGACCCGGAAACACGGGGGTCGGTTCTGCCGGAAATCCGGGCTCGCCGTCCCTGTGCCGATAAGATGAGTGCCTTGTGTGTCCTTGCGCGTTTCCTTGCGCGTGTCCCTGCTTGTGAAGGGGAAATTGTCGGCATCGCATTTCCGCCATCGTACCATGAGCGACCGCATCTGCCGTTGTGTCACAGACATAACGGACGCCTTCGGGAAAGGGGGGGCAGATGCCGCCCGTCGAGCCCCTGAAACGTTCCGGCAAGCGCAACGGGATTACCGCCATCTGTCTGCTGACTTGTCTCGGCGCTGCCATCGTGCAAGGTGTCTTCTCCTCCAGCGTCGCGTCCATTGCCGCCGTGCCGTTCTTCGGAATCTATCTCGTTATTGCCTCCCGCTATATCGCCCGCGTCGGATGGGTGCTGCTTTTCTTTTCCCTCGCGATTGCCCTTCTGGCGCTGGCCGATGGCATCGACACCGGCATCTTCGTTCAGGCGGCGGGGCGTGTCGTGTTCCTGTCCGCGCTGCTGACGGCTGTCGCATTCCTGCGCATCGCGGCCACCCAGGACCCGATTGTCGAGGTCGCCGGTGAATTCCTGACGCTGCAGCCGCCGACCCGCCGTTACGCCTCTCTGGGTGCGGGCGGACATCTGTTCGGCGTGCTTCTGAACCTTGGCGGGCTTGGTGTGATGCTGGAGATCATCATGAAAGGGCTGGCGGCGCATCGGCATGAGATGGACGAATTCGTGTTCCAGGCCCGCAAGCGCAGGATGGTAAGCGCCTGTATGCGGGGGTTTTCCTCGATCGCTTTCTGGACGCCGTTCGGGATCGCTCTCAATCTGATGATTCTCACGATTCCGGGGCTCGAATGGGCGGCCCTGGCCCCCTACGGGATTGCGCTGGCCGGGGTGCTGTTTCTTCTGGGATGGCTGTTCGACACGGTGGAATGGTGGCGCCCGCCCTCGGCGCGCGGCCGGGCACCGGCCCTGTCGGGTGACTTGCCTGGCTGGAGCCGCTGGGCAGTCCTGATCGTGGCCGGACATGTCCTTTTTCTGGGAGCCGCCGTTGTGACGCTGGACAGGTTGACCCAGTACAGTTTCCAGACCGTCCTGATCACCATCGTTCCGATCTATGCGCTGCTCTGGTCGGTTCTGCGCAGCGGCAGTGGCAACCTCACCGGTATGTCGCGCCGGTTCGTGGCCCAGGCACCGGGTTTCGCGACCGAGATGAGCGTCATCGCCTCGGCGGGGTTCATCGGTCTTGTCGCACTGGAAGTTGCGCCGGTTGAATGGGTTGCCGACCATCTCGGCTGGATTGCCGCGCGACCGGTCACGACAGTTGTGTTATTGATCATGACGGTGTTCCTGACGGGGCTTCTGGGCGTGCACCCGATGATCTCGGTGGTCCTGCTGGCAGAAGTGGTCAACCGCGTCGGCGTGGATGGTTTGTCGCCGCTTGCTCTGGGCCTTGCGCTGGCGGGCGGCTGGAGCAGCATCATCTGCATGGGGCCGGCCATCACGGCCGTGGTCTATACCTCTTCCATCGTGGGAGAGCGGCCGCTGACCATCGGTTTGCGGTGGAACGGAATTTTCGGTGTTGCGAGCATCCTCCTCATCACGCTCATCGTTGGCGGCGGTGTCGCGGCAGGGTGGTTCTGACCGGTCTCAATTCCCTGTCAGGATCCGGGCGCAAGCATTCCCACATATGTGTTCGATCAGACTTTGCGCCAGCCGGAAGGTGATGGATCGCGTGCCGTCGACTAGGATGGACAAGCGCAAATCTTGAGTGATCTGCGGAAATCAGTATAGGAGTGGCAAGCCCAACGATGGATGGCCAAGCGAAACCCACACGTCGCAGCAAGGTCACAAGCCTGCAAGACGCAGCGCGTCTGGCACGAGGAGCTTTGGAAGAACGTCCCGAGTTGTGCCTCGGCGGTCTGTTCAAGCAAAGCCGCCCGATCGCGCTGGTGCGCGCATTGCTGGCCGTGGGCGCGGATGGCCTGCATGTGTATTCCTCGCCGGGCGCGGGGTTTGACATCGACCTGATGATCGCGTCAGGGGCCGTCGCGCAGGTTTTCATTCCCGGTGTTACGCTGGAGAACCGGCTTTGCCCCAATTTCCGGCGCGCGGTCGAAGCAGGGCAGGTGACCGCCCATGCGCTGGATGCGCTGACCGTGGTGGGCGGGCTGATGGCGTCGGCACATGGCGTGCCATTCCAGCCAATCGACGCGCTGCGCGGATCGGACGTTCTGAAACACAACCCGCTCTTGCGCGAGATTGACTGCCCATTCTCCGGTCGCCGCATTCACGCCGTCGGGCCGATCCGGCCCAGAGTGACGTTCCTGCACGCGCAGGAAGCCGACCGTTGGGGGAACCTTCGCCATCTCAGCACAATGGTCTACGCCGATCAGCTGATGGCGCGCGCATCTGACATGATCATTGCCAGCGTCGACAGGATCGTCCCGGAGGAGGTCGTTCTGGACGATCCTTCGCGGGTCACCGTGCCGTCTCATTATGTCGATGCCGTGGTCGAAGTACCCTATGGCGCGCACCCGACGGCGAGCTTTCCCAACTATGCGATGGACGAGGAACATATCGATGCCTACGCCGATCTGGGCGATGCCGCCCGGACCGGCGACGGCACGGGGCTGGACGCTTATATGGCCCGCCATGTGACCGGACCGAAAAGCCAGGAGGACTACATCGAAGCGGTGGGGGGAACCGCGCATTTTGCCCGTCTCGAAGCCGAGGCCCGGAACGGATGAGTGCAGCGGTTTCCCCACTTGAACAGATGGTCGTCGTACTGGCCCGCGATTTGGCAGACGGCGAACTGGGTGCGGCGGGTGCTGCCGCGTTGGTGCCGATGGCGGCCATCGCGCTGGCCCGCGAACTGCACGCACCGAACCTGACGGTCGGCGGCGAGATGTTCTTCAACCCCGAGACGGGGCGCCTGTATCCGTCGATGCTGGACGATCGCGCGCTCGGCCGCTGCGAGGCCGCAGAGACCTTCATCGAGTTGTTCGGCCACAGCCATCACGGGTTGGATTTTTTCTTTCACAGCGGCTTGCAGCACGATGCTTACGGCAACATCAACCTGCACCACGTCGGCGGGACGCTGCACGCACCCAAGATGCGCGGACCGGGGGCGGCCAACCTGTCCTACTGCCACACCTCCACGCGGTTCTACATCTGCCCCACCGTGCATACCGCGCGAAACTTTGTGGAAACGGTCGATTTCATCACGATACCCGGACATCTGTCCGGGCCTGCCGCGAAACGTGACGCCGGGCTGGTCAATGAAGGACCGCGTCTGGCGGTGACACCGCGAGCGGTTATGGATTTCGACGACACGACGCTGCGAATGCGACTGAAATCGGTGCATCCGGGCAATACGACCGAAGAGGTCCAGCGTCACACGGGGTTCGATCTGGCGATCAGGGGCGAGGTGCCTCAGACGCGGCCACCAACGGAGGAAGAACTGCGCGTTCTGAGAGAGCGGATCGACACATCGGGGGCCCTGCGTGCTTAGGCGGCCGGGCTGACGTTATTTTGAAGTCAAAAACGGGAGGATAAAATGTTCCAACGCAAATTGACCGGATACCGGGCTGCACTCGGTATTCTTGTTGCCGTGGGTGCCATTGCCCTTGGCGGCGCTGCATCCGCCAAGGATCTCACGATGGGCACGACCAGCCCGACATCGAGCCATTTCACCATTTCGGTTGCGATGAGCAAGGCGATCGAGACCGGTATGGAAGACACCAACGTCAGCGTGATCGAAACGGGGGCCAGCGTGGACAATGTGCTGCGGTTGGCGCGCGACGAAATCGACCTTGGTCTTGCCACCACCGACATCCTGATTTCCGCCAGGAACGGGACCGGCAAGTTCGAAGGGAACGCCATCCCAGATACGGTTGCGCTTTACCCCTACAGCGCCTCGATTCTGCTGATCGCGGTCACCGAAGAATCGGGTGTGACCACGCTTGAAGAATTGGACGGGAGGAAGTTCAATCCCGGCATCCGCGGATCGGCCGCCGAGACGCTGACGACCAATGTTCTGTCGATGTTCGATATCAACGCGGACCTGGTGCATGGTGCTGTCGGTGACGCAGTGGAAGGTATCAAGAACCGCCAACTCGTCGGTTACAGCAAATACGGGGCCGCGGACTCTGTGGATGCGACCCTGCAGGAGTTGATGACCAGCACCGCAATGCGCTTGATCGGCTTCTCCGAAGAGCAGGAGAAAGCGGCGACAGAGGATATGGAGGGCGTCGGTTTCACGACTCTTCCCGCAGGGCTTATTCCTGGCTCCGAAGAAATGCGGGTTCCGAAGCTCAACGTGTTCTTCCTGACCCGCATCGGTGTCATGGATGAGCAGAACGCCTATGACATCGCCCGCAGCATCCACCAGAACATGAACCTGCTGGCCGAAGCCTGGCCGCAACTGGCCGACTACGACATCGCCGCCGATGCTGTTGCCACAATGGAGGCGGGTGTCACCTATCATCCGGGTGCGGAGCGTTACTGGAGAGAGGCCGCCGGCAGCTGACCAGAATCGCAGGCTGTCACGACGGTCGCGCAAACTGACCAGGCGGAGGTGCTCCGGGCACCCCGCCGCTGCCGATATCGGAGAGAACATGACGCAGACAATGGCCGCAATACCCTATTGGGAACGGCGCGGAGGGCAGGCGCTTGGCCTATTGTTCGCAGCATTCGTCGCGCTGCATTTCTACAATGCCCTGTTCGGGCAGTTCGAACCGCTGGTTCAGCGACCGATTTTTATCGGTTTCGGAATCGGCGGCGCGTTCTTTCTTTATGCGGCGCGGGCCTCGCGCTCCGGCGCGCGAAGCGGACTTGAGCGGGCAGTGGACATCACGCTCGGCCTGCTGGCTTTTGCGGTTTGCCTCTATGTGATCCTGAACCGGGATCGCTTTTCGGATATCATGGTGCGCTATGGGCCGCTCGACAAGGCGGCCGGTCTGGTGGCTGTCCTGCTGACCCTTGAGGCGGCGCGCCGGGTGATCGGCTGGTTCCTGCCGCTTCTGGCGCTTTGCACCGTGATCTATTTCTATTTCGGTTATGACC
Source organism: Aliiroseovarius sp. YM-037 (assembly GCF_048060095.1). NCBI lineage: Bacteria > Pseudomonadati > Pseudomonadota > Alphaproteobacteria > Rhodobacterales > Paracoccaceae > Aliiroseovarius > Aliiroseovarius sp. YM-037. The sequence continues at coordinate 70,244 of NZ_JBLUOA010000007.1, read as the reverse complement.
TGCTCGAAGGCGCATGGCGCCCGCCGCGCGTGTCGGCACGCACGGCCGTCGAGACTTTCTACAGTTCGACCACCGGACTCTTTGGCTACCTCGCGGATATCGGGGCGCGGGTTATCGTGATCTATGTGCTTCTGGGGGCGCTGTTGCTGTCAACCGGGGCGACGGATGCCTTCATGAAAATGGCCACATGGGTCGCGGGGCGCTCTTTTGGCGGTCCGGCAAAGGTCTGCGCCCTGTCTTCGGCGATGTTCGGGACGGTTACCGGCTCGGCAGTGGCCAATGTCATGGCGACCGGCTCGATCACCATTCCCACGATGAAGCGGCTGCGCTATCCGCCGGCCTTTGCAGGGGCGGTCGAGGCCGTTGCCTCGTCCGCAGGCCAGCTAACGCCGCCGGTGATGGGGGCAGCGGCCTTCATCATGGCCGAGTTCCTGAACATCCCCTATACCGAAATTGTCATCGCGGCGATCGGTCCGGCATTTCTATACTATCTTGCCGTATGGCTCGGGGTGGATCTCTATGCGCGCCGCACAGGGCTGCAACCGACACCGAAGAGCGAAATGCCCGAACGGGCGGAATTCCTCGCGCTTGACAAGTCGATCCCGCTGTTTCTTCCCATCGCGGCGATGGTCTATTTCCTGTTCAACGGCTACACGCCGAGCTATGCGGGTGCAGGTGCGATCATCATGCTGGTTTTGACCTGCGTGGTGGTGCGACCATTCTCGCGCGACGGCAGAGAACAGGGTGTGCTGGCCTGCTGGGCCAAGCTGGCGCGCGACATCTATGAAGGGATGGTCGAAGCAGGGCGGGCGTTGGTGATGATCGCGGCGCTGCTGGCCTGCGCCGCCATCGTCGTCAAGGTTCTGACGGCGACGGGTGCCGGGGTCAAGGTCTCGAACCTGTTGTTTTCCGTGTCGGGTCAGGGGCTGATCGTGGCCTTGTTGCTGGCGGCTGTACTGGCGATCCTGCTGGGCATGGATGTTCCGACGACTGCCTCCTACGTGCTGGCAGCGGCGATTGCAGCGCCGAGCCTCGTACGGCTTGGCCTGCCCGAACTGACCGCTCATCTCTTCGTCTTCTACTATGCGATCCTGTCAGCCATCACGCCACCAGTCTGCGCCAGTGTCTATGCGGCCGCCGCCCTGGCGGGGGCCAATTTCTGGCGGGTGGCGGGGCGCGCGCTGATGCTGGCCGGAGCGATCTATGTGGTGCCATTTCTCTTTGTCTTCCGACCGGGCATCATGGGCCAAGGCACAGCGGGCCAAATCCTTCTGGACATGGGTGTGGCCTGCGCGGCGGTTTTTGCCGTCAGCGTTGGCACGAGCGGCTGGTTTCGTGGAAAGGTGCCGGCCCTCGGCCGGTTGCTGTTCCTGTCGGCGGCGGCCTTGCTGTTTTATGCCGCGCCGACGGCTGACATTCTTGGCGGGCTGGCGCTGGCCGGGCTTTTAGCGTGGCGGTTTCTGCAAGGAGCGCCGCAACCCGGCCGCGCCGGGTGACCCCCGAAAAGCGAAGAGCCGCCGCAGATAAACTCTGCGACGGCCCTTCGACATCCGAACCCGAGGGGGCGATGCCTCCGGCCTCAGATTATTTTGAAGTAGGGAAAGGTAACTTCGTCGGTTGCCTTGACGAAGGTCACCTCTACCTTGGCCCCGATATGAACCTTTTCGGGATCGTCGGTCTGGATCCGGCTCATCATTCGGGGGCCTTCCTCCAGCTCGATCAACGCAACCACATATGGCACATCATCCGCGAAAGTCGGCCCTGCCGGGCGGCGCGCAATGGTGAAGGTATGCACCTCGCCACGTCCGCTTACGGTATCGAAGCCGAGCTTGTCGGAATGGCAATACGGGCAGACAGAGCGGGGATAGAAATGATGTTTGCCGCAATCGCCGCAAAGCGGGATGTCGAGACGGCCCTCGCGCGCGGCCTCCCAATAGGGGGCGCTGTCATGGTCGATCACCGGAAGCGGTTCTTCAGTGCTCATTGGTTCAGTCCTTCTGCAAAATCACGGTCGCACCAGAGGACAGCGTGCCCCCGGTACCATGCACCAAAGCGATCTCGGCGCCCTTGACCTGGCGCTCGCCGCAATCGCCGCGAAGTTGCCGGACGGCCTCGATCAGCAGGAACATACCGAACATGCCCGGATGCAGCGCCGAGAGGCCGCCGCCACTGGTGTTCATCGGGAACCTCCCGCCCGGTGCCGTGCGCTGGCCCGACACGAAATCGCCGCCCTCGCCGATCTTGCAGAAGCCCAGAGCCTCGAGCGAGAGCAGAACAGTGATGGTAAAGCTGTCATAGATCTCGACCACGTCGATATCCGAATGGCTCACCCCGGCCATTTTCATCGCGCGTTCCCCGGCCTTTTGTGCGGGAAGCAGGCGGGCAAGGTCCGGCATTTCGCCGATAGCCCAATGGGTATGCGCCTCGCCATAGCCCTTGACCGCGACGGGTTTGGATTTGAGGTCCCTGGCGCGTTCGGCGGTGGTAATGACGATGGCACCGGCCCCGTCGGTGACGAGACAGCAATCGAGCAGATGCAGCGGCTCTGAGATCATCGTGCTGGACAGCACGTCGTCGATGGACAGCGGATCGCGCCGCGTCGCCTCGGGGTTCAACTGTGCCCATTTCCGCGTCGCGACTGCGATTTCGGCCAGGTTCTCGGACGTGGTGCCGTATTCATGCATGTGACGCTGTGCGGCCATCGCATAGCCGCCCACAGGCGTGGGCATTCCGTAGGGTGTTTCATGTTGCATGGACAGGACCGACGGCCGACCACCCAGGTTACGGCTGCGCAGGGACTTTTGGTCCGAGCTGTAGACGATCAGCGCAACCTCGCAATAGCCTTCGCGAAGGGCCATGGCGGCGTGTGCCACATGGGCCTCGAAAGCCGAACCGCCAATATTCGTGCCATCGACGAATGTCGGCATGATGTTGAGATATTCGCCCAGCGTCACCGTGGCCAGTTGGCCGGGTCCCGGTATCCCCCACATGCCGGCGGTCAAAAGACCGTCGACATCGCTCAGTTTCAGTCCGGCTTCTTCGACGGCGGCTTTTGCCACCAATGCGGCATGACCAAGGACCGAAGCGTTAGTGACGAATTTGCCGTCCTTCAATGGCGCGTCGGCAATGCCGACGATCACCGGATCTCGTCCGTTTTTCATATGCTTTTCTCCTTCTTGACGGGCTGTCGCGATATGGTCCGAACGGTCAGCCCGGGCGCATGGTCTTGGCGATGAGCGTGCGCTGAATCTGCGAGGTCCCGCCGCCGATGGTGCTTTGCATCCCTTCGCGGAAATAGCGCTCCATATCCGCTTCGGGCAGCATCGAGTGGCCGCCCAGGATTTGCATTCCGTTGCGCGTCACCGTCTGCAGCGTCTCGGAGGCATAGAGTTTCGCCATTGAGACTTCTCGCATGCAGGGCGTCTTGGCTGCGGCCAGGCTAGCGGCGCGATAAACCAACAGCCGGGCGGCATCGACTTGGGTTTGCATGTCGGCCAGCATGTGGCGGATCACCTGAAAGTCGAAGATCGGCTTGTCGAACTGAATCCGTTCATGGGCGTAGCGCAGGGCATCGTCTACCGCTGTCTGGGCATTGCCCACATAGGCGGCGGCAACGGCCACGCGTTCCAGTTCCAGATGGTCGGTGATGATCTTCCAGCCATCGTTTTCCGTGCCCAGCAGCGCATCGGCCGGCAGTTTCACGTCATCCACGAAAATCTCGGTGGTGCCGGTCGCGCGGCGCGCCATGGTCGGCAGCTTGCGGATGTCCAGCCCTTCGGTGTCGTTGGGGATCAGGAAAACCGAAAGCCCCTTGTGCTTGGGCGCGTCCGGGTCGGTCCGGGTCAGCATTGCAAGGATTGCGTTGTCCGCCGCAGCGCCCGAGCACCACAGTTTCTGCCCGTTGACCACCCAGCCGTTGCCGTCGCGCCGCGCGCGGGTCTTTGTCGAAGCCGCATCCGACCCGGCGCCCGGTTCGGAAATCGATATAGAAAAGCGGATGTCGCCATCGAGGAAAGGCTGGATGTACCGCTCTTTCTGTTCGAGCGTGCCGAATTTCTCGACATTCATCGCGGTGAACGTTGCCACCATCAGGCCGGTCGAGAAGTCAAAGCCGTATTTGGCCAACCCCTCGCACATCAGGGCATAGTCCATGATGTCACCACCAAGACCGCCGCTCTCTTCTGAAAACAGAATGCCAAGCCAGCCCTGCTTGGCCACTTTTTCATAGGCTTCGTAGGGGTATTCGCGCTCGCGGTCGCAATTGCGGATATAATCGCGGCCGATCTCTTCGTCGACGAAACGCTCGACGGTCGCGCGCCACATCTCTTGCTCTGGTGTCAGAAAGTTCATGCACTCTCTCCTTGTGTCTTGTCGTGCGCCGCACGGACTTTGGCCGGCTCTCCGGGGCGATCCAGGCGCGACTTGCGGATCAGAAGGCTGAACTCGCAGCGCAGGACCGTTTCGTCCCGCTGGTTGATGCCTTCCAGTTTGCTGGTCACGACTCCGTGCTTTTCATCATGGTCCTTCAGATTGATGATTTCGGCCCGGGCCCAAAGGGTGTCGTTGATGAAAGTGGGTCGCAAAAAGCGCAGCTTGTCACAGCCATAGAAAGCGGCCAGCACAGAGCTGTCGAAGGGGATCATCGCATTGACGATCGAGAACACGAGGCTGCCCTGAACCAGGCGCTGGCCGTAGAGAGAGGTTTGGGCGTGCTCGACGTTGGAGTGCAGTTCCAGCCAGTTCCCGGTCAACATGCAGAAATTGACGACATCGGTTTCGGTCATCGTCCGTCCGCTCGAAATGCCGGTCTGGCCGAGTGACAACTCTCCGAAAGGGTGACGTATCACGTGAAATTCTCCTGTTCGTCTGCTTCGGGTGACAAAACGATCAAGGCATCGGCGGCGACCAACCCCTTCCCGTCCGCCCGAACCATCACAGGGTTGATTTCGATTTCCGAGATCAGATCGGCGTTCTCGGAAAAGAAAACAGATATGCGTGAAATCAGGTCTGCCAGGGCATCTTTGTCGGCCGGTTCCGCGCCGCGCAATCCTCCCAGCAACCGCGCCCCCGGACCCGATCGTACCATGGCCTCGGCGCTTTGCGGCGTTGCGGGCGCAAGCCTGATTTCGGCTGCATCAATCAGTTCCACAAGAATGCCGCCTGGGCCGGCCAGAACGATCGGACCAAACGTGTCGTCACGCTTGCAGCCGATGATCCATTCGGCCACGGACCCTTCTTCCATCTCCTCGATCAGCGCTGTCCCGCCCGCAAATCGCTCCGCCATATCGGCAGCGGCCTGTTTCGCCTCGTCGGGGGAAAGACCCAATCGGACGAGCCCATGATCGGATTTATGCGGATAGTCATCGTGACACAGCTTTGCGACACAACGCCCGTGGGCAGGGTCACGTTGGGGCACCGGCACCCCGATCCGTTGCAGAAGATCCTTCGCATCGGCCTCGTGGACTACCTTGCGCCCGGCACGCTGCCAGTTTTCCAGTGTTTCCCTGGGAGTCATGTCACTTCTCCTGTCGTGGCGGCCAGTGCGGCGAGGCCCGATGCCGCCCGTGCGGGCGAATCATAGACAGGGACAGCCCGTTCGCGCAGCGCCTCACCCGAGGCATTGCTGCGCGCCGAGCCGGTCCAGACGATCAGGATCGGCTTGTCAGTGCTGTCGTACGCCTCGGCCATGCCCTCAATGAACTGCTGATCCGGCACGAATGTGATAATTGCGATGGCAATATCGACCCCTGGATCGGCGGCAATGGCCTCCAGGCAGCGACCTACATAGGTGGGATTCGCCAGAACCACGCCGGTCAGATCGACCGGGTTTGTCACCGAACCGTAGAAGGGCACGTAGCGCGACAGTGCTGTCTGCGTCGTTTCATCCAGCACCGGAATCTCGAAACCCGCGCTTTCGGCCAGGTCGGTCATTTCGACCCCGAGCCCGCCGGTGACAGAAATGATCCCGACCCTGTTTCCGGCAGGTCGCCGGCCCGCGGCGAGAGCCGTCACGGCATCGACAGCGGCGACGGATTCACGGGCGCGAATCACACCGGTTTCGCGAAAGACCGCGCTGATCACCCGGTTGTCCCCGGCCATGGCGCCGGTATGCGACTGGACCGCGCGTGACCCGGCGCGGCTGCGCCCGCCCTTGACCGCGACAACGTGCTTCCCTGCCTTTGTCAGTCGTTGGGCCGCTTCAGCAAAGCGGCGTCCGTCGCGCAGTTCCTCGACGTAGCAGAGAACCACCCGCGTCTGGGGGTCGTTGCCCAGATAATCGAGCAGATCCGCTGCGGTTAGGTCGGTCTCGTTGCCGCTGGAGACGATGGCGTTGATGCCCACGCCGCGTTCGCCCAAGCGCAACGCCATAAGGCCTGCAAGCGCGCCGGACTGGGAAATCATCGCCACGGGACCAGGGTGAAGATCGTTGAACATCGGGCTGAAGGTCAGTTGCAGGTCCGACGCGGGGCGCACCACGCCTTCGCAGTTCGGCCCCACCAATCGAAAGGGCGCGTCTTGCATGATCCGGCGCAATCGCTCCTCGTTCTCATGCCCTTCTTCCCCGGCTTCCGAAAAGCCCGAGGTGACCCCGACCACGACCCTTACATCGAGCCGAGTGCAGGCTTCCAGAGCGCCGAGTGCGACCCCGACCGGCGTTGCCAGCACAACCACGTCGATCGGGCTGTCGATCTCTTCCAGACTGCGCACGGCAGCAAGGCCTTCGATCTCGCCACCCGAAGGGTTCACGGGGATAATCGTGCCGCTGTAACCGTTGCTCTTCAGCAGAGCCATCACGGCCTGCCCCAACTTGCCCTTGGTGCGGGACGCGCCCACTACCGCGATGGTGCGAGGATTGAACAACCCGTCCAGTGCTTCGGCAACCGTGGGCCGGCCTGCCGCCATTTGATTCGTGTTTGGCTCTGGCATACTTTCCTCCGTCAAGTAAAAAAAAGTCGGCTCGTTCGACGATCTAACGGCTGTTCGATTATTCTCGCAATGGATTTCTGTTCCGGCCAGACTGTGGCTGTCAGAACCGAAAACTAGGGCTTGACGTAGAGAATTTTCGCAAACGAGGCAGATGCGTGAAAATGGATAATGGACCACTGAGCGATGTCAGGGTGATTGAACTGGGGCATGTGATCGCTGCACCGATGTGCGGCGCATTGCTGTCCGATTTTGGAGCCGACGTGGTCAAGATCGAGCGTCCGGGGCAGGGTGACATGCTACGGGTGCTGAGCGCGCGCGCCAGCGATGGCGTGGGCGTCTGGTGGAAGACCCTGGCACGAAACAAACGTCTGATGGCGCTGGACTGGAAGAGTGAAGACGGTCGCGCCATTCTGCGCCGACTGGTCGAAAACGCCCATGTACTCATCGAGAACTTTCGCCCCGGCGTTCTGGAAAGAGCAGGGTTGGCACCAGAGGTCTTGCATGACTGGAACCCCGATCTGGTGATCGTGCGGATCTCGGGTTACGGCCAGACGGGGCCGCGCGCCTCTTGGCCTGGTTTCGGTCGGGCCGGTGAAGCCATGAGCGGTCTGGCCCACATCACGGGCTTTGCTGACAATGCACCGATGCATCCCGGTTTCCCTGCGGCGGATTCGACCACCGGTCTCATGGCGGCCTACGGCACGATGATGGCGCTGCATGCGGTGCGAAACGGCAGTGCCCGGGGACAGGTGGTAGACTTGGCCATTTTTGAGCCGCTCTTGCGTTTGATCGACTACCACGTGCCCACGCGCACCGGCGCGGGACTGCCGGTTGACCGAAATGGACTTCAGGCCCCGAATTCCTACGCCCCGGCGGGGGTGTTCCGTGCCCGGGACGGAAAATGGATCACCGTCAGCGCGGGCAGTGCGGCAACCGGGCGGCGCCTGCTGGAGGCGGCAGGTGGCAAGACATGGGCGGAACAGCCGCAGTTCCAGAGCCTCGACGGTTTTGCAGAGCATATGGACGAAATCGTCGACCGGCTCGGGGCATTCGTTGCCGAGCATGACGCGAAGGAGGCAATCGACATCTTTGACGCCCACGATGCGGTGGCAGCGATGGTCTATGACGTTGATGATATCCTGGCCGATCCTCAGATCGAAGCCCGGGGGAATATTGTCGGTGTGGATGGCGACGACACCAAGGTCGTAGGGCCGTTGCCAAAGCTGGACAAGACGCCGGGGCGGCTGCGCTGGCTTGGGCGCGGCGAACTGGGCGCCGACACCCGGTCGATTTTACAAGAGCTCGCGTACGACATCGGGCAAATCGACCAGCTTATCGAAAAAGGCACTGTGGTCGAACCGGGCCGCTGAGCCGGGTCTGCAAGACTTGAGGAGAAATTCATGACTTATCAGATGACATCCGAGCAGCAGGGAATCCGCGATGCGGTCCTGCGGATTTGCGAAGAATTCGATGACGAATTCTGGCTAACCCGCGATCGCGAAGGCGGTTTCCCGCGAGAGTTGCATCAAAAGCTCGCCCGCGATGGCTGGCTGGGGATTGCCATTCCCGAAGAATACGGTGGCGCCGGTCTTGGCATCGTCGATGCTGCGATCATGATGCAGGCCATTGCAGAATCCGGCGGCGGCAACAGCGCCGCCTCGGCGATCCACATGAACATCTTCGGCCTGAACCCGGTCGTGAAATTTGGCACCGATGACCAGAAGAAGAAATACCTTCCGCCTTTGGTTGCCGGCGATGAGCGTGCGTGTTTCGGGGTGACCGAACCGACAACCGGCCTGGACACCACAAAGCTGAAAACACGCGCCGTGCGCCAGGGGGACCGTTACGTAGTGCATGGCCAGAAAGTCTGGATTTCGACCGCCCAGGAGGCCGACAAGATCCTGCTGCTGGCGCGCACGACCCCGCTTGAGGACGTCAAGAAACCGACCGAAGGTTTAAGCCTTTTTTACACTGATCTGGACCGCACGTTCGTTACCGTGCGCGAGATCGAAAAGATGGGCCGCAAGTGCGTCGACTCGAACGAGTTGTTCATCGACGGGCTTCCGATCCCGGCCGAGGATCTGATCGGCGAAGAAGGCCAGGGATTTCGCCAGATCCTGCACGGGCTGAACCCCGAACGGGTTCTGGTTGCCGCCGAAGCGGTCGGAATCGGGCGCAATGCGCTTCGGCGCGCCGCGGATTACGCCAACGAGCGTGTCGTTTTTGGCAGGCCGATCGGTCAGAACCAGGGTGTACAGCACCCCTTGGCGGTCAGCTGGGCGGAACTGGAGGCGGCCAACTTGATGGCGATGAACGCAGGCGCGCTCTACGACGCTGGCAAGCCCTGCGGAAATGAAGCCAACGCAAGCAAATATCTGGCCGCCGAGGCGGCGGTGAAGGCGACGCAGACCGCGCAGCTGACGTTCGGCGGATTTGGATATGCCAAGGAATACCATGTCGAGCGCCTGGTTCGGGAGGCCATTCTGTTCCGCATCGCGCCGGTGACCCCGCAACTGGTGCTTTCGTTCATCGCGGAACATGCGCTCGGCCTGCCAAAATCCTACTAATACGAAAGAATCAAAGGAAGACCCATGCGAATTCACGGAATGGATGCCATTTTCAACCCTCGATCAGTGGCTGTGATTGGCGCCTCAAGCGACCCCAAGCGCATCGGCGGCAGGCCGGTAGACTTTCTCAAGCGGCACGGCTTCGACGGCCCGATCCTGCCTATCAACCCGAGATCGCCCGAGGTGCAGGGCCTGACGGCGTATCCGTCGATCTCGGAGGCGCCCGCGACACCGGACCTGGCTGTGATCGCGCTGCCTGCGCCGCTGGCCGTTCAGGCAGTCGAACAATGCGCGGCCCGCGGTGTGCGGGGGGCGGTGATCTTCAGTTCGGGGTTCTCGGAGGTCGATGCCGAAGGGGCCGCGCTGCAGGCGCGCATGGTAGACATTGCGCGCGAGGACGGCATGCGACTTGTGGGGCCGAACTGCCTTGGCATCGCCAATGTTCGCCACAACCTCTATGCAACATTCACGCCTGGGGTCGAAAAGCACCTGCCAAAACCCGGCGGCGTGTCGATCGTCAGCCAGAGCGGCGCTTTCGGATCGTATTGCATGACGCTTGTTCGAATGCGCGGACTTGGGGTCAACATCTGGGCGACGACGGGGAATTCCTGCGATGTCGATTTTGCCGATGCCGTGGCCTATTGCGCACAAGATGATAATACCCGCGTCATCATGGGATATCTCGAAGGCGCAACCGATCGCGACAGGCTGGTCGAGGCACTGGAGCTGGCGCGCGCCCGGGAAAAGCCGGTGGTCATGATGAAGGTCGGGCGCAGCGCGGTCGGAGCAGAGGCCGCGCAGTCGCATACCGCCTCGTTGGCGGGGGCCGACGCGGTCTATGACGCGGCTTTCCGGCAATACGGTGTTTATCGGGCGCAATCGGTCGATGAATTGTTCGATGTGACTTACGCTTGCGCGGAGTCCGATTCGATGATGCAGGGCGACCGGCTGGGCCTTGTGACGGTCTCGGGCGGCGTCGGGGTGCTGATGGCCGACGAAGCCGAAAAGCTGAAACTGGACGTGCCTGCGCTTCCCGATCACGCTCAGAAAAAGCTGAAAGAGGTGCTGCCCTTCGCGGGTGTACGCAACCCGGTCGATGTGACGGCGCAGCTGGTCAACCAGATCGACCTGCTGGAGACCAACATGGATGTGTTGTTTGGCGACGGCGAGATCGACGGAGCCATTATCTTTATGTCCACGGTCGGTCTTGTCGCCGACCTGAACGAAGCCATTCGAAGCGGTCTGGAGCGGATTCGCGAGAAGTATCCCGGTCGGCCGATGCTGTTCTGTTCGCTGACAGAGCCAGAGGGTCGTGCCGCATATGAAAAGTCAGGGTTCATCGTGTTCGAGGAACCGACCCGCGCCGTCCGCGCGATGGCCGCGTTGCGCTATTTCGCCCGATCCTTCGCGCGGGCAGGCGAAAATGATCCGATACCCGAACTGTCTAACCTGTCGCCGTTGCCGGACGGAATGGTGAACGAGATCGAGGCCAAGGCCCTGCTTGCCGAGGCCGGCATCGGGATCGTGCACGAAACCCTGGCCACCACCCCCGAAGCGGCAGCCCAGGCCGCGCAAGAAATGGGATTCCCAGTTGTGCTGAAGATTGCCTCGCCCGACATCCTGCACAAATCCGACATCGGGGGCGTTGCGCTGGACCTGCGTTCGGTCGAAGATGTCCGCGCCGCCGGGGCACGGATCCTGAAGCTGGCATCCGAGAAAATACCCGACGCGCGGATCGACGGGCTTGTCGTCGCCGAACAGGCAGCGCCCGGACTGGAAGCCATTCTTGGCGTGACCCATGACCCGGCTTTCGGGCCGGTGGTCATGTTCGGTCTGGGCGGCGTGTTTGTCGAGGCTCTCGAAGACGTGTCGTTCCGTGTTGCGCCGTTCGGCCCGGCCGAAGCGCATCGCATGATTGACGAAATCCGCAGCCGCAAACTTCTGGACGCATTCCGGGGCGCGCCCGAACGCGACATCGACGCGCTCGCCGACGCTCTTGCGCGGCTGTCTGCCTTTGCAGTGCATCACGGGGCAGCGCTTGAGACCATTGATGTCAATCCATTGATCGTCGGGGCCAGCGGGCAGGGCGCTGTCGCCGCTGACGGTGTGATCATACCCACCAAGCGACGAGGCCACTGATAACCGAGGCCGAAATCTCTCTTGCTATCCAAGCCGCGAGTGGCGCGCCTCCTGCGATTTTCTAACAGTTGACAGAATCTGTATGCGCAATCATTCTGCTTTACAGAACGCTGTGCACATAATCGCACGCAGGGGAGGGGAACATGGAAAACGCGCACCAGGCCTTGGTAAAGACAGGCGGCGATCACATCGTGAAATCGGTGGCGCGCACCTGTCAAACTTTGGTGTACTTCGATGAAGTTCGCCGTCCGCTGTCGGTCGTTGAAGTGGCCAAGGAACTGGGGTACCCACAGTCGAGCACCTCGGCGCTGCTTAAAAGCTTGGTCAAGCTTGGATTTCTCTCGCACGACGCCCGGAGGAAGAGTTACTTTCCCACCGAGCGCGTTCCGCTTTTGGGTTCGTGGATGAATCCAGATCTGTTCGGCGAAGGCACGATCCACCGGCTGCTAAGGACAATTTCGGAACGCACACAGCATGTGGTGGTTTTGGCAACTAAGAACGGGGACGAAGCCGAATACGTTCAAGTTATCCGTCCGAAAGAATCGCCGATCCACCACATATCACTCGGGACGCGTCGTCCGCTGGGGAATTCGGGTGTTGGGCGCGTTCTGATGAGCCGTTTCAGCGACGAAGAAGTGTGTAGTCTGTTCCGCAAGATCAACGCCTATCGCGCGCCCGACAAACCGGCAGTGGACGTGAAGGCCTTCGTTGCCTCGCTGGCAGAAACTCGAGCCAGAGGCTACTACCTGTCAACCGATCAGGTGGTTCAAGGGAGCGGCTTAATTTCCATGCCGTTTCCTAACCACCTGAGTTCGCGGCTTTTCGCTGTCGGGGTTGGTGCTCCAACTGATGTTATCTTGCGGTCCGAGAAAAAGATCGTAGGGATCATGCGCGAAGAAATCGTTCGAAATCTGAGAAAGATGAGTCAACGGTCCCTGACCTGCTGAACGTCTGAATCAGCAATCGTGAAATATGGTCCGACTTCACTAAAAAGAGGGACTGATCGGCGCCGAGGGCGAGGCGTTCGCCATCGCCAAGCATTACCTAAATGTGGGTCGCTGTTTCGTTTCCTTCACCTGTCTCGGCCTGTCAATTGCAGCCTATGAGGCGGCGCTGCGCTATGCGGGCGAGCGAGAACAGTTCGGACGTAAGATCGGAGGGTTTCAGCTGGTACAGCAGATGATCGCTGAAATGATGACTGGCGTGGAAACCTCGCGGCTGCTGGCCTGCCGCACCGCCGACGCACTGGATCGTGGGGCGCCGGATCGCGGCCGGGCCTGTTCCATGGCCAAGCGCCACAATTCCGACACGGCACTGCGGGTTTGCGAGACCGCCTTGCAGGTGCACGGCGGGGCGGGCTACACCCGTGATTTCCCGGTCGAACGCTACTATCGCGATGTGCGACATCTCACGATTGCTGAAGGCACCAACCAGCTTCAGGCGCTGCTTCTGGCGCAGGGGGCTTTGGGCATCTCGGCCCTGCGGGGCTGACTACCTTGCCCCCCCGGCCCGAGGCAAAGCCTGGATCAAACTGCGTAACGCCGTTGGGCGGGAACGATCATGAAGTGGCTGCATTGTCTGTGCCGTTCCCGCCCGGGCGTGTTTCAGAACGCATTCAGGCCCGTCAGGTTGCGCCCAATGACCAGCTTCTGGATCTCGGTCGTTCCGTCCGGGATTGGCATTACCTTGGCATTGCGGAAGTGCCGTTCGACGGGAAACTCCTTTGTGATGCCGTTGCCGCCGTGTATCTGCACGGCCTTGCCGGCGATTTCGACAGCCATTTCCGTCGCATACCATTTCGCCATCGAGGTCTGGGTGTCGCAACGCACGCCCAGATCCAGAAGTTGCAGCCCGCGCTGGCACAACAGGCGCGCGGCATCCAAGTGTGTGGCCATATCGGCCAGATAGCCTTGAATCAACTGGTGCCCGCCGATCGGCTTGCCATGCTGTTCGCGATCCTGTGCATATTTGACGGCACATTCCAGTGCGGCCTGGGCAATGCCAATGCTGGTCAGGCCGACAAACACGCGTGCGCTTTCAAACAGCTTCAAAGTCTGGAACAGGCCCCCGCCTGCATTGCCGAGAACATGTTCGGCGGTGGTTTCGGCCCGGTCGAAAAACAATTCGCAGGTCGAAGCACCGACAAGCCCCAGCTTGCGCAATTCGCGGCTTTCGTATCCGCCGGTGTCACGGTCGACGATGACCATGGAAATACCGTCGTCCAGATTGCAGACAACGATGGCGAAATCCGACTGGGCCCCATTGGAAATCCAGAGCTTCTGGCCGGTGACTAAAATCTTGTCGCCCTCGCGGTCTGCGCGGGTTTTGACCTCGCGCACGTTCGAGCCGACCTCTGGTTCGGAAATACAGGTGGCACAGATCCGTTCGCTGCGCAGGAGCGGCTTCAGATAGGCCTCTTTCTGCGCCGGATTTCCCAGAAGGTTGACCGCAAACACGGCGTGGCCTTGGATCAGGACCGCAATTGCCAGATCTGCCCATATCCGGGCCAGTTCCTCGTAAAGGATGCCATAGGTCATGCGGTCGATTCCGGCACCGCCGTCTTTCTCGGGGATCAGGCCGCTGATCAGCCCGAATTCCTCGACCTTGGCGAACAGGGACTTCAGCGTTTTCGCATCGGGCGGGTGTCCGAGGTCTTCGTATTTCTCGGCCAGCGGAGCGAACTCTGCCTCGGCCATCTTGCGGAAGTTCTCCAGCAACATGCGTTGCTCGTCTGTATAGATTGCCTGAGCGGCGGCGATCACGTTTTCCATAATTCTTTTCCTTGTTTCAGCAGCCGAGAATGGTGACACAGGCGGCAGCTTCTTCTACCCCGTGCAAGCCCCCACCGTTTTCGGCGATGGCGTTCTGCGCCCCTTCGACTTGACGCGCGCCGGCTTCGCCGCGCAGTTGCGTGACCAGTTCAAAGACCTGCCCGATACCGGTGGCCCCGACCGGGTGGCCCTTGGATTCCAATCCGCCCGAGGGGTTCACCGGAATGCGTCCGCCGATCTTTGTGTCGCCGCGCAAGCTGGCCGGGCCGCCCTCACCGAATTCGACAAACCCGAGGTTCTCGATCTGGATCACTTCACCGACGGCCGTGGCGTCATGCACTTCGGCCACCGACATATCCTCGGGGCCGAGCCCGGCCTGTTCATATGCCTGAAGCGCGGCCAGCCGGGTCAGGTGGTTCTTGTAATCTTCCGGCGGACGGTCGGTGCCCGAGCGCAAGATCGCGGCCTTGACCTTGATCGCGCGAGCGGGATCGAGCCCCAGCCGTTTGAGGCCCTCGTCCGTACAAAGCACCGCCGCCGCGGCACCGTCCGAGATCGGGGCGCACATCGGCAGCGTTAGCGGATAGGTGATGGGCGGGGCGGCCAGAACCTGATCGACACTCATTACATCGCGGTACTGCGCCAGCGGGTTATGTGCGGAATGTGCGTGGTTCTTGGCGGCGACGGCGGCGAACTGTTCCTGCGTGGTGCCAAAGGTTTTCATGTGCAACCGCGCGAAGCCTGCGTAGACATCCATGAACACGCTGTAGGGCTTGGGCGATTTCGATCCTTCGGGTTCCTCGACTCCGGCACCCAGATCGGCCAGCCGTTGCGCGACCTCGTCGCCGTTGCTGACGTCCCAGCCGCTGTCGAAGGCCGAAAACATCAACGCGCGGTCGTCGGAATACATCTTTTCGACGCCTACGGCGAGGCAGCAATCGCCATTGCCCGCCTTGAGAAAATCCACCGCCAGTTTGAACCCGGTCGAGGCGCTGGCACAGGCGTTTTCGACATTCACCACCGGAATACCCTGAATGCCCATCTCGCGTAGCGCGATCTCGCCCCGTATCATGTGCTGGCCTTCCATGTGGCCCTGCACCGCGTTCGAGAAGAACGCGCCGTCGATGCGATCAGCCGTAACTCCGGCGTCTGAAAGGGCGGCGGCGACGGCCTCGCCGGTCATGGCCTTGATGGTTCTGTCCCGGAATTTTCCGAACGGCGTCATCCCGACGCCAACGACGTAAATGTCCTGCATCGTTTGTCCTCCTGATCTAGTATCCGCGAAACTGCGGTTTTCGTTTTTCATTGAACGCCGACAGGCCCTCGTGCATGTCCCAGGACCGCATGTGCGCGCGCAGATTCAGCATCTCTTCGGCCAGGGCGGCGGTTTCATCCACGTCCATTGATCGGTTGGCGACCCTCTTCATGCGGCGCAAGACCGCCGGGCTTTTGTCTGCCAGTCTGTTGGTAAAGGTCTGCACCGCGTCGCGCAGGTCTTCGTCCGCGACGACCTTGTTGACCAGCCCCCAGTCCATCATGTCCCGCGCCGAAACGTTCTCGCCCGAGAACAGCAGGTATTTCGCGCGGTTCAGGCCAATCCTGCGCGGCAGGATCGCCGCACCGCCTGCTCCGGGAAAGACCCCGAAATTGGAGTGTGCGTCGCCCAACTGGGCGCTTTCGGCGGCAAAGACCAGATCGCAGGCCATCACCATTTCCAGACCGCCCGCCATGGCCAGCCCGTTCACGGCGGCGATCACGGGTTTAGGGCCATGTCGCATCAGTCCAAACGTGTGATCGACAAGATCAAGCAGATCTGGCTCGCCCGGTGCATGTTTGGCGCCAGCAACTTCTTTCAGATCGGCACCGGCGCAGAACGCTCGCCCCGAACCGGTCAGGACAATTGTGCGAACCGCATCGTCGGCCAGAGCGGCCTCCAGCGCGGCCGCGATCTCTCGCAACATCTGCGTTGACATCGCGTTGAGCTGTTCGGTGCGCTGAAAGGTAATCCATTCAGTTTTTGCTACCCGCTCAACAAATAGCGTCTGCCTTGCTTCAATCATTACAAGCTCCTGATTAATAGAGGAATTTTGGTTTTTCGCCTTGCCTTTTGCGGCCATCTGCGCTGCACTGGCGCGGACCCGCACGCGGACAAAACAAGAGCTGGAGACTGATATGAGCAATGCACCCCTGACCGGTCTGAGGATTCTCAGCCTTGCCGAACAATTTCCCGGTCCCTATGCGACAATGCTGTTGTCCGACATGGGGGCCGAGGTGATCATGATCGAACGTCCGGGCATCGGTGATCCGGCCCGGCAGTTTCCGCCGTTGTTCCGGGCTCTGAACCGGGGCAAGCGCAGCGTCGCGCTGGATCTGAAATCGGCCGAGGGGCTGGCACGGTTTCGCGAACTGGCCAAGGTTTCGGATGTTATCGTCGAAGGGTTCCGCCCTGGAAAGCTCGCAGCCTTGGGCGCCGGGTTCGAGGACTTGCGTGGCGTCAACCCGCGGCTGGTCTACGTGTCGATTTCGGGTTACGGGCAGGACGGCCCCTATCGTGACCGTGCCGGCCACGACCTGAGCTACGAAGGCGTTGGCGGCCTGCTGGCCGATCAGGCCGATGCGGGGCAACCGGGCCCTGTTCCGGCGATCCCCCTCGCGGATGTGGGCGCGGCGTTGTTCGCGGCGATCGCAATCCTGTCGGCGGTCGTATCGTGCCAGCGGACGGGACAGGGGCGTTTCGTGGACGTGTCCATGTCGGACGCTGTGGTTTCGATGTTGACGGCATTCCTTGTTCCGGCGGCCAACGGCACACCGCTGGGCGAGTTCATCGCCGAACCGGGCTACGGCGTGTTCACCTGCAAGGACGGCAAGCTCATGACCTTGTCCATCGCGCATGAGGACTGGTTCTGGCAACCGTTCTGCGATGTGATCGACAGAGCGGATCTTGCGCCGTTGACAGGCCGCGACCGTGTCGCCCGCAAGGACACGCTCCGCGAAGAGATCGCGGCGGTTCTGGTCGGCAAGACGCGCGCCGAATGGGGCGATCTTCTGGACAAGGCGGGCGTGCCTTGGGGTCCGGTCAATTCCTTGGTCGAAACGCTGGACGACCCCCATGTGCGTGCGCGACAGTTGCTGCGCACGATCGCGCATGACAGCGGCAGGACCGAGACGTTCGTTATCCAGCCTCTGAAGTTCGATGGTTTCGAGACCGCAGCCCCTGACCTGCCACCAGAGCTTGGCGCAGACAATGACAGCGTTCTTTCGGACAGCGCCAGCTAGAGGCGGCTTCCGTCCGATGTCGGCTTTAGCAGGCAAAGGAATACCCGCCATTCACCGGATAGGTCTGTCCGGTGATCCAGCTGGCGGCATCCGAGCAGAGAAACAGGATCATTCCGGCGGGATCTTCCGGCTCACCCAGACGGCGGATCACATATTGCGACAATGCCCGCTTCTCGGTCTCTGCATCCGGGATCAGGTCGGCAACAGCCGGCGTTCTCGTTCCCCCCAGGGCGACGCAATTCGCGGTGATCCCGAACCGGCCACCCGCCTTGGCGATGGCCCGCATGAAGCCTGCCGCACCGGCCTTGGCTCCGGAATAAACCGCCAGATGCGGCTCGCCGACGCGACCGGCGTCGGAAATGACGGTCACGATGCGCCCATAGTCACCTTTGACCATCAAGGGCATGGCGTGTCGGGTGCAGTTCAGAACCCCATCGAAATTGGTCGCCATCCAGCGGCGCCATTCGGTGGGATCCGACTCCCAAAACGGGACAAGATCGTCAAGACGCGATGTCGGCCCGGCGTTGCCTGCATTGTTCACCAGAATATCCACGCCGCCGAAGGCGTTCTGAGCCTCGGCAAACGCCGCGCCGACCGCGTCGAAATCCGACACATCGAACGCGAGCGGCAGCGCCTTTGCACCGGCTGCCTCCACTTCCGCGG
Source organism: Aliiroseovarius sp. YM-037 (assembly GCF_048060095.1). Classification (NCBI taxonomy): domain Bacteria; kingdom Pseudomonadati; phylum Pseudomonadota; class Alphaproteobacteria; order Rhodobacterales; family Paracoccaceae; genus Aliiroseovarius; species Aliiroseovarius sp. YM-037. The sequence continues at coordinate 51,901 of NZ_JBLUOA010000007.1, read as the reverse complement.
CAACGCTTTCGGCCCGTTCGGCGTGAAAATCGTTGACGACGACGGCACCGGCCCCGTGTTCAGCCAGATAAAGCGCGACTTGCCGGCCCACGCCCTGACCCGCTCCGGTTACAAATGCGGTACGCCCCTTGATGGATAGCAGTTCACTCATTGTCGTTCCTTTCCTATCCCAGCCATCTTTTGCGGCGGCGATAATGTTTGATGTCGCGATAACTTTTGCGCTCGCCCGAGGCGGTGACACCGAGATAAAATTCCTTGATGTCCTCATTGTCAGCGAGCTTGTCTGCCGGGCCATCCATCACGATACGGCCATTTTCCATCACATAGGCGTAGTCGGCGATCGACAGTGCAGCAGCGCTGTTCTGTTCGACCAGGAAAAAGGTCGTGCCTTCTGATTTGAGTTGCTTGAGCACCTCGAAGACATCCCGGATCATCATCGGGGCCAGACCCAGGGACGGCTCGTCAATCGCGATGATCTTGGGCTTGGCCATCATGGCCCGGCCAATCAGCAGCAGTTGTTGTTCCCCACCGGACATGAAACCGGACGTGCGGTTGCGCAGGTCCGCAAGCCGCGGCATCAGAGTATAGACATGATCCAGACGGTTTTTTAGCTCGGCGGAGTTGGGCACCATGTGTCCGCCGACGATCAGGTTTTGCTCTGACGTCAGATGCCGCAACACGCGCCGGCCTTCCATCACGTGGATCAGGCCATTCTTCACGACTTCCGAGGCTTCCATGTTCTGAACGGGGGTTCCGTCCAGAACGATGGACCCTGCCGAAACGGTTCCATCCTCGGATTTGAGCGTTCCCGAGATGGCCTTGAGTGTCGTGCTTTTGCCCGCCCCATTGCCACCGAGCAGAGCAATACATTGACCTTCACTGACTGTCATAGACACGCCTTTAAGCGCCAGGATGACGTCGGAATAGGTCACTTCTACATTGTTGAGTTCCAGCATGGTCATATTGCCCGGGCTAAAGATCAGGACGGGCGCCGCGACTGCGGCGCCCGGATTATTTCACCACTTCTGAACGTCAGGAACGTCTACGCCGATCGCTTCGATGGTGATCTTGCCATCTTTGACAGTACCCACATTCACCTTGAGACCTTCCAAAGGGAAAGGCGCTTCGGGAGTGAACGTGAGGGATGGAAGAAAGCCGTGGGTTTCTTCGGTGGTGATCGGCCCGGCAAAAAGCGCCTCGCGTACCATCTCTCCGGTCAGGCCCTCGGCACCGTTCGCCTCGATCGCGTGATCGATCACGGTCGCGACAAAGAGGCCCTGAGACACGCCCATTGCGGTCACGACGTTCCAGGGCGCCTTGAGCCCATGATCCGCAACCAGTGTTTCATAGAACTGCCGCGCGGGAGTGTCCTCATCGGCTGCGATCGCCATGCCGTAGGCTTCAAAGTCGCCCTCCAGTTGATCAAGCCCGCCAAGCGCGCCGCCCGAGGCCGGAAGCCCGTTATGCGAACTCATCATGATCGGGATGTTCGAACCGTTGGCCTGCAGTCCACGTTTCGCCGCAACCACGATAGAAGTGTTCGTCTGGATGATCAGCGCCTCGGCCCCGGCTCGCACGACGCGGCGCATTTGCCCCGTCAGGTCGGTCGGTTGCACTTCGGTATAGATGACCTCGACGAGATTGATCTCTTCAGGATTCTCTTCGGCATAGAGTTCGAGGCCCTTTGCCATATCGACATAGGCAGGCGAGGCCTCAGAGGCGAGGATCGCGACCTTAAGCGGACCGTCTCCGCCTCGCTGTTCACGCATCCAGTTCAGAAAGCCGGCACTCTCGTGCGAATAGGTCGGACGCGGGTTGAAAATCCAGGAATCCGGTTTCCAGGCAAAACCGTAGCTGGCCGTGGCCATGAACATCGGAATCTTGTCTTCCGGCAGGCGTTCGGAAAGTGCGGCAACGTCAGGCCCGCCAAGGCCGACGACCGCAATCGGATCCAGTTCCGATTTGATCCCGGGCCAGAGGCTTGCCACCTGTGCCGCGTCATAGCGGGTTTCGTAGTTCTTGTAGTTCAGCTTGACGCCGAGTTCCTTGCCTCGGGTTTCATTCCACCAGGTAAACACAGCCTCGCGTCCGCCCGCCAGAACGGGCATGATGTCAGCATAGGGGCCGGAAAAGTCCGACAGCAGGGCGAGATTATAGGTTGTCTCTGCCTGCGCTTTCAAAGGCATAGATGCCGCAACAGCAATGGCACACGCCGCCAGCAAGCCGCGAAGACCTCGTTTCGTTTGGTAAGTCATATTCTTCCTCCCAGGTTAAGAGCCGCTCTATTTTTTCAGTAGGGAAACGGCCAGATACGATAAGATGATTTCATTATGTTCCAGCGGTGCATCAGCCCCTTGGGTTCGAGGATCATGAACAATGCGATCACGCCGCCAAGAACGACATTCATGCCGGCGAACACGATGTCACCGCCAAGAAATGATACAGATTCGGCGATATTGGGGCCGACAGTCGCGATGATTTCCTGGATGATGCGGATAATGAAGACACCGACCAGGGCTCCGACGATTGATCCCATCCCGCCGACGATGATCATCGCGACAAAGAAGATCGAGTGAAACAAGGTGAACTGGTCCACCCCCACGAAGCGGATCAGATAGGCCCACAGCGCCCCGCCGACACCAGCATAGAAAGCGCCGATCAGGAAGGCATTCGCCTTGGTGGCCGCGACATTGATCCCCATGATACCTGCGGCCACGTCATCATCCCTGACTGCCACGAAGGCACGGCCAAAGCGTGATCGCACGATCCCGAACGCACCCGCGACCATGATCGCGGTGACCGCAAAATTCATGTAGAACTGCGCAGTTTCGCCAACGAAGCGCAGCCCGAAAAGTTCTGCGGGCGGCACGGTGATGCCGTTTGATCCACCCATCCAGGTTGACGGCAGGTTTAATACGGCAAAGTGGAACAGGAACTGTGCCGCAATCGTGGTCAGAGCCAGATAAAACCCCTTGATCCGCGCCGCGGTCAAACCAAAGAGAAAGCCGAATAGCGCAGCCGAGAGGCCGGCCAGAGGAATCGTCAACAAGAATGTAAGGCCGGTCTTCGAGGCCAGTATCGAGGCCGTATAGGCCCCGACCCCCATGAAAGCCGCCTGACCCAGGTTGATCTGGCCCGCATAGCCGGTGCAGATCTGAAGCCCTACGGCAATGACGGCGCTGATCATCATCATGTTCAGGATAGCGATGATACGCCCGCTTACCAGATAAGGCGCTAACAACAGTAAAGCCATGAACAAGACGAGGGCAAGCACCTGCCAGCGCGTTCGGATAATACGTCTATCACTGCGATAGCTTGTCGGGAAAATACCGGAGGGATCCATGGATTACACCCGCTCGATTGTGCGCCAGCCGAACAGGCCGGTCGGCCGGATCAGCAGAATGGCAAGCATGATGATGTATGGCACGACACTGCCGAGCGAGCCACCGATCAACGGATCAAGGTAGTTGGTGGTCAGGCTCTGGGCGATTCCGATGATTATTCCTGCCAGAATAAGCCCGCCGATGGACTCAAGCCCGGCAAACAGCGCCACCGGCAGGGCCGCGAACCCGATATCCGAGGCCAGGAAGGTCAGCGATTTGCCGCTGAGAAAGATCATTGCACCGATCGTGGACAGGATTGCCCCAAGCACCCAGGCAAAGGCAATCGAGCCCTTCACTGAAATCCCCATCGAAGATGCCACGACGTGATCTTCTGCCACTGCGGTCATCCGCAGGCCCGACCGGGTCCGGTTGAAGAACCACGACAGCCCGACGGCGGCGACAATGGTGATGATCCCGCCCATAAGGAGGTTCATCGGGATCAACATATCACCGAGGAACAACGGTTTCAGCGGGAAAATGATCGGGAAGGGCCGCACGGCGGGACCGAACACAAGCAGCACCAGCCCGCGCAACAGGATCAGCAGGCCGACAGTGACCATGACCATCGAAAAAACCGATTCACCGATCAGCTTTGTCAGAAAAATCCGTTCGATTGCGTAGCCGACCAAGCCAGCCAGAACCAGCGAAAGCGGTATCGACAACCAAAGGCTAAGCCCCGCTTGCATCGTCGTGAACCAGACGATGAACCCGCCGATGATCACAAGTTCGCCCTGCGCGAAGTTGAATACCTTGCTGGCGCGGTAAATCACGACAAAGCCCATGGCCACCAGCGAATACAGTAGGCCGATCAAAGCCCCGGTTATGATGTCATTGATGAAATAAACCATTTTCGCCGACCTCCTTTAGGTTTTGGACTGCCGCTTGGCAGCCTTCGATGCGTTTTCGACATCTGATACGCGAACCGTGGCCTTGAGAACGCCTTGACGGCCATCCTGATAGGTCACGGCGATTTCAAGATCGGTCTTGTCATCGCCGCCATAGATCGCTTCGACAAGCTTTGCATATCGTTCCTCCAGAAAGGCCCGCCGGAGTTTCCGGCTGCGGGTCAACTCGCCTTCATCCGGGTCGAGCTCTTTAGGGAAATTCGCAAACCGCGCGATGCGCGAGCCTTGGGGTAGAAGGCCATTGATGCGCGCCACTTCGCCTTTGATAAGCTCCAGAATTTCGGGTTTCTGCGACAGATCGGTGTATGTCGAGAAGCTGATCTTGTTCTCTTCCGCCCAACGACCCAGAACTTCCATATCGATATTGATAAGCGCGCTGACGAAGTCACGGCTTTCGTCGCCCAGGGTCATGAGATCCTTGATGAAGGGGCTGTAGCGCAACCGCGTTTCGATGAACTGCGGCGGATAGCTGTGCCCGTTTGCCAGGCGGCGCATGTCCTTGACACGATCAAAGAACAAAAGCTCGCCGTCGTCGGTCATGGACACCGCGTCACCGGTCTTGTACCAACCGTCTTCGGTCAGCTCCTCTGCGGTCTTTTCGGGCTTGCCGTGATAGCCGCCGAAGCCCGATCCGCCCCGCACCTGAAGCTCGCTTTCGTCCGAGACTCTGTAGTCCAGCGGTTCGCCGTAGTTCGTGTTGCTTTGCATCCAGCTGCCGCTGGTTTCCAGCTGATAGCTTTCGCCGACATGCGCAGTCAGAAGGCCGATTTCGGTCGCGCCATAGACGTTGCGCAGTTTGACGCCCATTGCGTGGAACATGCGAAAGACGTCAGGTGCCATCAGGGCGCCGCCGCTCATTGCGTTTTTGGCCTTACCAAGGCCAAGATTGTCGCGCAGGTGATGCAGCACCAGCGCCTCGGCAAAGGGAAGCTGCAGGCGTGCGGCAAGGCTGGGGCTGCGCCCTTCCAGCAGCTCGACATAAACGTTGCGACCGACTTTCATACCCCAATTGTACATCGCATTGCGGAACTTGCCCGCACCCAACATCCGGGCCTGGACGATAGAAGCGAGGTTCTCCCACTGGCGCGGGCTGAACACCAGCGCGTCAACCGCCAGTTCGCGAATGTTGGTCAGCACGTCTTCGGGGCCTTCGGGGAAATTTACGACCATGGGCGCGATCAAACCGATCGACAGACCGAAAATCTGTTCCGTGACCCAGGCGGGGGAAATGTAGGTCAGGTATTCCGTGCCTGGCGCGATTTCGATTGCCCCCATCACCCGCGAGCAGTTGTCGAACAGGTAGCGATGGCTGATGACAACGCCCTTGGGTTTTCCTGTGGTCCCGGAGGTATAGGACAGCAAGACGGTATCGTCCGCCCGCCCGCGTTTGACGTGTTCTTCAAATCTGGCAGGCTCCTTGGCGTGGATCTGACATCCTGCCACGCTCACACTTTCAAAGGAATGCAACAGAGGATGATCATAGCCCCAGAGGCCGGAATCATCCCAGTAAACGATCGCCAGGGCCCCTGAATACTTGCCCGCGATCTCGATGCATTTATCGACCTGCTCCTGATCCTGCGCCAGAAAAATCCGCGTTTGCGAATCTTCGGCCAGATACAGAATCTCTTCGGCGTTCTGATCCGGATAGACGGACAGGACTTTGCCGCCCAATGACTGGACGGCGTATTCAGCCCAGAAATGTTCGGGTTCGTTTTCGCCGATCATCATGACGGATTCGCCCGCCGACAGGCCCAGGTTCTCCAACCCAAGCGCCAGGGCGCGGACCCTGTCAAGCACATCGGCCCAGGTGAATTCACGCCAGATGCCAAGGCGCTTGTGGCGTTCGGCGAGGTCGTTCGGCGAGGAGGTTGCACGCGCGAGCAACACCTGTGGCAAGGTTTCGCTATGTGTCACTGCCGGATCTGAATAGACCATTGCTGTTCTTTGTTTGACCATCCCGCTACCCTAGATATGCCTTGATCACAGCCGGGTCCTTCTGGATTTCTTCCGGGGTGCCTTCGGCGATCACCCGCCCGAAATCCAACACCACAATCCGGTCGGCAAGGTCCATAACCACGCCCATGTCGTGCTCGACCAGAACCACTGGGATCTTGCGCGCTTCGCGCACATCGAGAATGAAGCGCGCGAGGTCTTCTTTCTCTTCCGAGTTCATGCCTGCCATCGGTTCATCCATCAGCAGGATCGACGGTTCCTGCGCCAATGCACGGCCCAGATCGACACGCTTTCGCAGTCCGTACCCCAACGTGCCCACGGGCCGATTGCGGATTGCCTCGATCTCCAGAAAGTCGATGATCTCTTCGGCGGCTTCGCGATGTTCCGATTCCTCGCGCATCACGGGACCGAATTGGAAAAAAGCCTGGATCACATTCGATTTCATCAGCATGTGACGGCCGATCATGATGTTTTCCACCACGGTCTGCCCGGCAAAAAGATGGGTGCCCTGAAACGTCCGCGCCAAACCGCGCCGGGCGATCTGGTCAACACGCAGGCCGGTTACGTCCTGACCAGACAATTCGACACGGCCTTTCTGTGGACGGTAGAAGCCCGCAGTAACGTTCAGAAGTGATGTTTTTCCGGCACCGTTCGGGCCGATGATCGCAAGCAATTCATCGTCGTTTACAGAGATGCTCACATCGTCGAGCGCCGTCACACCGCCAAATTTCAAAGTTGCACCACGCACCGCAAGCGGCGATGAGACGATCCCGCCATTCGTAGTCATGATGCAGCCCGTGCCTTTTCCCGACACGTCATGGAGTCGCGCACAGCCTGACCGTACGGTTGTCCGTTGAGAACGAGTTTTCCTCGCATCGTTTCTCCACCCACCTCTTTATTCAAAGGTTTGCCTGGTCTATCTACCAAATCTCCCCACACAATCTAACATATGTTAGAAAACTATATCAACACCGGAATCCATTTCCCCTACAGAACTATTCAGATCTCGGAATACTTGGCAGAAAAACTGCGTAGACCGTTTTGATCCTGACACCAGACTGTCCCGGAGGTTTCGGTCCCTTCATTGTGCAATTGCAATTCGCAGGGCAGGGTCAGCGGTGCGAGTCCGCGGAAAGAAAACCGGTGGGGGGACGTATTCAACGCATCCGCCGCCAGGTTCAGAAGCAGCGTTGCCTGTAAAGGGCCATGCACAACGAGCCCGGGATAGGCTTCGGTTTCGGTCGTGTAGATGTGGTCATAGTGAATGCGATGGGCGTTGAACGTCAGCGCGGAATAGCGAAACAGCAGCACCGGATCCGGTGTAAGGCTCGATCTGAGCGTGGCGGGGTCGGCCGCTGCGAGTGCCCTCTTCACCGGGCGCGGCGCGGCGATCTCACGAAAGACAATCGACTGCTGTTCCCGGATACAAAGCCGGTTGCCGCTGAAATACTCGTGTTCGACGGTCACAAAGACCAACGCTCCGCTGCGGCCCTGCTTGGCCGATATATCCCCGATCACTGAGCGGCGGGTGAAGGTTTCACCGATCGTCAGCGGCGCAACATGCGTAACATCGCCACCAGCCCACATGCGGGCCGGTAGGGGAACAGGCGGAAGAAACCCGCCCCTTGCGGCATGGCCATCTTCTGACAGAGAGGTCTTCGGCGCGGTATCAAGCGTCAAGCACCAGTGGATGCCCAGCGGCACATCGCCCGCTCCCTCCCAAAGATGTGGGCCAAACGTGGCACGGAATTTGTTGATCAGCCCCTGCGTCAGAACATCTTTCCTGGTTTCGGTGCGTCCCAGCCAGGGCGCCAGCGCGTCTAGGTCGATCTCTCTCATGGTCGCGGCCTCAGAAGGATCGCGGCATACCCAGGATATGCTCACCGACATAGGACAGGATCAGGTTGGTCGAGATCGGAGCGACCTGATACAGTCGGGCCTCGCGGAACTTGCGCTCGACATCGTATTCCCGCGCGAAACCGAAGCCGCCATGGGTCTGGATGCAGGCATTGGCCGCTTCCCAGCTGGCTTCCGAAGCCAGCAGCTTGGCCATATTCGCCTGCGCCCCACAATCCAGCCCGGCATCGAAACGTCTGCAGGCCTCAAAGCGCATCAGATTGGCGGCCTCGATGTTCACATAGGACCTGGCAATGGGGAATTGCACGCCCTGGTTCTGGCCGATGGGACGGTCGAAGACCACGCGGTCGCCGGCATAGGCGCGGGCCTTGTCAACGAACCAGTATCCATCACCGATACATTCCGCTGCAATCAGGGTCCGTTCGGCGTTCAGCCCGTCAAGAATATGGTAAAACCCGCGCCCTTCGGTCCCGATCAGGTTTTCAGCGGGGATTTCCAGGTTGTCGAAAAACACTTCATTGGTTTCGTGGCCGGGCATATTGGCGATGGGGCGGACCTCCATGCCGTTGCCGATTGCCTCTTTCAGATCGACCATAAAGATCGACAGGCCCTGCGACTTTTTCTTGACCTCGTTCAGAGGCGTGGTGCGTGCCAGAAGGATCATCAGGTCAGAATGCTGGATGCGGCTGATCCAGACCTTCTGGCCATTGATCTCATACTGGTCACCCTTCTTGACCGCGGTGGTCTTCAGTTTGGTGGTGTCAGTTCCGGTTGTCGGTTCGGTCACGGCCATGGATTGTAGGCGCAACTCGCCGCTGGCAATACTGGGCAGGTATTTCTGCTTTTGCTCATCCGAACCGTGCCGCAGCAGCGTGCCCATATTATACATCTGCCCGTGGCAATGACCCGCGTTGCCACCGCAGCGGTTCACCTCTTCCATGATGATCGAGGCTTCCGTCAACCCCAGTCCCGAGCCACCGTATTCCTCGGGGATCATCGCCGCGAGCCAGCCCTCGCGGGTCAGCGCATCGACGAATTCCTCGGGGTAGGTTTCGTTTTCGCCGAACTTGCGATGATATTCTGGCGGAAACTGCGCGCAAAGTGCGCGCAAGGCGTCGCGCAGATCGGTGTGAGTGTCTGGGGCTGACGTCTGCATTGGCTACTTCGCTCCTGGTCCCGACGTTTCAAGAATTTCCTGTTCGGCGCGCTGCCACAGCTCATAGGAAATCGGGTTTTCGCTCTCTTCGAGGATATGACCGACCAGACCGATGGCACGCGCCATGACGCCAAAGCCGCGCACGATCTTCCAGGGGAAGCCGAATTCACAGCAGATTGCACCGATCGCCCCGGTGGCGTTGATCGGCAGCATCTTGCCCGATTTTTCTTCGGCGACGGCCTGAATTTTCTGGATCAACGCGATGTATTCACCGGATTTTCCGTTTTCGGCGGCGATCTGGAACAGGCGCGGCGTGCGCGGATCGACAGGCTTGTGCACCGGATGGCCAAGCCCCGGCACGATGGCCTTGCGGGCGCGGAATTTTTCAACTGTTTCGACGGCAAGCGCATCCAGATCGACGCCGGTGCCGAGTTTTTCCTGCGGCAGCGCCTCGTAAAGCAATTTCGAGGCACCCTCCATCGAACCGACAAAGACGGTGCCAAGCCCACACAGCCCGGCCGCAACGGCCGCCTGAAGCGATTCCGGCGCACCCATGTAAGTCATCCGCGCCGCCAGAGCCGAAGGCGTGATGCCATGTTCGACAAGGGTAATGACGATGGCGTTGAACACCCGGCTTTCCTCGGGCGTGGCTTTCCGTCCCGTCAACTGCAGGAACGCCAGATCGCCGAGGTTCATGTGCCCGAGGATCTCGTTCGGCAGGTCGAGGCCACGCACGCTGATCTTGTCAGAGGTGCTCCAGGCAATATCGGAGCTTATTTTTTCTTTGCGTTTTCCCATTAGACCGGATCCCACGAAAAGACATCCGCCGAAACCTCGAGCGGCGTGAACTGTGATTTGAGCGCGGGAATGGCGCGCTCGGCGATTTCATCGGCGGTCCAGCCATCACCGGAATGGACCGACCGCACGGGGCGGGGCTGGTTGAACAGGAAGATCTCGTTTTTGCGAACCGCAAAGATTTGACCGGACACGTCAGCCGCGCGGTCGCTCATCAGAAAACAGGCCATTGGCGCGACCTTGGCCGGTGTCATTTCCTTGATCTTCTCGACACGCGCCACCTGTTCCGGGGTGTCTGTCTTGATAGACGAGATCATCCGGCTCCAGGCGAAGGGCGCGATGCAGTTCGAACGCACGTTCCAGCGCTTGAGATCCAGCGCGACCGATTTCGAAAAGGCAGCGATGCCCAGCTTGGCGGCGGAGTAATTCGCTTGGGCAAAGTTGCCGATCAGCCCCGAGGTCGAAGTCATGTGCACCAGCGCGCCGCCCTCCTGTTCTCGGAAATAGTCGGCAGCCGCGCGGCTGGTATTGAAGGCGCCGTACAGGTGGACCTTCACCACCGCGTCGAAATCCTCGTATGTCATCTTGTGGAAGAACCCGTCACGCAGGATGCCGGCGTTGTTCACCACCGCGTCGATACGGCCGAATTCCTTGACACCGGTCTCGATCATGGCGCGCGCGGCGTCGGGATCGGTGACGTTGCCGCCATCAGCGATCGCGTTGCCCCCTGCGGCCTTGATTTCTTCGACGACCTTCTGCGCTGCGGTTTCTGTCTGGCCTTTGCCTTTCAGAGATGCGCCCAGATCATTGACCACAACGGCAGCGCCTTCGGAGGCTGCCATCAAGGCGATATCACGCCCGATCCCACCGCCGGCCCCGGTGACCAGAACCACCTTTCCATCAAGTGCCTTTGTCATCTTCATTCTCCCTCAGCTTGCCTTGCGATACTTGTCCAGGCCGCCGGTATGCATGACCCGGCCCATGAGCGGTACGCCGATGATCTCTTCCGCCTTACCCGCCGCCGCAATCAGCTTGTCCAGATCAATGCCGGTTTCGATGCCGAGCTCGTGACACAGGAACACCGCATCCTCGGTGCAGACATTGCCTGCGGCGCGGGCGTGGCCGTGGCCCGCGAAAGGACAGCCGCCAAGACCGGCGACCGAGCTTTCGAACATGTCCACGCCCATCGACAGGGCGGCATGCAGATTGGCGATCCCAAGCCCCCGCGTGTCGTGGATGTGCATGCCGATGCGCGCCTCGGGCGACATTTCGCGCAGTGCGCCGACCATTCGTTTGACCGCCTCGGGATTCCCCCAGCCCATGGTGTCGGCGATCACAAGGATTGGCACAGGGATGTCCTCTTCTTCGCAAAGCTGAAGAATGAAGCGGAAATCGTCCAGAATGCGTTCTTGCGGGATGGGGCCTTCGAGGTTGCAGCCAAAGGCCGTCATCACATAGGCGGCGTCGACCGTATATCCCTCTTCCGTGTAAAGACGAACCCAGTCGCGTTGTTTTTCCCGCATGTCTGCGGACGAACAATTGTTGTTCGATTGGGCAAATGCCTCGGATGGATAGAACAGCAGACGCGGGTCGATATCGACCTCATGCGCCGTCAGGGCCTTGCGAAACCCTTTGTCGTTCAGCCACAGCGACGTGTAATTCACGCCCGGCTTGCGCTTGATACGCTGGAACAACTCCCCGGTGTCTGCCATCTGCGGCACATATTTCGGGCTGACAAAGCTACCGACCTGAATGCGCTTCAGACCGGTTTCGCTGAGCATGTCGATCAGTTCGATCCGTTCTTCGATCGGATAGATCTTTTTTTCGATCTGAAATCCCTCACGCGGGCCTTCTTCACGAAATTCGACAAATTTGGGAAAGTCGTTCATTTCATCACTCCTCGGATGGTAGAATCTCGGCGATGACCCGGCCGCGATCGACCATGTCCCCATTCGAGACGGATATGTTGCTGGCGATCCCCGCTGCGGTGGCGCGGATCGAGATTTCAAGTTTCATGGATTCCATGACCGCGAGCACATCGCCTTCGGCCACGGTCTGCCCGTCTGCAACCTTGACCTCGACAATCATGCCGGTCAGCGGCGAGGCCACAGACCGATCTGCCGCCGCATCGCCGCCCGCAAAGTCAAGCGGGGCTGCTGGACGGAAAACAAGGCGGCCTTCGGGCGTGTCCATTTCGATCACGCCAGCGTGGCGGCGCGCGGCGAGCACAAAGATGGACTCACCTTCCGCGACGCGCCAGCTACCGGGCGAAATTTCACGCACGGCGAGGATGATCCTGGTGCCGTCTTCTGCGATCACGGCGTATCGGTCCCCGGATTTTACAGGGCCGACGCGCAGTTCTTCGGATGCACCGGTCGTGTCGGTCAATGTTACGCGCTGTCCCGCTTCAAGCGGGTCACCGCCCAGGCCAAGCCGCCAGCCAGTGAACGTGGAAAGATTGGTCCAAGGGTCCGCGCATGGGTCACGCCGGTCGGACGCCACGAAGAGAACGGCAGCGGCCGCTTTCCACAACTCGGGGCGCGCAAGGGCGGGGGGGGACGTCAGTGCGTCAAGCCTGCCGTCGATCCAGCGCGTATGAACCTGCATCTGTTCGAATTCGGGATTGCGCGCCAGTGCTTTCAAAAAGGCGCGGTTGGTTTGCACACCCTCAACTGCGACGTGATCCAAGGCTGTCGCCAGCCGCGCCAAGGCGGTTTCCCGGTCCGGCGCATGCACAATCAGTTTGGCGATCATCGGATCATAGAAGGGCGTCACTGCGTCGCCTTCTTCGACACCGCTGTCGATGCGCAAACCTTCCGGCAGGCTGAGCGTGGTCAAGGTGCCGGTTGAGGGGGCGAACTGCATCGCCGGGTCTTCGGCGTAAAGCCGCGCCTCGACCGCGTGGCCATTGATCTTGAGGTCATCTTGCATCAGGCCAAGGCCCGCGCCTTCTGCAATGCGCAGGTGAAGCGCAACAAGGTCCAGCCCGGTGATCGCCTCGGTGACGGGGTGCTCCACCTGAATGCGGGGGTTCACCTCGAGAAAGAAATACTCGTCCCCTGCAACCAGAAACTCCACCGTGCCGAGGCCGCGATAGTCAAGCGTTTCACCCAGGCGCACCGCGTCATGCGCGATGTCGTCCAGAAGCGTGCGCGGCAGTCCCCAAGCCGGAGCTTCTTCGATGACCTTCTGGTGACGGCGCTGAAGCGTGCAATCACGTTCGAACAGGTGCACCACGTGCCCCTTGCCATCACCCGCGATCTGCACTTCGACATGGCGCGCTTCTGGCAGGAAACGTTCCAGCAACAGCCCTTCGGAGCCAAAGGTGGATTTCGCCTCGCGAAGGGCGCCTTCGATGTCTTCCACAAGCGTGGCCTCATCGGTGACAAGCCGCTGGCCGCGCCCGCCACCGCCGCCGACGGCCTTGAGCAGAACGGGCAGGCCCATTGCGCGGACTTCATCGGCGATCTCTTGGGGATCGGACCGCGCGCCTTCAGCGCCCGAAATAACCGGAACGCTGGCGGTCACGGCGGCCTCCTTGGCGCTGGCCTTGTCGCCGAAACGGTCAAGCGTGTCCGGCGTTGGCCCCATGAAGATCATGCCGGCGGCCTCGACCGCACGGGCAAAATCGGAGTTCTCGGCCAGAAAGCCATAACCGGGGTGGATCGCATCCGCGCCGACCGATTTCGCGGCGGCAACCACCGCGTCGATCTTCAGATAGCTCTCGGACGCCGGTCCGGCGCCGATGCAGACTGATTGCCCGATCTCGCGGACGTGCAGGGCATTGGCGTCGGCTTCGGAATGCACGCCAACAGGGGTGATACCGCTGCCCCGCGCGGTACGCGCGATCCGGCAGGCAATTTCGCCGCGATTGGCGATCAGAAGCGTCTTGATTTTCATGATACGCTCCTCACATCCTGAACACGCCGAAATTGGTTTCGGCCTTGGGTCTGCGCGAGGTCACATCCAGCATGAGCGCCATGACATCGCGGGTTTCACAAGGCTCGATCACGCTGTCGATCCAGAGGTTAGAGGCAAAATTGTAAGCACCTTGAAAATCCTCGTATTCCTTGCGGATGGGCGCCTTGAAGGCTTCCTCCTCTTCGGGGGTCCAGCTTTTGCCTTCGCGTTCGTTGATCTGTGCGCGGACCTGCGCGAGCACGCTGGCGGCCTGTTCCGGCCCCATGATTGCGGACCGTCCTGTTGGCCAGGCGAACATTGCGTCCGGCTGGAATGGGCGGCCCAGCATTGCCAGGTATCCCGCCCCGTAAGAGCCGCCGGTGATGATGGTAAACTTTGGCACCCGGGCCGAAGACATGGCCGTGATCATCTTGGCACCCGCCTTGGCGATGCCCATCTGTTCGACCTCGCGGCCAACCATGAAGCCGTTCACATCCGCCAGAAACAGCAGCGGAATATCGCGCTGGACGCAGAGGTTGATGAAATGCGTCGCCTTCAACGCGGCCTCGACGAACAGCACGCCGGTATTGGCGAGAATGCCCACTTCGTGGCCGTGGATGCGGCCCCAGCCGGTCATGATCGTGTCGCCGTAAAGCGGCTTGAACTCGTGGAAATCGCTGTCATCCACAAGCCGTGCGACAATCTCGCGGTTGTCGGTTGGCACCTTGGGGTCGCGGCTGACGATGCCGTAGATTTCCTCGACCGGATAGGCGGGCGCGCGCGGCGTCTTGGGCGTCTTGCGGGGCAGGGGTTTTTCGCCCAGATGGCTGACGATCTCGCGGGTGATGGCCAGCGCGTGGGCGTCATCCTCGGCAAGATGGTCGGTCACACCCGACACGGACGAGTGCATCTTGCCGCCGCCCAGTTCTTCGGCATCCACCTTTTCGCCGGTGGCAGCAAAGGTCAGTTCCGGCCCGCCAAGATACATGAAGCCCTGGCCACGCACGATCACCACCTCATCGCAGAGCGCCGGGATATAGGCACCGCCAGCGGTGCAAGGCCCCATGACGACAGCGATCTGCGGCACCCCGTCACCGGACATGCCGATCTGCTGGTGAAAGATCGATCCGAACTGCCCCTCATCGGGGAAAATGTTTTCCTGATCCGGCAGGAAGGCACCGCCGGAATCCACCAGCGTGATAACCGGAAGACGGTTCTTCCAGGCAATCTTCTGGGCGCGCACGTGCTTGCGCGAGGTCATGCCGAAATAGGTGCCGCCCTTAACGGTAGCGTCATTGGCGATGATCATGCACTGGCGGCCCTCGATCACACCGATGCCGGTGATGATGCCGCCACCCGGTGGCACGCCATCATATTTGTTCAGCCCGGCAAGCTCCCCGACTTCCAGAAAGGGGGTGCCCGGGTCGATCAGCCGCTCGATCCGTTCCCGCGGCAGGATCTTGCCCTTCTTCACGTGTCGGTCCCGTGCCTTTTCGGGACCGCCAATGCGTTGCAGAAGCCGAAGGGTATGCAGCTCGCCGACTTTGTCGCGATACTGTGTATCGTTTTGCCGGAAGTCATCGGACCCGGTATCGAGTAGGGATTTCATTTTTGTCATGGCAGCTCGGGGTATTCTCTCAGAACAAAGGCAACCTTGGCGGCGCCGGGTTTTTCAAAAGTGTCAGCCGCCACCAGATGGACGTCGGCCTTGAAGACGAGCGCGTCGCGCAGCCGCTGTTCGATTTTCTTCTTGAGGGCGTCGTCATCCGCAGCGTCGCGACCGGGACCGCGCTCGACGATCACCGTCAGCGCGCCCTGCGTGGTATGGCCTTTGAAATCGGCCACGATGCGCATGACGCCGTTGGTGTCCGGCACCATTTCGGTGATGACGCTGTTGATGGCCGACGGGAAAACATTGGCACCGCGCACGATCAGCATGTCGTCGGTCCGGCCTGTGCACCGGATCTTGGGGCCGGTCCGCCCGCAGGAGCATTCGGTGTCGATGACCTCAATATAATCACCTGACCGGAACCGCACCACCGGGCTAGCCTGACGGCCGAGCGCGGTATAGATCATCTCGCCTTCGGCGCCTTTTTCCCAAGGGATGATTTCTCCGCTTTCGGGATCCAGCAGCTCGGTGATGATATAGTCCATGTTGACCATATGCATCCCCGACTGGGCGTCGCATTCGGCCCAGTAGGTCACACCCAGATCGGTGCCGCCCAGCATTTCAGTGCATTTTGCACCCCAGGCCGCTTCGATCTTGGCGCGAATTGCCGGGATGCCACCACCGGGCTCTCCGCCGACGATCACCTGTTCCACGCCCAGCTCACTGGCCTTGCATCCCAGCACCTCTGGCGCTTTTTCAGCCAGGTGCAGAACGAAATTCGGTGCGCCGACGATGCAGCGCGGACGCGTGTCGGCGCAAGCGCGCAGCAGCCGTTCCGCACCGCCATCCGCGCCCACCGGCACATCGATCGTGCCCATGTATTGCAATCCCTGCATCACGGGGATGCCGCCGACAAAGCCCTTGGCCAGCGAAAACGCGTGCAGCACCATGTCGCCGGGACGCACGCCATTGGCAAAGAAGCATCGCGCTGTCATCTCGTGCCACATTTCGGTATCCGCTTCGGTCAGCGCCACATAGGACGGACTGCCGGTTGTCCCCGATGAGGCTTGCATCTGAATGATGTCCGCCATCGGCGCGGCGCGGTGTTTGCCGAACGGCGGCTCGGCGGACAGGCTTTCGCGGATCTCGGTCTTGTAGGTATAGGGCAGCTTCTGTAGGTCTTCGATGGTGCGAATATCGTCGAACTCCACGCCGGCCTCGGCGAACTTCTCCTGATAGAAGGTGGAGTTCGTCTTGAGATAGGCCATCTGCGCACGCAGTCGCTCTTCCTGAATGCGGCGCACCTCTTCGAGCGCCGTGCCCTCGATTTCGTGCCAGAAACGATCGTTTACCTTGTCGGCGGCATCCTCCCGCCGGAAGCGCATTCCAAATTGCATGTCGTCCTCCCTGTCGGCCAGCGCGATCAATAAGACCGCGGCAGACCCATGACCTTTTCGCCGATGAAGCTGAGGCACAGTTCGCGATTCACGGGTGCCGTGCGCAGCAGGCGTACAAGCGGATACATCTCGTATAGTCCCGTATCCTCGGTAAAGCCCGATCCGCCATGCGCCTGCAGCGCGGCATCCACGGCCTCGATCCCGGCTTCGGCGGCGGCATACTTGGCCATATTCGACGAGGCCCCCGCGGGCAGCTTGTTGTCGAATTCCCAGGCCGCGCGTCGGGTCATCAGGCTGGCCATCTCGACCGCTGTGTGCGCCTTGGCCATCGGGTGCTGCACGCCCTGATGCGCGCCGATGGGCTGATCGAAGACATTGCGCTCGGAGGCATAGGCCACCCCCTTGTTCAGCGCGAAGCGGCCGATGCCGCAGCACAAAGCGGCCAGGATGATGCGTTCGGGGTTGAGACTGTCGAACAGAATCGAGAACCCTTCGTCAACCTCGCCGACAACGTCCTCGGGGCCCAGATCGACCTCGTCAAAGAACAGGGTCCACTGTTCTTCGGGCAGGGGGATCGAGATCTTCACCCGCTGCTTGTCGACACCCTTTTTCTTCAGGTCCACCGCAAAGAGCGTGAAGCCGTCGGTCTTGCGGCTGACTTCGGTGTGGGGCTTGGTGCGTGCTACCACCAGACAATAGTCCGATACCTCGGCGCCGGTGATAAAGGTCTTTTCGCCCGACAGGCTGAACCGGTTGCCCCGGCGCTTGGCCAGCGTGGTGGCCTTCATCGTGTTGGATCCGGCCCCCGGTTCGGTGATCGCGAAACAGAACTGGATATCACCACGGCAGGCGGCCGGCAGCAGTTCCTTCTTGTGGAATTCGCTCCCGTGGCTGGCGATGTGGGCCAGCGACATGGTCGGCCCGACCACCATCATCAGAAGCGGAATGCCGTGATTGGCGGTGCCTTCCATGAACAGGGCCATTTCGGTCATGCCAAGGCCGGCGCCGCCGTATTCCTCGGGCACCATGATGCCCAGAAAGCCGTCATCAGCAATCTGTTTGAACATCTCCTGCGGGAATTCATGCTTGCGGGCGTGGTCCAGCCAATATGCATTGTCGTATTTCTGCGCCAACTGGCCGCCGTATTCGTAAATCTGGCGCTGTTCGTCGTTCAAAGTGAATTCCATGTTTCGTCCTCAAGCCTTGAATTCAGGGGTGCGCCGGTTCTCGAACGCGTCGAGCCCTTCGGTGACGTCATCACCGGGCAACGCGCGTACGGCGGCATCCAGCTCAAGCCGCATCTGCTGGTCGATGCCCAGGTCCGCGCCTTCCCGCGCAAGTCGCTTCATCTCGGCGATACCCGGACGCGAGCGGGTGGCGATTTTCTGACAGTATTCCAACGCGGTCTGATGCAACTCCGCATCCGGCACGATATAGTTGACCAGACCGGCATCTTTGGCCTCTCCTGCCGCAAGCCAGCGGGCTGAGAACATCAGGTCGAGCGCCCGGCGCTGCCCCATCAACCGCGTTAGCCGTTGTGAGCCGCCCCAACCGGGAATCAGTCCGAATTGCGCATGCTGATCGCCGAACTGAGCGGTTTCGGCGGCGAAACACACATCGCATGCCAACATCAGTTCGATCCCGCCGGCCAGACACAACCCCTGCACTGCCACCACGACAGGGAGGGAGGAGGTTTCGAGCGCACGCAGGTTGTCCATGCCAAAGGCGATGAAGTGATCCAGCGCGGCGGGATCGTTCAATTTACCTTTCACTTCCACCAGATCGGCGCCTGTGCAAAAGTGCTTGCCCCGCGCCCGGATGAGGATCGCCCGGATATCCGGGTTCGCCTCGAATTCCGAACGCGCGGCAGATATGCGCTCATGCACGTCAAGTGATAGGCAATTGAATTTCTCGGGGCGGGCCAGCTCGATGATGCCGGTGTTGCCCTCGGTCGTGACGATGATGGGATCGTTCATTTCTGTGCTCCCGTCGCCTTCTTGTCATACTGCAGCGCCATCCGTCCGACCTTCTCGCGGGCAATCACCAGCTTCTGGATTTGCGCTGTGCCGTCACCGATCTGCAGGCCGAGCACATCGTTGTAGCGCTGGTGGTGAGGCAGGTCGGTCGTATAGCCGTAATGCCCGTGCAGGATCAGGCACTGGTGCAGGATCTCGCAGGCGGTTTTGGGCAGGTACCACTTGCACATCGCCGCCTCGGACGTATGCGGCAGGCCGCGGTCACGCAGGTCCAGCGTGTAATAGCAAAGCTGGCGCATCATGGTCAGTTGGGTCTCAGCTTCGGCCAGCGGGAAACTGACGCCCTGATACTGCACGATCGGGGCCCCGAAGGCTTCGCGTTCCTGAACGTAGGCCCAGGTTTCATTCACAGACGCTTGCGCGGCACCCAGGCACTCCAGCCCGATCAGTGCGCGCGAATAATCAAACCCGGCCATGATCGTTCCGAAGGCGCGATCCTGTTCGGCCATCATGTTTTCGGCCGGCACGAAGACGTCGTCAAAGAACACCGACCCACGCCCGACGGGCTTGGTGCCGATGTCGTCAAAATGCGTGCGCTTGATGCCGTCCTGGTTCAGATCGACAAAAAAGGCGCTGACCCCGCGTGAGCCACCGTTAGGATCGCCGGTGCGGGCAAAGACGACCGCCGCATCGGCCTGACTGGCAAAACTCATGGATGTCTTTTCACCGTTCAGCCGCCAACCGTTTCCGGATTTCTCGGCCTTGAGGATCAGGTTCGCCGCGTCCGATCCGCCGCGCGGCTCTGTCAGACCCAGACCAATGACGGCATCACCCGAAACAACCTTGGGCACCCATTCCGACGCGATGTCGCGGGAGGCGTGTTTGGCCACCATTCCGCCCATGAGAGAGCCCAGAAGCTGCACGTAACTTGCATTGAAATCGGCATAGGCGATCTCTTCGACGATCATCCCTGACGTGACAGAGCTTTCACCCAGTCCGCCGAATTCTTCGGGCAGATCGGCCCCAATCAGGCCCAGTGCGCCCATCTCCCTGATTAGCGCACGATCGAAGGTATGGCCGCTTGCGCGCTCCTGATATGTGGGCGCAAGCTTTTCAGTTGCGAAGCGGTTCGCGGTTTCGCGAAACGCTTTTTGTTCGTCTGTAGGCTGGAATTGCATCGGTGCTCCTCCCCATGAGCGAAAATCTTCTTTCCAAAAATCTAACAAATGTTAGAATACAGATCAAGTATAGTTTTGAGGAGGATGCCCACAATGGAAAATATGCCAACGGAGAGCTTCGGGACCATGCTCTCGCCGATCCGCGCAGGCCAGCATACATTGCGAAACCGTGTCATCATGGGGTCGATGCACACGCGGTTGGAAACCGAGCCTGACGGCATAGCCAAACAGATCGCTTTTTACTCTGAGCGGGCGCGGGGGGAGGCGGCGATTCTGGTGACCGGCGGGTTTTCCCCCAATGCCGAGGGCATATTCGATCCCGAAGGTCCGCGAATCGACGACCCGGAAGAGGCGCGCAGCCTGCGCCCGATCTGCGAGGCGGTGCAGGCCGAAGGCAGCCTGATCTGCGCGCAACTCCTCCACGCCGGGCGCTATGCAAAAATCGAAGGTTGTGTGGCCCCTTCGCCGATCCGTGCTCCGATCAACCGTTTCGTTCCGCGTCAAATGACCGAAGCCGATATTCTCCGTACCATCGAGGATTTTGCTGCGGCCGCCGCCAATGCGCAGGCTGCGGGCTTCGATGGCGTCGAAATCATGGGGTCCGAGGGATACCTGATTAACGAATTTACCGTGACCCATACCAACAAACGTGAAGACGACTGGGGCGGAAGCGCCGAGAACCGACACCGTTTTCCGGTCGAGATTGTGCGCGCGGTGCGTGAACGCTGCGGGCCGGAGTTCCTTGTCATCTATCGGATTTCGGCGGCCGATCTGGTCGAAGGCGGCGCGCCAGCCGATGAAATTGCCGCACTGGCCTGCAAGATCGAGACCGCAGGCGCGGATATTCTGAACACCGGCATCGGTTGGCACGAGGCCCGCGTGCCGACGATTGCCTATCCGGTGCCGCGCGGTGCTTGGCGCAAGGCAGCGGCCAACGTGAAAGCGGCGGTATCGATTCCGGTGGTCGCCTCGAACCGAATCAACACACCCGAGCTTGCCGAAGACATCCTTGCCTCTGGCGATGCAGACATGATCTCGATGGCGCGCCCGTTTCTGGCCGATTCGCATTTCGTGAAAAAGGCGCGCGAGGGCCGCGCTGACGAAATCAACACCTGCATCGCCTGCAACCAGGCCTGTCTGGATTTCATCTTTTCGGACCGGCCTGTCGGATGCCTGGTTAATCCAAGGGCTGGGCGTGAAACGGAATTCCGGGACACGCTAACCGACGCGCCAAAGAAAGTGGCTGTCGTCGGCGGTGGCGCGGCAGGCCTGGCCACGGCGGCCGAGGCCGCGCGGCTGGGCCACGATGTCACGCTGTTCGAAGCGCAAGGCAAGCTGGGCGGTCAGCTGAATCTGGCCCGCGCGGCGCCGGGCAAGGACGAATTCGACGAAACCCTGCGGTATTATGCCGGTCTGCTGAAGAAGCACGGGGTCAAACAGCGGCTGGGGCAGCGGGCAGACATGAGCGATCTTGACGGCTTCGACCATGTGGTCATCGCCACGGGGGTCACGCCCCGCGTTCCCGACCTGCCGGGTATCGACCATCCCAGTGTCGCGACTTATGCGGAAATCCTGTCCGGTGACCGCGAGGCGGGCGACCGTGTCGTGGTGATGGGGGCAGGGGGCATTGGCCATGATGTGGCCGAGTTCCTGGTGACCGAACCCGCCGAGGCCGCCAACACAGACGCCTTTTGCGAAACATGGGGCGTGGACCCCGAGTTTGCCACCCCGGGCGCCCTGGCTGGCGATCCATTGGCACCGAAACCGTCGCGACGCAAAGTCGTTATGCTTCAGCGCAAGGCAGCAAAACCCGGCGCGGGGCTTGGAGTTTCAACAGGGTGGATCCTGCGCAACGCGCTGCGCAAACACGGGGTCGAGGCGATGGGCGGGGTGACCTATGACCGCATCGACGACGCGGGGCTGCATATCCTCACGGACGAAAGCCCAATGATCATCTCGGCCGATACGATTGTGCTATGCACCGGCCAGGAGCCGGAACGCGCCCTGGCAGAAGAGCTTGCCGCGCGCGGCGTCACGGTTACGATGATCGGCGGGGCAAAGGAGGCCGCCGAACTTGATGCTCTGCGCGCCATTGATGAAGGGGTGCGTCTGGCGCAAAGTCTCTGAACCGAAACCCTGGCAAGTGAGGATACCATGCTGACCGACGTCGTCCGTGCAGGGCGCGCTGATCTGTATTCGATCTTTCGAACCCGCGCACAGGACTGCGCGGGTGATCTGGCCATCGAGGACGGCAGCAAGAGACTGACCTACGGCGAATTGCTGGGGCGGGTCGATCGTCTGGCGGCTGTCTTTCTGGCACGAGGCGTGGCGCCCGGCGACAGGATCGCGATCCTGTCGCACAACCGCTCAGAATACCTGGAGGTCGAACTGGCAGCGGCAGGAATCGGCGCGATTGTCGCTTGCCTGAACTGGCGGCTCGCCCGCGATGAACTGCGGCACTGCATCGATCTGGTCGCGCCGGTGCTCGCGGTTGTCGAACCGGATCTTTCAGAAGCGTATCGGGCCGTCGCGGCGACACCCTGTCTGACCGTCGGGCCAGACCTGGAAACGGCCATTGCCGGGGTCCAGCCGGACCCGCGCATCGGAACCATAGTCGACGATCCAGAGGCCGGTCTGACGATTCTTTATACCTCGGGGACTACGGGCCTGCCCAAGGGGGCGCTCATCAGCCACCGCGCGCATATCGCCCGATCCATGGCATTTGCGGCACAACTGGCGCTGGATCCCGGTGACGGGTTCATCGCCTGGGCACCGATGTTCCACATGGCCTCCACCGATCATGCGCTGGCAACGATCTTGCGGGGCGGGACCGTGGTGATGGTGGACGGATTGCAGCCTGCAGTGATCAACGAAGCGTTGTCGCGCTACCGGATCGGCTGGTTCGTGATGATGCCCGGTGCGCTGGACGCCTTTATCGCAGAACGACGCGCCAACCCTTTGCCCGTGAAGGGGATCAAGGTTTGCGGCGCCATGGCCGATCTGGTGCCGCCGCATCAGATCGCGGAACTGACAGCCCTTCTGGACACGCCCTATCTGAATTCTTTCGGCGCAACTGAAACCGGCCTGCCGCCGGGGACCGCCGATCTGATTGCGCCGGGTGTTACCCCGGACCGGCTTTCCAAGCGCATCAGCGCATTTTGCGAGGTTCGGCTGGTCGATCCCGACGACCACGTAGTGCCGGATGGGACGCCGGGCGAAATGGCTGTGCGGGGTCCGACAATGTTTTCAGGGTACTGGAACGCCGACGACGCCAACGCCCGCGACTTTCGCAACGGCTTTTTCCACATGGGTGACTTGTTCCGGCGCAATGCGGACCGCACCATCGATTTTGTGGACCGGGCCAAATACTTGATTAAGACCGGCGGCGAGAACGTCTATCCTGCGGAGATCGAGCGTGTCCTTCTATCTCATCCCGGTGTGGTTGATGCCGCGGTAGTACGGGCATTCGACGTGAAATGGGGCGAAAGTCCGGTGGCCTTTGTCGCCTGCAGCAAGGACGGGCCGGATGCCGAAGCGCTGATGAATTTGTGCCGTGACAACCTTACAGGCTACAAACGGCCGCGCGAGTTTCTTTTTATCGCGTTCGAGGATTTTCCCAGATCGACCAGCGGAAAGGTCCAGCGGCATGTCCTAGAAGCCCGGCTCGCGGATTGATTTGCGCCCCAGCCCGGTCGTCAGCCCATCACGCCGGTTCGTCCCACAAGCGCCATAAGCGTTCCGGTCATCGTTGCGACCAGCTTCTCATCCTCGCCCTTCACGGCATAGGCACGCGCTTCGCAGATGGTCAGAGTCCTTCCCGGCTTCACCACGTCAGCGACGAAGCGAAACTGTTCGCCGTCCGCCGGGTTGAGCAGATTGATCTTGAATTCGGCTGTCAAAACGGCCGCGTATCCGCAGGCGCTGTCGAGCGCGGTCGAAACGATTCCGGCATGTAAAAAACCATGCTGCTGGGTCAGCGTATCCTGATGTGCCATTTCCAGAACAATGCGGCCGGGCGACAACTCGGCAATGCTGATCCCCAAAGTATGCATCACGTGCTGGCGGTTGAAACTGTCATGCACGCTTGCGTCATAGTCGGCGTTTTTCGGTTCGAATCGCGTCATGGCGGGTCTTCCTCTTCGATTTCATTCATTGATGACCACTCTTAGACGGTCTTTGAGGCGCGCATCTTGTAGCGAAAGGCCAAATCGAATCGTTGCGGACTGAGCGCGCAACGCGCCGGGCGGTTTGCCGGCAAAGGTCCGGCAAGCGGCGGACAAATGAGATTGATCGTAATATCCGGCGTCCAGCGCCATATCGCTCAGCGGCAGGGTCTGTGACGCAAGCTGCCCGAGAGCCTGACGAAAGCGTCGCGAGGCCGCAAGCCTCCGCCGCGACACGCCGGTTTCCGCCCGCACCTTTCGACGTTCGGTCCGGTCGCTGTACGCTCCGGGTGGCGCGGCAAAGCGCAGGCCTTTCGCGAGGCCGTCAAGCACCGCGACAAGCGCAGGCAGGTCATCCTCCTCGGTCTGTACGCGGCCCAGTTCCAAGGCCAGCATGTCCAGCACTTTGCAGTCCGTCAATCGCTGCGGTCGTGACGACAGTCGCAGCCCGGCCACGACACCCTGGAATGGCCTTGGGCGGGGCGTGAAACAAGGGCGCGGTTCTGCCAGCGAAACGCGTGCCCCGTCGCTGTCGTCGCAGGTTATCGAAAGGGTAAAGAGGTCAGTTGCGAACCGCCCGCTTCCACGACGGCTAAGCACACCGGCATCGCGGAACATGAAAAGGTGATCGATCTGTGTGACCGCTTCCAGAGGCGGCACCAGCTCGAGATAGAGCGGCGGCGCCGCTAGGTCACTGCACGAATGCATCCCGGTTCTCGGCGACGAAACCAGCAAATCGACGGGCCGGGCGGCCCAACACGTCGCTGACCGTTGTCTCGATGCCGGCAAGGTAGCCCTTGGGCGCGAGGGAGGCCAGTTCGACCATGGCTCCGGCGACCTCATCCTGCATCCCACCGGCCACCATGCCCGCTTTCGCATCCTCGGCCGACAGGGGGGCACAGGTGACAGTCCGGCCTGCCACCTCGGACAGGAGGGCGGCAATATCTTCTGCGGCAAGGGCTTCGGGCCCGGTCAAACCAAGAGCCTTGCCTTCGTACCCCGGAGCGGTCAGCGCCTCGGCGGCGACATCCGCGATGTCGCGGGCGTCGATCCAGGCCACGGGGCCGCCCAGATCATCGTAGTACACCGCGTCCTTCGCAATGTTGCCGGCCTGCCACAGCAGGTTCTGCATGAAATAGGTCGGCTGAACGAAGGTCCAGTCAAGGCCGCTTTGCTTCAAGAGTTCCTGGGTTTCGGAATGCCATTTGCCGAAGGTCAGCCCCGCCTTGGGCGAGGCGCCAAGCCCGGTCGCCACGACAACATGGCGCACGCCCGCCGCCTTGGCTGCCTTGATCACGTTCGCCTTCCACTGGCGCATGTCCAGATGGGCAGGCGTGACCAGGTATATCTTTTCTGCCCCGTCACAGGCCCGCGCCAGCACGGCGGGATCGGTGAAATCCGCGGCGACCGCATCGCATCCCTTGGCCTTGAGCGCGTCGAGCTTGGAGGGGTCGCTGGTGACAGTGCGCACGGTTGCGCCCTTTGCCAAAAGCGTATCGACAAGAGGCGCGCCGGTGGTGCCCGTGGCTCCGAAAACAGTGATCATGGCTTTTCCTTTTGCAGGTCTGCGATGGGTTGAATGGTTTCCGGGTTGCTGATCGACGACAGATCGCCCGGATCTTCACCGAGAAAGGCGGCGCGCACTATCCGGCGCATGGTTTTCATGCTACGCGTCTTGGGCAGCGCCTCGACGAAGTGGATCTCGCGCGGGCGGAAGGGTTTCGAGACGATCTCTCCGACCCGATCCTTGAGCCGGTCCACGAGGTCCGCGTCCGGCGACACATCCGGTGCCGCCACACAGACGCAGACGACGGCCACACCCTTGATGTCGTCAGGTGCCGCGATGGCGGCGGCATCCACCACCTCTCCGCTCTCAGTCAGGGCCGCCTCGATCTCGGGCGGGCCGATCCGTTTACCGGCGAGGTTCAGCGTGTCGTCCGACCGGCCCAGGATAAACCATGTCCCGTCCGGATCGCAGCGCACCCAGTCACCGTGCCGCCAGAGGCCGGGGTAGGTGGACCAATAGGTCTCAAGATAGCGATCCCGGTCGCCCCAAATGGCCGGGGTCAGCCCCAGAGGCGGCTGGGTAACGACCAGTTCGCCCACTTCGCCCGGCGCGGCTTCGCTGCCGTCCTCGCGCAGCACCTTGGCCCCGACACCCAATGCCTGGGCGGAAAATCCGCCGGGCTTGATTTCATGCAGCACGGTCGAGGTCAGGATCGCGCCGAACAACTCGGTCCCGCCCGAAATGTTCAGCGGCACCGCGCGGCGGCAGCAGATGTGGTCCAGTTGCCAGAGCCAGGCGTCGTCGGTCCAGGGTTCACCGGTCGAGGCGACGATGCGCACAGGCGACAAGTCGTAGTTAGACAGAGGACCGGCCTCCTGCGTCATGAACTGCCGTACCAGGGTCGGAGCCACGCCGAGATGCGTGACCTCCATCTCGGACGCAAGACGCAAAAGTCTGAACGGATCGCCGGGCATCGAAGGTGCGCCCTCCGCGAGCACCAGCGTTGAACCCGATAGCAGCACCGACAAAAGGGTGAGCGGTCCCATGACCCATCCCATGTCGGTCATCCACAGGTGCCGGTCATCCTGTTTCATGTCTAGGCAAAGCAGGAAATCGGCCGTGGCCTTGGCCTGCACCCCCAAATGGGTATGCACGACGCCTTTTGGCCGCCCGGTGGTGCCCGATGTATAGGCGATAAGGAAGGGATCTTCGACCTTGACCGGAACGGCGGTAAACTCCGGACTGGCGGGGCCCACGGTTTCGGTCCAGTCGAGATCGCGGGCCGGATCGGCCGCCGCGCCGCCGAACCGTCGCAGGCTGACCACGGTGTGCACCGAAGGCACCTCGGTCAGGGCTTCGGCAAGCGCCGCCTCCATCCAGACCGGCTTGCCTCGCCGGGGTGTGGCATCCGCTGTCAGCACCGCCACGGCACCGGAATCGTTTAGGCGCGAGATGATGGCATGGGGCGCAAAGCCGGAAAACAGCGGTACCGCGACCGCGCCCAGTCGGGCAATACCCAAAAGCGCGGCCTCGATTTCGGGGATCATCGGCATATAGATGCCCACCGCCTGACCCGGCCGCACCCCGCGGACGGCAAGGGCAGAGGCGACGCGGGAGGCTTCGGCAGCAAGTTCGGAATAGGTCCAGCGGCGGCGACTTCCGTCTTCACCGACCCAGTCGATCGCGACCTTTTCGCCTCGGCCATCGGCAATTCGGGCATCAAGACAGGTTTCCGTAAGATTCAAAGTGCCTCCGACGGCCCATTTGATCGATTCAGGCCCGTCGGAAATATCCCGCAGCACCGTGTGCGGCTTGCTGAACCGAATACCAGCATGGTCAATGATCCGACTCCAGAACCGGTCCGGCTCCTCATTGGCGCGGCGGGCGAGATCCTTGTAGCTGTCGATACCGCAGTCCTTCAGAAAAGCGGTCAGCGTGCTCGAACGTTGAATGTCAGAGTCTGGCCGAAACATTCTTCACCTTTCTACAATGAAAAAGGGCCGCACATAAGGCGCGGCCAGTAGGGGAGGTATCTCTTGGCAGCAGCGCCCTGTGACAAGGGCTGCGACCAACGACTAGCCGTGCATCGACAAGCCGCCTGAAACCGAAATTACTTGGCCTGTGATGAACCCTGCGTCGTCGGATGAAAGAAAACAGATGATGCCGGGATAGTCGGAAGGTTGCCCCAGGCGCTTCATCGGGATCGCCCGCTTGAGACCCTCGGCAATCTTTTCGCCAGCTTCACCTTGCGCGAATTCGGCGAACAAAGGTGTGTCCGTGGGGCCGGGCGCGACAGCGTTCAACTGAACCCCCTTGCGCGCTAGTTCTCGAGCTACGGTCTTTGTAAAGGAAATGATGCCGCCCTTGCAGGCCGAATAGACGGCCTCGCCCGATGATCCGACACGACCCGCGTCGGACGCGATATTCACCACACGGCCGCCGCCGTTCTTTACCATGCCCGGCAGCACCGCGTGGTGCATGTTCAGCGGGCCATAGAGGTTGATGTCGATGACCTTCTTCCAAAGTTCGGCATCGGTGTCGAGGAACAGCCTACTTTCGTCCCAGCCGGCGTTGTTCACCAGCACGTCGATCGGACCTCCGGCCTCGAACTCGGTCACCGCCGTGTCGATCTGGGTGCGGTCGGTGATGTCTACCTTGAAGGCCTGCGCCTTTCCGCCAGCCTCGGCGATCAGTCGGACAGTTTCTTCCGCCCCATCCTTGTTCAGATCGAAAACGGCGACTTCGGCACCTTCTTCGCCGAACCGTCCACA
Source organism: Aliiroseovarius sp. YM-037 (assembly GCF_048060095.1). Taxonomy (NCBI): domain Bacteria; kingdom Pseudomonadati; phylum Pseudomonadota; class Alphaproteobacteria; order Rhodobacterales; family Paracoccaceae; genus Aliiroseovarius; species Aliiroseovarius sp. YM-037. The sequence continues at coordinate 23,351 of NZ_JBLUOA010000007.1, read as the reverse complement.
AACCGCGCGACCGATGCCGCTGCCGCCGCCGGTCACGATGACCCGTTTCCCACTCAACCCTCGCATATGGAGGTCCTCCTCTTCCGCTATACCTTGGTAAAGAACTTGATTCGAGACGTTCTTTGGTGCATTCTAACATTTGTTAGATTTAATGCAATGGACAGCTTTGTGGCCAACGAGTATCGACATTGAATGGCAATAAGAACTGACGCAACCAACACAGTGAATGAAGATCTGAGCAAGTCAGAGAGGACACGTGAAGCCATTCTCTCGGCGGCCGCTCGACTTTTTCGGTACGAAAGCTATTACGCGACGACGATGCGCGACATCGCGCAGGAAGCAGGCGTTGAGGCCGGCAGCATATACTACCATTTTCAATCCAAGGACCAGATTCTGAGCGAGGTTCTCGAACTTGGTGTCCGTCAGCTCTACGAGGAGGTCCGAGAAATTGTTCGGGTTGCAAAGAAGAACCCGGAGGATTTCCGCAAGACCTTCGCATTGCTGATCGAAACACACCTGACCTACCTGTTGACTGAGAGCGATTTCACCTCGGCCAATATCCGGAACTATCCGATGTTGTCGGATGAAACCCGCGCGCCTCACCGTGAGTTGCGTGCCTCTTATGCAGGGGCCTGGGGCAGTTTCCTGAATGAAGCAAAACGTAACGGTCACCTTCGAAGTGACATATCCATTACTGTGATCCGCCAGTTCATCCTGAGTGCCATGAACTGGACCGTGGAATGGTACGATGTCGAAAAGTATCCGGTGCACATCCTCGCTGAACGTATGAGCAAGCTGATACTTGACGGTATGTGTTTGGATCGCAGAGCTGAAACAGAAGGTCTGAAGCTGACCCCCGCCGCTCCCGTCAATATCCTTGATACCAACGGCAAGGCCGCGAAGACCCGCGCAGAGATCCTGCGAGTGGCGGCGCGCGTTCTGAGGGACAATGGCTACAAGGCGACAACGCTGCGGAAGATCGCTGACGAAGCGGACATGAAGGCGGGTAGCGTCTACTACCATTTCAAATCCAAGGAAGCGATCGTGGACGAGGTACTCAACGAAGGGTTAAGCGATCTGCTATCCGGTGTCAGTGCAGCCGTTCAGAAGTTCGATTCCCCATGCGATCATCACACCAGAATAGCAACCGCAATCTGGACGCATCTGGATTTTCTCTTTAAGGCAAGCGAGTTCACCTCAGCGAACATCAGAAGTTATGGGATGCTGCCCAACCACTTTCGGGAAAGGCACCGAGGCATTCGCCACGACTACGGGCGACTTTGGGACATGATCCTTCGCGAAGCGCAGCAAGACGGTGCGATAAGGTCGGATATCAAGATCGTTCCTTTGCGCCAGGTGATGTTGGGTGCCTTGAACTGGACGGTAGAGTGGTTCGACCCGAACAAGGCAGGAGTGGAAGGGTATCTCTCACTGCCTGAGTTCTCCGGTATGCTCATCAAGCTTCTGCTGGAAGGAATTTGCAACCGGGAAACCGCCCCGTCTACAGGACAAGGCACGCCCTGAAAGCAGTCGCAGTGGTCAGACCAGAAGGAAGTGATACAGCCCTTCCGCAACCGCCTTTTCCCGGTCCGTCTGCCAGGTGATCACGCTGACGCTCGCCATCCGCTTGCCCTTGCGCGTCACATTGGCGCGGGCAAAAAGCGGCCCCTTCACGCCAGGTCGGAGGTAATCGACGGTCAGGTTAATCGGCTTGGCCGGGACATCCGCGAAGTCGGGCTGTACCGCGATCGCGGCCGTGGCTTCCATGAAACTCGCGATGATTCCGCCATGGTAGTACTCCATGACAGGGTTACCGATATGGCGGTCATCAAAGGTCATTTCAGCCTCGGCATGAAGGTTGTCCAAGCTTCGGATCTCAAAATTGAGAAATCGGAAGAACGGCACCCTGGATACATTGGCATTGGCAGTTTGCACATCCATCACGAGGTTTTTCCTTTAGTCATCGCATCAAACAGGTCAGTGCCGCCGCGCGTCAAAGCAAACGAGGCGGTTCCACGGGCAATTTCAGCATCCTCATGGCCCTCGAACCAGACGCTGCCGGAATTGAAGGCAATATGGCGGGTCTTCCGAAAACAATGCGCGCGAACGATGACATCCGCGCGCGAATAGGCGGGGCGCAGGTAATCAACTCTGAGGTCGAGAGTGGCCATGGTGCTGACGCCATCGATTGCCACAAAGTTTGCCAGTCCGAAGACACTGTCCAGGAGAGCCGTCAGGATACCGCCATGAAGCAGGGTCTGGTCCGCATCGACGCAAAAATCCGGATTAAACGGCATCCGAACCCGAACACCTTCGCTCGAAACCTCTTCGATCTCAAGCGCCATATGCGTAATCAGACCCTTGCCGCGCGCATTCCACATTTGCGCGATTTCCTCCATCTTCTTTTTGGTGATGTCAGACATGCGATCTTTCCTTTAACGCCCAGTGAAGTTAGGTTTTCGTTTCTCGATGAAAGCAGCAACCGCCTCGTGGTGGTCTTCGGTCTGATGCATGAGTGCCTGATAGGCCGCCGCGGAATTCAGGAAATCTGGTAGATCCATTCGTTCGGCATTGCGCATCAGACGCTTGGCGATTCGCACCGCGCGCGGTGGTTTCGCGGCGATCACGGCGGCCCGTTCGCGGGCCCGTTCCATCAATTTTTCATGGGGCACAAGTTCAAGCACCATGCCAAGCTCCAGTGCCTCTTCGGCCTCGACCATGCGCCCCGAGAAGGTCAGATCGGCGGCCTTCTGGTGGCCCAGACGACGCAACAGGAACCAGCTGCCTGCATCGCCCGGAATAATCCCGAGATTCAGAAATACCTCGCCGAACTTTGCTTTCTCCGATGCGATGCGCATGTCGCACATCATGGTCAGGTCGCACCCCGCGCCGACCGCGGGTCCGTTGACCGCGGCGATCGTCGGAACATCCAGGTTATAGAGCGCCTGTGGCAGGCGCTGCACCCCATCGACATAGCTCTGCGCCGCCGCAAGCGGCTCCTTGCGAAAGATGCTGTCGGGGTCGTTCATCTCCTTGATGTCGCCGCCGGCACAAAAGGCCGGGTCGGCGCCGGTCAGGATCATGACGCTGACCTGCGGGTCTGCCTGCACCTTGGCGAATGTGTCCAGAAGGGCGGCGATCATTTCATTACCGGTGATCGGGTTGCGACGCTCGGGATCGTTCAGCGTGACCGTGGCGATCCTGTCGCAAATGTCCAAAAGGACGGGTTGCTTACTCATTCTTTCCATCTCCGCGTTCGCGTTTTTCGAACATGTCGGGATTGATCATGTCGCGGGCATCGTGGCCCATATGCAGGGTTTCCCCACCGTCCACATAGATATCTTCGCCGGTGATGAAATTCCCCAGATCGGACGCCAGGAAGATGATTGTCCCGGCAATGTCCTCGGCCATACCCATCCGGTTCAGGACCGAGCGGTTAAGCTTCTTCCACTGTTCCGGTGAAATGGGGTAGCGGCCAAGCGCATCGGTCTTGATCGTGCCCGGCGCAACACAGTTCAGACGGATCCCGTATTCGCCCCATTCGGCGGCCAGTGTCTTCATCATGCCGGTCACGCCAGCGCGGGCGGCGACGGTGTGCGTAAAGCCGGTGAGTGCGGTGCGCGCTGAAATGGCGGTGACAAACACGACCGATCCGCCGTTGTCATACATGAAGTGATCGGCAACGGCGCGGGTCATCTGCCATGACCCGATCAGGTTGTTGCGGATCACGGCCTCGAAGCCCTTGTTGGTGATATCGCGGGCGGCAGCGATGTACTGGCCGCCCGCATTGTTCACCAGAACATCGAGCTGACCGTAATGGTCCTTGATCCGTTCCATCGCGGTTTCGATGCTGTCCTCGTCACGGGTATCGCCGGGCACGACAAACGCCTCGCCCCCCGCTGCCCGGATCATCTCGGCGGTTTCCTCCAGCGGCTCTTCCCGGCGTGCAAACAGCGCAAGTCTGGCCCCGCAGGAGGCCATTTCAAGCGCTGTCGCCCGGCCCATACCTGATCCGGATCCCGTGACCAGGGCAACCTGTCCCGCCATGAGATCCGGCGCGTAGCGCCTTGATTTTTCTTCGCTCATGTTTCGACCCCTTAGTTTTTCAGAAGTTCGCCAGAGATGATGAGCTTGCGCACCTCCTGGGTGCCCGCGCCGACCTCGAGCACGCGACCGGTACGGTAGAGCCGGTTCACTTCGGTATCGCGCATATAGCCCGAACCGCCGTGAATCTGGACGGCCTTGTCCAGCACGAAGGATGTCGCCTCGGCGGCCTTGTAGATTGCCGCAGCGGTGAGCTTGTGGATCTCGCCACGCCCGCCTTCGCCCTCTTCAAGGCCCTCACACATGGCCGCGGTACGCAAGGACAGGCTGCGCGCCGCCTCGATCTGGGTGTACATGTCGGCCAGCATCGCCTGCACCATCTGGAAACTGGCGATCGGCTTGCCGAATTGCTGCCGTGTCTTGGCGTAGTCGATGGAAATATCCAGCGCCCGCTGCGCAATGCCCATTGCGTTGAAGCAGACGATGGCACGTTCCAGATCCAGCCCGGACATCGTCACGGCAACGCCGCCATCCAGTTTGCCGACCATATTCTTGGCCGGAACGCGGCAATCTTCGAACACCAGTTCCCCGGTGGGCGAGCCACGGAAGCCCATCTTGTTGAGCTTCTGGGCAACCTTGAAACCTGGCGTGTCGGTTTCAACGATGAAGGCGGAAATTCCCTTGGCCCCTTTTTCCGGCGAGGTCTTGGCATAGACCAGGACCAGATCGGCAATCGGTCCGTTGGTGATGTAGATCTTGGAACCGTTCAGGATGTAGTCGTCTCCATCCTTTTTGGCCGTGGTCCGCATCGAACCGAGCGCGTCAGACCCCGCGCCGGGTTCGGTCAGACCCAGGGCGCCGATCAGCGTGCCGTCGCAAAGGCCCGGCAGATACTTGCGGCGCAGGTCGTCACTGGCGTTGCGATAGATGTTGTTGACGCACAAGTTGTCGTGGGCCACATGGGTTAGCCCGATGGCGGCAGAGGACCGCGAAAGCTGTTCGGTGATGATACAGGCCGAGGTAAAATCCAGCCCCGCACCGCCGAATTCAGGCGGCACGTTCAGGCCCAGATAGCCCATCTCGCCAAGCTTGGGAAAGACCGAAGGCGGCAGGTCATCAGTGTCGTCCATTTCCGCATTCAGATGGTGAAACTCGGACATGAAGAACTTGCCGGCCTGATCGGCCAGAGCCTGTTGCTCCTCCGTCATGAAATGTGTTGGCAAAGCGGTGTCGTTGCGAAGTTGCTTGTTCATGGTTTCGTCCCCCCCTCAGGCGCGCAGAAGTTCTTCGGCAATGATGATCTTGCGGACTTCGCTTGTGCCCGCGCCGATTTCCAACAACTTGTTGGCGCGGAACAACCGGTTGATCTCGGTGTCCTGCATGTAGCCAGAGCCACCATGGATATGGCAGGCTTCGGTCACCGCCTTGTTGAATGCCTCGCCGGCGTACAGACAGGCCGCCGCAGTCAGTTTGTGAATTTCGCCGCGGCCTCCGGCCCCTTTTGGCAGGCCCGTACAGGCGGCCAGCGCTCGATACCCGAAGGCGCGCGCCGTCTCGACCTCGATGTAGATCTCGGCCAGTTTCGACTGCATCATCTGGAAACTTGCGATCGGCTTGCCGAACTGTTCGCGAATTTTGGCGTATTCCAGACCCAGTTCCAGCGCGCGTTCGGCCATGCCAACGCAGACTGAGGCAACCATAGCACGCTCCAGATCCAGCCCGCTCATTACCACCGAAACGCCGGTGTTTTCCTCACCCACCATGGCGGATGCGGGCACGCGGCAATCTTCGAACACCAACTCTCCGGTCGGAGAGCCTCGGAAGCCCATTTTATCGAGCTTTTGCGCCACCTTGAAGCCGGGATTGTCGGTCTCAATGATGAAGGCGGAAATGCCCTTGGCGCCCTTCGATTTGTCGGTCTTTGCGTAAAGCAGAATCACGTCGGCAATCGGGCCGTTGGTGATGTAGATCTTCGAGCCGTTGATGACGTAGTCATCACCGTCACGGCGCGCGGTGGTCGCCATGGACCCAAGCGCATCGGATCCCGCACCCGGTTCGGTCAGACCCAGAGCACCGACAAGCTCGCCCGAGCAAAGGCCCGGTACGTATTTCTTTACCTGCTCTTCGGACCCGTTGCGCAGCAGGTTGTTCAGGCACAGGTTGTCATGCGCGCCATGCGACAACCCCACAGCCGGGTTCCATTTCGAGATCACCTCGGACACCAGCGCCTGGGTGAATTCATCTTGTCCCGATCCGCCCAGCTCCTCGGGAGCGGTGATTCCCAGCAGGCCCAGCTCACCCATTTGCTTGAACAGGTCTTCGGGCCACCATTCTTCCTCGTCCATGCGCGCCTGCAACGGGTGCAGTACCTCGCGCGACACACGATCCACGTGATCGACAATCTGGCGTTGCTCGTCGGTCAACGAATAGTTTGCCCTGATGGCTTCCAGGTCAGCCGCGATAGCCTCACTTTGAGTCGTCATATCATCCTCCCGAGAAATGTCGTTTGTGGCGTTGACCAAAATCAAACACATGTTAGAAAATAGATCAAGCCAAGCTTTTTGCGACCTGACGTTAGAAGGCACGGCGCACAAACTATTTTGGGGGAGCTTCGGAAATGGGTGAGAGCGTTGTTCAATCGCAGATGCGTGGCGACGAAGTTCGTATCACGATTCGACGTCCTGAGAATCGAAATGCCCTAAACCGTGAAGTCGCAGACGGGATCATGGCCGCCATATATGCTGCCGAGAAGGACAGCGATTGCCGTGTGATCGTTCTGACCGGCGAGGGAGATCGCGCCTTCTGCGCCGGCGGCGACATCAAGGCGGGTGCGGACGGTGGTCCGTTCGTTCAGGATCCGGCCGATCCTGATCATTTCGCCGGAAGGTTGTTCGAAACGATACAGGCCTGCCGAAAGCCGACGATCGCGCGTGTCAACGGCGTCGCGATGGGGGCAGGGGCGGGCATTATCTGTGCCTGCGATCTGGCTGTGATGGCGGACCACGCCCGCATCGGAACGCCGGAAGTGAAGGTGGGTTTGTTTCCCATGACGATCGTACCACCCATGATGCGCGTGCTCCCCCGACGCAGGTTGATGGAGATGTTCATCACCGGCGTCCCTCTGACGGCCGAGGAAGCCCTGCAATTCAATCTGGTCAACTATGTGACCGATGCCGCGGGGTTGGACGACAAAGTTGCAGAACTGGTTGCCCAGATTGCTGCGCAGTCGCCGAGCGCGATCCGGCTGGGAAAATACGCCTGTCATGCGATGGAGGACATGACCTATCCGCAGCAAATGCGGTTTGCAGAAACGCTATTGCCCCGCGTTGCACAGACAGAAGATGCGCGCGAGGGCTTTGATGCCTTCATTGCGAAACGCAAACCTGAATGGACAGGCCGCTGATCAAGCGGGGAGGAGAAGCATATGTCAGATCGAAAACTGCGCATTGGATGCGCATCGGGATTTTGGGGCGATACGCCTGAAGCGATCGGTCAACTGGTCTCTAAGGGCGAGATCAACTATCTAGTGTTCGACTATCTGGCCGAGGTGACAATGTCGCTGATGGCGCGTGCCCGCGCCAAGACACCCGAGTCGGGCTATGCGCCGGATTTCGTCAAGGCGCTGGCACCCTGGTTGCCGGACATCAAGGCCAAGGGGATCAAGGTCGTTGCCAATGCCGGGGGCGTGAACCCGCGCGGCTGCCGCGACGCGCTTGCCAAGGCCGCTGCCGAAGCCGGGATCGATTTGTCCATCGGAGTCGTGCTGGGCGATGACCTGTTGCCGAAGGCCGACGAAATTCGCAAAAGCGGTCAGACGGAAATGTTCTCGGGTGTCGAGTTTCCGGGCGACATCTGGAGCATGAACGCCTATCTGGGTGCCCGCCCCATCGCGGCCGCGCTGGATGCCGGGGCCGACATCGTAATCACGGGGCGCTGCGCCGACAGCGCGGTCGCGCTTGGCCCCCTGATGCACGAATACGGCTGGGGCGATGACGACTGGGACAAGCTGAGCCAGGGATCGCTGGCGGGTCACCTGATCGAATGCGGCCCCCAGGGAACGGGCGGCAACTTTACCGACTGGCAGGACGTGCCGGGTTGGGACAATATGGGGATGCCCATCGTCGAGGTGTCGGAAGACGGCAGTTTCGTCATGACCAAGACGCCTGACACCGGCGGGCTGGTCGTGCCCGGATCGGTCGGAGAGCAGATGCTCTATGAAATCGGTGATCCGCGCGCTTACCTGTTGCCCGACGTGATCTGCGACTGGTCCGGGGTCAACCTGGAACAGGTCGGACCCGATCGGGTGCTGGTCAAGGGCGGCAAGGGTCTCGGGCGCACCGACAGCTACAAGGTGTCGGCGACCCATGCAGATGGCTGGCGCGCGGTCTCTACCCTGACACTGGCCGCGATTGATGCACCCGCCAAGGCCGAACGCGTGGCCGAGGCGATCCTGACCCGCTGTCGCCGGATTTTCCGCGATCGCAACATGGGCGATTTCCGGCAGGTCAGCGTCGAAGTGCTGGGCGCCGAGTCCACTTATGGCGCAAATGCGCGCGCCCAGACCCGCGAAGTGGTGCTCAAGATCGGCGCGGTCCATGACGATCGCACCGCGCTGAACATCTTTGCCGGAGAAATCGCGCCCATGGCGATTTCGACCGCGCAGGGTCTGACCGGGTTCTTCGCCGGACGGCCAAAGGTACAGCCGGTGGTCCGTCTGTTCTCCTTCCTGCAGAACAAGGCCGACACCCCCGTCGCAGTCGAGGTCGACGGCAAGGATGTGCCCGTCGCCGTGGCCACCAGTCCAGTCCACCTTGATCCGCCTGCCGCGCCGCCGGCAGATAGCCGCGCGCCCGGTCCGGACGCGATCAAGGTGCGCCTCGTCGATCTGGCTTGGGGACGCTCAGGCGACAAGGGGGATATCGCCAATATCGGCATCCTTGCGCGCAAGCCGGACTACCTGCCATATATCCGCTCGGCTCTCAGCGAAGAGGTGGTGAAAGACTATTTCTCCCATGTCTGCGAAGGCAAGGTCGAGCGGTTCGACCTGCCCGGAAGCCATTCGCTGAACTTCCTGCTGCATGAATCGCTGGGCGGGGGCGGCATCGCCTCGGTCCGCATCGATCCGCAAGGCAAAGGGTTTGCGCAGATGCTGCTTGATATTGAAATTCCTGTGCCGGTCGATCTGGCCGCGCGCGACGGGCTGAACGCCTCGGACCGGAACTAAAAGGACAATACCATGACCATTTCAAAACTCCTGGTCGCCAATCGGGGTGAAATCGCGGCGCGCGTGTTACGCACCGCCAAGGCCCGCGGCCTTGCGACGGCTGTGTTGAGCCACGTCGCTGAACAAGAGGGGCCGGCCCACCTGATCGCAGACGAGATTGTGATGATCGAAGGGCCAACGCCTGTGGCCGCCTATCTCGATATTCCGCAGATTGTCGAGGCTGCAAAGAAAATCGGCGCCGACGCGGTGCATCCCGGCTATGGCTTTTTGTCCGAGAATGCGGCCTTCGTCGCGGCGCTGGAAGAGGCCGGTGTGACATTTGTCGGCCCGACGTCCGAGACCATCGACCTGATGGGCGACAAGGTCCGTGCGCGCGCCTTTGTCGAGGAGCACGGCTTCCCGGTTGCCCCCTCGGCGATCGAGGATGACGATCCGGCGAGTTTTGTCGAACGCGCCCGCGCCGTTGGCTATCCGCTGCTCATCAAACCCTCGGCCGGAGGCGGCGGGAAGGGCATGCGCGTCGTGCGCGAGGATAGCACGTTGGAGACCGAAATCGCAACCGCGCGCCGCGAAGGCCAGCGGTATTTCGGCGACGGTCGTCTGTTCGTCGAATGCTATATCGAACGTCCGCGCCATATCGAGGTGCAGGTGATGGGTGACGGGCAGGGCAACGTGGTCCATTTCTGGGAACGCGAATGTTCGATCCAGCGCCGGTTCCAGAAGATTATCGAAGAAACGCCGTCACCGGCGCTGACCCCAGAACAGCGGGACGAGATATGTGAAACCGCTGCGGGGATTGCCCGCGCCGTCAAATACCGCGGGGCAGGGACCGTCGAATTCATTTATGCGCAGGACGGGGCCTTTTACTTCCTCGAAATGAACACCCGCCTTCAGGTCGAACATCCGGTGACCGAACTGGTGACTGGCTTCGATCTGGTCGCCGAGCAACTGCGCATCGCTGCAGGCGAGGGGCTGAGCGCGACGCAGGCGAATATTCCGCAGACTGGCCATTCAATCGAACTACGCATCTGTGCCGAGGACGCGACGGCCGATTTCCGCCCCTCGATCGGGGATCTCCTGCTGCTGGATGAACCCTCCGGCCCCGGCGTGCGCGTGGACAGCGGCATTCTGGACGGCGGCAAGGTGACCACCGATTTCGACCCGATGCTGTCTAAGCTGATCGTGCATGGCCGCGACCGCGTGGAGGCCATCGCCCGTGCGCGGCAAGCGGTGCAAAACTATGTGGTTCTCGGGGTGACGACCAACACCGGATACCTAGATGCAATCCTTGCACATCCAGATTTTGCCTCGGGCGATGTTTCAACCGGCTTCCTAGCTGAACAATCCGAAACGCTGACTGCACCGGGGGAAGATATCTCTGACCTGCTGATGGCGGCGGCGGCCCTGTCAGACGAACGGCTGGTGAGCGACGTAATGCAAATACCGGAAATGCACCGCAAGATGGGCGGGTGGAGAAACTGATGCAACGGATCTTTCAGATCGACGGAGAAGAGACTGAATGTTGGTTGGGCCATGATGGCAGCCGGTTCGTACTTAATACCCCCAATGGTACTGTTGCCTGCCAATTGGACCCGACGGGCCTGCCGGGCGGTTATACGTTGCGGGCTAAGGGTGTTGTCCGCGAATTGCGACTGGCCGTGGGGCCGGAAGCAACTTTTGTGCACATGAACGGCCGCACCTACGAAGTCGGGCGGGTTGATCCCGCCGAGCGCCTGGCTGGAAGCGATGGTGGCACAAGCGATGATCGGTTGGTCGCGCCTATGCCCGGAGTCGTGGTGTCGGTCGCGGTCAAACCCGGCGATACAGTTGAAGAAGGCCAGCCGCTTTTGGTTATCGAAAGCATGAAGCTGGAAACCACACTGACGGCGCCACGCGACGGGGTCGTTGCCGAAATGCCATTCGCCGAAGGCGACAGTTTTGGGCTGAAAGATATCCTGGCCCAATTGGCCCCGGAGGAGAAGTGAGAATGCGCAGGATTGAAAGTCTGATCGATACCAACGCCGCCGACTACAAGGCAAATTATGCCGCCATGTCCGAGCGGCTGAAGGAATTTCACGCCCGCCAGCACGCGGCGCGTTTCGAACGCCCGCAACGCGACATTGACCGCCTTGAGCGGCAAAACAAGCTGGGCGTGCGCGAACGGCTAAAACTGCTGCTGGACCCCGGCACACCGTTTCTGGAATTCTCCACCCTCGCAGCCTGTCGCGAATATGACGGAACAGTGCCGGGTGCCGCCGTGGTTACGGGCATTGGCATCGTGCAGGGCCGCGAGGTCGCTATTCATGCCAATGACGCCAGCGTCAAGGGCGGTGCCTGGTATCCGCATACCGTGAAAAAGGTCGTGCGCCTTCTGGATGTCGCGCTGGAGAACCGGTTGCCGGTCGTCCATATCTGCGACAGCGCCGGCGGTTTCCTGCCGCTGCAACATGGCGTCTTTCCCGACCGCTATCTGGGCGGGCGGGTGTTTCGCAACCAGGTCAAGCTGAGTCAGGCCAATATCCCGCAGATTGCTGTGGTCGGCGGGCATTGCACCGCAGGCGGTGCCTATGTACCTACGCTGAGCGATTACAACATCATCATCGAAGGCACTGGGGCGATTTTCCTTGGCGGTCCCCCGCTGGTCAAGGCGGCCACCGGCGAAGAGGTCGGTGTTCAGGAACTTGGTGGGGCGGTTATGCATACCTCGGTTTCGGGCACCGGCGATTATCGTGCCGCGACCGAACAGCACGCCTTTTCACTGGCGCGCGAGATTGTCAGCCAATGGAAACGCACACCGAAAACGATCATCGAAACTGCTTCCTATGAAGAGCCTTACTACGAGCCGAAGGAGCTTTACGGGATCATTCCCAAGGACCGGAAAACCCAATTCGACATGCGCGAGGTTCTGGCCCGGGTCGTGGACGGTTCGCGCTTTCACGAATACCAGCCCGACTACGGCACCACGATGATTTGCGGTTATGCCCATATCTGGGGCTACAAGGTCGGCATCCTTGCCAACAACGGGGTGCTGTTCAACGACAGCTCGCTCAAGGCGGCGCATTTCATTCAGCTGTGCAACCAGAACCGTACGCCTCTGGTCTTTTTCCAGAACATCACCGGCTATATGGTGGGCCGCGAATACGAAGAACGCGGCATCGCCAAGGACGGCGCCAAGATGCTGATGGCGCAGGGCGGCTCGGTCGTGCCGAAGTTTACCGTGATCGCCAATGCCTCTTACGGGGCAGGCAATTACGGCATGTGCGGACGGGCCTGGGATGCACGCACGCTGTTCATGTGGCCGCAGGCCGAAATCGGCGTGATGGGTGCGGATCAGGCTGCCAATACCATGGCCGACGTCAAGATCCGGCAGCTTCAGCGCGAAGGCAAAGAACTGAGCGAGGAAGAAATCGCCGCGATCCGTGATCCCGTGCTGGAGAAATTCCGCCGAGATGTCGAAGCCTATACCTCGACCTCGGAATTGTGGGACGATGGCATCCTTGACCCGGCGGACACACGCAATGCGCTTGGCATGTCGATTTCCGCCTCGCTGAACGCGCCGATCGATGATCCGCACTACGGGATCTTCCGGCTGTAACTGTACGAGGGACGGCACACCGAGCTACGGAGTGCCGTACCCTATCAAGGCGTTACGATCTGGCGCTTTCGGAATCCGAAGAAATCCGTCCCGAGACCGGACAGGTCAGGACGACGTCCGCCGCGCCTCCTGAATGGAGACGACGTCAGAGGCGGCGATCTCGGGCCGGTCGGCCTCGACCACCTTCAGCGGCTCGACGGGCATCAATCCGACCAGACAGTCACGCGCGAGTTGCCGGTATTCCGCCGTGCCGCGAGTCTTCCAAGCGACTTCTTTCTCGCTGACCTCGCGGATCACCTTTGCCGGAGATCCGACCACCATCGAACGGGGCGGAATGACGGTTTCGCCTCGCACAAAAGCCTGCGCGCCAACGATTGATTCCGCCCCAAGCTCAACGCCATCCATGATGACGGCGTTCATACCGACCAGAGCATTCCGGCCCACAGTGCAACCGTGCAGGATCGCGCCGTGACCGATATGACCGTCGGTTTCCACCACTGCGTCGCGGCCGGGAAAAGAATGGATGATGCAGTTGTCCTGCACATTGGCGCCATCACCGATCACGATCCTGCCGAAATCGCCCCGCAGGCTTGCTCCGGGTCCGATGTAGCATCCATCACCCAGGATGACATTTCCGATCAGAACGGCCTGAGGATGGACATACGTATCCTCGGGAACAACAGGTATAAACCCCTTGAATTCATAACAATACGCCATTCTCTTTCCCTTTCGTAGTCTGGGTGTCGCTGGTTTCAGGAAACAAGCAACAAACGTTCATCGTCCGTCTTGCCGGAATTCAAAGGCCTAAAATGTATTGATTTCCAGAACCCGCAGTCAAGAAAAACTAACATACGTTAGAATCCAACGCAAGCACCCGACGTCACGGCGTGAAGATGTTGACAGTTCCCAAGGTTAGGATCTAAATTCTAACAAATGGTAGAAATTGGTTTGGCAGCGCGTTCAGAATAGCCGGACGAAACATGGGAGAGAGAGAAATGACAGGCAAAGCCTATGTCGTCGGCGTCGGGATGGTCCCGTTCCAGAAGCCGGGAAAATCCGAGAGCTACGATGTGATGGCAACCGCGGCGACCCGATCCGCTCTGGCCGACGCGGGTCTGGACTACGAAAAAGTCCAACAGGCCTATGTGGGCTATGTCTATGGCGACAGCACCTGTGGACAGCGCGCCTTGTACCATGTCGGAATGACCGGCATCCCAGTTGTGAATGTGAACAACAATTGCTCGACCGGGTCGTCTGCCCTGTTCCTGGCGCGTCAGGCCGTGGAAAGCGGGGCGGTGGAATGTGCTCTGGCGCTTGGGTTCGAACAAATGCAACCCGGCGCAATCGGCGCGATGTATCATGATCGGGTCAGCCCGTTTGCGGCTTTCGACGAAGAAACCGACGATCTGGTTGGCAGTTCGGAGATCCCACTGGCACTGCGGTACTTCGGCGGTGCGGGCAAGGCGCATATGGACGAGTTCGGCACGCCTCTTGAGACCTTCGCCAAGATCCGCGCCAAGGCCAGCCGCCATGCGGCCAAGAATCCGGTGGCCCTATTCCGTCAGGAAGTGACGGCGGAAGACGTCATGGCTGCGCAGGTGGTCTGGCCCGGCGTCATGACCAAGCTTATGGCCTGTCCGCCAACCTGTGGCGCAGCCGCCGCGATCATCTGTTCCAAGGAATTCGCCGACAAGCACGGACTGGACAGTTCGGTTCGGATCGCGGCGCAGGCCATGACAACGGACGGTCCGGAAACCTTCGAAGCCCATGATATGCGCGAGGTGGTCGGCTTTTCGATGGCCAAGCGCGCCGCCGATCAGGTCTACGAGGCTGCGGGCATCGGGCCCGAAGACGTGGATGTGGTCGAACTGCACGACTGTTTCGCCCACAACGAACTCATCACCTATGAGGCGCTTGGCCTTTGCGGCCGAGGTGAAGCTGCGAAGTTTGTTGATGATGGTGACAACACCTATGGCGGAAAATACGTGACCAACCCGTCGGGCGGTTTGTTGTCCAAAGGTCATCCTCTTGGGGCGACCGGCCTTGCGCAATGTACCGAGCTTGTCCAGCAGTTGCGCGGGCAGGCTGATGCGCGCCAGGTCGATGGCGCGCGCCTGGCACTTCAGCACAATCTGGGCCTCGGTGGGGCCTGTGTCACCACACTTTATGAGAAAGCCTGATAGCGCCTTTCGGGAGGAATTAATATGACTGGAAAACTCGACGGGCGTGTTGCCCTGGTCTCGGGTTCGGGCCGAGGCATTGGCCGCGAAATCGCACTCAAACTGGCCTCGGAAGGGGCCCGGGTAGTGGTCAACGATCTGGACGCCGACCCGGCCAATGAAGCCGCTGAAGCTATCCGCGCCGCTGGCGGCGAAGCGGTGGTCTGCGCCGGCAGCGTGACCGAAGACGGTTTTGCCGAACGGTTCATCAAGACGGGCGTCGACAGCTTCGGAGGACTCGACATCATCGTGAACAACGCCGGCTACACCTGGGACAGCGTCGTTCAGAAGATGACCGACGAGCAGTGGCAGGCGATCATCGACGTTCACATGACCGCGCCCTTCAAGATCCTGCGCGCCGCCCAGCCGGTAATCAGCGCCAAGGCCAAGGAAGAGGCCGCCGCCGGAAAGGAAGTGTTCCGCAAAGTGGTGAACATTTCGTCTATCGCCGGCACTGGCGGTAACGCGGGGCAGATCAACTATTCCGCCGCCAAGGCCGGCATACTGGGTGTCACCCGGACGATGGCCAAGGAATGGGGCCGCTACAAGGTCAACGTCAATGCCGTGGCCTTCGGCCCGATCCGCACCCGTCTGACGGAGGGCAGCGCGGACGGTGACAGCACGATCAAGGTCGAGGAAAAAGAGATCAAGGTCGGCGTCAACCCTGATCTTCTGTCCCAGATGGAGCGCATGATCCCGCTGGGTCGGGTCGGTACTCCAGAAGAGGCTGCTGGTGCTGTCTATCTGTTCTGCTCACCCGAATCGAACTTCATCTCGGGCCAGCACATCATCTGCGGTGGCGGCTTCGTGATCTAAGGCATTTGCCCGGACCCGATGACGGGGTCCAGGCAAGCACATTAATGTCTGGGCGGCCTCATGGCGGTCGCCCATGCGGAATTTCACGCAAACTCTAATCTGGCACGATCACGACGATTGACTCACTTGCGTTATTCACCTAACGGTCGTTAGTTAGACGTTGGGGCGAAACGAAGATCTATGGCACAAAACACGGCAAGCAAAGTCAACGAGACATCGCGCAGCGCAGTCGGACGGGACGGGGTGCTCGACATTGCCGCGCGGCTTTTCCGCGAACAAGGCTACGGGTCCGTTTCGCTCCGAAAAATTGCCGAGGCCGCCGGGATCAAGGCGGGTAGCATATACTATCATTTCGGTTCCAAGGACGAGATCGTCGTGGCCGTTCTTGATGCAGGGATTCGAGTCGTTCACGCGAGCATGAGAGACGCCATCACCGATCTGCCAGCCGATACCGACGGCGAAACGGTACTGCGCGCCGCGATCCGGGCGCATCTGCGCGCGCTTCTTGATGTGAGCGATTATACGTCGGCGAATGTGCGTATTTTCGGGCAGGTGCCGCAATCCGTGCGGGATGCCAACTTGCCCACGCGACGGGCCTATGAGGCCGAGTGGGACAGTCTTCTGTCCCAGCTTAAGAAAGACGGCACGCTGAAGCAAGACGTCGATATCCGCCGCCTGCGCCTGATGCTGATCGGTACATTGAACGCCACGCTCGATTGGTTCGACCCGGACCGCGGTAGCGCCGATGCGTTGTCACACACCTATGCCGATGTGTTCCTCAACGGGATACTCCAAAGACAGGATACCTGACTTCATGGCACGTCTTGAAACAGCGGTGCTGACCGCATCAGAGACCTACACCCTCAACCACGCCGCACAAAGCGAGCGCGTCGAAACGCTGCGCGCGCGGATCGCCGAAGCAACGGCTGGCGGCCGTCCCGACATGGTCGCGCGGCATCGCAAGCGCAGCAAGCTGTTGGTTCGCGAACGGATCAACCTGCTGGTGGATCCGGGCACTGCGTTTCTTGAGCTGTCGTCGCTTGCCGCCTACGGTCAATACGGAGGCGAGGTGCCCGGTGCGGGGATCGTGACCGGTATTGGGATCGTCCACGGGCTGCCCTGCGTTGTGATCGCCAACGATGCGACAGTGAAGGGTGGTTCTTTCTATCACGAAACCGTGCAGAAACACATTCGCGCCCAGGAAATCGCGGCGGAAAACCGGTTGCCCTGCCTCTATCTGGTGGACTGCGGCGGGGCCTATCTGCCTGAACAGGACAGGGTCTTCCCCGATGCTCGCCATTTCGGCAATTCCTTCTATCGCCAGACCAACATGTCGGCCAGCGGTCTTCCGCAGATCTCGGCCGTGTTCGGCGGCTGCACGGCGGGCGGGGCCTATATTCCCGCCCTGTCGGACGAGGTCATCATGGTGCGCGGCAACGCGCGCATCCATCTGGGCGGGCCGTCGATTGTCAAGGTGGCGATCAACGAAGAGGTCGATGGCGAAACGCTGGGCGGGGCCGAGATGCATTCGCGTGTCTCCGGCGTATCCGACCACCTGGCCGAGGACGAGCACCACGCGCTCGCACTGATGCGCGACATTGTGGCCGAGCTTGGTCAGTCGCGCCCGATTCAGGCAGACGAGGTGCCCCAGCCGCCTGCGCGTGATCCGTCCGAGCTGCTTGGCGTCATCAGCGCCGACCGCAAGGAGCCCTACGACATGCGCGAGGTTCTGCTGCGCATGATCGACGCCGGCGAATTCCGCGAGTTCAAGCCCGGATGGGGTGAAACATTGGTTTGCGGCACGGCACGGATCCACGGCTATCGCGTGGGTATTCTGGCCAACAACGGGGCGCTTCTGTCCGAAAGCTCGCTCAAGGGCGCGCAATTCGTATCCATGTGCGATCAGCGGAACATCCCGCTTGTTTTCCTGCACAACATTTCCGGTTTCATGGTCGGCACCGACGCCGAACGCGGTGGTATCGCCAAAGACAGTGCCAAGCTGGTCTATGCCATGTCGGTGGCCAAGGTGCCGCGCCTGTCGGTTTTGCTGGGGGGCTCATACGGGGCGGGAAATTACGGCATGTGTGGACGGGGTTTCGCTCCGAATTTTCTCTTTGCCTGGCCAACGGCAGAATTGGCTACCATGTCCGCCGACATCGCCACCAATGTGATGCTGGAACTGCGCCGCCAGAAGGGGGGTGACCCAGACAAAATGGAGGCCGACATGAAGCTGATCGAAGAGCAGGTGCGCGCCCAGTATGGTGAACAATCCGATCCCTATTATGCCACCTCGCGGCTTTGGGATGACGGGCTGATCGAACCCGCGCAAACCCGCGATATCCTTGGCCTGTGTCTGGCCATTGTGACGTCGGTGCCCGAAGTCGGTCGTCATACGCCTGTTTTCAGAATGTGAGGCCGACGCCATGTCGACCACTTATCAAACCATCCTTGTCGAAACCGATGCGCGAGGAGTTGCCACTGTCGCGCTCAACCGCCCGGACAAGCACAACGCGCTGAACGGCACGCTGATCGCCGAGCTTTACGACGCGGCCCAGAAGTTGGCCGCGGATGAAAGTGTGCGGATCGTGGTCCTGACCGGCATAGGAAAAAGCTTCTGTGCAGGCGGCGATTTCAACTGGTTCGCTTCGAATGTCGAGAAAAGCCGCGCCGAGCGGGTCGAACAAAGCGCTACCTTGGCACGGCTTTTGCGCCGTCTTGACACGCTGCCCAAGCCCTTGATCGGGCGGATCAACGGCCCAGCCTATGGTGGCGGTGTCGGTATGATCTCCGTCTGCGACTACACCGTCGGTGCCGAAGGCGCGCGCTTCGGTCTAACCGAGGTCAAACTGGGCCTGCTGCCCGCGAATATATCGCCTTACGTGGTGGCCCGCATCGGCAAGGTGCATTCGCGTGAAACCATGCTGTCGGGCGCGTTGTTCGACACGGCCCGCGCCGAGAGGATTGGACTATTGACGGAAGTTGTCGCGCCCGACGGTCTGGACGCCGTGGTGGACCGTGTGGTGCACGATCACCTTCAGGCTGCGCCGGGTGCAGTGGCCGATACCAAGGCGCTGATCGCCTATGTCGCATCGCACGATCTGGAGACCAATATGATCTACACCGCCGACCGGCTAGCCGATGCGTGGGAGACTGAGGAAGGTATCGAGGGCATCAATAGCTTCATTGACAAGGACATTCCGTCATGGCGGGTGAAATGAGCTTCGCCCGCGTTCTGATCGCCAACCGGGGCGAGATTGCCCGGCGCATCCAGCGCGGGTGCCGCAAGCTGGGATTGGAAAGCGTGGCAGTGTTTTCGGATGCAGACCGCGAAGCGCCCTTCGTGGCGGAGGCCGATCACGCCGTCTGTATCGGCGGGGCCGCGCCTGCGGACAGCTACCTGAACGTCGAGGCCATTCTGGACGCCGCGCGCGCGACCGGCTCAGGGGCAGTGCATCCGGGCTATGGCTTCTTGTCGGAAAATTCCGGTTTCGCCGCAGCGGTCGAGGCGGCGGGCCTTGTGTTCATCGGGCCTTCTGCCGCTGCAATCGCACGGATGGGAAGCAAGATCGAAGCCAAGGCCGCCGCCGAGGATGCGGGAGTTCCTGTGCTGCCCGGCTATCGCGGCGAAGATCAGTCCGACGCACGATTGCTGGAAGAGGCGCGCATGCTTGGCACCCCGTTTCTGGTTAAGGCCAGCGCCGGTGGGGGCGGGCGCGGCATGCGGCTTGTTTCTGATCTGAGCGGCGCGTCTGAAGCAATCGCATCTGCCCGGGCCGAAGCGCAAGGTGCCTTCGGCGATCCCGCAGTGTTCCTTGAGCGCTACGCGCCTCGTGCGCGGCATGTCGAAGTGCAAGTGTTCGGCGACAGCCATGGCAATGTCCTGCACCTCGGTGACCGCGACTGTTCGCTTCAACGCAATCATCAGAAGCTGATCGAAGAAGCCCCTGCTGCCGATCTTCCCGAGGCCCTTCGCGACGAAATGCGCGCAGCATCTGTGCGACTGGCGCAGGCGATAGGTTATCGGTCCGCTGGGACGGTTGAGTATCTTTATGACTCCGAGCGCTGCGAGTATTACTTCCTTGAGATGAACACCCGCCTTCAGGTGGAACATCCGGTGACCGAGGCCATCACCGGCATTGATCTGGTCGAATGGCAGTTGCGTATCGCGCGGGGCGAGACCCTGACATTGGCGCAATCGGATGTGCAGTTTAACGGCCACGCCATCGAAGTGCGCATCGCCGCCGAGAACCCCGCCGAGAATTTCCGCCCCGAAACCGGCAAGATCACCCTTTGGGCGCCGCCTGCTGGCATGCGGCTCGATAGCGGCGTCGCGGCTGGGTCAATCGTCAGCCACCATTACGATTCGATGTTGGCCAAATTGATCACCCATGCGCCGGACAGGGCGGGGGCAATCCGTCAGGCCATTGCTGCGATTGATGCCTTTGTGGTGGGCGGCGTCGGGTTGAACCTGTCTTATCAGCGGGCGCTGTTGAACCATCCTGATTTTCATGCCTTCCAGCATCATACCTCGGGCCTTGCCGAGTTGTTCCCGGATGGCTGGGCAGAACCGACGCCCAAAGCCGAGGACGCGGGCCTCGCCGCCATGGCGCTGCATCTGCACCTCACTCCGGCAGGCGCATCGCCTTGGGACAGCCTTGGATCTTGGCGGCTCACGGCCCCTGCGGGACTGCCCGGCGCTGCGTTCTATTGGAGCGCATCCGAGGAAGATCCGATCCGCGTGACCCAAGCCGGAGCGGGGCTAACCGCCAAATTGCCAGACGGCCAGAACATCACAACCGAAACAGTCACCTTGACCGGAGACCGTCTGAGCGGACGCATCGACGGCGTTCCGTTTTCGCGCATCGCCCATGTCGTGCGCGCGCCGGGTCACTGGCGGGTGCACCTGCAAACCCCTGCCGGAATGACTGCGACAGACCTGCGTACGCTGGAAGATCAGCATCTGCAACGTGCCACCGGCGGATCTGGCGGCGCTGACATGTTGTCGGCGCCCATGCCCGGCGCCGTTGCCGAGGTACGTGTCGCGCTCGGCGACCGCGTCGAAGCCGGTGACACGCTGGTGGTGCTGGAGGCCATGAAGCTCTTGCAAAGCCTGCCCGCGCCGGTCGCGGGCGTGGTGACAGAAATCTATTGTGCACCAGGCGATACGGTCGCCGGGCACGCCCCACTTATCAAACTCGACCCGGAGGAAAACACATGACCAGACAAGACACCATCACCGCGGCCACCGGCCCGTTCAACGAAGACCTCAACATGATCCGCGACCAGCTGCGCCGGTTCATTGAAACCGAAGTGACCGCTAAGGCGGAGCCCTGGGAAGAGGAGGGCATGGTGCCCCGTGACGTGCTGCGCCGGATGGGCGATCTCGGCGTGCTGGGGATGCGCTATGACAAACAATATGGGGGTGCGGGGCTGGACGTGGTGTCCAGCGTGGTACTGGCCGAAGAGGTTGGGCGGTCTACCTTCGGCGGGTTCTCGGCCACGGTACTGGTCCATACCGATATGGCCTCGCCGCATCTGGAAAATGCCGGCACGCCGGAACAGAAGGCGCGCTGGATGCCATCGATCGTATCGGGCGAAAAGATCACCGCCGTGGCCGTGACTGAACCGGGCGCAGGATCGGACGTGGCTGGCATGCGTACCCGCGCGGTGCAGGACGGGTCGGACTGGGTGCTGAACGGCACCAAGATGTTCATCACAAACGGCGTGCATGGCGACCTCTACTTTGTCGGTGCCAAGACCGATCCCGATGCAAAGGGTTCCCGCGGGATCACCATGTTCGCGATCGAAAAGGGTACGCCGGGCTTTTCGGTCGGTCGGGCGCTGAACAAGACCGGCTGGCTGTGCTCGGACACTGCCGAGCTGATCTTCGAAGATGTCCGCATCCCGGCCGAAAACGTTTTGGGCGAGGTCAACCGCGGCTTCTATTCGGTGATGAAGAACTTCCAGAACGAACGCATCGTGCTGGGTGCGATGGCCTGTGCCGAAGCGCAATCCGCGCTGGACATGACAGTGGAATACGTCAAGCAGCGCAAGGCCTTTGGCGGTGTTCTATGGGAAAAGCAGGTGGTGCGCCAGCGGCTGGCAGACTGCCAGACGAGGATCGCGGCGGGACGGCAGCTGGTCTATCATGCCGCAGGTCTGGACGCGGCGGGCCACGATTGCGTGAAGGAGGTCTCGATGGTCAAGGCCTATTGCGGCGAACTGGTAAACCGCGTGCTCTACGACTGCGTCCAGTTTCACGGCGGCATGGGCTATATGCGCGAAACCCCGGTTGAACGCATGTCGCGCGATGCCCGTGTACAGGCCATCGGCGGCGGGGCGAGCGAGGTCATGTTGGAAGAAGTCGCCAAGCGCATGTGAGCTTACCCATCCGGCAAATCGACGATCTACAGAAACAAGGACGAAACAGATGAATTTGGAAGCCACTCAACGCCAACCATTCGCAAGACTGACCCGAGAGATCTCAATAATACTCATCGGCACAATACTTCTGACACTATCCGCCAAAATCGCGGTGCCGTTCTACCCGGTACCGATGTCAACACAAACCCTGGTGGTGTTGGGTCTCGGCCTTTTCCTGGGGCCGGTGCGCAGTAGTCTAGTTGTTGTTGCATACCTTCTGGAAGGTCTGTTTGGCCTGCCGGTTTTTGCTGGCACGCCTCCCGCACCGGCGGGTCTGGCCTATTTTGCGGGTCCCACTGGCGGATTCTTGATTGGGTTTGCGCTCGCGGCGGCGGCTGCAGGATGGATGGTTCAAAAGCTGGCAGGGCTTCCGCCTTCAATCAGAGCATCTGTAGCGGTCCTCTCCGGTTCGATACTTATGTATTGCGCAGGGCTATTCTGGTTGGGTGGCTTTGTCGGCTATGGCGAAAAATTGCTGAACGCCGGGCTTTACCCGTTCCTGCTTGGAGACCTGACGAAGGCAGCAATTGCTGTAGTGCTGTATACAGGTTTCCATAATCGGGGTCACGCTTGACTGCTGGGCTTTGTTGCCTTGTTCCAGCGCCGGTTCTGACCGGCGCTGGACGCCAGCCCGAGGCTTCCAAAGCTATGCAAAAGCAAACGGCGGCTTTGCAAGTCCCAGACTTTTCACTGTCAGAAAGTGGTCGTATTCAATGACAAAACGCAGCATGTTTCACACAGAGCCGGAACCGTGTCGCGCGCGTGCAGAACAGGTGGCCGAGGGAATCCTGAGGATCGTTGCGAGCAATCCAGGGAAGATGACCTATCACGGGACGAACAGCGACATCATTGATACACCTGACGGTCGGTTCATTCTCGATCCGGGTGCAGCAGAAGACAGTGCACATTTCGAAGCAATTGTCGAGAATCTGGGAGGCAACCCGGCCGGAATTCTAAAGCGTTTCTAAATTAACTTGAGGCATACCCGGCAGCCTTGAAGTAGTTCCAGCATTCGGTTGGATCATAGAGT
>NZ_JBLUOA010000006.1:0-122181 GCF_048060095.1 Aliiroseovarius sp. YM-037 | reverse complement strand
TGAAACCGTAAACTTCGCAGCAGAAATGTTCGAAGGAACAATAACAGACCTAATCCCACCGAAGAAAAGGAAGTGAAAATGGCCAAGTCCAAATCCACCGACAGCTATGCAGAGTTCATGAAGATTTTTGATCCCGCGAATGTGTCGAAAATGTTCGACCCACAAGCATTGATGGAACAGTTCGGCGTCAAGCCGGGCCAGCTGGATGCGCAAGAAACCATCCAGAAAGCGCGGGAGAAGTTCGACGCTGTTGCCAAGGCGAACGAAGCCGCTGCCGCGTCCTATCGGGATCTGATGGAAAAACAGATGCAGATCTTTCGTGACGTGACATCCGGTGCTGCAACCCAACTGAAATCTGGCCAACCCGAAGATATCGCTGAGTCCTACCAGCAGGCCGTGACCCGCGCCCTCGAAATCATGACCGAACTGTCAGAGGCTGCGCGGACTGCCAATAACCAAGCCTACGACGCGATCAAATCCGAAGTGGATAAAACGATAGCGGACCTCAAAAGCTGAGGGTAGGCGCAAGTGCCGACTGTGATTGATTTTCTCAGTGTGCGGAAGGAGTGAACGATATGACGAACCTGATCCTTTTGGGCCCGCCCGGCGCGGGCAAAGGCACCCAGGCGCGTATGCTGACGGACCAGCACGGTCTGGTGCAGCTTTCCACCGGTGATTTGCTGCGCGAAGCGGTGGCGGCCGGAACACAAGCCGGTAAAGCCGCCAAAGAGGTCATGCAGGCCGGCGGGCTGGTCTCCGACGATATCGTGATCGCCATCGTCAATGACAGGTTGGATCAGCCTGACGTCGCCAATGGCGTCATCTTCGATGGCTTCCCGCGCACGGTCGCGCAGGCCGAGGCGCTGGACGAGCTGCTGGACAACAAATCGATGCAACTTGACGCGGTCGTGTCACTCGAAGTCGAAGACGCGGCGATGATCGACCGTATCTCAGGCCGATACACCTGCGGCGATTGTGGCGAAGGATATCACGACACATTCAAGGTACCTGCAAAGGATGGTGTTTGCGATCAATGCGGAAGCTCTGAGTTTAAGCGCCGCGCCGATGACAATGCCGCAACCGTGGCCGAGCGACTTCGCGCATACCACGCCGAAACCGCGCCGCTGATCAACTACTACGACGCCAAGGGTGTTTTAAAACGGGTTCCCGCGATGGGCGACATCGCTGAAATCGGCAATCAACTATCCGCAATTGCGGGTTGAAGCCACGACAGGATTATTGGCCGACGAACACAAACGGAACCGGCGTCTGACGGAACAAAACGAACTGAAAAAGGAGGGCTAGGAATGTCCGACGACCAAAATGGCAACGCATATTGGAAGGCCAATCTGCGTATAATTATCTGGAGCCTGATCATCTGGGCGATTGTCTCATTCGGCTTTGGCATTCTGCTGCGGCCGATGCTGGCCGGCATCAGCGTAGGCGGCACCGATCTTGGTTTCTGGTTCGCACAGCAAGGGTCGATCCTGGTCTTTCTGGGCCTGATATTCTTCTACGCCTGGCGCATGAACAAGCTTGACGCAGAACACGGCGTTAACGAGCAATAAGGGGCACACCATGGAACAGTTTACGATTAACCTGCTGTTTGTCGGCGCGAGTTTCGCGCTCTACATCGGTATCGCGATCTGGGCACGTGCCGGGTCAACCTCAGAATTCTACGCCGCTGGACGCGGTATCCATCCGGTCACCAACGGCATGGCGACGGCGGCTGACTGGATGTCGGCGGCCTCGTTCATTTCGATGGCGGGCCTGATCGCCTTTGTTGGCTACGATAACAGCTCGTTCCTGATGGGCTGGACGGGCGGCTATGTGTTGCTGGCGCTGCTGTTGGCGCCTTATCTGCGTAAGTTCGGTAAATACACCGTGTCCGAGTTCATTGGCGATCGGTTTTACAGCCCCACTGCGCGTTTGGTGGCGGTCGTCTGCCTGATCGTGGCTTCGACCACCTACGTCATCGGCCAGATGACCGGCGTCGGTGTCGCCTTTGGCCGGTTTCTGGAAATCTCAAACACAGCCGGTCTGCTTATCGGTGCCTGCGTGGTCTTTGCCTATGCCGTGCTTGGCGGCATGAAGGGCGTGACCTACACGCAGGTGGCACAATACTGCGTTCTGATCCTGGCCTATACGATCCCCGCCATTTTCATCTCGCTCCAACTGACGGGCAACCCGATCCCGGCGCTTGGTCTATTTGGCGACCATGCAGCAAGTGGTGAACCGTTCTTGGCCAAACTGGACCAGATCGTTCGCGAGCTGGGCTTTAACGAGTATACCGCGCATCACGCCGACACGCTGAACATGGTTCTGTTCACACTGTCTCTGATGATCGGCACCGCCGGTCTGCCGCACGTCATCATGCGCTTTTTCACCGTGCCGAAGGTGTCTGACGCACGTTGGTCCGCAGGTTGGGCGCTGGTGTTTATCGCGTTGCTTTACCTGACGGCCCCGGCTGTAGGTGCGATGGCGCGGATGAACATCACCGAACTGATGTGGCCCAACGGCACGGATGGCGAACCGGTTACAACCCAGCAGATCGAATCCGAACCGCAATACGAATGGATGGAAACCTGGCAGAAAACCGGACTTCTGGATTGGGAAGACAAGAATGGTGACGGAAAAATCCAGTATTACAACGACCAGAACGCCGAGATGCAGACCAAAGCGGCTGAGAATGGTTGGGAAGGCAACGAACTGACCAACTTCAACCGAGACATCCTGGTTCTGGCCAACCCCGAGATTGCCAATCTGCCTAGCTGGGTCATCGGCCTGGTGGCTGCGGGTGGCCTTGCGGCGGCGTTGTCGACAGCGGCGGGCCTGCTGCTGGCAATCTCGTCAGCGGTCAGCCACGACCTGATCAAGGGACAGTTCAACCCGAACATCAGCGAAAAGGGTGAGTTGCTGTCGGCGCGTATCGCCATGGCAGCAGCGATTGTTGTGGCCACTTATCTGGGTCTCAATCCTCCCGGATTTGCGGCGCAGACTGTGGCGCTGGCCTTTGGCCTTGCAGCCGCGTCAATCTTCCCGGCGCTGATGATGGGAATCTTCTCAACCAAGATCAACAACCATGGCGCTGTTGCTGGTATGCTTGCCGGTTTGACCGTCACGTTGATCTACATCTTCTTGCACAAGGGTTGGTTCTTCATCCCCGGCACGAACACCTTTACCGATGCTGATCCGCTGCTTGGCACGATCAAGTCAACGTCCTTCGGTGCGGTGGGTGCAATGATCAACTTTGCGGTTGCCTATATTGTCGCAGGTATGACCAAAGAAACTCCGCAAGAGATCAAGGATCTCGTCGAGAGCGTCCGCGTCCCGCGTGGGGCCGGTGCTGCAACCGACCACTGAGAATAGCGACCCGGAGGGCATCTGTCCTCCGGGTCGCCCGCTCTTCCGGAACTCCGACACGCCGATTTCTTTGGAATAGCGCATAGCGCCTGCGTGCAGTTCAATAGCGCCTTGGTGACCCGCCGCGAACCGCTATTCCGACGGCGGTATCAAAGGGCATCCCCAAGCCGTTGTTCAACCGAGCGCGCGCCGAGCAACTCACTGGTCATCCGCATCCTGCCCAGTCTTACTGACATAATCCTGCGCAACGGGGCCGCGATATTTTTCGGTTAGCTCAGGTGGAACTTCCGATCCGTCCTTCAAAAAAGGCATTATTCCGCGACGCGCCGAACGCCCGTGCATCGCGTTGATTTCCGCGTCCGACCGGGTGACACGCTGCGACATGCGCCGCCCCCAGGCTGAGAGGTGATCATATAGTCGGGCGATGACATCAGTGTAGCTGTCCGACTTTGCCAGATCGTGAAATTCTTCGGGATCATTCTTTAGATCGAACAGCATCGGCCGAAATCCACCCTCGGCATGGATGAGTTTGTAGCGCCCATCAAACACCATGAAGAGGCGTGCGTCCCGATTTGTCACCCCGACAACATCCCGCATCGGCGTGACCGAATAGTCATATTCACTGATCACATATGATCGCCATTCAGTCGTCTCGCCATGAAGCCAAGGGTGCAGGCTGCGACCTTCAAGGATGTGATCGGGTATATCGCCGCCCGCGAAGTCAAGGAACGTCGGGGCAAGGTCTATCGCCTCAACCAAGGCATCGCAGGTCGTGCCGCGGGTCGCGTTCGCAGGTTCTCGTGGATCGTAAACGATCATGGGGATTTTCACCGACGGATTATGGAACAGATCCTTTTCACCCAACCAATGATCGCCAAGGTAGTCACCGTGATCCGACGTCAGCACGATCATCGTCTGGCCTAACTGGCCGGAGCGTTCCAGCTCATCAAGGATGCGCCCAAGTTGGTCGTCGCATTGTTTGATCAAGCCCATATAGGCGGGGATGACCTTCTGGCGAACGTCCTCCTGTTGAAAGGCGGTCGCGATCTTGTTGCTCATAAACGCGTCAAAGACGGGATGCGGGTCAGCGCGTTCGGCCTCGTGTCGGCTGGCGGCGAGCACATGATTGGCACCATACATAGCGTGATAGGGCGCCGGCACGATATACGGCCAATGCGGTTTTATATAGCTGACATGCGCACACCACGGCCCCTTGGCCTCTGCTATGAAACGCAGGGTTTCAGAGGTTAGCCACGGTGTTTCGCTGTCTTCCTCGCGAATATTGGCAGGCTTGTCGGCGTTCTCAAACATCCAGCCAGAGGCCTTTTCGCCGTCTTCAATCCCGGCATTGGCAAAGTCAGCCCAAGGATTATGACCGTCATAGCCCTTTGACTTCAGATATTCATTATAGGGTGATCGTTTTTCGTCATAGAACCCATCCGGCCCCTCACCCCAAAGACCGTCGTCGCGCACCCACACATCGAACCCGCATTCAGCCTGACGGGCCCCGATAACGCTGTCCGGGGCAAGGCCCAAGCGCGCCATCCCGTCCGCGTCGGCCTTCATATGGGTCTTGCCGATCAGCCAAGCGTCCATCCCCACCGCGCGCAGGTGATCGCCAAGCGTCTGCTCGCCCACCCGAAGGGGAAAACCATTCCACTGCGCGCCATGCGATGACGCATAGCGGCCCGTATAGAAACTCATCCGGCTAGAGCCGCAAATCGGCGACTGACAAAACGCATTCGTGAACCGAACACCCATCGCTGCCACCCGGTCGAAATTCGGCGTTTCCAGATGCGGATGTCCCGCGCAAGACAGATAGTCAAAGCGCAGTTGATCATACATGATGAACAGAATGTTCATCGCGGTCCCCCCTATCCGTCGCACTGTGTCCCCGCGACTTGGTGATCAGGATAACGAGGGCTGTCAAAACAGACAAATGTTCATGGCCATAGCGGCGTTCATTCTTATATCCGGCACGCAAATGGCCCCGGTTCTTTGAACCGAAGCGACGGGCGGGCTTTGATAGGTCATTTGCCGCGGCGTGCGTGTGGGGCGGTAATGTCGGAACCGGATGTTGTGGGGCTTGCCAAAGGGCGACAAAGCCGAAGCGAGCCGGTTGGCCCGCTTCGGTCTTTTGTGGTGCGTCTGGCTAGATGAAGTCCACGGTGGCGCCGCAGGTCATGTTACCGGCGTCTTCAAACAACTGTGCAAGCAGGGTGTCGAAGATCACCCAGTCGTCAGCTGTTTCAGTGTCATTCGCTGTTGGTATCATCCCTTCGATGTCAAGCGGGGTGCCATCGTCACCCGCATCTTCGACCTCGATGCCGTCAAAGTCGACGAACGTGAATACGTCGGTCAGATCGCCCGTCGTCTCAGTTTCGGTCATCTCGCTGGCAGGGATGGTGATGGGGGCGACGCCATTCTTTGCGGCTGTTGGCGGCGTGTCGGTGGTGATGGCGGCCGTGATCGGATCAGTTGAATCATCAGGGCAAACCACCATCTCATCATCGACTGGCATGTTGTCGTCAGTCATGCCGCCGGGGATGTCGACATCTGCCGTTTCCGCCTCAACAGGATCTTCCTGAGGTTTCGGTTTATCCGGCGTGTCATCGTTGCTGCTATCTGCGACCGGTATCTCCTCTGTCACCGGCGTCGTGGGCTGTGAGGCCGGAGGCGGCACCGGGTCATCCAGATCACCGGCATCAGCGATCGGCGTATCCGGCACGACCTCTTGATCCGGGGTATTGGTCACCGCGTCTGTCGTTCCGAAGTTTTGCGTGACCATCACCGCTTCGAAGCCGTCGAAGTCACCAACTTCAATACCGATGCCAATGTCCTCAAGGTTGGGGTTGAGCAGATTGGCACGATGGCCGGGGCTGGCCATCAGCCCGGCATGAATTTCGCGGACATCATCCTCGATACCGGGTTCTCCCCGTTCGCTTTGCCATCCGATGTTTTCCGCTGTGCGCCAGTTGCCGGTCAGTTCATACGCTGTGCCTTCAATACGCTCGGTCGGACTGCTGCCACCCGCGCCACTATGGGAAAAGGTGTCGGTGTCCAGCATCCACTGGCTGTGGTCTTCGCTGGATTTGTTCAGATCCCCATTGATCGAAAGTGGATCAAGTCCGCGCGACGTACGTTCGTAATTGACCAGCTCCAACATCAGCAGTTCGAATTCACTTGCTTGGCTCATGTCTTTTCCTTTCGGTTTCGGGAATATCCCGATCGCGTTTGAACGCAGTGAGTGATCCGGCCCGACGCGAGTCCGGCCGATGGAAAGCCCCCAAAACGTATGAGAAGGGCCAGGATACGCCAGGCCGGAGTGATAACGGCGCTGACGGTGGATGGACTGTAGTGACGGATATCGCGCCGCTTCAATGCGGGCCGGTCGTCGGGCTTAGGACCGGCGGGGAACGGCCTCGCAACGGGAAGGGGGTCGGCAGGAAACGACTGTCGGCCAAATCGCGCCAATCATTACGCCGCCAGACGACGCATTCCGGCAAAAGAGCGCTTGGTCTGGGCGTTGGTTGCGGTGACAGCAGTGATGTCGTTAAGGCAGTCCTAACGCCCGCTTCTTCTCTGCGGCCCATTTCATGATGGTCAGGTCGAACGTCAACGCCATAACCGCCACACAAATCCCAAGGACAAAGTTTTTGCCCAGATCGGTGCCAGCCAACGTCCTTTGGAGTTCCTGCCCCAGATCCTGCGTTCCGATGAAGGCGGCGATGATGACCATGAAGAACGCAAACATGATCGCCTGATTGAACCCAACTGCCATGGTCGGCAGGGCAAGCGGGAGCTGGACGTTCCAGAGCTTTTGCATCCGGGTCGCTCCGGACATGTCTGCCGCCTCGGTCATTTCACCGGGGACCGTCCGCAGCCCTTCAATCGTATAGCGAATGAGCGGCACCATCGAAAAGATGAGGATTGAGAAGATTACGGCGATATCGGTGATCCCAAACAGCATGATCGCAGGTATCAGGTAGACAAAGCTTGGAAAGGTCTGTGCCGTGTCGCAGATAAGCAATACCCGTGTCGCCCATCTTTCCGAACGGGCGGCGATGACAGCGATAGGCAGCCCAATAATCGCGGCCAGTGCTACGGCTGAGATGACAGAATAAAGCGTTATGATCGCCCGGTCCCACCATCCCGAAAGCGCCACGAAGGAAAAGAAAATCAACGCGTAGATTGCTTGTTTGCGCCCAGCCAAAGCCAACGCAAAGGCTATGACCAGCAGGATGAATGCTGGTGTGGGGATCGACAGCAGGAAGTTGCGGAATGGTATCAACACCTGCACGTTCAGGAATGCCCGCAAGAAGCCGGTGATCGCCTTGACCCATTCAATGTTAAGAAAGGCTTTGATCAGATTATCAAGCTCTTTTCCCCGGCTGAAATCCTGACCCCGTCCAACCTCGGCAAAGAAGGGAATGACGAATGAAATCAGTGTAAAAACAACGAAAGCGCCAACGCCGAACAAGAGCGTCTTATGCCGCTGCCAAAACGCCGCTCCGCGTTCGAAGTGCTCGGGCTGTTTGACAACCCACGCCTTTGACATTCGATCCAACATCACCGCCAACAAGACAATCGTGACACCAATCTCAAAGGATCGACCAAGCTTGAAGCTGCCCATCATCGCAAGCAGCTTTGCGCCAAGCCCCGGCATCCCGATAAACGCCGTCAGAACGACCATCGCGAGCGACAGCATGATGACTTGGTTCACACCCACAAGAATTTCGGTCCGGGCTGACGGAAGGTAGACATGGCGTAACATCTGAAATCGGCTGCAACCGCTCATCTTGCCAGCTTCGATCACTTCGGGCGACACTTTCTGCAGACCGAGCGTTGTCATCAGGATCATTGGCGGGATGGCGTAGATCGTCGTGGCAACCGCTCCGGCGGTCGGGCCCACCTTAAAGAAGATGACCGCGGGCAGAAGATAGGTGAAAAAAGGCAGGGTTTGCAGAACCGACAGGACTGGCTTGATGATGTTGTCGAACCACTTGTATTTCCACGCCGCAATGCCCAACAAAAGGCCAATCACAAACGCCAGCGGCGCAGCAATCGCAAGAACCGACATCGTTTCCATCGCGATTTTCCACTGGCCGATCAGGGCGGTCCACGCCATCGTGCCACCGCCAAGGACCGCCAACCGCCAACCGCCAAGGTAGTAGCCGACGATTGCCGCCACAGCGGACATGGCCGTCCAGGAGACCGGACCGATGAAGGGCCAACGACGTTTGCCGAAAAAGATATTGCCGGACGCATCAAGCAACCATTGCAGTCCGTCCGTCAGAAGTCGGGTCAGGGCCAATAAGCCCAAGTCATCCTTTACGAAGTTGAAAATCGCATCCAGCCAGCTTGCCAGGTCAGGAATAACCGCCTCTGGCAACCTGTGGGCCCAGTCAGGCAGAATTCCTACATACCGCATTGCCGTCAGGGCGACCGCGACGCCAACCAGACCCAACGCGATTTGACCCTTGTTTGGACCAACGCGGATCGTGGGCAAAGATGTCGTCTCGATGCTCATGCATCTGCCCCAAGCAGGATATCAAGTGCGGCCTTCCGCGGCATAGCACCGATCAAAGCATCATCGCGCCTTACAGGGATCAGTGTACGGTTATCGTTGACCAACATGCGTGCCATGTCCTGAACGGTCATTCCCGCATCAACGGGATCGCCCTCGCCGGTCTCGGTCGCATCGGCAAGAACGCCCGCGTGCACAACCCGTGCCTTGTCGATATCTTCCGTGAACTTGCGGACATATTCGGTCGCGGGGTGCAGCACGATCTGGTCGGGTGTGTCGCATTGTTCGACAGCGCCATCCTTCATGATGGCAATCCGGTCGGCAAGACGCAGAGCCTCATCAAAGTCATGGGTGATAAAGACAATCGTTTTGTTCAGAAGTTGTTGCAGGCGCAAGAACTCATCCTGCATCTCTTTGCGGATCAACGGGTCAAGCGCGCTGAAAGGTTCATCAAGGAACCAAATATCCGGCTCAATGGCGAGGCTGCGCGCGATACCGACACGCTGCTGCTGACCACCGGAAAGTTCGCGCGGGAAATAGTCTTCACGACCTTCAAGGCCGACCAGCTTTACCACCTCCAACGCGCGTTCACGCCGGGTGTGCTTGTCCTGACCGCGCATCTCTAGCGGAAAGGCGACATTTTCCAGCACTGTGCGATGCGGCAACAGCCCAAATGACTGGAACACCATACCCATTTTGGACCGGCGCAATTCGATCAGATCCTTTTCGGACAAGCCCATGATGTCTTGGCCCTCGACGGTGATCGTCCCGCCGGTGATGTCATGCAGGCGCGAAAAGCAGCGCACAAGCGTTGATTTGCCAGAGCCGGACAGGCCCATAATCACCAGCATCTCGCCTTCATGAACTTCGATGGAAACGTCTTTGACGCCAGCAATATAACCTGCTGCCCGAATGTCATCAAAGCTCATCCCTGGGGTCATGTCTCTTAAGAAACGCTGCGGGTTGCTTCCAAAAATCTTCCAGACGTTCTGACAGGAAATGACGGGGGCTTTGGCTGACATGGGATCCCTTATGATAGATGTCCCCGCCCAACGTATGCCGGACGGGGAGACTTTGAATAAGAAGTCGGGTTTAGTTAACCCAGCTTTCCCAAACGTCTTTGTTGTCTTCCAACCAAACGGTAGCAGCTTCTTCCGGCTCCATCTCGTCGATGTCGACCAGCTTTGCCATCTCTGCGATTTGCGCGTTCGTAAAGTTCACGTTTTCAAGCACCGCATAAGCGCTTGGCCACTTTTCTTCCATGCCTTCCCAGGCGGCCTTTTTCAGATAGCCGTTAGCCGGGTTGCCGCAGTCAAACAACGCGTCGGGGTTGGGTCCAACTGCCGGATCTTTGTCGCAGCCGTCTTCCCACACAGGGAATTCAACGAATTCGCCCGGCCAGACGGCTTCCGCGAAGTTTGGCGTCCAATTGAACACCACGATCGGGCGCTTGTCTGCTTCGGCAGCACCGATTTCAGCCCATAGGGCAGCGGCAGATCCCGCGTTCACCACCACAAAGTCCATGCCCAATGCTTCGACACGTTCCTGACCGTGTTTCAACCAATCGACCGGACCATCCAGATAGCGGCCTTTGTCGCCCGTCTCGGCGGTTGCAAAAAGGGCCGCACATTCGTTCAGCGCCTCCCAGTCAGGCAGACCCGGACAGGCGTCTTTCGTCCACATCGGATACCACCAGTCTTCGCGTGTAACCGCGTCATGGTCGCCCACATCAACGATACCACCTTTTTCAAGTGCCGCACGGAACGACGCGCCGAATGCGCCTTCCCAAACTTCAAGTTCAAGCGTCACATCGCCCAGGCGCACGGATTCATATACGGCCTGACTGTCTGTTGTGACATACTCGACCGCGTTTCCGTTCTCTTCCAGAATTTGCCCAACGACGTTGGACATCACGATCTGGCTGGACCAGTTGTGAATCGGGATCACAATTGGATCACCGCTATCCTCGGCCAGTGCGGCGAATGGTGCGAAGGCCAAAACGCCGGCCGTCATTGCTGTCGTCATCTTTCTCATAACTATTCCTCCCTATATTTTTTGTCCGCTCATTTTGCGGTGCAAGAACCGTTTCGTTGTCCGGGAAACGGCGGATCTTATGTCGGGCGATTCTTCGCCTCTTGCTTACATCCGCAAACACTCTGGCATTATTTTCCTCTCAATCAAGTTTTTTTCTTACCAGTGCGAAATGAATGATCCAAGGAATTCGAAAAGATGTCGCAAATGAGGAACCGCGCGTCCAATCCCAGAGCCTCAATCCATTGGGGTTGCGGCACACTGTCTGAAAGAGGATGTCGAAAATGCGCTATTCAGGTTTCAAGGTTATCAAAGAGGCATTGACCGGCCACAAAGGGTGGAAGCCTGCCTGGCGCGATCCTGAACCGCAGGCGGATTACGATATCATCATTATAGGCGGCGGCGGGCATGGGCTTGCGACCGCCTACTATCTGGCAAAAGAATTCGGCCAAAAGCGCATTGCGGTATTGGAGAAGGGCTGGATCGGAGGCGGCAATGTGGGTCGTAACACGACTATTATACGTTCGAACTACCTGCTGGACGGAAATGAGCCCTTCTATGAATTCTCGCTGAAACTGTGGGAAGGTCTTGAGCAGGACTTGAACTACAACGCGATGATTTCGCAGCGTGGCATCCTCAATCTGATACACTCGGACGCCCAACGCGACGCCTTCATCCGGCGGGGCAATGCAATGATCTTGAACGGAGCGGATGCAGAGATGCTGACCACCGAACAGATCAAAGCAAGGTATCCATTCCTGAACACCGAAGATGCGCGTTTTCCGATCAAGGGCGGGTTAGCACAGCATCGGGGTGGCACGGTTCGACATGACGCGGTTGCATGGGGTTATGCCCGCGGGGCCGACAGCCGGGGTGTCGATATCATTCAGAATTGCGAAGTCACCGGATTTAAGATCGAAAACGGAAAGTGCATCGGTGTTGAGACATCGAAAGGGCTCATCAGAGCGGTTAAGGTCGGTTGTGCGGTTGCAGGATCATCCGGCCGCTTGATGGCCTTGGCTGACATGCGCCTACCGATAGAAAGTCACGTATTGCAGGCGTTTGTCTCGGAAGGCCTGAAACCGGTCATGCCGGGGGTCGTCACATTTGGCGCGGGCCATTTCTATTGCAGCCAATCCGATAAGGGCGGGCTTGTCTTTGGCGGTGATCTCGACGGCTACAACTCCTACGCCCAGCGGGGCAACTTGCCAGTCGTCGAGGATGTCTGCGAGGGCGGCATGGCGATCTTCCCGGCATTTGGCCGCGCGCGCGTGCTGCGCATGTGGGGCGGGATCATGGATATGTCGATGGACGGCTCACCGATCATCGACAGAACGCATATCGACGGGCTCTACTTCAACGGCGGCTGGTGCTACGGCGGCTTTAAGGCGACCCCTGCCTCTGGTTTCTGCTTTGCCCACCTTCTTGCCAAAGACGCCCCACACCCGACCGCCACAGCCTATCGGTTCGACCGCTTTGAAAAGGGCCTGATGATTGATGAAAAGGGAATGGGCAATCAGCCCAACTTGCACTGATGATTATTAACCACCCCCTTCTTGGACCGCGCGATAGCGCCGAATTCACCTACATGGGCGATGCAAAACTGATTGATCGCCCCGATCCAGATTCCGACACGGCAGCGAAGGATTTCTACGAATACGGCTATTTGCGCGACAACCCGGCCGGGTGGCACGACGAACTTTGGTTTCACGAAGCAGGAGATCGTTCGTGGCTTGTTGTAACGCGCAACACAGTCACGCATGAGATTTCCGATGTGAGGCTGGCCCGCGATGTCGCCCGTAGCAGAGGGCGCAGTAAATGAGCCAAGTTAACCGCATTGGTGACGGGCAAGTCGACAAGACCGAACTGCTGAACTTCACCCTCGATGGCAAGTCCTACGCAGGCCACCCCGGCGACACATTAGCCTCGGCCCTACTGGCAAACGGGGTGCGCCTAATGGGGCGGTCGTTTAAATACCACCGCCCGCGTGGGCCGCTGTCTGCTGGCTCTGAAGAACCCAACGCGCTTGTTGAACTGCGCAGCGGAGCGCGGCAGGAACCCAACACGCGCGCCACAACAACCGAACTGTTCGATGGCCTGCGCGCAAAAAGCCAAAATCGGCTCGGGTCTTTGAAATTCGACTTGCTGTCGATCAACGATCGTCTTTCCAACTTTCTGACCGCTGGATTTTATTACAAAACCTTTATGTGGCCTGCCGCATTCTGGGAAAAGCTCTACGAGCCGCTTATCCGCAATGCGGCTGGTCTGGGATCGCTTTCGCTCCAAGACGATCCGGACGTTTACGACAAGGGGTTCTTGCATTGCGATCTGCTGATTATCGGAGCCGGACCTGCTGGCCTCGCGGCAGCGCTGACGGCGGGACGCGCCGGGGCTGATGTGATTCTGGCGGATGAAGATTTTCGTGTTGGCGGCCGCCTCAACAGTGAAACTCTGGTGATTGGCGATGAGACCGGTGCGGATTGGGCGGCGCAGGCAGCGGCCGAACTCGGCAGCCTTCCGAATGTGCGCCTGATGACGCGCACGACGGTGATCGGAGCTTTCGACCACGGTATATATGGCGCAGTTGAACGGATCAGCGACCACGTTCACACGCCGGATGCTGGCAAACCCCGCCAAGTGCTTTGGCGAATTTATACGAAACAAACCGTGCTTGCAGCGGGCGCCATCGAACGCCCGATTGCATTTGAAAACAACGACCGTCCGGGGATCATGCTTGGGTCTGCCTTGCGCACTTACGCGAACCGGTTCGCCGTCGCCGTCGACAAGCGGGTCGCGATTTTCACCAACAATGACGACGGGCACCGGACGGCGTCGGATTTACACGCGCGGGGCATCAAGATCGCCGCCGTGGTAGATGTCCGTCCAGATGCTCCACGCAGCGGGGACTACGAGGTGCTGCATGGCGAGATCACCGATACCAAAGGCCGCTTGGGCCTTGCCTTCGCTGAGGTCAAATTGGCCGACGGTAGCACGCGCACGCTCGAATGCGGCGCGCTTGGCCTGTCGGGTGGATGGAATCCGAACGTGCACCTTACCTGTCATCAACGCGGCCGCCCCGCATGGGCCGACGGTATCGCGGCCTTCGTCCCCGGCGGCGACCTGCCCGCTGGTATGTCCGTCGTCGGAGCTGCCAACGGTGACATGAGCACCGCAGGCGCCTTGCGCGGCGGAGCGCAGACCGCAAAGAATGCCCTTGGTCTGAAAGGGCGCAGTCCCGCCATGCCCAAAGCTGAAGACGCGCCGGTAAACATCACTCCTTTTTGGTATGTCGAGGGCTGTTCGCGTGCATGGCTCGATCAGCAGAACGACGTCACCGTAAAGGACGTGAAGCTCAGCCACCAAGAAGGCTTTCGGTCTGTCGAACATCTTAAGCGCTATACCACGTTGGGCATGGCCACAGATCAAGGCAAGACATCAAATATGGGTGGCCTCGCGATCATGGCCGAACTTGCGGGTAAGGCTATCCCCGAAGTTGGCACGACGATTTTCCGTCCGCCCTATACTCCTACCGCCATCGGAGCGTTTGCCGGACGCCACCGCGAACAGGAATTCCACCCGAAACGCCTGACACCGTCGCACAAATGGGCCGAGGAACAGGGTGCTGTCTTCGTTGAAGTCGGTAACTGGCTGCGTGCGCAGTGGTTTCCCCGCGCTGGTGAAACGACGTGGCGCGAAAGCGTCGACCGAGAGGTGCTGGCGACCCGAAACTCGGTCGGCGTTTGCGATGTAACGACGTTGGGTAAGGTCGATGTGCAGGGCACCGATGCGGCGGCTTTCCTGAATAAGATTTACTGCAATAGTTTCGCAAAGCTGGCCGTCGGCAAGACGCGCTATGGATTGATGCTTCGCGAAGACGGTATCGCGATGGACGATGGCACGGCTGCCCGCCTTGCCGAAGATCACTTCGTTGTCACGACAACGACCGCAAACGCCCTGCCCGTCTATCGGCACATGGAATTCGTGCGTCAATGCCTCAGCCCGGACATGGACGTCCAGCTGATCTCGACAACCGAAGCATGGGCGCAGTATGCGGTCGCCGGGCCGAACAGCCGCAGGCTGCTGGAAAAGATCGTCGATCAAGACATCGGCAACGATGCGTTTCCTTTCATGGCCTGCGCGAACATCACGATCTGCGGCGGATTGCGCGCGCGGTTGTTCCGCATCTCGTTCAGCGGAGAGCTGGCCTATGAAATCGCGGTGCCCACGGCGTATGGCGACGCGTTGATCCGCAAGATAATGGAGGCCGGGGCGGAGTTTGACGTTACACCCTACGGCACTGAGGCGCTTGGCGTCATGCGCATCGAAAAAGGGCATGCTGCAGGGAATGAACTAAACGGCACCACAACGGCACAAAACCTCGGAATGGGGCGAATGATCAGCGGCCTCAAGGACTGCATAGGAAAAACTTTGTCACAACGTCCGGGACTGAATGCAGAGGGCGATTTGCGGCAAGTCGGGATCAAACCCGTTGATCCGAAAGATCCTGTTCCCGCAGGCGCGCATTTGATGAATGCGGAAGGGCCGGTCGATGCGGTGCACGATCAGGGCTACGTGACTTCGGCTTGTTATTCGCCAACCCTCGGCCACGCAATCGCACTCGGGTTCCTCAAGAACGGGTCAGAGCGTTTGGGGGACACCATGCGGCTTGTCAGCCCGTTGACCGACGTTCATGTGGACGTGGAAATCGTCAGCGCCCATTTCGTTGACCCAGAAGGGGAGAGGCTTCGTGCATGATCTTTTGCCAATAACCGCCCTCGGCGGTGCTGAGCCGTGCGTCGACGCGTTCGACCACGTCACGATTTCCGAAAATGACGCGCTTGCGCTCGCCTCTGTCACGGCGCGCATGGGGCACGAAACCGCATGTCACGCAAAACTAAAGAACCTTATCAGGGCGGTTCCCGGCGCCGACAAAGCCCAGTTTGGCGAACCTATGTCGGGGTTTTGGACAGGCCCGGATCAATGGATGCTTAGCGCAGCCCGCGACGAACATGAACAGATGGCGGAAACGCTCGCGGATCTATTTGCCGAAACCGCATCGATCACGGAACAAACCGGGGCGTGGGTTTGCTTTGACGTCACAGGTCCGGCGATGGCGGATTTGTGCGAGCGGCTTTGCGCCGTGCCCATTCGCAAGATGAGGCCGGGCGACACGCATCGCACCATGATCCACCATATGAGTTGCTTTGTAATCAGATACCAAGATGCGGAACACATCCGCATCCTCGGCCCACGCGCATCGGCTGGCTCGCTCCACCACGCACTATTGACGACAGCGCAATCGGTCGCTTAAGCAGACGGCACAATCGTGTTGTCACGCACGCGGAACATATTGATTTTCTTGCGATCTTCCCTGGGATGGATGCCAAAGACGTCAATGTAATTCTTGCACATCGCGGATGAACTTGTGTAGCCGACCGCGGTCGCGATCTCGATCATCGTGTCTTTGCTATAGTGCAGCAGCTGACGGGCTTTGTGCATACGCAGGGATTTATAATACCCAAGTGGCGTGTTCCCGGTCGTCTTATGGAACATACGTTCCAGTTGACGCACCGAAACGCCGACCTCGGCCGCGACATCTGCGATGTTGATCGGATCTTCGATGTGATCTGCGAATATGTCGACCGCCTTGCGCACGATTTGCGGCAACATATCGTTGGTGCTTTCGGCGGCGAAAGTGGGTTTGCGTTGGCTCACACCTTGACCACGGACAAGCGGATGTTGAAACCAGCACGCCACTTCGGTTGCAACGTCAGCGCCAAGCACCTCTTCAATCAGATGCAGTGACAGATCAAAGGCAGCCGCCGCACCTGAGGCCGTCACACGACGCCGATCAATCGCGATCACATCCTCCGTCGCCTCCAGACGCGGAAATTCGGCGGAAAACGCGGCCTCATAACACCAATGAACAGATGTCGTGAAACCATCGAGCAATCCAGTTCGCGCCAAAGGGAAGATACCGCCACTGATCGCGCCCATAGTGACACCGTGACGCGCAAGCTTGCGCAGCTTTCCCTGAGATGAGGTCGGGTTTACAAATTTCGACGACGGTCCGCTCAACAGGAACAACTGATCAAGCCCGTCACAATCCGCCAAGGCGTGTTCTGGTTCAAACCAGACATTCGCACTCGCTTTAACGCGAGCCCCTTCTTCAGAGATCAACGTCCACCCGAATGCTTCCTGCCCCGCAACTTCGTTTGCGGCGCGCAGCGGTTCGATCATCGACGTTAAGCAGGCCATCGGGAAGCCAGGAAAGATAAGGAAGCCAACCTGCATTATTTCATTTCTAGTCATAAAATTATCCTAGCAGGAAACAATTATATTATGCCAGTATGGAAGGGGCAAATTTCTTCGGCGACGCCCTTGTCTGATTATTGCAAAGCGGTAATTCATGGACATTCAAGAACTGGATACCGACATGACCGCAACGATCCTGACACAAGACCCACATCGCGTGCGCGCAAACCGCGAGAACGTACTGGAAGTCGCCATCGGCCGTGAAGTGCGCGCGTTTCGGCGCAAGCAAGAGATTACCGTTGCCGAACTGTCCGCGACGACAGGTCTTTCTATCGGGATGCTATCGAAGATCGAAAACGGAAATACGTCGCCCTCACTGACAACGCTGCAAACGCTGGCAAACGCGCTTTCTGTTCCGCTCACCGCGTTTTTTCGCGGCTTTGAAGAAGCACGCACAGCGGTGCATACGAAGGCTGGCGAAGGTGTCGAACACGAACGCGAGGGGACACGCGCCAACCACCAGTACAATCTACTTGGCCATATCGGCGCGAACTCAAGCGGCGTGATCGTTGAACCTTATCTGATTACCCTGTCCGACAAGGCTGACGTCTTTCCGACCTTTCAACATGCGGGGATCGAAACGATCTACATGCTGGAAGGCGAGGTCGGGTATCGGCACGGCGACGATGTCTACTTCCTCAAGCCGGGTGATACACTGTTCTTCGACGCGGATGCGCCGCATGGACCAGAGACGCTCGTTCAATTGCCGGCGCGCTATCTGTCCGTCATCAGTTATCCACAAGACAGCTAATCGCGCAGCTCACCGAATATTGGAGGTGAAAGTTCCCGCATGAGTTTGCGCTGCATCGCGGCGGCATAATCAGCATACCCGTTCGCAACCATCGTAAATGCAAGCGGGCCGTGTATCACTTCGTCTTCGTAGTAGTTCTTTAGCGCTTCTGACGAACTGCTTGTCCCGGCAATGGTGGTGCTAGCGGGATCATTCACAACCAGCGCGTTCACCGTGATCCCGTCAAACGCGCCGGTGCGGTAAGCCTCTGTCGGGGTGATGCCGATGTTATTCGTTCCATCGCCTGAAACATCGATGGTTCTTTGCCAGCACTGCTCCTGTTCTTCCAACAAAACCGCTCCGAACGACAGCGCCGTGCCTATTGCGGTTTTCAACCCAGCCCGCACTTTCTGATGCGATCTAATCCGGGCAATCACCCGATCTAGGGCGGCGGGACCGTCCAGTGAAATCCAGGGCTGGATGACAAATTGATGATTGCGCGAACTCCATTCAAAGACAGTTACTGCAATCGGCGCATCGGCACTGAACAAGATCAGCGAACGGACATCCGGATCATTCAACGCTGCCGCCAATCCGTTGACTTGCTGTGCGTATTCGGTCGAATTCACCGATCCTGATACATCAAGCGCCAAGACAAGCGCATGGCGGCAAGACTGCGCTTGGGCCATTTGCGCCAACCAGACACCAAGAATAAAGACCCGCAGAAAAAAGCCGATGCGCGCCATCAACCTGACACTTAGGTCTGTAGCGCTGGTTCAGTGTCCAGATCGGGCCAGATTCCGGGCGATGTCGGCTGCCCATCGTCAAACTGAGATAAGTAATCCAGCATCATGGGCCGATTGTCGATAAAGCCCTTGTAGGTTGCCAGTTCAACCGGCAGATCACGGATCACACGATGCAACCGGCGGCCCCATTTCGGCACAGTCATTAAGTCCTGGAAACTGCACAAATAGCAGCGGATCGGGAACACGAGCGCGTTCGAACGCGGCAGGCGGAAAAAGGTTTGCAGTTCAACCCGCAAATGCTGCTTGGTCCCGATGTTTTCAGGCGTCAGAGTTGTCTTTTGAACGCCCCACTTGTGGTAGTTCTCAGGCGACGTATCCAATAGCGGGTTGACCGTCATCGTCCAATTCAGTCGCCGCGCCGGAGAGCCTTGCTGGATGTTCAGCAGGAACTTCAACGCACGCACAAAGATACCCTTTTCATGGGCCAGCGGCACAGGGGCGTGCCATTCGAAAAAGTTCATCCCAATGTCGAAATCCAGTGACCAATCGGCTTGGGTCGTCACCATTCCCGCGTCCATCCAAAGGTTATCATCCCGCTGATCCAGCACGCAGAAATCGCCCTGCGCCTGTCGTGTGATGTACTCCATCGGGCCATAGCGTAGCGTGGTTTCATCAAGAAAAACAAAGCTGTCGTCGATCCCCAGCGGTTTGTTTACCCAACGCCAATTGTTGCCGTCACGATGCAGTTCAAACAAATCAGGGTAGTCTTCGGATTTGCTGACCATAATCAGTTCAAGCAAATCCCATCCGGCAAGCGTCATATGCGGCAGCGACTGGCAGCGCAGCGGATCGTCCGCCAGAACCATCGCCCGATCCTTCATCTCGGCCACATAATGTTCGTCCACATCGAACCGCATTTCATAGACGCTATCTACTGGACCGCCCCGGTGCTGCTCCATGTTGACGGAATACATGTAGCTGTCTTCGTGAAACGGGAATGGAAAGCGCTTGATTGCCCGCTCTGAGTTGTAGAACGAATAATCGTCGCGGAAAGTCTCGTCATTAAACTGAATGGTCATATCAACGGTCCAATACTAAGATTTTGCCCTCGAAACGCGATACGCAGGGCATGATCTTTTCGCCAGAGGCATGTTCATCGTCTTCAAGCCAGTGATCGCGGTGGATAAAGTGACCGGTGTAGTCGATCACCCGCGTTTCACACTGCCCACAAGCGCCGCCCCGACACAGATACGGGGCATCGACGCCTTCGCGTTCGATCGCTTCCAAAAGGCTCTCTTGTTCGCCGACCTGAATAACCTTGTTCGAGACTGCCAGCTTTACCTCAAACGGCTTGCCAGGCTGGGGCGCAAGAAATTCTTCATAGTGGATTGCTTCGCGCGGCCAACCCTCGGCCTCCGCTGTTTTGCACACCCACTCGATCATCCCCTTGGGGCCGCAGACATAGACGTGGGTTCCAAGCGGTTGCCCGTCGAGCAGGGTCACCAAATCTATCTTCTGCTCCTGATCGTCATAGTAGATGTGCGCCTCGTTCGGATGGTGGTTCGTCAGCTCATCTACATAGGCGCCAAGGCTTTCGGTGCGACAGGCGTAGTGCAATTCCCAGTTGCCATTGAAGCGTTCCAACTGCTTGATCTGCGCCAGGAACGGTGTAATCCCGATGCCGCCCGCAAGGAACAGATGCTTCTTGGCGCGCAGGTCGAGGCTGAACAGGTTCACGGGATAAGAGATCGTCATCTCATCCCCGACCTTGACGTTATTGTGCATAAACAGCGAACCGCCGCGCCCCTCGTCATCCCGACGCACGGAAATCGTGTAGGCCGTCTGGTCCATCGGATCAGACATCAGCGAATAGGGATTGAGCCGGGTGATATCGCCATCCTGCATTTCGACCACAGTATGCGCGCCGCCGGAAAACGTCGGCAACAACCCACCATCGACACGCTCAAATCTAAAACGTGTCACCAAGTCATTCAGCGGCACGACATCCGTTACTTTGACGGCGATCTTTTCCGCCCCACTCATTCGTAAATCCCCTTTGGTGCA
The DNA here is from genome assembly GCF_048060095.1 of Aliiroseovarius sp. YM-037. NCBI lineage: Bacteria > Pseudomonadati > Pseudomonadota > Alphaproteobacteria > Rhodobacterales > Paracoccaceae > Aliiroseovarius > Aliiroseovarius sp. YM-037. The sequence goes on along the minus strand of NZ_JBLUOA010000006.1, from coordinate 101,405 downwards.
GGAACATTGCCCGGGTCTTCCGCGTCGATGCACACACCTTGGTAGGCGGCCAAACGGCGCGAATAGTGATCGCGGACAAATAGGTTCAATCCGCAGTGGGCACATACAAACGGATCGGTTTCGACGTCCTCTGTGATACCTTTGCAATGCACGCATTGCATTCGGCGCGCGACTGACCCGCGATGCTCCGTCTGAATGGCGGTGTGCGGGATTCCAGCCTGCATGGCGGCGATCTGCGCCTGACCCATCAGGCCTTCGGTCCCCGCCAGATAGACCTGCAATCCCATCTTCGCATCCGAGAACGCCTTGTGAATACGTTGCTCGGCAGCTCCGTAGGATGGACCCGCATAAAAAGACGCAGGGTTCAAAGCGCGCAGTTTAGCTTCGAACGTCTCACCCTTCGGGATGTAGATAATGTGACCCTTCGCCATCATCTCTGGCGTTGCGACATCCAAAATCGCCTCGGCCCCGTGGGCGTCGGCGATCAGCAAATGGGCTGAGCCATCGCGGGGTGCGAGCGTCCCATAGACGGGTCGACTGCGGATGCTCTCGGGAAACGTAAACTTCGACATATCAGTCCTCAGGAAAGAATGAGGCGCGGGACAACGCCCCGCGCCCGATCAGATCAACCCTTTGCAGTGCGGATCGACTTGTCTTTATCATAGAACGGCATTTCTTCGGCGGTCGCGCTTAGTTCTGTTCCGTCCGGCTGTTTCACGACAAGCGGCGTTCCGGCCTTTGCCACGGACGGATCAAGGCGCGCGATGGCAACGCTGTAGTTGTTCAGTTCAGATGACAAACCATAGGTGATGACGCCGACATCCTTGCCGTCATGCAGAACCCGCGCGTGCATTTCCATCTGATCCATGCTGTCGGTCAACTGGACGCCATAGATCTTGAACCGCTCCTTGCCTTCCAACGCATAGTGGTTCTCGGCTCCGATAAAGCCTTCCTTCTCAGGGGACACTGTGAATTCAAGACCAAGCTCCCAAAGCGTATCGCCGCAAGGCTCATCCGCGAACGGGAAGGTTTCAGAGTTGTCGCCGGGGTAGAACAGCAGATAGCTTTCAATGCGCAGCATATCGAGGGTCGAGAATTGCACCGGACGCACGCCAAGCTCTTTGCCCGCTTCCAGTATGCTGTCCCATAGGTGAACGGCGTCTTTTGCGCGACAGAAAATCTCGTAGCCACGCTCACCGGTATAGCCGGTGCGGGAAATCATGACATCGCGACCGTAAAGGCGGCCATTCATGATTCCGAAATAGGCCAGATCGCGGATAGCCGGAATTTCCTTCGCGAGAAGATCGACGGACACCGGACCCTGAAGCGACATATCGTGCAGGTCGTCGTCGAACAGGATTTCACAGTTCTTCCCTGCCGCGACCGAAGCCAGTTGCTCCATCCCCGTGCCCGTCCCGTGGACGACCATCCAGGAGTTCACAGCGATATGGTAGATGATGCAATCATCAATGAATTTTCCCTCGGCGTTCAGGATCGACGCATAGGTCGAACGGCCCGGCGCTATCTTTTCGACATTCCGGGTCGTTACGCGATCAATCACATAAGCCGCGTCGGCCCCGACAACATGGACCTTCTTAAGACCGGAAACATCCATCAAACCGGCTTTGGTGCGGATCGCTTCATAGTCAGCCTTCGCGCGTTCGGGGGTATGGTCGTAAAACCACGCGGTGCCCATCCCATTCCAGTCTTCTAGCTCCCCGCCGATTGCAGCGTGGCGATGTGCAAGTGCTGACGCTCTCCATAGGATGGCCATGTATCTCTCCCGGTCATGTTTTTTTGGCTGGGTTGATTGAGACTCAGGTGAGATTCAAAAGCAAGACTGTTAGTCAAAAAAGTTTCCTGTCAGGCAAAAAATTGATTGTTAGTTGGGTGAAACAGTTGACACGTCGCTTCGGTTCAGTGTGAAGTCTAAGGAAAAAAATATTACTAATAGGCAACAAACGCCTAAGTCCATCAGCAGGGAGGCTGAAAAATGGATGGAAATCTAAACGCGCTAACAACGATTTTTACCGAGTTTTATTATTGGGTCACAGTTGTTTTCATGTTCCTGATCCACGTGGGATTCTGCATGTATGAAGTCGGCGCCAGCCGCGCACGAAATCATATGCACACGTTGATGAAGAACATCATGATCATCCCGTTGGTCACGGTCACATTCTTCCTCTTTGGTTGGTGGATTTACTGGGCATTCCCCAATTTCTGGATCTTCGGCGGATCGCTCGACCTTGAAAGTGGGGCCGCGAATCTACCGTGGTCGGAAAACATGGCCACAAACCTAGACGACCGCATCACAGGTGTGTTCTGGGCGGCGTTCTTGCTGTTCTCATGGACGGCTGCTTCGATCGTGTCGGGGTCGGTGATCGAACGTATTCGGTCTTCTGCCTTGTGGGTCCACGCCGTCCTGATCGGTTCGGTGTTCTGGATTATCGATGCGGCATGGGGCTGGCACTATGCCGGTTGGATGGTTCAAAAACTGGGTTATCACGATGCTTACGCGTCCGGCGTGATCCATGCGATTGCCGGTGGCTATGCACTGGGCGTAATCATGGTCTTGGGTCCGAGGCTTGGCAAGTTTGCCAAAGATGGCACACCGCGCGACATCCCTCCGCACAATCCGTGGATGCTGACAATCGGGATTTTCCTGATCTATACCGGGTTCTGGGGCTTCTACGCGGCCTGCAACGTGCCTGTGATTTCACCCGAAGCGATTGGTGGTCAGATCACTGGCACAACATGGACAGCCACAAATATCTATCTGGCACCAACATCCCTGTCGGCGATCACGTTTAACTTCCTGATGTCCCTCTCAGGCGGCTTGATGGCGGCTTATGTGGTATCGAAAGGCGATGCGTTCTGGACATTCTCCGGTGGTTTGGCCGGGATCATCACAGCGTCTGCCGGTAACGACCTTTACCATCCGATCCAAGCGATGCTTATCGGCGCTGGCGGTGTCGTGATCGTCTACAAGCTGCACTACTGGGTTGAGCGGAAGTTCAAGCTGGACGATGCGGTCGGTGCGGTTGCGGTCCACGGGTATTCCGGCGTGATCGGCCTGATCGTCGCGGGTTTCGTCCTCTGGGGCGCGCCGAGTTCTCCGTATGAGGGCTATGCGTCAATCAACCCGATTGGTCAGACTCTTGGTGCTGTAATCATGTTCTTTGTTCTTGGCTTCCTTCCGGGTTTCATCGTCGCAAAGCTTCAATCCATGGCTGGCGTTCTACGCATCCCGGAAGAAGTCGAACTTCAGGGGCTCGATTACGCAGAACACCATGCCTACGAAGAAGCGAAAACCGACATCATCGATGCTGACAAAGCTGCACTTGCAGCCAGAACCTAGAAGAAGGGAAAGAAGCAATGTCTACGATTGGATATGAAAACTGGGCCGTTGATCTGGCCGAGGTCGGCGCTGTCTATCCTTTGCAAGGTTGGGAAGTTCCGATGACCGCCCTCGGTGTCATATTTTGGCTTGGCTGGCACCGCATTCAGTTCGTGCGGGAGGGTCGGCACCTCGATAAAGCCAAGGAAATGGGTGACAAGGATAAGATCACGAGGATGCTTGATCGCTACTAACGCAAAGAACAGGGCGGCCCATTTATGAGGGCCATCCTATTACCACGGGGAAAATATGTTTCCTGTCGGTTGAGGCTTTTTCGAATTATTGTTAGCCTGAGAATCGAACGTATTCAGTTCCCGGAAGGATTGCGAAAATGTGCGGAATCGTAGGATTGTTTTTGAAAGACAAATCGCTTGAACCGCAGCTTGGTGAGCTTTTGACCGCCATGCTGATAACGATGACAGATCGTGGACCCGATAGTGCCGGCATCGCAATTTACGGTGCCGAAACAAAGGGCCGCACGAAGATGACGATTCAATCCGATACGCCGGAAACGGCCTTTGACGGATTGGACAAAACGCTAAGCGATGCGCTTGGCAGCACCGTCCAGATGCGCGTGAAAAGCACCCATGCCGTCCTGGATATCCCCACCGAAAAAGCGGCGCAGACCCGCTCCATTATGGATGAGATGGGCCTTCGCGTAATGAGCCGAGGCGACAGCCTTGAGATCTACAAGGAAGTCGGCCTGCCCAAAGACGTTGCCGCGCGTTTTGACCTAAGCCAAATGTCCGGCACCCACGGCATTGGCCACACGCGTATGGCGACCGAATCCGCCGTCACCACGATGGGCGCGCACCCGTTCAACACCGGCAACGATCAATGCCTCGTGCATAATGGATCGCTGTCCAACCACAATTCCCTGCGCCGCAAACTGCGCCGCGAAGGCATCCACATCGAAACTGAAAACGACACCGAAGTCGGCGCCGCCTATTTGACATGGCAGATGCAGAATGGCGCAACGTTGGGTGAGGCGCTGAAAAGCAGCCTTGATGACCTTGATGGCTTCTTCACCTTCGTCGTCGGGACCAAAGACGGGTTCGGCGTTGTCCGCGATCCGATTGCCTGTAAGCCCGCCGTCATGGCGGAAACCGACCAGTATGTCGCTTTCGGTTCTGAATATCGCGCGCTGGTCGACCTGCCGGGCATTGAAGACGCCCGCGTATGGGAACCGGAACCCGCCACCGTTTACTTTTGGAGCCACAACGCGGCCCCGACGACGACCGAAAAGGCCGCCTAGAAATGCAAAAAATTGACCTGTCCGATATAGGCCTGCGCGAGACGAACAAGATACTCCACGCGCAAGCGGACAATACGAACCAGACCGCATGGGAAATCGTAAATCCGCGCGGCGCGCACGCGATCGCCTGCGGGCTGGACGCTCCGATCGAGGTGACGGTCAAAGGCTCCACCGGGTATTACTGCGGTGGCATGAACCAGCAGGCGACCGTGAATATCCACGGCTCGGCCGGGCCGGGCACCGGCGAAAACATCATGTCTGGCAAGATCGTCATCGATGGCGACGCCAGCCAGTATCTTGGAGCGACCGGACATGGCGGCCTGATCGTTGTCAAAGGCAACGCATCGTCCCGCTGCGGCATTTCCATGAAGGGCGTAAATATCGTTGTGCAAGGCAATGTCGGCCACATGTCTGCCTTCATGGGCCAGTCCGGCAACTTGGTCGTCTGCGGCGATGCAGGCGATGCGTTGGGTGACAGTTGCTATGAAGCACGGTTTTTTGTGCGCGGCAAAGTGACATCGCTTGGGGCCGATTGCGAAAAAAAGGAAATGCGTCCTGAGCACGTCGAAATATTGAAAGACCTGTTGGACGCAGCCGGTGTCGATGCCGACCCAGCCGAATTCACCCGCTATGGATCGGCCCGAAACCTTTACAACTTCGACGTTGATAACGCCGGCGCATATTAAGGATACCAACATGAACATGCACGACCAAAAGGGTATCCCCCATACAACACCACGCCAATCCGCGACGTTCAGCCAAGACGTAAACAGCGACATCCGACGGGCGGCGGCCACGGGTATCTACGATATCCGCGGCGGTGGCGCGAAACGCAAAGTGCCCTCCTTTGACGACTTGTTGTTCATGGGCGCATCGATCTCTCGTTATCCGCTCGAAGGGTATCGCGAGAGATGCGACACGAATGTCACCATAGGTGGGTTGAACGCAGAAAACCCAATCGAACTCGACATCCCGATCACAATCGCCGGCATGTCCTTCGGTGCGCTGTCTGGCCCTGCCAAAGAGGCATTGGGCCGTGGCGCATCCGCTGCGGGCACCTCTACAACCACCGGCGACGGCGGCATGACCCCGGAAGAGCGCGGACATTCCTCAAAGCTGGTCTATCAGTATCTTCCTTCGCGTTATGGTATGAACCCGGTTGATCTGCGCAAGGCCGACGCCATCGAAATCGTCGTGGGACAGGGCGCAAAGCCGGGTGGCGGCGGGATGTTGCTTGGCCAGAAAATCAGCGACCGAGTGGCGGAAATGCGCAACTTGCCGAAAGGGATCGACCAGCGTTCGGCCTGTCGCCACCCTGACTGGACCGGCCCGGATGATCTGGAAATCAAAATTCTGGAACTGCGCGAAATCACCGGCTGGAAGGTGCCGATATACGTCAAGGTTGCGGGTGCACGCCCCTATTACGACACAACGCTTGCGATCAAAGCTGGGGCGGATGCTGTCGTTCTCGACGGGATGCAGGGCGGAACTGCGGCAACGCAGGATGTCTTCATCGAACATGTCGGCCAACCGACGCTTGCGATTGTGCGGCCCGCTGTTCAGGCGCTGCAAGACCTCGGGATGCACCGCAAGGTGCAGTTGATCCTGTCTGGCGGTATCCGGTCCGGCGCGGATGTTGCCAAGGCGATGGCTCTTGGCGCAGACGCCGTCGCAATCGGCACCGCCGCTTTGATTGCGCTTGGGGACAACGATCCGAAGTGGGAACAGGAATACAACGCGCTTGGCACCACCGCAGGGGCCTACGACGATTGGCACGAAGGCCAAGACCCCGCCGGGATCACCACGCAAGAACCGGAGTTGATGGCACGCCTTGATCCGATTGAAGGTGGGCGGCGATTGCGGAACTATCTGAAGGTCATGACGCTTGAGGCGCAGACCATCGCGCGGGCCTGCGGCAAGAACCACCTGCATAACCTCGAACCCGAGGATCTGGTGGCATTGACGATGGAAGCCGCAGCCATGGCCAGAGTGCCACTGGCGGGCACGGACTGGTATCCCGGCAAACCCAACACATCATTCTAAACGAAAACGAGGGCGCGGCTGATTTCAGACCGCGCCCCATTCTTTCCAAGGACAGGGAAATACACCATGGCAACTGATCTCGCTAAATTCGCCAAGGACAATGGCGTCAAATACTTCATGATCTCTTTCACCGACCTCTTTGGCGGACAACGGGCCAAGCTGGTTCCGGCACGGGCCATCGCCGAAATGCAGCAGGATGGGGCCGGTTTCGCGGGCTTCGCAACATGGCTGGACCTTACGCCCGCACACCCGGACATGCTGGCCGTGCCAGACCCCGAAGCCGCGATTATCTTGCCGTGGAATAAGGAAATCGCCTGGGTGCCGGCCAACTGCGTCATGGAAGACGAGCCGGTAGAACAAGCGCCACGCAACGTCCTGCGCCGTTTGATCGCCGAGGCCGCCGAGGAAGGAATGCACGTCAAGACCGGTATCGAGGCAGAGTTCTTCTTGCTGACCCCCTCTGGCGAACATATCAGCGACGAATACGATACCGCTGCCAAACCGTGCTATGACCAGCAGGCCTTTATGCGGCGCCTCGATGTGATCCGAGAGATCAGCGACTACATGCTCGAACTCGGATGGAACCCATACCAAAACGACCATGAAGACGCGAATGGCCAATGGGAAATGAATTGGGACTTCGACGATGCGCTCGCGACCGCAGACAAGCACAGCTTTTTCAAGTTCATGACCAAGACGGTGGCCGAAAAGCATGGCTACCGCGCGACCTTCATGCCAAAGCCGGTTGAAAGCCTGACCGGCAACGGATGCCACGCGCATATTTCGGTTTGGGACGCACCGGGGTCCAAGGCCAAAACCAACGTCTTCGCAGGCAAAGGTGAGGGCCAAACCGGTGAGGTCGGACTGTCTGAACGCGGCAAACACTTCCTTGGCGGGATTATGAAACACGCCAGCGCGTTGGCGGCGATTACCAACCCAACCGTGAACAGCTACAAGCGGATCAATGCACCACGCACCATGTCCGGCGCGACCTGGGCGCCAAATACCGTGACCTGGACTGGAAACAACCGAACGCACATGGTGCGCGTGCCCGGCCCCGGTCGGTTTGAATTACGGCTGCCCGATGGCGCCGTGAATCCGTATCTTTTGCAGGCTGTTATCATCGCGGCGGGTATTTCCGGCATCCGCTCCAAGGCGGACCCCGGCAAGCGCCACGACATCGATATGTATGCCGAGGGACACAAGGTTAAGGGTGCTCCAAAGCTGCCTTTGAATATGCTCGACGCGCTGCGCGAATATGACAAAGACAAGGGGCTGAAAGCCGGGATGGGTGAAGAGTTCTCAAACGCTTTCCTGAAGATGAAAATGCAGGAGTGGAATGACTTTTGCGGCCATTTCTCGAGCTGGGAGCGCGCCAACACCCTCGACATCTGACCCTGCGAATCCGCGCCATCGAAAGAAGGAAATCCGGCAATGACCAAACGCATCGCTGTCATCGGGGCTGGGCCCTCTGGCCTCGCGCAACTCCGCGCCTTTCAGTCGGCTGCCGCAAAGGGCGCTGATATCCCCGAGATCGTCTGTTTTGAAAAACAGTCTGAATGGGGCGGTCTTTGGAATTACACATGGCGAACGGGTCTGGATGAATACGGCGAACCGGTCCACGGGTCGATGTACCGCTACCTCTGGTCCAATGGACCGAAAGAAGGGCTCGAATTCGCCGATTATTCGTTTGAGGAACACTTCGGCAAACAGATCGCAAGCTACCCACCCCGCGCTGTTCTGTTCGACTACATCCAAGGTCGTGTCGCCAAAGCGGGCGTGCGGGATTGGATCAGGTTTGAAACAGCCGTTCGCTGGGTCGAAAAGGATGGCCAACAGTTCAACGTCACCGTCTGCAACCTGCCCGAAGACAAAACCTACACCGAACGCTTTGACCACGTCATCGTCTGTTCCGGTCACTTCAGCACGCCAAACGTGCCCCAGTTCGACGGGTTTGAAAGTTTCAAGGGCCGCGTCTTGCACGCCCACGATTTCCGCGACGCGATGGAGTTCAAAGACAAAGATATCCTGATCGTGGGCACGTCCTACTCTGCCGAAGACATCGGCAGCCAGTGCTGGAAATATGGCGCAAAGTCGATCACCGTCAGCCACCGGACCGCCGCTATGGGCTATGACTGGCCCGACAACTGGGCCGAAGTGCCGCTGTTGACCCATGTCGACGGCAATACAGCACACTTCAAAGATGGCACCAGCCGTGAGGTTGATGCAGTCATCTTGTGCACCGGCTACAAACACCACTTTCCGTTCCTGCCTGATGGCCTCCGCCTCAAGACCGCCAATCGGCTGGCAACTGCGAATCTTTATAAGGGTGTCGCCTACATCCACGACCCTGCGCTGTTCTACATCGGAATGCAGGACCAGTGGTTCACGTTCAATATGTTTGACGCACAGGCGTGGTGGGTGCGGGACGCGATCATGGGCAAGATCGCAATACCGGACAAGGCCGCCATGAAAGCCGACGTCGTCGACCGCATCACGCGCGAGGATGCGGGCGAAGATGACTATGACGCGATCTGGTATCAGGGCGATTACATCAAGGAACTGATCGAAGAAACGGACTACCCGACCTTCGATGTCGAAGGCGCGTGCCAAGCGTTCAAGGCTTGGAAGGGCCACAAGAAGGCCAATATCATGACCTTCCGGGACAACGGATATAAGTCGGTGATAACAGGCACGATGGCCCCAAAGCACCACACCCCGTGGAAAGATGCACTTGATGACAGCCTAGAGGTCTATCTACAAAACTGACGCCTAAGGGCTGATGGGCAGACGCAAGAAAACCAAGGTCGCCTGAAGGGCGGCCTTGTCTTTCAGCGACACCGCGAACACCGCGAACACCGCATCTTTCTGTTCGATGATCCGCAAATCATAAGAATCCGGGTGGTTTACGCTTTCGTCGGTCCTAACAGAAATACCGGGCCCAAGGCACGCCGTCACAGCCTCAAGAACAGCTTCGAACGCAGCAGATGCCTCGGCTGAACGATAGGGAAACACCCAATGGCAGTGACGCTCCAAACCACCTGCCAGCGACCGAGACACCGCGCAAGTCGCAGGCGCTTCGGCGTCCGGCAGGGCAAGCGTTATGGCATCGCCCTGTTCCATCAAGGCTGACATTTGGTCACAAAACGCGCCTGCCGTGGCATCCACAGCAGGGATCAGAAACGCGGCAAGAACGCCAACAAGCCGGTTCATGGTGTGCGCGGAGGAAAGTCCATATCGTCCTCCCAATCCACCACATCGTTGATAAGGATATTTGCGACCCGTTCGAACACTGTATTCAGCTTATCGATATGCGGGCCGGTATGGCCTTCGTCGGCCAGGGCCTTGCGCATACAAAACAGCCAGTTTTCCGCATCGACCTGCCGGATCGGAACATGGGCATGCATCAGTTTCACGTCCATATGCCCGTGTTTCTCTTTGTAATAGTGACGCCCACCCATGAAACCCGACAGAAAGTTGAACTGCTCCACCCTTGCATGTGGCACGCCGTGACCGCGCCCATGCAGGCGGCGCAGGTTCGACCCTTCGGGCAATGTTTCGACAAGGTCATAGAATGTCTCAACCAGATCACGCAGTTTGTCTTCGCCGCCGATGTCGTCAAGAACGCTCATTCCGCCACCAGCTGATTGCCTTCAAGCGGAATGCCAATTTCGCCCCCGCCGCGCCAGCGATCGCCGCGAATGTCAAAGCAGATCGGATCATGACCGGGGGCGTTCCTTCTTTGGATCATATGCAGCAAGATTTTCAACGATCTTGGCCGGTAGACGTTTCTGGTGTCCATCCAGCTTGCCAACCTGAACCTCTGTCCCGGCTTCGGCGTGGGCGACGTCAATCCGGGCAAAGGCGATGTTCTTGTTCAGTAAAGGAGACCGCATCGACGATGTCACCTCTCCGATCTGCGCGCGTCCGATATGAATGCAATCACCGTGGCTGACGTCGACATTGCCCTCAATCTCAAGGCCCACGAGTTTTTTCATCGGGTGTTCCTTTCGACGGATAAGCGCATCGCGCCCGACAAAGTCATCGGTCTTGGACTTTAGTGGGCAGGTAAACCCGATCCCAGCCTCGAACGGATCGGTTTGATCGGAAAAATCGTAGCCCGCAAAGATCAGGCCAGCCTCGATCCGCACCATATCCAGCGCCTCCAACCCCATCGGCTTGAGCCCATGATCCTGCCCTGCCTCCCAGATCGCATCAAAGATTTCGGCACAATCCTTTGGATGGCACATGACCTCATAGCCCAGCTCACCGGTGTAACCTGTCCGGCTGACAACGAAAGGCGCTCCACTTTCGTTCCGCAGACGGGCGGGGGTAAATCGAAACCAGTCCAACTGATCGAATTTTGGGTTATGGGGCGCAGTCCAGACCAGCTTGCGCAGCAAATCCCGACTTTCCGGCCCCTGCACGGCGACATTGTGTAACTGGTCGGTCGACGACCGCACCAATACCTTCAGTTCATTCTTGTCCGCCAATTCCCGCAGCCATTCGCCGCCGTAGTCCGATCCACCAATCCAGCGGAAGTTATCCCTGCCAAGGCGGAAGACGGTGCCATCGTCGATCATCCCACCGTGTTCATAGCACATCGCCGTATAGACAACGCCGCCCGCGGCGAGCGTCTTCATGTTCCGGGTAAACGCATACTGGCAAAGCGCTTCCGCATCCGGCCCGGTTATTTCAAACTTGCGCAGCGGAGACAGGTCCATAATCACGCATTTTTCGCGGCAGGCTTGGTATTCCTCGATCGGGCCAGCGGCGGCAAAGCAATTCGCCAGCCAATAACCGTTATACTCGACAAAATTCCGGGTGTGCTTTGCAAAGCTGTCGTGGAAACCGGTTTGCTTGGTCATCTTCGCCTCTGAATCTGGGGTCGCGCGGGTCGCGATGGCGCGCTGGAAAGTCTCCTTTCCGCTATAGGTGCGGATGTGGATATCGGTCGGGTTCCAGCCGTTTGCGGCAGTCGTGTCATCGGGGCAAGCGCTGGACACGCAGACAATATCGGTCAGCGCACGCAGCAAGACGAAATCGCCCGGGCGTGACCAGGGTTCGTCCGAATACATCACCCCATGTTCGTCGAGGAACGTGTTGAAGAAAAAGTTGATCGCCATCCAACCGGGGCGGCCTGTCACGTTGAAGTCAGCCAAAGCGTGATTGAAATTCTCCGAGCAATTCACATGCCCCGGATAGCCGATATCGTCATAGTATTTCGCCGAACACGCCAGCGCGAAGGCATCATGGCGCCCGCATGTATCCTGCACAACTTCAACCAGCGGGACCATTTCCTGATCGTAGTATTTCGCGTGAAGGCCGGGCATCGGATAAGCATGGCCCATCAAGGTCCGCGTGGTCGTCACGTCCAGCGCATGTTCGATGCCCTTGTCCAGTTTACGGGCCGAGAAACACTCAAAATCCGTGCATTGACGCCCATCGACGTCGATTATCTGAATATAGTCCCCCGCCTTGACGAAATACGCTTCGGCCGTCTGGCTGTGAACGCGGATGTCCGCGACCGGCTCTGCCAACGGTGCCGGCAGCTCAAAGCTGACATGGCGTTTCAATACGGCGCGCTTAACCATCACCGTCAGTGGCGTTGCCGTGTCTTGTAACTCTGCATCCATCGCGCCGGCGGGGGCGGCTATGATCGCGGCTCCTTCGCGGTTGGCGACAAAACTGGCTTCGGATTTGGGCGGGCTTGCTTGCCCAAACAGGTGAACCGCGTCGGCGGAGGCCAGCTCGATGTTTCGAGCATCCAGCCCGATGCGAAGGCCGCGCAGCGACTGGTTGTCAGAGGTCAATAACGCGCGAAGGCCGTCGGCCGGCCCGTCAGCCCGCGCTCCGATTATGCCCGCGTCAATCGTTCCTTTCGGGTCGCACACGACAATCTCGCAACGCTGCCCACCCTCATCATTGATGATCGTCAACTGATCGCCCGCCTCAAGCGGGATCAGGACAGCCCCCTGCCCCTCAACGACGTATCGTTCGGTACCGGGGGGTAAAGAAAACACCTGCGGCCTGATGATCGCACTGGGTTTCGGAGGCCCGGGCCGTACACTAGGATATTCGTCCAGCATCTACTTCTCCCGACAGGTGTTGCATTTGTGGAATAATTGTTTAACCACAAGAAAGCAGACAGCGATCGACACAGCAATGAAATTCAACCGCTTCAGCAATCATCGGATCGATTATACAGCTTCAGCCCTGTTGATCGCCGCGGCATTTCATTCTGTTATCGCCGTTGTGGGTGGCTTCTGGGCAGCATCAGGATCGGCTTTATTTCTGCTGGCCTGTGTGATTCCAGTCATTGCTTTGTTCCGGACCCACGAATGAGCACGCTCGCCCTTGGTTTGTTCGCGGCACTGTGCTGGGCCTTTCATGACATCTGCGTGCGCTTTCTAAGCCAAACGGTTCCAATCAGCGCCTGCATCTTCACCGTTCTGGCGACTGGCCTTCTGTTCCACACTGGATTGATGACGGTAACGGGGCAGTTTGCACCGATCGCGGCGGATGCCCTGTGGTTCGCACTTACGGCCGGAGTGTTCTTCGTGATAGCGACTTACGGGTTATATTACGCCTTCCAGCGCGGGCCGGTCCGTCTTGTCGCGCCGATCATCGCCGCCTACCCCGTCCTGTCTGTCGGCTGGGCTATGGTCCGGGGAACCCCTATTTCGGCCTTTCAGTGGATCGCCGTGATCTGCATCGTGGCTGGTGTTGCGACTGTTGCCGCGCTTTCGGACGACAACGGCGAAAACAGTCCCGCAAAGGGGCCGACGATCGTTTTTGCACTGGGTTCGGCGATTGGGTTCGCAGGAACATTCGCGTTGGGCCAGCACGCTGCCGAACTTAGCCACGAAATGCCAAGCACGCTTGTTACACGGGTCATGGCCGTTGGATTGGTCATCGTTATCGGCCTGACGTTGCGGCAAACATTCTGGCCCGGTACACGCGCCCTGCCATGGTTGATCGCGATGGGAACCGCTGACGGGGTGGCGCTACTGTGTGTCCTGTCAGCAGGCGCATTGCCTGATCCACAATATGCAGCCGTCACTGCGTCAATGTTCGGGCTTCTTACAATCCTGCTCGCATGGCTACTCCTGAAGGAGCGGATGACGTTACCCCAATGGACCGGCTGCACAGTCGCGTTTTGCGGTGTCGGCTACCTTGCACTTTAGCCACCCCCGCTTCCGATCCGGCGTCATAGACCCCGGTTTGGGACGACCCCGTCATCGTAACCCGCTTTTCTACAGGTCCCGTTTCAACAGGAACTGGTTTTTGAAGTTCTTTAACCCGAGCATGACATCCGCGTCGGCAATATCCGCTTGCGCGTGGATCTCTCGTTCCAGAAAATCCTGAAGGGCATCTTTGTCGTTGCTGACGATCTCAATCAGTAGATCATACCGACCGGCCACCCAAAGCGAAAAAACCACCCGAGGGTCGCTCTCAAGGTATTGGCGCAAAGCTGCGATACAATCGTGATCGACATAGGAAACAGACCGGAACCAACGCTTGGAGAACTGGCCTGCACGCTTGGCGGCACCTACATCCCCCTGCCCCGCGCCGACGCGCATCGGCTGTCAGGCGCCGTGTCTTCCGCGCTGAGCGATTGATACATGCGCTGGCCTGAACATGCCGAAAACTGGCCCCTGACCGAGCATTCCCGCCTTGTCCTCCACCGCCCTCATCGCTGGCATGTGCAAGAGGCCGGCGTTGGCCCGACGCTGCTGCTGATTCACGGCGCCGGTGGTGCGACGCAAAGTTGGCGCGGCCTGTTCCCGATCCTTGCGAAGACCTACCATGTCGTCGCTATCGATCTTCCGGGGCAAGGCTTTACCCAGCTTGGCGCGCGCGGGCGGTGCGGACTCGATCAGGTGGCCGAAGATCTGCTTTCACTCTCTGCCGATCAGGGCTGGCACCCCGACGCGATCATCGGCCATTCCGCAGGGGCCGCAATCGCGTTGCGAATGACCGAGGCACTGGGCGACGCCCCGCCCGCCGTCATCGGCATTAACGCAGCGCTTGGGAATTTCAAAGGCGTCGCGGGATGGCTGTTTCCCATGCTGGCCAGACTGCTGTCGCTCAGCCCTTTCAGCGCTGATTTGTTCATAGCGACGTCGTCCTCGCCACGGAATGTGCGGAAACTGATTGCCGGCACGGGGTCGAAGATCGACGCCGATGGCTTGGCGCTTTACCAACGCCTCGCCAGTGATCGCGCCCATGTCGATGCGACCCTCGCGATGATGGCGCAATGGTCTTTGGATGGGTTGTTGTCCCGGCTGGATCAATTGAAAGCACAAACGCTGTTCATCGTCGGAGAGTCCGACAGCGCCGTCCCACCGAACACCTCAGCCGAAGCAGCGGCGAAAATCCCAAAGGCCAAGGTCATCCGCCTGACTGGGTTGGGCCATCTGGCACACGAGGAAGCGCCCCAGATGATCGCGGACCGGATCACGGCGTGGTGGAGTGAGGCGCAGCAGTAGGCTGTAAGGTCGCATTGCCCCGCCACAGGCGCGTGCATCTCGGAATTCTCGTTGTCCGACGCTCTTTTTCTCTGGCGGGTTGTAAATGACGACTTGTTGAAACGGGATCTTTGGATTGGGTTCTGTCGCAAACTTTTTTGAACTGATTGGCAATGATGACAATGGAGCACACCCTTCCGCGAGCATTCGCTCATGGAGATGCCCATCGTGATTTCCTTCAAAGGCCGTCATTTTCCAGAACACATCATTTGCATGCGGATTACTTCTATCTTCGGTCCGGGACTGTTTGAAACCGGATTCAGCGTACCGCTCTAGCGCTATTATTGTTCGTTTACATTTTGTTGCGCCCCTTGATCTGCAAAATACCTTCCGTTTGCGCATTACTCACCCAACTCTGGGGAAACTCAATTATACGCGATAAGGTGCGATTATCATGTCTATTGCTTTTCGCCCCCCAAACCCGCACTCTGGCGCCATGAAACAGGCTCCTGCCCTCTCGCTTGCGCGCCCCGCGGCGCTGTCGGATGCGGATGAAGCCGCGCTGACCGACCTCTACGTCCGGGGCACTCCAGCGAACACGCTCCGCGCTTACGAGCGGGATCTGATCTATATCACCGCCTGGGCCGATGCGGCCTTCGAAAAGCCCCTCAGTTGGCCAGAGGCCGAGGCTGTCGCCCTGCGCTTCATCCTCGACCATGCCCGCGACCTTTCCGACGCCAATCCGCAAGACCCGGCGCGGGCGACTGCCGAAACCCTCATCGCCGCCGGTCTGCGCAAGACGCTCGCCTGCCCGGCCCCGTCGACGCTGGATCGCCGCATCGCCAGTTGGCGGGCGTTTCACCGGATGAAGAACATCGACAGCCCGTTTGATGCGCCGCTGGTCAAGCAGGCCCGCGCCAAGGCCCGGCGTGCCGCTGCACGGCCCCCCGCCCCGAAATCCGCCCGCCCGATCACCCGTGAGGTGCTAGAGGCGCTGCTGGAGGCTTGCGGGCCCAGTTTGCGCGGCTTGCGCGACCGGGCGCTGCTGATGACCGGCTGGGCCTCTGGCGGGCGGCGGCGGAGCGAGATTGTCGGGCTGAGACGCGAGGATGTCGATCTGGCGCCGTTCGACGCTGAGGGGCTGATCTGGCTTAACATGCTGGAAACCAAGACGACGATGCAGGGCAAGACCCCGCGTCTGGTGCTGAAGGGCCGCGCGGCGCGCACTCTGGTCGCGTGGATCGATGCGGCAGAGATCACCGAAGGCCCGCTGTTCCGCGCGATCAGCAAGGCCGACCGCCCCCTGCCCCGAGGTTTGTCGCCCGATGCCGTCTACCAAATCATCAAACGCCGCCTGCTGCTGGCCGGCCTGCCGGAGGATTACGCCACCCCCCACGGCCTCCGCTCCGGCTTCCTGACCCAAGCGGCGCTGGACGGAGCGCCGATCCAAGCCGCCATGCGCCTGTCGCTGCACCGATCCGTGGCGCAGGCCCAGAAATACTACGACGATGTGGAGATCACCGAGAACCCGGCAACGGATCTGTTGGGGTAGCGCTCAGAACAAGCCTTCCACGGAAACGCCAGTGGGGCGGAAAGCGGCGGGGTTCCCGGTTACGATCGTCGCCCCATGCCTAAGCGCCGTCGCTGCGATCATCAATTCGACGCCGCCTTGCGCTATCTGGTGCGACAACCGCCCCCAGATGCGAACGTCATCAGGCCCAAATTCAAGCAGGCGATCCCCAAACAGCGTCGCGGTTCGATCAAGCCATGTTCGCAGCTCAGTCGCACGGTCAGGGGCCTGCGCCTCTTGCTGTAGGATGCCGCGTTCGATCTCTCCCAGCGTGATGACGCTTAGGAACATTTCCTGCTCTGCCCGACCTTGTAGCCACGCAGCGATGCGCGGTGCGCGGGCCGGGTGCCAAGTGGCGGAGAGAACGTCGGTGTCGAGTAGATACATTAGACGTCGACGTTACGCGGCGCCACGTCAGGTCGGCCCAAATCGCCGCCCGGAAAGGCCATCAGATGATCTGCGAAACTCTCCCGCGCCTGCACTGCGCTGTTGAGCAACCGATGGTATTCCTCAATCGACAGAACGACGACCGCAGGCCTTCCACGCCGCGTCACCTCTTGCGGCGTGCCGGCAAGCGCGGCCTCTACAACCGCGCTAAACTTGTTCTTGGCGTCTTGGAGAGTCCACATACCGCACCTGTCTAGCTTTCTGGCTAGACTAGCGCAATTACCTGTGTTTTCAAGTTTATCTGACTGGCCGGGGTGCTCAGCGCCTGTGGATGTGGCGTCGGGTAACCCATGGGTTACCTCTGTTTGGCCTTGGGGTAACCCGTGGGTTACCTCCTGTTGGTGTCGAGGGTAACCCGTGGGTTACCTTCGGTCTAAAACTGGGTGACGCGGGCATTTCCGCCGCGCAGCTCATCTTCGAAAGCCTTGATGGCTTTCTCAAGCACGTGCCGGGGAACAGATGCGAAATCGTCCTTGCTTACGATGCGGCACTCACCCCGTCGGGCTGTAACTTTCAGACTGCCAACGTGAAACTCAAACTTCTCACGCGGCGCGGCGGGTTCCTTTGTAGGTTTCGCGGTCGTCTTGCCAGCATCCACGAAGGATTGGAGCGCCTTTGTCTGATCCTCCGGGTTTCCGCACGCCTCAAGCTTCGCACGCAGGCCGTCTGCCTCCTGCCCCGTCTTCAGCGACCGGGCAACATCCACACCAAGGTTCCGCGGCACCGCTTTCGGCCATTGAAGCGATTCGCCCAGCACCGACAGCAGGAAGACAAAGCTGCGAATATAGGACCGCTTCATCTTGTGAAGAGAACCGTAGAGCCGCATGACCATCGCATCCGGGTCGATCTCATCAATCGCTTCATCCTGCGCCGCTGTGATCGCAACCTGTGCCATCTCGGCGAAGGTCAGATCCTCCCGTACGGTGTTTTCTTCGACCATGTCGATATAACGGCCCAGCCGATCTTCGGCGGTGGATTCGACGCGGGCGATAATTTCGCCAAACCGCTCGTCGCCGGTTTCCTCAAGCAGTTGCGACAGGGCCGTGAAGCGCCGCCAGCCTTTCTTGAGCTGATAGGCGCCTTCGTCGTCACGGTAGACTTCTATCGGTTCCTTCTGGCCCCGCTCGCGGATTGAGGCCTTCAGTTCCTCCATCTCATCGGAGGCTGCGACTTCTTCAAGGTCGAGCCTGTCGCGCGGCAGGTCGGTCGTCGAAATTTCCGACAGGCTGAGCGACATCAGCACCCTGCCCTCATCCTGCGCGGCGCGGAACGCTTTTGCATCCTCGGCATTCTTGCGGCGCTGTTCGACCTTGGCTTCTGTCGTTTCCGAAAGGCTCTCCGCCGCTTCGCGCACGGCTGCGCCCATCGGTCCGACCGAGCGTTCCCGACGCAGCGGCGTTTCCGGGCTGATCGGTTCGAACCCGAATTTGTTGCTCTTGCTCATCCTACTGCTCCTTTTCCGATAGGGTTTCGCCCCAGGTCTTCAGCAGCGTTCCCTTGAACTCTTCATAAGCGCGGTCAAAACTCTGCCGCGCACGCTTCCATGTCTCGCGCGTCATCTGGCGATAATCCTGCTCATACACCGACATCTGGAACCGCCCGGATTGTTCAACGGCGCGGGTCATCTCAATCGGATTCTGGCAAACATCGGCGCCGAACACGTTGCGGAACGCATCCATCATGGCAACGTGCAGGGGGTTGTTGCTTTCAAACCGGGTCATGAGCACACGGATGTCACGAAACCGTTTCGGAAGGCTGATCCCAGCGTCCGCCGCAAGCTTGGCGAAACCTTCGGAGATATCCTCCATCGCGTCGCCCAATTGCCCGAGATAGCTGGTGGTGGAGTCATATTCCCAATAGCCGGGGCCGGAAGGGATATAGAGAATATCCGCCGCGAAAGCCGCGTTCAGCGACTGGTAGCCGATCGCAGGCGGGCAGTCGAAGATGATGAGGTCGTATTGATCGTCCGGCAGTTCATCAAGATACCGGGCGACACAGCCAAAGAACGACCACGCCTTATGCAGCGCGCGATACTGGGCGCTGGCGAATTCGACGAAGGCTGCGTTGGCGCAGCTGGGGATAATGTCGATGGTCGGCCAGCAGGTGCGCTGGATAAAGTCCTGCGCCCGCTGTGCGCCGATGGATTGCACATCGTCCGGCAGTTCATCCGCGGCGGGGTAGGGGCAATCGTCGGGGTCATCATAGGTCGCCATGATTCGGTCGGCCTCCCGGCACAGATCGCGGCACATGATGCCCCAGACGGTATTCCATTCCTTGACCTCAACAATCCCCATCGAATGGGTCAGCGTCGCCTGCGGGTCAAAGTCGATGCAAAGCACCCGGTATCCATCTAACGCCGCAGCGTTGGCGAGATGCTGCGCCACGACGGTCTTGCCAACCCCACCTTTGAAGTTCGACACCGCCACCCGCATCGCACGGCCTTTCGGGCGCGCGGGTTGCAGGCTTTTGCCACGAAACCGAAGACGGCGGCGCAGTTCGTTGATCTCCTCCAGCGAAAACCAGCGCTGCCGGCCATCATCCTGCGTTTCGCCCTGGGGCAGGGAGGGATCGTCGGCCAGCTTCTTGCGCAGCGTATCGGCCGCCACATCGAACATGAAATGGCTGATCTCCCAGATCGAGAAGGGACGAAGCGCCTTCACCTCGCCGGGATCGAAGGTGGCACGCCGCACCGCTGTCTGCTGCGCGAGGCTGCGGGCGTTCATCTCTTGTAGGTCGGAATAGTCTCTCATCACACTGCTCTTGTTCTTTCGATTGCCATCATGAATAACGGGATATAAGGTTTCTGGCAAAATCAAAATGCGGGAAATCGAAAATTCGCGATTTTCAGCGAGAGAGTCGAAAAACACGAATTCAGAGTCGATATTTAGTGACACGAAATCGCGCATGGCCCAAATAAGGTGACATTCAAGGCGCCATTTGGTGACACTAGACTGTCACCCTATACCATATATACCTGTTTTCTTAATGAGATTGAATTTTTCCCGTAAAAATCTGACCGTTGACAAAAAACGGGAAATCATGCCCTAAATTGTCTCAAGCAGAATCGGCCCGAAGATGGTCGAAGCTTTGAGGCGACAGATGGGCGGACCATGCAAACCAAGAAACTTACCGGACCCGGCGCGGGGTCTGTTAAATATGATATCCTGACCGCACTTGGTGTCGTTGGTCTGCATGGATCATCGGGGGACCAAGTCTCTATGGCCCGGCTGTGCACCCTGATTACGGCGCGGTATAACTGGAAACTTGATGAATTCTGCGTGGGCCAGCGCGAAATGGCGCGGATGTGGAATGTCAATGAACGCACCGTGAAACGAGAGATCAAGCGTTGGATCGACAACAATGTGCTGATCTGCAAACGACGCGGCGTGCGGGGCAGGGTAGGGGCCTACCGGCTGAACCTGCCGCATATCTTCCGAATGTCAGAGCAAATTTGGAGCGCCGTGGGGCCGGACTTTGCCGATCGAATGCGAAGCCTCGACCCGGCGCCAACGGCAACAGTGGTTAAAGTCGATTTTGCGAAAACGGCCGAAACAGACTCTAATCCACCGGAAAACAGCCCATGGCATCCGGTCTTGGAACGGCTGCGATCATTATATCCCGATAAATATCCCAATTGGTTCGCACCGCTTCGCTTTGTTTCGGACAGCGGCGGCCGATACACGCTGGCCGCCGAGAGCCGGTTCGTTGCCCAATATGTCGGAACGCATTTTTTGCCGCTGATCGCTGAGGCTGTCGAAGCAGAGGTCGGGCCGGGCCGTAATATTGTCGTGACGGCAGACGGGTAGGGGGGCGCCTTAAACGACTGCTTCCACCAAAGCGCGGCATCGATCCGCCAGTGGATCTTCCTCAGAGCAACAGAACCCCTCACGGCGAGGCAAAGCGTTTGACTATTCCGTTGCCGGTTCCTCAGCGTTTTCGCTTTTGATCGCGCGGTCGAGCATCAGGCGGAAGGTTTTGGCACCCGCGTCCAACCCTAGGTCGATATGCGGGGTGGTCGCGTGCTTCATACCGAGGTGGACCTTTTCGAGAATGTCCTTGTCTTCGTTGAAGGCCATCAGCGCCCCATCGTTCATGAACTTGGAAACCTCTTTGTCATGGGGCCGCCCATTGCGGTGCTGGACCCAGAAATACCGCGAGCGGTCTTCGTCTATGGGCGTCATGAAATTGTAGCTGATGTTGACAAAGGTCTTGTCCACCGGGGTGCTGTCATAGCCGCCGGTGCCGACCGGCGTGTAGATCGACTTGTTTAGGCCAATCGCCGGCAGGCACATTTCGTAGTGCTGAAGCCGGTCGCAGTTCCCCTCAAAATCAACCACATTGGCGTAGTAGGGGGAGGGCGGTCTGTCGTAGATCCAGCGTGAAACGATGACGCCGCGATCCGTCTTGGTCAGGTCAAGCGGTTCATCATCCGTGCCCGCCCCGGCGAAGGAACTGACATGCACCCAGGCCACATGGGACGGGTCCAGCAGATTGTCGCAAACCCACAGGTAGTGGCAATCGATGTCCATGACTCCGCCATCGGTAAGACCCCAGGACGGGTTGTCGAAATTCTCGATCTCGAAGATGTCGTCGGGATTGGCGAGTGCAGGGTCGCCCATCCAAATCCAGGTAAAGCGATACCGATCCACCACAGGGTAGGATTTGACCACCGCACGCCGTGGAATGGCGTTGGCCTGCGTCGGGGCGGCGACACAGGTACCGGAGCAGTCGAAGGTCAGCCCGTGATAGCCGCATTCGACGGTATCCCCCTTTAGGTTGCCGTCACTTAGCGGTAGCTTGCGATGGGGGCAGGCATTTTCCAGCGCGACAGGCGTTCCATCTTCCTGACGATACATCACGATCTTTTCGCCCAAAAACGTTTCCGCCCGCAATTCGCGGCCTATGTCCTTGGCCCACGCTGCCACATACCAACAATTTTTCAGAAACATTGGCCCGCTCTTCTTCCAGTTCGAAATGTGGCACCAGTATGTTCAAGAATCTGGGCAACCGCCATCTTCGATTGGTTATCATGAGTATTAGAGCTGCTAATCGGCAGGGTAGTAGGGATAGTGATGTTGGCCTGTGGGCAGATAGCGCTCCGATAGGCACCAAAGTCATCCACATTCGCTGAGAAGTTTAGTAGGGGACACAGCCGTTAATACGCGCCGGGCCGCGTAAGGAAAGCCCTCAATCGCATTAGTGGGTCTAATACCGGATGTATTTTCATAAGTCCGCGGAGAAGATCCATATCGGATTCCACCCTGAACGCAGCGCGAGAAAGCCCATACGGCGTGCTCTCACCTTCGCAGAAACCCTCATGCATTATTAAGCGCCCGGCTTGATGCTCTCGTGATCAGAGTAGGCTTGCAATGCATGCCAACGGACACCGAACCTGGGTGAATTATCGCGGATGACAATGCGTTGCCTGCTTCGCGGCCGATCCGCCGCGCTGGAATACGCACTGTAGTCAGGGGCGGCTCGATGTCAGCGGATCCTTTGAAATCCCCAATTCCGGTGATGGACATGTCATCCGGCACCGAAAGACCAGCGGCGGTCGCGCCATAGATAGCGCCCGTTGCAAGAACGTCGTTTCCGCAAATAAGGGCTGTTGGCCGCGCCTTGCTTTGCAACAGCGCCATCGTGTCGCGCTTGGATGCGGCGACACTGTAGACCGTCGTCAGCTTCCATTCGGTGCGCACCGAAACACCGGCCGCCGCCAGTGTTTTCATGATTGCGGTGTGGCGGTCGCTTGCCCGGTCGTTGCCGGCAACTGGCGGCAACATACATGCGATGTCACGATGGCCAAGGCTGAGCACATGTTCGGCGATCAACCGCCCCGCAAGCTGGTTATCGGTTCCGATGCAAGGGTACCGTGCGGTATCGGCGAAATTCCACATCAAGACCGACGGAATGGTCTGGCTGTCGATAAGTTGAAAGACAGCCTCATCATGATCCAACCCGGTCAGGACAATTCCGTCGACACGGTGTTCCAGCATTTTGCGCAGGATCGCGTATTCGCGCTGCGGGTCATACCCATGCGACGCCAACAGGATGGTGAAACCCTGTTTGGCCACTTCATCCGAGAACGCCTGAACCACTTCGGCAAAGATCGCGTGATCCAAGGTCGGCACCAGAACACCGATCGTTCCGCTGCGGATGCCGTGGATGGTTTGGGCCGCGCGATTGCGAATATATCCTGTCTTGCGCACGGCGGTATCGATCCGCTTACGGGTCGACGATTTCAAAAGTTCCGGGTGATTGAAATACCGCGAAACAGTCGACGCAGACACCTTCGCGACCCGTGCCACGCTGACGATATCGGCTTTTTTATTTCTCTTGTCTGACACTTAACCCCAGAATCCCACGAATTTATGAAAACATTTGCAAAACTATTTTCATCACTTACCCTGATTGGTCAATTGCTAAGTTGGGAGGGTCTGGCGCTTGGATTTTCTGTTCTACATGAGCGACGTGTTCACGCCGATGAACTTCGGACTGTTGTTGCTAGGGACAATTGGTGGGCTGATCCTGGGTGCCACACCCGGGTTGTCGCCCACGATGACAGTTGCTCTGATGATCCCGTTCACGTTCAAGCTGGAGCCGCAGCAAGGGCTGATTCTGCTGGGGGCCGCCTATACATCGACCGTCGCCGGCGGAGCGGTCAGTGCGATCCTGCTTAAGATCCCCGGTGCACCCGCGAACATTGCCACCACGCTGGATGGGCATACGATGGCCAAGAAGGGTCAGGGCGCGAAGGCGCTGCAGTTGTCGTTCATCGCTTCGGCAGTTGGTGGGTTGTTTGGCGTCTTCCTGTTGATCTTTCTGACGCCGGTGCTGGCAGAATGGGCGTTGGCCTTTGGACCGTCAGAACTGTTCTGGCTTGCCATTCTCGGCGTCACTGTCATCGGCACTCTGGATTCCAGTTCGGTCGTAAAGGGCCTGTTGTCCGGATGTATCGGTCTGTGGCTCGCCACCATCGGGTTCGATGACATCATGGGCGCGCAGCGGTTTATCTTTCATTCGTCCGTCAGTGGCGGGATCAATGTGATACCTGCGTTGATTGGGTTGTTCGCGATCCCTCAGGTCATCACGATGTTTGCCAAGGGGCGCAAAGGCTCCGATGCTGAGATCATTACCGTCAAGCGGCACCCCATTGGGGCCGCATTCCGCGAGGTCTTCAGCCGCACGCGCGCATTGTCCATCGGCACCGCCGTCGGGTCGATCATTGGTCTGATCCCCGGTGTGGGCGGGCAGATTGCCGGGCTTGTGGCCTATGACCAATCCAAGAAGCTCAGCCCGGAAAGCGAAAAATTCGGCACCGGTCACTCTGAAGGCGTGATCGCCGCAGAAAGTGCGAACAATGCTATGGTTGGTCCTTCGCTGGTTCCACTTCTGACGCTCTCCATTCCCGGATCGCCCACTGCGGCGGTGCTGCTGGGAGGTCTTTTGATCCACGGCATTTTCCCGGGGCCTACCCTGTTCACCCAATATCCGCAGGTCGTTTGGCCGTTCATCAATTCGATGTTGATCGGGCAAATCCTGATGTGTGTGTTTGGCCTGCTGATCGCGGGTTGGGCGGCCAATGTCGCCCGCGTCCCGCCTGCGGTGATGGCCGCCGTTGTATTGGGATTGGCAGTGTTTGGCAGCTATTCGGTCCAGCATTCGATGGGCGACGTCTATGTGATGATGGCGCTGGGGCTGGGGATGTTCTTTCTGGAGCGTTTTGGATTTTCGGCCGCGCCATTGGTGCTTGGCCTGATCCTTGGTCCAATTGCTGAAGCGAACTTTATGCAGGGCGCGATGATTGCCGACGCCACCGTTGGGCAGTTGGTCTTTTTCTTCACCGGATGGCTTAACTGGCTGCTGATTGCGATTGTTGTCCTGTCCATCGGCTATTCAATCTGGATGGAACTGCACCAACGTCGCTACACAACCAAGGAGGACGCCGCAGCATGACAGATCTTCCTCGCACGCAACACATCATCGCCTCGGGTCTGATTGCCGCTGTTGGTCTTTCTGTGGCCTATGTCAGCTTTACTCAGGAACCGGCCGGTGCATTTGTCTTTCCACGCCTCATTTCATCTGTGTTTGCGGTGCTGGCGATCTGGACCTTTGTGAAAGCCGTGCTGGGGCGCACCAAGGTCGGTGCCGGGATCAGCGGGCCCGAGATGCGCAACATGCTGCCCGGTTTGATCGTGGCATTGATCTATGCGTTCTGGGCGGCCAAGGCGCTGGGGTTCTATACGGCGACCACGATCACCTTCTTCATTCTGCTGACACTCTACGATCCCGCATCCCACTCGGATGTAAAAACATGGGTCAAACGGGTTCTGATCACCGCCGGTTTCATGGCGGTTCTATACGGTCTTTTCGCGGTTCTTTTGAGTGTCTTCACACCGCGAGAGATATTTTCCTGAAGCTGCGGGAGGCAGTTTTGGGGTCTAACCAAGGGAGAGAAAAATGAAAAAATGGATCGCAGGAGCGGCATTGGCCGTGACAGCATTGACGGGAATGGCGATGGCCGATGGTCATGGTGGTTATCCCGAACGTCCGGTCATGTTGATGGTCAGCTATGGTGCTGGCGGTGCTACTGACTTTCAGGCGCGTATCGTGACCATGACAGCAGGAAACGAAGACGCGCTGCAAATGCCCGTCGCAATTCTGAACAAGCCCGGCGCGGGTGGTCGTGTCGGCTGGAACTGGTTTGCAACCCAGGCCGAAGCCGATGGCTACACAATGGGTGCTTACAACGTGCCGCATTTCATCGCGCAGTCCATTGAAGGCGGCGTTGAGTATTCAGTCGACAGCTTTGAACCCATTGCCAACTGGGGCGCTGATCCTGCTGTGTTCGTTGTTGCCGCAGATAGCGAATTCAATTCGATGGCAGACGTGATTGCCTATGCGACCGAAAACCCCGGCGGTTTGACGTTCTCTGGCGCTGGCCTGTTTGTCGGCCACCACATCGCGGCCTTGCAGCTTGAAAAAGCCGCTGGCGTGGAACTTGCCTATATCCCCAACAACGCAGGTGGTGCCGGTGCAATGCGGGCAGTGATCGCAGGCGAAGTTCTGGGCGGTGTGAACAACCTCTCCGATGCGTTCCGCGCACGTGAGGCGGGCACTATAAAAATCCTTGGCGTGTTCGACGTTGAGCGCAATGAGTTCCTTGAGGATGTGCCGACCATGATGGAACAGGGCTATGACATCGACAACGCATCCGTAAACTTCCGTGGTGTGATGGTGCCAGCGGGCACAGATCAGGCGATTATCGATCATCTCGCTGCCGTCGTCCCTACAATGTTCGAAAACGAACGCGTGGCAAAGCGTATGACCGCTGGCGGTTCGCCAATGCACATCATGACCCGCGACGAGGTGATCGAGATGTGGGCGCAGCGTAAGGAAACGCTTGAGGCGCTTTTGGCAGGCCTCTAAGCGCGACACCAATACGCGACAGCTAAAACAAACGGACGGAGCGGCACTGCGCGCTCCGTCATATGCCCAAGAGGACTATCCATGAACGCCCCAGACACGGTTGCCGAGGTCGACGCCATCGTTTCCCGCGCGAGAGCAGCACAAGCTGCATTCGAAGCACGCGGATCTCAAGAGCTGTATGACCGCGCGGCTCAGGCCGCAGCTTGGGCGATTATGGAACCGGCCCGCAACCGTCACCTGGCAGAGCTGGCGGTCGAGACGACCGGTCTTGGCAACGTGCCGGACAAGATCACCAAAAACCACCGCAAGACGCTGGGTCTGATGCGCGACATCGCGACCGCCAAGACCTATGGCGTGATCCGCGACGATAAAGAAACAGGCATCACCGAAATCGCCCGCCCCATTGGGGTAATCGGTGCTGTGGTCCCGTCGACCAACCCCGGCGCAACGCCAGCAAACAACATCATCAATGCGCTCAAATGCGGGAATGCAATTGTTGTGTCACCGTCGCCCAAAGGTGTGCCCACTTGCGAGGCGCTGTTGGGCTACATCCATGCCGAGTTCGATAAGCTGGGGCTGGACCATGATTTGGTGCAGATGATCCCCGGACGCGGGTCAAAGGAAAAAACGCAACGGTTGCTTGAGATTTCCGACCTCATCGTTGTGACAGGCAGCCAGAACAACGTGAAGCGTGCCTATACCTCTGGCACGCCTGCACTGGCTGTGGGCGCGGGCAACGTCTGCGTGATTGTGGACGAAACTGCCGATCTTTCTGCGGCCGCCCAAAAAATCGCGGCGTCGAAGACCTTTGACAATGCCACATCGTGCTCATCGGAAAACGCCATCGTGGTCGTGGATGAAATCTACGATGCATTCACCGCAGAGCTTGCTAAGGCGGGCGGCGCTCTGATTACGGACGATACGAAAATCACCAGCTCCCTCTGGGTGAAAGGGCATCTGAACCCGCGCGCCATTGCCCAGGATGCCCATGTCTTGATCGATGCATTGGGCCTTACGGGTGACGTGCCGTCAGATACAAAATTCATCGCCGTGGAAACCAAAGGTATCGGGCCAGAGTTTCCGCTGTCGGGCGAAAAACTCAGCCGTGTTCTGACTGTGTATCGCGCGCGCGATTTTGATGATGCCGTGGCCACTACGCGCGAGGTGCAGTTGCATCAAGGGGCGGGCCATTCGGTCGGTATCCACACCAAGGATGACAGCCGCCCAATGACGCTGGCCACTGTAATTCCAACCAGCCGCGTCATCGTCAATCAGGCCCACACCTTTGCAACGGGCGGCGCGTTCAACAACGGGATGCCGTTTTCCCTTTCGATGGGCTGCGGGTCTTGGGGTGGTAATTCCATCGACGACAACCTGCATTGGAAACATTTTATCCAGTCGACCAAGATCGTGCGAGAAATCCCCGCCCGAGAACCTTCTGTTGAAGACATCTTCGATGGCTATTGGCAGCAGGTCGGCAAGTGATCTTTGAAACGGCAACCCCCCCCAACGGCACGGTCCGCGACTGGCTTGATGCCCGCGCGGCGGGCGATGGGGTTGCAGTTGTGTTCCCTGAAACCGGCGAAACCCTAAGCTGGTCCGATTTGCGCGATGAAGCCCGCAGAACCGCGGAAGGACTGACAGGGCTCGGCATTGAAAAGGGTGAAAGCGTCGCGATCATCCAACCAAACGGGCGCGAAGGCCTGGTGGCGGTTTATGCCACGCTCTACGGTGGATTTCGGGCGACGATGATTAACCTGGCCGCCGGACCGGATGCGATTGCCTACGCATTGGGTCATTCGGGCGCGCGGTTCGCCTTTGTTCATGCCTCGCAGAACGAAGCCTTTGCCAAAATCGCACCAAACGACGTGGCGGCCATTCGCCCAGACGATTTAGAAGCGCCAGCGCCGCTGCACGACATCACTCCGGGCGATCATGCGCTGCTGATGTATACATCCGGCACCACGGGCAAACCCAAAGGTGTTGTGCACACCCACGCCAGCTTGCTGGCGGGCGGATGGACGACCGCCGTTGCGCACGCATTGGGATCGCGCGACCGGGGGTTCTGCGTTCTGCCGATCTATCACATCAACGGTCTTTGCGTGACGGTCATGGGCGCGCTTGTCTCGGGTGGGTCGCTGGCTATGGTTTCGCGCTTTTCGTCGGGCAAGTTCTGGGAGCAGATCAATAAGGGCGAGGCGACGTGGTTTTCGGTCGTGCCGACGATCATCAGCCATCTGTTGCATGGTGCCTCAGACCCAAGCGATGCCGCGCGTGCGCGGCTCCGGTTCGGGCGGTCGGCCTCGTCTGCTTTGGCGGTTGAGACGCAATCTGCGTTTGAATCCCGCTTCGGTGTGCCGATTATCGAAACGATGGGGCTGACTGAAACAGCGGCACAAATCCTGTCCAATCCATTGCCGCCGGGGGTTCGCAAGATAGGCTCGCCCGGCGTTGGGTATGGGAATGAAATCCGGATATTGACCGCTGACCTGACAGAAGCCCCCCGCGGGTCCGAAGGTGAAATCGCAGTGCGCGGGCCAAATGTTATGCACGAATACCTCCACAACCCCGATGCAACAGCCGCGACATTCGCTGGCGACTGGCTGCGCACCGGCGACCTTGGGCGAATGGATGCCGACGGCTATGTCTTCGTGACCGGGCGCCTGAAAGAGCTGATCATCAAAGGCGGCGAGAACATCGCCCCGCGTGAAATCGATGAAGTTCTATATAGCCACAACGATATCATCGAGGCCGCCGCATTCGCTCGCCCCTGCACGCAATACGGCGAACGGGTCGAGGCGGCTGTCGCTATCCGCGATGGCTCCGTTCTGGCGGAAGCGGATCTATTGTCGCTTTGCAAAGAGCGTCTTGGCAAATTCAAGGCGCCAGAGCGTGTGCACTTTCTAAAGGAACTGCCAAAGGGGCCGTCGGGAAAAATCCAAAGGCTAAAACTCGCTGATCTACTTTGAGCGACATCCGGCCATCCAATGTCGGAAACCCAGCATGGGCCATGTTCGGGAATCGAATTCTTTTGAACGAAAACCTGCCTTTGCCCTCCATGCCACTGGAAAATGCCGCGACGCAGCATTACCTATCATATGGGAGGCCACGATAGCCGCCAGCGCGGCTGTTTTAGCAATAAGGTCCGAGTTCATGGAAACTGAAGCAGGCTATATCCGACCCAATATCAGACGATTGTGGCAGTCTGACCAGGCAACAATGGTCGATTTCTTTCAAAGAATGGACCTGCAAACGCGCCGCCTCAGGTTCGGTGCCCCGGTGAGTGATGAGTATCTGAAAAGCTACGTCGAAAGCCTGATGTCGACGGATACCGTGGCTTTTGGCGCTTTCCCCGATCAAACATTGCACGGTATCGCTGAATTGCGTGTTGTTAAGGACAGATGGCCTCGGACCGCCGAGATTGCTTTATTGGTTGAACCCGAATGGCAGGAGTTGGGCATCGGTGGTGCATTATTCGACCGTGCTATCACCGCAGCGCAGAACCGCAACATCAAGTCGATTCACATGCTCTGCCTGAAAGAGAACAAGCGCATGCAACACCTGGCGCAAAAGCACGATGCAGTTCTGCATTTTGACGCCGGCGAGGCAGAAGCCGCGCTGACCCCGCCTTGGCCTACACCGTTGTCGCTTTTCTACGAAACGTTCGCCTACACGCGTCGCTATCTTCAGTTGATGCTCCATTCGCGGGAAATTTGGCCAGATCGGGGTTTGCAGGTTCCATCTTTAGGTAAGAATACAACGTAATCGCTGCGATCGCATCAACAGGCGTTGGCCGGGACGGCTATTTAGAATGTCATGCTTAAGCGACAGATCCTGAGGTTACATCGCAAGCCGCTTGGGCCAAGGCGCTGGATATCGAATTCGCGGCGGGCCAGTGGGGTGTGATCGAACCGCACGCCGAGGTTATGCGTAATTATAAAGAAATCGGCGCGTCGGAGTGAAGGAAATGACAGGGGAGGGGTGGCCCTATCGGGCTACCGCTGCCAAAGCTCCGTCTGATTGCCCCCGAGTTTTGAGTAGGTCAGGGGGCGGAAATTCGTTGCGAGGTCTTCAAGTGCTTCGCTGCTTCGCAGTAGCAGATAAGGCTCGATCCACGCCAGTTGGAAGTTCATCAACGTATCGGTGCCGTCGAACAGGTTTTGTTCGGTGCCGGTGATGGCTTGGGTTTGTTTGCCGTCCGACAGATCGGACACTGCGAAGTCGACGACGCGGTGCAGGGCGCCGTTGCAGCTATCGCTGATTGGCACCCTTTGCCGTTCCAGCAGAAGGGTCGCGGAGACCAGCGGCGCGATTGCGTGAAGTTGGTAATGCAGGGCGTATTTTCCGCGCGACATTTCTTGCGGCAGGCTTCCGTCTGGCGATGCTGTGCATAAAACCGCCTCAACAGATTTGACCGCCCAATCCCGTTTTTCTGGACTGTCCGCCTGAAGGGAATACGCCGCCGCGGCAAGGCCAGCCCACGCCCGCAGATTTCCGGTTTGCGCGCCTTCATGGGCGGTTTCCCAAAATGCCATCTGCGCGTCCATGCGCCGCCCCAACCAATCAAGGATAACATCGCGGTTTGGGTCGGCGGGCGCATAGGGTGAGGTTTGCCAGAGGATCATGCCAAACGCCGCCAACCTCGCGCCGATTGTCAATTCGACCGTTTCGGTGCCAAGGTCCGAAAGCGCATCTGCGCTGGCCCAGTGGGCAAGCTGTTCAAGGATGCAGGTCGAGGTGGCTTCGCGGTCGCTGACGGTGCCGGTGTATAGCCGATCAGTCAGCACCGCGAGGTCGACGATGAACTGGTCGAGCGGCGCGAGCGCAGCCTCGGCCTCTGCCTCGCGGAGCGGGTCCAAGACGCTGCTGCTGCCGTCGTCGTCGGAATAGCGGCTGACATAGGACAGCGAGATGATCGGCGGGGTTTCAGGCGCACAGCGGTCTTCGGCGTGCACGGCAGAGGGGCTGCAATACAGAAACAGGATGGCGGCGGACCATATTGCGATGGGTCTGAGGGTGCGGGGTTTCATTCACGGGTCATCGCGTTGAAGATGTCGAGCAGCCCCCGCGCGTCGGGCGCGTTCAGGCCGTCGGCTTTTTGCAGCCAGATGACCGCCAGCTTTGGATCAGGGGTCTGGCCAAGACCAAAGCCGATTGCATAGGCATATTCGACCATCGCCTGACTTAGACCGGATTCTGCCGCTTGTCGCAGCCAGTCGGTCGATTGAGCCAAGTCCGTCGCCCCCTCTGCCTGCGTACGCAAGTGCATTCCGTATTCAAACATCGCCCGGCTGTCGCCGGAATTTGCGACCTGTTCATAGACCGCTGGAATATCAAGCTGCGCCTCGACGCCACGCTGCACGGGGCGGCGGGCGCTTCGATACTTATCAAGCGCCCACGACAGAACGGAGCTGTCCGATTGGCTAAGCAGGGAGACGAGGTGGCCTGCCGCACCCTCAGGATCATACGCACGGGCGTTTGGGTTTGAGGCCAGCAGGTAAGCCCGTTGCAGGGTGGCCAGATCGGCAGGGGCGGTGTCGTTCGGTTCAAACGCCTCCGGCGCGCCGGTGCCGAAATAGGCGCGGTGCACTTCGTTGATCCCCAGCCGCGAAAGAATATGGCCTTCTTCGATTGTCAGCCCGATTTTTGTCCAATGGGTCGCTTCGTCCGCGCGGCCGCGCAGGACGTAGGCATCGGTCAGTTCTGCAATGTCTTTAGAGGTGCAGTTCATGATCGAAACGGCGCGCTTCATGTAGTCATCGAACTCCTCATCGGTGATGAACGGGGCGGCGAACATGAAGGCCAGAAAGTCGCCGCGCGTTTCGATTGCGTCGCTGAACACGCCGTAGGTGATGATCCCTTCCGATTTGGTCAGACGGCTCAGCAGACGGATTGCGGCCCCTTCGCCACGTTGGCCGGCGTCATACAGAAGTTGCTGGATTTCCGCGCTGACCACCGGATCGCGCCCGGCATGTTTCACCAACGCGACCGCCAGATCGAGCGTAATCGCCGGGCCGATGTGAAGGTAGGCGCGCCGGAAAATCTCTACCGCTTTCTGGCGCTGTTCGCTGGTCAGGGCGAGTTCGAATTCCTGACGCACGAAATCTTCGAGCGCCCGGTCGCTGCGACCTACGCGCTCTGCCCAAAACCGAAGGGTCTGGTCCGACACCATAAGGTCAGATTGCATCAATTGCAGCAGGTTCGCGGCTGAACTGCCATGGCCGAGAAGGGCTAAGCTCTGGATTTTTGCGACGGCTTCGGGCTCTAGCGTTGCGTCGATCCGGGCCAGATCGGTTGCGGGCATTCTGATCGGCGCAAGATCGGTCGCCCCATAGGTGTCGGCCCAATAGTTCGCCTCGGCCAGCAAGGGGGCGTTGGGCATCTGGCAGCGATAGAGGTTAGTCAGCCTATTCATCGATGGCGCGTGCCCGTGAAGCGACACGGAATCAATCAGCAATTGTTCCGCCCGTTTGGCGATGGCCGGATCATCCACGTCGCGCAGCAGAATTTCGGCAAGAATGGCCATTGCTTCGGGTTCGCCCAGTTCGACGGCTTGTTCGAGGATGGGGACCGCTTCGGCAGCCCCTTCCCACGCGCCTTTCAACAGCAGCAGTTCCTTTGCCAGCCGGGTGTAGATCAGGCCGGGCGCGTCGGGGATGGCTGCGATTTCGCGCAGGTATTGCAGATAGGGGCTGTCGGTGGCTTGGTCGCCGGTTTCAAGGTCGAGGTCCAGTTCCAGAAATGGTACGGCGGATCGCCTTTGCAACGACGGAGAGGGGCTGGGATAATGGCCTAGGACGTTTTTGACATCAGCCTCTGAACGTGCGCCTTGGTCGATCAACCGATGAACGTCAGCGCTGCCGATGTCCCGAAAATCACCGATAGCGATGTTCAGATAGCGCTGCAGTTCCTCGTAATCCTTTTCGGGGGACACGGAGTTCAACTGGTGTTCAACGACGCGCCACGCGGCATCCTTGCCGCCCATATCCGCCGCGAATTTTCGCCACGCGTAGGCAAGATCAGGGTTGGGCGAAAGGATGTCGCCGTCGGTGTATTCCCGCGCCAGACGTTCGGCGCGATTGCAGATACCGGCGTTGAGTTTGCCGATCACGCCGCCATAGGCCATCGTCGCTGTCTGCTCGGCTGATAGGGACCAATCCGTCATCTCTTCGCCGGATAGCTGCATCCGCACGATGTCCAGCAGGGCGTTCGCGTTACCTTCCAGCGCGGCGCTAACAATAAGTTCCAGCGCGAGGTCTCGGTCTTGTGCGACGCCGACCCCGGACAGGTAGTAATGTGCCAGTTTTACCTTTTGATTGTTCGTGAGCGTATCGGCCTGAAATCGCAGGTTTTCGACGGTTTCGGTTTGCTGCAATTCGTCAAACCGCTCGGCCGCGACATATAGGTTGATCCGCGCGAAGGCTTCTTCGGCGCCGGCAAACTCGGGGTCAAGTTCTGCCCGGTAGGTGATCAGGCCAGCGATGAAGTCAAACCACGCGTCCGGGTTTTGGCGGGTCAGGCTGTTGATATCGCGCGACAGGAAATCCAGCCGATCCTCTTCAGTCAGGTCTTGTCGTCCGTCGCCCCCTTCGTTTTCTTCGCTGGATGCGGGGTCTGCATCCGCCACTTGTATTCCGCACAGGTTGCTGGCGGGCAGGTCCGGTGGCAGGAAATTCAGCGACAAAAGCTCTGCCGATGCGGGCCGTGGCATCGCAAGGCAAACGAGTGCGAACAGAACGCCGCTGATGCGTTTCCCGGTCATCATACCTATCCTTCGCATAGGAATACCTTGGCGTCGCCATCTGCAATCGCATCTGATGTGACCTCGACCGTTTCGGCCCCATCCGGCCACAGGCCGGTCATCGGCATGAGAAAACGAGTGGTTGGCTGCTGATCCTCCGGGCGCAGGATCGATCGCGACCGAACTTGGCCCTGCGCAGAGGTGAAGCCGAAATCAGCGCGGCGTGTGGCCTGATCGCCCAACTGAAGCAACAGGGAATGAACCTTGGGCCGATCAAGCTGCGGCAGATCGACGCGAAGCTTCCCTGTGTCGGTGCGCTCCGCCACCAGTTCCTGACCGCATTGCCCTTTCGCGGCAGCGATCAGTTCGCGCAGAGGTTGGTCGCCATGACGCCCCGGATTCTGCCAAAGCGGCAATTCCCAGATCAGATATTCGGGCCGCAGGTCCCAGAACGTGTCTGACGTCAGCGCAGACGCAGCTGCGGCCACGCCGCTGTCGGTAACGCTGTGCTGCGCAACCGGCAGGCCGGATAGTCCGGCAAGGTAATGCACGAAATTAAGGTCGCTTTGCCCGGTCAGATCGGTGTTTGCCAACATGATCCGGCTGGCCGTCGAGCCGTCTGGCACCTCAGCCGTATCAAGCCTGACATCGGGCGATGAGACTTCGGGCAACGACATCAGGCACTGTGATTGAAGCGACAGCCGTTCGACGGATGCAAGTTCGGTGGTTCCGACAGTCTCAGTCGCGATGCCGGAGGTATCGGCACCAACGACGCCTTCGGCAAATGCGCGGGCCAAGGCCAGCAGCCCGGCATTGTTCAACCGGCTGTCAGCGTCAAAATAGGGTTGGCTTTGCGCGTTGGCATTGCGCAGAACCGCGCGCACGTCGATCAGTGTCACACCGGCGGCGTCCAGCCGGGCCAGCGTGTCGGCATATATCGTTGCGGCCAGCGACGGATCGTATCCGAATTGCGCGGCGTCGGGGCCAAGGCGTTCCGACATCACCAGCGCTTTCGTCGGCATCGGCAACAAAACCAGCGTCGTGCCGTTCGCGGACAAGGCTTTGGCGAGGTCGCCGATCTGATCGACCATTTCGTCGGACAGCCGATTATACATCAGCATATCCGGCTCTACCCGGAAGAACATGCCGCCCGTGCCCTCGATCGCCGGAAACCGCCCCCCGAGAAGGTCACGGCACCCAAGGTTTGACTGAGATTTCGCTGTTTCCGGCACGGAAAAAAGCACCGCCAAAGATACAAGGAATATCTTTAGCCAATCCCTTAACCAAATAGGATTTATTCCTGTTCGCCCCATCGTCCCTTGCTCGCACCCAAGTATGTTTGCGCTTTCTTTGCGCGCGTCGCCAACCCCAAGCCGTCGTCGCTTATTTGTCTAAGTCGTTAACCTCAGTCTATCTCAGGGGTGTCGCGGATCAAGACTCGCACGACTCCGGGGATAGTTGCTCTGTTTCCAGCGCACCGCCAGCGTTTAGTATGATCGGTGTTTGCCCGTGCAAGTCCCTGACGATTGAACGGAAGTGCTGCGTGACATCGCCATCCAGCAGCCGCGGCAGTTGCATTGACAGATCATTGCCCGACATCGCGATATTTGCACCGGTTGCCGTCGCAACACCCGACCCGTTTTCGCGCATCATATTGTCAGAGACATAGGTAACATCGCTGGCGATCTGGTCGGACACCCATATTCCTGCGTTCTTATTGCCGATAATATGGTTCGCGTGGATGAAGGAATCCCGGCTGTTGCGAATTTCCACGCCCTTTTGCTTGTCGTCGACAATGGTGTTTTGTTCGACGCGCCCGCACGCCACATTGTGCAGCTTTACGCCGCCGCCGTTGCGGTGCCAGATCAGGTTGCCGCTGACCTCAACATGATCGCTGCCCGATGCAATCAGCAACCCGGCACGCCTGCCTTCAAGGATGATGTTTCCGATGATCTTGGTGCGGTCCGATCCGTCAGACACCCGAATGGCGTTGGTAGGAGAGTCGCCTGCGAACAGGTTTCCGACGACCAAGGCGTTTTGCGACCGCGAAATCAGAAGCGGAATGCGCCGCATGTCGAACAGCTTGTTTTCCCGCAGCTCTACATTCGTCACGCCAACGACGGACAGCGTGACCAAGCCTTCAAAGCTGCTGTATTCGATGACGGAGCGCTGTGAGGGGCGCAGCGTCGGGTAGGCAAGGATCGAAAATCCGCCGAATTTTTCGGTATTGCCAAAGCCGAGTCCCGTGAACGTCGCCTCGGACAGATGCACAGACCCCGACCCAAGTGAGGCGATGAACGGATTGAACTCATCATTGCGTTCATTCTGGTCCGTGGTGGCGGATATTTCCCCGCCCATAACCTCAAGACGGCCGTAGTTCATAATAAACGCGCCATCGCGCCGGCTGAGCATCAACACCTCATCGCGGCCAAGCTGCAAGGTCGCGTCTTGGCCAACGATGATCGGCACCCGAAGCACATCGGTTCGGGTTCTGACATCCCATCCGATATGGCGGTTGGTCAGGTTTCTGCGAAGCTGATCCAGCGTTGCGACGCCGGATTCAATAAGAATAGCCTCGTTATCGCCTTTTCGCGTGGCTTGCAGCACGTCGAAATTGTCAGCACCCCCGTAAACTTGCGACAGGGTGGCAAGGGCCATCCGCCCGTCTGTCCAGCCGAATACCGCAGGGGTGGCAGGGTCGCGGAGTTCGGGGTTATTCGATGGGACCGCGTTTGGCAGGGACCAGCTCAGCCCCTCAACCAAGTCGCGCACCCTTGGTTCTCTGGACCCACCACGGGGCCGAAGGTCATCGGAAAGCTGGGTCAGATTGGCCCGAAGCTCCAGCAGTTCCCACGCGGGTTCCGCGGCAGAGCTTGCGCCTGACATATGCGCACCAAAAAGGGCGGCGAGGATCAATCGCTGAGCGTCTAAGCATCCCTTCCTGAAAAGGCTAGGCATGTCCGGCCATTGGCACGGACTTGGGCGATTCCACCCCGACATCGAACGCCATGAACAGCAGTTCTGTCTCGACATCTTCGCAGTTCGTGATGCGGATTGAGCCTTCGGGATCGGAGTAGATACGACCGCCTTCGCGAACCGTTTTCTGCCAACCCGGACCCTGTGCGTGCACCGACCCGTTTACGACAATCACCTGCTTTCCGTGACCGTCTTCCATGTCAATACATCCGCCAACCGGGATCTGGCTTGTTCCCAACTGAAAATTGTCCGTTTGCAGGATCTGTTCCTGAACCTTTGGCGCAGAGAAGGGGATCATCTTTGGTGCGGCCCCGACGTTATGCTCTGCTTCGGATCGGCTGTTTTTCTTGAGGATTTCGACCACTTCCTTGACGTGCTGCGACTTGTTGCGCCGGGTAATCAGGATCGCGTCAGAGGTGTCGACGACGATGATGTCTGAAACCCCAACGACGCTTACCAATCGGCTTTCCGACCGAACCAGAGTGTTTTTCGAATTCACGGCGACAACATCACCCTGAAAGACGTTGCCGTCCTTGTCCGGTGCCGAGATGTCATACATCGCAGCCCAGCTGCCAACATCGCTCCACGTCACATCAAGCGAAACGGTGGCGATGCGGTCGGTCTTTTCGAAAACCGCTTTTTCCGTCGGCTCTGCTTTCGTCTGGCTGAACCCGTCGGCGTCAAGATACAACGCCTCGGGGAACAGGCTCGCGCCCATGACCGATTTTTTCACGTTCGCGGCGGTTTCAGGATCGTGTTTTTCGTATTCTTCGATGATCGACCGGGCCGAGAACATCGAAATCCCGGACGCCCAAGACGCATTTCCACCGGCGACAAGTTCCTCTGCCTGTTGCAGCGGAGGCTTTTCGATGAATTGTTCAACCTTATGCAGGCCGGGATGATCCGCGAGTTCTTCGCCACGAACGACGTAGCCAAAACCGGTTTCGGGCCCACGCGGCGCAATGCCGAATGTAACGATTTGTCCGTCGGCGACCGCGTCGACCTGCGAAAAGATCGTTTCGTTGATGTCGCCTTCGATGACGTGATCTGCCGGGATAACCAGAATGATCGCATTCGGGTCGCGGCTGTTCATGGCGTGTGCGGCGGCCAGGACGGCCGGGCCGGTATTCCGCCCCATCGGTTCGCAAATGATCTGCGACCCTGACTGAATTTCGCGCAACTGGCTGACCACGGTGCCGCGATGGCGCAGATTGGTCACGATGCAAGGTTCGTGAAAACGCTCACCTCGGTGGCGCTGGATGGCCGTCTGGAAGAACGTCAGAGAGTTCTTGCCGCCAATTTTCTGGAACTGCTTTGGGCTCCGTGTCCGCGAAAGGGGCCACAAGCGTGTGCCGCTGCCTCCGCACAGTATGAGTGGGTAAATCTTTTTCACGTCAACTCCCCTCGATGTGCTCGGTTCAGAAGAACGACTTCGTCAACCGCAACTGAGCAAACTTTCCTATGTCAGTCTCTGACAGAGCACCTTCAGGAGCTTCCAGTCGGACCGGGACCAACAGTTCACCACTTAGTGCGGCGGTGTTGGCGGCCTGGCCAGCAATTACCTGAACTGGGATGGACCGTCCGTCCGCCAGATCCAGATACACGTGATCCCCACTCATCGCGCGTGCTAGCCCTTCGACACTCATCAAAGTCTCTATGCTGAGATCGAAGTTATTAACCAATATTGTCAAGATTACGTCGGAAGGAAGAACTGTTATGCCTTCTCTAACACCTTGAGCCAAAACAGCTTTACAGTCACATGGCATCTGGAAGTTCAGCACGTCGCCACTATTCGCGTTAACCGAAAAAAGAATCTCTCCCTTTGTCGCCTCGGGGTTCAGATAAGCCACCTGACCGGCGGTCGTTGCCTGCATGGAATGACCCGCGCGTTCGATCAGAACGGGGTGCATTTCGTAGCTGGTCGTGTAGCGCGTAAAGAGCGCCGACGCCGCGACGACAGCAAGCGCGGCAGAGGCCAAGAACACCCCGATCGACCGATACCGTTCTTTCCAGTTTTTCTCGACCGCCGCCTTTTCTTC
This sequence comes from Aliiroseovarius sp. YM-037, assembly GCF_048060095.1. Taxonomy (NCBI): domain Bacteria; kingdom Pseudomonadati; phylum Pseudomonadota; class Alphaproteobacteria; order Rhodobacterales; family Paracoccaceae; genus Aliiroseovarius; species Aliiroseovarius sp. YM-037. The sequence goes on along the minus strand of NZ_JBLUOA010000006.1, from coordinate 62,037 downwards.
TTTCGGCTTTGTCGGGCCGGAATAGCTCATCACCGATCCGAGTGTGACGAAATCGCCCGCGATAAAGCTGTTCAGAACGAACCGAAGCTGCGCCGCGTGATCCCCGGACGGGTCCGCGAATTTCAGGATCAGCTCACCGTTTTTCTCGCCGACAACGATCACCTCGGGGTAGATCGACACGGAAAAATTCTGGAACTCGAACTGGATCGTGACCGTGTGGTTGGACCCGGCGATCAGGATCACCTCGTCCTCTGCGGCGAGATGCACCGTCGTCAGCGAAAGGCGGCGCCCTTCGAAGCGCTGCCCAAACACCGACATCGTGAACGGCGGCGAAACGGTCGGATGCTCATTCTCAAAGCCGAACTCGTAGGATGCGGGGACGCTGGTGCTGACCAGGTTAAGTCCCTTATTCTCGATGTTTCTAAGTCCCATTATTCTTCTCTTATATTGTCATTACGAAGAGGACAGCGATTGTCAGCCAGCACAACGTTGCGACGTGGTGTGCTGCAGATTCCACTGCTTTGAGGCGGTCGAAATAGGCCAATACGGCGGCCTTGCCGGTTGAATTTTGGCGAGTCCATTTCTGCTTATCGAGGCGAAACAGGACGAAGGTTTTGATCGCTGCCCCGACGATCTGCGAAAAGTAAAGCGTCGGCGGGTGCGTGACCGGGAACCATGTGCCGTTGAACAGCGCGATGAAGGCGCAGAAGATATAGCGCGTCGCCAGAACCCAGCCGATATATAGCGGCAGCACCGCCGGGGTCAGCAGGATGGCGGTCGCCAGAATCGAGATCGGGCCGACCAGCGTCGTGAACATGCTGACCCGCTGATCAAGGATCGACCACCAGGTAAAGAACCCCATCGCCTTCGGGCCCAGCGTCAGGGCACGCCCGTTCGTGCGCATCATGTTGCCGAACCAGCGCACCATAAGCGTCTTGGCGCTGTCAAAGAACGTATCCCTTGGCTGTGTTTCCACCGATCTGGAAACCACGTCCGGCAGGTAAAGCATCTGGTAGCCGTTTCTGAGCAGCCAATACCACGTCGATTTGTCATCGCCGGTCAGGAAGTTGACGCGACCAAGGCGCCAGTGGTCCAGATAGTCGTGACCGACGCCCTGAACAAAATTCGGATCAGTCGCCAGCGTGGCGCGGAACACGGACATGCGCCCGGTCAGGGTCAGCACGTTCCGGGCAAGGCCCATCGAACACATCATGACCTGCCGCTGGTTGAAGCGCAGGGTGAACCAGTCCTTGAACAGCCCCTCTTCCTCGATGATCGCGGCCTCGTGCGTCGTCAGCGCCCCGACATTGGGGTCGCTGAACCACGGCGCGGACTGGGCAACGACATCGTCGGGAACGACGGTATCGCCATCGACGAAGATCATGATGTCATGCGGCGTGGGCGAGAACGACGCCAGTATCCGCAGCGCCCGCGCCATTGCATCGCGCTTGCCGTTCGACTTGATCCGGTCGATCACCAGTTTGACCGACGACATGTCTTCCTGCATCGTCGCATAGACCTGACGGATCAGACGTTCATCAGCGCCATCCACGACCGACGATACGATGGTCGCGCCGCCTTCGGCGTTCGCCGCGGCACGAAACAGGCGCCGGTAGACCATCAGCGTGGTGTCCTGATCGACCATGTAGGACGTGACCATGAAGAACGCGTGGCTGACGACCCCGCTTTCCTTGTATCGCTTGAACGCTTTCCGTTTGCGTTTCGGGTGGGCGAAACGGCGGAAAATGATCGCGCGGGTGAAGTTGATCGTCGCCCAGGAATAGCGCCATGCGCCGAGTATCCCGATGACGACGATCGCGTGTCGCGCAGCGCGGGGGTCGCCCACGAATGCCGCCGGAACGGACAGCGTCAACAAGACGATGAGTCCGAAATAGGCGATATGCGTCATCGCGCGTGTCATGGCCCCCGCCCTTTCCCGCGCCTTACCAGCAGATGCCGGCGTAGGAGCCTTCGCTGACCAGATCGCGATGCAGTCTGGTCAGGTCGACGACGGTTTGCCGGTCGGCGGCGGCCTTCAGCTTTTCAACCGTGTCGGCGTAGTAGTTACCGACCAAGACAGCACCTGCGTCATTCAGCAGTTGGTCGAGGTCATCGACCATCCGGTCTTTCAGGTCGGGGATGCCGTCATTGCCACGGCCCGCCCCCGGTGTTCCGGCGTCGAAGGCTTCCTGAACAAACGGGTCATAGACGTTGACCTCGATCCCCTTGCCGATCAGACGCGATGCGAGCGCGACAAGCGGGCTTTCCCGCAGATCGTCGGTTCCGGGTTTAAAGCTGATCCCGACGAACCCGACCTTTCGCGCACCGGAGGCTTCGACCATGGATTCCGCACGGGCGATCTGTTCCTCGTTCGCCTTGAGAACGGATTCCAGCAAATGGGCTGAGGTGTTTGTGCTGCGGGCCAGATAGCGCAGTGCGCGGACGTCTTTCGGCAAGCACGATCCGCCAAAGGCAAAGCCCGGCCGCATGAAGTAGGGCGACATCGCCACCTTGTCATCGGAACACAGGATTTCCATCACCGTCTGGCCGTCAATATCAGACGCCTTGGCGATATTTCCGATTTCATTGGCAAAGGTAACTTTGGTCGCGCGCCAGGCGTTCGACGTGTACTTGACCATCTCGGCCGTGCGGATATCGACCTTGTGAATCTCGCAAGGCAAATGTTCGTTCAGCGAGGTCAGGATATGCTGCGTCGGCTGATCCATCGATCCGAACACGATCAGGCCCGGATCATGGTAGTCTTTGATTGCCGTGCTTTCGCGCAGGAATTCCGGGTAATATCCAAGGCCAAAGCCAACACCGGCCGATTTGCCCGATGTTTCTTCAAGCGCGGGGATGCAGCAGTCTTCGGTGCTGCCCGGCACGATGGTCGAACGAACGATGACCGAATGATAATCCGATTTGCCTGCAAGTGCCGCGCCGATATTACGGCAGACGCCTTCGACATAGGTCAGGCCAACGGACCCGTCCGGGGCCGATGGTGTCCCAACACAGATGAACGACGCTTCGGTATTCTGAACGGCGAATTCTGTATCTGCTGTTGCGGTCAGCTTTCCTGCGGCAACAACCTCGCGAACAAGATCATCAATGCCCTGCTCAACAATCGGAGAATTCCCCGCATTGATTGAATCAATTTTGCCAGGGTCAACATCGACCGCAATAACGTCGTGACCTTCTTTGGCCAGACACGCTGCAGAAACAACGCCAACATAGCCGATGCCGAAAACACTGATTTTCATGCTCACTTCCCCACTTTGGTTAACAACCGGTTTCATTTCACCGAAAATTGGGGAGAATTTGTGTCACGAATTAGGGACATTCACGGCAAACGGCCGATACTGTCTCTTTCTGGGGATAAATCGCCCCGGAAGAGTCAAGCAGGCATGAACAATCCAGCGTTGAGCCAAGAAAAGTAAAAAATTTCTTAATCGCGGATTATTCCAAACGCCGGGGTCGTTTTGGTCGCTTAGGTCTGGTCCGTATCCTCGCTTGGGGCGCGGCGGAACCGCAATCCCTGACGATTATTCGCACGCGCAGGCTTGATGACAACGGCGACCCGGCCAAGACGATTCAGGGTGTCTTCGTCGTCGGTCAGCATCGCGATATCAAGCTTGAGGTCGATTTGACCGCTTTCGGTCACGGCGGTGGTTATCGCGTCTGCGATACGTCTTTGATTGTCCTCTTCGACAGAAGATACGGCGAGGAGATAGCCGGATTTACCATCCTCATACTCGGCCCTCAGAAGAAAGGCCTGATCGAACAGATCAGACAAGGGCGAGAGTGTTTCGCCCAGACGCACTTTCACCGTGTCCGGAAAATTCCGTGGGGTCAGCAACGCCCTGAAGTTGAATGTCTGTTCAAACGACTGGGGGGTTTCTGCGGCGGCATCTTCTTCAAACCTGTCACACACCCAATCGATCAATTCACACGACAACAGCTTTGCCGATTCCGGGTCGCCGGCATTCATCGCGACTCTGACGTCACGCTCTTTGACCAGATTGAAAAGATCACGCCCCTTAAGGGCAAGCGTGACAGCCTCGCGGCCCAGCAGTTCACTCACGTTATCGTCGGTTTCGAAGGCGAGCGTATATTGCCGCCCGTCGATCTTGACGATGGAAAGCTCTGATGCGGGTGTTTCGGTCCGCTCATCGACTAAAACAAACAAGTCGGCATCGGCAAGCGACAAAGCATATGCGCGAAGATCGGCATCGTCGGCGGCAGGTCGGGGTTCAGCCGTTGTATTTCGGACAGCTTCGGATTGTTCCGTGTCCAGATCCACTTCGGCGAAATCCATAGGCGGGACGACGGCCTCCGCATTGCCCGTAAGCTCATTCGACACAACAACAGCGTCCTCTTTCCGGCGAGTTCGGAAAACGGCCGTTACCTGATTGGTAAGCAGTAGTGGCGTCGAGCCCATCGTTGCCTCGTGTTCTTCTTCTATTCCAACGCGCCAATCATAACCAACGCGGCCCGATTTTCGCAGACCTCGCCTCGGCATCGTTAAAAAAGTCGAAATAGCCCGCATGTGCAAGCTGGTCGTTCGCTTTGTTGTGCTGATGTACCAGATCGGCAATTGCGTCAATGTCATTTGGGGGCGCCGACGGGGTATTCGCGACGGTCGAATTGAGATGTGGCCATGAACCGCTGGACAGGTATGGTGGGCGGGCTGCTTTGATCTGGTGGGATGGGCAGTGAGAGGTGGAGGGCGAAACTTGAACCATACGCGCATGATTTACACGATGGGCCTGCGATTTGTCGTTCTGGCAGTGTGTTTGACATTCGGAAGCTGGGCCAGTGCGCAGACGTCGGACTCGGGGCAGGAAAACACCGGCAGTGAGATTGTGGAACGCGCTGAGAATACCATCGATTTGCTGCAGCCTCTGTTGGATTTGGAAACCAGCCTCGAAGATCAAATAGCCACCGCAAACGAAGTCCCGGCAGAGGAGGGGGACGAAGCGGCGGCGGAGGAGTTAGAGAGGCTCCGGTCAGAACTCAGCGACGTGCAAGAGCAGATTTCAGTCGTCGTAACCGGCATTTCTGAGCAGGGCTATCAAGCGATGGATGAGTCGGAGTTTGATTTGAACTCTGAGCTTCAGAGCCTCATTGAACCCTTCGTGCTTGTCCTGAACGAAGCGACAAACGATGCCCGTGAATTGGAACGCGCGCGCCGCAATCAGGATGTTGCGGTGCGGCGGCTTGATAGCGCCGCGCTTGCCATCGCAAACATCAAGGCCGTTCTGGCGCAGGAGCCGAGCTCCGCGGTTGCCGAACGATTGAACAACGATCTGTCGACCTGGAACGAGCGGCTGACATTGCATGAAACGCAAGTCGACGCCCTGTCACAGCAGATCGAGGATTTGCAATCGGAACGCGTGACGGTTGGCCGCAACGTGAATTCGACGTTCCAACGGTTCTTTCGGGATCGCGGCATCAGCCTTATTCTTGGGATCGGGGCGTTTCTTGGCGTGCTGATCATCGCGCGCCTCTTGCTGTTCCTAGCGCAGAAGGCGATCTCACGCAGAACAAAAGAAAAGACCTTCGCGATGCGATTGGGGGGCATCCTGTTCGTCGTCTTTTCGGTCTTTGCAAGCTTCGGCGCGATGGTCGTTGTGTTCAACATGCGCAATGATTGGTTGTTGCTGGGCCTCGCCATGCTGTTGTTCATCGCTGCGCTGTGGGTTGCATTGAAAATGTTGCCGAACTTGCTTGAGCAGCTTTCCGTATTGCTGAACCTCGGGGCCGTGCAGGAAGGAGAGCGGGTGTTGTTCAACGGCGTGCCGTTCAAGGTGGCGCGTCTTAGTTTCTTCACCGACCTCGTCAATCCGGCCCTTGATGGGGGTGAGTTCACGCTTCCAGTTCGAGAGATCGTTTCCATGCACTCCCGGCCCGCTGCGGTGGATGAGGCATGGTTTCCGTCGAACAAGGGCGACTGGGTCAAACTGTCAGACGACACAGCGGGGCAGGTCGTTGCGCAGACGCCAGAGATGGTTGTTGTCGAATTGCTGGGCGGGTCACGCGTCACATACCAGACCGAGGATTTTCTGGCGACGAATCCCGAAAACCTATCCGGCGGCTATCGGATCGAGATTGAGTTTGGCATCGGCTATCGGCATCAGGCCGACGCGACCGACGGTGTGATCGACGCCATGCGGCGCGGCGTTCGTGAGCATTTCGAAGCGCTGTTGCCGCCGTCGGAGTTGCAGAAGGTCGACGTGGAGTTTCTGCGCGCCGGGGCGTCGTCGCTGGATTACGAGGTTGAGATTGACGTCGCCGGCACAGCGGCGCATCGGTTTGAGGAACTGGAGCGCGAACTTGCCCGCTGCATGGTCGGGTTGGCGAACAAACACAATTGGGAAATTCCGTTTCAGCAGGTCGTTATCCACAACCCCGCGAACACCCGGGCCGCCGAATGATTGGGGCGAGGTGATGCACGCCAGATCACCCGATCGACAACTCGGCACGCTTCATCTGGCGAGCGCGGGGCTTGCCGGGAAAGCAGCCTTCTACACCGGTGTTTTAGGGATGCGCCAGACTGGCCCGAATGTGCTTGGGTATGGTCCGGGCGAGGTGGAGATTTCGTTTTCGGAAGCCTCGGGCGTTTATGAACCTTCGCCGCATGATCTCTATTGGAAAATCGCGATCTCTGTGCCGGATCTTGATCTGGCGTATCGGCAGCTTGCTGATAAAGGGGTTGAGGTCAGCCAGCCGCGCCAGTTTCGGGATGTCGGTTATTTGGCGCATTTGTCAGACCCGGAAGGGTTCCAGATCGAACTGATCCAGCATGTTTTCGAAGGCGTGTCGAAGCCACCGCTCCGTGATGCGGATGCGCTTGGCGGTGGGCCTTGCTTGAACCTAGTCACTTTGCGCACGGCAGACATCGACAAGGTTCATCAGCTTTGCGTTCAACAGTTGGAAATGAAGCTTATCTGCGTTGAACCGGTGCAGGAGTATGGCTTCACGCTTTATTTCTTCGCCTTCACGGATGAGGTCCCGCCAGACCCGGACCCGGTGGCTGTCATCAACCGCGCGTGGACCTACCAGCGCCCCTATACGGTGCTGGAGGCGCAGCATTTGCACGGTGCGGACGCGGTTGGCCGTCAATCGCAGGGCGGGCCGGGGTATGTTGGGCTAACGACGTCTGGGTTGGACAATGCCGAAGACCTGTTGGGCCTGCTGCCCCTTTAGAACTCCAACCAAAAAACAGATGTGGCAAGGGGTGGTCTGCACCCTTGCCACACCAGTTGACCAGTTCCAGAACCCTAGCGGTTCAGGAATTCGAGGTCGTATTTATCCTCCACATCCGGCAGCGGGTGTTCTTCGTGCAGGGAATGGACGATGCCGTAGATCATGAAGAGCAGGATCACCGCAATGGGCAGCCCTGCGACGATAGAGGCGGTCTGTAGCGCGCTCAACCCTCCGGCCAGCATCAACACCCCCGCGACAATCCCGGCAGTCAGTCCCCAGAAGATGCGGAACTTGACCGGCGGATGTTCGTCGCCCATCGACAGCATCGTACACATCACGAGCGTGCCCGAGTCCGAAGAGGTGACGAACCAAGAGATCAGCAGGATCGTGATCAGCACCGTGATCGGGTAGACCAGCCAGTCATAGCCGAAGCCCGCGACGGCGGCGAAGACGCCAGCGGCGTAGTCTTCGTTCACCGCATCCACGACGCCTGCGTCATAGAACAGGTCAACGCCCGCCGCCGCACCGCCAAAGACGCCCATCCAAAGCATCACCACGGATGTCGGGATCAGCAGCACGCAATAGCAGAATTGCCGGATCGTGCGACCTTTGGAGACGCGGGCGATGAACAGGCCCACGAACGGGCACCACGCGATCCACCAGCCCCAGTAGAAGATCGTCCACCAGCTTTGCCACTGGTTCTCGGGATCGCCATTGATCCAGAAGCCCATCGGGATGACGTTCCAGAGGTAATCCCCAAAGCCAGAGATCGTGATCCCCAGAAGGAACGCGGTCGGGCCGAGGATGATAAACAGCACCAAAAGCCCTACGCTTGCCATCACATTGGCTTCGGACAGAATCCGAACGCCTTTGCCGACGCCTGACGCTGCGGAGGCGGTGCCAAGGCAGGTGATAATCGCCACGAGGATCAACTGATTGGTCTGGGTGTTCGACATCCACCCAAGGTTTTCCAACCCCGCGGCAATCGGCGTCACGCCAAGGCCAAGCGATGTGGCAAGGCCAAAGATCGTGCCGAACACGCCGATCAGATCGACCAGATGCCCCCACGGGCCGTAAATTCGTTCTTTCAGCACCGGATAAAGCGCCGTGCGCAGGGTCAGCGGCAGGTCGTGACGATACGAGAAATAGGCCAGAGAGAGCCCGACCAGTACGTAAAGCCCCCACCCGTGGAAGCCCCAGTGGAAGTTGGTGATCGTCACCGCCGATACTGCGGCGTCGACCGATCCAGCCTCCAGCCCGTCGCGGGTCAGGAAGGGGCTGCCTTGGATGTGGAACATCGGTTCTGCAACGCCCCAGTAGATCAGGCCGGACCCCAGCCCGGCGCTGAACAACATGCAAATCCACGAAAAGGTGGAAAAGTCAGGCTCATCATCGTCCTTGCCGAGCTTGACATCGCCAAACCGGCTGATCATCAGCCAGATAACGAAGAACAGGGCGATATTGACCACGATCACGTAAAACCAATCGAGGCTGCCGATGATGAATTCCTTGCCCGACGCAAAGATCGCGCTTGAGGCTTCGACATCGCGAATGGTGAACAGGACGAAGCCGACGATCATCACCATCGAGGCGATGCCCATCAGCGGGTTCATCCCTTTGAACAGGCCAGACGAGGCGACCAGGTTATCCGCGCGGTTTGAATTTTCGCTACTCATTTTTCTATTCCTTGTCCCTGTTTGCGACCTAGCGCACCGTGCCGGCCGCGCCCTGACGGGCCCCGGCGGACATCCAGATATCGAACGCTTCTTCCAGGCGTTCATGATTTGCCGCCCACCATTCGGCATCGGACAGGATATGAACCTGATCCTCATAGGCGGGGCCGTTCGGGATCTGCGCCAGCGTTTCTTCTGACAACAGCTCTAGCGAGGAGTTCCGCGTCGGGCCGTTCGGCAGATGTGACACCATTCCGGCCAAGGCCTCGGTGCTGCTGGCGTAGCGGATGAATTCGATCGCGGCGTCCTTGTTCTGGCTGCCCTTCGGAATACCGAACAGATCAAGCTCTACCACCCGGCCGTCCATGTTGACGGTGAAATCCGCGCCTTCCTCTTGCGAGGCAGTCGCGCCGGTCGTGGCCCAGATCATCGACATCGTGACCTCACCCGCGTTCAGCATCCGCACAGGCTCTCGTCCGGACTGCCAAAGTTGCAGACCGGATCGGATGGATTCCATCTTGTCGAATGCGCGTTCGACGCCTTCCGGGGTTTCCAGTGTCGCGTAAACGTCTTCCTGCGCGACGCCATCCGCGATCAGCGCCCATTCCATGATGACAGTCGGGTCGTCACGGATCGCCCGCGCCCCCGGATAGGTTTCTTCATCAAAAAAGTCGTTGATCGTGGTGGGCGGATTATCCCCGAAGGCCGAATTGCTATAGGCAAATGCGGTCGCCCAGACGATCACGCCGACGCCGCATTCGTTCAGCGCGCCTTCGACGAAGTCGTCCTGCGCGGGCGTGCCATCGGCACCGGCGGGCAGGTCGACATCGGACAGATCCTCTAACAGCCCTTCGTTACAGGCCCGCAGGGAATCCGCTTGGGTCAAATCGACGACGTCCCAGATGACATTGGCGCTTTCCACCTGATCGCGGATTTCGTCGATACCGCCGTTGTAATGCGCCACATGAACGCGCGTGTCGTTCTCATCCTCATAAGGCCGCACGAAGCCGAGCATCTGGCTGCGCATATACGGCCCCGTCCAAGAGGTGAACGTGATTTCAGGCACTTGCGGTGCTGGCTCTGCGTCGCTGTCGGTGGTTTGGGCAACCGCAGCCATCGGAGGTGCCACAAGGAAAAATGCGGCCAGCGCAGCCGTGCACCAACCCCCGGTCCTATTCGTCGTGAAGTTCATCTGATCTCCTCCCAATGGTGCGTTTGATCCACAGCTTTACTTGGCAAAAACGAAAGACGGGTCGTTCAACGTATCGACGCGCGGCAGGTCAAAGCGAGTGTGCCTCAGCTTTTTCAGTCGATGATCGACCCAAACGAGCCAAAGCACGAGCCTATTGCGACTATTTTTGCGCTGATTTCGACATTTAGGCCAGCATCAATCTTGCGAAGCTCGATCAACTCTCGGTTTTGTCGGGTGAGATTTGCGATTGTTGGTCTGAAATTTGATTGCCACATCGGAAGATGCCGCCCCATCAATTCAATCTGAATCCGGTCTCTTTGTTTTAGATCAAAGAATGCCGTGCACCGGGTTGGTAGATCGCCGGTATGAAAGCTGCGGTTTCCCTTTTGTCCAGACTGTTTCTGATCGTGTGCCTTGCGGCGTATGGCCAGTTGGGGATGGCTGCGACCGATGGGAACGGCGGCTTTCTGATGGAGATTTGCGCCGACGGCGTCGCCAAGACCGTGCGCGTTGATGCAGAGGGCGATCCGGTCGAACCGGCTGAGACATGTCGCGATTGCCTGACCTGCTGCCAAGCCACGGGGGCCGCGCCGGGTGTGCCATTCGGCGTGGATGTGTCGATGCTGCGATTGCCCCGTGTCGCGGACCCTGTCGTTTTACCTGAAATCACCTCTCGAAAACCAACGATCCGCCTTATGCTGCGCGGACCTCCGGTGGAGCATTCCTTCATGCAGACCACGCCGGACCTATTCGTGACCGAACGCGCAAAATCCGGGCACGATATGCGCAGCGACGGGCGACCTTTCTTCAAGGACGCCATCGCATGACGACTTTCCAATCCCTCATTAAAACCTTGGCGTTTATCGCGGTGACGCTTGCAGCCGGTCTTCCGGCGGCGGCGGAGTCGTTTCTGGCAAAGCTGATGCCCGATGTTGAGGTCGGAGAGCTTGTCGAAGGGGCCGACGCCTTTGGCGCGACCCATCCAGACATTCCTGCCGTCGAGGTGCTGAGCGGGGGAGAGCGGATCGGCTGGGCCTTCGTGACATCGGACCTCGTTTCGACCACGGGCTATTCCGGCAAGCCGATTCACACGATGGTGGCGGTTGACGATGCAGCGCAGGTGATTGGCGTCGAACTCGTCAGACACTCCGAACCTATCGTGCTGATTGGTATTCCCGATTCCAAGGTCAAAGCACTGGTGGCGGATTACCGGGGTCTGGACCTTGTGGCCGAGGCGGAGTCCGGCGGAACGGCGCATCAGCTCGACATTATCTCGGGCGCGACGGTGACGATTATGGTGATCGACGATTCGATTGTCCGCGCCGGACTGAAGGTCGCGCGACAGCTTGGCCTGGGCGGCCTCGCGGTTGAGGAGACCGGCACCGGGCCGCAGTTTGAGTTCGATACAGACGCCGAAGCCGCACCCGACTGGATGACGCTTGAGGGGGACGGAACCCTGCGCCGCCTGTCGCTGGATGTCGGGCAGGTCAACGCCGCGTTTGAGGCGATGGACGACCCACGCGCGGCGGAACGCGCCCTGACCGAAGCCCCGGAAACCACGTTCATCGAAATGCAGGCCGCGCTGGTGTCGCACCCCGCCATCGCCGAGGTATTGCTTGGTACGTCACCCGCCCAAAACCTGAACGACTGGCTTGAGGAAGGCGACCACGCCATCGCAATCGTCGGGCGGGGGCTTTATTCGTTCAAGGGTTCGGGCTATGTGCGGGGTGGCATCTTTGACCGGATCGTTCTGATTCAGGACGATGTCTCGGTCCGGTTCCGCGACCGGATGCATAAGCGGATCAACACGATTGCCGCCGACGGCGCCCCGGTGTTCAACGAGGCGGACCTGTTCAAGATTCCCGCCGATAGCGGCTTTGATCCCGCGAAGCCGTTTCGTATCCAACTGCTTGTGCAGCGCGAGGTGGGCGCGATTGAAAAGGTCTTTACGACCTTCGATCTCGGCTATCAGTTGCCGGAAAAATACCTCCGCTCTGTCGCGCCGCCACCGCCTGCCGACGTGCCGACAAGTGTGGATGAAGTGACGTCGCAATCCGAAACCGACGCGCATCAGGCGCTCTGGAAACGGATTTGGGCGGGCAAGACGGTTGAAATCGCAGTGCTGGCCACCATGCTGACCGTGCTGACCGGGGTGTTCTTTTTCCAGACCTTCGCGACCCGGAATGAGCGCAGCTTTTTCTGGTTCCGCATCGGGTTTCTGACCGTGACGCTGGTTTACCTTGGCTGGTATGCCAATGCGCAGTTGTCGGTCGTCAATCTGATGGCGCTGTTCGGCTCGCTCGTGTCGGGCTTTAGCTGGCAGGCGTTCCTGCTTGATCCGCTGACCTTCATCCTGTGGTTCTCGGTCGCGGCGGCGCTGCTGTTCTGGGGGCGGGGGGCCTATTGCGGCTGGCTGTGCCCGTTCGGAGCGTTGCAGGAACTGCTGAACCGCATCGCAAAGGCCTTGCACATCCCGCAATGGACGCTGCCCTGGGGTCTACATGAACGGCTGTGGCCGCTGAAATACATGATCTTTCTGGGGCTGTTCGGCGTGTCGCTCACCAGTATCGAGCAGGCGGAGCGGCTGGCAGAGGTCGAACCGTTCAAGACGGCGATTATCCTGAATTTCGTGCGGGCATGGCCGTTCGTTGCCTATGCCGCTGCGCTGTTGATCGCGGGTCTGTTCGTGGAACGGTTCTTTTGCCGCTACCTGTGTCCGCTTGGCGCGGCGCTGGCGATCCCGGCGCGGATGCGGATGTTTGACTGGCTGAAGCGCTATCACGAATGTGGCAACCCCTGTCAGACCTGCGCGAACGAATGTCCGGTGCAGTCGATCCACCCAACCGGGGAGATCAACCCGAACGAATGTATCAACTGCCTGCATTGTCAGGTGCTTTACCAATCCGAAACCACTTGTCCGGTTGTCATCAAGAAGATGAAGCGGCGCGCCAAAGTCGGCGCGGCCCCTGATCTTTCGCGCGACATTTCCGGGCATCCGAACCAAACGAAAACTCAAACCGCAACCTGAAAGGATATTTCATGTCTGAGGAAAAAAGATTGCCAATTTCACGGCGAAGCCTGCTTGGCGCGACCGCCGGTGGGGCCGCGCTTGCCGGCACCTTCGGCACCCGCGCTATGCTGACCGGCTCTGCCGCTGTCGGGGCCGCGACGGTGGCCAGCAGCACAAGCGCGCGCGCTGCAACCGGGGCCGAAGTCGGTCCGGGGCAGCTTGACGAATATTACGGTTTCTGGTCGTCGGGCCAGAGTGGCGAGATGCGGATTCTCGGCATCCCGTCGATGCGCGAACTGATGCGCGTTCCGGTGTTCAACACCTGTTCAGCGACCGGTTGGGGCATCACCAATGAATCCAAGAAGATTCTGACCGAGGGCTTGCTGCCCAAAACCAAGGAATATCTTGCCGCCAATGGGCATGAGTTTCCGCCGAACGGGGATTTGCACCACCTGCATATGTCCTTCACCGAAGGCACCTATGACGGTCGCTACCTGTTCATGAACGACAAGGCCAATACCCGCGTCGCGCGCGTACGCTGCGACGTGATGAAATGCGACAAGATCATCGAGATTCCGAACGCCAAGGCGATCCACGGTCTGCGCCCGCAGAAATGGCCGCGCACCAACTACGTCTTCTGTAACGGCGAAGACGAAGTGCCGATGGTCAATGACGGCCAGATTCTGGACGAGCCGGAAAAATACGTGAACTTCTACACCGCTGTGAACGCCGACGACATGACCGTCGCGTGGCAGGTGATGGTCACCGGCAACCTCGACAACACCGATTGCGACTACGAGGGCAAATACGCGTTCTCGACCTGCTACAACTCGGAAATGGGGATGACCCTGCCCGAGATGACCGAGGCCGACATGGACCACGTCGTCGTCTTCAACATTGCCGAAATCGAAAAAGGCATCGAGGCGGGCGATTATCAGGAGCTGAACGGGGTTAAGGTTCTGGACGGACGCAAGGGCCAGAACAAGAAATACACCCGCTACATTCCGATCCCGAACAACCCGCATGGCTGCAACATGGCACCGGACAAGATCCACCTGTGCATCGCGGGCAAGCTGTCGCCGACCGTATCGGTGATCGACGTGCGCAAGCTGGATGCGGTCTTTAACGAAGATGCCGATCCGCGCAGCGTTGTCGTTGCCGAGCCGGAACTGGGTCTTGGGCCGCTTCACACCTGCTTTGACGGGGAAGGCGGGGCGTTTACCACGCTGTTCCTCGACAGCCAGGTCGTGAAGTGGAACATCGAAGATGCGATCAAGCTTTACAACGGTGAGGATGTCGATCCGATCCGCACGAAAGCCGATGTGCATTACCAGCCGGGCCACAACTCAACCGTGATGGGCGAAACGCTGGAGGCGAGCGGTAAGTATTACCTGACGATGAACAAGTTCTCGAAGGACCGGTTCCTCAATGTCGGGCCGCTGAAGCCCGAGAACGAGCAGTTGTTCGCAATCGATGGCGACGAGATGATGCTGATCCACGATGGACCGACCTTTGCGGAGCCGCACGATTCCATCCTTGTCGATCCGTCGAAGGTGAATCCGAAATCCGTCTGGGACCGCAATGACCCGATGTGGGAAGATGCGCGTGCGCAGGCCGAAGCGGACGGTGTTGATCTCGACGATTGGCAAGACACCGTCATCCGCGATGGCAACAAGGTGCGCGTCTATATGTCGAGCCAGGCGCCCAACTTTGCGTTGGAAACCTTCACCGTCAAACAGGGTGACGAGGTGACGGTCTATGTCACGAACCTTGATGACATCGACGATCTGACGCACGGGTTCACCATGAACAACCATGCTGTCGCGATGGAGATTGCACCGCAGCAGACCGCGTCTGTTACCTTCGTTGCGACAAACCCCGGCGTTTACTGGTATTACTGCCAGTGGTTCTGCCACGCGCTGCATATGGAAATGCGCGGCCGGATGTTTGTCGAGCCGAACGCGAGTTAAGCGATGTTACGCGCCCTGATCCTTGTGCTGTCCTTGCTGACCGTCCTGCCCGTCTGGGCGGCGGAGGTCCGCGTGCAGCCGGGATCAGGAAGTCTTGCTAACGCCATCGCCGGGGCAAATCCCGGCGATGCACTGATCCTTGGGCCGGGCCGATATATCGGCCCGGTCGTCATCGACCGCCCGCTGACGCTGACCGGGTCTGCCGAGGCAATCATCGACGGGGGCGGTGCGGGCACCGTCGTGACCATCGACGCCGTCGACGTGACGGTTCAGGGCGTGACCGTCACCGGATCGGGAATGAACGGTCAGGATTTGGACGCCGGTATCAAGATCCTCAAGAAAGCCGACCGGGCGATTGTCGAAAACAATCATGTTCTGGGAAACCTTCACGGCATCGACATTCATGGCGGCCTTGATGCGCTGGTCAAAAACAATGTCATCGAAGGCACGCGCGACCGACGGATGAATGACCGGGGCAACGGGATTTACGTCTGGAACTCTCCGGGCGCGATTGTCGAAGGCAATTCGGTCCGATGGGGGCGGGATGGGATATTCTCAAACACCTCGCGCGATGGCACCTATCGCAACAACCTGTTCCGCGATCTGCGGTTCGCCGTCCACTACATGTATACGAACAACTCCGAAGTGTCGGGCAATGTCTCGATCGGGAACCATCTGGGCTATGCGATCATGTTCTCCAACCGCGTCGTTGTGAAGGACAACCTAAGCCTTGCAGACATCAGCCACGGGGTCATGCTGAACTATGCCAACAACGCCGATGTGTCGGGCAATCTGGTCCGGGGCGGGGCGCAGCGCTGCACCTTCATTTACAACGCGCACAAGAATCTGATCGTGGGCAACCGCTTTGAGGGATGCGAAATCGGCATCCACTTCACCGCCGGGTCTGAACGTAACGTGCTGACCGGCAACGCCTTCATCGGCAACCGCGAGCAGGTCAAATATGTCGGCACCCGCGATATTGAATGGAGCTTTGAGGGCCGCGGCAACTACTGGTCGGACCATCCCGGTTTTGACCTTGGCGGCGACGGCATCGCGGATAGCCCCTTTCGCCCTAACGATCTGATGGATCATATCCTGTGGTCCCAACCTGCCGCCGCCATGCTGACCGGCGCCCCCGCCGTGCAACTGGTTCGCTGGGCGCAATCAAGCTTTCCGGCAACGCTGCCCGGCGGGGTCGTCGACAGCGCGCCCTTGATGACAGCCCCCGCAATACCTGTTCCACCCGAATATACCGCGCTGGCGGCCGATGCGGCCGCACGGCGGGATGAAAGTGTTTTGGATGACTTCGACGTTAACGATCTCACGTCTCACTAAGACGTTCGGCGCGGTCAAGGCGCTGTCGGATGTGTCACTGTGCGTCGCGCCAGGCGAACGCGTGGCACTGCTTGGCCATAATGGCGCGGGCAAATCGACCTTGATGAAAGTGATCCTCGGCCTGATTTCGCCTGATGGGGGTGAGGTTTCGGTCTGTGGTGCGGCGCCGGGCCATGCTGGTGCGCGCACGAAGGTTGCCTATCTGCCGGAAAACGTCGCTTTCCACTCCGCACTGACGGGGTTGGAGCAGATCACGTATTACATGCGCCTGCGCAATGTCGATCCGTCCGGCGCGATGGAGCTTCTGGACCGTGTCGGGCTGGGTTTTGCCGCGAAACGTCGGATCGGCACCTATTCCAAGGGGATGCGGCAGCGTGTCGGGTTGGCCCAGGCGCTGATCGGGCGACCGAGCCTGTTGGTGCTGGATGAGCCGACAAGCGGCCTTGACCCGGTATCGCGCCGCGATTTCTACGAATTGCTTGACGGGCTTGCCGCCGACGGCGCGTCGATCCTGTTGTCGAGCCACGCGTTGACCGAGGTTGAAGCACGCACTGATCGTTTGCTGATCCTGTCCGGCGGGCAGATGGTGGCCGAGGGCACCTTGCCCGAATTGCGGCGTGAGGCGGCCCTGCCGGTGGCGATGCATGTCACCGCGCTAAACGGCTATGAATCGGACATTATGGCGGCCCTGCCGGGGGCGATCCGGCTGAATGGCGGGTTGCATCTGACCTGCGCGCAGGACGAAAAGCTTGCGACACTCGCCCGAATTTCTGCCTTGCAGGACAAGGTCGCGGATTTGGACGTGGTGCCGCCGAGCCTTGAAGACATCTATAGCCACTTCAGCCGGAGGGATGGCCAATGATCGCCCGTATTCTTGCCACCGCCGCAACCGAAGCGCGGGTCGCCCGGCGCAACCGTTGGGTGCTGATTGCCGTGCTGCTGATGGTGGTCTTTTCGCTGGTGCTGTCGGCGGCGGGATCGGCCCCGACCGGTGCGCTGGGGGCGGACCGTTTGTCGGTTGTTGTCGCCTCGCTCACCTCTCTGTCGGTTTACCTCGTGCCGCTGGTCGCCTTGCTGATGTCGTTCGACGCTGTCGCGGGCGAGGTTGAGCGTGGCACGCTGCCCCTGCTGCTGACCTATCCCGTCAACCGGTCGGAGGTTCTGGCCGGCAAACTGCTTGCACACACGGCCATTCTGATCGTGGCGATCGTCGCAGGCTATGGCGCGGCGGCGGCGGTCACGATTGCTGCCGATCCGACCGCGGTGTCGGGCCTTGGTGCGTTGTGGCGGCTGACCTGGACATCGGTTCTGCTTGGCGCGACCTTCCTTGGGATCGGCTATGCGCTGTCGTCGCTGGCGCAGCGCGTATCGGGGGCTGCGGGGCTGGCCATCGGGCTTTGGCTGGGTCTGGTGGTGCTTTACGATCTGGGGCTGCTCGCCGCGATTGTGGCCGATGATGGTGGTGCGTTCACCACCCGCGTTTTCCCCTTCGCGCTGCTTGCAAACCCCGCCGATGCGTTCCGCCTGTTCAATCTGACAGCGGCGCAGGCAACAGCGGCCGCATCCGGCGTCGGCGGAGCGGCAAACGCCATTCCACAATGGCAATCGCTGTCATCGATCCTCGTCTGGCCCTTGCTGTCGCTCGGGCTAGCCTCGCTCGCCTTCCGAAAGGTGGAACCATGAGGGTTCTGTTCATCATCCTGACGCTGCTGGCCCTGACCGCCTGCAAGGAAGAGGTCGCGCAAGACACCAGCGCCTTGCCGATGACGGCAGATGCCGTCGGGCATTATTGCCAGATGAACCTCTTGGAACATGACGGCCCGAAAGCGCAGGCCCATCTGGCCGGGCTGCCGGGCGCGCCGCTGTTTTTCAGCCAGGTGCGCGATGTCGTCGCCTATATGCGGATGCCCGAACAAAGCCACGAAATCCTTGCCGTGTGGGTCAGCGATATGGGCGCCCCCGGTGCCACATGGGCGGCCCCCGGCGCGGCCAACTGGATTGCGGCGCGTGATGCGATCTATGTCGTCGGGGGGCAAGCCGTGGGCGGTATGGGTGCGCCCGAGATTGTGCCGTTTTCCGACCCAGAAAAAGCAACCGCATTCGCCAAGGCCAATGGCGGCGACGTCATGCCACTGGCCGAGATACCAGACAGCGCCGTTCTGGCGCCCGTGGTGCTTGACGGTGATGCGGACGACGCGGATTTTAACGAACGCCTGCGCAACCTGTCGCGCACATCCGGAGACTGAGACCATGACCAATCGCCGCCGTTTTCTGGCCATCAGCGCCGCCGCACTCGCCTTTCCGGGCATCGGGCGGGCAGAGCCGATTTACACATGGCAAGGCGTCGCGCTCGGCGCACGCGCGACACTGCGCTTGGCGCATCCCGACGCGAAGGCGATCAGCGAACGGGTCGCCGCCGAAATCTCTCGGCTTGAGGATATTTTCAGCCTTTTTCGCAGCGACAGCGCCCTGTCGCGGCTGAACCAAGCGGGCGTCTTGGACGCACCGCCGTTTGAACTGCTGGAATGTCTGTCGCTTGCCGGCGCGGTTCACGCCGCGAGCGGTGGGCGGTTTGATCCGACGATCCAGCCGCTTTGGGATCGCTATGCAGCGGCGTCCGCGACTGGCACGCGGCCTGATGAAACCGCAATTGCAAGCGCACTCGCGCTGATGGGATGGGATCGGGTCATGCTCGATTCCGCGGCGATCACCATGCGGCCCGGAATGGCGCTGACTCTCAATGGGATTGCGCAAGGCTATATCGCTGATCGCGTGGCCGAGATGCTGAAGGAGGAGGGGCTGACGAACATCCTCATCAACACGGGCGAATTCCGCGCTCTTGGCGCCCAGCCGAACGGCAATCCGTGGCCAGTGCAGCTTGCTGCGGGCGGCGAGGTGCCGCTTGCCACGCGGGCGCTTGCCACGTCAGCGCCGCTTGGCACGACCTTTGATGAGGGCGATCAGGTCGGCCACATCCTTGACCCGCGCACGGGTCTGCCGACGCAGACAAATCTGCGAGAAATCAGCGTCTCGGCCGCATCCGCCGCCCTTGCCGACGCGCTTTCGACTGCCGCCTGCCTGTTCCAGACACGGGCAGAGATTGACGCCTGCGTGGCGCGGTTCGGTGATGCCAAGGTCGAAGCGATGGTGACGATCTAAGGGCAAAGGTATCGCGGGCAAGCCCCCGGCGATTAACCCAACGCCGATAATGTGTTAATATCCAAAGCGAATTTTAGCGACACGACCTACAGAACCGATCTGGTATTTGTTCGGGAAAGGGCGATTGTTTGGCGTCACTTCGCATCAAGGATGTTGAAACGGCTTATGGCGCGCTTGCCCTTTGTGCGGGGTTTCTGGCCGCACCGTCCGTTGGTGGTGCTGTCAAAACGGCGTTTAAAATCAATGACGTCAGGAAGACGCTGACGCGATCTGAAAAGACGACGCTAAAGACCTTCACCAACAAGATGATCGCCAGCGCCGAGGTCGCGCTTGAGGGATACAAGGCGGACCTTTCGCCCGACGCGCCGCTCCTCTACGCGCAAATGCTGGAACAATCGGCCCCGAAGGCGGCGGAGATTGCGGAACACGCGCTGAACGCCGAAGCCCTTGCGCTTCATATGTTCAACCAGTTGGAAGAGGCCGAGCATAAATCCATGCGCGATCTGTTTCTTCTGCTGACCACAGCAGCGCTGAAACCGCTTGTCGACGAACCGGAATTCGTCGATCAGCTTAAACCGGCCATCTATGCGCAACTGCTTTCCAGCGGTCAGGAGACACAGCGCGGGGTTGAAGAACTTCTAAGAAATCAGGGATCGATTGAAGAGGCGGTCGCCGCCGCCGAGGATGCCGCCGACTATGATTTTCGCGACATCGCCCGCGCCCTGCGGCTGCCCGATGCCGACACCGCCCCGCGCCGGAAGCTACTCTCTGACATACTCCAGAAAGCGCGCGAACTGGATGACGCGCAGCGAAGTTTGCAGCGTATCCACGACGCTGACAAGGTTGTCCAATCCTATCTGGATCACGCCCAGGCCGCGCTGCATCGCTTGGACCTATCCACGGCGCTTGCCCTGCTGGGTGAGGCGCGGAAATCCCGAGACAGCACCCTGAAAAAGGGACTGCAAGACCGCGCCGAAATCGCGGAAACCGAAGCGATGGTGCGGCTGCTGAACTCTGAACCGCTGGAGGCGTTTCGACTGTTTGACGACACGGCCAACAGCATCGCCACGTTCGATCACGAAGACGCGGCGCTTAGGCGCTCCAATTACGGGCTGGCCCTGATGGTCTATGGGGAGCGATACGGGGTTGATGGGTTCAAATACGGTGTCCTCATCATGGACCCGCCGCTTGCCGAAACCGCTAAGGAATTGCCGGACGAACTGAAGGCGCGGCTTTTGCTGCACAGGGGGACCGTGAACGCCAAGCTCTACGCCGCTGTCGGTCATCTGGACGGGCAGGAGGCATTTGCAGCAGCCGAGGCTGATCTGATCGCAGCGCAGGTCATTGCCGCGGACAAATTGTCAGATCTGCACACCGCAGCAACTGCCCGCGCCACCGCCGGGTGGCTTAATCTGCAAGCTGCGCAGTTCACATATGACGCCGAGGCCGACCCCTTTCTTGATCAGGCGGAGGAGCTACTGACCATCGCCCGACAGCTATACGAAGCCGTGAACGCGCCCTATGAACTGGCGCTGGTCAAACTCGACCTCGCGGATCTGCTCGACCGGCAATCCGTGCGCGAAAACGAGGAAGGGCGGATCGCTAAATTCGGTGAAGCGATCACCTTGGTCAGAGAGTGCGAAGCATATCTGGCTGAGGGTAATCACCCCGAACAGCTTGCCCGCACCTACCACCTGATCGCCAAACTTCTTTGGGGTGAGGCGGTCTACCGGTTAGGTTCAGGAGGCGACGAGTTGCTTGAATCAGCGATGGCGTTTGCAAAGGCGGCAGAGGATTTCAGGCCAATCAAAGCGGACCCGCTGGGCTGGGCGGAAACGACCTTTCTCATCGGGGAAATTCGTGCGGATCAAGTGGTTCACACCCAGGAACAAGACCGCATCGCCGGATTTGGCGAAGCCCGGCAGATCATCGACAGCGCCGTCACGATCTATGAGGAAATGGGAACCGAGGAACAGATCGAAAAGGCCCGCCATAGTCGGGACAGGATCGATTGGCAGATCGAGGATGAGAGCGCCGCGCATTGACGGCAAGTTTAGCCATCCAAAAGCCGTTTCACGATATGAAGCAACGCGTTCGTGTAGGTTTGCCGATCCGCGCCTTCCGCAATCTCCTGCGCGGCCCGGTCGAAACCTGCTGACAGCACATCGGTTAACGCGGTGAGGTCTGCATCAGTCAGCGCGGGCAGGGCGGCGGACAGGCCGTCGCGCAACTCTGCGCTTCCCTGCGAGGCGCCGAGTGCTTTTGCGTCATTCAGACCCAGAACCGCCGGCGCCAATGACAACAGAAGCGTCGCACGCCCGTTGACCGACATGGCGTCGAAATACGCGTTGGTCCCGACAGTCAGCGCGTCACCGGGATCGGTAATGTCTACGGTCGCCTGTTCAATGGCCTGACCAATCGCGGCCGCCTCACGCTCTGCCACGGCGCGGAACAGGTCGGCTTTGTCGTCAAAGTGATGATACAGCGCCCCACGCGTCAGTCCGGCCTTCCTGACCAGTTCAGGCATTCCGGTCTGGTCATACCCGTTCGTCAGAAACAAATCGCGCGCCGTATCCATCAACAGCGTGCGCGTCTCAGCCCGGCGCTGTTCCTGCGTTCGCCTTTCCTTTGGTTTCTCCGCCATCGCTTGCGTTCCTCTTACAGCAGCTTTGTTCTCACACATACATACAACTTGCATGTATTGCCAATTTAATTTACATACAATGTGTATGTTGGAGAATCAGGAGATGAAAATGCAACCCACCCAATACTATCCGCTGATCCAGGTTGAGGATGTGACCGGAACCGCCGAGTTCTACAAAACCCACCTTGGCTTCACCCCGATGTTTGAAAGCGATTGGTATGTTCACTTGCAGGGCGCGAAGAACCCCGCCGTCAACCTTGCCATTCTGCGGCACGATCACGAAACCATCCCCGCGGGGGCACAGGGTGTGACGCGGGGCATGATCCTGACGTTCGAGGTTGAAGATGTGGACGCCGAACACGAACGGCTTGTCGGTGCGGGCGTGCCAGTCGCACAAGAGTTGCGGGATGAACCGCACGGACAGCGACACGCGGTCTATCGCGATCCGAACGGGCTTTTGGTCGATATCGTCACGCCGATCGCTCCGGCTGAGGAGTTTGCCGCCGGCTATGATCCCACGGCCTTGCCGCAATAGGAGCGTGAAGCCATGGCCCGTAAAAAGCACAAAGACTGGTTCGACCGCGACTGCGCCCTGCGTCTGGGCCACGCGATCCGCGAAAATCACTCTGCCTTCGACGTTGAAAGCTACGCTGATGAGGTTGCCGCGGGTGTCCCGCCGCTAGAACTCAAGGCCCGCGTGCTTCTGATGGCAGAGGGGCTGCGGACGCGCCTGCCCGAAAACTACGAGGCGGCAGCGGCGATCCTCTCCGCCTCGCTCGGCCCGCCGCTTGAGGGGGAGACAGGCATGTTCACCGAAGGCTACTGGCTGATGCCCGTCGCGCGTTTCGTCGAAGAATACGGCCACGATCACTTCGACCTTTCGCTGTCGCTTTGCACGGAAATCACCAGACGCCACACGTCAGAATACGCCGTGCGGCCCTATATCAAAGCCGATCCCGAACGCGCGCTGGCAACGATGACCTCATGGGTTCAATCAAACGATCTCCACATCCGCCGCCTTGCCAGCGAAGGCGTGCGCCCACGCCTGCCTTGGGCCAAACGTCTGCATGTCTTCATCAAAGACCCGGATCCCATCCTGACGCTGATCACACCCCTGCGCGCCGATCCGTCCCGCTATGTCCGCATGTCTGTCGCGAACCTGATCAACGACGTATCAAAAGACCACCCGGACCGGATAGAAACGCTTGCCGAAAGCTGGAGCGTCGAGGACAATACGCATACGGATTGGATTATTCAGCACGGCCTAAGGACGTTGCGGAAGGGGCGAGGGGGGTAGTCCGGCCAACCGTGTTCTACCGATCGGCGTGCGTCTTCGATTTACGGGCACACGATATGATAAGCTCAAGCAGCTCCTTTGCATTGGCCACATACTCGAACACGACCGGAGCAGAGATCTGCCCCCAAGCACCGCCTCCGTCCCCCAACAAATTAACCACAACCCTCAGCAGGTGTGTATCGCCGCCACAGGTCATGAAATCATAGTTTGAGCGCCCATTTTTGGCCGCATTTTTGGACCAAAAGGCATTGTAAAGGTGTGTGACACCAAATGTTCTAGGGGCTGTGAACAAATGCAAATCAATCCAATTTCGGTGGCATTCGTGCTTCCGTGTCTTAACGAAGTTCGGACGATCGAGTGGTGCGTCAAGCGCGCGTTGGAGGCTCTTGCCCTTATCAATCAACGTTTTGGCCTAAGCGGCGAAGTGATCGTGGCCGACAACGGAAGCACCGATGGCAGCCAGGAAGTTGCCAGAAACGCCGGTGCGCGTGTGGTTCCGGTCAGCGAAAAGGGATATGGCGCAGCGTTGCAGGGCGGTTTTGAATCCGCGAATGCAGATTACCTTGTCATGGGCGACAGCGATTGTTCCTATGATTTCGTCGAAGCTCTGCCAATGGTCGAAAAGCTGCTTGAGGGCGCTGATCTTTGCATGGGGTCACGGTTCGCCGGTGAGATCAAACCCGGCGCGATGCCTTGGAAAAACCGGTATATCGGTAATCCGGCGCTTTCGGGGATGCTTCGGTTTTTGTTCAACACCAATATCACCGATGCCCATTGCGGAATGCGCGCCCTGACCCGCGATGCGTATGATCGGCTGAAGCTGTCGTCGACGGGGATGGAATTCGCGTCGGAGATGGTTCTGAAATCCGTTCTGATGAAGCTGAAACTGGCAGAAGTGCCGATTACGCTATCGCAGGATCAACGTGGCCGGCCGCCGCATCTTAGCCCATGGCGGGATGGGTTCCGGCACCTGATTTATATGTTGTTGCTCAGCCCGACCTGGCTGTTCATGGCGCCAGCCGCGCTGATGTTTGTCGTTGGTGCCGTTTTGATGGCCTTTCTTGTTGCGGCGGGCGATAGCGAAATCGTCTGGCTTGGCAGCTTGCGGTTTGGTGATCACTGGGCCATCGCGGCAAGCGCTTCGCTTATCATCTCGCTACAAACTGCGTTGATGGGTGTCTACGCGCTGCTGAACAGTTATCGGGAAGGCTTCCGGCAGCCCGGAAAATGGGCGATGGCAATTCTCGGCACTTCGCGACTGCAATACTGGCTTGCGGCGGGAATGCTGTTGATGGCGGCTGGATTGTCTTGGGCGTTCTGGATTGCGGCCGGTTGGGCGGCCTCTGAATTCGGTCCTCTGGACTCCATGCGTGCGCTGATTGCTGCGGCTACGACGATTGTGATTGGCTCGCAGATCTTTTTCTCGGGTTTCCTGATTTCCGTCTTTTCGGGCAACCGGTCGCGGCATGGGTTAGGCATATAAGGCCATGGGGGCGGAGAGAGCATTGACACCGATCGGTGCCTTTGCGGCGGGGCAGTGGCGGCCGGTTCTGATTTCCTTGTTGCTTGCTGCGGTGCTGCTGGCCGGGCTGACGATCAAAAGTGGCTTAACGCCCGCGGGTCTGATGCAGGCTATTGGCCGTGTCCCGGCATGGGCCTATGTGCTGATTGCCTTCGTGCAGGGGGCAATAATCTTCCTCGCCGCGCTGAAGTGGTGCCTTATTCTGTCGAACAACGGCAATGGCCTCCCGATCCGTGAGGCGACCCGCGCCACGACGCTTGGTGCGATGGGTGGGCAGGTGATGCCAATTCAGCTTGTCACCCCGGTTGCGCGGGCATGGATCGCGCGAAAACAAGGGATCGCTCCGGCGCGGGCGATTGGAACCTCGCTTCTGGAACAGGTGTTTGAAGTCATCGCGCTCGCGGCTATGGGTCTGGCGGCCTTTGTCACCAGTGTGTTCTACATGACGTTTTTAGCGAGCGTTTTGTTGTCGCTGATGGTTGCCATCACGCTCACGCTGTTCATACGCCCCGGTTTGGCATTGGCGCAAAGCGCGTTTGCTGCGCTCGCAAAACTGGTGTCGGAGAAGTTCAACAGGTTCGCAGAAGGCTTTGCCAACGCCCGCCTGCTGTCTCGCAAACTGTTGTTTCACCTGATGGGCCTTAGCATGGTGCGCTATTCCTTGTTGGCGGGATTGAACGTGTTTGTCCTTGGTCAGCTCGCCCCGAACGTCGATCACATGGTTTTGCTTGCCGCATATCCCCTTGTGCTTCTGCTGATGTCGCTGCCGTTCTTTCCCGGCGGGTTGGGTGTCGTGGAATTGACGTGGGTTGGTGTTCTGGTTGCTGCGGGCGAAGCGACCGCCAGCGCATCGGAAGCGGCCATTGCGTTGCGCATTATCTCGACCTTCGGGTTTTTGCTGATCGCGCCCGTCCTGATTATACTTCCTGAACAACGGAAGAAGACGGATCAATGACCACGCCCTGGCTGAGTGTCCTGATGCCGATCTACAACGGCGCCGCGACGTTGCCGCGCACCTTGGCCTCGCTTTCAGGTCAGGTTGAGGGGTGTGAGGTGATCGCCGTCGTCCAGAAGTCCGATGATGGCAGCCGTTCGATCCTTGAGGCGCACGAAAACTCTCTGAACCTCCGCATTATCGACGCCCCCGAAAGCGAGAGTTGGATGACAAACACCAACATCGCACTTGCGGAGGCGAAAGCGCCGCATGTTACGATGCTGCATCAGGATGATCTGTGGCGCGCCGGGCGCAGCGCCGCGCTGGGTGAAATGGCGGCGACGATGCCGGACGCGAAGATGTGGCTGCACGCGGCGGAGTTTATTGACGATCAGGACCGGGTCGTGGGGCGCTTCGCCCCGCCGTTTGGATCAAAGGCTTCGCTGTTGCCCAGTGAAGAGGCGCTTGCCCATCTGCTGGTGCAAAACACTGTCGCGCTGCCTGCGGTCATGTTTCGCCGCGACGATGCGCTCGCCCCGGGTGGGCTGGATGAAGACCTTTGGTACACAGCCGACTGGGATCTTTGGCTGCGGCTGGCAGCACTTGGCCCGGTCGCTTGGAATCCAACCGCCTTGGCGGCGTTCCGCATTCATTCCGGGTCGCTGACCATGACGGGCTCTCGCAATGTGGGTGGGTTTCGGCAGCAATTGGCGATACCGGTTGATCGTCACATCACGGCCCTTCCCCCTGAAAAGGCCCGGAAGGTCGGTCATTTGGCCAAGATATCGAACGATCTGAACGTCTGCCTTGCTGGGGCTTACCACGGCCATCGCGTTGGTCTCTGGCCTCTTGGCCTGCAAATCCTTCGGCTTGGCCCAATCGGGTGGTATCGGTTTTTTCGAGATACAAACATTGTCGGTCGCGTGTTGCCACGCCTGAGACTTCGACAGAAATCGTGAGGAATACATGGGATCTATTGGTAGAACCGTCAGGCGCGCATTTGGCCCCTACGAACGTCAGGTATCTGAGTTATACCGCCGTTTCTTTATCGATCTAGAGGATCTTGCCGCGTGCATCCGCGAATGGGTCACGCCGGAAACGATCCTGGAAATCGGATGTGGCGAAGGTGCGCTGGCAGAACGGCTGGTCCGGGATTTCCCTGACGCGCACTACACTGGCATTGATATCATCACCCACCTTGGGCGCATGTATGATGGCCCCGCGGATCGAGTGTCGTTTGTTCAGATCACCGCCGAGGAACTGGCGGAAAAAGGCGACAGGACATACGACCTGATCGTCATCAACGATGTGATGCACCATGTGCCGACAGACCTGCGGGCCGGTATTCTGGATGCGGCCCGTGAGATGTTGGCGCCGGGTGGGCGGCTTATCTTCAAAGACTGGGTGCGCCGCCCGACGCTGCCACACCTCGCGGTGTATGTGGCGGATGTTCATATCGGCGGCGACAAGGGCGTCAGCTACATGACGAAGGATGAGCAGGTCAGCCTGATCGCCGATTGTTTCGGTGAAAAGTCGATATTGGGCGAACGCCCGATCAATCCCTGGAAGCAAAATCTCGCGCTTCTCGTCGCGTCGGCGGACCGCCAGGCATGACAGCCGCGCGTATTGAGCCGGTTTCGAACGCCATCGACCGGACGTCCGGGCTGGTGATCAAACTGGTCATGGTCGCGTTGGCTTTGAAAATCGTCACGCTGTTTGCGTTGGCGCTAAACACCCGTTTCGTCATGGATGAGTTTTGGCAATTCCATCAGGCGTATTACGTCTTCAACGGGATTTTCGAAACGATCTGGCCGGAAAAGACGGTTTTCTACGTGGCGGTATTCAAGATCGCCGGTGTGTTGGGCAACGATGCCGTCAGCGAGCTTCTTATCGCGCGCGTGCTAAGCGCGGGGTTGGCGACCTTGCTGGTCGGCGTCGTTTACCTGACCTCTCGGACCTTGGGACACACCCGGTTTCAGGCGCTTCTGGTTGCGGTTTTGTTGCTCAGTTTCAGCACCTTCATTGAGCGGAGTTTTCGGCTTAGGTCAGAACCCGTTGCCATTCTGTTTGCCGCCACAGCCGTGTGGGTTGTGGTCCGCGCCCCAGCCGACAGGGTGCGCACCCTGTTGATTGCCGGATTTCTGAGCGGTCTGGCCTTCGTTTCCACGCAAAAGTCGGTTTACTTTAATGTCGCACTGGGCGCGGGCCTTGTGATCGACGCCTTGGCGTCACTCAACATACGCTCTGCGCTGGTTCGGTCCGCGCTTCTGATCCTCGGGTGGATCGCGGCTGTGGTCTCATATGCCGTGATGTTCGGAGGTGGCGATGCCCTGAGGGTCTTGCAGCTTACATTCTTCGGCCCTCTCGAAGTCGCCACGACCGCCCAAAGCTATTATGCCGATCTGCGGGTCTACCTCTATCAAACCCTGTCACGCAACGCGCTGCTTTATCTCTTGTGTTTTTGCGGCGTCGGGCTTCAAGCGGTTCGGTTCATGAAACTTCGGTCCGGGGATCGCATCCATCTGGTTGCAACCTTGGTCATGGCCTTGCTTGTCTTTACCCACAATCAGCCGTGGCCTTATGTCTTTACTATGGTGCTGCCCTTTCTCGCGCCTTATGCGATGATCGTTTATCGTCGGCTGTCCGAGGTTTCGGCCCGGGCGAATGTCCTGCTGTTGGTATTCGCCGCGCTCATCACGATCAGTTGCGTGCGGAACGTTCAGTATTTTGACCATGACAACCGGGCCCAGCTTTCTGTCGTTCGCATGGCCGAAAGTCTGACCGGGCAGGATGACACCTATTTCGACGGTATCGGGATGTTGCCCAACCGGACAATGCAGCCCTATTCTTGGTTGGATGCGATGTGGGTTCATAAAACGCGGGAGGCTGGAGCAGATTCAGACCTGATGAGGGGGCTGGAACAGCATTATCCGGCGGTGATTATCCAAAGCTATCGCACCAAGGCGTTGGCAGAGTTGCTGGAGCCGTTGATCGCCCAAAGCTATGTCGCAGTCGGAAACAATATCCTTGTTCCGGGCCGCAGGCTGGACGCGGATCAGACGCAAGTTCTCAACGTCCTTCAGACGAAGACCTTTACCGCGATCAACAGCGCGACGGGCGCGCCCTTGGATAGCATCACCGTTGACGGTGAAAGCAGACCCGTTCCGCTGCGCCTGCCGGCTGGTGAATACAGCTTAACATCGCCAGAAGGCGTGCCGGTCTGGTTCGTTCCAGAAGGCTCGCCCCTGAAGCCCACAACAGCGCCGACCGAGCAAGAGGCGCTTTTTGAGCGTGTCTATTCATTCTAGCCGCAGACTATGTCACAGCGGTCAGCGTCTATTGGTAAGCCAAACCCGCCACCAAATACCCCGCCATGCCATATAGAGCCACCAGGCCAGCGCTCATGAACACTCCGCGTCCGGCCGTGTTCGCGGTGAGGTAGCAATAGGTATACCCCAACCGCGCCACGCCGAAGCCGATGATCCAGACCAGTGCCGTGAGTGGGGGTGGTGAGGCGAACGCGAAGGGCAGGGCGAGGATGGCGAAGTAAACCACGTTTTCGGTCGTGTTGCGGTGGGCGTTGTGGCGGCGCTCCAGCTCTTCCTCTCCTTGGCGAGTGGCATCGGCGCGGCTGCGCCCGCTGTTGCGCCATTCTTCGGGCGTTGCGGATAGGTCGTGGTTCAGCCGGATCAGTTCGGTGCTGGTCATCAGCCACGTGTGGTTGAGCAGAAGCAGCGTGCCGCAGATCGCAAGCGCGGTGATTACGGCTGGGGAAGGCAGCGCGACCGCCGGGGGTGCGACCCCTAAAAGCAGGTGATTGGCAAGCGTCGCGGCGGCGATCAGGGCCAGCGGATAGCCAAGCACCAGCCGTCTGATCCTGACCTTCCGCGGATCACTTGGGGTCGCCTCTACCACGCGCCCGGTCACGGGGCTTTTGCTACGATGAAAACTGCCTTGTCCGGCGCGGGTCGCCAGTTGTGTTCAACCTCAAACCCCGCGCGGCGCAGGGCGCGAAGCAGGTCGCCTTCGGTAAACACGCGGACCAGCGGCAGCAGACGAAGGGCAGAGCCGATGGGCAGAAGCCATTTGACGATCCCTTTCGTATCGCCAACGCAGACCGTGCTGCTGACGAATAAGCCACCGGGTTTCAGCAGGCCGCGCACTTTTCGTAGCACGGCGTCCCGATCCTCAAGCAGGTGCAGGATGCTGAGGCCAAGGATCGCGTCATAGCGCCTGCTGTCCGGCCAATCCTCAATCGTCGCGATGTCGAACGAGACATTACCGACATCCTGCGCTTGCGCCTTGTCCCGCGCGATGTCGATCATCTTTTCGGAAAAATCGATCCCCTGGATCTGGCGCACATGCGGTGCGTGGATCAACGCGGTCGATCCGGTGCCGCAGCCGAATTCCAGCACCTCCATATCGGGGCGCAGATAGTCCTGCGTCACGTCCAGCTTGCGGCGGTAGGATGCTTCGTCAGCGATGGGTTGGCGCGCGTAGCGCTTGGCGATCCAGTTCCAGAATTTCGGCGTCGGTGTCACGGTGTGATGTCTCCTCGGGTTGAGGGGTGGATACACATACGAAAATCATATTGGAATTGCCGAAAACCGTCTTTCATATATACGTAAATGTATGAGCTGGAAATCAATCGCCTTTGACTGGAACCAAGCGCGGGCGTTCCTTGCCACGGTGGAGGAGGGGTCACTGTCCGCCGCCGCGCGTGCGCTTGGGCAGACGCAGCCAACGCTTAGCCGGCAGGTTGCGCAGCTTGAGGAAGAACTTGACGTTGTGCTGTTCGATCGCCTCGGGCGGTCGCTGAAACTGACGCAGGCGGGGTTTGATCTGCTTGACCACATCCGCGCGATGCGGGACGCAGCGACCGGTCTGTCACTTGCCGCGTCGGGGCGCAGTCAGGCGGTTGAGGGGCGCGTCAGCATTACAGCGACGGATTTCATGGCGACCTATGCGCTGCCGTCGATCCTGAAGCGGTTGCACGCCATCGCGCCGGGTATCGAAGTTGACATCATCACTTCGAACGAGGTGCAGAACCTGTTGCGACGCGAGGCGGATATCGCCATCCGGCACGCACGGCCCGAACAGCCGGAACTGATCGCGAAACTGGTGAACGAAAGCAGCGCGCATCTTTACGCCGCAACCGAGTATCTGGACAGGATCGGTCGCCCCGAACGCCTGCCGGACCTCGCCACCGCGGATTTCATTGGGTTCGATCCGGTCGAACGGATGATCCCGGTGCTGAACGAACGCGGCCTTCCCGTGACGCGGCAGAACTTCAAGTTCATCAGCGCCAGCGGGTCGGTCTACCTGCAACTCGTCCGGCAGGGGCTGGGGGTTGGGATCATGTCGCGCGAAATGGCCGCGCTGGCCGACGGGATCGAGATGGTCGTGCCGAGCTTTGAGCCGTTCCCGATCCCCGTCTGGCTGGTCACGCATCGCGAACTTCACACAAGCCGCCGCATCCGTCTGGTCTTTGACCTGCTGGCAGAGGCGCTTTCGGTCGGGTGGGATGACCTGCTTCGCGAGCATGGCGTCGGGCAAGTCACCGCCGCGCATGAAAGATGAACCCGATGAAGTTCAGCAGCAATTGGGCCGCAAGGATTTGTGTGCTTTCCGACGGATCATAGGCCGGGGCGACTTCGACAAGGTCGATCCCCGCGACATCGCCCCGCTGCGCAAGGCCCTGCAGGATTTCAAGCACGTCGTAGTAAAGAAACCCACCATGGCTTGGCGTGCCGGTGCCGGGCGCGATAGAGGGGCAGAAAGCATCGATATCAATCGTCACGTAGTAACGCGCGCCTTTCGGGATACGGTCTAACACCGCCTTTGTCCCCAGCTTGCGAACCTGACGAACCGACAGGATGTCAGAGCCGCGCGCGCGGGCGTCGTCATAACCTTCTTTCGCGGTCGAAGACACGTTGCGGATGCCAAGCTGGGTCATCCCGGTGACGTAATCTTTTTCAATCGCGCGGCGCATCGGGTTGCCATGTCCGACCGTTACGCCGTGGCGTTCGTCAACGAAATCAAGATGCGCGTCGATCTGGACAACATGAAGCGGCCCTTTCTTCGCGCAATCGTCGGCAAAGGCGTTGATGCAGGGGATGTTCACCGAATGGTCGCCGCCGATGACCACGGGCAGCGCACCCGCATCAAGGATTTTCCGCACGCCGTATTCGATGTTTGCGTGGCTTTCTTCGGTCTTTGTGTGGATGATATCGGCGTCACCAATATCGACGATCCGCACATCGCTGCCCAGATAGGTCGCGTCGTCTTCGTGATCGTAAGCCCCCGCGTGGCCAAAGCTGAACAGCGTCGACGCCTCGCGCACTGCGCGCGGGCCGAAACGCGCGCCGGGGCGGAACTGGCATCCGGAATCAAACGGCGCGCCAAAGATCGCGACATCGGCATCGATGGCGGCCCAATCGGCGACGTAGTCCTTCTTGCCGAAAGTTGAGATGCCAACAAAGGGCAGGTTCAAGCGCCCTGCCTCATAGCCGTGGGTAGCCATACGGAGCCTCCTTCTGTTGGAGTATTTCTAACGGCTGCGTCGGGCGAGAACAGCGCAAATTTCACGGTCGGTCTTGGTCGGTCAATTCTGCCATCGGGCGCCAGCCGGTTTTTGGCGTGGTTTGTTCATCGCTAAATTCAAAGAAACACCCGCCGCCTGCGGTCTGATCGTATTTCCGGCTGATCGGCACGCTCGCCAGATGGCAATATAGCAACGTCCCAACTCCGCCATGGCCGACGAACAGAACGTCACCGTTAGGGGCATCCGGCAAACTCACCTGTACCTCACCAACAATCCGCGCTTGTGCGGCGGTCGCGGTTTCCCAGCCTCGCACGCTTTCGTCGGGATGGGCGAAGAATAGATCGGCAACCGCCTCAAATTCCTTCGGCGGCAGAAAGCCTGTCGCGCTTCGGTCATTTTCGTGCATTCTTTCGCGGATCGTCAGGACGCACCCGAGGGCATTCGCCAACGGCGTGGCGGTCTCTATAGCCTTGGTTTCACCGCTGCTGAAGATGGCGTTCGTCCCGCGCAGCGCGCCCGATTGGGCGAGGGCGTTGACCCGGCCCAACCCGACCGCGTTCAGCGACCAGCTTCGAATGTCCTTTGACGGATCGATCAGCACTTCGGGATGGGTGAGGTAGCGGATGACGCGCGGCATGGCTTCACAGTCTCACGAAAGGCATAAACGGCAAAGCATCACCGGGCATAATCCTGTAGAAAAGAGGCAAGTTGCGCATTTGGGGGACGATATGGATTTGAAACAACGCGCGGAGAAAATCGCGGGGATCGCGCGGGACGCGGGCAAGCTGGCCTTGGAATATTTCAACGACCCCAACAGGTTGCGGATCGAACAGAAGGGGCATCAGGATTTCGTATCGCAAGCGGACAGGAATGTTGAACTGGCGATCCGATCTGCCCTGTCAGAACAGTTTCCCGATGACGCGATTGTGGGGGAGGAGCACGGGCCGACCGTCGGCACGACGGGGTTTACGTGGGTGATCGACCCTATCGACGGAACCACCAACTTCGTCAACGGGATACCCGCTTGGACGGTCGTGATCGCAGGTGTGTGCGACGGAAAAACCCAGATCGGCGTGATCTATGATGCCTGTCATGAGGAAATGTTCGTCGCCGCCCGTGGGCAGGGCGCTTCGCTGAATGGTGATCCGCTTCGGATCACGTCGGATCGGGGCATTGCGGATGGGTCGACCGGTATAGGATTTTCGCACCGGACCAGCACCAAGGGGACGGAACGCTTGATCGCGGGGCTTCTGGCCGAGGGTGGTGTTTTCTATCGCAACGGCTCCGGCGCGCTGTCGCTGGTCTATGTCGCGGCGGGCCGATTGCTGGGCTATTCCGAAGAACACATGAACGCATGGGATTGCCTTGCCGGGCAGTTGATCGTGGCAGAGGCGGGTGGCGTGGTCGAGGATCAGAACGCCGACCAGATGATCGCCGACGGTGGCCGCGTTATCGTCGGAACGTCGAAGGTCTTTCCCGATTTACTGCGGATTTCCGAAGTGGCGTTCGACGGCGGATCGGCCTAGCCCGAAGGCAGCAGCACCGGGCCGATGGGGGCAAGGCCGACCGTAATCTCCTGCCCGATTTCAAGCGGAGTGTCGACATCGTCCTGAATGGCGAAGATCGACGCGAACTCGGTTTCTAGCGTGTATTCCATGCGGCTGCCGACATAGGTGGCCTTCATGACTTTGGCGGGGAAACCGGACTCGCTCCCGACCAATAGGCGGGTGGGGCGGACGGCCAGCGTTGCATCGCCAACGGGCAATCCGCGGGCGGGCAGTTTGTGGCGGTAGTCGCCCAGTGAAATCTCGGCCATGTCACCCTCGACCGAGGTGATCTTGCATGGCAGCAGATTGGCCTCGCCGATGAAATCAGCAACGAAGCGGTCGGCGGGTTCGTCGTAAAGGTCGCGGGGGCTACCGATCTGCGCGATCGACGCGTTGCGCATCACGACGATCTCGTCGGACACGGCAAGCGCTTCTTCCTGATCGTGCGTCACATAGACGACCGACAGGCCAAGGTTCTGCTGAATCTCGCGAATATCCTCGCGCACCTGCCGCCTGAGTTTTGCGTCGAGGTTCGACAACGGTTCATCAAACAGCAGAACTTGCGGTTCCAACACCAACGCGCGGGCAACGGCGACCCTCTGTTGCTGCCCGCCGGATAGCTCGCTTGGCAGTCGGTTGCCAAACCCCTCAAGCCCGACGAGCTTTAGCCCGGCGTTCGCACGGTCCTTGGTTTCGGCCTTGGCGAACCCGGAAAAGCCCAGCCCATAGGACACGTTTTCAAGAACCGTCATATGCGGAAATAGCGCGTAGGA
This sequence comes from Aliiroseovarius sp. YM-037, assembly GCF_048060095.1. Taxonomy (NCBI): domain Bacteria; kingdom Pseudomonadati; phylum Pseudomonadota; class Alphaproteobacteria; order Rhodobacterales; family Paracoccaceae; genus Aliiroseovarius; species Aliiroseovarius sp. YM-037. The sequence continues at coordinate 27,231 of NZ_JBLUOA010000006.1, read as the reverse complement.
CTGAAACACCATCGACACGTCGCGATCCGTGGCGGGCAGGGTGGTCACGTCTTTCCCGCCAATCAGGATCTGCCCGCTTGTTGCCATTTCCAGCCCGGCGATCATCCTGAGCGTCGTTGTCTTGCCACATCCCGACGGGCCGAGCAGAGTCACGAGCTTTCCGGCCTCAATCTCAAGGCTGATGTCATCGACGGCGACGACATCGGTGCCGTAGATTTTCGTGACGTTCCGAAAACTGACCGGAGCGGCTTTGCTGTGAATCTGCGTCATTCTTTATCCTCCGGCCCCAAGATCGGCGCGGCGGCCGATCTTTGTTTTTCCGACCATCAACTGCAAAGCGCCAACGGCGGCCAACATCACGAAAATCAGGGTCGTCGAATAGGCAATCGCCAACCCGTAGTCGTTGTTTTCCACGCGCCCGATGATGTAGCTGGTCGCCATGTCGTATCGGGCCGACACAAGAAAGATCACCGCCGATATCGCGGTCATTGCCCGCACGAAGCTATAGACCAGCGCGGCGAGGATGGCCGGGCGCAGCAGCGGTAGGATCACCCGCCGGAACGTATGCCAACTGTTCGCCCCAAGCGTCAGCGAGGATTCATCCAGCGACTTGTCGATCTGTGACATCGACGCGATCCCCGCCCGCACGCCGACCGGCATGTTTCGGAAGATAAAACTGATGACAAGAATGATGCCAGTTCCCGTAATCTCAATCGGTGGCACGTTGAAGGCAAGGATATAGCTGACCCCGATCACCGTTCCCGGAATGGCGAAGGACAGCATGGTGCCAAATTCAAACGCGTTCTTGCCGCGGAAACTTTGCCGGGTCAGCAGATAGGCCGTGACAAGGCCGACCGCCGCCGTCAGTGGGGCGGCAATCGTCGCGATCTGGATTGTTGTCCAAAAGCTGTCCCAGGCGGCTCCGCTCCACCTTATGCCGTCTTCGGTGATCCGAACGGAAAAGGCGGTGATGTAGTGCTTGAAGGTCAGGGTGTTCCGCACGCCCCAAAGTTCGACCAGACTGCCATAGACGATCATGCCGTAGATCACGGCGGTGAACAGCGCCCAGATGATCGCGACGCCCAGAACAGGGATCGACAACGCACGCGGCATACGCGGATGAACGCCCGCGTCGCCCTTGCCGGTAACCGTTGTGTATGACTTTTTCCCCAGCCACGCCCGCTGTGCGTAGAACGCCGACAGGGTGAAGCCGAGCAGAACCATCGCCAACACCGCCGCGCGGCCCTGATCGTATTGCGCGCCGACGATGGCAAAGAAAATCTCGGTCGATAGCACGTCGAAATTCCCGCCGAGGATCAGCGGATTGCCGAAATCGGCCATGCTTTCGATGAATCCCAGCAGGAAAGCATTGGCGAGGCCGGGCCGCATCAACGGCAGTGACACTGTCTTGAACACCTGCCAGCGGTTCGCCCGCAGGGTTTGCGCGGCTTCTTCCATCGAGGGGCTGACGCCTTCAACCACGCCGATCAACACTAGAAAGGCGATCGGCGTAAAGGCGAGGGTCTGCGCAATTATCAACCCCGGCAAGCCATAAAGCCAGCGCGTCGGCTGCACGCCGAACAGGTCCGCGACAAATCGGGTGACGGAGCCTGACAGCCCGAACATCAGGATCAGCGCCAGCCCGATAACAAAAGGTGGCGTGATGATCGGCAGGATCGTCAGCGCTCGGATCGACCGTTTGAACCGGAACCCGGAGTGGGTGACAACCAACGCAAAGGCAAGGCCAAGCGCGGTAGTGATGAACCCGACCAGCACCGCAAGGAACAGCGAATTGAACGCCGCCCCGCAGCGGCCCGGACCGGTCAGGCAGGCCAGACCCCAAAGGCGGTCGTCAAAGAATTTCGACAGGAACACGCTGACGGAATAGCCGCCCTCTTCAGTTATGAAAGCTGCGGTCAGCATTTTAGCGATTGGAAAGAACACGAAGGTGGCGACGATGGCGATCACCGCACCAATCGCGCCGACAACGAACACGTCACCATTGATCGCACCGCGTGCCGCGATGCCTTGGGTGAACAGAAACAGGAACGAACTGGCGAGGATCAGCCCCCCGTAGCCCATCCCGAACTGGCGGTCATCAAGCGGGCCGAACAGTGCCTCAAGCCAGCCATAGCTCCACCCCCTCAGCCCGATGCCGAAACCTTGGGCGATCAGCCAGCCAAAGCCAAATGCCCCGGCAAGGATAAGGGTTTTCGCATAAAGCGGGTCGTTCTTTGGCCGGGTCAGCACAAACAGCGACCCGATCAGCGGGATCAAAAGCGGGGCCAGCCACAGCTTTTGCCCTTGTCCGATCAGAAAGGCTGCCGGGGCGACATCATCGTCCAGCGGATACCCGTCGAACAGCCATTCGAACGAGAAAAAGCCACCATCGACCGCATACCAAGGCAGCAGGAAAAACCCGACCCACCCGGCGATGACCCAAAAGATCAATACCGGGAAGGCGGTCTTCGTAGATGCGTCGCTTCTCAAGACTTATTGCGGAAGTGTTGAGACGTCTTCATCCCATTTTTGCAGAAGCCGCTGACGCTCATCGCTCGACCCGTAGAGGGTGAAGTCATAGTCGATCAGCGTGATGTCGGACATGTCCGGCGCGGACGGCGAGGTTTCGGCCCCCATGTTCGACGGCACCTGAAACGCGTTGACCTCAAGCGCGAGGTTCTGTGCGTCGACTGACAAGGCCCAATCGTAGAACTGCTGTGCTTCTTCCAGATTGCGCGCCCCTTCGATGATCGACATGGAGCCGATCTCGTATCCCGTGCCCTCGCAGGGTGCCACGACCTGAACCGGGAAGCCCGCGACGGCCTGTTTCACCGCGTCGTGCATAAAGACGATACCAACCGTGGTTTCCCCGCGCCCTGCGGCCTTGATCGGGGCAGAGCCGGACTTGGTGTATTGGTTGATGTTCGCGTGCAGGTCTTGCATGAATTTGAACCCGTCGTCTTCGCCGAACAGCTGAACCATCGTGGCAAGCGTCGTGTAGGCCGTGCCGGACGAATTCGGATTGGCCATCTGAACGTGACCCTTGAAGGCCGGATCAAGCAGATCGCGCCAGCAGGACGGTTCCGGCAGGTCATTCGCGGCGAGAAGTTCGGTGTTATAGCCAAAGCCAAGCGCACCGGAATAGATACCGATCGTCTTGTTGCCGGCACTTTCCGCTTGTGAAATCGCCCACGGATGTAGTTGGTCGCGCATGGGCGAGATATATTCCTGTGTCAGACCTTCCTCAGCGGCCTGAAGATGCGGATCACCCGTGCCGCCCCACCAGACATCACCCCGCGGGTTGGATTCTTCGGCCTTGATCTGCGCGAAAGTTTCCCCCGAACTGCGGCGCGTCATGTCGACATCGATGCCGGTCGCGTCCTCAAAATTGCGCGCCATAAGCTGGCACCAGTCTTCTTGCGCGCTACAATAGAATGTCAGATTTTCCGCATAGGCCGCCCCGGCCCCCGTGGCCGTAACGACGGCGCAGCTGCATAGCAGCGTTTTGAACTTTGACATGAATTATCCTCCCAGATGATTGCTGCGATTGGTTTTATTCGTTTCGCAGCACGCACCAGCTTAGAAAGGAAATTGCGGCCTGGCAATTCTGCTGTGCCACCCTTTCCCGCGTAGACAGTTTCACGGGCGGGTGCTTAAATGCCGCGAACCCGTCCCTATGAGGCAGCGCAATGGCCGATAGTCCTGCAAGCATCGACGACACGATTTCGGCCCTGTCGGCGGAGGGATATGTCTGCGGCCGTGACCTTGGAACGGTCGTCTACCTGTCCCTGAAACTTGGCAAACCGCTGTTTCTGGAAGGCGAGGCGGGCGTCGGCAAGACCGAGATTGCGAACGCCCTTGCCGCCGCCTTGGGTCGGCGGCTGATCCGGTTGCAGTGTTATGAAGGGCTGGATGCGGCATCGGCGATCTATGAATGGAACTTCTCGGCCCAGATGATCGCGATCCGCACTGCCGAAGCCTCGGGCACCACCAGCCGCGACGATTTGCAGGCCGAGATGTTTTCCGAAGACTACCTGATAAAGCGCCCCCTGCTGCAAGCGATGGAGCCGCATAGCGAAGGCTCGCCGATCCTGCTGATTGATGAGGTCGACCGCACGGATGAGCCGTTTGAGGCGTTCCTGCTGGAAGCGCTGTCAGATTTTCAGGTGACGATCCCCGAAATCGGCACCGTCAAAGCGGCAGAGCCGCCGATTGTCATCCTGACCTCGAACCGCACGCGCGAAGTGCATGACGCGCTAAAACGGCGGTGCCTATATCATTGGGTCGACTATCCGGCGTTTGAACGCGAACTCGCCATCCTTCACGCCCGCGTGCCGGATTGTGCTGCGACCTTGTCGAAGGAGATCGTGAGTTTCGTTCAGACCCTGCGCGATGAAGACCTGTTCAAAAGCCCCGGCGTTGCGGAAACGATTGACTGGGCGCGGTGCCTGATCGCGCTGGATGCGGTGGCGCTGTCGCCTGATGTGGTGTCTGACACGCTTGGCGCTTTGCTGAAATATCAGGACGACATCGCCAAGATCACCGGGTCCGAAGCGACCCGCATCCTTGACGACGCGCGGATGCAGCTCGCGCAGGCGTCGTGAGGGATGCAAGCCTTACCTGAAACGGACGGGCGGCTGGTCGAAAACATCGTTCACTTTGCCCGGGCGTTGCGCAAGGCCGGGCTAAAGGTCGGCACATCGCAACTGAAAAGCGCGATTTCCGCCGTTGCCGCCGCCGGGTTCACGCAGCGCGACGATTATTACTACGCCCTGCGGGCGACGCTGGTGTCGCGGCCCGAACACCTTGAAGTCTTTCATCAGGTCTTTCAGATGTTCTGGCGCGATCCGGAGTTTCTGGAACGCATGGTCCGGTCGATGTTGCCGCTGATGCAGACGATGGATCAGAAGGAGCAGGCCCCGAAGCCCGCCCAAAAACGCGCGGCTGAGGCGATATGGGACGATACCGCCAACCACGCTGCACCACCGGAACGCGACGCCATCGACCTTGATGCGGAGCTAAGCTGGTCCGCGAACGAAGTCCTGCGCAAACAGGATTTCGAACAGATGAGCACCGCCGAACAGGCAGAGGCGGCCGCCCTGATCCGCCGTTTGGTTCTGCCTGCCGCGCCGCTGAAAACCCGGCGCTTTCAGCCATCGCAGATAGGGAGTCGCCCCGACGTCCGCGCCATGCTGCGCCGATCCCTTCGCAAAGGGGGGGAGGTGGACCGTCTGCTGCTGAAGACGCCGAAATACCGCCCGCCAAACCTTGTGGCGATCTGCGATATCTCCGGGTCGATGTCGACCTATGCGCGCATGATGATGCACTTTCTGCACGGGCTGACTTGGGCGCCGGGTTCCGGCTGGGGCCGGGTGCATGGGTTTACGTTTGGCACGCGGCTGACGAACGTGTCCCGCTCTCTCGCGTTGCGGGATGTTGATCTGGCGCTTGAGGCGTTGGGCCGCGACGCGCCCGATTGGCAAGGCGGCACGCGGATTGGTGAGGCGCTGCACCGCTTCAACCGGGACTGGTCGCGGCGGGTTCTGGGGCAGGGCGCGGTCGTGCTGCTGATCACCGACGGGCTGGAGCGCGGCGACACCGACGTTCTGCAGGCCGAGGCCGCGCGGCTCACCCGATCCTGCCGCCGTCTGATTTGGCTGAACCCGCTGCTGCGCTTTGACGGCTTCGCCCCCGAAGCCGCCGGAATCCGCGCGCTGCTGCCCATCGTCGACAGCTTTCACGCCTGCCATTCGCTTGACAGCCTGGCCGATCTTGGAAGGGCGTTCACGACCGGCGGCGACAAGCAGCGCCTTGAGCTTGCTTTGAAATCTGCCTGACCCTTCGGTCAAAACTCTTGCGCGGTGGGGCGCACGGCTTATGATCGTCGCTTATGCACTATCTTACTGAAGCGACTTTGTCATGGATATGACGGGCAGCTACCGGATCGGCGCCCCGCGTGACGCCGTGTGGAACGCCCTGAATGATGTAGAGGTTCTAAAGCTCTGCATTCCCGGCTGTGAAGAGATCGAACAGACCTCGCCCACCACGATGACGGCGAAGGTTGTGCAGAAAATTGGCCCCGTGAAAGCAAAGTTCGACGGCGCGATTGAGCTTTTGAACATCGACGCCCCGGAAAGCTACACGATCAGGGGCGAAGGGCAGGGCGGTGTTGCGGGCTTTGCCAAGGGGGCGGCGGATGTCACCCTGTCCGAAGAGGACGGCGAAACCGTGCTGGAATTCGCGGCCAAGGCTCAGGTCGGCGGCAAGCTTGCCCGGCTGGGAAGCCGGTTGATCGACGCCTCAGCGAAGAAGGTCGCAACCAAGTTTTTCGACAATTTCCACAACCACTTATCCGAAAAAGACCCGCCGGAGGGGTGAGCCCGGCGGTCATTGAACATACGGGCAGCAAGACCCGTCCAAATGGGAGGAATAGATGACCAAGATAAGCATGAAAGTGAACGGCAAGGCTGTCAGCGGGGACATCCCGGACGAAACGCTGCTGTCGGAATTCCTGCGTGAAAACCTGCGCCTGACCGGCACTCATGTCGGCTGTGACACCAGCCAATGCGGCGCCTGTGTCGTGCATGTGGACGGGAAAGCGATCAAATCCTGTTCCGCTCTTGCCGTATCGCTTGACGGGTCCGAGGTGACGACCATTGAGGGCCTCGCCAATGGCGATCTGCATCCGATGCAGCAGGCGTTTACTGAAAACCACGGGCTGCAATGCGGCTTTTGCACGCCGGGGATGATCATGGCCTCGGTCGATATGGTGAACCGCTACAAGGCCAGTGGAAAAGAGCTGACCCCAGACGCGATCCGGGCAGAGCTTGAGGGCAATATCTGCCGCTGCACCGGCTACCACAACATCGTCCACGCCGTCGAAGACGCCGCCGCGAAGATGTAAGGGAGGACATTGATATGAGCACAGGAATAGGCGCCCGCGTCACCCGCAAGGAAGACAAACGCTTCATCACCGGCAAGGGCAAATACACCGACGATGTCCGTGTGGATAATCAAGCCTACGCGGCCTTCGTCCGCTCGCCCCACGCCCATGCGATTGTGAAGGGGATCGACACCTCGGCCGCGCTGGCAATGGATGGCGTGATCGATGTGTTGAACGGTGAACAGCTGACCGGCGACGGGATCGGTAACATCATCTGTGGCTGGGCGATTACATCGAAAGGCGGCTCGCCCATGAACATGGGCGCGTGGTCGGCGCTGGCCACCGAAAAGGTGCGCTATGTCGGCGACAGTGTGGCCGTCGTCATCGCGGAAACGCAAGCCCAGGCCCGGATCGCCGCCGAAGCGGTCGAGGTCGACTATGAAGAACTGCCCGCCGTTGCCGCCGCCGACAAGGCGCTTGCGAACGGTGCGCCGCAGATCCACGAAAACGCGCCAGGCAACCTGATTTATGATTGGGAAATTGGTGAGGGGGCCGCGACCGATGCCGCCCTGTCGGGTGCCGCGCATGTGACGGAACTTGCGCTGACCAACAACCGGCTGTCCCCCAACGCGATGGAACCGCGGTCAGCGGTCGCAATCTTTGACGCGGCAGAGGAGCATTATACGCTCTACACGACCAGCCAGAACCCGCATGTCGCGCGGCTGGTCCTGTCGGCCTTCTATCAGGTTGCACCAGAGCACAAGCTGCGGGTGATCGCCCCGGATGTGGGCGGCGGGTTCGGGTCGAAGATCTATATCTACCCCGAAGAGATCACCTGTCTCTGGGCGTCGATGAAAACCGGGCGGTCGGTGAAATGGACCTCGGACCGATCCGAAGCCTTCATCACCGATGCGCATGGGCGGGACCATATCTCGACCGCGAAGATGGGGTTTGACGCGGATGGAAAGATCGTCGGCCTGAAGGTCGACACCATCGCTAATTTCGGCGCTTATATGTCGCTGTTTTCGAGCGCCGTGCCGACTTACCTTTATGCCACGCTGCTGTCGGGACAATACAACATTGCGAATATCCACTGCAATGTCCGCGCGGTTTATACCAACACGGTGCCGGTCGATGCCTATCGCGGGGCCGGTCGGCCCGAGGCGTGCTATCTGGTCGAACGCATGATGGAAACCGCCGCGCGCGAGATGGGCAAAGACCCAGCAGAACTGCGCCGCGCCAATTTCGTGCAGGAGTTCCCGCATCAGACACCGGTCATCATGGCCTATGACGCCGGCGATTTCGGCGCGAACCTCGACCAGGCGCGCGAGGCGGCGGATGTCGCGGGGTTCGAAGCCCGCAAGGCAGACTCCGCCAAGCGTGGCAAGCTGCGCGGCCTTGGCTATTCGTCTTATATCGAGGCGTGCGGCATCGCGCCCTCGGCGGCGGTCGGATCGCTTGGTGCGGGCGTCGGGCTATGGGAAAGCGCCGAAGTGCGCGTGAACCCCGTCGGCACGATCGAAGTTCTGACCGGGTCACACAGCCACGGGCAGGGCCACGAAACCACCTTTGCCCAGATCGTCGCGGAACGGTTCGACCTGCCGATTGAAAACGTCCAGATCGTGCATGGCGACACCGACAAGGTGCAGTTCGGCATGGGCACCTATGGGTCACGCTCGGGCGCGGTCGGCATGTCGGCCATCGTCAAGGCGATGGACAAGGTCGAAGCCAAGGTGAAGAAGATCGCAGCCCATGTGCTTGAGGCGTCTGAGGATGACATCGTCATCGAAGGCGGCGAGGTGAAGGTCAAGGGCACCGACAAGGCGATGGGCTGGCACGAGGTAGGGCTGTCTGCCTACACCGCCCACAACCTGCCGCCGGATATGGAACCCGGCCTGAAGGAGGGCGCGTTCTATGATCCCGCCAACTTCACCTTTCCCGCCGGCACCTATATTTGCGAGGTCGAGGTCGACCCCGAAACCGGCGTGACCGAGATCGTGCAGTTCACCGCCTCGGACGATTTCGGCACCATCATCAACCCGATGATCGTCGAAGGGCAGGTGCATGGCGGCATCGCGCAAGGCATCGGGCAGGCGATGCTGGAACAGGTGGTTTACGACGATGACGGGCAGTTGCTTACCGGGTCCTACATGGACTACGCCATGCCCCGCGCCTCGGATCTGCCGTTCTATTCGGTGCATCACGCGTCGACGACGTGTCCGAACAACCCGCTTGGCATGAAGGGCTGTGGCGAGGCGGGGGCGATAGGTTCCCCACCCGCTGTTATCAACGCAATCACCGATGCCATTGGCAGCAATGAACTGGCCATGCCCGCGACGCCGCAGGCGGTCTGGAACGCCATCCAGGCGGCAAAGTAAGGGAGGACGACGATATGTATCCGACGAAATACCACAAAACCGCCAGCATCGACGACGCGATTGCCGCGATCACCGGGGCTGAGGACGGCAAGTTTCTGGCCGGGGGTCAGACTCTGCTCGCCACGATGAAACAACATCTGGCTGCCCCCAGCGACCTTGTCGACATCCGCGCGATTGACGGGATGTCCGGCGTGTCTGTCGATGGCGATACACTGGTGATCGGCGCCGCAACGACCCATGCAGAGGTTGCGGACAACGCCGATGTGCAACGCCTTTGCCCGGCGCTTGCGACACTCGCGGGCGGGATCGGCGACCCGGCTGTTCGCTGTGTCGGAACGATTGGCGGCTCTGTCGCCAATAACGATCCGGCGGCGGATTACCCGGCGGGGCTTTTGGCGCTTGGCGCGACCATCGTGACCAACACGCGCGAAATCGCGGCGGATGATTTCTTTGACGGCCTGTTCACCACGGCGCTCGAAGATGACGAGGTTATCACCGCCGTCCGCATCTCATCCCCGTCCCGCGCCGCCTATGCCAAGTTCCGCCAGCCCGCATCCCTTTTCGCGCTGGTCGGTGTTTGCGTGGCAGACGGGGCCGACGGTCCCCGCGTCGCTGTCACCGGAGCCGGCGAAGACGGAGTCTTCCGCCACGAGGGTCTGGAAGCCGCACTCGCCTCAGACTGGTCAGCAGGTGCCGCGGACGGAGTCACCGTCGCCAGCGATGGCCTGCTGTCAGACATCCACGGCAGCGCCGACTACCGCGCGAACCTGATACGGGTTCTGGCCAAGCGGGCGGTAGAGGCGGCTTAAACCATACGGCGCGGGTTCTCGGACCGGCCCGCGCTACAATCACAAGTTGCATCCCTTCGTTTGGCGCGCAGCTTGCTTTTCGAACGGACTCAGCACTATCGTGGTAGGTCTATCAATCGTTGAACTGGGAGGATCGACATGAACATCAAACACTTATTGCTTGCGACGGCATCGGTGACTGTGACCGCAGCTCCGCTGGCGGCACAGACCGAAATCGAATTCTGGCACGCCTTTACCGGCAGACTCGGAGAGTTGGTGGCCGCGCAGGTTGAAGACTTCAACGCGTCGCAATCAGACTACACCGTGACCGCGTCGCACAAAGGCAACTATTCCGAAACGCTGAATGCCGGCATCGCCGCCTTCCGCGCGGGCGAGCAGCCGGACATCCTGATGGTGTTCGAAGTCGGCACCGCCACCATGATGGCCGCTGAAGGCGCGATCAATCCGGTGCATGAGGTCATGTCGAACGCCGATTTTGACCCGGATGCGTTTATCGGATCGGTCAAGGGGTATTACACGACCGGCGACGGTCAAATGCTGTCGATGCCGTTCAACTCATCCACTCCGGTGCTTTGGGTTAACCGCGATGCACTGACCGAAGCGGGGATCGACCCCGACACCGACATGTCGACATGGGAAAACGTCGGCGCGGTTCTGGATCAGTTGAAAGAAGCTGGCCACCAATGCCCGATGACGACAGCGTGGCAAAGCTGGATTCACCTGGAAAACCTGTCCGCTTATCACAACGTGCCGTTCGCGACGCAGGATAATGGGTTTGCCGGTCTTGATACCGAACTCGTGCTGAACGGCGAAACGCAGGTCGCCCATATCAAGGCGATGGGCGAATGGGCGCAGGATGGCAAGTTCATCTACGCCGGGCGCCGTAACGAGGGCGGCGCGAATTTCCGTGCCGGGGAATGCGCTCTCTTCACCGAAAGCTCTGCCGGGTATGCGGGGATCACGGCCGAGGCCACGTTCGACTTTGATGTGCGCCCGCTGCCCTATTGGTCATCGCTGGTCGATGCGCCGCAGAACACCATTATCGGCGGGGCGTCGCTATGGGTGATGGGGGGCCAGACGGACGAGGAATACGCGGGCGTCGCGGCATTCCTCAACTATCTGTCGTCGCCCGAAGTTCAGGCGCAATGGCATCAGGATACCGGCTATCTGCCGATCACCAGTGCCGCTGCCGACCTGACCCGCGAACAGGGGTTTTACGAGGCAAGCCCCGGCACCGATGTGGCCGTCAAGCAGATGACGACCAACGCGCCGACGGAAAATTCGAAAGGGCTGCGGCTGGGCAACTTCGACCAGATCCGCACGATCATCGACGAAGAGCTTGAGGCCGTTTGGTCTGGCGACAAGGAAGCGCAGGCCGCGCTTGACAGCGCGGTGGAGCGGGGCAACGACTTGCTGCGCCGGTTCGAGCAGGCCAACCGCTAAGGACAGCGCCGCGCCCCGCAACGGTGGGGCGCGGCGATCACGATGGAAAAGCGCGTCACCTTCAAGGGCATCTGGTTGCCGCTTCTGCTGGTTCTGCCGCAGATCGTGATAACGGCTGTCTTTTTCTTCTACCCCGCCGGGCAGGCGATCTGGCAGTCGCTGTTCATTCCCGACCCGTTCGGTTTGTCGATGCAGTTCGTGGGCCTCGGAAATTTCGAATACCTGCTGGGCAATCCCTATTACCGCGCTTCATTTTTTACGACGGCGATCTTTTCGATCCTCGTGACGGTCGTGTCGATGGGCGTGGCGCTATACCTCGCCGTTTTGGCGGATCGGTTGATTAAGGGATCAGGCGTCTACCGCACGCTGCTGATCTGGCCCTATGCCGTCGCGCCAGCGGTGGCGGGCGTTCTGTGGCTGTTTATGTTCAACACCCGCGTTGGCGTGGTGTCGTGGTATCTAGGCACGCTCGGATACGACTGGAACCACGTCCTGAACGGAGAAGAGGCGATGGGCCTTGTCGTCGTCGCATCGGCCTGGGGGCGGATCAGCTACAACTTCCTGTTCTTCCTCGCCGGGCTTCAGGCGATCCCGAAATCAGTGATCGAGGCCGCGGCCATCGACGGTGCCCGGTTCTGGACCCGGTTCCGCACGATCGTGTTTCCGCTGCTGTCGCCGACCACGTTCTTTCTGCTCGTCGTCAACATCGTCTATTCGTTCTTCGAAACCTTCGGCGTGATCCATACGATCACCTCGGGCGGACCACAGCAATCAACGACGATCCTTGTTTACAAGGTCTATTCCGACGGGTTCGTCGGGCAGGACCTGGGGTCATCCGCCGCGCAATCGGTGATCCTGCTGATTATCGTCGGCCTGCTGACCATCGTGCAGTTCAAGTTCATCGAACGCAGGGTGCATTACTGATGGCGGATCGCACGGGCATGGTCGAAAAGCGGGGCGCGGGGCATTGGCTGACCCATGCCGGGTTGATCGTCGGGCTTCTGTTCATCTTTTTCCCGATCTGGCTGGCTTTCGTCGCATCGACCGTGTCCCAGCCCGAGATCGTTCGCCCGCCGATGCCCCTCATCCCCGGTGACCAGTTCTTCGAAAACTATCGAAAGGCGCTGGTTTCGGGCATCAATGCGCCGGTCGCCTGGATGATGCTGAACTCGCTTGTCATGGCGATGGGGATCGCTATCGGGAAGATCGTGATCTCCCTGCTGTCGGCCTTCGCCATCGTCTATTTCCGGTTTCCGGGGCGCAGAGTGTTCTTCTGGCTGATTTTCCTGACGCTGATGCTGCCGGTCGAGGTGCGGATCGTGCCGACCTACGAGGTCGTCGCGGGGTTCGGCATGCTCAACAGCTATTCCGGGCTGATCTTTCCGCTGATCGCCTCGGCGACCGCGACGTTCCTGTTCCGGCAGTTCTTCATGACGGTGCCCGATGAACTGGCCGAGGCCGCGCGGGTCGATGGAGCGCGACCCATGCGGTTCTTCTGGGACATCCTTCTGCCGATGAGCCGCACGAACATCGCCGCGCTTTTCGTGATCCTGTTCATCTACGGCTGGAACCAATACCTCTGGCCGCTGCTGATCACGACGGACCCGTCCATGAACACCATCGTGATGGGGATCAAGCAGATGTTCCCGTCGGGCGACGATATCGCCGATTGGCCGGTCATAATGGCGACGTCGATCCTTGCGATGATCCCGCCGGTCGTCGTGGTCATCAGTATGCAGCGGCTGTTCATCCGCGGCCTTGTCGATAGCGAGAAATAGAAATGGCGACCGTCAGTCTTCGGAATATCAAGAAATCCTTTGGCAAGACCGAGGTGATCCACGGCGTCGATATCGACATCGAGGACGGAGAATTCATCGTCATCGTTGGCCCGTCCGGCTGCGGGAAGTCCACACTGTTGCGGATGATCGCGGGGCTTGAGACAATCACATCGGGCGAGGTGCAGATCGACGACACCCGAGTCAATGACAAGGAACCGATGGACCGCGATATCGCGATGGTGTTCCAGAACTACGCGCTTTACCCGCATATGTCGGTGTTCGACAATATGGCCTATGGGCTAAAGATCGCGGGGCGCCCCAAGGGCGAAATCGCCGAACGGGTCGAGGCCGCGGCGAAACTTCTTCAGCTTGAACCCTACCTGAAACGCCGGCCGCGCGAATTGTCCGGCGGGCAGCGGCAGCGCGTGGCGATGGGCCGGGCGATCGTGCGCAAGCCGGCGGTCTTCCTGTTCGATGAACCACTTTCCAACCTCGACGCCAAACTGCGCGTGCAGATGCGGCTTGAGATCAAGCAGTTGCAGCGGCGGCTGGGTGTCACGGCTCTTTACGTGACCCACGATCAGGTGGAGGCGATGACGCTGGCCGACCGCATGATCGTGATGAATGGCGGGGTCGCCGACCAAATCGGCGCGCCGCTTGAAGTCTACGCCAACCCCGCGACGGAGTTCGTGGCCGGGTTCATCGGCTCTCCCCCGACGAATTTCATGAAGCCGGAACTGGCGAATGTCGCCGGATCGGCCGCGACGCTCGGGGTCCGGCCCGAACATCTGCGGATCGCTCAGTCTGATCCCAGAACCAGCGGCACGGTCCTTTATACCGAGGCACTGGGAGCGGAGACTCTGGTTCATGTCAAGCTGGCGGACGGCACGCTCGTCACCGCACGGCAGAATGCGTCCGAAGTGTTTCTGGCCGAAGGGTCCGCCGTGGATCTGACTTGGGACCACGCGGATGAGATGCTGTTTGACGGGTCGGGGCGGCGTATCTGAGGGTTTGCGTGTCGCCCCTCACGAATCTAGCCGCATCAGCCGGATCGACCGCCCCACCACATCGCATAGGTGTCGCTTGGCCGGATCGATCCCGGTCGTGGCCGACACCAGCATGGCGATCCGCATGTCGTTCAGACCTTCTTGGATCAGGGGGATGAACTTTAGCTCATCCGCCTCGATCTCTTTGAAAAAGCCGATCTTGGTGTAAAGGCCGATGCCTTGATTATCCAAGATCATCTGCTTTGCGATAAACAGGGTGTTGGTGAAAATGTGGGTGGATAGGGGCGAGGCGAGGGTTGACACCACTTGGTCGATGATCGAATTGCGCCCCCGCGCGTCGATGGTGCGGACAAGGCGATAGGTGCTGATATCGTCAATCGTAACGCTGTTGCGTTCCGCAAGCGGATGGTCGCGCCGCACGATCACGCCGAAGGGTGCGGATTTTTCAGACATCACGCGCACGTCCGGGTGCATGTCGATCATAAAGGTGATCCCCACATCCGTTTCGCCGTTTGCGACGGATTTCATCACCTCGTCCGGCTGGGCCGTGGTGACTGAGATCGAAATATCGGGAAAAGACTGGCTGAACTGCTGCAACGCCTGCGGCAGAATCCCGTAAGCCACAGAGTCAATCGTTTCGATGTTGATATGCCCGGTGCGCAGGTCGCGCAGGTCGTCGATCAGGATCTTGGTGCGTTCGTAATCGTGTAGCGTCTTGCGGCAATGTTCGAGAAGGATGCTGCCGATGCTGGTCAGCTCCACCCCTTCGGGGGTTCGGTCGAACACGGCGACGCCAAGCTGCTTTTCGACGCTCAGAATCTTTCGGTTCACCGAAGTCGAAGACACATTCAGCACGGTTGATGCCTTTCGGATCGACCCGTGCCGGGCGACTTCGTCAAAGTATTTCAGGAAGATAGAGTGCATGGTCGCGCTCCGCCATCATGGGTGATGCAATAATTGCACCACTGTTAGCAGGAATTTACCCTTCTTGCATCACCACTCACTGCCCTAGAGTCAATCAAAAGCAACAAGAATCGACTCATGAAAACCGCCTTTGACCAACAGGAGAACACCATGAAACGACCTTCCCAAACCGGCCTAAGCCGCCGTTCGCTGCTGAAATCAATGGGTGCTGCGGCGGGTGCCGCCAGCGCCGGCACGTTTGTCAGCATCGAAAAAGCGTTCGCGCAAGACACGTTCGACGTCACGCTGCAACTTGGCTGGCTGGCCAGCAACGGCATTCTGGGCGAGGTCGTCGCCGACAAAAAAGGGTTCTTCGCTGAAGAAGGTCTGACGCTCGACATCGTGCCGGGTGGCCCGAATGTGGATGGCGTTGCCTCTGTCGCTTCTGGCCGCGCGAACCTCGGCTCGATTTCGTCAAGCCCGTCGCTGATGCTCGCCCGCTCTGCCGGGCTGCCGGTGAAATGTATCGCCGCCGGTTATCAGCAGCACCCGTTCACCTACTTCTCGTTGAAGGACAACCCGGTCAACACACCGGAAGACCTGATCGGCAAGAAGGTCGCGACCAACGGCACCGCCCGTATCCTGCTGCGCGCGCTTCTGGCGAATGCCGGGATCTCCGAGGATGAGGTCGAAGTTTCGGTCATGGGGTCCGACATGGCGCCGCTGATGACCGGGCAGGTCGATGTCGTGACTGGCTGGAAAACCAACACCAGCGCGCTTGCCGTGCTTGGCGATCAGCGCAACGACATGTCGCTGTGGGATGCTGGCATTCAGCTTTACGCGAACCCCTATTACGTGACCGACAGCACGCTCGCCGATCACCCGGAGCAAGTTCAGGGTATGATCCGCGCGATTGCGAAGGGCTGGGGCTATGTCCACGACAACCGGGAAGAGGCCGTCGATATCCTCGTAGAGCGTTACCCGAACATGGATCGCGAGAAGGAGCTGGAGACGGTGGACCTCGTCGTCGATTACTCTTTCAACAAAAACACCGCTGAAAACGGCTGGGGCACGATGACCCCGGAAAACTGGCAAGCTCAGATCAACATCTATGATGAGCTTGGCCAATTCGAAAGCGGCGCACCTGCACTTGACGATGTCATGACGCTGTCCGTCCTCGAAGCGACTGCGGAAACTCGTCCAACTTATGGATAAGGAACCCATGCCTGCAACTGCAACCATCCAACCTGCGCCGGTCGAAAAGCCGACCGGCGCAATCGCCGCCTCGCTGAAAGACGCGTCTGTCAAATTCGGGTCTTTCACCGCCATCGACGGCATGTCGATGGATATCGAGGAAGGCGCGTTTTACACGATCCTCGGCCCATCGGGCTGCGGCAAATCCACGATGCTGCGTCTGGTGTCCGACCTGATCCCGGCAGCGTCGGGTGAAGTTTCGATCTTTGGCAAAACCACCGAAGAGGCGCGACTGGCCCGTGAATTTGCCTTTGTCTTTCAGGACGCGACGCTGCTGCCGTGGCGTTCCGCGCTGAAGAATGTCGAACTGCCGCTGGAAATCGGCCGTCGGCGGGGCATTGATATTCCGGTTGGTGACAAATCCCCGCGTGAGCTGCTGAAGCTCGTCGGACTTGAGGGCCGCGAAGATGCCCTGCCGCATGAGCTTTCGGGCGGGATGCGGCAACGCGTGGCGATTGCCCGCGCGCTGGTCTGCCACCCAAAGCTGCTGCTGATGGATGAACCCTTCGGCGCGTTGGATGAGATGACGCGCGACCATTTGAACCTGCAATTGCTGCAAATCTGGAAGGAAACCGGCGTCACGATCCTGTTCGTGACCCACTCGATCCCCGAAGCGGTGTTTCTGGGTCAGAAGGTTCTGATGCTGGAAGCCAACCCCGGACGCCTGCGCGAAGTGGTCGAAATCGACCTGCCAAGCCCGCGCACCATCGAACAACGCGATACGCAGGAATTCACACGGTATTCCGCTTATCTGCGCAAACTGCTGGAGACATGCTGATGACCGCGATTGACAACATCCAAGCCACCGACCCGGCGGTTGACGAGGAGCGGGCAGAAGCGCGGCGCAAGAAGGTGATGGCGGTCGGCGTACCGCTTGCAACCGCCATCGCGCTGGTCGTGATCTGGCAGATCGGTGTCAGGTTGTTCGCCGTGCCGACCTACATCGCCCCGGCGCCGTCCGACGTCGCCTATACGTTTGTCGACAAGTTTCCGATCCTGCTCACGAACTTCTGGCCGACATTCTACGAAAGCCTGCTGGGCTTCTTCGTCGGCAACACCGCCGCGGTTCTGATCGCGGTCGCCTTCGTGCACAACCGCATGGTCGAACGCGCGTTCTTTCCGATCGCGGTGTTCGTCAACACCATCCCGATCCTGGCCATTGCGCCGATCCTCGTTTTGATCTTCGGCCCCGGCCTGACCGCCAAGGTGGTGATCGCGGCGCTGATCTGTTTCTTTCCGACGCTGGTCAACATGGTGCGCGGCCTGCAAGCCGTCAGCCCGCAAGCGCTGGAGCTTGCGCGCATCCTGTCCGCCTCGAAATCCGAGATCTTCTGGAAGATCCGGTTGCCTTCCTCCCTGCCCTTCCTGTTCTCCGCGCTCAAGATTGCGGCGACGACCTGCGTCATCGGCGCGATTGTCGGAGAATGGGTCGGTGCGGATGTGGGTCTTGGGGCGCTGATCATCGACTCGACCTTCAACTTCAATTCGCCCTTGCTCTACGCAACCGTCTTTATGTCGTCGGGGCTGTCCGTGCTGTTGTTCGCAACGGTTTCGACAGTCGAACGACTGGTGGTGCGCTGGTAAGGCAACACGCTGAAATAAAACAATATATGCGCCTGCCATATCCACGGCGCGACAGAAGGAGTATGCCAAATGACTGCGCAAGTTAAAGATCACGTTCAAACCCGGGGCGAGCAGGTTCCCGTTGTCGCCGATACCGACGTCGTCGTCATCGGCGCCGGCCCGGCGGGTGTATCCGCGGCGGTCTCTGCGGCGCGGAACGGGTGTTCCGTCACCCTGCTGGAACGCTACCACCACCTTGGCGGCATGGCGTCGGGCGGCATGGTTCTGGTGCTTGATGACATGGTCAACGACGGGAATGAGATCGTGACCACCGGCATCGTCGATGAATATGTCGACCGCATGGTGAAACAGGACGGCGCGGTCTATCCGCCGTCCGAAGATTGCCTGACCAACTGGGAGATGTGGCAGAAATGGTCCCGCTGGGGCTGCATCGACTTCCACCAAACCGGGATGCCGCAGCCGATCATCCACGCCGTTGCGTTCGATCCCGATGCGTGGAAGCGCGTTAGCTTGGACCTTGTGAAAGAGGCAGGGATCAACCTGCGGCTTCATTCCTGGTTCTCCGAGGCATTGGTCGAAGACAACCGCGTCACCGGCGTGATCTGTCAGACGAAACTTGGCCGGCAAGCGATCCGCGCGAAGATGGTGATCGATGCAAGTGGCGACCTTGATGTTGCCTCCTCTGCCGGGGCGTCGTTCATTGACGGTCAGTTCATTGTGACAACCGTGTTCCGCCTTAGCGATGTCGACACCGACAAGGCCGAAGCGTTCGAATACGCCAACCCCGAGGAATACAAAAAAATCGACCGTCAGGCGCGGCGCGTCATCGGCGGGGCCTGGGGCATGTGGTGGCTGAAAACGCCGCTGCCGGGCATCGTCTGGTGCAACTGCCCGCATATGCCGGGCTATGATGGCCTGTCGCCGGAACACATGGTCGAGGCCGAATACGAAGGCCGCGAGCGGATGATGAACCTGCTGGCCTTCGCCCGCGAGAACATTCCGGGGTTCGAGAATGCCAAGATGCTGGGCGCCGCCGAGCAGATGGGTGTCCGTCAGACTCGGTTGCTTCAGGGCGAATATGTCGTGACCAAAGACGATGTGAAAAGCCGCCGGCACTTTGCCGACAGCGTGTGTCGTGGTCGGGATTACTACACCCCGTATCGCGCGCTGCTGCCGAAGGGCATCGACAACCTGATCGTCGCGGGCCGTCACTATTCCGTCGAAAGCGAGGCGCAGAAACTGTCCCGCGAGATCCCGCCCTGCATGTCGCAAGGGGAAGCTGCGGGCGTCGCCGTATCGCTGGCGCTGCAAGGTGATAAGGCGCTGCGCGATGTGGACGCCAAGCTGATCCAGAAACAGATGCGCGCCCAAGGGGCAGACCCGGGCGACGTGCCATCAGCCAACGCGCTGGTCGAAGAAAAAGTAGACGCTTGAGGAGGCCATGATGCAAAATACTCTCCCCCTCGACGGCATCCGGGTGATCGACTTCACCCAAGTGATGCTTGGCCCCTGTGCCACCCAAATGCTGGCCGATTTTGGTGCGGACGTCATCAAGATCGAACGCCCCGGCGCGGGCGACCTGTCCCGCAGCTTCTACGGCGAAACCAGCGAAGAGGCGATGAACAACGCTGTCTTCGCCTCTCTCAACCGCAACAAGCGGTCGGTTGAGATCGACACGAAATCCCCTGAAGGCAAGCAGATGGTCTATGCCCTTGTCCGCGAGGCTGACGTGGTCGTCGATAACTTCCGCGCTGGCGTAATGGACCGGTTGGGTTTCGGCTATGATGAGCTGAAGAAAATCAATCCGGGGATCATCTGCGCCTCTGGCACGGGGTTCGGTGAAAAAGGGCCATATGCCCACAAGGGCGGGCAGGACGTGCTGGCCCAGGCGATGAGCGGCGTGATGGAGAAAACCTCCGACCCGTCGATCCCGAAGTCGATCTATCCGACGACACTGTGCGATTACACCGCCGGGATGCACTTGGTGCAGGGCGTGCTGGCCGCGTTGTTGGCGCGGGGGAAATCCGGGGTCGGGCAGAAGGTCAGCGTGTCGCTGTATGACTCCATGATCGCGATGCAGATGCAGGAGGCCGCGCAGTGGAACAAGCACCGCGAAGTTCTGAACTGGGCCGCGATGCCGCTGACCGGCGTCTTTGACACCACCGATGGCGCGCTGGTCGTTGTCGGCGCGTTCAAGGCGAACCCGTTGCAGGACATCTGCACAGCCTTGGAAATCGACGATCTGTCGACGGACTATCCGAACCTGTCGAGCCAGCGGAAGAACAAGCCGTTCCTGCAAAACATCTTCCGCGAACGGTTTGCGACCAACACGACCGCCTATTGGCTGGACCGTCTGGAAGCGCAAGACCTGCTCTGTGCCCCCGTCCGTCCGCTGGGCGAGGCGCTGGCCGATCCGCAGACCGAAATCAACGAAATGCTGATCGATATCGATCATCCGGTGCTGGGTGGCTTGCGGCTTGTCGGCTCTCCGGTTCACCTTAGCGATGCGCCCCTGACCGTCCGCCACGCGCCGCCGCGTCTGGGTGAGCATACGGAAGAAGTCATCAAGGAATTCGGTCTGGGCGAAAAGGAAAGGGCCGCGGGATGAGCGTTCTCTTCACCGTTGAAGATCACGTTGCCTGCGTCACCATCGACCGGCCCGACCGGATGAACGCGATGGATACCGCGACCCAGACCCGCCTTGCGGAAATCTGGGACGAGGTTGAGGGCAACGCCGATATCCGCTGCGTGGTTCTGACCGGCAGCGGGGATCGGGCGTTCTCCGCCGGGGCCGATCTGAAAGACGACAGCGGCATGTCCGGCGTCGAATATTGGAAAGACATCAGCGACACAGGCTTTCGCCGGATTGCACTACGGGGCACGCTGACCAAACCCGTTATCGCGCGGGTGAACGGCCTTGCGCTTGGTGGCGGGCTGGAAATGGCAATGGGATGCGACATCATCATCGCCGCCGATACCGCGCGCTTTGGTCTGCCCGAGGCGAAAGTCGGACGGATGCCGCTGGACGGCGGCATGGTGATGCTGCCCCGCCTGATCCCGCGCAACATTGCGGTTGGGATGATGATGACGGGGCGCATGGCTTCGGCTGATGACATGGCACGCTATGGGTTGGTCAATTCGGTCGTGCCCGCCGATCAGCTTGACGCTGAAACCGACCGTTGGGTGGCCGATATCCTCTCCGCCGCCCCGCTGAGTCTGAAGTCAATCAAGGCCGTCGTCCGCAATACGAGCGAAATGTCGGTTCACGACGCATATGCGTATGAATCCCCCGAACTGATCGCTGCGCTGAACTCTGAGGACGCCGACGAGGGCGTCACCGCATTCCGCGAAAAACGCGCCCCCGTTTGGCGCGGGAAATAGCGGGGCAGCATGGCGCTAATCATCAAAAGCGAATGTATCGACGTGAAGGACGGGATTTGCACCACGTCCTGCCCCGTCGACTGCATCTATGAAGGCGAGCGGATGTATTACATCCACCCGACCGAATGTATCGAATGCGGCATGTGTGAAAGCATTTGTCCGGTCGACGCGATCCGCTACGATGACGAGGTCGAGGAGAAAGACGCCGATTTCGTGCGCATCAACGCAGAGGTGTTCCACGGCCCCGACGGAGAGGTCGAGGAACCCGGCGGCTGGTATAGGGGCGCGGACCCGATCAAGGATCATCCCGAGGTCGCGGCCTACAAGACCCGCGAACCGGAAACACAGGATCAATAAAGGACATTCCGATGGAAGGTATCATTGCCGCCGTCCCCACGCCGGTCGACGCGGAAGGAACGCCGCAAAAGGCGCTGTTCGTTGAACATTGCCAGTGGGCGCTTCATAACGGCTGCGACGGGCTGAACGTGCTCGGCTCGACCGGGGAAGCGAACAATTTCGACACCGCCGCCCGCAAGCAGGTGATGGGCTGGGCGGCTGAGGCTGTCGACACGACCCGCCTGATGGTCGGCACTGGAACACCGTCGCTCGCTGAAACGGTCGACCTGACCAGCCACGCCGATGACCTTGGCTATGGCGTCGCGTTGGTGCTGCCGCCATATTACTACAAACCCGCCAGCGATGAGGGGTTGTTCCGCTGGTATGAGGCGCTGCATCACGCACTCGGCCAGCGCAAGATCGCGATCTATTTCTACAATTTCCCGCAAATGACCGGGATCACCATTCCGGTGCCGCTGATCGAACGGCTGCAAAAGGCGTATCCTGACCGCTTCACCGGGATCAAGGATTCCTCTGGCGATCTGGACTATTGCCGCGAACTGACGGCGAAATTGCCGGGTTTTGCGGTCTTCCCAAGCTCGGAAACCTCGCTGTCAGAGGCCGGGGCATCGGGCTTTGCGGGGTGTATCTCGGCCACCGTCAACCAAACCGCGCCGCTATGTGCGGAGCTTTGGGCCGGGCGCACCGCCCCCGACGCGGCGCTGTTGGAGCGCACGGGCGCACTCCGCGCTGCAATCGCCAGCCAACCGCTGATCGCTTCGGTCAAGTATCTGGTCGGCCGCCGCACGGACAACCCTCTTTGGGAACACACCCTGCCGCCCTTCGTGGCGCTAACGGATGCGCAGAAAGCCGCATTGGATGAAATCGAAGTTCCGTCGCCCGCTCCGGTCGGCTGAAACGTAGAAAATGGAAAGAGAGAGCAGATGAGCAAGCACGAGAACCTGATTAACGGTGAATGGGTCAGCTTTGAAAACTATAAGGACAATGTGAACCCGTCTGACACGAATGATGTCATCGGCACCTATTCCTATGGCGATGCGAAATCCGTCGACATGGCGGTTGAGGCCGCGAAGGCCGCAGCGGACGACTGGGCCAACAGCACGCCGCAGGCGCGTTATGACCTGCTGGATGCAGTTGGCAATTCGCTGGCCGCGCGGGCCCAGGAATTCGGCAAATTGCTGGCGCGGGAAGAGGGCAAGACCCTGGCCGAAGGTGTCGGCGAAACCATGCGGGCAAGTCAGGTCTTCAAGTTCTTCGCAGGCGAAGCGTTGCGCCAGGTCGGTGACCTGCAACCCTCCGTCCGGCCCGGCATCGATGTCGAGGTGACGCGCGAACCGGTCGGTATCGTCGGCCTGATCACGCCGTGGAACTTCCCCATCGCGATCCCGGCGTGGAAAATCGCCCCGGCGCTCGCCTATGGCAATTGCGTGATCATCAAACCCGCCGACCTGACCCCCGGTTGCGCCCATGTGATCGCCGAATTGCTCCATGAACACGGCTGCCCGCCGGGTGTGTTCAACCTTGTGATGGGCCGCGGATCAACCGTGGGTGAGGCGATCGTGACCCACCCCGAGATCGGCGCGATTTCCTTCACCGGGTCCGTCGCGACGGGCAATCACATCGCCGAAGTTTGCGGCAAGATGAAGAAGAAAGTGCAGCTTGAGATGGGCGGCAAGAACCCGATGGTCGTGCTGGACGACGCGGATCTGTCCGTCGCGGTTCCCGCCTGCCTGAACGGCACATTCTTTTCGACCGGGCAGCGCTGCACTGCATCCTCGCGCCTGATTGTTGGGGCCGGTATCCACGATGATTTCGTCGCGGAGCTTACCAAACAGATGAAGGCGCTGAAGGTTGGCGATGCGCTTGACAGCAGCACGCAGATCGGCCCGGTTGTCGATGAAAAACAGTTGAAATCGAACCTCGACTATATCGACATCGCGAAATCCGAAGCGGCAGAGGTGATCGGCGGCGAACGGTTAGAGCTTGATAAGCCCGGCTTTTACCAAGCGCCCGCGCTGTTCGTGGGCACCGACAATTCCATGCGGATCAACCGCGAGGAAATCTTTGGCCCCTGCGGGTCCGTTATCAAGGTCGCGGATTTTGAAGAAGCACTCGCCGTCGCCAATGACACCGAATTTGGTCTGTCCGCCGGAATCTGCACGAGCAGCCTAAAATTCGCGCGCGAATTCAAGCGCCGGGCGCAGGCGGGCATGGTGATGGTCAACCTGCCGACGGCGGGCGTCGATTATCACGTGCCGTTCGGCGGGCGGAAAGGATCATCCTTCGGCGCGCGTGAACAAGGGCGCTACGCGGTGGAGTTCTATACCACTGTCAAAACCTCCTACGTGTTCGCGGGCTGAGGATGGCTGACCAAACCACATGGAAAACGCGGTTCCTGACCCTCGCCGACACGCTGGCCGCATGGTCAGAGGATCTTGATTTTCATGTTGGTGCGGTCATTGTCGGACCCGATCATGAAATCCGCGCGACGGGCTATAACGGCCTGCCGCGCGGCGTGTCGTCTGACGACAACACCCGGTTTGATCGCGCGAGTGGCGAAAAGTTCTTTTGGTTCGAGCATGCCGAGCGCAATGCGATCTACAACGCCGCCCGCGTCGGCACGCCGCTGGATGGCTGCACGATCTATATCAACCGCTACCCCTGCGCCGATTGCGCGCGGGCGATCATCCAAAGCGGAATAAAAACAGTCGTTAGCCCGGCGATCCCCGAACATGACGGGGCGCTTGACCACAGTTTTCAGGTGTCGGCAGTGATGCTGGAAGAGGCCGGGGTAACGGTCGATACGGACGGGTTAGCTTAACCACGTCTGATAATCGCTCACCAACAAATGGGTCGGCGCAGTGTCTTCTTCAACGTCGGAGAACCGACCGATGGGTTCGCGAAAGACGTTGTCGGTTTCGTCGTCATTCACCGTCGACACCTCACCGATCAGAACATCGCCGCCTTCGCCCCAAAACGCGTGCCAGTCGCCGGGCATCAGCGTTACACTCTCACCCGGCTGAACGCGCAGTTTTTCGCCGGGGGCATAGTCGCGCCGGATGCCGTCGCACCAGACCGTGCCGCTGCGATCCTCGGCAAAGTTGCCTTGATCGTCGGACCCGAACAGTTCGATCGCAAGGGTCGCGCCGCCGCGGTTGATGATGTCTTCGGCCTTGATGACATGGGTGTGCATCGGGCTAAGCTGATCCTGCCGCGAGATCAGTAACTTTTCGGCGTAGCACATCCCGCCGCCCCTCTGTAGATCGGCCAGCCGCCCATTGCGCAGGGTGAACAGGAAAAGCCCCATCTCGTCGAACTTTCCCGCGCCGTAGTCGGTGATATCCCAACCACAGCGGGCGTCGATCACCGCGCGCGCGTCGTCGCGGCGGGCCTTGAACTCATCGGGCGACCACGCGGCGAAGGGGGGCAGGACAAAACCATAGCTGCGGATCATATCGTCGGCTGCGGCCATGATGTCGTTAATTCTGGATCGTTTCATGCGTCGTTCTCCACTCGCGCCAGCCGGATCAGTTTCCGGTCAATATCGCCTGCGCGATCAGCAATGTCAGGGGTAGGGTCAAAAAGCTTAGCAGCGTTTGCGTCGTGATGATCGCCGCCATCAGGGGTGCGTCGCCGCGCATTTCGCGGGCCAGAGTGTAGCTCGCCACGCCTGTCGGCAGGGCCGCGAAGATCAGCGCGATCTGACTGACCAGCGGATCAAGCCCAAACAGCAGCGCGGCGAGGATCACGACTGCTGGATTGACAACAAACTTGCCAATCATCGAAAAACCGATGACGCGGCGCGACCCGCTTTGCCCCCGCAGCTTTAGGTTTGCACCGACGCAAAGCAGCATGATCGGCAGCGCTGCGTTCCCAAGGATGCGGGCCATTTCATGCAGCACCGGAACGTCGCCCAGCCCCGCAAAATTGAACAGCGCGCCGGCACAAATGCTAAGGATCAAGGGATTCCTGACCAGCCCCAGCAGCACTGATTTTCCACCGCCGCCCAATTGTCGCGTCATCAGCGTGACGACCGTGACGTTCACGACAGGCACCAGCAATGCCGACCCAAGTACAGCGATTTGCAGCCCCTTCGTGCCGAAAATAGCCTCTGCAATCGCAAGGCCGACGAAGGTATTGAACCGCGCACTTCCCTGCAAAAGCGAACTCGCTTGCGGTGCCTGCATTCCGCGCCCCAGAAGCCAGCCGCACAGAATCGCCGCGAAGAACCCGGCATAAAGCAGCACAGCATAGCCGCCGAGACCACCGCTCAGGTCCGCGGCAGATATCTTGGCAAAGAACAGCGCCGGCATCAGGACCCAATAGACCAGCCGGTCATTGAGGTTCCAGAACTCGATCGACGGAATACCACCACGCCGCAGCCCATAGCCCATCAGAATGAGGGCAAAGACCGGGGCGATGGCCAAAAAGATCGTCAGCATGTCGCGGGGCCTTGAATGTCTTAGCAATCCCTAGGTCGTGCCTTGGGGATTTGCAACGGCCCTCTGACCCCCGAAAAGCGCGGAAATCCGCCCGGAATCCAACGTGCTACATACCCTATCTTGTAGTTTATTGCGCCTCACCTACATAATAGTGTAGTATGTTCCTATAATGTTCTCGTTTAACCTGACCTTAGGAAATGGGGGATGAACATGACCCTTGATACAGAACACGAAATGGGCGGCGATCAGCCGTCGAATGACTATCACCAGCTGCCGGTGACCGAAAAACAACTGCGCTTTGCCCGCCAGATCGCTGCGCGGGCGCATATCACCCTACCGTGGGAGGCGCAGCAGGATCGTCAGGCGCTGTCCGCCTGGATCGACGAACACCGGGCGGAGATGACGGCGAGCCGCTTCGCGCAATACCCGTCGTCAAAGCAGGTGGCGTTTGCCGAACGCATCGCCCGGCTGAAACGCCGGACCGTGCCGCCGGAATGCTTCCGCGACCGCAAGATGATGTCGCGCTGGATCGACAGCAACAAGTAGGCGGTGATTGTGCGCTGCTCGCCGATCCCCTAGCGTTGCGGGATGAGCCTGAGCGAACGCGAAAAAATGAAAGCCGGGGCGTGGTATTCCTGCCTCGACCCGGAGCTTGAGGCGCTGCGCGTGACCGCCCGCGCCGCAGTTCATGCCCACAACACGATGCACCCCGACGACCGCGGCGAGATTGCCGCGCCATTGCGGACGCTGTTCGCGAAGGTCGGGCAAGGCGCGATGATTGAGGCCCCGTTTCATTGCCCCTACGGTTTCAACATCTCGGTGGGCGATTACGTTTACTTGAACGCAGGTTGCACAATCCTCGATACCGCGCTGGTGACGATTGGGGCGGCAACAATGCTCGGCCCGAATGTGCAGATTTACTGCGCCGACCATCACCGCGATCCGGCAAAGCGGGCGGAGGGTTTGGAAATCGCGCACCCCGTCACCATCGGCGCGAATGTCTGGATTGGCG
>NZ_JBLUOA010000005.1:0-152560 GCF_048060095.1 Aliiroseovarius sp. YM-037 | reverse complement strand
TCAAGGTTGAACTGCCCGAGGATCTTATTGTCCGCAGCCATTTCACGTTCGCCCTGGAACACCCGGATCGTCACCGCGTTCTGGTTGTCTTCGGCGGTCGAGAAGATTTGCGATTTCTTCGTCGGGATCGTCGTGTTGCGATCGATCAGGCGGGTGAAAACACCACCCAGCGTTTCGATACCGAGGGACAGCGGGGTAACGTCGAGCAGAACAACGTCTTTAACGTCGCCTTGCAGAACACCAGCCTGAATCGCGGCACCTGCGGCCACGACCTCATCCGGGTTCACGCCCTGATGCGGTTCCTTACCGAAGAACTTCACAACTTCTTCTTTGACCTTCGGCATACGGGTCATACCGCCGACCAGCACGACTTCGTCGATGTCGGAGGTCGAGATGCCGGCGTCTTTCAGCGCCGCCTGACACGGTTTCATCGACCGCTTGATAAGGTCGCCGACCAGCGATTCCAGCTTCGCACGGGTCAGTTTCATGACCATGTGCAGCGGCTGGCCGCCATTCGGGTCCATCGAGATGAACGGCTGGTTGATTTCCGTTTGGCTGGAGGAGGACAGTTCGATCTTGGCTTTCTCAGCAGCTTCTTTCAGGCGCTGAAGGGCCATCTTGTCCTTCGTCAGATCGACGCCGTTTTCCTTTTTGAACTCGTCTGCAAGGTAATTGACGATCCGCATGTCAAAGTCTTCACCGCCAAGGAACGTGTCGCCGTTGGTGGATTTCACTTCGAACAGACCATCGTCGATTTCCAGGATGGTAACGTCGAACGTCCCGCCGCCGAGGTCATAGACCGCGATGGTTTTGCTTTCTTTCTTGTCGAGACCATAGGCCAGCGCCGCTGCTGTCGGTTCGTTGATAATCCGCAGCACCTCAAGACCGGCGATTTTACCGGCGTCTTTGGTGGCCTGACGCTGGGCGTCGTTGAAATATGCGGGCACGGTGATAACCGCCTGCGTCACTTCTTCGCCCAGATAGCTTTCAGCGGTTTCTTTCATCTTGCCGAGGATGAAGGCAGAGATTTGCGAAGGGGAGTATTTCTCACCCTTTGCTTCGACCCATGCGTCACCGTTGCCGCCGTCGATAATCTCGTAAGGAACGATTTTCTTGTCCTTCGTCACTTCCGCGTCGGTGACGCGGCGGCCGATCAGGCGCTTAACGGCGAAAATCGTGTTTTCCGGGTTGGTGACGGCTTGCCGTTTGGCCGATTGACCAACCAGACGCTCGTCATCCGTGAAGGCCACGATGGACGGGGTCGTCCGCGCGCCTTCGGCGTTTTCTACGACGCGCGGTTGCGCGCCATCCATGATTGCGACACAGGAGTTCGTGGTCCCGAGGTCGATACCAATGACTTTAGCCATGCTTTACTACCCTCTTCTTAGGCGATGTCTTGGCGCCGGACCCTTTCAAGGCATCACGGCACCGATCCCAAATTTCGACCGGGGTGAACCCGATCACGCTTCGGAGCGTATATAAGGACGGGGGTATGGGCCTGCAAGCGGTGTGAGGCCCGTAATATCGCGTTTTTTGTTCAATAATCTGAGTCTTTTGGGGGAATTGCGGTGGGTCGCCGCCCGGCTTAGGGTCGGCACATGCAATTCAAGGGGTAAAGGCTGATGAATACCGGGTTAATGATGCCGCTTGTTATCATGCTGGTCGCCGGGGTCTGCATCGCAACGCAGGCACCGATTAACGCGCAGCTTGGGCGATTCTCTGGCGATACGATGTCGGCGGCGATGTTGTCCTTTGCGGTCGGTCTGGTCGTTCTTGTCATTCTGGTAAGTTTGCGGGGCGCGATGCCCACGCTATCGGCCCTGAAAGCGGCCCCTTGGTGGGTGTGGATCGGCGGTGCACTTGGGGCGTTTTACGTCTGGGGCGCGACGTTCAGCGTGCAGAAGATCGGCGTGGTCGCCACGATATCGGCCCTGATCCTTGGCCAGTTGGTCGGTGGCGCGATCATTGATGCGGCGGGGGCCTTCGACGTGCCGGTGAAGTCAATCGACCTGCGGCGCGTCGCGGCGGTGGCCTTTGTCGGGATCGGCGTCTTTCTATCGGTGACATAGCCGATGACCGCCCGCCTGACCGTCCGAGGGTTCGAGGTTTACAAAGGCTACCTTGCCGCCGACGCGCAGTCCGCCCTGATCAAAGACTTGCGGGCGGTCATGGCAGCGGCCCCGCCGTTTTCGCCGCAGACGCCCTATGGCAAGCCGATGTCGGTGCGGATGACCTCAGCCGGGCGCTATGGCTGGTTCTCTGACCGCGGCGGCTATCGCTACGTGTCGCAGCACCCCAACGGATCAGACTGGCCGCCGATCCCGGATCGGGTCTTGGACATCTGGCGCGCGGTGTCGGGCGTTGATCGGGACCCGGATTGTTGCCTGATCAACTTCTACGGCGAAGGCGCGCGGATGGGGATGCATCAAGACAAGGACGAGGCGAACTTTGATTGGCCCGTCGTATCGGTGTCGCTGGGGGATGATGGGCTGTTTCGCATCGGAAACACCGAACGCGGCGGATCGACAGAATCGCTCTGGCTGTCCTCGGGCGATGTGGTCGTGATGGGGGGCGCCGCGCGGCTGACCTATCACGGCGTCGACCGTATCCGGTTTGGGTCATCGTCATTGTTGCCGAAAGGCGGGCGGGTCAACCTGACCCTGCGCGTGGTCGATTGATACGCCTAGCGTCGCGCGCTCCAACTGATCGAGGCGTGCTTGCGAGTATAGAACTCCCCCATCAGGCCGATCATCAGCAGCGTCAGGCTTAGGTAGAAGGCGTAGCTGATCGACGAAAAATGCGGGTTGTAGTTGATGAAGGTATAGCCACGCGCCTGGTCGATAGAATGGAACAGCGGGTTCCAGTCGAACATCGCCAATATGTAGCCCGGCATTGCATTCGCGACGAACATCTTGCCTGACGCGATCATATTGGCCCGCATATAGACGGTGGTTGCGATACCGACAAAGTTTGGAAACCACGGCTTTAACGCCAGAAACACCATCCCGATCGACACACCGGTAAACCAAGCAAGCAGAAGCATCCCGAACGCGCCAACCGGATTGTGGATATGCACCGGTGTAAAGGTGACGTGGTAGACGAACAGCACGACGCCCAACGCCAGAATCTGCATGTATAGAGCCGAAAGTGCTGCGGAAATGATGGCAATTGCCGTGCTCATCGGGGCATGTTTCATCATCGGGGACGCCGGCCCGTCAGAGCCGACAACAGCGCCAAGCGCCCTGTTATGGGTCAGGAACAGGAATATGCCCGACATGATATATAGCAGGAAATCCCCACGCAGCGCCGCCCCCCGCAACTCAAGCAACGCGAACATAATATAGAACGCACCAACCAGAACGATCGTTTG
The DNA here is from genome assembly GCF_048060095.1 of Aliiroseovarius sp. YM-037. Taxonomy (NCBI): domain Bacteria; kingdom Pseudomonadati; phylum Pseudomonadota; class Alphaproteobacteria; order Rhodobacterales; family Paracoccaceae; genus Aliiroseovarius; species Aliiroseovarius sp. YM-037. The sequence continues at coordinate 149,190 of NZ_JBLUOA010000005.1, read as the reverse complement.
CATGATGTTGAGTGCCAGCCCGATCAGCGCATTCCCATGCGTCTTGCGCACCTCGCGGACCGTGGCGTGATAAATCAACTCCAGCACCGAGGCTGCCGATTGCAGCGTGTTTTTCTGGGGCCGGGTTTCAAACATCTGGCGTGACCTGCGATTCAAAGCGGGAACGGCAATATTCTGCAAGGAAATCTTGCCGTTCCAGTTGCAGCGGATCATAAGTGGAAGACCCTAACAATACAACAATCGCTCAGGAGAGATCGCTTGAACTATGACCGCCTTATCCCCGTGATCCGCCGTCTTGCCCTCAAAGCAGGTGACAAGATCATGGAGATTTACAACTCTGACGATTTCGACGTGAAGCTGAAGTTGGATGAAAGCCCCGTGACCGTTGCGGATGAGGCTGCGGATGCCATCATCTCTGCCGGTCTGCGCGAGGCGTTTCCGGATGTGACTCTCGTGACCGAAGAACAGGCGGCGTCGCACAGTGAGCGCGCTGATAGCTTTCTGATCGTTGACCCTTTGGATGGCACAAAAGAATTCATCAAGCGTCGCGGCGATTTTACCGTGAACATCGCCTATGTCGAAAGCGGCGTGCCGGTGCGTGGTGTGGTCTATGCGCCCGCCAAGGGGCGGCTGTTCTATACGAACGCAGCGGGCAAAGCGGTTGAAGAAACAGCGCCCTTCAGCAAGGATTCCGCCGGAACAGTGACTGATTTGGCGGTTTCTGACCCCGACAATAGCGCGCTGATGATCGTCGCCTCAAAATCTCACCGGGATCAGGCGACCGAAGACTACATCTCAAAGTATGAGGTCAAGGACAGCAAGAGCGCGGGATCGTCGCTGAAGTTCTGCCTCGTCGCGACCGGAGAGGCGGATCTTTACCCCCGCGTTGGTCGGACGATGGAATGGGACACCGCCGCAGGTCACGCCGTTCTTCTGGGGGCCGGGGGTGATGTGGTGCGTTTTGATGACCATACCCCGCTCGCCTACGGGAAAGAGGGTTACGCGAACCCGTTCTTTATCGCCTACGCGCCGGGTGTCGCGCTGAAACCCGCCTGATGAGCGTTCAGCCGGTCAGTGTTGTCATCGTCAGCCGGCATCGGCCAGATGAACTGCGCAAATGTCTACGGTCGTTACAATTTCAGACGCACCAGAACTTTGAGGTAATCGTCGTTGCGGACCCAACCAGTTTGGCGGCTGTCGAGGCCGTCGGGCTGCAGGATCAGGTCAAGACGCAGCTATTTGATGAGGCAAATATCAGCGCCGCGAGGAATGTCGGCATTGGGCTGGCGGCCGGAGAGGTTGTTGCCTTCATCGACGATGATGCGATTGCCGAACCGACGTGGCTATCCCGCCTCACGGCCCTGTTCCAAACCCATGACATCGCCGCCGCCGCTGGCTTCGTACGCAGCCGCAACGGTCTTAGCTACCGCTGGCGTGGCGATCATATCCTGCCCTGGGGGGAGCTTCGCCGGTTCATCGCTGATGGCCTCTCGATCTATGGGCCGGAGGAGGAGCACCCGGTTCTGACCATCGGTGCGAACTGCACCTTTCGCCGGGATGCGCTGGTCGAAATCGGCGGTTTTGACCCGAATTTTCGCATGGGCCTCGACGATGCGGACGTCAATGTCAGCCTCACCGCCAAGGGGTATTGCACCGCGATTATCCCCGACGCACAGGTGCAGCATGTGCCTGCGGCAAGCGCCTATCGCACCAACCGACAGGTGCCGCTGTCGCTCCGGGAAAACGGCGCGAGTTTCGGTTGGTGGTTCAAGAAGCGCGACCGCCCAACGGCGGAGTTTGAGAGAATCAGATCGGCCCTGCGCGACGGTTTCCTGACCCTCCGCCTGAACCGGGGGGACATCGAACCCCGCGACATGGCGCGATTGCTTGCCGGACTCGATCAAGGATTCGCAGATGGGCAGACCCGGCAGCCCATCGTCCGCGAGATTCCGCCTGTGGTTGCATCGTTCCGGCGGTTTTCCCCGATCCTGAACGGGCCGCATACCGTCCTGCGTGGCCACTTCAGCGCAAGGGAATCCCTATTCACCGAAGCCCGCGCTCTCGCGAAACAGGGCCGCGTCGTCACTGTTTTTCTCTTTTCTCGCACGACCTTGTATCACAAACGCTGGTTTCACCCGGATGGCTTCTGGGTGCAGTCCGGCGGCGTTTTCGGGAAATCCTACCGCTCAGACCCGTTGTTCCGTCGGTTCAACTATGACGCGCGCGTGAAAAGGGAGGTTGCGGACCTTGCCCAGACACGCGAACTAGACCGGGTTTGAAACACGACGACTTGTTGACTACGCTGTCATAATTCTGCCGCGTTGGTCGATGATAGCGGTTGTGAATGTGCGAGGCAGTAAAATGAAGCGTGAAGTAACCAAAGCGATCTTTCCTGTGGCGGGGCTTGGCACCCGATTTCTTCCGGCGACAAAGTCCGTTCCGAAGGAAATCATGACCCTGGTCGATCGACCATTGATCCAATACGCAATCGACGAGGCCCGCGCCGCCGGGATCAAAGAATTCATCTTTGTCACCTCGCGCGGCAAAAGCGCGCTTGAGGATTACTTCGACCACGCGCCAGAGCTTGAGACATCGCTGCGCAGAAAGGGCAAAACCGACCTATTGGACGCGCTGGAAAACACCAATATGGAAAGCGGCGCGATTGCCTATATCCGCCAGCACAAGGCGCTGGGCCTTGGCCACGCCGTCTGGTGCGCCCGCCGTCTGATTGCGGATGAACCCTTTGCGGTCATTCTGCCGGATGACGTGATCGCCGCCGAAAAGCCGTGCCTGCAACAGATGGTTGAGGCTTATCAGGACACCGGCGGCTGTATGGTTGCCGCGATGGAAGTGCCGCCAGAAAAGGCATCGGCTTACGGTGTTCTCGACATCAAGGACGACATGGGCACGATGGTGTCCGTCAAAGGCATGGTTGAAAAACCGGATGCGGCTGACGCCCCGTCAAACCTCGCGGTGATCGGCCGCTATATCCTGACGCCGAAGGTTTTGCAGAACCTCAACGATATCAAGAGCGGGTCCGGGGGTGAGGTTCAACTGACCGACGCGATCCATCAGGAACTGCATCAAGACCGCGACGTTTACGGCTATCGCTTCCGGGGGCAGCGGTTCGATTGCGGCTCTAAAGCAGGGTTTTTGCAGGCGACTGTCGCCTTCGGCCTGTCGCGTCCCGATCTGCGAGACGAATTCGGGCAATACCTTCGGGAAATGATGACGCTGCAAAGCGCGGCGCAATAACAGGCGGGATTCCGATTGGCGCATGTTCTGGTCACCGGTGGTGCGGGATATATCGGGTCGCACGCCTGCAAGGTGCTGAAATCGGCTGGCTATACCCCGGTTACGTTCGACAATCTGATTACCGGATGGGCCGACGCGGTCAAATTCGGGCCGCTTGAGCGTGGCGATCTGATGGATCGCGCCCGGCTGGATGAGGTGTTTGCCACATATAGACCCGCCGCCGTCATGCACTTCGCAGCACTCAGCCAAGTCGGCGAGAGTATGGAGAATCCGGGTCTATACTGGCGAAATAACCTCCTCGGCTCGCTTAATCTGATCGAAGCGGCGACGGATGCGGGGTGTCAGAACTTCATCTTTTCGTCGACCTGCGCGACCTATGGCGACCACGATAATGTCGTGCTTGACGAAAGCTGCCCGCAGGTTCCGATCAACGCTTACGGTGCGTCGAAACGCGCGATTGAGGATGTGCTTGCGAATTTCGGCGAAAGCCACGGGTTGAACCACGTGATCTTTCGCTATTTCAACGTCGCTGGTGGTGATCCGCAGGGTGAGGTTGGCGAGTTTCATCTGCCGGAAACCCATTTGATCCCGCTCGCGCTTGATGCTGTCAGCGGGAAACGCGCGGCGCTGACGGTTTATGGCACCGACTATCCGACGCCTGATGGCACCTGTATTCGCGACTATGTCCATGTCCTCGACCTGGTCGAAGCGCATGTGCTGGGTCTGAAATGGCTTGAAGAGGGCAAGGGCAGCCGCGTCTTCAACCTTGGCACAGGCACCGGATTTTCGGTGCGCGAGGTGCTGGATTGCTGTAGTGAGGTGACTGGCCTGCCGATGCCGTCGAATGATGGCGCCCGGCGGCCCGGCGACTGTGCCAAACTTGTGTCCGGCAGTGTCCGGGCGGAGAAAGAGCTTGGCTGGACGCCGATCCGATCAACGCTGAAGGAGATGGTCGCAGATGCCTGGCGCTGGCACCAGAACGGCCACTACGGCACCTGAGCCAAAGGCGCGCCTTCTTGATCTGACCCGCCTGATCAGCCGGGTCGGGCGCGGCCCATGGACCGGGGTGGACCGTGTCGAAGCCGCTTACCTGAAGCAGTTTTTGGCAGAAACAGAGTCTGTTTTTGGCCTAATCCGCGTCAGCCATCAATTCATCCTCCTCGACCGCGCGGGGGTGCGGGCTTTGCATCAACGGCTGGTCGGCAACGTCGATTGGGGTCGATCTGACGCCGTCGCGCTGCTGAAACGTCGCCTGAATGATCAGCGCCGCCGCGCCGAAGCAGACCTTCGGCGGTTGTCCATTGCGACGTGCAAACATGACGGGCTTGGCAGGATGCTGAATCGGCACCTGCCCGATGGCACCACCTGCTTCAACGTCGGCCACAGCAACTTGTCTGAGGAGGTTCTGGAGCAAATTCAGGCAAAACAGGGTCTAAATTTGTCAATTATGATCCACGACACGATCCCACTGGACCATCCCGATCTACAGCGTCCGGAGGTTGTCGATACCTTTGAAAAGCGCCTTCGCGCGGTTGGGAAATTCGCTGACAGGGTGATCTATAACTCCGCCCAAAGCCGCGCCGATGCGGAGAGATACTTTGACGCGTGGGGCCGTATGCCGGAAGGTGTCGTTGCCCATCTCGGCGTAGATCTTCCCGAAGCTGACGCGACCGAATTGCCTGCCGGGCTGGACCTCACCCACGCGTATTTCGTGACGACTGGCACCATTGAGCCGCGCAAGAACCATGCGCTGCTGCTTGATGTATGGGAGGATCTGGCAGGTGACACCGCCCACGAAACCCCAACGCTTTACATTGTCGGAAGTCGCGGCTGGGAAAACGAAGACGTTTTCCGCCGCCTCGACGCGTTGAAAGGCGCGGATAGCAGGATCAAAGAACTCTCCGGCCTCAGCGATCCGGCGCTTGCGGCACTTCTGGAGGGCGCCGCCGCGCTGTTGTTCCCCAGCCTCGCCGAAGGCTACGGATTTCCGCCGTTAGAGGCCGCAGTCCGGAGCGTGCCCGTCGTTGTGAATGATTTACCGATCTACGGGGAAATATTGCGCGATATCCCAGTTTACGCACTGCCGAACGACCGATACTCTTGGTCCACAACGATAAGCAAACTCGCGGAGCAGAACCGGGCAGGGACAGGACAAAGGGAAACGGGCAGCGCCAACATCCCCACCTGGTCCGATCACTTCGACCTTGTCCTCAAGGTGACGTGACAATCCGGCATCCTTCGCATCAGGCGGGACGTGTCGAAGCGCAGTGGGAATCGCGAAATCATATCGCCTCAGGCTTCAGCGGAAACGCTGGCGTGCGCGTGCCTTTCGCAAGCGTCGGGAACTGTCCGCCGTCGTGGATCGCACCGCGACCCTCAAACCCGACGCGATCATCGCGTTTTCGACCCTACGTAACGAGAAAATACGCCTTCCCTACTTCCTGAAATACTATCGCAAGCTCGGGGTGGAGCATTTCTTTTTCGTCGACAACGACAGCACCGATGGCGGGCGGGACTATCTTGCCGACCAGCCGGACGTGTCGCTTTGGCACACGGCGCATAGCTACAAAAGCGCGCGGTTCGGCGCGGACTGGATCAACTGGCTGCAGATGAAGCATGGCCATGGCCATTGGACCCTGACCGTCGATGTGGATGAGTTCCTGGTCTATCCGTTCTGCGATACGCGATCGCTTGCCGCGCTGACGGACTGGTTGGATGCGTCGGGTATACGGTCCTTCGGCGCGATGCTTCTGGATATGTATCCGCGCGGACCGATTGACGAAGTGCCTTATCACGAAGGCCAGAATCCGTTCGAAATCGCATCGTGGTTTGACAGCGGCAACTACGTCATCAGCAAAAACCAGCAGCTTGGCAATCTTTGGATTCAGGGCGGCCCAAGGGCGCGGATGTTCTTTGCGGACAAGCCCGAAAAAGCGCCAGCGCTGAACAAGGTGCCGCTGGTCAAATGGGATCGCAACTATACCTATGTCAGTTCGACCCATTCGCTTTTACCGCGGGGTCTGAACCTCGTTTACGACGAATGGGGGGGGGAAAAAGCGTCAGGGTGTTTGATGCACGCCAAATTCCTCGACTCCTTCAACGAAAAATCGGCGGAGGAGTTGGAGCGCAAGCAACACTACGCTGCGAGCCACGAATATAAGGCCTATTACGCCCAATCTGATAAAAGCCCGGACCTGTGGTGCAAGTGGTCAGAGCAATACATCAACTGGCGACAGCTTGAGATTCTGGGCCTCATGTCAAAGGGGAACTGGGCATGACCGTCGGGATTGTCATGCTGGCCCACACCGCGCTTGACCGCGCGGCTGAGGTCGCGCGCCATTGGGCGACGCATGAATGCCCCGTGGTGATCCATGTCGATAAGCGGGTCGACGATGCGGAATTCCTCGCGTTTCAGGCGAACCTTGCGGATCTGTCCAACGTTCGGTTTTCCGCGCGCTGTGCGTGTCATTGGGGCAAGTGGTCCATGGTTGAGGCGACGCAGATCGCCGTTGAGCTGATGCTGTCGCACTTTGCTGATGTGCGTCACGTCTATCTGGCGTCGGGATCGTGCCTGCCGCTGCGTCCGGTTTCAGAGCTTGTCGATTACCTTGCCGCGCGTCCGCGCACCGATTTCATCGAATCCGCCACGACCGAAGATGTGCCGTGGACCATCGGTGGCCTTGACGAAGAACGCTTTACCCTGCGGTTCCCGTTTTCGTGGCGCACCAACCGGTATCTGTTCGACCGCTACGTGCGCCTGCAACGCCGGGTCGGATTTCGGCGGCGGATACCAGACGGCATCACGCCCCATATGGGATCGCAATGGTGGTGCCTGACCCGACAGACCCTAACGGCGATTTTGGAAGACCCGGAGAGGCCGAAATACGACCGTTATTTCAAGCGGGTCTGGATACCGGATGAAAGCTATTTTCAGACCCTATCCCGGCTGTATTCTACCAATATCGAGAGTCGTTCTCTAACCCTGTCGAAGTTTGACTTTCAGGGAAAGCCGCATATTTTTTATGATGACCACCTGCACCTTTTGCGGCGTTCCGATTGCTTCGTCGCACGGAAAATCTGGCCGAATGCGGACAAGCTTTACCGCACATTCCTGAACGACAAGAAGGTCGCGCAGAACAAGGCAGAACCGAACCCCGGCAAGATTGACCGTGTATTCGCCAAGGCGGTAGAGCGGCGCACGCGGGGGCGGCCCGGTCTTTACATGCACAGCCGATTCCCCAACCGACACTGGGAAAACGATCTGACCTCGGCCCCCTATGCGGTGTTCGAAGGGTTCGCCGATCTGTTCGATGACTTCGAATCGTGGCTGGCGAATGCGACGGGCAGCAAGGTGCACGGTCATCTATTCGCGCCTGAGCGGGCGGAGTTTGTGGGGCGGCCCGACACGTATCTGGGTGCGCTGTCCAGTGCGCCCGCCTTGCGCGATTACAATCCGCGCGCTTTCCTCACCAATCTCATCTGGAACGCGCGGGGGGAGCGGCAGTGTTTTCAATACGGCCCCTCGGATACCCAAGCCATCGGTGATCTGCTGACCCGTGATCCAAATGCCCAAGTCTTCGTGATTTCCGGCGCGTGGGCGATTCCACTGTTTCATTCGAATGAGAATTTTTCGGACATTCGCAGACAGGCAGCGGCGCTTCAGAAGATCGAAAGCGAACATCTGGACGCTTTGCGCCTGCCCGAATGTCGCGCGCGCGCGCGGATTTGGACAATGGCTGAGTTTATCGAGTCCCCGATGGAGCCGCTTCAGATCATCATTGATGAGATCGGCCCAAGGGGGCGCAGCCGTCTGACCGAAGCGCCAAAGATGGCCGATCTAGCCGGATTCGGGCAGTTCTTGCAGAACCTCAAGAATCAGGGGATGCACCCTTATCTGATGGGTGATTTCCCGTCTGACGATGATCCGCGCCGAAAACCGCGCGGTCGGCGCAAGCCATATCTGGTGAAGTAGGGTCGCATGAAGAACCGATTTGATTGCTTCATGATCCTTGCGGAAATGCGCACCGGATCGAATTTTCTGGAAGAAAGCCTGAACAGTTTTCCCGGCCTGACCAGTTACGGAGAAGCGTTCAATCCGGGCTTCGTCGGCTTTCCGAAGATCAATCATATCCACGGCATTACACTGGAAGAACGCGAGGATGATCCGAGCGTGCTCCTCCGCGCCATAAGGGATAAGACCGACGGGTTGGGCGGCTTTCGGTTTTTCCATGACCACGACCCGCGGGCGCTCGTGGCGTGCTTGCCGGACAAGAAATGCGCCAAGGTGATTCTGACCCGCAACCCGGTTGATCGCTATGTTTCATGGAAGATCGCGCGGGAAACGGGGCAGTGGAAACTGACCAATGTGAAGCACCAGAAATCGGCCCGCATCCGCTTTGACCGCGCGGAGTTCGCGGCGCAACTGCAGGCGCAAAGCACCTTTCGCCGGGATGTTCTGCGGCAATTGCAGATTTCGGGCCAAACGGCGTTTCACATCGACTATGACGATTTGCAGGATGTCGGCGTGTTGAATGGGCTCGCCCGGTTTCTGGGGGTCGATCACGAAATCAAGTCGCCCGCGAAGTCGATCAAGAAACAAAACCCTGCCTCCCTGAGCGACAAGGTTGAGAACCACGCAGAGATGGAGGAGGCGCTTGCCGACCTCGCGCGGTTTGATAGCGGCGAAACGCCTGTATTAGAGCCTGATCGCGGCCCGATGGTGCCGACCTATATCGCCGCCGCGGAAAGTCCGGTGATCTATCTGCCGATCCAAGGGGCGCCAGATTCGCATATCGAGGAGTGGTTTGTGGCGCTTGACGGTGCGCCAGTGCAGAGCGGTTTCACGCAAAAAACACTCCGCCAATGGATGCGGAAACATCCGGGACATCGCAGCTTTTCAATCGTGACCCATCCCGCGACACGCGCACACGCCGTCTTTTGCCGCGACATCCTTCCGGTTGGCGACGGCCCGTTTACTGAGGTCAGAGGGACTTTGCGCAAGCTGTTCAAACTGCCCTTGCCCGAAGACGGGTCTGATGAATCCTACGACGCCGCACAGCATCGCGCGGCGTTTCTGGCGTTTCTTGGGTTCCTGAAATCCAATCTGGCGGGGCAGACGGGTCTGCGGATTGATCCGGTCTGGGCGAACCAGTCGCAATTGCTGCAAGGCATTTGCAAGTTCGCGGCCCCCGACATGGTTCTGCGGGCGGAGGATATGGAGGATGGCTTGGCGCAGCTTGCGCGAGCTACGGATATTGTGGCGCCAGCGGTGGCCGTGCCAGCGGGTGACGCGCCCTTCACCCTCGCCGATATCTACGACGAAACGGTAGAATCCGCCGTGCACGACGCCTATCGCCGGGACTACTTAATGTTCGGATACCGCGCGTGGGGCGACGCGCGGAGCTAGGCAGCCTGACTTGACCGCGCTTCGGTCAGGATCGCGTGCAGCGCCATCGAATCGGAATTCGCCCTGAGTTTCGCGCAGACATCGGGATCGCGCATGGTGCGGGATACCAGCGCCAGCGCCTTCAGGTGGTCGACACCGGAATCAAGCGGCGCGAACAGCGCGAAGACCAGATCGACTGGCTGACGATCGACGGAGTTGAAATCAATCGGCATGTCCAACCGCAGGAATACGCCGCCGACCTCTTCCAGCCCGGCGATCCGTGCGTGGGGAAGGGCCACGCCATGGCCCACCCCGGTCGGTCCCAGGTTTTCACGTTCCTGCAACGCGGTGATCGCATCAGTCGCATCAAGCCCGTGCCGAGCGGCGGCGATTTCCCCAAGTTCCTGGAAAAGGCGCTTCTTGCTCGTTGATTTGCTCAGGACCTTGACGGCCTCCGGCTGCAGAATGCTGGAAAGTTCCATAAACCTACGTTCTTCTGAACCCCGCTTCTGCGGGGTTATGCCTCATTTTGTGGGTCGATCCAGCCTATGTTGCCGTCATCGCGCCTATAAACGACATTCACGCCGCTATGCCCTTCATGTCGGAACACAAGGATCGGGGCGCCGGCCAGCTCCATCTGCATCACCGCTTCGCCGACAGACAGCGATGGAATCTTCGATTCCATTTCGGCAATGATCATCGGTTGAAGCGTATCCGGCTCCTCATCCCCTGAATCGTCCGATGAGGCGAGGATATAAGAGGACGCGCCGGAAAGTTCAACGGGGTTGGCGCGTTCCTTGTGATGATCCTTCAAACGGCGCTTGTAGCGGCGCAGCTGCTTTTCCATCTTTTCGCTGCACTGATCGAAGGCGGCGTAGATCTCGTTCGCGTGCGCCTTTGCCTGTGCGGTCAGACCGGTCGATAGGTGAACGGTTGCCTCGCAAACAAACTCATGTGCACTGCGGGAAAATATGATCTGGGCATCGGTCGGACGTTCCGCATATTTGTCCACGACATTTCCAAGCTCCTCTTTCACGTGAACCTGAAGTGCGTCGCCAATGTCGATTTGTTTTCCGCTGATCTGGTACCGCATCTAACCTCCTATGGTTGTAGGGGTAACACCGTGAGCCCGCAGGCAGAGGGGCCGCACAGGTGTTATCGTTTTACGGATCTGACACCGCCCGGCGGTGCCGGGCGCGTTCGCTGCAAGGCCGCATTGCGCCGTCGCTCGAACGATGAAGGAATGTTCATGCATCCCCTGTATTTGGCGACAGTTCGGCGGGCAATGTCAACTCCATCCGTCTTCAATTTCTTCACAATCGCATCGTCTGACAGCGGGGCGCTGGGCGGCTCTGCGACGATCATCCGTCGAATAAGTTGCTGAACCGTATAGGCGGACGGCCCGGTGTCGGCCTTTGACTTTGTCGCGCGGGACAGGAAGAACGACACTGGGTATACCGCGCCGTTGACCTGCACGTATTTGCCAGCGATGGCGCGGCAAACCGTTGTCGGATGCACCTCAAGCGTCGCGGCAAGTTCGACTTGTGTCAGCGGCGTGAGGTGGTCGAAATCGCCGGAAAAGAACCTGTGTTGATGGACGACGATTGCCTGAACCAGCCGCAGCAAGGTCCGCCCGCGAAATTCAATCGCGTTGATCAGGGCGTCCGCCCGCGCCTGCCGTTCCTTTGAATATTCCTGCGCGGCCGCGTCCCCCTTCGCTGCTGCCAGCAACGTTCGATCAAGCGTGACGCTAGGCGCGACCCCACGGGCCAGCATCACGTGATGGCCGTCCTGACCATCGGGTTCGACCAAAACATCGGGCGTGATCGGCTGTGCCGTTTCGCCAAACCGTTCGGCTGGAAACGGCGACAGGGTGCCGATCAGCTCTGCCAGTTTGTGCATCTTGTCGCTTGGCCAGCTGGTCGCCTTCTGCAATTTTGCCCAGTCGCGCGTCGCGAACAGGTCCAGATGGCGGGTCGCGTCCGTAGCATCCGCTCGGGTGATTCCCTTTGCGATCAGTTGCAGGGTCAGACCTTCGGTTAGGTTTCGGGCGCCGATGCCGACAGGCTCACACTCCTGCAACGCGGCGATTGCTTGGTCGATAACATCGGGCGCAACGCGTAGGTCTGCCGCGACCTCCTCTGTCGCGGTTTCAAGAAATCCGTCATCGGTCAAATCCCCAACGAGGTAGAGTGCGACGTCGCGCACCAGATCGGGCAGGGACATGACAGCGATTTGCTGCCGGACGGAATCGGCCAGCGTGGTCGGCGCTTCGGACGTGGCGAGGGCGTAGTCATAGGCTCTGCCATCGCCGCCCGGATGGTCGACCTGAAGAAAGGGGTTTTCGGCGGCTTCAGCCTCTATCACCGCAGTTAGGTCGGTCAGAGGCATCGCCAGAATGTTCAGGGATTGCCGCAATGCAGGCGTCAGCGCGAGGCGCTGGGATTGTGACAGTTTGGGCTTCAGCGACATAGCGTGCGGCACCCGTTCAATTCGGCGGTCTCAGGAAATGCGAAAGCTGTGCCCAAGATAGACGCGGCGGACGTTTTCATCCTGCACGACTTCGTCGGCGGTGCCGCTCATCAACACTTTGCCGTCATGCAGGATATAGGCGCGATCCACGATTTCGAGGGTTTCGCGGACGTTGTGATCGGTAATCAGCACCCCGATACCACGGGTCTTGAGGTCAGCCACAAGGCTGCGGATTTCGCCGACGGCAATTGGATCGACCCCGGCAAAGGGTTCATCCAGTAGCAGGTATTTCGGGTCCGCCGCCAGCGATCGCGCGATTTCGACCCGTCGCCGCTCACCGCCCGACAGCGACAGGGCTGAGGCGCGGCGCAGGTGTTCGATGGAAAACTCGCTCAGCAAATCTTCAAGCCGTTCGCGGCGCTTGTGCTGGTCGGAATCGGTGATTTCGAGAATGGCGAGGATATTATCCTCAACCGTCATGCCGCGAAAGATCGACACTTCCTGCGGCAGATACCCGATGCCGAGCTTTGCGCGGCGATACATTGGCAGCGACGTGACTTCCCGCCCGTCGATCAGGACATGCCCGCCCTCGGGCATGACGAGACCGGCGATGGAATAAAAACACGTCGTCTTGCCCGACCCGTTCGGACCCAGCAGCGCGACAACCTCGCCCCGGCCCAGATGCAAGCTGACATCGCGGATCACCAGTTTCTTGCGATAGCTTTTGCGCAGGCTCTGGATGGTGAGGCCGGCGCTGCCTTCGGACAGGGTCAGATCGGGGGTCGCGGTCATCAGTTATCCCCGGATTGCAAGACTGTGCGCACGCGCCCGTCCATCCGCGCCGTTCCAGTGTTGAGGTCAAGCACCATACGGTTCGCGGACAGCGCATTTTGACCCTGTGTCAGCAGAACATCACCTGAGAGCACCACATTGCCGCTGTCGATTGTATAGACCGCTTCCTGCGCCTCGGCCGCCTCGCTCCCGCTCACCAGCACGACAGATCCTGTGGCGAGCAGCCGTTCGATCCGCCCGGCCGCATCGTCGCCGCTGGCGTATTCAACGCGGACTTCATTTGCCGACAGGCGCATGTCGCCTTGGCCGATCAGAACATTTCCGGTGAAGCGGGCAGAACCGTCGGCCTGATTCACCTCAAGCTGATCTGCGGTGATTTCGACGGGCAGGCTGCTGTCATGCTGGAAACCACCGAACGCAACTTCGGTTCCCTGCGCCGCGACCGCGCCAGCGGTCAGGCACATGAGCAGGGCCAGAAACGCCGCGCGCAGGTGAATAGCCATGTCATCCCCTCAATCTTCCGGCGTGTATACCAGCTTCACACCGCGCTTGAAAACAAGAACATAGGCATTGTCGTCGCCCTCTGCACGTTCAAGAATGACTTGCCCGGCGTTGAGCGTGCCAAGCGGCCCGGTTGCGGCGACCTCTCCTTCGGTTTCAAGAAGATGCCCGGTCAGTGCCGTGCGTAGCTGTTCCGTCTGAATGTCGTAGCCTGTCGACATGCGCACCTTCACGCTGCCCTCAAGCGTTGTCGTCTCGGCAGTGCCATCCAGCGTGCCGGTTTCGGATTCGATGTCGATGGTCAGCCCCGATGGCGTGTCGACCACGGCCTTTAGCGCGTCGGCGAGGATCATCTTCGAATCTGACGGATCGGGCCGCGCGGTGGTTGCAAAGACCGAAAGTGCGGCGCCGTCGTCGGTGACGCCGGAATAATGCGGCTCTGTAATGCGCGGTTCGCGGGCAAGCTCTTCTATATCTACATCGGCGTAAGGGATGGTCTGCCCGGTATTCATATTCCGCGAGAACAGAAACAGGGTCGACAACAGGGCAAGCGCCAGCAGCGGAAGAATGATCTTCGCCCACGCAATGAATCTGGAATAGCTGTTGTCGTAGGTTGCCATTCGTGCCTGTTGCCGCGGAATTGGCCCCGCCGCGTTCCTTTCTGCCGTCTTAGTCTATCAGCTATATGGGGGCGGCCAAAGCCGCCGCCCAGATCAGTGCGAAAAGATATCGATTTCCGGCCACCCTTCGAGGTCAAGCAGCGCCCGTGTCGGCAGGAAGTCAAAACAGGACTGCGCCAGTTCCATCCGCCCCTCGCGTTTTAGCCGCTCGTTCAGCTTGTTGCGCAATTGGTGCAGGTAAAGAACATCGGACGCAGCATAGTCGAGCTGCGCGTCGGTCAGCATGTCCGCCCCCCAGTCGCTCATCTGTTGCTGCTTTGAAATGTCGATGTCCAACAGCTCTTGCAGCAGGTTTTTCAGCCCGTGGCGGACTGTGTAGGTGCGGATCAGTTTCGACGCGATCTTGGTGCAGTAGACCGGGACGGTCAGCGCACCAAAGGCGTTGTGCATCGCGGCAATGTCGAACCGGCCGAAGTGAAACAATTTCAGCACATCGGGGTTCGTCAGCATCCGGCAGAGGTTCGGCGCGTCGGTCTGGCCTTTTTCGACCTGCACCAGATGCGCGTTGCCGTCGCCGCCCGACATCTGGATCACACACAGCCGATCCCGGTGCGGGTTCAGCCCCATCGTTTCGCAATCAATCGCGACAACCGGGCCAAGGTCGAGCCCGTCCGGCAGGTCATTCTTGTATAGATGGTTCGCCACGGGCGCCTCTCTGTCTCAAAACTCGGTTGGGTGTCTGATAGGGTCTTCGCTGGCCGACTTCAACGGTCGTTGCGGCGAGGCAGCGTCATGTCGCCGTGAAGGTTTTGATTTCAAAGCCCGCAGCGGACAGGTCTGCGTGAATCTGGCGGCCCATCGCAACCGCGCTGGGCCCATCGCCGTGGATGCAGATCGAATGCGCATTAAGCTTGATCGGCTCGCCCCCGACGGTTGGCATCAGGCCGGTTTCAAAAAACTCGATCAGACGGCTGCTGGCTTCGCCTGCGTCATGGATCATCGCGCCGGGGTCGCTGCGCGGGACGAGGGTGCCATGCGAGGTATATCCGCGGTCTGCGAAAATCTCAGAATACGTCTCTATTCCGGCTTGATTCCCTGCTATTTCAAGCTCTGTCCCTGAAATGGCAAGCAGCGCGGCGCGGCTGCCAAGCGCCGCCTTTGCCCCCCGAACAATAGCGCCCGCGATGTCCGCGTCATCGGCCCCCCAATTCGCCAGCGCCCCGTGGGCTTTGACATAGGACACCTCGGCCCCCGCAAGTGCCGCGATACCGCAAAGCGCCCCGGCTTGCGCGGCGACAAGGCGTTCAACCTCAGTCGCGGTCAGGGGAAGCCTGCGCCGCCCGAACCCCTGCTTATCCTCAAACCCTGGATGCGCGCCGATAGAAACACCGTTTTCCCGTGCGTTAGAGACTGTTTCGAACATCGTCGTCGTGTCGCCCGCATGGCCACCACAGGCGACGTTGGCGCTTGAAACGATCTTGAGCATGGCGGCGTCATTGCCCATGCGCCAAGGGCCATAGCTTTCGCCGAGATCCGCATTCAGATCGACTTGCTTCATTCCGCATCCTTTTCGTGAAACGCCGATAGTGCGGAAAGCGTCGCACCCCGACCCCGCAGGGTCAAGCCGTGCGACGGCGGACGTTGTGCATCTGGTTGACGATCCCGCAGGAAAGATGAACTGTCCGAAGGATCACGTCATCCGAAAGCGCACCCTCATGCCCAATCGTCCCATACGCATTGCGATCACCGGTTTCGGCCGGATCGGGCGCACGATTCTGCGGCTGGCGATGTCGAAGGCGGGTGCGGATATCGAGGTCGCGCTGATCAACGACGTCGCGGACCTTGAAACGCTCGCCTATCTGTTCAAATACGACAGCGTGTTTGGCCCCTATCCGGGGGAGGTTGCCGCGGAAGGTAATACCCTGATCGTCGATGGCACCGCGATCCCGTTCCATGCGCGAAACGATATCTCCGCCATTGATCTGTCTGGCGTCGATTTGGTGCTGGAATGCACTGGCTACGCCAATACAAGCGACGTGGCCGAACGCGGCCTGCGCGGCGGCGCGGGGCGGGTGCTGATTTCCGGCCCATCCCCGGCGGCAGATGTGACGGTGGTTCTGGGTGCGAACGAAAGCACGCTGGGCGATCAGGCGGTTGTCTCCAACGCCTCTTGCACGACAAATGCGCTTGCCCCCTTGCTGAAGGTTCTGGACGACGCGTTTGGGATCGAAAGCGGCCAGATGACAACGGTGCATTGCTATACAGGCAGCCAGCCCGCGGTCGACATGCCACGCGGCAATCAGGCGCGAAGCCGGGCGGCGGCGCTGTCGATGGTGCCGACGACAACCTCAGCCGCGCAATTGATCGGAGATGTTTTGCCAGACCTCGCCGGCAAGGTCGAAGCGCGGGCGCTGCGGGTTCCGACGGCGAGCGTATCTTGCATCGACCTGACCCTGATGCTGTCTGGAAATCCCGATATTGACGCAGTCAATCAGGCTCTAACAAAGGCGGTTGGGCCGGTGATCGGGTTGACCCAAGACGCGGTCGTTTCAACCGATATGCGGGCGCGACCGGAATCGATCGTGATGATGCCAGCGGAAACGTCGGTGTCGAAAGGGGGGCTTGTCCGAGTGTTCGGCTGGTATGACAATGAATGGGGCTTTTCCAACCGGATGTTGGACGTCGCGCGCCTGATGGTGGGGTGAGCTATCGCTTGCGTGGCCGAACCTGCGCCCCCTATAAATGGCCACCGAGCGATGGCCAAACAGGCGTAACGAAAAGAACCCGAGCAGGACGTATATGCTGACGCCTTTCACGATTTGCTATCATCTTGGTGCGCCGCACACGAACGAAGATCTGGTCGTCTGGTCGCTTAGAAAGCAGCCCGGTCTGTCAAGGGATCGCGGCGTATTCGTCCCGCGCCCGCGCCATTACCGCACCGCCATCATCGAAGCCGCCGCCGACCTGCGCGGGGAGCCTGCGACAGAAGAGTTTCAGCGCGATCTGCTGACCAAGATGCTGGGCGAAGTCGATCAAAGCACGATTAACCGCCTGATCCTGTCGAGCGACAATTTCCTGAGCTTCCCGGCGCATGTGTTTCAATCAGGCGGTCTTTACATGAAGTCCGGCGAAAAGACGCGGTGGATGCGCAATCTGTTCCCGGATAACCCCTGCGAATTTCACCTTGCCATCGTCAACCCGGCGACCTTTGTTCCCACGACCTTCAACACCCGCGAACGCCAATCCTACGAGGCGTTTATGGACGGCACACCGCTTCATGATGTTCGCTGGTCTTCGGTCATTGAGCGGATACGGGACGCAAACCCCGACTGCCTGATTACCGTGTGGTGTAACGAGGATTCGCCCGTCGTTTGGTCCACTGTCCTTCATGAACTCGCCGGGACGGATTTCAACACCGAAATGCTCGGAAGCCTCGACATCGTAGAACGGATCATGACGGCGGAGGGGTTTGAGCGGTTAACGCAATACCTGGCGGATCGGGATTTCCTGAACGAAGTCCAACGGCGGGAGGTGATCGCGATCTTCCTTGATAAATACGCCGACCCCGACGCGGTTGAGGCCGAGATTGACCTGCCCAACTGGAACGATCAGACGATCGCCGCGCTGACCCAGCTATACGAAGAGGATATTTCGCGGATTGAGCGGATGCAGGGCGTCGATTTTATCGAACCGTAGTCGCCGAAAGAACAAGGCCCCCAGATCACTCCGGGAGCCTTCGTCGTCTTGGGAGGATGGCTCGTTACTTGTCAGCGGCGTCTTCGGCCTCAAGCAGCGCGTCAAAGATCGCTTGTGCACGGTCGTTCACAGCACCTCTGGTCGAAACAGACGCGGCGTCGGTTGAAAGGTTGATGTTGCTTTCAACACCGGTGTCGGTTTCAGCAGCCAGAGCGGTGTGGATCGCCACGGCCCGGGCATTCGGCGCATTGTCGCTATCGAGGAAAACGCGGGCTTCGTTGCCCAAATTGTCAGCGGCGAAGTGGCGAAGTGCGAACTCGCTTGCAGCAGTGCCAGAAAATGCAGGTGCGGCGACGCCAAGTACGAGTGCGGAT
Organism: Aliiroseovarius sp. YM-037; assembly: GCF_048060095.1. Taxonomy (NCBI): domain Bacteria; kingdom Pseudomonadati; phylum Pseudomonadota; class Alphaproteobacteria; order Rhodobacterales; family Paracoccaceae; genus Aliiroseovarius; species Aliiroseovarius sp. YM-037. The sequence goes on along the minus strand of NZ_JBLUOA010000005.1, from coordinate 131,095 downwards.
GTGAGCATGATGCGTTTCATTATGTGTTCCTTTTCAACTGTCGTTTAACTTTGCAGGAAGCTGTTTTCGCCTCCGATGAGTTGGATTTGGGAACGGGGTTCGCTCACTACAATGCACAGACGCGTGAGCGATGCGCGAAGTTGGTGCGTTGATGCACAACCGGGTGTGCAAGGTGGACTGAAACTTTTTAGGACGCCTTAAAAATAGCGCTTAGCGGCCCTTCCAGACCGGATCGCGCTTTTCCGCAAAGGCCCGCGCCCCTTCGATTTGGTCCTCGGAACTATAAAGGCGATCAACACTGGCGAGCTGTCGGCCGGTAATCCGGTTCATCGCGTCCTGAAACTTTGAATCTTCAGCGTCGCGCACGATCTCTTTGATCGCAGCGTAGACAAGTGGTGGGCCGGAGGCGAGCAGTTCTGCCACCTCGCGCGCCCGCGCGATCAGTTTGTCTGGCGCGACGATTTCATTGACCAGCCCCCAGCGGTGCGCTTCTTCTGCATCGAACCACCGACCGGTCAGCAAAAGCTCCATCGCGATGTGATAGGGGATGCGTTTGGGCAGCTTGACGCTGGCCGCATCCGCCACAGTGCCGGAGCGGATTTCGGGCAGGGCAAAGGTGGCGTGGTCGGCGGCGATGATGATGTCAGCGGACAGGGCAAGCTCCAACCCGCCGCCGCAGGCGATGCCGTTGACCGCCGCAATCACCGGCTTGTTCATATCGCGCAGTTCCTGCAAGCCACCAAAGCCGCCGACGCCGTAATCCCCATCAACCGCGTCGCCCTCCGCCGCCGCTTTCAGATCCCAACCGGGGCAGAAGAATTTTTCGCCCCCGCCGGTCAGAATCGCGACCCGCAGATCAGGATCGTCGCGAAATGCGGCGAAGACTTCGCCCATCTGCCGACTGGTTTCCAGATCAATGGCGTTCGCCTTGGGACGGTCCAGCGTGACCTCAAGGATGGCGCCTTGGCGGTCCGTTTTGATGGGGTTGGTCATGGGCTCTCTCTCAGCAATGCGTCGGCGATCACGGCACGGGTTGGCGTCAGGATCAGTGGGTTGACCTCAAGTTCCTCGACCGCGTCACCGTTTGCAAGAACATAGGATTGTATCGCGAGGATCGCGGTGCAGGTTGCGGCGATGTCGATGGGCGGCTGGCCCCGATAGCCACCAAGGATCGGCGCGATCTTCAATTGGGTCAGGGCGTGTTCGATGCTTGCCGCGTCGACGGGTAGAAGCAGAGTGACGCTGTCTTGCAGGATTTCGGTCAGCGTGCCGCCCGCGCCGATGGTCAGAAGGAAGCCATGCGCGGGATCGCGGGTGATGCCAACGAGGAGCTCCGTGATCGGATCTTGAACCATCTCCTCGATCAGAAAACGCTCACCGGGCATTGTTTTTGCCGCGGTCGTGACAGCCTCAGGAGTCCTCAGGTTCAACGTGACCGCACCATGTTCAGATTTATGCGCCAGCCCCAGCGCCTTTAGCGCGACCGGAAAGCGAAGGGTCGACGCAGCCATCGCAACATCAGCGATGCTGTCTGCGATCGCGTGCGGTGGGACGTCGGCGCCGAACGTTGCCAGCCGTGCCTTCGCCGTCGCTTCGCCAATAATAACCGGGTTTGACGGTGCGTCGGTGAGGAAGAGAGGTTGCGGGTTTGGCTTCGAGATGGACGCGGCCGCCGCCGCCGCCGCAAGTGCCTCGTCCAAGCCGCATAGCGGGACAACCCCGTTTTGCCTGAGCGTCAGCGCCACCTCCTCCGGCATCAATTCCGGCAAACTTGCCACCATCGCGACGTTCGCACCCGTTTGTGCCTTTGCCGCTATCGCCGCCTCAATCGCCGAATCCCAATCCGACATATCGCAGCGGTCGCCGCGTGGGAAATCGACAACCAGTAGCGTCAGCGCCAGCGAGGGGTCCATCATCGCGGACCACGCCGCTGTCATCGCGCCCGCGTCGCGCCAGATATAGGTGTGGTAGTCGAGCGGATTTGCCAACCCCACCATCGGTCCCAGCGCCGCCGCCAGCCCCGCCCGCTGGGTGTCATTCAACGGCGGGAAGGTCAGGTTCCGCGACACTGCACTATCCGCGACAAGCGCCGCTTCACCCCCCGAACAGCTGATCGACGCGATGCGGTTTGACGGTAAGCGGCCCGTCACGTGCAGCAGCTTCAGCGTTTCCAGAAAGGTTGGCAGGCTATGCACCCGCGCGATCCCTAGCCGGCAGAGCAAGGCATCCGCCCCCGCGTCCGATCCGGCGAGCGATGCGGTATGCGTCACTGTAGCAGCCTGCGCTTGGTCGGATTTGCCAACTTTCAGCGCGACAAGGGGCGTGCCTTGGGCGTTGGCTTTGGCGGCCAGTGCTTCCCAAGCCCGCAGATCGCTGAACCCTTCGATGTGAAGCCCAATCGCCGTCACGCGCGGATCGTTCAGCAGCGCGGCGGCGATGTCCGCCTGCGTGATTTGTGCTTGGTTTCCGGCGGTCACGATATAGGCGACCGGCAGGGCGCGGGATTGCATGGTGATGTTAAGCGCGATGTTCGACGATTGCGTTATGATTGCAACGCCGGTGTCTTCGCGGATAAGGCCATGCTGGTCCGGCCACAGCATCGCCCCGTCAAGCGCGTTGATGAAGCCGTAGCAGTTCGGCCCGAGGATCGGCATATGACCCGCGGCGGAGAGGAGGTCGGCCTGAAGCGAGGCGGCGCTAACGTCCTCTGCCATTGCTTCTGCGAACCCGGAGGCAAAGCAGATCGCACCGCCCGCGCCGATGGTGTTGAGCCCGGCCACCGCATCGATTGTGCTGTGCCGATTGATCCCGATGAACGCGGCATCGGGCGCGTCGGGAAGGGCGCTTATGCTGGAATAGGCTCTGAACCCTTCGATTTCCGTCGCCGTCGGGTGGATCGGATACACCGCCCCCGAAAAGCCTAGGGATTTCGTGCGTCCGATCACCTGCCGGCACCACGCGCCACCTCCGATCACGGCGAGCGACTTCGGGCGGAACAAGCGATCAAGGCGGCGCGAACTCACAGGGGCATCCTGCTATGCGCCAAGCGGGCGCAGCAGATCCCGCGCGATGATATGGCGCTGAATCTCGCTGGTGCCGTCCCAGATGCGTTCGACACGGGCATCACGCCAGAACCGTTCCAGCGGATAGTCGTCCATCAGCCCCATCCCGCCATGCACCTGAATCGCCGCATCGGTGACGCGGGCGAGCATTTCGCTGGCATAAAGCTTTGCACTCGCGATTTCTCGGTTGGCGGGCAGTCCCTTGTCCAGCCGGTCGGCGGCAGCAAGAGTCAGAAGGTCGGCGGCGTCAATCTCGGTAATCATGTCGGCGATTTGAAACCCGACGCCCTGAAATTTACCGATGGGCTGACCGAACTGTTGCCGTTCAGCGGCGTAGCTGAGGGCATAGTCGAACACCCTCCGCGCGCGGCCGACGCACATCGTTGCGACGGTTATTCGGGTGGCATAGAGCCATTCATTCATCACATCAAAGCCGCCATCGACGATGCCAAGCACCTGCGCATCCGGCAACCGACAATCGTCAAATTCGAGGATCATGTTCTTGTAGCCCCGGTGGCTGACAGAGGCATAGCCATCGCGGATCGTGAAGCCCGGCGTGCCGCGATCGACCAGAAAGGTCGTGATCCGTTTCTTGGGGCCGCGCGGGGTCTGATCCTCGCCAGTGGCAACAAAGACGATGATGAAATCGGCGTGCTCCGCGCCTGAGATAAAATGCTTCGTCCCGTTCAGTACCCAATCGCCGCCATCCCGCCGCGCACTGCATTTCATGCCGCGCACGTCGGACCCGGCGCCGGGTTCGGTCATGGCGAGCGCGTCCATCTTTTCGCCCCGAACGGCCGGCAGCAGATAGCGGTCTTTCTGATCACCCTCGCAAGCCATCAGGATATTCTGCGGCCGGCCAAAGAAATGGGTCAGCGCCATCGATCCCCGGCCAAGTTCGCGTTCGACCAGCGCGAATTCGAGGTGGCCAAGCCCTGCGCCGCCTACATCTTCCGGAAAATTGCAGGCGTAAAAGCCAAGCTCCTGCGTTTTTGCCTTGATCCTCTCCGCCGCATCGGCGGGAACTTCCCCGGTGCGTTCGACGGTGTCTTCATGTGGGTAAATTTCGTTTTCGACAAAACTGCGCACAGTGGCGACGATCATTTCCTGCTCGTCCGTCAGGCCGTATTGCATCAACTACCTCGTATACATCTGTTTTTTCCGGGCGCGGGTTTCATCCGTCGCCTGCGCGGTGCCGTCATGGTAGCTGCCGAACCACCGATCCCAAGGCATTTCGACCGTGCCGTAGTTACATTCAAAATAGCGATGGTGCAGTTGGTGAAAGAACACCCCCATCCGCATCTGCGGATTTTCCTTTACGACAAGGTTTTCAAACCCCGAATGGGAAAAGACCGGGTGCGTCGATTGCACATAGCCGTGGAACATGACGTGCAGCGGGTGGCTTGGCACGACCAGATGGATCAGGAAATTCGTGTAGAACAGGACGTGTTCGATCGGATGCATGGAAATGCCCGACCACGGCCCGACATTGACGTTCCGATGGTGCAGCGAGTGCGCAATTTTATAAAGCGGCGGCCAGTGCAGCAGGCGGTGAACCCAGTAGAAGTGAAAGCTGCTCCAAATCGGGATCAGGACGAAGAAGGCGATGAACCAGATCGGGTTGTCGGGAAACAGCATCGTCGGCGCATAGCCATTCGCCATCGCCCAGAACACGCCGATCTGGGCGAGTGTCCAAAGGGTGATGCCACTGACGATGTGCCAGAACATGTTGTCATGCACTTGGTTGCCGAAGGTGAACGTGCCATTGTCACGGGCCTGATCGCGGGGGTCGAATTTCGTGGCGTCTCCCTGACCTTTGCGGGTGATCAGCCAGTAGTGGAGCACCCCGGCGCAGATGCATTGCGGCACGAGGTTGGCAAGCCAAACCCGCGCCATCCAGCCGGGGGCGAGGGTTTGCATTTCCGGCAGGCTTGGCAGGATTGTGAAATAGGCGAGAAAGGCGATCACGAAGCACAAGGTCGTCGTCGAAATCTCAAACCAAAAGGCACTATACCAGCGGAAAATGGCCTTCGGCTGCGGCGGCCAAAGGAAAAGCGGATTCTGCGCGATGGGCGTCGGGGGGCGGTGATTCCAGCGTCCGGCCTCCCGTGCTTCGGATGCGTCAGTGGGCATAATTCGACCCCTCCTCGTCCAGAATGGCTTTCAGCTCGGCAAGATGCCGATCCGCTTGATCGGGATAGTCGTCAAGCTCCTGCGCGGTCTTTTCGGCGATGTTGTCGGACAACACGCGCAAGGGCTGCCCGGTTTGCAGGGCGCGGATGTATGTCTCTGCTGCCCGCTCGAAATAATAGAGCCGGTTGAACGTGTCCGCGACCGTATCGCCGATGACCATGACGCCATGGTTTCCCATGATCATCACCTTCTTCTTCGGGTCATCAAAAAGTCGGGCGCAGCGTTTGCCCTCTTCCTCAAAAGCAAGGCCGCCATAGCCTTCGTCGATCACATAACGGTTGAAAAACGTCGCGCAGTTCTGGTCAATCGGCGGCAGGCGGCTGTCCGCAAGGCTTGCCAGCACGGTCGCAAAGACAGAATGGACATGCATCGCGCAGCGGGCATGCGGGCAGTGCCGATGCAGTCCGCCATGCAGCCCCCAAGCGGTCGGATCGGGCGCGTTCGGGCCTTTCAGCGTGTCGGGATCGTTTGCATCGACGACAATCAGATCGCTCGCCCTTATCCGCGAAAAATGTATCTGGTTCGGATTCATCAAGAACTGCGTGCCGTCATCGTTGATCGCAAGAGAGAAGTGATTTGCCACCGCCTCGTGCCAGTTCAGCCGCTCCGCCCAACGGAACGCGGCGGCCAGATCGACCCGTTCGGGCCAGTGATCCATATTGGTCTGCGCCCGCAGCTGAGCCGTTTGAGTCATGGTCGCCTCCTCCTCGGTTCTCAGTAGGGCATTGCATTTGCGACTTGCCTAGCAGTTTTGCGACAGTTTTTCGGGGCTTGAACCTCGGGTAATTCTCAGAACAATTGGGTGATGGAAAATCATGCTTTGAAATCTTGGCCGGATGTCGCGCCGAAACTCGTCGCCGTCGCTGCTGGTCGCGCACCCGCCGACACCGTTCTGAAGGGCGGCGCTTGGGTCAATGTTCACACCCGCGAGGTGCTTGAAAACCACGACATCGCGATTGCTGAGGGGCGGTTCGCCTATTGCGGGCCGGACGCGTCCCATTGCATCGGACCAGACACTCAGGTGATCGACTGCGCCGGGCAATATATGATCCCCGGCCTATGTGATGCCCATATGCACATCGAATCCGGGATGCTCACCCCGGCCGAATTCGCCCGTGCCGTCGCGCCGCATGGCACCACCAGCATGTTCACCGACCCGCATGAGATTGCGAATGTGATGGGCCTTGAAGGCGTGCGTTTGATGCATGATGAGGCTCTGTTACAGCCCATCAACATCTTTACGCAGATGCCGTCCTGCGCCCCGTCCGCGCCGGGATTGGAGACAACGGGCTTTGAAATCACCCCCGATGACGTGGCCGAAGCGATGACATGGCCGGGCATTATTGGGTTGGGGGAGATGATGAACTTTCCCGGTGTCGTAAACGCCGACCCGAAAATGCTGGCCGAGATTGCAGCGACCCAGCGGGCCGGAAAGGCCGTTGGCGGGCATTACGCCAGCCCCGATCTTGGCCCGGCGTTCCACGCCTATGCCGCCGGCGGCCCTGCTGACGATCACGAAGGCACCTGCGAGGCGGACGCTATTGCCCGAACGCGGCAGGGGATGCGGCATATGATGCGGCTCGGCTCTGCCTGGTATGATGTTGAAACGCAGATTACGGCGGTGACCGAAAAAGGGCTCGACCCGCGCAACTTTATCCTATGCACCGACGATTGCCATTCCGGAACGCTGGTGAATGACGGGCATATGAACCGCGTTGTCCGGCACGCAATTGAATGCGGATGCGACCCGTTGATCGCGCTGCAAATGGCGACGATCAACACCGCGACCCATTTCGGGTTGGAGCGTGAATTAGGCTCTATTTCACCCGGAAGACGGGCGGACGTGATCCTGACGAGTGATCTGGGCACCCTGCCGATCCATCGCGTAATCGCCCGAGGTGTGACGGTTGCGATAGAGGGTGAGATGAAGGTTGATTGCCCACACCTCGACTGGCCCGCCCATGCCCGCGACACCGTTCATATGGGTCGCGCCCTAAGCGGTGCGGATTTTGAAATCGCAGCGCCAGCAGGTGCGAACCACGTAACGGCGAACGTCATCGGTGTGGTCGAAAACCAAGCGCCGACGAAAGCCCTGAAGGCGGAGTTGAAGGTGCAGGACGGCCTTGTTCCGGGCGATCCTGAACAGGACGTTTGTCAGATTGCCTTGGTCGAACGGCATCAGGCGACGGGCGGTGTGGTCAATGCGTTCGTTTCGGGCTTTGGCTACACTGGGCAGATGGCGATGGCCTCAACCGTGGCGCATGACAGCCACCACATGATTGTTGTCGGGACCAGCCACGCCGACATGGCCCTTGCCGCAAACCGATTGCAGGAGGTTGGCGGCGGCGTGACCATCTGGAAAGATGGCAAAGAACTTGCCCTTGTCGAACTTCCGATCGCTGGCCTGATGTCCGACGCCCCGGCGACCGAGGTTGCGGCGAAGGCGGATAAGATGGTGCAGGCGATGGAGGCGTGCGGCTGCACGCTGAACAACGCTTACATGCAGCATTCCTTGTTGGCGCTGGTCGTGATACCGGAGTTGAGGATTTCTGACCTTGGCCTCGTCGATGTCCGCACATTCGAGTTGACGCCGCTGTTTGACGAAGGACAAGACCAATGAAACCAGCCGATCTGAATCTGACGGTGCAATCGCCGCCGACCCCGCCCGCGCAAAGCTTTCGCGACGGGACGGCTGCGGTCGACAAACTGTGCGAGCTTTATGAAGAAGCGATTCAATTTCTGGCGGAGTCCTTTTCCAAACGCGCCCAAGGGCCGCGGCCAGACGAACGCTTCCGTGCGTTTTACCCGGAAATTCGGATCAGCACGACCAGCCACGCGCAGGGCGACAGTCGCCTGGCCTTCGGTCATGTGGCCAGCCCCGGCGAATATGCGACAACCGTGACCCGTCCCGATCTGTTTCGCAGCTACCTGATCCAACAGATCGACCTGTTGATCCGAAATCACGACGTTCCGGTGACGATATGTGTCTCTAATACGCCGATTCCCGTGCATTTCGCGGTTGCGAATGATCCCGACGTAACGGTCCCGCAGGAAGGGTATCTGGAATATCCGCTGCGCGATATTTTCGACGTGCCGGATCTGTCGACGACAAACGATGACATCGTAAACGGGATGGGGGCCGAGAATGCCGATGGCTCCTCCCCCCTCGCGCCATTTACGGCGCAGCGGGTGGATTATTCGCTTGCCCGGTTGTCGCACTACACCGCGACCTTGCCCGAGCATTTCCAGAACCACGTTCTGTTCACCAACTACCAATTCTACGTTGCGGAGTTCGAAGCCTATGCCCGCAAGGTGCTGGCCGATCCTGACAGCGGCTACACCAGCTTCGTGTCGACCGGGAATGTTGAAATCACCGATGCAACGGCAGAGCTTCCGATCCCGGCGAAACTGCCGCAGATGCCGACCTACCACCTGAAACGTGCCGATGGGGGTGGGATCACACTCGTCAATATTGGGGTCGGGCCGTCGAACGCGAAAACCGCGACTGATCATATCGCGGTTCTGCGCCCCCATGCCTGGTTGATGGTCGGGCATTGCGCGGGCCTTCGGAACTCGCAATCGCTTGGCGATTTCGTTCTGGCCCATGCCTATCTGCGCGAAGATAACGTGCTGGATGCGGACCTGCCGATTTGGGTGCCGATTCCGCCGCTTGCTGAGATTCAGATCGCGCTTGAAAAGGCGGTTGCGCAGGTGACCGAACTGGAAGGCTATGAGCTGAAGCGCATTATGCGAACCGGCACGGTGGCGAGCCTTGATAACCGGAACTGGGAACTGCGCGATCAAACCGGCCCGGTTCAACGGCTATCGCAATCCCGCGCGATTGCGCTTGATATGGAAAGCGCGACGATTGCCGCGAATGGCTTCCGCTTCCGGGTGCCCTACGGCACGCTTCTGTGTGTATCCGACAAACCGCTGCACGGAGAGCTAAAGCTGCCCGGAATGGCATCGGATTTCTATACAACACAGGTGTCGCGCCATCTTTTGATCGGAATTCGGGCGATGGAGACCTTGCGCGAAATGCCGCTGGAACGCATCCATTCGCGTAAATTGCGCAGCTTTGAAGAGACTGCCTTCCTCTGATCGGGAAAAAAACCGCCGAAAAAGCATAAAAAGCTGCACTTTCGCTGCACTAATTGTTGTGTCCGACCGCTATATCCCGTTAAATGCCGCCAATAATGCCCTACAGATGGGCCAACTGAGGAGACATACAAATGGCAAAACCTATGACCAAAACACAGCTTGTTGCTGCTCTGGCCGATGAGATGGGGTCTGACAAGAAATCCGCATCCACCGCGCTCGACAGCATTATCTCGGTCATCACCCGCGAAGTATCCGCTGGCGGCGCAGTGACTCTGCCCGGCGTTGGCAAAATCTACTGCCGCGAACGTCCTGAGCGTATGGTCCGCAACCCCGCCACGGGCGAGCAGATTCACAAAGACGCTGACAAGGTCGTAAAAATGACGATCGCGAAAGCACTGAAAGACAGCGTGAACGGCTAAGTCGCCACGCCGTTCACGGGGTCTTGCCCCCGGTTCGAAATTCTCTAGGGTCGCCCGAAACGGCGGCCCTTTTGCATAGGCAGAGTCGAAACCGCGAGGATGGAGTGGGGATGATCAAGAAGTTTGCGAGCCTGATGTCGCTGCTGGCGATCCTGATCGTCGGCGGCTGCGGCGTGACATCGCCCGACGGCCCACCCCGCGCCGATCAAAGCGCGGTTGCAGAGCTTGCCGGCGCCATCCGTGCCCTTGGGCCGGAGGTTGATCCGGAGGAAGCGACCCGCGCCGCTGAGATTGCTTATGACTATACCCACCAGCTTGCGCTGCAATATCAGATCACCGACCCGCCGCTGATCCATAATATGAAAGTCAATCACGGGCTGCGTCCGCGCGGGCTTTGCTGGCATTGGGCCGAGGATATGGAAGCGCGGCTGAAGCAGGAAAATTTCCGCACGCTAACCCTGCACAGGGCCATCGCCAATGCCGATAACCCGTTTCGGATCGACCACAGCACCGCGATCATCAGCAAACGCGGGGATGGGATGTTCGACGGGATCGTGATCGACCCGTGGCGCTATGGGGGTCAACTGCACTGGTCCCTGACCCGCGAAGACACCCGCTATAACTGGCGCCCCCGCCGCGAGGTTCTTGATGAACGGCGTAGACGGCGTGAGGGGTCCGGCAGCGCCGCACCCGCCGGATAGCGAAAGATGACCTCGACTAGCATCCCCCAGACCGGAACTCGTATGGATCTCCGCGCCATCGCGATGGGGTTGGCTTTTGCGATCATGTGGTCGTCCGCGTTTACCTCCGCCCGGATGATCGTGATGGACGCGCCGCCGCTCACCGCGCTGGCGCTGCGGTTTTTGATTTCTGGTCTGATTGGTATCGCAATCGCCTTGGCACTGGGGCAAAGTTGGCGGCTGACGCGCAGGCAATGGCGGGCGACGATGGTGTTCGGGATCTGCCAAAACACGCTCTATCTCGGCCTGAACTTCGTTGCGATGCAGACGGTTCAGGCATCGCTCGCGGCGATTATCGCGTCGACCATGCCGCTGCTGGTTGCCTTCGCAGGCTGGGTGATCTTTCGTGAACGCCTTGGGGTGCTAGGTATCATTGGGCTGATTATTGGCGTGACCGGCGTGGTGATTATCATGAGCGCGCGGCTGACCGCCGTGGGGATTGACCTCACCGGGGTTGCGCTTTGCGGGTTGGGCGCGTTGGCGCTGACCTTTGCGACGCTTGCGGTCAGGGGCGCATCGTCGGGCGGCAACGTGTTGATGATCGTCGGGCTTCAGATGCTGGTTGGCAGCGCTGCGCTGGCCGTGGCCGCCGTGATCTTTGAAGATTGGCAGATCAATTGGACCTGGCGGCTGGTCGGTGCTTTTTCCTATACCACGCTGATTCCGGGGCTTGCCGCGACGTGGGTGTGGTTCAAACTGGTCAATCGGATCGGCACGGTTCGGGCCGCGACGTTTCATTTCCTCAACCCGTTCCTTGGCGTGGCGATTGCCGCGTTGTTGCTGGGGGAGGTACTGGGCGCCCGCGACATCATCGGCGTTGTGGTGATTGCCGCCGGGATTCTCGCGGTGCAACTGTCCCGCCAGCCGTCACGCTAACGTCAACGTGATGTAAGTCTGCGTGACTTGGACGCGGCTTTGCGCCAGATTTTCGCGCATGGAGTTTGTTTTCGCCTATCTCGCAGGGTTACTGACGCTGATTAACCCGTGCGTTTTGCCGGTTTTGCCGATTGTGCTGGCCTCTGCCTTGCAAGCTGACAAACGCGGCCCCATCGCTCTCGCCGCGGGGATGAGCGTTTCGTTTGTCGCGCTGGGCGTGGGTGTCGCGGCGGTCGGCTACACCCTCGGTATTGACGCTGATACGATTGCCCAGGCCGGGGCGGTTCTGATGATCGGCTTCGGATTATTGCTGCTAATCCCTCGGTTTAGTGCCGTTTTCGCGACCGCAACTGCCGGAGTGTCCGAGCGTGCTGACGTCCGGATGGGCAGCCTTGACCGGTCCGGCCTTGGCGGACAGTTCGCCGGCGGTGCCCTGCTCGGCGCGGTCTGGAGCCCTTGCGTCGGCCCGACCCTTGGCGGGGCCATCGCGCTGGCGTCGCAGGGCAAAAGCCTTCCGCTGGCCGCACTTATCATGATGGCCTTCGCGCTGGGTGTTTCGACCGTTATCATCCTGCTGGGCTATGGCGCACGCGCCGTTTTGGTGCGGCGGCGCGACCAGATGCAGCGGCTTGCGCAGCGGTCCCGGCCGATCTTGGGCTTCGCGTTCATCCTCGTCGGTGCCGCGATCCTGTTCCGTCTACACCACATCGCCGAGGCTTGGGCGGTTCAAAACCTGCCAAGCTGGCTTATCGACTTTTCAGTCTCTATTTAAGGAGTATCCACCATGAACCGACGCAGTTTTATCGCCCTCAGCACCAGTTTCGCGCTGCTGCCGACCCTGAGTTTTGCCACCCCACGCGGCTATAGTCCAGGGCTGGTCGACGATCTGCTGGCACAGGGCAAGACTGTGTTCCTCGATTTCAAGGCGGATTGGTGTTCGACCTGCGCTGCGCAGGAACGGGTGATCAACGCGCTTTTGCAGGAAAACAGCGCCTACGAGGCGAATATCGTCTTCGTCAATGTCGATTGGGATCAGTATCGCGGCGATGCTCTGACACAGCGTTTGCGGATTCCGCGTCGTTCAACCCTCGTTGTCCTGAAAGGCAATCAAGAGCTTGGTCGCATCGTCGCCGGAACCTCACGCGATGATATCAAGGCGCTGATGGACACGGCGCTGTCGGCGGCGAGCGCTTAACCGATCTTGCCCTGATTTTCACCGACCTGCCCACGGTGGAGCAGCAGGTGATCGAGCAGTACGCAGGCCATCATCGCCTCGCCCACCGGGACGGCACGGATGCCGACACATGGGTCGTGGCGGCCCTTGGTGATAACCTCGGTCGCGCTGCCGTCGATCTTGATCGACTTGCGCGGCGTCAGGATCGAAGAGGTCGGCTTGACCGCGAAACGCACCACCAGATCCTGCCCGGTTGAAATCCCGCCCAAAATCCCGCCCGCGTGGTTGGAGCTGTATTCAGGGCCGTTCGAACCCATGAAGATCTCGTCCGCGTTGTCGGTGCCGGTCAGCGCAGCGGCGGCCATGCCTTCGCCAATCTCGACCCCCTTCACGGCGTTGATCGACATCATCGCGGCCGCCAAATCAGTGTCTATCTTGCCGTAAACCGGCGCACCAAGCCCTGCGGGTGCGCCGCGCGCGACAACCTCGACCGTCGCCCCGACCGAATTCTGCGCCTTGCGGATCGCGCTTAGATAGGTATCCCATTCCTCGGCGGCTTTGGCGTCTGGCACCCAGAAATCGTTGCGTTCAACCTCATCCCAATCGAACCGCGCCCGGTCGATTTCCTTTTCGCCCATGCGGACCATATAGCCCTTGATTTCGACCCCCGGCGCCAGCGCCTTGATCGCTTCGCGGGCAATTCCCCCCGCCGCGACCCGTGCCGCTGTTTCGCGGGCCGAGGATCGCCCCCCGCCGCGATAGTCGCGATTGCCATATTTCAGATGGTAGGTGATATCCGCATGGCCGGGGCGGAAGGTTTCGGCGATATCGCCGTAATCCTTCGACCGCTGGTCGGTGTTCTCGATCATCAACTGGATCGGCGTGCCGGTCGTCTTGCCGTCGAACACGCCGGACAGGATGCGCACCTGATCCGCCTCTTGCCGTTGGGTTGTGTGCTTTGTCTGGCCGGGGCGCCGTCGATCAAGCCAATGCTGCAACATTGCCTCGTCCACCGGAACATTGGGCGGGCAGCCATCGACGGTCGCGCCCAATGCCGGCCCGTGGCTTTCGCCCCATGTGGTGACGCGGAACAGGCGTCCGAAGGTGTTGATCGACATGAACAGGCTCCTTTCACAGCGGTCTAGCGGGCGCACCCCCGCCGCTCAAGAGGAAACGGCTTGCCGAGCGGCGCGTTGGGGCATAGATACAACGATACCTCGGGGGGCCAATCCTGGCTGAGATGCGAAAGCGGACCCGTTGAACCTGAACCGGTTAAGACCGGCGGAGGGAAGGTTGAGATCCACTCACCCCCCAATCCGCCCGTCGGCAATGGAGGATGAGAGATGAAATATCCACTGATCGCTGCGGGAATCTGTTTGGCTGGCATGGTCCATGCCGAAACGCCCGTTTTGAAAGTCTACACCTACGACAGTTTCGTATCCGAATGGGGTCCCGGCCCGCAGATTGAGGCGGCGTTTGAGGAAACCTGCAGATGTGATCTGCAATTCGTCAGTGCGGGCGACGGCGCGGCGCTGCTGGCGCGGGTCCAGTTGGAAGGTGCGCGGTCCGATGCGGACATCGTGCTTGGTCTCGACACCAACCTGATGGCCGCGGCGAGCGAAACCGGGCTATTCGCCGAACACGGCCAGACGGCGGATTTTGACCTGCCAATCGCGTGGGAGGATGCGACCTTCCTGCCTTACGACTGGGGGTATTTCGCATTCGTTTATGACAAAGAAACAGTCTCTAACCCGCCCGAAAGCTTCTCTGAACTGGCGGAGTCGGATTTGCAGGTAGTCATTCAAGACCCCCGCTCCTCCACGCCCGGACTTGGCTTGTTGATGTGGGTGAAGCACGCGCATGGCGATCAGGCGGCGGAGGTCTGGCAGGGCTTGTCCGACAACGTGCTGACCGTCACGAAAGGATGGTCCGAAGCCTACGGAATGTTCGTTGAGGGCGAGGCCGATATGGTTCTGTCTTACACGACCTCGCCCGCCTACCATCTGATTGCGGAGGAGGACGACAGCAAGGCCGCTGCGCTGTTTGAAGAAGGTCACTACCTTCAGGTCGAAGTTGCGGCGAAACTTGCGAACAGCGATCAGCCGGAGCTGGCCGATCAATTCCTGTCGTTCATGCAGACGGACGGGTTTCAATCTGTGATCCCGACGACGAACTGGATGTATCCGGCAAATGAGCCTGAGGGCGGGTTGCCAAAAGGGTTTGAGACGCTAATCCAGCCGGAAACGGCCCTATTGACCGCGCCAGAGGATGCCCCGACTGTTCGTGATGCCGCGCTTGAGGAGTGGTTAACCGCCTTGTCACGATGAAACCGACGACGTTTTTCGGGGGCGCCGCTGCGGCGCTTCTGATCTTTCTGACGCTCGGAACGCTCATCGCCGTGATGACGCGGGCGGAGGGGGTGTCAGCACTTGGCCCCGCAGATTGGGCGGCGGTGCGGTTCACCGTGACGCAAGCCGTCCTCTCTGCCGCTATTTCGGTTGGGCTGGCGATCCCGGTCGCACGGGCGTTGGCGCGGCGGCGGTTCTGGGGACGGGGCGTGTTGATTACCCTGCTCGGGGCGCCGTTTATCTTGCCTGTGATTGTCGCGATCCTTGGCCTGCTGGCGGCGTTCGGGCGGACGGGGCTGGTCAGCACTATTCTCGGCTGGGTTGGTCTGCCGCCCCTGTCGATCTACGGCTTCCACGGGGTCGTTCTGGCGCATGTGTTCTTTAATTTGCCGCTGGCGACACGCCTGATCCTGCAAGGATGGCTTGCGATCCCGGCAGAGCGGTTTCGTTTAGCAGCCTCTCTGGGCTTTTCGGCCACGGACATGCGCAGACGTTTGGAATGGCCGATGCTGCGCGGGGTGCTGCCCGGCGCGTTCATGGTGATTTTCCTGATTTGCCTTACCAGTTTTGCCGTGGCACTGACCCTTGGCGGAGGGCCGCGGGCGACGACCGTCGAACTTGCCATCTATCAGGCGTTTCGATTTGACTTCGACCTTGGCAAAGCCGCGCTGCTCGGGATCGTGCAACTGGTGTTGACCGCCGTGGCCGCCGCGCTTTCGTTCAAATTCAGCCTTCCATCCGCGATGGGCACGGGCCTTGATCGCGCTGTGGAGCGGTGGGACGCAGGCGCGCTACCTATGCGCCTGCTCGATTCGATGATGCTTATGATTTCGACCCTGTTTCTGCTGATTCCGCTTGTTTTGGTGATCGCGAGGGGACTGCCCGCCGTGCTGTCGCTGCCGGGTAGCGTGTGGTCCGCCGCGATGAATTCGGTGCTCGTCGCGCTCGCATCGACGGTTTTAGCGGTCGGCATGGCGTTATCGCTTTCGCTTTGGGTCGTTGCGGTTCGGCGAAAGGCGATGAGGGGGGTGTTGGAGGCTATCGGATACCTCGCCATCGCCGCCTCGCCACTGGTGATTGGCACAGGGCTGTTCATCATTACCTTCCCGATTGCCGATCCGTTCAAACTGGCCTTACCGGTCACGGCGCTGGTTAACGCGGCGATGGCGGTTCCCTTTGGACTGCGCGTGCTGATCCCTGCGGCGCGGGAGGTTGAGGAAAGCTACGGCAGGCTCGCCCAAAGCCTGAACCTGACCGGCTGGTCGCGCCTTCGCTATCTGACGCTGCCACGGTTGCGCAGGCCGCTCGGCTTTGCGGGCGGGTTGGCTGCGGCCTTGTCGATGGGCGATCTTGGGGTCATCGCCCTATTTGCCGACCCGGAGGTCGCAACCCTGCCGCTGCAGCTTTATCGTCTGATGGCGGCCTACCGGATGGACGCCGCTGCAGGGACGGCGGTTGTGCTTCTTGGGCTGAGTTTGGCTCTGTTCTGGGTCTTTGATCGCGGAGGGCGTGTGAATGCTGACGCTTGAGGATGTGCTGATCGAACAAGGAGATTTCAGCCTGTGTGCTGATCTTACCATCCCGGCAGGGGCGCAAGTCGCGGTGATCGGGCCGTCGGGCGGCGGGAAATCGACCCTGCTGGCGACAATCGCGGGCTTCGTGACGCCATCGGCGGGGCGGGTCACGTGGGATGGAGGCGACATGGCCGCCCTTGCGCCGGGCGATCGGCCGATCAGCATTCTGTTTCAGGACAACAACCTTTTCCCCCATCTGTCGGTTCGCCAGAACGTTGCGCTGGGGCTGCGGCCCGATCTGCGATTGACCACGACACAGGAGGCGCAGGTCGACCACGCACTCGCCCGCGTGCGCCTGGCCCAGCACGCAGACCACAAGCCGGGGCGTTTGTCGGGGGGGCAGATCGCGCGTGTCGCGCTCGCGCGGGTGCTGCTGCGGGCGAAACCGCTGATCCTGCTGGATGAGCCGTTCGCCGCCCTCGGCCCTGCGCTGAAGGCCGAGATGCTTCAAATGGTGGCAGAGCTTGCCCAAGACACCGGCGTGACGCTGCTGATGGTCAGCCACGCGCCGGAGGACGCCAAGCTGATCGCGGATCAGGTTGTGCTTGTGGCGGATGGTCGGGCCAACCCGCCAGTCGCGACGGACGCGCTGTTCGCCAACCCGCCAGCTGCGCTGAAAGACTACCTTGGCGGGTGATACCACCCGGTGCGCGATTCCCAACGGGGCCGGATCGCATATCTTTCCCCTTTTCGTTTTGCCGCTTTGCGGTGAAACTGCTTCACCCAACAGAGGAGAGACAAATGGGCTTGTGGAGTTTTGTTAAGGATTCGGGAAAGAAGCTGTTCGGCGGTGGTGACGAAGCCCCCGATGCAGATGCGCTGAAGAAAGAGGTGAAAGACCTTGGTCTTGGGGCGGACGATGTCGACATCTCGGTCATCGGGGACAAGGTTAAGGTGTCTGGCGCGGGCCTAACCAAGGCGATCCGTGAAAAGGTGATTCTCGCGGTCGGAAACGTTGCCGGTGTCGCTGAGGTTGAGGATGACGGTGACGACGACAACACCGTGTTCCACACCGTTCAGAAGGGCGAAAATCTGTCGGTCATCGCGCAAAAGACGCTTGGGAAGGCCAGCCGCTATCCCGAAATCTTTGAGGCGAATAAGCCGATGTTAACCCATCCGGATAAAATCTATCCGGGACAGGTGCTGCGGATTCCGCAGGACGATGAGGCGTAAGAGGGCAGTAACCCAAGGTGCTCCGACAAAAAAACCCCGCCAGAGATGGCGGGGTTTTGATTTTTCGGATCGGACGAAACGCTATGCGTCGTCTTTCGCGTGTTTCTTGCCCTTGATCCCGGCCCAAAGCTGCTTGTTGGTCAGATACAGCAGGACGGACAGGATCGTCAGGAAGATCACGCCGACCAGGCCGGCCTGTTTGCGGGCCATCATCTTCGGCTCTGCCGCCCACATCAGGAACGCGGAGACATCCTGCGCCATGTGATGCACGTCATTGGCGTGGCCGTCGGCATATTCAACGATTCCGTCTTCAAGCGGCGGTGCCATCGAAATCCAGCCGCCGGGGAAGGCGGTGTTTTCGTAGAGGAATGCGCCAGCCTCTTCCTTTTCCTCACCCGTGTAACCGGTGAGGAGTGAGGCGAGGTATTCCGGGCCGCCCATGCCGCGGATGACCTGGTTGATCCCGAGGCCGTACGGGCCATGGAAGCCAGCGCGCCCCTTGGCGACCAGCGACAGGTCCGGTGCGCCGACACCGTCATTAACCGGGAACCTGTCCGCCGGGGTCGCCGGGCGGAAATCGTCAAGCTCCGGGTCGAAAACCTCGAATTGTTCGGCGTAGGCACGGGCCTGATCCTCGGTATAGCCGAGCCCGCCTTCATCCGCGATGTTGCGGAAGTAGACGTAGCTTAGACCGTGGCAGGCCGAACAGACTTCGGTGAAGACCTGAAACCCGCGTTGCAACTGGGCCTGATCGTATTTGCCGAACGGGCCCTCAAACGAGAATGCGAAATCCTCGATATGCTGCTCTTCGCCACCGGCGGCCATCGCACCTGTTGCCAGACCGAGGGTCAGGGCGGCTGAAATCAAAAGTTTTTTCATCATCCTGATCCTTTCTTATTCGGCCGGCGTGTCGGCGGACGGATAGTGCGCCTTGAAGTCGGCTTCAATGGTTTCCGGCTGCGGTTCCGGTTTCTCGATCACGCCAAGAAGCGGCAGGATGATCAGGAAGTAGGCAAACCAGTAAGCAGACGCGATCAGCGCGATCCAGTCATAGGGGAATTCGGCCGGGCGGGCACCGACCCACATCAGCACGAAGAAGTCGATGACCAGCAGCGCGAACCACCATTTGAACATCGGGCGATACCGGCCAGAGCGGACCGACGATGTGTCAAGCCACGGGGCAAGTGCCATCACAGCAATCGCGCCGAACATCGCCAGCACACCGAAGAACTTTGCATCGATGATGCCGCCGGTGATGAAGCTGACGAACTGCACCGCCCAAACGTCGGCGGTGAAGGCCCGCAGGATCGCGTAGAACGGCAGGAAATACCATTCAGGCACGATATGCGCAGGTGTCACGAGCGCGTTCGCCTCGATATAGTTGTCGGGGTGGCCAAGGTAGTTTGGCATAAAGCCGACGATTGCCCAGAACACCGTCATGATCACCGCAAGCGCGAACAGATCTTTGATGACGAAATAGGGCCAGAAGGGAACGGTGTCTTTTTCAGCCTCGGCTTTCGATCCGCGCCGCACTTCAACACCCGTCGGGTTGTTGTTGCCGGTCGAATGGAACGCCCAGATGTGAACGACCACGAGGCCCGCAATCACAAACGGCAGCAGGTAGTGGAGCGAGAAGAAGCGGTTGAGGGCCGGCTGGCCAACCGCGCCTGCGCCCAGAAGCCAAGTTTGGATCGCATCGCCGATGCCGGGGATCGCGCCAAACAGGCCGGTAATCACCGCCGTGCCGTGGAAGGACATCTGACCCCAAGGCAGAACGTAACCCATGAAGGCCGTGCCCATCATGCAGAGGTAGATCAACATACCGATGATCCACGTGACCTCTCGCGGCGCCTTGTAAGAGCCGTAGTAGAGACCGCGGAAGATGTGGGCATAGACCGCAACAAAGAACAGCGATGCGCCGTTCATATGCACATAGCGGATCATGTGGCCGCCATTCACGTCGCGCATGATGTGTTCGATTGACGCAAACGCCATATCGACATGCGGGGTGTAGTGCATCACCAGAACGATGCCGGTGACGATCTGCAGCACAAGGCAGAAGGTCAGGACAATGCCCCAGATCCACATCCAGTTCAGGTTTTTCGGGGTCGGGATCATCAAGGTGCCGTAAAGCAGGCCAACGATGGGCAGACGCTCATCCAGCCATTTTTCAAAGCCCGACTTGGGTTCGTAGTGATCGTGCGGAATACCGGACATCTGTTTCTCCCTTAACCCAGCTCGATCGTCGTTGCGTCGACGAATGCGGCGACCGGCACCGGCAGGTTTTGCGGTGCGGGGCCCTTGCGGATACGTCCTGAAGTGTCGTAGTGCGACCCGTGGCACGGGCAGAACCAGCCGTGGAATTCACCGGCGCTATTGCCCAGCGG
The DNA here is from genome assembly GCF_048060095.1 of Aliiroseovarius sp. YM-037. Classification (NCBI taxonomy): domain Bacteria; kingdom Pseudomonadati; phylum Pseudomonadota; class Alphaproteobacteria; order Rhodobacterales; family Paracoccaceae; genus Aliiroseovarius; species Aliiroseovarius sp. YM-037. The sequence continues at coordinate 111,048 of NZ_JBLUOA010000005.1, read as the reverse complement.
TACACAGCCAAGGTGGGTGCAGACCCCCATCATGACGAGCCATTCGCCTTCGACCCCTTCGGCGTCGGGAGGCAGCGGAAGGAACCGGTTTTCATCGGTGGCCTCGGCCTCACCCACGATATTTTCGTTGCGGGCGACCGGGTCGATCAGCTCGCTCAGGTCGACGGCGTTTGCGTCCGCAATCTCTTCTTCGGTGCGGCGACGGATAAAGACGGGCTTGCCCTGCCATTTGACGGTAATCTGGGTGCCGGGTTCGACCGCCGAAACGTCAACGCGGATCGAGGCGAGTGCCTTCACATCTGCGCTTGGGTTCATTTGCTGAACCAGCGGCCAGACGGCCGCGCCTGCGGTTACTGCGCCAGCGCCAGCGGTGGCATAATAAAGGAAATCCCGGCGGGTGCCTTCGTGATCTTCTGCGTGGGACACGAGATGTTCTCCCTTTCTTGGCAGCGTGCCAATACGACTACTTGCCTGCGCACGAGCGCGGGCCTTCTCGCGCGGGTTATTAGCGAGCCTAGCGCGCCGCGTCCAGAACACAATGGGGGGTAAATCAAAAAGATGCGGTTATGTCGCGGGCAGGGTGGTTGGCGCCGTTGATATTGACCCGCCGTGTGATTTCGCCTTCGGCGAGAGTATTTATAGCAAGATGAAAGCGCGATCAGGCGACGGGCGGTTCTGTCATTTGCATCGACGGGCGTTGGGAGAAACGCTGAAACCAGTCGGCAAGGGCGGGGCGGGTTTTGCGCCAGTCCCGGTCGGCGTTGCGCATATCAAGGTAGCCAAGCGCGCATCCGACGCTGATCTGACCGATATTGATCGGCCCTTCAAGGTGGCCCATCCAGCGTGAGTCGAGCGCATCAAGGGCGCGGGCGGCCTTGGTCCACTGGCCCTCTACCCATTCGGGGAAGCGGATATCCTCGGGTCGCAGTCGCCATTCATAGGCGATCAGCAGGGCCGCATCGATGATCCCGTCGCCGGTCGCTTCGAGCGTCAGCATATCCCAATGAGCATCGCCGTCGCGATAAAGTCCGGCGTTTGCGCGGGCATCAAGGTAGCGGCAGATGACGCGGCTGTCGTAAAGCGCGGGGCCGTCGGGCCGTTCGAGTGCGGGCACTTTGCCGAGGGGATTCTTCGCGGGCAGTCCGTCAGCGGGCTTCAGCGGTGTGCCGGCCGTGTTTTCGAGGGTGACGTCGTCGATCTGGCCGGTTTCGTGCAACAGCACCATCACCTTGCGCACGTAAGGCGAGGTCGGCGAATGGAACAGCCGCACCTAGCGCACTCGACGCACGCGGAAGCGACCCAGCGCGCTGAGGTCGACGTGAAAGGCCGGACCGTCCTGACCCAAGCGGATCGTGCGGGCAAACCGCGCCGTTGCGTTGGCCTGATCCGCTTCACGCCGCATGGTTATGCCTTCGTCCAATGTATCGAGCGCATCCTCGGCACGTTGATCACGGCGACCGGGCGCGGCGCGGCGGGCGACTGCGTAGGTCGCCAAGGCGACGGTTCCGTAGCGCAGGGCAAGGCCCGCAACGGGGGCAAGGGGTAAGGGCATCTGATCCTCCCGAGTTTCAGGTTTAATTTAGGGGGCCGCCGTTCGGTTGTCCAATGCGGCGTGCAGAAAGGCGCTTGCAGGATTGCCACGGGCGGGCCAAGGTATCGGCGTTCTCAGGGCGGGGCGAAATTCCCCACCGGCGGTATGTGGGGCAATCCCGCGAGCCCGCGAGCGCCCCTGCCACGCAGGGGGTCAGCAGACCCGGTGAGAGGCCGGGGCCGACGGTTAAAGTCCGGATGGAAGAGGACGTGCAAGGGAGCGGTCAGCCGCGCCTTTGCTCGTGATCGCCTTGGGTGACGTGTCTGTTACGAAAGGAGATCACAATGACACACACCCGATATGCCTTCATCAAGGCAAACTGGCACGCTGATATCGTCGATCAGGCGCTGGTTGGATTCTGCGAGGTCGTGCCGCGTTCAGAGGTCGATGTCTTCGACGTTCCCGGCGCGTTCGAGCTGCCGCTGCTCGCGCGGGATTTGGCCGTTTTGGGGCGGTATAGAGCCGTTATTGGCGCAGCGTTCGTCGTCGATGGTGGAATCTATCGGCACGATTTCGTGGCGCAGGCCGTGGTGGACGGACTGATGCGCGCGGGGCTTGATTCAGGGATTCCGGTTTTGTCAGTTTCGCTGACGCCGCATCAGTATCAGGATACAGATCATCACAACGCGATTTACCGCGCGCATTTCGTTGAGAAGGGGCGCGAGGCGGCAGAGGCGGCGTTGATGATCGGAAAGACGCGCGCCGCGCTCGCCGCCTAGGCGCTTGGCACCACATCTGCCGGGGGCGCAAAACTTCGTGCCTCCGGCGGGAGTATTTTGGGCAAGATGAAACCTAGGGGGTCGGGAATGGGGTGATGGGGTCGCCCGCCTGCCACTTTGGGTATTTTGCCATGATGGATTTGAAGCGGTCGGACGCTTTGAACGCTTCAAGCCAGCGGATGAGGTTCGGCCAAGGCTGCGACAGGAACCAGTCGTAATCGACATGAGCAAACTGGCGCACGAAGGTGATTATGGCCATATCGGTTAGCGTGGGTTTGGGGCCGTGTAGCCATGCGGTTTCGGTGAGGTGGTTATCTATTTTCCGCAGAAATAGAGCCGCTTTTTCGCGTTCTTCGGCAGCATCGACCGCATCGTAGCGTGTGTGATACTTGTAGCGGTCAAGCGCGGTTTTGAACGGGCCGTCGCATTCTTCGATCAGGTCCAGATCAGACCCCGCCAGCCAGTTTTCAGGATCATTCTGCCGAAGCGCCCAAAGCATGATGTCAAAGCTTTCCTCAATCACCGTATCGCCGTCTACGATGACAGGAACGGTGCCTTTGGGGGAGGTCGCAAGGAACTCCGGCGCTTTGTCGCGCAGCAGGATTTCACGCAATTCGCAGGTGATCCCAGCGCTGGCGATCGCAAGCCGGGCGCGCATCGCGTAGGGGCAGCGGCGAAAGCTGTAGAGGATCGGGCGCGTCATACGGAGAGCTGGTGGCCCTGGATGCCGCTGATCGTTGCGGTCACGATCTGGCCTTCGGGTTGGCCGGTGGCAAACGAAACCTCGGTAAACTGCTCCGTCCGGCCCATGCGGGGGTTTTCCATCAAGATTTTATGGGTTTTTCCGACCTGATTGCGCAGGTGCTTTGCCACTTGCCGGTCGCCCGCGTTGCGCAGGCGGGCGGCGCGGTCTTTGATTGCGCGGCCATCGACGGCGGGCATTCGGGCGGCCGGCGTGCCTTCGCGGGCGGAATAGGGAAAGACGTGCAACCAGGTCAGGTCGCATTCCTCAACCAGCCGGAGGGAGTTTTCGAACATCGCCTCAGTCTCAGTCGGGAAGCCCGCGATGATATCGGCGCCGAAGGTCATGTCAGGCCGCAGGCGTCGCGCCTCTTCGCAGAAGCGGATCGCATCGTCGCGCAGATGGCGGCGTTTCATCCGTTTCAGGACCATATCATCGCCCGCTTGTAAGCTGAGGTGGAGATGCGGCATCAGGCGGGCTTCGGTCGAAATCGCCTGCATTAGAGCCTCATCCACCTCAATCGAGTCGATGGAGGAGATGCGCAGGCGCGGCAAATCGGGCACCAGCTTCAGGATACGCATGACGAGGTCGCCGAGCTTCGGCTCCGCAGGCAAATCCGCACCCCAAGAGGTGAGATCGACGCCGGTCAGGACGACTTCGTTATAGCCCTTGTCGACCAGCCGTTTGATCTGGTCGACCACCACCCCGGCGGGGACGGATCGCGAATTGCCGCGTCCGTAGGGAATGATGCAAAAGGTGCAGCGATGATCGCATCCGTTCTGGACCTGCACATAGGCGCGAGAGCGTGTGCCGAACCCGTCGATCAGATGGCCAGCGGTTTCGGTGACGGACATGATGTCATCGACCTGCACGCGTTCGGTCTGGCCGATGAAATCGGGACCCATCGCGTTCCATGTGCCGGCCTGCATCTTTTCGGTATTGCCGACGACAAGGTCGACTTCGGCCATGTTAGAGAATGTTTCAGGCTCTGTCTGGGCGGCGCAGCCGGTGACGATCAGCCGGGCATCGGGGTGGGTGCGGCGCAGCTTGCGAATTTCCTGCCGGGCTTTGCGCACCGCCTCTGCCGTGACCGCGCAGGTGTTGACGACCACTGCGTTTTCAACGCCCGCGTCGCCCGCGAGTTCTTTCATCGCTTCGGTTTCGTAGGCGTTCAGACGACAGCCGAGCGTTGTGAAAACCGGGGCGTTCATTGGACGGAGTCCAGAAATTCAGGCGTCAGCACGCCGTCAAACACATGCGTCGTCGGCCCGGTCATCCAGACGCCATCCCCGCGCCAATCGACGTTGAGCGTGCCGCCATCAAGATCAATCCGCACGCTGCGCCCGGTCAGACCGCGTCGGGCGGCGGCCACGGCGGTCGCGCAAGACGATGAGCCGGAGGCGAGGGTGACGCCCACGCCGCGCTCCCAAACCCGCATACGGATGTGGTCGGGCGCGACGATCTGCGCGACCTGCACATTGGTGCGTTCGGGGTAAAGGGGGTGATGTTCGTAGCGCGGGCCAAAACTCTCTAATGGCACGGCTTCGGCGTCATCGACGAAGAATGTGCAATGTGGATTGCCCATCCCGGTCGCCGTCGGCTCGCCTTCGATGGGAAGTTCGAGCGTGTCGATTTCTTCGGCGAGCGGGATATCGGCCCAATCAAGCTGTGGCTGGCCCATGTTAACCGAAGTGAGGCCGCCGCCCGCATCTTCGGCAATCAGCGTTCCGCGATCCGTGGTCAGCTCCAACCGGGTTTTGCCGGAGCGTTCCATGAGGTGATGCGCGATGCAGCGGGTCGCATTGCCGCACGCGGCAGAGGTCGAGCCATCGGCGTTATAGAACGTCAGATGCGCATCCCCGGCGCCATCGGACACGACAGCAAGTTGGTCGAACCCAACCCCACGATTGCGATCCGCGAGCGCGCGCGCGAGGGCAGGCGTAATCTCCGCCGGATGCGCACGCACATCGAGAACGACAAAGTCGTTGCCCAGCCCGTGCATTTTCCGAAACGGCAGGCCGCCGTCGTTTCTGTCGCGCATATCATCCATCCGCCCCATATAGGGGACGCAGAAAAATCAATCCAGTGGGGTCATTCATGTGGATTCGGCCTTGACCCCCCGGAATAGCTTTCCTAATTAGGCGCCTTGTGTGGGCCCTTAGCTCAGTTGGTAGAGCGGCTGACTTTTAATCAGTAGGTCGCAGGTTCGAACCCTGCAGGGCTCACCATTTCAAATCCCCGTTTTGTGATGGTTGCGGTTGGGTGACGAAAGCCTACTCCCCCACAGCAGGCACGATCTTTAGGTAGGCGACGATGGCATCGCGGTCGGCCTGTTCCAGCTTGGCGGTGTTTTCGATCACGTCGGCCATGTGGCCACCTGCTGTATCGAAATCTGGCGTGAAGCCGGATTTGAGGTATTCCGCGATGTCGGCGGCGCTCCAATCCAGACCGGCGGGGGTGATGTTGGGGATGCGTCCGCGACCGGAGGGGTTCGGCGCGCCGGATAGCCACTCGTCGCGTTTTAGACCGCCAAGGGCGTTGCGCGGGGTGTGGCATTCGCCGCAATGACCAAGCGCTTCGACCAGATAGCGGCCGCGTTCCTGTTCCGGTGTCAGATCGCCGGTGACGATCCAATCGTCTGACGCGAACAGGAACTTCCAGCCGCCGAGGCTGCGGCGGATGTTGAACGGGAAGCCGACGTCGTGGTCCTGATTGGGCGTCGCGTCCGCAGGCAGAGTGCGAAGATAGGCATGTAGCGAGACGACGTCGCCAAACTCCATCTTGTTGTAGGCGTTATACGGGAAGGCGGGGAAATAGTGCTGACCGCCGGGGCCAGTCCCATGCAGCAGCGCGTTTGCCAGGTCGACGGCGGACCAGTCGCCGATCCCGTGCGTCGCGTCGGTCGAGATGTTCGGTGCGATGAACGTGCCAAAATCCGATGGAAACTGTCGCCCACCGCCAAGCAGCAGCTTGTCGTCGCCGGTCGCTTCGGGGGCGGCGTGGCAAGATGCACAGCCGCCCGCGTTAAAGACTGTCTCACCGCGGGCCAAATCAGGCTCTAACCCGGCGAGTTCGCCCGCGTCGATTGTTTTAGGGGCAGTGATGAACCATGCAATCGCCGCGCCGACAATCGCAAGCGCAATCAAGGCACGAAGCCACTTCATCTGCTGCCTTTCCCTGTCGGTGTGCGACTACTGGTCGTTCGGCTGACGATACGCCTTGTGGCACGCGCCGCAAGCTTCTCCTACAGGACCAATCGCTCCCTGAAGCGCGGCAAGGTCGGTCCCCGCGGCGGCTTCCATCGCGACGGCAGCTTCGTTCAACGCGCCGGCCTTCATGATGACATCGTCGATATTGTCCCAGATTTTCGGCAACGCGCGAGAGCCTTCCATGGAATCGGAATCGGTTCCGGCGGGCCACATCGTCGACTGGTCCAGCATGCTGAGCGCGGCAAGGTTCGCCGCAGCGTTTCCTGCGGCTTCCGCATCATAGGGGGATTCTTCCTTTGCCATCGAACCGAGCTGGCCGAGGTTGTAGGCATAAAGCTGCATCAGCGCTTTGCGCGCCTTGACGGCCGGATCGACATTATCCTGCGCGATTGCGATCCCTGCACCGAATACGGCGAGAATTCCAATCGCTCCAAGCTTGGCTGAAATCTTCATAGCTACGCTCCCTGTTGGTGGATGGGGAAATGATACGGTATTCATTATTTCATACCATTCGCAATTTTTGTCGGTTAGCTGTGAAAATATGAACAACGCAAATTGGGATGACCTTCGTTTCGTGCTGGCGGTGGCCGAAACCGGAACCGTTAGCGCCGCTGCCGGGCGGCTGGGTGTGACCCATGCGACCGTCATCCGTCGCGTCGCCGCGTTTGAGGAACGATATGGCCAGCGGATCTTCCAGCGCTCCGCCAAGGGGTATCGGGTTTTGCCGGATTGCCACGATGTCATCGACGCCGCCCGGCGCGTCGAGGAATCAGTGCTCGCGGTCGAACGTACGATGTTCGGCGCGGAAACGCGGCTGTCCGGGGCGGTTCGGATCACATCGACCGACAGCCTGTGTCAGACCCTATTGCCGCCGATAATCGCCCGGATCGCAAAGGCCTACCCGGCGCTCAAGATCGCGTTGCTAAGCGCGAACACTCATCTTGATTTCGCGCGGTTCACGGCGGACATCACCGTTCGCCCCGCAGCGGTGCTTGAGGATGGGCTTGAAGGACAACGCGCCGGATCGCTGGCCTTTGCGGTTTATCACAACGGCACCGTTAACGAGAATTGGCTTGGCCTCACCGGCCCCATCGCGCGGTCCCTGCCGGCGAAATGGCTGGAAAAGAACGTGAAGTCGGACCGCATCGTGCAGACCTCTGACAGCTTTGTGGTTCTGGCCGAACTTGCGGCGGCGGGAATCGGGATGGCCTATCTGCCCTGCCTGATCGGTGATCGGGACGCACGCCTGACGCGGTCAGAATTGCCTGCTGACAGCATGAGTGTCGATTTGTGGGTTGCGAGCCATGCGGAGCTTGCCGACACCGTCCGGTTCCGCGTGGTGCGCGAATTGCTGATTGAAGAACTGGTAAAGGATGCCGTCGCATTAAGCGGGGCAGGTGTCATGGAACAGAAATGAAAAAGGAGGAACACGTGTGGCCCACCGTTCCCCCTTTTTGCGCGAAGCTCGCAGCGCGGGGCTGCGAGTCTCCGTTCCCATATGTTAGCGATAACATAGAGTGAATTGCTCTATTGGACAAGCCTTTGTTTGGCGCTAACAATAGGGCGAAGCCATTGATTGAAGCAGGATTGACATGAAACAGGCCCCCCAAGAAGCCGCGAAGCGCACGCTAACCCTGCGCGATGTGTCCGAAGCCTCCGGCGTAAGCGAAATGACCGTGTCGCGGGTGCTACGCAACCGGGGCGATGTGTCCGATGCAACACGGCAAAAGGTGCTGGCGGCGGCCAAGGCGCTGGGCTACGTGCCGAACAAGATCGCGGGCGCCCTTGCGTCAAAGCGGGTCAATCTGGTGGCGGTCATCATTCCGTCCGTGTCGAACATGGTGTTTCCTGAGGTGCTGACAGGTGTCTCCGAAGTGCTGGACGGCACTGGGCTGCAACCAGTTGTCGGTCTGACAAACTACCTGCCCGAAAAGGAAGAGTCGGTTCTTTACGAGATGCTGTCCTGGCGGCCATCGGGCGTTATTATCGCGGGTCTGGAACATACCGATGCCGCGCGTGCGATGCTGAAGAACGCTGACATTCCGGTGGTAGAGATTATGGATGTCGACGGCACGCCGGTCGATGCGATGGTCGGGATTTCCCACCGCCGCGCGGGCCGCATGATGGCGCAGGCAATTGCCAAGGCGGGGTATGAGCGGATCGGGTTCCTCGGCACCAAGATGCCGCTCGACCACCGTGCGCGGAAACGGTTTGAAGGTTTCACCGAAGCGCTCGCCAAAGACGGGCTGGAAGTCGCGGATCAGGAGTTTTATTCGGGTGGATCGTCCCTCGCAAAAGGGCGGGAGATGACGGAAACCATCCTGACGCGGACGGAAGACCTCGATTTCCTCTATTATTCAAACGACATGATCGGTGCCGGTGGGCTGCTATATTGCCTCGACCAAGGGATCGACGTGCCGGGCCAGATTGGGTTGGCCGGTTTTAACGGAACGGAGCTGCTGGACGGCCTGCCGATTCAATTGGCCACAATGGACGCCGGTCGCGCGGAGACCGGGCGCAAAGCGGCAGAGATCATCGCACGCCGTGCCGAAAACGCGGAAACCGAAGGTCGGGTAGAGCTGTCGCCAAAGATCCAGTTTGGCGCAACGCTGAAGCGCTAGAGTTGGGTCAGGCGCGCGGCGTTTTTGACTTGAAAGTCCGCTCGAACACGAGCGCGTCACCCTCAAACGCCTGAAGGTGCTGGGTGACGTGAAAATGTGCCTGATCTCCGTGCATCTCTGTCAGCAACTTTGTTGAAACTGCCCAATCGCCACGGGCCATACCGCGGCTCCACTCAATTCGGACGCTGGCAGTGGTTGGATCATCGGCCCCGATTGCCCAGTTCTCTCGCAACGCGCTTTCGGTAATAAGCCCGGACTCCTGATCTTCATGCCGTCCGTGGTCGGCTTCTATCGTCAGCGTGGTCACGTCATTCACCGGATCGGTGTGCTGGGTCTTGGCCTCGTGCCCTTCGCGTAAGCATTTTCTGCGTCGGGGGCGGGCGGCCTCCGGGTCTGGGAAAGTGCATTCGTGACCCTCTGTCCTCGGGCGCACTGGAATTTCCAAATTGCCGGCGGTCAGGGTCAGTGTAACCGGCTCTGCCTCGGGCCACAGGAACGGCCAGTAGCTTGACGAAACCGCGACACGAAGGCGGTGGTCGGCAGGCAGGCGGTAGGCGGCTTGGTCGAGGGTTACGCACACGTCCATCACCTCGTCCGGTTGGATCGGGTCGAGCCGATCAAACCCGTTGCGATGCCTGAGGTTCAGTATTCCCCGGCTGATCAGGGCAGAACTGCCGTCGGGGCGCAAGTCCGTCAGCCGCACGATAATCTGCGCTGCCGGGCGGTCGGCTGCGACCGTCAAGCGGACTGTCGGCGCGCCGATGATGTCCGTATCGCCCTCCACGATGTCGCTGTCGAAACAGGCAGACACTGCGTCGTCCGCCGACTGATCACCGGGAAGCTCTCCGGGGCCGAAGCCGAACGGGAAATACTCACCCGCCGCTTGTCCGCAGGATAGGTCATAGGGGACCGTAACCGCGAAAGGCTCCGCCTGTCCAAGCGTGCCGTCACCAAGGGAAAGTGTGTGGGTTTCAATCGATTTCGATGGCCAGTCATCCTCGGCCACCCAACGGCCGGGGTGGTGGTCCAGAGTCTCTTGCGGTGGAATACTGTCCATCAGCCACGCGCGGTAGGCGGGGTCATTCTCAACGCCTGTTTCGACGCCCTTCAACCAGCGATCATACCAACGAAGCGCCTCTTGCAGAAAACCGATAGAGGGGCCGATCCCAGACATAAACGGATATTTGTGGTTCCACGGCCCGGCGATCCCCTTGACCGGAACGGACAGATTTTCGACCAGATGCGCCATCGTGTTGCGATAGCCATCATGCAACCCGCCGAGCGCCAGTACGGGCACCTTGATTGCGCTGTATTCTTCGCAGACCGAGCCGTGTTGCCAATAGCTGTCGCGGGTCGGATGCTCCTGCCAAATCTGGCCAAGGGGCGGCGTGGCCTCCAACCGCTCCAGCCACATCGCGCGGCATGCGTCCCCGACGATTTGCGGATCGGGCGGCGAGGCGTTCCAAGACATCGCTGTCGCCGCCCAGCCGATATTTTCGCCAAGCTGAACCCCGCCCTTGTAGTGGATGTCGTCGGCAAACCGATCCACCGTCGATCCGATGGTGATGACCGCCTTCAAGGTCTTCGGCGCGCGGGCTGCGATTTGCAGGCTGTTGAAGCCGCCCCAGGAAATCCCCTGCATCCCGATATTGCCGTCGCACCACGGCTGCCCGGCGATCCAGTGGAGGATGTCGACGCCGTCCTGAAGCTCCTGTTCGGAATACTCGTCGTCAAATACACCCTCGCTATCGCCGCAACCGCGCCGGTCCACCCGGACACAGGCATAGCCATGCCCGGCCAGATAGGGGTGCATCAGCTGGTCACGCAGGATCGTGCCATCGGATTTGCGATAGGGCAGGTATTCGAGGATCGCAGGCACCGGATTGGTCTGCGCGCTTTCCGGTATCCAAACCCGCGCAGACAGGCGCCTGCCGTCCGGCAGGTGGATCGGCATATCCATGTCATCCGTGATCGCGTGCGGTAGGTCAGTGACGGTTTTCACCCCGGCGCTCCTGCTGGTTCGCGATGAGATTAGCCAATTTCACCGATCCGGCCAGAGCACAATTGCGCCCAGCAACCCGAAACGCTATCCCGGTCGGACGGCCCCGTGGCTCAACTGGATAGAGCAGCCCCCTCCTAAGGGGCAGGTTGCAGGTTCGAATCCTGCCGGGGTCGCCAAAACTGCCTGAAAAATATGACTTATTTGCAATGGGTTCTGCGGAAGCGTGCAGAAACGCCCGTATGGTTTTCCACCGAATTCCCCGAAAACGGGCGAAATCTCGTACAAAACCTGTACAAAATTCGCACGTCTGTGTGGCATTTGAGGCCATCCGATGAGTTGGCGGGTTGCGAATGCGTGCGCCGAACGGAAGTTCGGGAGTGCGACGCGCAAGCAGATCATCATGTTTCTTGCTGACAAAGCGTCTGATGATGGGTCCGGCATCTGGTGTTCGAAGGGGACGATCCAGCGGCATACGGAACTGGGGGAGACCACGGTCAAGCGCACGATCCGTGACTTCCTGAAGGAAGGCATCCTGGTCGAAACAGGTGCGCGTGGGTGCAAGAACGGGTTCACCGTCGTTTACCGGATTGATCTGGCTCGGATTGAGGCGCTGGAACTGACCGCCGAGCCCGATATTGAGACGGGGGCCACAGTGGACCCCGTCCAGACTGGACCCGGAACGGGGGCCACAGTGGCCGGGGTACCGGGGCCACCACGGCCCCCAAACCATCCTAAAACCATCCTTAAACCTCCTACGCGCGAGCGCGTGGCGGCGGAGGATGAAGAAGCCGAGAAGGTCTTGGCCGCCTATCCTCCCGACCGCCTGCGCGGGAAGGCTGAGTGTCTCGGGCAGATCAGAGACATCCTGGACGCTGGTACGGTGGCCGAAGACCTGTTGCAGGCAGTGAAGGCCTACGCCAGCGAGAGCGCAGGCTTCACCCGATCCAAGGTCTGTTTCTCGGACAACTGGTTCAAGTCGGGACGGTGGCGTGCCTACGTGGAGGACATCACCAAGAACCGCGAAGAGGCGAAGGCCAAGGAAGCCGAGATGCTGGCAGGGTTGGCGAACTGGGTCACGGACAAGCATCCGCTTTGCCGTCACATCACACCCGGCCAGATGGACGCGCTCTTGGCCGCTGAGCTGGTGACGCAGGCGCAAATTCAGGCGGCGGACCTCAGATCATGAGCACCAATGATCGGACCGAAGCGCAAACAGCAAGGCGACCCATGTCATACGGCTGCGCCGACGACACAGGACCTTGCGAGGGGCGGCAAGCCTCCCCTTCGAACCCCACCGGCGCGGGCAAAGCCCCCGCCAAAGAGCCGCTGAGCGAGACCTTTGTCTTCCGCTGCACCGCGTCCGAGAAGGCCCAGCTGCGCGCTAAGGCCGAGGCCGCTGGCCTGCCTGCCTCGACGCTTCTGCGCGAGGCGCTTGGCCTCACTGAGGCCCGCCGTCGCAAGCCCGTCCCGCGCGTCGATCCGGCGCTAGTGCTGGCCGTTGGGCGCATCGGCGGCAACCTCAACCAGATCGCCCGCTGGCTGAACCACGCCATGAAAGTCGGGCGCGCAGACCTCGATACGCTGACCGTCGCGCGCCGCCTTGTGGTGGTAGAACGCCAGCTCGCCGCGCTCCTCGATAAGGCGCGGCAGTGCTGATCAAGTTCTTTCCCAACGGCAAAGGCGCGGGCGCGGGGCCGGTCGGCTACCTCGTGGCCGAGCGCGTGCTGGCTTATGACGGCAACCGCGATCTGATCCGCGACGATCACGGCCTGCCCAAGACCGTCACGCGCGATCCTTTGCCCGAGGTCCTGCGTGGCAACCCCGAGCGCACGGAGGCCCTGATCGACGCCAGCCGCCACCAATGGACCTACCGTGCGGGCGTAATCAGCTTCGCCGACAGCGACGCCCCGACCGAGGACCAGCAGGCCGAGGTCATGGACGGGTTCGAGCGGCTGGCCTTCGCGGGGCTGGACCCTGAGCAATATGAGGTGCTCTGGGTCCGCCATCGCCACGAAGGCCGGGTCGAGCTTCATTTCTGCACGCCGCGCCTGGAGCTGACGACGGGCAAGAGCCTCAACATTGCACCGCCGGGCTACCAGGACGCCTATGACAGCCTGCGGGACGTGATTAACCAGCGCCACGGCTGGGCCGATCCGATGGATGTGGAGCGCGCGCAAGAGGTCCGCGACATCATAGAGGCCCCAGCCCGCGCCCAAGGCCGGGACGAGCTGCACGCTTGGATACAGGATCAGATCGACGTCGGGCTCATCACGGACCGCACAACCATGATCGACGCACTCACCGACGCGGGCTTCGACCTGCCGCGCACCGGCAAGGCCTACATCACCGCCCGCGACCCCGACACGGGCGAGCGCTGGCGGTTGAAAGGAGAGATTTTCCATGAAGACTGGCAAGTCGACCCGGTTGAGCGAGAAACTGAACGCGGAACTCGACACGATCAGGGCAGATCACGTCGCCTCGATCTCGTCCCAGCTCAAAAGCTTCAGGAACGATTTGAAGAACATTGTGGGCGCCGCGCAGCATACCATCGCGAGCGATACGCGCCGCTTTCAGGCCGAGACAGCGAGCCTGTTCGAGACGCGGCTGAGATCGATCCGCCTTTGGCTGACGATCTCGCCCTGGCTGATCGCGGGGATGGTGCTGACGGGGATCGCCTCGATGATGGTCGCGAGCTTTTTCTGGACGGTGCATCTGACACGCTCGGAACTGACGGAGCTGGGCCTGAAGCGGATCGAACGGCCCGAGGGGACGTGGCTGATCCTGGACCCGTCGAAGACGCGGCTGCGCACCTGCACGATGGGCGGACAGACCGTCACCTGCATTCGGATCGAGGAGGACTAGATGACCCAACTGACAGCCTTGGAACGCGACTTGCTCGCCTGCGTCGAGCGGTTGGTGATGGCCTCAGAAGCCTCCGCGAAGGATTTGACCGCCTTGGAGACACGCTCGACCGGCAGGATCGAGAAGGAACTGGCTGGCTTGAAAGACTGCGTGACCTTGCTCATTCGTTCACAAGCCGCATCCATGAAGGCCTTGAACGGATTGCTGAACGACGAAGCGAGCTACAAGACGCTGGACGAGAGCTTGCAGCAGAGCTTGACCTTAGCGAAGGCCGCCGCCGAGAGATTGAGGGACAGCTAGACAGCCAGGAGGCCCATGCGGAGCGGGGGTTGAGGCACTAGGGGTTAAGCATGGTCCCGGCAGTGCGAAGCAAAACCACAGTTGCTCCGAAGTCGTCTTTCTGCAAACTGGGATGTTTTCTGGGCGTCGACGAAACTGCAAAAACCAACCAAAACTTTAATACACTAAAGGGCGCGGGAAGGATGTTAGAAATGTAGCCAAAACGGCGTTCTTTCGTCCCTTTCGAGGAATTTAGTTTGCATTCAAGCGCGTAAGAAGAGTGTTAGCTCGCGCAGAGACTTTATGCTTCTCAACACCACGTGAGATATGAAAGGGCAGCATCGCTGCTAGCGGAAATAGTGCACCAAGCCCCGCCCAAAGTATCACGTTTGCCTCAGCTGCAGTCATGAAAGTTGATGCGCCAGCTCCGATTGCGGCCAGCCCAGAGTCACGGCTTGGCACGAAGACACCAGATAGAAAGTTGGAAGAAGCTCTGAGTTCATCGACCTTCGACTCAAATTCCTCAAATTTGTCTGATAGAACTCCTACCTGCTCATCAAACTCCCTTGAACTCAGAAGCGAAAGTTCTCCCACATCTCTAACACAGCTTCTCAAGATCGAGATGATCTCGTCAGACGAAGACACATTCAAAATTTCATTGGGCGTTATACCTTCCAAGCAAAGACCGTATCGAAGCTTGAAGATGTGGCTAGCAATCGATAGGGAAGCATCCGTGACTTCTCCCAATTCGTCATTAATTCCGCCTAGCTGCGAGACAAGCCAATCTGCTCTTTCCATAGATTCAACACTTATTGATCCATTTCCAAGGTAGTGGCTTTGCCAGAAGACTTGTCTGAGCAATTCATCACTATTTTCTGCACCCCAATCCTGAGACTGGAACCGCAAGAACATCGGCTCTGAAAGCTCGTTGATTGGGCTAGATAGAATTCTCTCAAATTCTCCATATTTTGGCTTGTCGGCTTCTTCTCCAGATTTGTAAGGGATCAGCCAGTCGGGATATCGATCTGGCGCTGCGAACAATCTTCCGGCCTGGAAGAATAGCTTATAGTCGCGGCAAAACTTCAACCAACGCTCCAACGCTAGTATGTCATGGTCCTCAAGTTCGTGTGAAAAAGGCTTTTCATAGTCTAGAGGCACTGATCGCGTGGATTGGAAATCGTGTGCATTCCCGACGATTCCGGCGGAATTGATCCATGATCCGGTGGCCCAGCGGAAGACCCTCGGGCAGGGGTCTATAACTAGGACGTGGTCGAATGTAAGAAGAGCCGCATTCACTCGTGCTTTAAAGGAATCCATCGGATGCCAATCGACCAGTTGGCTGTTTGAATTTCTAGGGGGCAACGGAACGCTCTTTGCCGCGCAAAATGGCTCAGCATTAATTCTTAGTGTACGTTCTCGCCCGCCTTGTCCGAGCTCTTTAACAGTCCACGAATTGGTCCGAAACTGTGAGTTGCTCGCGTAAAAGTACATCAAGCTTGCAGCGAAGTTGTTCATTCCGACTTCGAAGTCGGATTGCCCAACCAAATCGAAAACGCCTTCATCAAGAGCTCGCGGAATACTGTTTGCAATGACGTCGATATAGTTCAGGTCGCCGCGGACCCGAGAGTCTGTGTTCCAATCATTCAGTTGTTTCCCTAGATCCATCGCGAAACTAATCCTCAAACTTCGTCCCACTCCAGTAAAATCTTACGATCACATGGTTGGACTATGATACAGCTATGTTAACCGCTTGAAGAGGTTGCTTGAAGAGTGAACGCTTGTTGCACGTAGACTAGTGTCGGTCTTCGGTTCGACGCGATGTTATGTGCGCCGCAGTAGCCGCTAGTGGCGTCAGCGTCATAATCCATCACGATCGCTACTGACCCTCGTTAGGCGGCAACCAGCGGTACAATTTCAGACACATCGATCTCCTTAGCCGCCAGCGCCATGTCATAGTTTGTCTGCAAGTTCACCCAGTAGGCCGGGCTCGTGTTGAACACACGGGCAAGGCGTAGCGCAGTGTCAGGCGTGATCCCGGTCGTGCCCTTGATCAACCGCTCGATCCGTGTACGAGGCACGCCCAGACGCCGCGCAAACGCGATGGCCCCCATCTCCAGGGGATCGAGGTAAAGCTCTTTCAGGACTTCACCGGGGTGCATCGGGTCTTCAAGCGTGCTCATCAGCGTATCCTCTCAATGGTAATCCACAATCTCGACATCGGCGGGGCCGTTCGGCGTCCAGACAAAGCAGATGCGCCATTGCCCGTTGATCCGCACGGAGTGCTGCCCGGCCCGATCCCCTTTCAGTTCTTCCAGGTGGTTGCCGGGCGGGAACCGCAAATCCTCGACAACAACCGCAGCATCCAGCGCCGAAAGCATAGCCCGCGTGCGCTTTACCAAATCACCCGGGAAGCCTTTGCCATACTTGCCTTTAACGGCGCTGGCAGCGAGTTTACCCTTGGTGCTTTGGATCATTTATGATGTGTACCATTGCATGGTACATGTGTCAACGTTTGATACGGATCATGCGAACCATACCGTGTCAGGCACTTCCCATTATTAACTGTACGTCGCCAGTAGAGCCACGGCTTCTTCAACGGCAGCTTTTGATCTGTCAGTTTCAAACTCAGTCTTGATACCGATGTCTAGTGCTTCAAGTGTCCCTACAATGCCTAAGCACTGGATGGAAAGCCGCTGACGTTCACCATCAGTGAGGTCTGCACCATTTTTGGCGCAGAAGACTTTGATATCTTCTAGAACTCGAATTGCATGTATTCTGTGATCAGGTGCCGAAAGCATGTCATGTACCTTGTCGATAAGATCGAACAAAATTTCGGTGTCGCCTGGAAAATCATCTTCGCCCGCAGGTGCTTGAAGGATTAGCTTCAGATAATTCGTATCCAATTGATAAGTTCGGAAACCTTCGGTCGCTTCTGCTCGTAGATATGCGGTTTCTAGGTGGTTTCGCGCCATGCCGTAATTGCCTAAGTCCTGCATAAATATGCTATATTGCAACCAAAACAGCGGTTCATCATTGATGATGATGTTGTCTCTCAGTGTTTCATAAAGATCAGTTATGGATTTCTGTGTCTCTGGGGCGGCACTACCAAGCAAAGACGATACTCTTCCGTACTGCAGAAGGGCACCAAGGGCCTTACGGGCTTCCCGGCTTCGCTGGGAACTGAGGTTTGCACCATTTTTCTTGCGTTTGGCCGCCTCTATCGCCAACCGGCAAATTACGCTTATTATGCCGCGCGCACCCACATGTTCCTTCAAGAAAAACTCGCCAAAGACCGCGGAATGCAATGCGAGCGCATCTGGTGACAAAGCGCCAAACTCAAGAGCTGCGACCTCATTTTTCAAAAGAATATCATAGGGATCACCACCCGTAATCGCACGGATGAAATCAGTCCCAACATGAATTGAGAATGCTCTCATCACACACGCAGTCGCAATGATTTTCATCGCTTCCTTGTCGTCTAGTAAGGGTTTGATCGCATTGTTCAAACGCTCCTTGATGTATGGGCTGTTTAACAAATCTACGAGATGATCGCGCAACTCAGTCCGGCCTGTCCCCGATAGATCAATCCCGTCTGACGGTATGCCTGAACGCGAGAGAAGTTCTCCGAAATCTTGTCGATCCTGCCTTTCAAGTGGATTCAGATCCAGCCTACCAATTGGACTTGGCAAGAAACTGTGCACCTCGCTTCGACGAACTTGATCAGTGCCGGTGTTAATTTCGACAATGAAGGTAGCGTTCTCCCGCAACTGGGCAACTTCGTCGGACACCGCCACCACATCGTCATAGGTTCTGAAAAAAACAACAAGATCATTTATTTGAGAAAGAAATTCAATCTCTGACGGGGGGATGTCACTGTGACTTGTGTAGCGTACGCAACTCTTGCCAGCGGCCGACAGTTCGAGGCTGAGCATATCGGCAAAGATACTCTTGCCGTTGGCGGTTCGAGAATGAAGCAACAGCGTCTTAGAAACTGAAAGAGCCTCAACAGCCTCTTTCATCTTCGACCCTCGTGGCAGAGCGAACTCGGCCTTTGGATAGGTTGAGGACAAAGATTGAAAATTGTAGTTGCCCCTTGTCAGGAAGGTCTCAATCTCAACAGGAGTTGGCCGAGCAACAGCTTTGTTGTCTTTGTAAGGGTCGATCAGCCGGAAGGCATTGAGTTGATGAAAATCGCTGATTGGGTCACGAGTCTTGGCGTTGGCGCAAGCGTCGGCAAATCCACTCGTTGAGATTGTGTCAACTGAGCCGTACCCTTCTAGCCTATCGAGCAAGTAATCACTAACAGGGTCGCGCAAAATAAATCTAGTTTTCTGGGAAATTCGCGGGTCTTTAGTCAGGTACTTGGCGACAGCAAAGTCATTTAGATTGTAACCTACAAAGAAAATCCATTCAGCGCCTTGAACATCTCTTTCAAACTGATCCCACCATGGGCTTTCCAAGGCCGCTTGCTCTGCATATGAGCGATGATCAAGTACAAGCTGTGAAAGAACATTTTTCTTGTCACAAGCATGAATGTACCCATGCAAATGCACCACGGTGTTTGAAGGAAACTTGCGAGGTCTGTCATCATCAATCGAAAATGATAGGCGGCGGCTTCCCGTTCCGCTGTCCTTTTCAAAGAACTCGACAGCATCATCGTAATTTGTGGTGTAAATCCTTCTCCACCGCTTGCCCAAAATTGTCTTTTGGTCCTCATTCAACCCCGTGATGACAAAAAGATCATGCAATAGTCCATACAAATTCACGCCTCTGCTAGCGGCGTAAGAGGCTGCATCTTTCAGATCAATATCCGCATGCTCTTCTTCAATTTCAGACAAAATTGCCTTCTGAAGACCGTTCCCGACTGGCGGACTCCCAGACCGCTTATTTGTTGCTGCTGCTGAAAATCCGGAGCCTAGGAAAAGCAAGCATCGTTCAGTATCAAAGATTTCTGGGAATTGCATTGTTTCTCTGCGTAATCTGTTTCACATCTCGTTAGACCGGAAGCCTGAGACATTCGCAAGGCAAGTAGTTTCATCCGTGATGTCGTCTGGCAGTCGTGCGAGCAACATCTCACGAGCCATCAGGTCTTGAAACAGTGATATCTGTGCCATGCCACAAATTCTGCTCGCGGCCTGTTCGCCTGCCGGTCTGGAGCCAGTAACCTTCCTGTTGAATTGATCATGGTCGTCACGGCTCCAACGTCGTTGCTCTGTCTAGAAACAAGTATCCTCAGATCGTCATCTAACCCCACTAACCCGCGATCAAACATCCAGTGCGCCGTTCCAGACAATGCAATGCCATTGCTGACAATGTCAGGGCCATCACACTCAACAGGCCGAATGTGCGCGGCTTCAACTTCAGCACGCCCACCACCGTTGATCAATCGCAGACCAGTTATCGCGCAACGCTCACCATATGCTCGCAGCACGTTCTTCCGAAAGTTGCGATCCCGCAATGCCCGGCTAGTAAGTTGATCGACCCGCTCGCGTGCAGGCAGGTGTTGGAAGGGAACTTGCGCATCTTGAAAACCAGTGGCGGCTGCAAGGTCTCCTACACGGGGCAGAATGTCGTCCTCAGCGTCTAGCCCGCGCTCGATGATCCGGGCGAAGTCTTCACTGGATAGTGTTCTCACCGCTGCTTGTGCGCGGCCAGAAATGCGACCTTCGTCGTTCAGCAGGCCTCTCTCAACGATGCTCTCCGTATCGCGGAACGGCACCGGATCGCCGAAATCGAGATAAGTCCCAGGCTCGATCACGGCCAAGTACATGTCAGATTTTCGAGGGTCAGAGATGATTTCTTGCACCTTTGCGACTGCAAAGTACCCCTTCGTGTCTTTCACCTTGCTTGGCTCCAGATAGACGATCCAATCGCCTTCGCATTGCTTAGCCCGGGACAAGTATTGGCGAGGGAATTGATAGCGTTCGGAGGGAACGTCATCGTAGATCGAGTCACTGCGGTGAATGAACAACTCCGAAGGCCATTCAGGTTAGGCCCTTTCGCTGCGCCTGAACATCGTGCGCCAGACGCGGTGCGGCCCGAGAGCCCATAATTGCAGTGGGGTCATTCACGAAGGAGCTTTCCCAGGCGTCGGTCGGTGAAGTGCAGGGTCAATGCTGATCCTGTCAGAACAGGCACAAGTAGACCGGCAGCGGCTGCCAGGAGAATGAAGGCTCCAGAAACCAGCGAGAATTCGCCGGTTTGACCGAATAGGTTCAGCCGCAGAAAACCGGCCAAGTACAGTGCGCTGGCTCCGAGAAGAGCGAGGTGAACGACCTCCAGAGGTTCGATCATATTGCGTCGCGCGCGTTCCAGTGCTGCGCGGCGAAGTTTCTTCCATTGGTCGCTTGGTTTTTGCATTTGCTTACTCCCTTACGAGTTCGATCCAAGTGTGAACGTCATCATCCGTTACTTCCCGCCCCTCGACATGCGACTGGTACCAACGCGCGACGATAGCCCCGCGCTTTTCACTTTTGATTTTGATGTTTTCCGCGTTCAGGTGCTGATCGAGCGAGGTCTCGATCTCCTTTAAAGCGTTGAAATCGTGTCCCGCGCGTATCGCCTTGGTGCCCAATAAGAGCCAGGGCACGTCGACATCGAATTGCTCTCCAAAGGCCACCAACGCTTCAACTGGAATACCGCGCTGTCCCTTCTCGTAGCTGTGATAAGCCCGTGGCGAGACACCAAGCGCTTCAGCCATCGCAGCTTGAGACAACCCTGCTTCGTTGCGCGCAATGGTTAGGCGCGCACCCATCGAAGCGAACAGTTCAGCGTCTTTCCGCGCCATTCCCAATTTCCATTTGACGAGATCGTATTTTTTCGCGAACATTGCAAAAAATGACGAACTATTCCAGTTATTCCCATCTGACCACGTCAAATGGTGCTTAACAAGCGATTCCATGCGGCGTGCAGTTTCAACTCAAGCGGACAAGGACGACTGAAATGGCAGAGACCGACAAATCAGACAGCTCGCAAATCCTGGGGCTTGGTAAGACGCCTGCCCAATGGGTCGAGGTTATGTCCGGCATGGGGATCGACATCTCTGAGCGCACTCTACGCGAGCGTGCCAACGATACGGGCGCATTCTATCGCCTTGGTCGGACCATGCTGATCACGCCCGCGCAGATCGATAAGATTTTTGAAGGAGGCCAGGCATGCCGCTCCAAATCTACAAGAGGGGCCGCTTCTACTGGGCTAAGGGCTGGGTCGAGTACAACGGCAGGCCAATCGCAGGCCCATACCGGCGAAGCACTAAGGCATCTACAGAAGCAGGCGCACGGGACTGGATAAACCGAGAGACAGAGCTCCAGATACGTCGCCATGTGGTAGGCGATGAGCCGAGCAAGACGTTCTCAGATGCAATCATGCTATACAACGTCTCCCCCAAGACCGCGAAGCAGTTGATCCCGATTGTCGAAGAGATTGGCAACATGCCTCTAGGCGCGATCTCCGGTGCGCTTCTGAAAGGTCTGGGGCCGAAATTGAAACCGAAGGCATCGACGGATACATGGTGGCGCGAGATCGTGACGCCAGCAAGCGCGGTGATCAACAACGCGCACGAGCTGGAAGGCACGCCACTGATCCGAGTGAAGCCCTATGATAAGTTTGAGCGGATCGCTCAGGACAAGCGCCGAGGGAAAACCAGCCGCGTTGAACGCAAGCCCGCCGACAAGGAATGGATCGAGGCTTTCTGCCAAGCCGCTGATCCATACAACGCGGCTTTGGTTCGCTTCATGTTCGAGACGGCAGCGCGGATCGATCAGGCTGTCTCGATTGAGCCTGACGATCTGCGACCTGCCGAGAACAAGGTCAGAGTAAAGGCGCAGAAGGGCCATCCGGAAAGTTGGATCACGGTTTCGCCTCAGATGATGGACGAGCTGCTGGCCCTACCGCCCAAGCGTCCGAAGAACCGCAAGACCGGCAAGTTCATGAAGCCGCGTGTTTTCGGCTATGGAAGCTCGACTGGCTACAACACGCGATGGAAGACCATTTGCAAGCGTGCGGGCATCCAGTACCTGTCAGCACACCCAGCGGGGCGACACGGGTTCTTCACTGAATTGGTAGTCCGCCAAGGGGTCGATCCAGTCACGGCAGCCAAGGCTGGGCGCTGGTCAGACCCAAATTTGCCGATGCGTATCTACGCCCATGCGGAGACGGATGAGGCTGATGTCAGGGCCCGTTTTCGTACAAACCATGTACAGAAAGAGCCTGTACAAACACCCAAACAACAGAAATCATAGAAGGAATAGCGCTATGAACGGTTCCCTCCTAAGGGGCAGGTTGCAGGTTCGAATCCTGCCGGGGTCGCCATTCTCAGTCGATATAGGTGTCCATGACCGCCTGCACGGTATCGCGCAACGCTTGGCGGCCGTCTTGCATCACTTTGCGCGCGCCGCCGATATAGGGGATGCGCCATGCCGGGTCTTGTGCGCGAAGCACGGTTTTGGCGATCCGCTCGGGGCTGTTGACCTCGACCGTTCCGGCGGCGGCGGAGAGGGCGGTGTAGTCGTCGGAGTAGTAATCGACCGACGGGCCGTGAAGGATCAGTGCATCGACGCTGGCCGCATCAAAAGGGTTGCGTCCGCGCAGCCGGTCGCCCGGCACGTTGAGCGATTGGCCGATAAAGCTGACGGGGCACAGGCGGTGCCACAACCCCATCTCTCCGTAGGCGTCGATCACATAGACCGCGGTGGTGCGGGTGATCGGGTCGCCGGCGCTGCGAAGGGCGACATCTTCAAATAGTTTTCTGGCGTGGGCCGTGGTTGCCTTGGCTTGGGTCGGGCTGTCGGGCGCGATGAACAGGATCAGGCCGGGTTCGCCTTCGCGGGCGATGTCGTGGGCTTTGAACAGCACGGCTTCTTCGCGGGGGTCGGTTCCGGCGGCAAGCCAGCGGGGGCGGGTTCCGATCGCTGCGGACAGTTGCGCGCGTTCATCCGCGATGTCCGGAAGGGGATCAGCCGCACCTTTCAGCGATCCTGCGACAGCGGAGCGTTCGGGGTCAGCGCCGAGTTTCAGGAACTCTGCCAGCGATGCTTCGTCCTGCAACAGGATGCGATGGAAATGCGACAGCATCTCGGCGAATATCTTGCCGTAGCGGCGCCGGGCGCGGGCCTCTTTCGGGGTGATGCGTGTGTTGATCAACGCCTGCGGAATGTCGCGCTGCGCCGCCGTGTGGATCAGGCGCGGCCACAGGTCCAGTTCGGCGTGAATGCCTGCGGAGGGTCGCCAGTGATCCAGAAACCGACGGATCGGCCCAGGCGCATCGACCGGGGCATATTGGTGTGTGACGCGGGGTGGTAGCCCGGTCGACTGAATCGCTTTCAGTGATCCGTAGGTCGTGGTTGTCAGCAGGAAATGCACATCCGGCAATTCCTTTCCCAAGCGGGTCAGAAGCGGCATCAGGGCGAGGCTTTGTCGTTCGCCACCTGCGTGAAACCAGATCACATCCCCGGTCGGTCGGCCTTCGGACGCATAGCCGAACCGTTCGCGCGCGCGTTCGGCATCCTCGCGGCCATTCCGCACGCGCCGCGCGACACCCATCCGCCGGATGGGTTCCGACAGCGCGGAAACGAAAAGATATGGCCACATAGGTCTGGTCCGATCATCAGAGTCCGCCCTGAATAGGGATAGAGCATGGCCTTGTCCACGTTGGCGATGGGGACTGTCTGTTTCGCCTTGCGAAATAGTGCCGGCGGTGGGCGAACCGCCGCTTGGTCCTTTGACCTAAGGTCAATCAGACCATCTTGATGACGCCCTTGTCGATGGCGAGCATATAGCCACGCCGCGCGATGTTCTTGACCAGCAGCTCGCTGACCATCTGATTGCCAAGCGAATCCCGCAACCGTTTGATCCGGGTGGCACCTGCGGCCTCTTCGCAATCGACGGCAGATTTGCCGGTGATGACGGCTTCGATTTCCGCACCTGACAGCACGTCGTCATCCATCCGCGCCTCGGCCAGAACGGCGATGGCTTCCATCGCGGCTTCGGTCAGTTTGAATTCCATGTTGTTGAGATAGACAGTGTTCTGTTCCCGGCTGATGAGGAGGGAAGAAACCTGAATCCCCGTCCTCTCAATCTCGGACATGCGACGGTTGAGCGTTAGGATCGTAACCAGAAATACCAGCGCCGCGACCAGCATTGCGGTCGCGAAGATCAGCAGAACGAAGATCACGGTGCGGTAGCTGTTCAGCGTGTCGGAAAAAGCGGTGCCGGATTGCGCGAGGATCTCCAGCAGCTTGATTTCCGCGCCCGAGGTCAGATCGTCGTTCTGCACAAAGATCTGTTCGACCCGGCTGTTGAAGGCGTTGGCGTCGGGCAGGTTCAGAAACAGGAACGCCGCGGCGATCAGCAGGATTGCGACAATCGCCGTTAACCCTGCCACGACGACGCAGTTGCCCTGCAACTTGCCCGGTCGTGTCTGAATTTCGGTATCGGTCAAATCCATCCCCCTCCGGGTTTCATTTGTGGCCCGATGCGGGTGCGGGTCAAGGTCTGTCGGGGATCAGTAGCGCAGGTAATATTCGCCGGCGCTGGCCTCACGCGATGGAAGGCCCGACGCATCAAAGATCGACACGACATTCAGCAGTCGCCAGCCGTCACCACCGATCCGCGCGGCAATCGCCGCCGCCGCGGCGTCGCGGTCGCAGGCGTTGTCGGGCAGTTCCACGACGCCGTAATGGAGCCTCAGCGGGTTGTCCTGCTTGGCCTTGTAGTCGGCATAGCAATTGGCCCATGCGGGTGACGCGGCAAGCAGCGCGAGAGAGAAGATAAGTGTTTTCATCATGCCGCTCAGAATGATCCTTTCGGGTTGGTTATTCAATAACAACGAAAGCGGGGCGAATTCGGCGAGTCGGTGATGCGCAAAGATGACGAATTCGGGCCAAACTTCGCAAGAAAAACTTCGTGACCGTGATTCATTCAACGCATTGTTTTAAATCAGTAAATACTCTTGATATTCGATAACACTCCACCGTTATTGTTTAGCGCACGCGACTGGCCCCATCCTTTTCTCATCACCAAACGACACCCCTGCCGACCAAGGGGGTTTAGGAGGAAAGGAAATCCCATGACCAAGAGTTTTATCGCAGTCATTCTCGCCGCCGCGCTGACCTTGACCAGTTTCACCGCCGCCCCTGCCCGTGCCGATTCAGACGATATCGGCAAGGTCCTTCTGGGTCTTGCCGTTATCGCCGGGATCGCAGCGGTTGCCGATCAACGCCGGGACCGCCGCCGCGCCCGCGCTGCGCAGCAACAACAGCCGCGTTACGACTACAGCAAGGTTCTGCCGCAACGCTGCCTGCGCACGTTCGACACTTACAATGGTCAGCGTCAGGGTTTTGGCCGTCGCTGCCTTGAACGCCGCGCCGGACACATTGACTTGCCGCGCCGCTGCGAACGCCGGGTCATCACCGAACGCGGCCACCGCACGATCTATCCGCTGCGCTGTATGCGCCGCCAAGGTTTTGTTGTTGCAGGACGTCATAACTAAGAAGCCAACGATCGAGCAGGGTGCAGCTAGATACGTCCTCACAAAGCTGCACCGGGAAGGCGGGCGGGTCACTGACCCCCCGCCTTTTTACTTGCCCGCCGGGATGAAACCGGGTTCAACGCCCGAATGGCGATTAATCCACCCGACTATTCCTTTGAAACGGCTGCCCACGCGCGGGGCATGTTGCGCATCGCCGGGGTGGACGAGGCCGGGCGCGGGCCGCTGGCAGGGCCGGTGACCGCCGCAGCCGTCGTTCTTGACCCTGCCAACATCCCCGACGGGCTGAACGATTCAAAGAAGATGACTGCGAAGCGGCGGGAGGCACTGTATGCGACCTTGCTTGAAGTCGCGGAAGTTTCCGTCGCCCATGCTTCGGTCGAGGAGATCGACCAGATCAACATCCTGCGCGCGTCCCATATCGCGATGGAGAGGGCGGTGCTTGGGCTGCGAACCCCGCCGGATTTCGCGCTGATCGACGGCCATATGATCCCCCGAAGCCTGTCCGTTCCCGCCGAAGCGATTGTGAAGGGGGACGCGCGAAGCGTGTCGATTTCCGCCGCCTCAATCGCCGCCAAAATTTGCCGCGATCAGATCATGTGGGATTTGGCGCAACAGTTTCCCGGTTATGGCTGGGACAAGAACGCCGGATACCCGAGTCCGGGTCACAAGGAAGCGCTCCGAAATCTTGGTGTGACCCCACACCATAGACGTTCCTTTAAGCCGGTACACAATATCTTGTATCAAGATAAAACAGTAAGTGACTGATTCAAAAAAGAAATTGACGGCGAATCAGCAATGACTCATCCTTGGTCTCAACGAACGAAGCGCGAAAACGTGCTCGGGACGAGAGGCAGAGATGAAAACGAAAACGACATCGAAAGCGGCTGCAAAGCTGCCCCTGAATCAGATTATCGCCGGTGATTGCATCGACGTGATGAACAGCTTGCCAGAGGCATCTGTTGACCTGATCTTTGCGGACCCCCCCTATAACCTGCAACTGAAGGGCGAACTTCACCGCCCCGACAATTCGCGTGTCGATGCGGTTGACGATGCGTGGGATCAGTTTGACTCCTTCGCTGTCTATGACCGGTTCACGAAGGATTGGCTCGCCGCCGCACGCCGCCTGCTAAAGCCGAACGGTGCGATCTGGGTGATCGGCAGCTACCACAATATTTTCCGCGTCGGCGCGGCGATGCAGAACGAAGGGTTCTGGATTCTGAACGACGTGGTCTGGCGCAAGTCGAACCCGATGCCGAATTTCCGTGGAATGCGGTTTACCAACGCGCATGAGACGATGATCTGGGCCTCGAAAGAAGAGGGCGCGAAATACACCTTCAATTATGAGGCGCTGAAGTCGCTCAACGAAGGGGTGCAGATGCGGTCGGACTGGGTTTTGCCGATCTGCAATGGCGGTGAGCGTCTGAAAGACGACAATGGCGACAAGGCGCATCCGACGCAGAAGCCGGAAAGCCTGTTGCACCGTGTTCTGGTCGGCTCGACCAATCCGGGGGATGTTGTGCTTGATCCGTTTTTTGGCACCGGGACAACGGGCGCAGTTGCGAAAAAGCTGGGCCGGGAATTTATCGGCATCGAACGCGAAGAAGCCTATCGCAAGGTCGCGGAGAAACGGCTGTCGAAAGTGCGCAAGTTCGACAAGGAATCGCTAGAGGTCAGCGCATCGAAGCGGGCAGAACCCCGCGTGCCGTTTGGTCAGGTCGTAGAACGCGGCATGTTGCGGCCGGGTGAGGAACTTTATTCCATGAACAACCGGCACAAGGCGAAGGTCCGTGCAGACGGCACTTTGATCGGTGACGATGTGAAGGGTTCGATCCACCAAGTCGGTGCAGCGCTGGAAGGCGCGCCGAGTTGCAACGGCTGGACCTACTGGTGCTTCAAGCGCGACGGCAAGCGCGTGCCCATCGACCTGCTGCGCCAGCAGATCCGCGCCGAAATGGCCGAACGCCCCAACTGATATTCAAAGAATACCGCCGGTGTCTGTGGCCTGACTCCACGACACTTACTTGCCCCGCCGCTCGTCGGCGGGGCTTTTTTCGTCCGCCTGCCGTCTCAAAAACAGGTGTAGTAATGTTCGGCCCCGCCATCGCTTAGTGGGCGGGTGTCGATATAGACGGCTTCTTTGCTATTGGCGTCGCAGAACCGTGCGGCTTTGCGCTGCGTGCTGTCGAGTGCGATTTGCGGTATCGCCCCTGGCCCCGTTTCCAGACGAATGCCCGCGGCGTTTCGTTCCGACACGGTCGGCGGCGCTTGCATACACCCGGCCAAAGCAAGCAGGGCGGCAGTAAACGCGATGCGTTTCATTGACTGTCCTCTCGTTCCGGTCGCCCCCGGTCCGAGAGTAATTTCTATTATGTTAATACGGCGATAATCAGGCGTAGAGCGTTCGCAGATATGGCATCTGAAACGCGATCTAGCGGGGCAGCGGGGTCGTGCCTGTCTTATAGGCCGACCAGTCGGTGATCTCCGGGTAATACATCGCCCGCCATTTGCGCACCCTCGGGTTCATGATCCGCCGCCAAATCGGGGGCACCATCGCCGCCGCTGTCATCACCGGATAGCCATAGGGCAACTGCGGCGCGTCGCTGGTCGCGTAGGTTTGCAGCAGCGGAAAGCGCCGGTCGGGTTTGTAGTGGTGATCCGAATGGCGTTGCAGATTGATCAGCAGCCAGTTGGTGGCTTTATGCGCCGCATTCCAGCTATGGCGCGGCCGCACGTGTTCATACTTGCCATCGCCAAGGTGTTTTCGCGTCAGCCCGTAATGTTCGACGTAGTTGGTGAGTTCAAGAAACCAGATCGCAACTGCAGCCTGAAACACGAACAACCCAAACCCGGCCCAACCGCCCAGAAGTGCCGCCAGCAGCAGCATCCCCATCTGAAGCGCCGCATAGCGCCAAAACGGGTTTGAACGATAAAATGGCCCCAGCCCCTTGCGGGCGAGCATCGCTTTCTCTGCCCGCCATGCCGACAGGAAAGATTGCCGCAGGACGCGTGGGAAAAACCGATGGAAACCTTCATTATACCGCGCCGTCACCGGGTCGAGTGGTGTGCCGACATAGCGGTGATGCACCAGCAGATGTTCGGATCGGAAATGGCTGTAGAGAACCATCGCGAGCAGCAGGTCACCTAACCAACGCTCTGTCCGGTTGCGCTGGTGCATCAGTTCGTGGCTGTAATTGATACCAATCGCCCCGGTCATCATGCCGACGCCATAGAACAGCACGATCTTTTCCCACGTTGCCAGATGGTCGCTATCGCTCACCCACCAGATCAGGCCAAAGACGGTGCAAAACTGGATCGGGAACCAGATCAGCGTGACCAGCCGATACCAGTAGAGGTCATCTTCGGCTGTCTGCGGGTTGACGTTCGTGGTGTTCAAACCTGTCAGGGCATCCAGAACGCTGAACACGCCCCAGCCGTAAAGCGGCATCAACAACAACGCCCAGCCGCCATAGGTTGCTGCGAGTATGGCGAACGGCACCATCGCGAGCGAGACCCAGAAAGGTGCTGCGCCTTGCCAGCGTGGGGGGAGAGGTCGTGCGCCCGATGATTCGGACATGGGTGAACTCCTGCGAAACAGGGACGATCATAGCGCGCGCGCCGCGCAACTCAATTCAACACGGCATCACTTTGCGCAAGGTCAAAGGCTTTGCGCATCACGGTCGGAAGGTCGGTGCGGCGAAAATCGCTCGCGTGTTTGAACAATCCTCGGGCGGGTGCGGCGTGGATCGGAACATCCGCGACCATGATGGTCAGGCGAAGGTGGAAATGGGTGAAGGTGTGGCGCACCTCGGCCCCGAGGGTTTGCCAATCGGCCTCCATCGGCGGGGCGCCTTCTGGCGCATCACCCCAATCGCTGCCGGGCCAGCCGAGCATTCCGCCAAGAAGCCCCGTGTCGGGCCGACGTTCCAGTAGCCATGCGCCATCGGCACGGCGGGCAACATAAGCGATGCCAAAACGCGTCGGCTTCGCCTTTTTCGGGGATTTCGCCGGAAGCTCCGCCGCGATGCCTTCGGTGCGGGCGATGCAAGGCTCCCTCCACGGACAAATACCGCAGGCGGGCGACTTTGGCGTGCAGATCGTTGCGCCAAGGTCCATGACGGCCTGCGCGTAATCTCCGGGCCGGTCGGTCGGGGTCAGGCGGCGGGCGTGGTCGGTGAGTTCAGGTTTTGCGGCGGGAAGGGGCGTGCGGATCGCAAACAGACGCGCCATGACGCGTTCGACATTGCCATCAACGACAGTGGCCGGTTCATCAAAGGCGATGGCCGCAATCGCGCCCGCGGTGTAGGGGCCGATGCCTGGCAAGGTCAGCAGCCCGTCATAGGTGGCGGGGAACACCCCGCCATGTTCGTCGGCCACGACGCGCGCGCATTTCAGCAGGTTGCGGGCGCGGGCGTAGTATCCAAGCCCCGCCCACTCGCCCATCACGTCCTCATCCGCCGCAGTGGCAAGCGCCGTCACCGTGGGCCAGCGCGCGATGAACCGTTCAAAATAGGCGCGAACGGCGGCAACGGTTGTCTGCTGCAACATCACCTCGGACAGCCAGATGAGGTAGGGGTCGGGCACCACGCCGCGCTTGCGATCCGCCGGGCTGACGCGCCACGGCATGTCGCGGGCGTGGCGGTCATACCATTCCAAAATCTCGCGGCTCAGCTCAGTTTCACGCAAGTTTTATTCAGTCCATTTGGTTTTCGGTGGCACGCATCTTACTTGGGGGTAGAATAGCGCCGATTGGATGGATGACTATATGGCACAGCCGAAGGGCAAAAAAGGGCAAAGCAAACGGTATGGCAAGGGATTTGCCCGAACCTCTGCCCTGTTGCAGCCGCAGATCCGCAAGGCGGGCGAATCGCGCGGGTTCGCGGTGACGCGCCTTTTGACCCACTGGGCCGAGATTGTAGGCGCCGACATCGCCGCAATCGCCCGACCCGTAAAGGTCGGCTATGGCCGCGATGGCTTGGGCGCGACGCTGACGGTGCTGTCAACCGGCGCGAACGCCCCAATGCTTGACATGCAGCGGGATCGCATCCGCGAAAAGGTCAACGCCTGTTACGGCTATTCCGCGATATCAAAGATTCGAATAACCCAGACCGCCCCGACGGGCTTTGCCGAAGGGCAGGCAGAATTCACGCCGCGCCCGAAACAACCACCGAAAGCGCCCGACCCGAGTGTTCGGAAAGCGGCGCAGGCGGCAGCAGAACCTGTGCGGGATGAGGGCTTGCGCGAAGCGCTTGAAGCCCTTGGTCAAAACGTTCTATCCCGAACCAAACGGTAGAGAGGCATAATCATGCAACGCAGACTTTTCATCGGCGGCGCGGCGCTCGCGCTGATTGCCGGGGGCAGCTACATCTATAGCAGTCGGTCCCAGACCAGCGGCCCCGGCCTTGCCAGCGTTAACGCGCAGGAGGCGGGCGACATCGACACATCCGGCGTTAAGGAAATGGCGCTGGGCGCAGAGGACGCGCCGGTCACGATGATCGAATACGCATCCTACACCTGCCCCCATTGCGCGAGCTTTCATGAAAATGTCTTTGGCCAGCTAAAGGCTGACTATGTCGACACTGGAAAGGTGCGGTTCGTCTTC
The DNA here is from genome assembly GCF_048060095.1 of Aliiroseovarius sp. YM-037. Taxonomy (NCBI): domain Bacteria; kingdom Pseudomonadati; phylum Pseudomonadota; class Alphaproteobacteria; order Rhodobacterales; family Paracoccaceae; genus Aliiroseovarius; species Aliiroseovarius sp. YM-037. The sequence goes on along the minus strand of NZ_JBLUOA010000005.1, from coordinate 79,936 downwards.
CGCGAAGTCTATTTCGACCAGTTCGGGCTTCTGGCGTCTTTGATCGCCCGGTGCGGCGGTGAGGAGCGGTATTTCGGTATTTCCGACCTGATCTTTGAACGACAGCGCGAATGGCTCGACAGCAACGATCCGGCGCAGATCACCGAAAACCTTCGGGCTATCGGACGGTCGGCTGGCCTGTCGAATGAGCAGCTTGATTCTTGCATCAACGACAGGGAGCATGCCACGGCGATGATCGCGCTGTATCAGCAAAACGCGACAGCGGATGACATCACCGGCACACCGTCCTTCGTCATCAATGGCCAGAAATACGCCAACATGAACTACGACGATCTGCGCGAGGTTCTTGACGAAAAGATTGGTGGCTAATGGAAGCGCCGCTTGAAGGGCTGAACGTTGTTGAACTTGCCCGCGTTCTGGCAGGACCAATTGCGGGCCAGACACTTTCAGACCTTGGTGCGGACGTCATCAAGGTCGAAAGCCCTGCCGGGGACGACACCCGCAGTTGGGGGCCGCCGTTTGTGGATCGGGGCGACGATTACTCCGCCGCGTATTTCCATAGCTGTAATCGCGGCAAGCGGTCGATCACCGCGAATTTCCGAACGGAAGAGGGGCAGGCGCTTGTCTGTGATCTGGTCCGCGACGCCGATATTCTGATCGAGAACTTCAAGGTTGGGGGGCTTGCGAAATACGGGCTGGATTACGACAGTCTGAAAGCGATCAATCCGCGCCTGATTTACTGTTCGATCACTGGGTTTGGCCAGACGGGGCCGTATGCCCACCGCGCGGGGTATGACTACATCATTCAGGGCATGTCCGGCCTGATGTCAATCACGGGCGAACCTGACGGCCAGCCGCAAAAGGTCGGTGTTGCCGTCACGGACGTGTTCACCGGCATCTACGGCGTGACCGCGATCCTTGCCGCCGTGCATCAGCGCGAACGAACGGGGCTGGGGCAGCATATTGATATGGCGCTGCTGGATGTGGCCGTGGCGATCACCACCAATCAGGCGATGAATTACCTGACCACCGGAAAGCCGCCACACCGTATCGGCAACAAGCACCCGAACCTAACGCCCTATCAGGTGTTTGATTGCACCGATGGGCATATCGTCATCGCCACCGGGAACGATGGGCAATACCAACGGCTCTGCCGCCTTCTTGGGGTGGATGAAATGGCCGTCGCGGCTGAGTTTTTGACAAATTCCGACCGCGTCGCAAATCGCGAGGAAATGACCCGCCGCCTGACCGAAGCGACGCTGATGTTTTCCAAGGCCGACCTGCTCGCGGCGTGCGAGGCTGAGGGTGTTCCTGCCGGTCCGATCAACAATATGGCAGAGGTGTTTGCCGACCCGCAGGTGGTCGCGCGCGGGCTTCGCCACGATGTCGATGGCGTTCCCGGTGTGCGGGCACCGTTCGTGTTTTCGGGGGCGGAACTGAAGCTGGACCGTGCCTCCCCCAAGCTGAACGAACACGGGCCGGAGATCAGTGCGCAATTGGCAAAGCGGGGCGGCTAATCGTCCAGAATCCGGTTAAGCGCGGTATCGAACGCGTCCCAATCCTCGACCTCTAGCCGCACCGGAACCGTCAGCACCTTCTGGCGGTAATGCTTAGGCAGGCGCACCGCGTCTTTTTCGGTTGTGACAAGTTGCGCGCCCGCTGCCTTGGCGTCCGCGTCGAGCCGTTTCAGCAAGCCATCGGTCAGCGGCTGATGATCCGAAAGCCCCTCGGCCCGGACAAGGTCTGCGCCAAGACCCCGGAGGGTGGCAAAGAACTTTTCGGGATGGGCAATGCCGGCAAAGGCAAGGGCGCGGAGGCCGTCCCACTCCATCCCGGTTTGAAGCGGCGCGAGGCGGCCAGTCACCTGCGGGACGGTGACGGATGATCCCCATCGGTCAGTGAACTGCCCCTGCGCCGCGTCGTCACCAATCGATAGCACCAGATCGGCGCGTGTCATCCCGGTGTCGACAGGTTCGCGCAAGGGGCCAGCGGGCAGAACCCGGCCGTTGCCGAACCCTCGCTTCGCATCGACGACAATAATCGATAGATCCTTTGCCAATGCCGGGTTCTGAAACCCATCATCAAGCAGGATGATATTCGCGCCACTCTCTGCCGCTGCCATCGCCCCGGCGACCCGGTCTTGCGCCACCCATGTCGGCGCAAAGGCCGCAAGCAAAAGCGGCTCATCCCCGACATCTGCGGCGCTATGTATCTGTTCCTGCACCTGAACCGGCCCGGTCAACTGCCCGCCATAGCCACGCGATACGACATGCGGTGTCTGCCCACGATCCTGCAAGCGTTGCGCGATGGCGATGGTTGTCGGGGTCTTTCCGGTTCCGCCTGCATTGAGGTTGCCGATACAGATAACCGGCACCGGGGCGTTTTGCGGCGCAGCTTGGGCCAGCCGTCGCGCCGTTCCTTTCGCATAAATCGCGCCGAACGGGGAGAGCATACGCGCCTGCCAACCCGGACGGTCGGGCGCATTGAACCAGAACCGGGGTGCCTGCATCACTCCTGCCTCTCGGCATCCAGCGTTTCGGCCACCATCTCTGCCAGCCGGTCGATGATCTGCGATCCGCCTGAGGTCACGATCCAGGCGCCGTGCGCCATTGCGGCGGCCTGATCCGGGGCAAGCAAATCCTGCACCGCCTTGGCGAGCTCCTTATCGTCCTTGACCAGCCGCGCGGCGCCTGCGGCTGTCAGACGTTCAAACGCTGGCGTGTGAATCCCGGTATTCGGACCGTGAAGAATGGCCGACCCGAGGGCGGCCGGCTCATACGGGTTGATCGCGCCCCTGCCGGGGGCAAGTGACCGCCCGAGGAAGCTGATCGGAGCAAGGCGATACCAAAGGCCCATCTCTCCGTCCGTGTCGGCAACATAGACCTGCCGGTCGTCGTCCGGCTCTCCTCCGGTTGATCGACAAACGGTGTTAAGGCCGACAGCCTCGAAATTTTCCATGATGCGGGGGCCGGACTCTCCGTCGTCGGGGACGAGGATCAACAGCAGGCGGTGCGAAACACGAAGCGCCTGCCGATGGGCGGCGAGGACGATATCTTCCTCCTCTTGCGTGCAACAGGCGGCAAGCCAGACCGGACGCGCGGCAAGCAGCTGGGCGAGCGTGTCCCGCTCTGCCTCATTGCAGTGAAGGGCGATGGTGCCTTCCTGCATTTCGCCCAGAACCTCGACCGCTTCGGGCGCGATGGAATGCGAGACGATCCAACGCTCCGTTTCCTCGTCGGCGGCAAGGATGTGATCGAACCGACTCAGCAGCGTGCGCTGGGCACCGGGGATCAACTGGCTTAGCGGGCGGTTCTGCGGAATTCGCGCGTCTGTCAGGATCATCGGCACGTTGCGGTTTGACAGCTCCGCCAGCGTTGCCGCGTGCTCGGACGGGTTTGTCCAGATCACAAGATCCGGTTTGATTTCATTGACGAAATCGTCATCGTCCCGTGGCAGGTGGCGAACGAACACATCCTCGGGCAGCATGGTTTTCAGGGTGGCGGCGACCTCTGCATCCGGCGTCGTCACGGCGTATTCGACCATGCGCAGATCATCGGACAGGCGCAGGATCAATTCGGCGAAAGCTGCCGCCTGCGTTACGGTTGTCGAGTGGCACCAGACCAGCGATGCGCCTTCCGATTTCCGCGGCGCAGGGGTGGCGCTATCCTGATGACTGTTTCGACGCCCCCGAAGGGCGCCGAGAAAGCTGCGTCTGAGGGACCGCGCCATTCCCCGGACAGCTTAGCTGTCCAACTCCTCAGTCGGGGAGGCTTCGGTTTCTTCATCCCGAAGGCGGTGAATATGCGCGATGAAATAGCGCATGTGGGCATTGTCGACCGTGCGCTGCGCCTCGGATTTCCAGGCGTTGTAGGCGGATTGATAGTCTGGATACATGCCAACGATATGGATCGCATCGACATCCTTGAATGCGTTTTTGGTCGGATCAACCAGTTCGCCACCAAAGACGAGGTGAAGGCGTTGGGTCATAGAGTCCTCCGAAGGGGTCAGATTTTGGCTTACCCTAGTGGATTGGATGCGCAGGGGAAAGGGGCCGGATTGGCCAAGCCCCTTGATCGAAAGGCGAATATCGCGGACGGTTTCAACGGCAATAGCCGGAGTTGATAGGAGAGACCGATGGGCGACAAGAAAAGCACCGACGGCGCACCGCCGAAAGGCACCGGAAAAGACACCGGCGGCAACGGCGGCAGCAAGAAGTAACGCTACGCTACCGGTCGCAGGCGTCGCGTCAGATCGGCGTGAAGGTCTGGCTCGGCGGCGACAATCCCGCGCAACATGGGGCGGGGGCTGTTGAAACGCGGGCCTGCGCCTTGCCTGTCGGTGACGAATCCACCCGCCTGCGCGACGATCAGGCTGCCCGCTGCAACGTCCCATTCCCATGTGTCCCTAAGCGTCAGCATCCCGTCGAATTGCCCGTCTGCCACAAGGCACAAGCGATAGGCGAGCGAGGATCGGAAGTGGCGCTTTACCTCCGGCACCCCGCCGGGCCAGTTTTCGGGGATAAAATTGGCCTTGGTGCTGAGGATTTGCGCGGTGTCGGGATTGGTTGGGCAGACCTTGATTACCTCACCGTTTTGCTGCGCCGCCTCGCCCGCAGTCGCGCTGTATAGCGCATCCAGCATCGGGACATAGACGACCGCCGCGACGACCACACCGTTTTCCGCGACGGCAAGCGAATGCGAAAAGTTCTTTTCCCCGTTGATGAACGCGCGGGTGCCGTCGATCGGGTCGATGATGAACACGCGGTCTGCGTCCAGCCGTTCGGGCGTATCCTCGGTTTCTTCGGAAAGCCAACCGTAATCGGGGCGGGCGGTGCGCAGCTCCGCCGCCATCATGCGATTGACCTCAAGATCGGCCGCGGTCACGGGACCAGCGCCGCCGGGCTTGTCCCAGATGTCCAGCGCGGATTTCCAATGGCGTTCGGCGATCCGGCCAGCCGCGCGGGCGACGTCGATCAGCAGATCAATGTCACGCGCCGGCAAGGGTCATCCCTTCGACCAACAGCGATGGCACGACCCGCGCCAAATGCGTGCGGGCATCGTTGGCGGGGACAACGCCCGCCAGCATCTCACGCAGATTGCCCGCGATGGTGCATTCATTGACGGGATAGGCGATCTCTCCGTTCTCGATCCACAGGCCGGACGCGCCGCGGGAATAGTCGCCGGTGTTTGGATTAATCGTTGTGCCGATCATCGACGTGACAAGCAGCCCGGTGCCCATGTCGCGGATCAGTTCCTCGCGGGTTTGCGTGCCGGGGATCAGGGTCACGTTGCTGACGCTGGGGGAGGGCGGGGCAGTCGTGCCGCGCGCCGCGTTCGCGGTGCTTTGCAGGCCAAGTTTCCGCGCCGTGCCAAGGTCAAGCACCCATCCAGTCAGCACACCGTCTTTGACAATTTCGCGCTGCACGGTCGGCAGACCTTCCCCGTCGAAGGGTTTGGAGCCGCCGATCCGTGGGCGATGCGGGTTTTCGATCAGCGACAGCGCTTCGGGCAAAACCAACTCACCCACGCCGTCGCGCAGCCAAGACGCGCCCCGCGCAATCGCGGTGCCGTTGATCGCCGCCAGCAGATGGCCGATCAGCGATGAGGAAATCCGTTCGTCAAACAACACCGGGTAGCTGCCGGTTTTCGGGCGGCGGGCACCTGTGCGTTCGACAGTGCGCTCACCCGCGATGCGGCCGATCTCCTCCGGGCGCAACAGTTCGGAGCGGAAGGTTCGGGTATCGCCAAAATAATCGCGCTCCATCTCTGCGCCCGTGCCGCTGATCGCGACACAGGACACACCGCTGCCGGTGCGGGCGTAGCCGTCGGAAAAGCCGTTTGTGGTGGCAAGGTGGATTGCGCGGTTGGAGTATCCGGCGCCTGCGGATTGCACCTGACTGACGCCGTCAATGGCAAGCGCGGCGGCTTCGGCCCGCAGTGCGGCGTCTTCAAGCTCTTTCGGATCAGGCTCCGGGGCCGGGTCGGACAGTTCCAGCGCCGCAACGTCGATATCGGTGGCAAGCTGGCCCGGATCGGCCAACCCGATGGTCGCATCCTCCGGCGCAAGGCGGGCCATTGCGACGGCGCGGTCTGCCATTTCCGCGATTGTTTCAAGCCGCGTGTCTGAGGATGACACGATGGCCTGCCGTTGGCCGATCAAGACGCGCAGGCCGATATCGGTGCCTTCGGACCGTTCCGCATGTTCAAGCGCACCGTTCAGGACATCAATCGAAATCGACTGTCCACCGACCGCGATTGCGTCGGCAGCATCAGCCCCCGCGCGCCGGGCCGCAGTCAACATGGCGTCGGTGAGTGTTTCGAGTGTGTCAGCCATGAAATTCCTGCTCGCCATCATTCCGTCCTGTCAGGTAAACCCACGACCCTTGGCGTGCAAGGGTTTGCCTGCGGCAGCCCTTGTCGAAAAAGGGCCGCCCGAGGGCGACCCAATTCGTGTTTTAGAACTGTCTGCGCTTATTTCAGGCGTTGGCCGTTCGCCAGAACGTGGCCCTCTTCGTTGATTTCGATCTTTGAATTCAACGTGTCTTCGCCTTCACCCGGAACCGCGAACAGCCCCATCATCATGCGCGTGCCCATTGCCTGATCGTCGGGGATCAGACCCATCTGCACCAGCTTATCCAGCAGGCCATTGCCACCGACAAGTTGAAGGTCAATCGCGCCGGTCGGGCGCGGCATACCGTCGAACGTCGTCGTGTCGCTGTTGTCGAAGGTAAAGTCACCCTCGCCGGTCAGTTGGGCGCCGGCCACGTCAAGCTCAAGCTCTTGCAAGGTCAGGGCGTGAAGTTCGCCGGGCGTTTCGCCGGATTCGTCCATTTCGGCCTGTGCTTTCGGGTCCATGATGTTGAAGAACCAGTTGGCCTTACCCACCGTGTCGATGATCAGCGTCGCAGGATCGCGCGGCAGAACGCCTGCCGGATCGAACATGCCCCAGATTTCATCCTGAACCGCCAGATCGACAAGGCGCACACCCAGTGCGAAATCATCCGGCTCATCAGATTTTGAAATCGGCATCAGGAAATTCAAACCGTATTCTGCGGCCTTCACATTGATCTGCGGCAGCGGAATTTCAGAACCCGAGATCGTGATGTCGAGCGCTTTGACAAGTTCCGTCAGGCCCATGCCATCCTGATCCATACGGAAGGTCACATCCGCACCACCCATCGTACCGTTCATGTTGAACGACTCTCCGTCGCCGGACCCGGCCAGCGCAATCGCCATCTCGCCCAGCGTATATTCACCATCGGCGGCAAACCCGGCCTCAATGTTCTTTGACATATCTTCCTGGTCGAATTCCTTCGGCAAGGTCATGGAGGCCGTGCCACCGCCACCTTTAGCGGTCAGAGAAAAGTCGACGACCATGTCCTGTTCGGGCTCGTTGATCACTGCGGTGATGTCGAATTCATCAACCCGTGCGGCGCCTTCAAGGCCCGTCACGTCGCCCATGTCTTTCATGACGTAGGTGCCAGTGTAGCCGTTCAGGTTGGCGGCGATGTCTCCATCAACGTCCACACCGTCGACAATCAGGCGGGTCGTCGCCATTTTGATCTCGTTGGCCGCGAAGTTATAGGCGGTCTCTGTATCATCGCCGCTTGCGATCATCGTCATGCTGGTCTGGTCGATCGACATTTCCATATCAAGCGACCCGTTCGCGTCGCCACCAACGACGGTCAGAACGTATTCTTCGGGCATCGTGACTTCGACCGTGCCGTCGCCACGTTCCTTGAACAGGATTTCAGGCATGACTATCGAAACTTCGCCGTCGCCCTCGGGGATGTCGACCTGCGCCTTCATCCCGCTGATTGTCAGCGTGTCGCCAGACATTTCCTCGGTTCCTGCGGTGACGGTATAGCCGACGCCGGCCATATAAGACTTCCAGTCCTCCCAGACATCTTGTGCCGTGACATCGGCAAAGGCAGCAGTCGTGCCAAGTAGCATAGATAGCGCGGCACCGGCGCCAATGGACTTCCGAACGGCCATTTTTAATCCTCTTGGTTGAAATAGCAGCTTCTAATGTCGGGTCTGTGGCTTAGATGGTCAAGGGCAATGCCATCTGGTAGTGCGATTCCGACTCATGTATTTCATGTATCGAAGGAGGCGCCGATGTCACATCTTGAAAATCAAACGGTTCTGATCACGGGGGCAAGCCGCGGGATCGGTGCGGAGGCTGCCAAGGCGTTTGCCGATGCCGGTGCAAATGTTGTGCTGCTGGCCCGCAGCGAAGACACGATTGCCGAACTTGCCGGAGAAATCGGTGACAAGGCGCTGGCCGTCCCCTGCGATGTCAGCCGCTATTGGGAGGTTGAGGCCGCCGTTGGTGCCGCCGTTAAGACCTTCGGCGGGCTGGATATTCTGATCAACAATGCTGGCGTGATTGAACCGATTGCGCATCTGTCAAACTCTGACCCTGACGAGTGGGGCAAGGTTATCGATATCAACCTGAAAGGTGTTTACAACGGCATGCGCGCCGCCCTTCCGGTGATGGAGGCCGCAGGTCGCGGCACGATCCTCACCATCAGTTCCGGCGCGGCCCACAACGCGCTTGAGGGATGGAGCCCTTACTGCACCTCAAAAGCCGGGGCTGCGATGCTGACCATGTGTGCGCATAAAGAGGCCGCGCCGAAGGGTATTCGCGTGATGGGCCTGTCGCCGGGCACGGTCGCCACCCAGATGCAAAAGGAAATCAAGGCGTCGGGCGTCAATCCGGTCAGCCAGCTTGAGTGGGGCGCGCATATTCCGGCGGATTGGCCCGCAAGGGCGCTGATCTGGATGTGTTCCGATGATGCGGCAGGGTTCGCGGGGCAAGAAATCTCTCTCCGCGACGAAGGGGTGCGCCGCCGGATCGGGCTGATCGATTGATTGATCTGGCAAAGGACGGTGCGGTCTGGACCGCGACGCTGAACAGGCTCGACAAGGCGAACTCGCTGACGGGCGCTATGCTGGAACAGCTTGTCGACATCGCCGAAGCCGCCCGCGACGACGCGCGTGTTCTGGTGCTGACGGGGGTCGGAAAGGTCTTCAGTGCCGGCGCCGATCTTGACGAAGCGCGGGCGGGACTTGCCACCAGCGATGTCTGGGAACGGCTGTCTGGAACGATGGCGGACTTGCCGTGCCTGACGATTGCCGCCCTGAACGGAACGCTGGCCGGGGGCGCGTTCGGCATGGCGTTGGCGTGTGATATGCGGCTTGCGGTGCCGGGGGCGAAGTTCTTCTACCCCGTCATGAAGCTCGGCTTTCTGCCGCAGCCGTCAGACCCCGCCCGACTTGTCGCACTGGTCGGTCCTGCGCGGGCCAAGATGATCTTGATGGGCGGTGCAAAGCTAACCGCAGAGGAGGCGTTCGCCTACGGACTCGTGGATCGGATCGTCGAGCGCGATCAGATGGCTGAGGCGGTTGCAACCCTTTCGGCGGATGCAAGTGCGGCGGCTGCGGCCCATGTGGCAGGGATCAAGGCGATGATCAAATAGCCGCTGCATCGCTGATCCGTCGCCAATTTAAGCGTTCTCAGACAGCCGATAGACCTCTACCCCGCCCTGGCGGCCTTTCACCTTCATCTGCCCGATCTCGTCCAGCTTCATTTCGTCGCCAACGCGATCCTTAACCGGACGGCTGACCAACACGATGGATTCCGCATCGGGATCAACGTCCTTACCCAACGCTTCGAGGCGTTGCGTCGTGTTCACGACGTCACCAATCACAGTGTAATTGATCCGATCGGGGGAGCCGATATCGCCAACGATCAGTGGCCCGGTATGGATTCCGATCCTGATCCGCACAACGGGTAGGTTCGCGCGGGCGCGCTTCCGATTATCCTCGGCCAGCGCGATTTGCAGTGCGGCGGCGGCACGCACCGCCCGTAATGTCTGGTTATCGATGCTATCCGGGGCACCCCAGAACGCCATGACCGCATCACCGATATATTTGTCGATGGTGCCGCCTTCTTTTTCGATGCAGTTCGACACCAAAGTCAGGTGATGATTGATGAACTCCGCCACGTCCGGCGGGCTCATCCCCTCGCACGCGGTAGTGAACCCGGCAATGTCGGTAAACATCACCGTCAGTTCGCGTTCTTCGATCCCCGCGCCATCGCTATTTTCACGGATCAGCTGCCGGACAAGGTTGCGCGGGACATAGCGGCCAAAGGATTTCAAACCGGCCAGCATCCCGTTAAACGCCGTGGCCAGATCGTCAATTTCCCGAATGCGGTTTTGCGGCAGCGGGTCGACGCCTTCAAAATCAAGCGCCGCGATGGCCGACGCAACCTCCGCCGTTTGCCGCACGGGGCGGGTGATGACGCGGCTTAGCCACAGCACGACGCCCAGACCGACCAGCAGGATCACCAAACCGATCAAGATCGCCCGCAGGATCGAGATCAGCAGGCTTTCGATGCCCGACCCGTCGAAATAGGCGCCGATGATGATGGGTGTCTCGCCATAGGTCGTTACAGGCTTTGTCACGACGCCGTAGTTCTGATCCTCAAAATCCACCTCCGTCAGATCGGCCCCTTCAAGGTCGAGGAAATCAGTATCTGATGGAAGGAAATCCAACTGCTGAATGATCGGGTCGTGAATGTCATCGACCGACAAGAGCGGCTGTTCGACGGATTCCATGCTGTTTTGAAGCACCAGATGGGAATGTGCCAAGACGCGATCCTCGCCATAAAGCAGGAACACTTGCGAAGCGGGCGGGTCGCTTAGCTCTGCGACAAAGTCTGACAACGCTCTTGTCGATATGGCAACCGCGACATACCCGGCATATGTGTCGTCGCGCCAGATGGGAACGCGGTAGCTGAATATCGCGGCCTGTAGCGACTCCTGATAGACTGGCGCCGCCCAGAACGCGGTTTTACGGCCGCGCATGTCGTCGTTGAAATCACCAAACCGCGAGCCGGGTTCGGCGTCGATCAGCTCCCACTCAGCGCTACCGAGGTTAGTTCGCCGCGTTCGGATAACGCGTCCTTGGTCATTCGCGACGAGCAGGCCGGTGATCTGCGGCGCGGCTGCCAAGCTGCCGGATGCAAAATTCGCCAGCACCTCTGGTCGATCGAACGAGATGTTCCCAGACCCCAAATTCTCAACGATGAAGTCGGCCTGATTGACGGCGGCGTCCAGATGGTTCTGGAGCGCCAATTCAAGCCCCTCGACACTGCGCACGACCGTCTGGCCAAGCATCCGTGAGAAAATGTTCACCGATGTCGCAAAATTGATCGCGATGATCAGCCCAAGCGAAACAACGATGAGAGAGCCAAAGCACGCCATCATGACTGTAAACACGCGGAACTTCGACTTCACAGATTCACCTTGGGAGTCTCCTTATTTAGTTGGGATAATATGGCTAAAACGGGCAGGGACGCCAGCCGCTCCGTCGCGGGTCGCGCCAATGGCGCGCGCCACGCCGGGGCCACAATCGGATAGATCGCAATTGACCGACGCAACGGCCCGTGGCTTTGCAACTCTATTCGGGCCTTCTATGCTTACCGAACGGTTCCACGGCAAGGTGACGATGCCTGCCTCAATTCTACGAAATCGGAGCAGGGATTTGGAGAAAGCGCGAAACTCAGTCGGGGCGTTTGCGGGCTATATCTGGCATGGCGGACCAAACGGCGACGGCATCCCGGCCCGCGTGATGGCCGAGATTGATCAAAAAGAAGCAGCGGCAGAACGGCTGATCGGCTGGGTGCAACTTACGATCGTCGTTTTCTTCGCGACACTTTACATGATCGCACCACGGGCCGAGGGCGCATCAGGCGAGAGCTTCGTGCCAATCACGTTGACCGCCTATTTCGCGTTTACGGTGTTCCGGGTGATCCTGTCCTACCGCGTGACGTTGCCGGGCTGGTATCTGGTCCTGTCGATCATCGTCGACGTGATGCTGTTATGCGGTTTGATTTTTTCATTCCACCTTCAATATATGCAGCCCGCCGCCTTCTACCTGAAGGCGCCAACGATGATTTATCTGTTTATTTTCATCAGCCTACGTGCATTGCGATTTGATCCGCGGTTCGTTTTGATGGCCGGACTGATATCGGTGGCGGGTTGGCTTGCGATGGTCGTCTATGCGTTGATGCAGGACATGGGTTCGATGCATATCACGCGCAATTATGTCGACTACATCACCTCAAACACAATTCTGATCGGCGCTGAGATCGACAAGAGCCTGACGCTTCTCGGTGTGACAATCATCTTGTCACTGGCACTTTATCGTGGGCGGCAAATGCTGTTTGACTCGATCCAGCATCACGCGGCCGCCGAAGACCTAAAGCTGTTTTTTGCGCCCGAGGTCGCGAATTCGATCACATCCGGGGATGATATGCCCAGCATCGGGCGCTGCGAAACGCGCCATGCTGCGATCCTGTTTATCGATGTGCGGTCCTTTACCAATACGGCTGAAACATTGCCGCCCAACATCGTGATGGAGGTGTTGGCACGTTATCAGGGCGCGGCGCTGCCCGAAATCCTGCGCCATAATGGCCGGATTGATAAGTTCATGGGCGACGGGATCATGGCCACGTTTGGCGCTGTGCATCCCAGCGAAACCTACGCAGCCGATGCGATGCGTGCGGCGGCCTCTGTGATTGAGGTCATTGGTGATCTGGAAAGCGAATTTCACGACCTTGGCTGGCCCGTCGCTTTCAAGATAGGCGCTGCCGTCGCCAGCGGCGGTGTGACGGTGGGCGTTGTCGGCACGCAGCAACGGCTTGAATTCACCGTCATCGGCAATGCCGTCAATTTGGCCGCGAAGCTGGAAAACGCCAACAAGCTTCAGCAGACGCGGGTGTTGACGGATCAGAACACATACGCAACGGCGCGGGAACAGGGGTATGAACGCGCCGATCTTCCTGCACGGGATGGGGTGACGATACCGGGGATGTCGCACCCGGTTGATTTGGTCGTCGTGGCCTAAAGCGCGCTGCCGGAAGTTGCCGCTTGGTCAACACAAGCGGTCCGTGTTTTCCGTGAATTTGTCGGTGGATAATAGACAGAATGCCTTTCCTGCACTAGCGTCACTTCATTCGGCAGGATTGGGTGGCCATCGTCCCGAAGTGCAGCAAGGAGGGGGGCTGTCACGAATGCAACTTGGACACGACCTGCTGCGAATTGAGAACCTGAGCATCTCATTTCCGTTGGTCCGCGGACATCTCCATGCCGTCAAGAATGCCAGCCTGCGCGTGCTGCCCGGCAAGGTAACCGCGCTGGTCGGTGAATCCGGTTCGGGGAAATCCGTTATCAGCCAGACCGTGATGGGCTTGCAGCCGATAACGGCACAGGTCGCCGGGCGGGTGCTGTTTGATGACCCCGCTGCCGAAACACCGACCGATCTTCTGACGCTTGCGCGGGACGGGCGGCGGTTCCGCGCCATTCGCGGGGGTCGGATGGGAATGATTTTTCAAGAGCCGATGACCTCATTCTCGGTTCTGCATACTGTCGGCAACCAGATCAGCGAAGCGCTGCGTGTCCATTCGAACCTGTCCCCGGCGGAGCGGCGTGAGGAATGCGAGGACATGCTGGCGATGGTTGGGTTTTCCAACCCGCGTTCTGTGTTCGACATGTATCCTTTCGAATTGTCGGGCGGAATGCGGCAGCGCGCGATGATCGCGATGGCATTGATTTGCCGGCCCGCGCTTTTGATCGCGGACGAACCGACGACAGCGCTTGATGTGACCATTCAGGCGCAAATCCTGAAATTGCTGCGCGATCTGCAAGACCGGTTGAATATGGCGATCCTGCTGATCACCCACGATCTGGGGGTGGTTGCCAATATCGCGGATGAGGTCGTCGTTATCTATCAGGGTGAAATCATGGAAGCCGGACCGGTAGAGCCGATTTTTCGCAATCCCCAGCACGCATACCTGAAGGGATTGATGGCGGCGGTTCCGCATTTTGATACACCCCACGGAGAGCGGTTGACGCCCCTGCGCGAGATCGAAGTAGACCACCAAAACCTTTTGGGAGGTATGGCGGTGCGGGAAGATTCCCCCGGAAATCCGCCAGACATTCTTTTGTCGGTCCGCAATGTCGGCAAGACCTTCAAGACCCGCAAGCAAGGCTGGAAGAACGATCCTGACGCCCCCGAAACGGTTCCTGCTGTCGATGGGATCAGCTTTGATGTCATGCGCGGGGAATGTCTGGGCCTTGTCGGGGAAAGCGGTTGTGGCAAGACCACGCTCAGCAAGATTCTGATGCGGGCCGTCACTCCGGATTCAGGATCGGTCGAGTTCAGCGATGGCACCGGCCCGGTCAGCGTGCTTGATGCCAAGAACGACGATTTGCAGACCCTGCGAACCCGCATTCAGATGGTGTTTCAAGATCCGGTTTCATCACTGTCCCCGCGAATGTCCGTCGGCAGCATTCTAAGTGAGCCCTTCGACATACATCGCCGCGGGTCCGTTGCAGAACGCAAAGACGCGGTTGCTGCTCTGTTAAAAGCGATCGGGTTGGAGCCGTCGGCGGCGCGGCGTTTTCCGCATAGTTTCTCGGGCGGTCAGCGGCAGCGTATCGGCATCGCGCGGGCGCTGGCTTTGGCCCCCAGCCTGATTGTCTGCGACGAACCTGTGTCGGCGCTTGATGTTTCGGTGCAGGCGCAAATACTAAATCTGCTTAAGGATCTGCAAACTGATCTGGGTCTGACGTATTTGTTTATTTCGCACAATCTGGCCGTCGTGGATTACATGGCGGACCGCGTGGCGGTGATGTGGGCGGGAAAAATCGTGGAGCTTGCTCCGCGCGAGGTGCTGATGACCGCGCCCGTTCATCCCTATACCAAAGCGTTGTTGGACGCGGTCCCGTATCCCGATCTGGATCGACCGTTGAATTTCGCAACGGCTGGCGAAACCAGCAGCACGGCCAGCGCCGCTTGGGCGCCAGCGTTTCGCGATGACGGGGCGAGTCAGGCGATGGAATTTTTCGATCTGGGTGGCGGACATTTCGTGCTGGCCCGGCCCGCTGCCGATGCTGAAGAGTTGCGGGCATGATCGATCGTCGCAAACTCCTCGCCCTGTTGGCGTCGGCGGTCCTGCCCGGCACGCTTCGGGCGGCAGAGTCGGCGTTGTTCCAAGATGTAGTCGCCGATGGCAGCTTGCCCAATATGGCTGCGCGGTTGCCGAAGAATCCCCGCGTTGTTGATCTGGCGGCGATGGGGCGGACACCCGGCCGATCGGGCGGGACCGTGCGTATGTTGATAGGGCGGCAGAAAGACATTCGCCTGATGCCGATGAACAGCTATTCGCGGCTGGTCGGGTATGACGAAAACCTCGACCTGCAACCCGATATCCTTGAACACTACACCGTCGAAGAGGGGCGGATATTCACGTTTCATCTGCGCGAAGGGCACCGTTGGTCCGACGGTAGCCCTTTCACCGCCAGCGATTTCCTTTATGTCTGGGACGACGTCATCAACAACCGAGAGCTTCGTCGCGGCGGGCCGCCGACCGATCTGATCGTCGACGGAATCGTCGCGAAGTTTGAGGTGCTGGACGATCTGACGGTGCGGTATTCCTGGCCAAAACCCGCACCGCATTTCCTGCCGAAACTTGCCGGTCCGGTGCCCTTGGTGCTGGCGCTGCCTGCCGCTTACCTCAAGCAGTTTCACGCGAAATATCAAAGCGAAGACAAGCTGATGGCCTTCGCCGCAGAGCATCGCGTTGATAGTTGGCCGCGACTGCACACCAAACTATCCCGCCAGAACCGCCCCGAAAACCCGGACCTGCCAACGCTAGAGGCGTGGCGCCCCCGCACAGCGCCCCCGGCGGAGCAATTCGTTTTTGAACGCAATCCCTATTTCCACCGGGTTGATGAGGCGGGCAATCAACTGCCCTATCTTGACCGATGGCTGCTGAATGTTGCCTCGTCCGAGATTATCACCGCAAAAACAGCGACGGGCGAAAGCGATTTACAAGTCACTGGGATCGGTTTTACCGACTACACGCTACTAAAGCAGGCGGAGGCGATCTATCCGCAAAAGGTCTCTCTCTGGACGCGGACGCAAGGGTCAAGCGTCGCTATCCTGCCCAACCTCAACTACAAAGACCCGGTCTGGCGCGGGCTGTTTCAAGATGTTCGGATACGTCGCGCGTTGTCGTTGGCGATTGATCGGGCCGAAATCAACAAAGTACTGTATTACGGTCTGGCCCGCGAAAGCGCCAACACGGTGCTGCCCGAAAGTCCGCTGTTCAAACCGGAATATACCAGCGCGTGGTCAACTCATGATCCGGAGCAGGCAAATGCACTGCTTGACGCGGCTGGACTTCAGGAGCGCGACATCTACGGAACGCGGAAACTGCCGGATGGGCGGCAGGCCGGGATCATCATCGAAAGCTCTGGCGAAAGCACATTGGAAACCGATGTGCTGGAACTTGTAACGGACCATTTCCGCGAAGTCGGTCTTCGGCTTTATGTCCGCACGTCCCAGCGTGATGTGTTCCGAAGCCGGGCCGTTGGTGGCGATGTGATGATGTCCGTTTGGCTGGGCTTGGACAATGCTGTGCCGACCGCGGACATGCCGCCAGCCGGGCTTGCACCAACCGCCGACGATCAGTTGCAGTGGCCTGTTTGGGGCTTGCATTACATGTCGGCGGAAACCGCAGGTAAGCCGCCCGATCTACCGGAAGTCCAGGAACTCGTCGCGCTGCTCCGACAATGGCGAAGCACGACGTCAACCGAGCAGCGTGAGGTTGTCTGGCACAAGATGCTTGAGATCAACGCCGATCAGGTGTTTTCCATCGGCACGGTCAACAGCGCCTTGCAGCCCATTGTCAGATCATCGCGTCTGCGAAATATTCCTGAAAAAGCGCTCTACGGTTTTGCGCCAACCAGCTATCTGGGCGCCTATATGCCTGATACGTTCTGGTATGACGAGGTCGGCTGATCATGCTGCGTTATATCCTCTGGCGCTTTGCCGTAATGATCCCGACCCTGTT
The DNA here is from genome assembly GCF_048060095.1 of Aliiroseovarius sp. YM-037. Lineage (NCBI taxonomy): Bacteria > Pseudomonadati > Pseudomonadota > Alphaproteobacteria > Rhodobacterales > Paracoccaceae > Aliiroseovarius > Aliiroseovarius sp. YM-037. Next base: position 63,007 of record NZ_JBLUOA010000005.1, on the reverse strand, counting down.
TCTGATTTCGATACTGGTCTTTACGATCATCGAATTGCCGCCGGGCGATTACTTCGAAAGCTATGTCTCGGAACTACGGGCGATGGGCGAAGAGGCTGATCTGGCGGAAATCGAACTGCTCAAGGCGCGCTATGGCTTCGATCAGCCAATGATCGTGCGTTATTTTCAGTGGGTCGGCGGGTTTTTCATAGGCGACTTTGGCTATTCGTTTGAATACCGCCTGCCGGTCAGCGAAGTGGTCGGGGACCGGCTTTGGCTGACGATCCTGCTGTCGACCGTCACGATCATTTTCACGTGGTTGCTGGCCTTTCCCATCGGCATTTATTCAGCGACGCACCAATATAGCTGGGGCGACTACGGGCTGACGTTTCTGGGCATGATCGGCATTGCCGTGCCGAATTTCATGCTGGCGCTCGCCATGATGTATTTCGCCAATATCTGGTTCGGGACGTCAATCGGCGGCTTGATGGCGCGGGAATACCTCGACCAACCGATGAGCTGGGCAAAGGCGGCCTCGATCGCGGAACACATCTGGATTCCGGTGCTGATCATCGGCACGGCAGGCACCGCCGGCATGGTCAGGCGGCTGCGCGCCAACCTGCTGGATGAGCTGCACAAGCAGTATGTCGTGACAGCGCGGGCCAAGGGGCTGCATCCGACGCGGGTTCTTCTGAAGTATCCGCTGCGGATGGCGCTGAACTTTTTCATCTCGGATATCGGTTCGATCCTGCCCGCGATCATCTCAGGCGCCGAAGTTACCGCGATTGTGCTGTCGCTAGAAACAACCGGCCCGATGTTGATCAGGGCATTGCAAAGTCAGGACATGTATCTGGCCGGGTCGTTCCTGATGTTTCTGGCCTTTTTGACCGTCGTCGGGGTGTTGGTTTCGGATATCGCGCTGGCCATTCTCGACCCGCGTATCCGGTTGGGTGAGGGGAGCACGAAATGAAAGCGCCCAAAGACACCCCCGTGCTTAGCCCCCCCGGCGCCCCGATGGAGCATTACGTCTCGACCGCGGATTTCGATCCCAACGTCGGATCACAAATCGAAGGTGTCATTGGCGAAGATCACGCCACGCCGTTTCAGATCATGTGGTGGCGATTTACCCGGCATCGCTTGGCGGTTGCGTCCGGGATATTCCTGTGCGTCATCTATTTCTCAATCCTGATCTGCGAATTTCTGGCACCCTATAATCTGCACAGCCGCAACACCGATTATATCTATGCCCCGCCGCAGGAGGTGCATATCTTCCGCGACGGCAGATTGGTCACCCCCTATACCTATGCGCGGACGATGACGCTGAATATGGAGACGCTGCACCGCGATTACGCCTATGACGAATCCTCGGTCCAAACGCTCCGGTTTTTCTGCCACGGCGATACATACACGTTCTGGAACCTGTTTGAGGCTGACTTGCATCTGATTTGCCCGCCGGAAGGGGGGGAGCTGTTCCTGCTCGGCACCGATCGTCTGGGGCGTGACGTGCTGTCGCGAACCATCTACGGCGCGCGGATTTCGCTGACCATTGGGGTGCTTGGCGTGATGATGAGCTTTATGCTGGGTATCGTGATCGGCGGCATGGCGGGCTATCATGGCGGGGTGTTCGATCTGATGGTCCAACGGGTCATCGAGGTGCTGCAATCGATCCCCAGTATACCGCTGTGGATGGCACTGGCCGCGATTATCCCAGTGACGTGGAGTCCTATCTTGGTGTTCGTCGGGATCACCGTCATCCTTGGGATGCTGGATTGGACGGGGCTCGCGCGGGCGGTGCGATCAAAGCTGTTGGCGCTTCGAGAGGAAGACTACGTTCTGGCGGCGCAGTTGATGGGCGCGAAAAGCGGCCGGATCATCCGGCGGCACCTGATCCCCGGCTTCATGTCGCATTTGATCGCCACGGCGACCCTGACCATTCCGGGGATGATCCTCGGGGAAACGGCGCTGAGTTTTCTTGGCATCGGTCTGCGCCCACCGATCACCAGTTGGGGCATTCTGCTGACCGAGGCGCGCAGCGTGAACATCATTGCGCTTTATCCGTGGCTTCTGACGCCTGTCATACCCGTTATTTTTGTCATTCTGGCGTTCAATTTCCTCGGCGACGGCCTGAGGGATGCCGCGGACCCCTACAAATAGCTGACAGCCGATCCAACCGAAGGTGAGCGTTCTGGACCAACCGAAAACCAGCCTGATCCAAACCGTGCGATCCTATGGGCCGAAACTGCGCATCTGGTCCGGGCTGATCCTGTTCACCTTTGCCACCACACATTTCATCAATCACGGGTTCGGATTGGTATCGGTTAGCGCGATGCAGACGGGTCAGGACATCAGAAGCGTCGTGACCCGATCCGTGCCGGGCACCGCGCTGCTGATCAGCGCGGCCACGGTTCATTTGGTGCTGGGGATTTCGACGTTTCTGTCGGCCCGATCCTGGCGGCTGGGATTTGTTGGCATCGTCCAATTGCTGTTTGGTCTGCTTATCCCGATCCTCCTGATCCGACATGTCGTGAGCACCCGCGTCATGAACGCGATGACCGGCGTGAGGGATGACTATTACTATGCCTTATGGGCTTTGTGGCCCAACCTTGCGCTGAACCAAGCCATCTTGATGTCGATGGTTTGGATACACGGATGCATCGGGCTTCATCATTGGCTGGTTCTTAAGCCGTGGTATCGCCGCTCAACCTGGCTTTGGTATGGTTTGGCGGTGGTCATTCCGTTTGTTGGCTACGCCGGGTTTATCGCTGCGGGACAGGTGTCAAAGCTGCAAGTCAGCTACATGAACCCGTTTACGGACGAGCAATTTGCAAGTGTCATGCAAGTCCTGCGCTATTCATCCTACACCTATTACGGCATCCTGATTGCCGCCCTCGCCATTTGGCTGGCGTTGATCTACGTGGATCGCTACCGGAAGAAGGTGGCGATCAGCTACGATAACGGGCCGACCGTTCTGGCCGCCCGCGGGCTTTCGGTGCTGGAAGTCAGCCAGACGAACCGCATCGCGCACGCGTCTGTCTGTGGTGGCCGCGCACGATGTTCGACGTGCCGCGTGCGCGTGACCGAGGGTTTGGAGAATCTACCACCCGCGTCAGAGACGGAACAGAAAGTGCTGAACCGTGTCGGTGCGCCGCCTAATGTGAGGCTCGCCTGTCAACTGCGCCCGGAAACCGATATCTCCGTTTCGACGCTGTTGCCCGCCAGTGTCGACGCGCACGAGGTAAACAACGCCGACAAATATCTGTGGGGTGTTGAACAGGACGTGACGCTGTTGTTCTGCGATCTTCGCGGATTTACCCAGATGTCCGAAGGCAGGCTGTCTTTCGATGTTGTCTTTCTGCTCAATCAATTTCTAAGCCGGATGGCCGAGGCGATTGAGGATACCGGCGGCTATGTCGACAAGTTCATGGGTGACGGGATCATGGCGATCTTCGGCATGGACGCTCCCGCGAAAGAGGGCGCGCTTCACGCGCTGGAGGCTGCCCGCGCGATGGGCGGTGTGCTTGATGCGTTGAACCAAAGTCTGCGCGAAGAAATCCAATCACCGCTTAGCATCGGGATCGGTGTTCACACCGGACCGGCTATTATGGGTCGCATTGGGGCGGCGCAAAAAACCGAAGCTGCCGCGCGAATTACCGCGCTTGGCGAGACGGTTAACCTCGCAAGCCGGTTGGAAAGCATGACCAAGGAAATGAAAGTTCAGGTCATCTTGTCCAAAGACACGATTGAGGCCGCCGAAGTTGATCCGGGCGAAAACCTCACGCGGGAAACGGTTGAGGTCAGGGGACTGCGTCAGCCGATTACGGTCTTCACAAGCGCACGCGCCACAAATTTACCGTCACCGGAGTGAAGCAACCTCAGACGTTGATAACCTGACCGTCACGGGCAAAGAACGACTTAGGGAATTCGGCCTTGGCCTGATGATCGAAATCATCAAGGTCCGTGTCGGTGCGCCACGGCGCGTGGTGGATGAAGCCGACCGTCTTCGCGCCACTTTCGCATGCGAGCCGAACCGCCTGCTGCCATGTGGAATGACCGTAGCCTTGGTATTTCTCCATCTCGGCATCCAGAAATTGGCAGTCATAAAGAAAGAGGTCGCAATTTTCGATTAGCTGCAGCACCGACGTGTCCAAGCTGCCGGGTGTGTGTTCCGTGTCGGTGATGATCGCGACGGCCCGCCCGCCCCATTCGACCCGGTATCCGACAGCCCCCCCGGGATGATTCAGGTTGCCCGTCTTTATCACCATATCCGCGTGTGGATGAAGGTCGGTGCCGGGGCGAAAATCCCGGAATCCGATTTCCGCGTTCAGCACCTCGGGCTTGATCGGGAACCACGGTGGGCGGATGAATTCATAGACCATTTGCTCGGTCGTCATCTCGCCATATAGATGACCAGACCAAAGGGTGATCGACGCCTCGACATTAAAGAGCGGGGCGAAGAACGGCAGGCCCAGAATATGATCGTAATGGCTGTGGCTGAAAAACAGATTGAACGTGGTCTGGTCACCGGATTTCAGGGCGCTACCCGCGGGCAATATTCCGGACCCGGCATCGAAGATCAGCGTATGGTCGCCGCAGCGCATTTCGATGCAGACGGTATTGCCGCCGTAGGCACTGAACTCAGCCCCGGATACCGGAATGCTGCCCCGCGCGCCGTGGATGCGGACTTGAAAGCTGCTGTCGTGGTTATTCCCGGCCGTATCATTCACCGCAGGTATCGCGCTCTCGCTGACAATGCGCTTCCATCACGATCATTCCGGTCTCTGCTTTTGGCTGCGCGCTTCGGTCAGTGCGATGGTTGTTTGGCTTAGCCGGTCGGCCAGAACCCGCATGATTTCGATGGTCACTTCGGGGAAATCCGCAAGCAGTTTCAGGAACTGGTCCTTGTGGATGCGCAGCGCTTCGATTGGGGTTTGTGCCTTGACCGTCGCGTTGCGGGCTGCCTCGCACAGGATCGACATTTCGCCGACGATTGAGTTGTGTTCAATTTCAGCAACCTTGATCTGGCCGTTCGGTGAATCGACGAGGATATCCGCCATGCCATCCAAAATGAGATAGGCTGCATCACCGACATCGCCCTGATGAAACAAGATTTCATCCGCGCCGAAACTCACCCGATCCGAGGTGAACGCCAGCAGCTTTAGCTTGGCCGGTTCCATTTTTGCGAACAACGGCACCTGCTTTAATATCCGAACTTCATCTTTAAGGATCATAGTCGCGTTTAGTCCCTATCCCGGAGCGGCGCATTTCGGTGCGCGGTCATCTTGACACCAATTCTTTGAGTAATCCATCTTTCTCGATCAGTTCGGCATAGGTGCCGTCTTCGACTAGTGTGCTGCCATCAAAGACAATAATGCGGTCAAATAGCGTCGCGAGCGTGGTATCTGCCAACACCCAGACAATCGCCGGGCTGTTGTCCGTATTCTTTTTCAGCGCCAGCACATTGCGGGCGATCTGATTGCGCGACGCGTTATCAAGCGCTGTCAGCGGCCGATTGAAGATGAAGTAAGCCGATGGGCGCAGCAATGCGCGGGCGAGCGTCAGTTTTTGCCGTTGCGCCAGCGTCAGCCGTTTGCCCCCGGTGCCAACTTGGAAATCCAGACCGCAGGACAGGAATTCGTTGTAAAGGCCCTGCTCGTTCAGAAGGTCGAGCACCATCGCCTGAATGCGTTCTGCGCCATCCGCATGTTTGCTGTTCAGACGGCCGAACACCACGTTGTCCATCAGGCTACCCGTTACCGTGTAGGCCGTCGGGTCGTAAATTTCGATGTCGTCTTTCAAATCCTCCGGCAGACCGGCGTGGAACGCCTGACGGGCCTCGACGATTTGGGCCATCAATTCATCGGTCAGCAGGCCGAAGCGGTGCCGGGGTTCGATATAGGCAAAGCTCAGGCGAATGATGCTTGGGCGGTCCTCTTCCGGGACGTCGGCAAAATCGACCCCGTCCAGCTTTTGGACAAGACGCTGGTATTCGGGAATGTCGTCCGCCGACATAAAGGTGAGCTGTTGGAAGAACGGGTGATCCTCTTGCAGATCGCCAAACAGTTCGATTGCTGTCTCTGCGATCTCATACCCCATCTTGTAAAGCACGCGGTCAAGCCCCGCGTTTTCGATGACAGTTCGGAAATAGGCGTTCTTTCCGATCTCGCGGGGCATCAGGGCGGTGCCGACGGCGTTACCGAAAAGTAAGTTTTCACCGACAGTGGATTCCGTGTTGTAGACGCCGGGTTCAAAGAAATCGATCAGCCCGGTCTGGTTTTCCGCCTCAAGCCGTTCGCGCAGCGCGTGGCGCATCTTCAGGATGCTCGGCGGCAAATCGGGATGTTGCGAAAGGTCGGCGGTAGACCGCAGGGCGAGGTCGAGAATGTCCTTGGAAAAGAGAACTTTGTCGAGAATTGGGATGATGAACTCCAGAAGGTCCGCCTGTCCGTTGGCGCCAACCGCCGCGTAGTTGATCCAGTCATCGGATATGTCAAAGACCGGGTTGCCGGCGCGGCGGGCTTCGGCCTCTTCCCATTTGCGGAAAACGCCGCCGTCTTCGTAGACCGCTTTGCTGACCGGCGCGTGTTTTAGCCCGTAAAGCAGATTGTCACGCAAGGAACCGGAGAAGAAATAGGCATCTGACGAGGCATATGAAATCGACCGGCCGGTGACGGATTCGGGCAAAGTCAGAATATCGTCGCTGCCCGCCACGACCTTGCCTGTTTCGGGCCATTGCAACCTTCCCAACGCCTCTGCCAACGCGTCGCCGCCACTGGCGCCAGTGCCCAGAATTCCAATCGTCTCACCCGGCGTGATCTGAAGGTTGGTGCGTTCCAGAATTTTCGCACCGCTGTCGTCGGCCAGGCTTAGGTTGACGGCGGCCAATGGGCGGTTCAACGGCTGTGCTGCATCCCCATCCACGACGGCCTGAATCGATGGGTCGATTAGTCCGTCAATCGTGAATTGGCCGATCACCTGCGTATATTTGATCTGAACGTCCTGGCGGGCCTGATCCCAGTCAATCAGCTCTTTCAGTGGTCCGGGAAGGTCTTTGTAGGCTGCGATGACAGCAACCAGCTGACCGATATCAATCCGCCCCTGAATCGCCAGATAGCCACCCACGATGTAGAAAAAGAACGGCGTGAACGACGCGAGCAGATTGTTCAGGAACTTCACCATGAACTTCCACTGGTAGATATCGTAGCGGATTTTAAAGATGCGCCCCAGCCGCGCGACGACATCCGCCCGTTCGTAGTTCGAGGTGTCGTAGGAGTGGACGACGTCGATGCCATCGACAATCTCGCTGACCCGGCCTGCCATCTGGCGCGCGGTCAACTGCCGCTCGCGCCCCAGAACCAGCAACCGCCGCCGCATCTTTGGAATGATGATGGCCTGCACCGCGACGAGCGTCAGGGTAATCAACCCCAACGGAATGCTCTGTACAAAGATGAACACCAGCGCGGTCAATGCCTGCCCGCCAAGCAGGGCGGGCGTCACAAATGCATCCCCGCTAAAGCCGCCGATCGGCTCAACCTCGTCCTTTACCATACCGGCGATTTCGGCGCTTTTGACGCGCTTGAAGATTTTCGGCGGGAACCGCAGAACCTTGTCGATAAGTTCAAACCGAATACGGCGCAAAAGCCGTTCGCCCAGCTTGCCCTTGTAGGTGTTGATGTAAAGTTTGAACAATCCGTTGATGATGACCAACGCAAGGAACATCCCACTCAGCAGGAAAAGCGAGCCGACCCGCGCCAGTTCGACCCCTTCGAAAAGGACAACGTGGCCGAAATAGTAGACGTCAAATTCGATCCGAAAGAAGGTTCGCGTGGCGTCAGCCGTCGAAAACCCTTCGCCCTGAATCGGCCCGTTCACGATCTGCTTTGGTAGATCGAAGGACATGAAATACGGGATCATCGAAAGCGCAACGACAAGCAGAATCCACAATTGCTGCTTCTTGGTGTGCTTCCAGATATACGCCGTAATGCTTGATTCCATTACGATCTCGTCTCAGTCGGTTGAGATTGCGACATCGTCTTCGCACTCCACAAATCTGGCGCGATCCCATTGGCGTAGGTTGGTTTGCTCGCGTTCATTCGGATCAGCCTACTTGAAATGGTTTTGCCGCGCTAACTTATTCTGGCGGGCCACAAATTGGCGCTATTTGTCGGGCCTTGGCACTCCCAACCAGTCCGCAACCAGCGTCGAAATATGCGGCAAGCCTTCCAAGGTAATTGCGCTTGCGCTTTTCGAGGGCGGATTGCGACCCGGTAATTTCTTGAGCGCTGCGGCAAGGCGCAGCGGTTCGGCGGCCTCGCCGGGCAGCAGCATCTCAACCAAGTCGAGCTCAGCGGCGCGTCGGGCGCGGATCAACTGTTCTTCGCGCGGGCGCATACGCGGCACGATCAGGGCGGGCTTGTCAAAGGACAGGATTTCGCAAAACGTGTTGTAGCCGCCCATCGCGACGACCGCGCTTGCACCGGCGATCAGCCCTTCCATATGGTTGTCGAATTCAATCACCTCGATCTGGGGGATTTTGCCGCCCTTGGCGATCAGCTTTTCGCGCTGATTGGCAGGCATATAGGGGCCAAGCACAATGACTGCTCGATGCGTAAGTTCAGGGTCTTGCTGATAGGCGTGAATCACGTCGTGGATCAGGTCCGACCCATCGCCACCACCGCCAGTCGTGACGAGTATGTAATCGTCCGGTGTCTGATGTCCCGACGCCTTTTGACGAACGCCGTTGCGCTGCAGGAAACCGACGAAATCCATCTTTGATCGGACAGTGGCAGGCACGTTCAAGCCGATCAGCGGATCGTAGAAATCCGGCGGACCATAGACCCAGATGGAATCAAAGAACTTGTCGATCTTCTGCATGATTTCACTGTGTTTCCACTCGGAATCCAGAAGATGCGGGGCGTCCATCACTTCGCGCAGGCCGAGCACCAGCCTTGTGTCGCGTGATTTGAGGTAGGTCAGCGTTTCTTCAACCTCACCGCGCAGGCCCATCGGTTCTTTGTCGACGATGAAGATGTCGGGCTGAAAGGTTTCAGCGGTGTGGCGGATGATCGAACGACGCATCATCATCGTGTCGTTCAGATTGATATGACGGGCGAGTGAGGTGTATTCGCCGTTGCGCAGCTTGATGACGCTGGGAATTTTCACAAAGTCGACGCGGGCGCGATAATCGAATGCCCCCGCGATGGTCGAGCCCGAGATAATCAGAACGTCCAGCCCGCTGAAATCCTCGACCAGCGAATGGGCGATGGTGCGGCAGCGCCTGAGATGGCCAAGCCCGAACGTGTCGTGGCTATACATCAGAACGCGGGCGTTTCTGGACTTCTTCGTCATAGGTCGCCCCTTCCCGGCCCCGATCTGTTTGCTGCACGATGTTGCGCCTGAATTCGGCCACCGCATGTTTTCCCGCGGGAAGCCTTAGCAGGTCGCGCTGATATTGGCACTCTTTAACGCTTTGATAGGGACGCACAATACCTGCGCTGACTATTTGATTTTCGCACAAGCGGTCACGTCACGAAGAACGTCTTCGCAGTGCGGAGACCGTCGGAAATCATCGTAATACATCGTCCAGATACCCGATCCCGCCGCGCGATAGGGGCCGATTTTGGCGTATTGGTTTTCGCCCAGCCCGCGGTCGCTGTGGCCGATCTTTCCCTTCACGGTGACAACCCACTTGTCATTCGCGAAAAGCTCAATATGCCCGTCGCCTTCCGGGCCGGGCTTGGTCAGGATCGCAAAGTCGATCCACCCCTCATCGGGGCGGGGCAGTGGATTGCCGCGATTGATGACCTCAATCTCATCGGTGCAGGCAGTAAATTCGCCGCCGTCGTCAGGGGTCCAACTGCTGTCCGCCGCAACCAGCGCACGGGTTTGGTTGGTCTCCGCGCGCGGCCATATCCGGGTTTGGCCCGGCGCGCATGTCGCTGGATGGCTGTCGGTGCCAGCGGTAAACTCCGGTATGTAATTGGTCTCGACCGTCACGAATAATTTGCCGCGATTCATCCGCAAGGCCAAAAACGGGCTGAAATCGCCTACAGCCTCCGGCCCGATTTCGCGTTTCCACTGGGCGATCAGATAGCGATGTGCATTTTGGGGGATCGGATCGGCAAATTTGACAGAAAAGCCATACCAGATCGGTTGCCCATACGGCACGCGCAGCGATGGCCGTTCCCAAAGCTCTGCGCGTTCGCTGTGTTCGGCGGCGTCGGGGTGGCTGATTGGTCTAACGCTCAGTTTGACGGCGCCCTTGCCGGTGCGTTTTTCGGCGCTCTGAAACTCGACCGTTCCAGCGGATTGTTCGAAGTTCTTTTTGTAATAAAGCCCACCTTCGGCGGCAAAATCCGGACCCTCAAACCCATCGAAGAGAGGCTGCCTCCAATCATCGGATAAAGCCGCTGACCGACCCTTGGTCACTGCCATCCCTGTAGCCTCATGTCGCCGCCAATTTCTGTTTCAGTTTGTTGGCCGCCTCGGCATAGCCACCCGCCGCGCCGTCGACAAAATGCATGTGATCGCGGGTCATCGGCGATGGCACGATGCAGGTCACGAGGGCGGTGTCCTGTGTGTGCAACCCAAATCGGCAGATGCCGTCGCGCGTCGCCTGTTCCAGCGTCGATTCAATTTGCGCCAATTGCTCGGCGTTCAGATCGACGGTCATTTTCAGCGCATCGTCGAACTTGCGAAAATCCGTGTTCGCGGCGAGGTCGCGCGCATAAAGCCGGATGTCAAAATTCCCAAGTTTCCAGTTAAACCGGCGCAGCACAATCAGCATCAGAGATATTGCTGCAACGCCGAGTCGGTCTGCGACGCGCCGCACTTTGCTGGGCTGGGTCAGAGCCTCGGCTTTATAACCCTTCATCGAGATCGTAGGTTGTGGTCCTTCGGCTGGAATAGGGTGGCCCGCGCGATCACTCTCGCCCACCAGAGACAGGATGTCGGAGATCAGCGCCTGAAACCGTTCGCCAAAACCCTGGTCGCTTGGCACCGCGATGATCGACACGATTTGGCCGTTTCTTGATGTAACTGGATCCCAGCCGCAGGACAGGCCAAACAGGTTCGGTTCACGCCCGGCGGGTGCCTTTTCGATGCGATACGTGCCGTTCTTCATTTCGTCTTCGGCCCATCTGGCCCCGTCACCGGTGAACATCGCATAGGAGATTTCAGTGCTGGCCTGAAAATGCGCGACCCGGACATCAAGACCGACCGCGCGGATATCTTCGACCGGCACGACCGCCGCACGCATGTCGAGCGCGAATTCTCGCTCCACCCAAGTTCTGACCCGTGATAGCGCGTCGCGCGCGGCCTCAATTCCTGTTGGTGGCACAGCGACAAACGCGCCGTCACCGCCGAAGGCAAACGGTAGGTCCAACTGATCCAAAGCGTTCAACACAGCCGTGATTACCGATGCACCGGCCATGTTTACCGATTTGTATTTTCCGGCCGCGATGGCCCCGGTTGAATCGACGATGTCAGCCATGGCAAGCGCCCAGCCCCCCGGCAAGGGCATGTAATGTACGAAATCCGCGACCCCGTCAAAGTCAGAAAAGCGCGGCATACGCGACAGAAATGCGGAATCTTCTTCGGTTCGCATAGACCAGCAGTAGCAAAGATGATGCGGCCTGAACATTGCCAAACCAACGATCGTCAGCCGGTAGCGCCGCCGCCAGATCGGGCCGGGCGCTTTCAATTGCGCCGAGCGCCACTTACATTGAAGGGTGGCCGTCCGCTATGTCGACAGGCTGAGAGTACATGATGCTGCCTGTTCGACCCGACACTGTTTTCGATAGGATTTACGATGAGCAATGCAAGCAACGAAGTGTCCGAAACATTGATCGACGGTGTCTCGGCTTGGTTGAAAGAGTCCGCAATGAAAAGTCCGGAGCTTGAGGCCATCGTCACAGAAACCTGTGATCGGCTGTCGGCCATCGGCATTCCGCTGAAACGCGTGCATCTCAGCTTTTCGATGCTGCATCCGCTTTATGCCGCGCTTAGTTTCACTTGGATTCGGGGCGAGGGTGTTAAACTGGGCAACTTCCAAAGGGTCGATGAAAATAGCCCGCCGCCTGAATACGCGGCCAGTCCCTATTATCAGTTGGTCAGCAAGGGCCTGACCCACTTGCGCCGCCGGATTGATCCGTCGAACCCGGCTGAATTCCCGATCTTCGACGATCTGAAACCACTGGGCGTCACTGATTATCTGGCCTTCGCGCAAAGCTTTGGCGATGGTGACGGTGTGGCCGTTGGGCGTGGTATGGTCGGCTCTTGGACGACCGATCGGGCTGGCGGGTTCAGTGATGAGATGATCAATGCCCTGCTGCATATCCAAAGCAATTTTGCAGTCACAGCGCTCATGGCGGTCAGTTCCCAACTAGCGGACAACATGCTGACGACCTACCTTGGCGGAGACGCGGGCAAGCGCGTGCAATCCGGTCAAATTCAGCGCGGTGACGGTGAAACCATCCGGGCGGCGCTGGTCATGGTCGACATGCGCAATTCGACCGGGCTGGCTGAAGAGGCGGGGCGGCAGGGTTATATCGACACGCTGAACCAGTTCTTTGACGCGGTGGCGGAGCCGTTCAATGTCGATGGTGGGGAAATCCTCAGCTTTGTCGGCGACGGGTTCCTTGCGGTCTACCCCTGCGAACGTCACAAAGCGCCTTCGCAGGTTGCGGCGCGCGCGGCTATGTCTGCCACGCGCCTCGCGGTTGCGCGCATGGCAGAGCTGAACCAGTTAAGGGCCAGCGAAGGGAAGGACCCGATCGGTTTTGGCATCGGGCTTCACGTCGGCAACGTGATGTTTGGCAATGTCGGGCTGAAGGATCGTCTGACATTCTCGGCGTTCGGGTCAGCCGTGAACGAGGTGCAAAGGCTGGAGAGTCTGACCAAGCAATTCAGCGGGCCAGTCGTCGCGAGCGAGATTTTCAAGGACTACTGCGGCGGGGAGTGGGAGCCGCAGGGCGAGGTGGAACTTCGTGGGTTGTCCGAGAAGCTCTCGGTTTTTCTGCCTGGGCCGGAGAATCTTGTCGGAGATGGTGTCGCAGGCGTGAAATTGAGCGACGGCAAAGACCATTCCGAGGCGGAAGAAATCATGCTGCTTCTTCGAAAAGCGCAAGGCAAGCTGCCGACACCGCGTTCCAGACCGGTTCATTAGCCAGGGCGGGTGGCTTCAACCTCCTTCGCTGTCGCTTATCGCCATAGTTCTGGCTTTCAATTTTGCGGGTGGCGGGCTACTTGAGATTGCTGATCCATATTCTGGTGTGGGGTAGATTGATCCTATGAAAACCGTCGCGATCATCGCTGCCCCATGGCGTCCTTTATGAAGGGTGATATGACACCGGCGTTGCGGCGAAAGATCCTTGTGTTGGTCAAAGGATATCCCCGCCTGTCTGAAACCTTTATCGCCCAAGAACTCCGCGGGTTGGAGCAGGCGGGGCTTGAGCTGGTGATCGTATCGCTGCGCCAGCCAACGGATCTGAAGCGCCACCCTATCCATGATGAGATTGAAGCGCCGATACACTATCTGCCGGAATATCTGCATCGGTCTCCTATTCGGGTGCTGCGGGGCTTGATCAAAAGCATGACAAAACCGGGGTTTCGGGCGGCGTTCGGTCGATTCCTCGGGGACTTGCGCCGGGATTTCACCCGCAACCGGGTCCGGCGCTTTGGTCAGGCGGCCGTCTTGGCGTCTGAATGGCCAGACGGATTCGATTGGTTGCACGCGCATTTCATTCACACGCCCGCGTCGGTCGCGGCCTATGCCAGCCAAATCATGGACGTTCCGTGGACCGTTTCGGCCCATGCCAAGGACATTTGGACATCGCCGGATTGGGAGCTTGCTGACAAACTCTCGGACGCGCGCTGGGCCGTGACATGCACCCGTTCTGGGCATGAACACCTGCGCGATCTGTCCGGCAAAAACGGCCGCGTTCATCTGAGCTATCATGGCCTGAACCTCGACCGATTTCCGCACTTTCCTAGAAGCTTGTCGCCGCGCGACGGAACCCAACCGGATGATCCGGTCACGATCCTAAGCGTCGGGCGGGCGGTTGGGAAAAAGGGCTATGACACCCTGCTCAACGCGTTTGCCTTGCTGCCGCCGAACTTAAACTGGCGCTTTATTCACGCTGGCGATGGGGGTCAACGCAGCAAGCTACAGCATCTCGCTGAAACCCTGAATATTTCCGAAAAGATCACGTGGCTTGGGGCGGTCAATCAAACCGAAGTGCTGGATAATTACCGCAGCGCGGACGTGTTTGCGCTTGCCTGCCGTATTTCCCCGGACGGTGATCGCGACGGGCTACCCAACGTGTTGGTCGAAGCGGCAAGCCAAGGGCTGGCCTGTATCAGCACCAGCATATCCGGCATTCCCGAGCTGTTTCGTGACGGCGAAAACGGCCTGCTGGTGCGACCCGATGACCCACACGCACTGGCCCAGGCGCTTGAACGCGCGATCAAAGCGCCCGACCTGCGCCTGCGATTGGGTGCTGAGGCTGAACGGAATGTGCGCGAAACATTGGATTACCACGCCAGCGTCGGTCAATTGGTAAGCCTGTTCGAAGCAGAGTGGGAGGCCGCGCCATGACCCATCCCGAACGTGCGCTAAAGGTCTTTTTCTACGTGCAACATCTGCTCGGCATCGGTCATCTGGCCCGCGCCAGCCATATTGCCGGCGGTCTGATCGAAGATGGCTTTGACGTGACGCTGGTGACAGGGGGCATGCCCGTCGCGGGCTTTCCCAAATCCGGGATTGACCATATCGCGCTGCCAGCGATCGCCGCGGGCGATGGCGGCTTTACCGGGCTTGTCGATGCCGAGGGCGCCCCGGTGGATGATGTCTTCAAAGAGGTGAGGCGTCAGCAATTGCTCGCGGCCTATCATGACAAGAAACCTGACATTGTGGTCATTGAGGCGTTTCCCTTTGGCCGTCGGCAGGTGCGGTTTGAACTTTTACCGCTGCTCAATGCGATCAAGGCGACCGCGCCGCGCCCTCTTCTGGTCACATCGATCCGCGATATTCTGCAAAGGCGCAGCAAGCCCGAACGGGATGCGGAAACTGCTGAACTGGTAAATCAACATTTCGACTATGTCTTGGTCCACGGCGATCCGGAATTTGTCAGGCTTGAAGACACCTTTGCCCCGGCCAAGGGAATTGCCGAACGCGTGGTCTACACCGGAATGGTCTGTGGCCCGCCACCACCTCCACCCGATGAGAGCTATGAGGTTGTAGTCTCTGCTGGCGGCGGTGCCGTTGGGGCCGCGCTGATCCAATCGGCGCTTGAGGCGGCGACCCTGCTACCAAAGACCGGGCCGTGGTGCGTGATTACGGGACCAAATTTGCCGCAGGATGATTTTGATCGTCTGGCGCAGGCTGCTCCGGGTAATGTGCGCCTTTTCCGCTTCCGCACCGATTTCCCCAGCCTGCTATCCGACGCGCGCCTGTCCATTTCTCAGGCGGGGTACAACACGGTCGGGGATACTCTGATGGCGGGATGTCAGGCCCTGCTTATCCCGTTTGCTGCAGGTGGCGAGACTGAGCAAACGGATCGCGCCAAGCGGTTAGAGCGGCGTGGCCGGGCTGTTGTCTTGCCGGAAAGCGATCTTACGGGACCGACGATGGCGGATGCCGTAAAACGGTTGCTGGTCGCACCGTCGACTCCGACCATCGCTATTCAAACCGATGGCGCACAGCGTACCGCCAAAGCACTGCGACGGTTGCACAGTAAATTTGCCGAACACCAAAACGGGACATCACCTTGACGGATAACCAGCACGCAAAGCAACGGTTGAACAAGCGGCTGGAGGCGGCGGCAGCGCTTCGCGACTCCGGTCAGTTCGATGCCGCGCGCGCTGTTCTGGCAGGGGTTAGCGCCGACCCGGATCGTGACGCGTTGGGACCCGAAACTTCCCTTGGCCTGCCGCGCCGATTGCAATCGGCGATGTTGAAACTTGCCAAGGCCGAGAAGAATTTGATCGACCGTATCGGTTATCAGTTTCATTTGGTGCCGCCGCCGGATCAGCTCGCAAACTACGGACGTTTCACGATGGCTGATCGTCGGGCGATTACAGAGGCAAACAAGCAACCCGTCCCGCGCCAGATCCACCAGATATGGATCGGAAATGCACCCGCTCCGATCACGACAGGGGCGTGGGCCGACCACGCCCAAAGGCATGGGTTTGATTACAAGCTGTGGCAGGAAGCCGACCTTGACCGGCTTGGCATTCCCGACAATCCGTCGTTTCAGGCCATGATGAACGAAGGCGATTTCCCGGGCGCAGTTGATATCGCGCGGTATGAAATACTGGAGCGTCTCGGCGGTATCTATCTTGATTGCGACTGGTATCCGGCCCGCTCTGACATCAGTTTTGACGCGCATTGGCCGATGAGTGGTCTGACCGTCATTGCCGAAGACATTCCGCGAAATACGGGGATGGGGCCGCTTTTGCTGGCCAATTCAGTCATCGCGACGCCGCCCAATCATCCGGTTTTCAGAAGGCTGAACGCGGTTATTGGCGACGTTATGCGCGACATGCCCCGTGCGCCCGCGTGGTGGTCGACCGGGCCGCTGATTTTCACGGTAGTCTGCCGGGGTGGGTCAGTCTCCCTCTCCGGGGCGGATATCTTGGCGGGGTCGCTGCCGTATGGCGCGTCGATCGAGGACGTCAGGCGGGTATGCGAAGAGGTTGAGGCGAACGATGGCGGTTTGCTGTTGGCGTGGAAGCCTTGGGCCTAGCCAATAAGTTCGCTTACCCTAAGCCACCGACAGCCGGGGTGCTTCGCAGTTGCCGCGAATAGCTGTTCGAGAAACCTCCATGCGGCCACGTCGTGGACGAGGTGATGGGTCAGGATGCCAAGCGGGATATCTCCTGATTGCAGGTGGTCGATGATTTCGGACAGCAACATCTCGGCCGGGCGTCCGCCCCGCGTGCCCTTCCAGTCGATCAGATCGACATGGGTGTTGATCATTGGCAAGGCACCTTCGCGCGCCGGGCCAAACACTGACAGCGCGCGGAATTCGAGTGATGGAAGTGCCGCGACCACCTCTGGCGCGATCCGGTTCCAAGGTGGCACGAGCAGCGGCACGAACTTGTCCGGGTAGAGCGCGGCCAAGTGATTAAGCCCGTCTGAAAGCTCTTTCGTGACGACCTCCGCCGGACGGTGATGTCCCAATTCCTGTTTCTTTTCATCGGCAGGCGCGTGGTTGCTGTGGGACCAGCCATGCACGGCGACGGACACGTGCGGCTCTGTCGATAGGCGCTGTGAAAGCGCCTCTCCGGTCGTGGCGGGAATGACGGCAAGGGTCAGGGGCACGTCGTATGACGCGGTCAGGTCAAGCAAGTGATCCAGCGCGGGATCGGGTTGTGCGGCATCATCATCGCGCAGCCAGAATCTGGTGGGATTGCCCGCTTTGGCCCGGTTGTCGAGAAGTTGGAGTAGCCCGTTCAATGCATCGATGTCTGTCATGAGGTTTTGACGGCCTGCTCTAGAATAGCGCTCAGCGACGCGGTCGCCGCTTCGATTGAATGCGCCTCAATCACGCGATTTCTTGCGGCATCTGCCATTTTGCGCCTCTCCACCTCATCGTTCAGCAAACGAGATATTGCATTGGCGTAGGCCATGTCATCCCCGACGGGGGTCAGAATTCCAGTTTGGCCATCCGAAACCACTTCGGGGACACCGGCGGTATTGTAGGCGACGACGGGCAGGCCCGCTGCCTGTGCCTCAAGATAGGCGAGGCCATAAGCCTCCCCGCATCCGGGCCAAGTGTAGAGCGTGCTTTGGGCGAAAAGATCGGCGATCTCGCCTCGATCCAGTTGCCCGTGCCAGATGATCCGGTCATCCGCAAACCCAGAAAACAGCTCGCGCACCTCAGCCTGCAATGCCCCATCACCGACGATGGACAGGTGCCAAGGTTGGTCGCGTATCAGGTCAAGCGCCGCAACAAGGCGTGTGTAGCTGTCCATCTTATCGCCCGCCCGCATCATGGCGACGGTCACGAGCCGCGGTGGTTGTTGATCGGACAGGCTGGCCGTGAAGATTTTGATGCCGATAAAGGGCCGCAGACGCGCGAAACGCGCATTCGTGGCCGCTTGATACAAGCCGTCCCGATCCCGCTCGGTCAGGCAAATATTGACGGCTGCAAGTTCAGTACCGGCCAGAACCTCTGCCTGAAAGGATGCCCAGAGCCCACGGTTTCGCCGCCGCGAATAAGAGGTCTCGGCCGTGACATAGGGAACGCCGAAGGCCGTGCATAACGCCGGGCCAATTAGATCGGGCGCCTTGTAATACGGGTGGTAGCAAAACCATAAGTCCGGTGGGCCATCAGTTTCCCACTTGCGGGTCAGGCGTGCTCGTTCCTGCTCGGCCTCAGCGATGATTTTGGCGTGCGCCGTTGCGTCTGTCGGATCGCGCAAGAACGACCGGAGCCGCGATGCAACATCGACAACATGCCCGGCCCCGGCAAGGCTTTGCATCAGCAGCCGCGCCATCAGCCGATCACCTGACGGGATCGCGTGGTCCGGTGGCTTCAGCGGTGAGTAGAACGCGATTTTCATGCGGAGGTTCAGATCCTACCGACCCACGGCAGCGCAGGCCTCGGCGTCTTTCAACACGTCTTCGCACCGCTCTGACCGGATGAAATCGTCATAAAACAGCGCCCAATCTGCGTGTGACCCGCTGCGATAGGGGCCGAATTTGAAGTATTGGTTTTCGCCCAAACCATGATCGTTGTGGCCGATATAGCCGCGCACGGTCACGATCCAGTCGCCATTCGCAAAGATTTCAAGCTGCCCGCCGCCGTTTGGGCCGGGTTTGCTGAACACCGCGAAGTCGATCCAGCCTGAGCTGGGCAAGGGCAGCGCGTTGCCGCGGGGTGTTATCGCCGTCTTATCGGTGCAGGCGTTGAACCGCCCGTCGACCCGTGGTGTCCATTCGCTATCGGTAGCGACCAGCAAGCGCATCTGATTGGTTTCCGGGCGCAGCCATGCTGGCGTCTGCCCCTCGGAGCATTGCACGGAAACGTCGCCTTCGGGCGGTTTCGCCGCGGGGTAATAATTTGTCTCGACGGTGATGAACAACCGGCCTTCATTGACGCGAAAGGCGAGGTAGGGGCTGAAATCGCCAACGGCCTCTGGCCCGATTTCCCGCTTCCACTGGGCGATGACATAGCGATTGTCGTCGACCGGGATCGGGTCATCGAACTTCACTGAAAACCCGTACCACACGCCCCGCTCATAAGGGACGCGCAGCGGCGTCTTTTCCCAAATTTCGGCCCGTTCGCTGCAAGAGGTATCCGTCGCTTCGCAGTTCGATCTGACCGACAGCCGAAGCGCGCCTTCGCCTGATCTGACCTCGCTCTGCTGGAAATCCACGGTTCCGGCGGTCTGTTCTTCGTTGTTGCGGTAATATAACCCGCCCGCCTCTGTAAAATCGCTGTCTTCGAAGCCGTCAAAAAGCGGGGCGGTGGCTGTTTCTGCGCGAAGGTCTTGGCCGCTGAAGGCAAGCAATACCGCTGTGCACCATGGGAGTATTCGCATTGAGGCAAGTCCTTCGATGTTGTTGTCGACCGCGTGTCTGTTGGCAGAGGGCGGCTAAGCCAAAGTCATTGCGCGCAGAATACACCTAAATACCAATGGAACACGATCAATAATGATGTCTAAGAGTTGATGGCGTCAGCGCAAGTGCCTTGACAACAAAGGCGAAGCTGCCCATCCCTGCGAGGCCGTCCTGACACGTGATCGAGATCATGCCACCAGATAATCCGCTCTTGTCCCTGATCGAGTCTCGCGACGCACGCGTGGGTGTGATCGGGCTTGGCTATGTCGGGCTGCCGCTGGCCATGGCTGTTGCGCGGGCGGGGTTCACGGTTGCAGGCTTTGACATCGACCCGGCGAAGATCGTCGCGATCAAGGATGGGGAGAGCTATATTGAGTCGGTGTCCGATCAAATCTTGACCGAACAGCGCGACGCTGGACGGTTTGCAGCAAGCTGTGATTTCTCCGGGCTTGGGCAATGTGACATTGTTGTCATCTGCGTTCCGACGCCGCTGACAAAGCACCGCACCCCTGATTTGTCTTTTGTCATCCAGACCTGCGGCGATATCGCGAAGACGCTGCGAAAGGGCCAGTTGATCATCCTTGAATCAACGACCTATCCCGGCACGACCGATGGCCCGGTGCGTGATGAGCTTGAGAAGACCGGGTTGGTTTCCGGCAGAGACTTTTTCTTGGGATTCTCGCCAGAGCGTGAAGACCCCGGCAATCCGAATTTCGAAACATCGACCATTCCCAAGGTCGTCGCTGGCGATGGGCCGGAGGCAGCAGAACTGATGACCGCATTCTACGACAAGGTGGTCGCGACTGTCGTGCCGGTGTCGACCACCGCCACTGCAGAAGCCGTCAAGCTGACCGAAAACGTGTTTCGCGCCGTTAACATCGCCTTGGTGAATGAGTTGAAGGTGATCTATGAGGCGATGGGCGTCGACATCTGGGAAGTCATCGACGCCGCCAGCACCAAGCCGTTTGGCTACATGCCGTTCTATCCGGGGCCGGGTCTGGGCGGGCACTGCATTCCGATTGATCCGTTTTACCTCACGTGGAAATCCCGAGAGTATGAGCTGACAACTCGGTTCGTTGAGCTTGCCGGAGAGATCAATTCAGCCATGCCCAAGCACGTCGTCTCCCGCTTGGCAGAGGCGCTGGATATGCGGCAGGGCAAGGCGCTTAGTCGGTCAAAGGTGCTGATACTGGGGCTGTCCTACAAAAAGAACGTGCCAGATATTCGGGAAAGCCCGTCGTTCAAGCTGATCGACCTGATCGAAGAACGCGGCGGGCAAACCGCCTACTACGACCCCTTTGTCGGCGAAATCCCCGATACGCGCGCCTATTCAGAATTGAAAGGCCGACGGTCGGTCACATGGGATGAATCTGTGATCAAAGAGTTTGATGCGGTGTTGATCGCCACGGATCATGACGATGTGGATTACGCTTCGCTTGTGCGCTGGTCGCCTTTGGTCATCGACACCCGCAACGCCTGTGCGCGCAGAAATGTGACCGGGGACAATATCGTAAAAGCATAGCCTGTGTGCGATCTTGCGCTGGAAAAGGACTGCAAACATGAGCCGCCTTGATAGCTTCATCCGCCGACTGACTGCGCAGCGCGATATTCTGAATCACGTCGCGGCTGAATTACCGGTGCCAGAAACCGGCGCAATTCTGGAGCTTGGGCTTGGCAATGGCCGGACATTCAACCACCTGCGCGAGGTTTTCGCGGGCCGCGATATTATCGCCTTTGACCGCGCTCTAGCCGCCCATAAGTCGTCAATCCCTGACCCGGACAACCTGATCCTGGGGGAAATCGAACAAACGGCGAAAGCCTTTGCTGGTCAGAACGCCGCTTTGGTCCATGCGGATATCGGCACGGGCTATCCGGATAAGGATGCGATTACGCTGAAGTGGTTGCCCGAACTCGCCAGTGATCTATTGACCCCCAACGGCATCGCGATCTGTGGCCTGCCGCTGGAAACCGCGGGGCTTCAGCAACTGCCGCTGCCAAGCGGCATCGATCAGGATCGGTATTTTCTATACCAAAAACAAATCTGACGATGGCCTCGTCTGACACCTCTGCCGTGGCCATTATCGCGGATGCGCATTTTCATGACATTCACAGCAATTACGATGGTGCTGGGCTGTATGTTGACGGGCAGCGTCTGACGCTCCGCAGTTGGGCAGACACGCGAGCGTCTTCCAGGGTGTTCAACGAAAGTGGTGCCGCGCTAGCGACGGCGCTTGATCAGGTTCAACGCCGGGGTATCCGCCATGTGGTTCTGCTGGGGGACTACACCGACGACGGGCAAGCCGAGTCGACCGAACGTCTGGCCGGGGTGTTGGCCCAGTTCCGTGGCCGCTTTGGCACAAACTTCTACGCGCTGCCCGGCAATCACGATGTGTTTGGCCCGTTGGGCAAACATCAATCCACCCGGTTTGTGACAGAACCGGGAAAGTCGGTTCTTGTCACCAGCGACCCTGATGATGCAGCGACAGAGCCGGAAAGCGCCATCCTAACCCCAAGAATGTATCGCGAGGGGATGCCCGCCGCCCTGATGCCGATGGCAGAGCATGGGTATTTCAAGGCACCGGAATACCTCCACTGGGAAACACCGTTTGGCACGTCAGACGCGGTCGAAGACCGCATGTATACCGCGCGGTCTGCCGACGAAACAGTCGCACACCGCTTGATGGACGCGTCGTATCTCGTTGAGCCTGAGCCCGGATTATGGCTGCTGATGATCGACGCAAACGTGTTTGAGCCCCGCTCGGGGTCTTACCGGCCCGATCAGAAAAAGGCGTTTATCGACAGCACCGATGCGGGGTGGAATGCGGTGCTTCGGGTCAAATCGTTCCTGCTCGACTGGATCGGGGATGTTTGCAGGCGTGCGGATAAAGAGGGGAAAACTCTGCTTGCCTTCTCACATTATCCCGTCATCGACCCGTTTGATGATGCCAAAGACAGCGAGAGCGCCCTTTTTGGCGAGACCGAAATCGTCAGGCGCAGACCCGCCCCGGCGGTTGCGGACGCTTTGATAAACGCCGGCTTGCGATACCATTTCAGCGGTCATTACCACGTCAATGCGGTGTCGCGCAGGCAAGGTCCGGCGGGGCAGCTTACAAATATCTCTGTGCCGTCGCCGGTGGCGTTCCCGTCAGGTTTCATGATTGCTCGGCCGAAAGATCAGGGGTGTGACATCGAAAAAGTTCCGCTCGACACCGCACCGATCGACCCGCGCGTGATGGCTATTTACCGGGATGAAGAGGCCAGCCTTGGTGAACACCGCGACCCTGCGCTGGACTGCAAAGACTATGGATCATTCCTGTATCGGCAGATGCACAGCCGAGTCCAGCACCACTACCTGCCCAGGAAATGGCCGCAAGAGATTGCGGAGGCGGTTGAAAATGCCAGCGCGGCGAATCTCGGTTGCTGGTTTTTGGCGGAGTCAGGTGGTTCTAAAGCGCCACCAAGCGGCATGACCCAACTGGCGTCTTTGGCAGCGCAGCGCGGCATTGATATCGCTCATTTGCAGAACCTTAGTATGACCGAACTGATCGGCGACTGGTATTGTCTTAGACAAGCCGGACCCATGGCTGCGGGCCACATCCCCGCTGACCGCATGGTCTTGTATCGCTTCTTGGCGCAGGAGTTTGGCGACCCTCAGCCCGCAAAGGAAAATTACCTGATCCGGTTCTTCGCGATATTCCTGAGCGTGTTGGATAGGTCGATAAGCCGAATGAAGCCGCCCATTCATTGACGTAGGATCAGGCGGCCACACAGCAGAGTGTTTCGCCGCGACAGACTTGTTTTGCGGCGCCGATCAATGCAAGAGCTTTCAGGGACCGATAAGCAGCAGGTGGCAACATGGAAAACCCGTCTGAGTTGATGACAACGGTGCAGGGTTACGCCCTGCAAGGGTGGGAGATTGCGAAGGGCTGGTTGGTCAGCCCGGCGGCGTGGTCGCAATTCGCGGTTCTGGTCGTGTCCTTCGTTCTTGCCTGGCTGGTTGCGCGGCGGGTTGTGCCAACCCTCACCAACATTCTGACTCCGGCTGAGGATCAAGAAACACTCTTCGCCCGCGGCCGTCGGTTCCTGCTGATCTTCCTGCCGCTGATCCTGCCATTGCTCGCCTATCTGTTCACGGCGGTGGGCGAGGGTGTGATCCGATCCGTCTTTGGCTCCGGCGTTGTGATTGCGTTCGGCAAGCGGTTGTTCCTGTTCCTCGCCGCGCGGGCGCTGGTGCGCGATATCGTCAGCGATCCGTTTCTCAAGTTGCTGGGCCGCTACGTGCTGTTGCCGATCATGGCGCTCTATACGGTCGGGTTGCTGGATGAGGTTTCGACCTATCTGAACGAAACCAACGTCGCGCTTGGCAATATCTCATTCTCGATCATGTCGCTGGTACGGGGCGTGGTCGCCGGATCGCTTCTGTTCTGGTTTGGCCGTTGGTCGAACGATCAAAGCGCCGCCTATATCAAACGGCAGGAGGAGCTGCGCCCCGCAACCCGGCAGCTTGCCGTCAAGGCTGCAGAGATCGTGATTTTCGGGGCGGCCTTCCTGCTGCTGATGAATATCATGGGGATCGACCTGACCACGCTCGCTGTTCTTGGGGGTGCGATTGGCGTCGGGCTGGGCTTTGGTCTGCAAAAAATCGCGTCGAACTTCATCTCGGGCGTTATTCTGTTGCTGGAAGGGCAGGCAACCGTTGGCGATTTCGTGGAGCTTGATGGCGGAGAGGCCGGGACAATCGTCAGGATGACAGCCCGTGCTGCGATCCTTGAAACCTATGACGGTCGCTGGATTGTTGTTCCGAACGAAGATTTCATAACGACGCGGGTCGTCAATTATTCCGACAGCGGCTCTGCCAATCGGTATGAGGCGCCGTTTTCCGTCAGCTATGACACCGACATCAACAAAGTGCCCTCAATCGTGGAAAAGGCTGTGGCGACACATAAGGATGTGCTGGACGATCCCTTCCCGCCCGATTGCGAACTGCGCGGGTTTGGCGACAGCGGTATCGACTTCGCGGTGGAGTTCTGGGTGAACGGCATCGACGACGGAGAGAATAAGTATACCTCCGACGTTCTGTTCCTCGTCTGGAACGCGCTGAAGGACAACGGAATCCAGATCCCCTATCCGCATCGGGTGGTCGAGTTCAAGGGCGAGATGCCGACCGCATGACCGACGCGCTGGTGATCGGCGCGGGGCCGGCTGGGCTGATGGCGGCAGAGGTTTTGGCCGATGCCGGGCTGTCCGTCACCGTTGCGGATGCCAAGCCATCTGTTGCGCGGAAATTTCTGATGGCGGGGAAATCCGGTCTGAACCTTACGATGGATGAGCCGCTGGATCAGTTCGTTGCGCAGTTTCAGGGCGGGGGCGCGGTGCTGGAGGCGGCTATGCACGCCTTTGGTCCGAAGGCGGTGCGGGATTGGGCCGCGGGTTTGGCGCAGGATGTGTTTACCGGATCGTCGGGGCGGGTCTTTCCGAAAGCGATGAAAGCGTCGCCATTGCTCCGGGCTTGGCTCGCCCGACTTGACGGGAAGGGCGTCGCGTTTCGGACTCGGATGCGCTGGGTCGGGTATGACGGCGCGTTCGTCTTTGAGACACCCGAGGGCAAGGAAACGCAGACCTCAGATGTGTGCGTTCTGGCGCTGGGTGGCGCGAGCTGGTCACGGTTGGGGTCTGGCGGGGCTTGGGCCGATATGCTTGCGGCGCGGGGGGTTGATCTAGTCCCGTTTCAGCCCGCGAATATGGGTTTCGCCGTCGATTGGTCGCCGCACATGGCAAGACACTTCGGCGCGCCGGTAAAGAACGTGACGCTGATCGCGGGCGATAGATCTGCGCGGGCAGAGTTTGTCGTGTCAGCCCGCGGGATCGAAGGCGGCGGAGTGTATGCAGTGTCGCGGGCGCTGCGGGAGGGTGCTTCCCTGACGCTCGACCTTATGCCCGATTGGAGCGAGGCGAAAATCGCCAGCAGGTTGTCGCATCCCCGTGGCAAAACCAGCCTGACGAACCACTTGCGCAAGGCGCTTAGGTTCGACCCCGTCAAACGGGCGTTGCTGATGGAATTCGGGCGACCGGTGCCGGAGGGCGAGGCGCTCGCCCCGCTGGTCAAGGCGCTGCCGGTCCGCCACAATGGCCCCCGCCCGATGGATGAGGCGATTTCGACGGCGGGCGGTGTTGCGTTTTCTGCGATGGACGATGGGCTGATGTTGAACGCAATGCCGGGGGTGTTCTGCGCCGGAGAGATGCTCGATTGGGAAGCGCCGACAGGCGGTTACCTAATTAACGGATGCCTCGCCACGGGCTTGCTGGCCGGGCGCGCCGCGGCGGATTACGCCCGCGCCAACGCGCGGCGATAGGCCGGGCGATTCCGCATCCGACGCAGGTAGTCGCGCAGGACTTTCACTTCGTTGCGAAACCCACCCGACATTGCCCAGCCGCCGCAATGGGTCAGGATGATGTCAGGGACGGTCATCTCATCCCCCATCACGAAGGGTTGCCCGTCGATCCGATGGGCCAAACGCTCCGCGCTGCGGGAGATTTCCCAACCGACGGTGTTTGCGATGCCGTCTTGGCGCAACGCCTCTGGCAGAAGGTGCATGTGCCGCACCGCCACCCAAAGCGCGGCGTCGAATTCATCCAGCAGCAACTGCGTCATGCCATCTTGCCGCGCCCGGTCGATGGTGCCCGCCGGATAGGTCAACGCACCGTGCTTGTCAGCGAGGTATTGGATGATCGCGGTCGAATCGGTGAGCGTTGCATCCCCTTCGATTAGCACCGGAATCTTGCCTGCGGGGTTTTCCTCGGTCACGTCCGGGGAATGGGGCCGCGCCGGGATGTGTTCGTAATCAAGGCCCAATTCTTCCAACATCCAAAGCACCCTTAGGGTGCGTGATCTGGCTGCGCCGATAACCTGGTACATGCCCCCTCCGTCGGTCGTCCTATCGTCGTTGTGCAAGCATCGACAGCCGCACCAGCGTGCGTTCAATGACTGCCATTGCCGGGGCGCGGCTGGTCGATCTGAGTTGTAGGTCCGTGTCTGTCAGCATGGACAGCGCGGTTTCAAGCCGCCGCATCCCCCAGTCTTTTGCCTGCCGCTGCATCCGGTCGCGGCGCAGTCCAAAGATGCGTTGTCGCTGAATCCCTGAAGGAATACCGCCGGGGTCCGAGGCAGCGGCGTGAAGCTGGCGGAAATGCCGCGTCGCGCCGATGCAAAGGCCGACGGCCGCGACGCCTTGCGCCTCAAGCTTGGTAATCAGTGGGCCGATTTCGGCCGTGCGAGCCTCGGCGACCACATTTATCACGTCGTCAAGCGCGGCTTCGGTCGAGGTTGGGGCGACGGCGATAATGTCCTCGGGCGTGACGGGTGTGTCGTCGCCCATCTTATAGAGCGCAAGTTTCTCGACTGTCTGCCTGAAATCGCCGGGGTCGATTGTGCGGGCAAGCGCTTCGAGGGCAGAAAGGGAATCGCCGCCGATGTTTTTCACGCCGGATTTCGTCAGGGTCGATTCAATCTCGGCCCGCGACGGCGGGTCGTCATAGATGCCGACGGCATAAGCTTTCGGATGCCCCTCAAACAATTTACGCAGGGCAGACCGCGCGGTCAGTTGCTTTGCTGTCACGATCACCTGTGCGTCGCCGTCCTGCCATTCAGCCAGCGCGTCGTTGATGATGGGTGCAAGGCCGTCTGTCGCGTCTTCGACAAACACAACGCGCGGACCGGGAAAGAAGCCTTGCGCCTTGATCGCATCCAGCACGCGCGCGGGTTCCTTGCGCAAGTCAGCGGCGGCGATGCGAGTCAGGCGCATTTCGTCGTCGCCATTCGGGCCGATCAGCGCGGCAATAACCTCTTGCCGTCGCAGCGCCACGCGCATCGCGTCCGCGCCGTAGATCAAAAGGCCGGCGCTGCTTGGATCGGGTTTCGCGAAATATCCCGCAAACTCACGCCCGGCGAGCTTCATCTTGCCCAAGCCCCTGACGTCGCCAGCAACCGGGATACGACCTGATCGGCAAGGATCACCATCAGCCTTTGATTTGCATCGCGCTGCGCTGCGCGGGTGCTGACGGTGGTGCCGGTCGCGGCGTAGCTGGTGAAATTCTCAATCGTGCCTGAGGTAACGACAGAATCGGTCGTGACATCAGTCACCGTGAAATCGACCTGACCCAGCACGTTGTAACGGGTGATTTGTTGATCCGGCGTGATGCCGAGGTCGTCTTCGTCCGTCCGCAGCGTATAGCCAAGCTGATAGCGCGGTGCCTGCGGCTGGCCAAGGCGGTGTTCCAGGCGACGCACGAAGTTGAATCCGTCCTCATCCGTCGGCGCGTCGACCTCGATCTGGCTGCGCAGCCCGGCGGCGTCACCGCCCGGCCCATAGACCGGTTCAAACCCGCACCCAGCAAGGGCGGCGAGCGATAGTAGGAATGTTCTTCGGTCAGACAACCACATTTACGATGCGCCCCGGCACGACAATCAGCTTTTTCGGGGTGCTGCCATCCAGCGCCCGCATCACAGCTTCGTCCGCCAGAACCAGCTTTTCAACCTGTTCCTTTGGCATGTCCTTAGGCACGCGGATTTCCGACCGCCGCTTGCCATTGATCTGGATCGGCAGAGTGACCGTGTCTTCGACCAAAAGCGCCGGGTCGGCCTTGGGCCACGGGGCGGTTGCGACCAGCCCTGCGCCGCCCTGATATGCCCAGATATCTTCGGCCAAGTGCGGAGTCATGGGGGACATCAACTGCGCAAGAGTCATCACGGCCTGACGCTGCGCCGCCTTTCCGGCCTTCGATTTCGACAGCGTATTAGCGAATTCGTAAAGCTTGGCGATGGCCTTGTTGAAGGCGAACCCCTCAATGCTTTGCGTAACATCGGCAATGGCCCGGTGTGTCGCGCGAATCAGATCATCGTCGCCTGTGCCTTCGCCCTCTGGCATCTCGGCGATCCGGTCGCATAGCATCCAGACCCGCGACAGGTGCTTGAACGCCGCATCCGCCCCGGCTGAGGTCCATTCGACATCGCGTTCAGGCGGGCTGTCGGACATCACGAACCACCGCGCCGTGTCCGCGCCGAACGCCTTGATGATGTTGACCGGGTCGACGACGTTCTTTTTCGATTTCGACATCTTGGCGGACGGGATGACCGACACCGGATCGCCCGTTGCCCCAAGCCGCGCGCCGCTTTCGTGCCATTCGATATCTTCGGGCAGATGATAGACCGGCCGATCCTTTTCGTCGCGGGTCACGTAAATCTCGTGCGTGACCATGCCTTGCGTGAACAGCGCATCGAACGGCTCAATCGCCGATTTCGGCAGATGTCCGCAGATATTCATCGCCCGCGCAAAGAAGCGCGAATAAAGCAGGTGCAGAATCGCGTGTTCGATCCCACCGATATACTGATCGACATTCATCCAGTAGGCGGCGTCCTCGGCAACCGTGGGCGTATCGGCGCGGGGCGAGGTGAACCGGGCGAAATACCATGATGAATCCACGAACGTGTCCATCGTGTCGGTTTCACGCTTCGCCGGTTTGCCGCAAGACGGGCACGGCACGTCGCGCCATGTCGGGTGGCGGTCCAGCGGGTTGCCGGGTTGATCAAAGCTGACATCATCGGGCAGTTCGACCGGAAGGTTCTCTTTTTTCTCGGGCACGACTCCGCAGTCGTCGCAATGCACCACCGGAATCGGGCAGCCCCAGTAACGCTGGCGGCTCAGCCCCCAATCGCGCAGGCGGTATTTCGTAACGCCTTGGCCGACGCCGTTTTCTTCGCAAAACGCGATGGCGGCTTCGATGCCTTCGTTGCCGGTCTGCTCGGTCTCGCCGGCGAAGCCGCGGACGTAGATCACAGGTTCGGTCTTTGGCGGGACATAGGCGTCGCCGCCGTCTTCGGGCAGATCCAGCCCTTCATCCTTGGCGGGCGCGTAGGTGGACACCACGGGCAGATCGTATTTCCGGGCAAAATCCAGATCGCGCTGATCATGTGCCGGACAGCCGAAAATCGCGCCGGTGCCGTAATCCATCAGGATGAAATTCGCGATATAGACCGGCAATTCCCATGCCGTGTCAAAGGGATGGCGCACGCGCAGCCCGGTGTCGAACCCGCGTTTCTCGGCCTTTTCCAGATCTTCCTCGCTCGTCCCCATGCGGCGGCATTCGGCGTTGAAGGCGGCGATGTCTTTGTTGTCACGCTCCAACACGCGGGCGAGCGGGTGGTCGGGCGAGATGCCGATAAAGCTCGCGCCAAGCAGCGTATCGGGGCGTGTCGTGTAAACTTCGACCCGGTCATGGCCTTCCGGCCCGTCGATCATCGAAAACGCGAATTGCAGCCCGCGCGACTTGCCGATCCAGTTGGCCTGCATCGTGCGGACCTTTTCCGGCCAGTTTTCGAGGCCGTCGAGCGCATCAAGCAGTTCTTCGGAATAATCACTGATCTTGAAGAACCACTGCGTCAGCTCGCGCCGTTCAACGGTTGCGCCAGAGCGCCAGCCCTTGCCGTCGATCACCTGTTCGTTGGCCAGCACGGTCATATCGACCGGGTCCCAGTTCACCACCGCGTTCTTGCGGTAAACGAGTCCTTTTTCGAGAAAGTCGATGAACATCGCCTGCTGCTGGCCGTAATATTCCGGGTCGCAGGTTGCAAATTCCCGAGCCCAGTCAATCGACAGACCCAGCGGTTTCATCTGGTCGCGCATCTGGGCGATATTGTCGTAGGTCCATGTTTTCGGATGACCACCAATCGCCATCGCAGCGTTTTCGGCAGGCATCCCGAACGCGTCCCAGCCCATCGGATGCAGCACGGAAAAGCCGCTGGCGATCTTGTAGCGGGCAATCACGTCGCCCATCGTATAGTTGCGCACATGCCCCATATGGATGCGGCCCGACGGGTAGGGGAACATCTCAAGCACGTAATACTTGGGTTTCGATTCATCCCGCTTGGCGGTGAAAACGCCTGCGTCTTCCCAGGCTTTCTGCCACTTCGGTTCAAGATCGGCTGCGGTATAGCGGGACATCGGTTTTGGTCCTTCAACTGAAAACGCCGGACACGGGGCCCGGCGTGGTCATAATAAGTGCTGCGGGCGAGGTCTAGAGGTTGCCGTCGCGGATACGCAGCTGACGCGCACGCGTCAGGATGGCGTCTTCGACCGCGCGAACCGTATCAGCATCAACGGTGCCGCCGCCACGAGTCTGCAACGCGACGTTCAGCGACCGCGCATCAAGCGCCGGATCGGTGATGTAAATCGTCGCGCGATAGGCCCGCCCGCCACCCGGAGGGGTGCCATATCCGGTAACCAAAACCCCCGAAAACGGGTCAGCCGCCTGAATCGGCAGAAAGTTCAGCACGTCAAGCGAGGCGTTCCAGATGTATTTATTGACCTCAAGCGTGGTGTTGGGATCGTCCCGATTCTCAAAAAGATCCCAGATGGTGGAGCGGTTCGGCTGCTCTACGCCCGCACGAATGCGCGCCTCTCTCGCTTCTTCTTCATTGCCGCGAAAAATGTTGCCCGATCCGCCGGACCCGCCAGAGCCGATGCTGCCGCTTCCAATATTCCCACAGGATGCGACGGCCAAAAGGCATGTGCCTGCTGTCAAATAAGCGAAAAACTGTTGAAGTCGCATATAAAAGCCTCAATCCTGCGTATAAGACCCTACTACCCAACCCCCCCACGACGGGCAAGGTTTTTCGGGCCTTTCAGATAAAGCGTGAGGTTTACGCTTTGATCCCGTGAAAAAGACTGTGGCAAAGCTGCACCATCTGTAGCGACTTTGGTTTGAAGCTGGTTCCAGTGCTTGCAAATGACCCCCGAAAAGAGCGAGAGAAACGCATACTCAATTCGGATTCCCCTGAGTTGAGGAGCACCTTTTGATATAACGAGGGAAAACGAAATGAAAAAAGTTCTCTTTGCAACGACTGCTCTGGTAGCCACATCTGGCTTCGCAGCTGCAGACGTTACGCTGACGGGTTCTGCAGAAATCGGCGTTTATAACTCCGACTACAGCGCCCTGGTAAATGGCGACGGCGCCACCGCTGGTGGCCTGATCGGTGACGGCGAAACTCGCTTCCACCACGATCTGGACGTTCGCTTCACACTGTCCGGCACCACCGACAACGGCCTGACTTTCGGCGCGACCATCGACCTGGACGAGCTGGACGACCAGCCGACCGCTGGTGACATCGGTCGTGACTCCGGTAACCACGCTGTTTTCATCTCCGGTGATTTCGGTACGGTAACGATGGGCGACACCGACGGTGCGTTCGACTGGGCACTGACTGAAGTTGGTATCGGTTCTGCGATCAACGACGATCACACGACCCACGCTGGTTTCAGCGGCAACGCTGGTCTTGACGGCACCTACGACGGTCAGATCCTGCGTTACGACAACACCTTCGGTGATTTCGGCGTAGCTCTGTCTGCTGAGCTTCAAGACACTGCCGCCGGTGGCGACACAGTTTGGGGTCTCGGTGCACGTTACAGCTTCGACGGCATCTCCGCAGCTGGCGATCTGAGCGTTGGCCTTGGTTACCAAACCGACGGCACGCGTGATATCTGGGGTATGTCCCTGAACGCAGAGTTCAACAATGGCTTCCAAGCGATCCTGAACTACTCGGACCTCGACGGCCAAGCGGCTGGCGACAACGACAAGCATCTGGGTCTTGGCATTGGCTACTCCATGAACGCTCTGACAGTATCCGCCAACTACGGCGAATATGATCTGGTCGGCGGTGGTTCCACCGACGGTTGGGGTCTTGCAGCTAACTACGATCTGGGCGGCGGTGCTGTTGTTCAGTTCGGCTACGGTAAAGGCGACTACGCCGCGACTTCGACCGCGACTGTAGACGACGACACCGCAGCAGCTGTTGCTCTGGCTGGCACATCCCGCGAGACTTGGTCTCTCGGTATCGCGATGTCCTTCTAAGTTAGAAGACATTACTGATAAGGGAAGGGCAGGCATCGCGCCTGCCCTTTTCTTTTGCGGCCCTATGGTGTTTGTCTGAGGCAAACAGACCAGAGGCCAGATATGTCGCTTTCCGAAATCAAATCCCGCATCAAGGCTGAGGAAGACCGGGCCGGTCGATTCCCCGGCACGACCCGTCTGATTGCCGTGTCCAAGCGTCAGCCGGACGACCGCGTCCGTGCGGTGCTTGAGGAAGGCCACCGCCTGTTTGGCGAAAACAAGGTTCAGGAAGCCGCCGGGAAATGGCCGGGTTTTCGGGATGATTTCGACGGGGTGGAGCTTCACCTGCTCGGGCCGCTGCAAACCAACAAGACAAAGCAAGCGATGGAGTTGTTCGACGCGATCCATTCGCTCGACCGCCCGAAGCTTGCAAAGACGCTCGCGCGGCTGTCGGGAGAGCTTGGCCATTGCCCCGATCTGTTCATTCAGGTCAACACCGGGGAAGAGCCGCAGAAAGCTGGTGTCATGCCCGCCGACGCCGACAAGTTCATTGCAGAATGCCGCGATCTGGGCCTGCCGATTGTCGGCCTGATGTGTATTCCCCCGGTAGATGAGGAACCGAGCCTTCATTTTGCGCTGCTCGCCAAGATCGCGGAGCGTAACGGCCTTGACGGCTTGTCGATGGGGATGAGCGGTGATTATGAACGCGCGGTCGCGCTGGGGGCAACCCATGTTCGGGTCGGCTCCGCGATATTCGGGGAACGCGACTACGGTTGAACGCCTTTGGACGTTTGCGTGTTTGCGGTATGCTCCCCCGGATTGATTTTTTTGGGAGTATTGGGGTGATG
This sequence comes from Aliiroseovarius sp. YM-037, assembly GCF_048060095.1. NCBI lineage: Bacteria > Pseudomonadati > Pseudomonadota > Alphaproteobacteria > Rhodobacterales > Paracoccaceae > Aliiroseovarius > Aliiroseovarius sp. YM-037. The sequence continues at coordinate 29,734 of NZ_JBLUOA010000005.1, read as the reverse complement.
CGCGCATTTTCAATGGCGACGTTGGCCGTGTGCCTGTCGGCAAGTGCGGCGGCGGCAGATTTCTCCATTTCATTTGAATGGGGCGATATTCCGCGATGCACGACCGGGCGACCGAATGTCGTCGGTAATCCTAGGTTCATTCTGTCAGACGTTCCTCCGGGCACCGATACGATTGAGTTCCGGCTGAAGGATCTGGATGTTCCGGGCTACAACCACGGTGGTGGGCGGTTGCGGGTCGGACAGGATGGCGCGATCCCGTCGGGAACGTTCAATTACAAAAGCCCTTGTCCCCCAAATGGCGTTCACACCTACGAATGGCGCGCGACCGCCCGACGCGGGAATCAGGTTTTGGGTCAGGCCGCAGCGCGGCGACGCTATCCGGAATAACGCGTCCTAGCGAACGATCAACCGGGTGTCCGGGCCGATCCGCTGCGTGATCCACAACAGGTCAGGCTTTGCAAACGCGACGCAACCCGCCGTCGGGTAATGCGGTGCCCGCCAGACATGCAGGAAAATGGCGGACCCTTTGCCGGGCGTCGCGTCCGGCCAGTTCCAGTCCGTCATTAGCACAAGGTCGTAAAGCCCATCCGCGCGCCGCATTTTTTCATGGCTGAACGGGTGGTCAGGGGCGGCGAAGCCGTGGTTGTAGCTGGGATCGTTGACATCGTCCGACCAGATATCAGTCAGGCCGATGGGCCGCATCCTGAATGGCCCCCGCGCACTAGCCCACGGATGCTGCATTCTGTCTCTGCGGTAGGCCCCGCCGACGATCCGATGGCAGCCCGTAGGTGTCGCGCCGTCACCTTCGCGTTTGTCATCGGTAATACCGCCCCGCCCGATGGAACACGGAATCAACCGCCCCATGAACCGCACGCCCTGCGGTGTCAGGACGAGGTCGTTGAACGTCACAGCAGATGCCCCGACTTCCGCGCTTTGGTGTTGAGGTAGCCTTCGTTCTGCGCCGTGCGCCCAACGGCCAACGGCACACGTTCAACGACAGCGATCCCGGTTTCTTCCATCTTCGCGACCTTCGCCGGGTTATTGGTCAGCAGGCGGACCGCGCTGAAGCCGAGGTGTTTCAGGATCTCTGCTCCGATGCGAAAATCCCTTTCATCATCCTCAAACCCAAGGCGGTGGTTGGCCTCGACCGTGTCAAACCCCTGATCCTGAAGGCTGTAGGCGCGCATCTTGTTGGCAAGGCCGATGCCGCGACCTTCTTGATTGAGGTAGAGCAAGATGCCCTCCCCAGCCTCACCCATCTGCATAAGCGCCCCGCGCAGTTGGGCGCCGCAGTCGCATTTCAGCGACCCGAGCACATCGCCCGTGAAGCACGCCGAATGTAGGCGGGCGAGCACGGGTTTCGCCCTGTCCGGTTTGCCGATTTCGATTGCGTAGTGTTCTTCGCCGCCATCGTCGGGGCGATAGATATGCAGCCGCCCGGCCTCGGCCAGCGCCATCGGCAGGCGGGCCTGAACGACGGGCTGCATCGGAACCGACTCCGCTAAAAGGGACGCGGCACTGTCGATGTCGAGCGTCGCAAGCTCATGTTTCGCCGCGAAGGCGAGGGCGTCGTCCAGCGGCGTAACGAGGATCGCCGGAAGGATATGCGCGTCCTTGGCAAGCTGCACGGCGGCGCGATGCAGGCTTGCGTCGCCATCGCGTTCAGTCAGCAGCGGGCCTTTCATCGGGTGGATCAGGTCGTCCGCCGGGTCGGCAAGGGCACGCACCCATGCGGGATCAGCGTCGTCCGGCACACGAACACGGGCGATGTCGCCATCATAGGCCCGCGCCTTCAGCGTCGTCGCCCGCCGCTCGGTCAGCACCAGCACCACACCGGCCCCAAGCGCGCGCAGGTCGTCCAGACGTTCGGCGGTTGCGGTTTCAGCGCCAAGCGCCAGAACAGCGCCGTGTTGGCCCGTCAACACCACCGCTGCCCCCATCCGAAGGTCCGCACGCACGCGGGCCAGCCGTTCAGGAAGGGTGGGCAGAAGGCTCATTCACTGGTGTCCTTTGTTACAAGTTCAGGCTGGGTCTTAGTTCGCCACGCCCGAAAATGAAACATTTTCCGCAGCATAGACACGACCGCGTGAAGTTTGTGCAGCATATCTTGTCGAAGCGCCAGTGCATCAACATTTCTGTAAGATAGGAACGGAGGAGCACAGCCGATGGCGACGTTGAAGAAAATCCTATTGGTCGATGATGACGACGACCTGCGCGAGGCGCTGTCGGAGCAGTTGGTGACCACCGAAGATTTCGATGTATTCGAGGCCAGCAATGGCACCGAAGCGATGGAGAAGGTCAAGCAAGCGCTTTACGACCTTGTCATTCTCGATGTTGGCCTGCCCGATACCGATGGCCGTGAACTGTGTCGTTTGATGCGCAAACAGGGCGTGAAATGCCCGGTTTTGATGCTGACGGGCCATGACAGCGACGCTGACACGATTCTAGGCCTTGATGCCGGGGCGAACGATTACGTTAGCAAACCGTTTAAATTCCCCGTCCTTCTGGCCCGTGTTCGCGCACAATTGCGTCAGCATGAACAGTCCGAAGATGCGGTTTTCCAGCTTGGCCCCTACACGTTCAAACCTGCGATGAAGATGCTGGTCGACGAAGAAGACCGCAAGATTCGCCTGACCGAAAAAGAGACGAATATCCTCAAATTCCTCTACCGTTCGACTGACGGAGTCGTGGCTAGAGACGTGTTATTGCACGAGGTTTGGGGCTATAACGCTGGAGTAACGACCCATACGTTAGAAACACATATCTACCGGCTTCGTCAAAAAATAGAACCAGATCCGACAAATGCTCGCCTTCTTGTGACCGAATCTGGTGGTTATAGATTAGTTTCATAGAGACCCCCGCGTCAGGGTTATGACGCAACCTCCCTGTTGGACTGACCCGGGCAAATGCCCGGGTCTTTTTTTTTGTCAGGATGATCCGTCCGCGGGGTGGTCGGCCCCCAAACCCGCCCCTATAGTCGGGCGAACCTTACCGGAGCGACGCATCATGGCCTTCACACTTGCGACCTGGAACATCAACTCCGTTCGATTGCGCGAGCCGATCGTTCTGAAGCTGATGGAGGAAGAAGCGCCGGATATTCTGTGCCTTCAGGAATGCAAGTCCCCGGTTGAAAAGATCCCACTCGAAGGGTTCGCGGGGCTTGGCTACACCCACATGATTGCCCGCGGGCAAAAAGGGTACAACGGCGTCGCGATCCTGTCCCGCCTGCCAATCAAGGAAGTCGTCAGCCACGATTTCGCACAGCTTGGCCATGCCCGCCACATTGCGGGACAGTTGGACAACGGGGTGACGATCCACAATTATTACGTCCCTGCGGGCGGCGATGTGCCGGATCGCGAGGTGAACGAGAAATTCGGCCAAAAGCTCGACTACCTCACCGATATGCGGGACGAATTTCACGCGAATCGACCCGAGAAATCGATTCTGGTCGGTGACCTGAACATCGCCCCGCGAGAGGATGATGTTTGGTCCCACAAGCAGCTACTGAAAGTGGTCAGCCACACCCCGATTGAAGTTGAACATCTGGCAGCGACTCAGGACGCGGGCGGTTGGCAGGACATCACCCGCAAAGACATCCCCGAGGGGCAGCTTTATAGCTGGTGGTCCTATCGTGCCCGCGATTGGGATGCGGCGGATAAGGGGCGGCGGCTGGATCACGTCTGGGCGACGCCGGATATCGCGAACTCCGGCCATTCAAGCCGCGTTCTGCGCCATGTCCGTGGCTGGGAAAAACCATCGGATCATGCACCCGTCTTTGCGACGTTCGACCTTTAATCGGCTCGGCAGATAGGTCGAATTCGATCTATCCGTCAAATCCGGGTCACATTCCGTCAAGCATCCGGTAAGCCCTTTTCGTCATCCTGATTTCGGGTAGTGAAATTGGGTATTGGTATGGGCGTGTTTTCTCACGTGCAGACCGTCGTGGGTGGGTCGCTTGACGACGCGTCGACTGTCGTGCGTTTGGATGTTGCGGATGGTTCTTCGGGGCCGGAACTGGTCGTGACGAACTACGTTCACGGGTTCTCGCTGACCTTTGATCTGGGCGGCGGCACGGCCACCCAGCGCGGGGCCGAGCAGTATTTCAGCACCGGAAGCGCTGAGTTTGAGCCGGTGGCGATCGGCAATCAGGATCACGCCATCAGGCATTCCGACCTTGCGCGATTGGCGGATAGCGTCGGGGCGGGCATTTCATTTTACGCGAGCGGTAGCGGGTTCCGGGGCGATTTGTTGCAAGGCATTCGGGTCGATCTCGGCGGTCGTGAATACGTATATCTGGCCGAAACGAACGGCGCCGGGATCAGTATTCATGAGGTGTCACCATCGGGCGACCTGCGCCTGTTGAACCGGGTTGCGGATACGGGCGATCCGCTTCGGCAAGTCTGCGCGATGGCCACGGTTGCCGCGGGCGACAAGATCTACCTGATTGCTGCGTCCGAGGTTGATGGCGGCCTTGCCAGCTATGAAATTGGCCCGGATGGGGCGCTGCGGTTGGCGGCATTGATCGAAAAACCCGGCGGCGCATCTTACCTGTCGACCCAGACCCTTCAACCGGTGTCCTATGGGGGGAAAGAGCTCGTCATCAGGGCGTCGTCGGCGGACGGTATTTTATCGGTGATCGAAGTGCGACCCGATGGAACATTCGAGACTATTTCGCAAGTTAGAGACTCTTTGATCACCCATTTTGACGACGTAACGGCTCTCAAGGTGTTTGAGGTCGACGGTCGCGTTTTCGTTCTGACGAGTGGCAGTGATGATGGCATCAGCCTGCTGACCTTGCTGCCCGATGGACGGTTGCTGCATGTTGAATCGATTGCGGATCAAACGGATACGACCCTATCCAACGTATCCGACATTGCGGTGGCCAAGATCGGCCCCGACATCCACGTTTTTGTAACATCCGGTGCCGAAGGGGGGCTTTCGCAATTCAAACTGAATCTCGGCCCGCTCGGCATCGTTGCGATGGCCAGCGGGGGGATTCTGAACGGAACGTCGGGGGCCGACGTGCTGACCGCGATCGGTGAAGGCGTAGAAATCTCTGCCGGGGCGGGCGACGACATTTTGATTGATGGCGCCGAGATCGATACGTTTTTCGGCGGCGTGGGGGCTGATGTCTTTGTGTTCAAAGCGGATGGCACCGATGACTACATCGAGGACTTTGAAATCGGAAAGGATCGGATCGACCTGTCGTCGTTCGGCGGACTCTATTCCGTTCACGCGCTTGATTTTCAGCCAACCGATACCGGCGTCACGATCAGCATTGGTGGAGAGGCGCTGCACATCACAACCCTTTCCGGCGCGCCCCTGACCGAAGCGGATTTCTACGACAATGACGTCGTGAATATCGACCGCGTTCCGCCCTCGCAGGTTGCGGCGTCCTATCGGGGTTACTTCTACGGCACGGCGGACGACAACATGCTGAAAGGCGGCGACGGCGGTGCCGAAATTCACGGCTACGACGGGCGGGATGAGCTGTTTGGCGGCAACGAAAGCGATGCGCTGAGGGGCGGAGGGGGCAACGACAGACTCCACGGTGGGCTGCACAACGATTGGCTTTATGGCGGCGATGGGCTCGATTTTGTCTGGGGCGGCATCGGTCATGACCGACTGTTCGGCGGCGATGGCAACGACCGTTTGTTTGGCCAAAACGGCCATGACCGCATCTATGGTGGCCGGAACGAAGACCTGATGATCGGCGATGCTGGCCACGACATGATGGATGGCGGGCCGGGGCATGACACGATGCGGGGCGGGTTTGGCATGGATGCGCTGCATGGCGGCTGGCATAACGATTGGCTTTATGGCGGCCCCGACATGGACCTGCTGCGCGGTGACGGGGGCCATGACCGGCTGTTTGGCGGTGACGGCAACGATCTGCTTCATGGAGGGAGCGGGCATGACCGCCTGTTCGGCGCACGCAACGAAGATTTGCTGGTGGGGGGAAACGGGGACGACGTGATGTTCGGCGGTGCCGGCCATGATGAGCTTCGCGGCGGCAACGGAAACGACACGATGACCGGCGATTGGCACAACGACACATTCATTTTCGTAGATGGTTTTGGGCAAGATACGATCACCGATTTCGACGCGAATAATGATCTTGAACGGATCGACCTGTCCGCCGTCGCCGCGATTACCGACCACACCGATTTGATGGAAAACCATATCCGGCAGGTGGGCGACGATGTCGTGATCGACGATCTGTTGGGGAATACGATCACGCTGTCGAACGTGTTTTTGGGCGCGCTCGGCTCGGAAGACTTCCTGTTTTAAGACGGCTGAAACCTTCTTGGTTTTAGCATGGGCGAACCGGCCGGGAACGGCCTTTCTATGCGTGCGGAAACACTATGAATGAAATGAATCGAAGCAGCGCTGTCGTGACGATGCACATGAACGATGCGCAGAATATTCCCGATCAGCGCACCTTTATCTGCCTCGGCGTGCCCCGTGGTGGAACCAGCGCGGTCGCGGGCACAATGCAGCGTCTTGGCGTGTTCATGGGCAGCGGTTTGACGAATAACTACGAAGACGCCGATTTCCTCGGTCGTGGCGTCAAGCAGATGGCTGAAAGCGCCCGGCAGCGGGATGGAGCGCATGATGTCTGGGGTTGGAAATGCCCCGATGCGGTGAACTATCTGGATGAGCTTCTGCCGCATGTCAGAAACCCCCACCTGATCGTGGTGTTCCGCGACATCATCGCGACGATGAAGGCGCATATGCGGTGGCACAATCGCAACCAGCAACGATCAGTTCACGAGGTGCTGATTCAGCAGCAGCGCAACTGGTTCCTGGTGGAACGGTGGAAGCTGCCGACCGCGCTGATTTCCTACGAAAAGGCGATTACAAAGCCAAATGTCTTTGTGCATCACCTCGCTGACTTCATGACTCTGCCACGTCCGGCGGACGATGCGATTGGTGCATTCGCAGAGTTTCTGCGACCGGGGAGCTACAAGTAACCTCCGGTCACGCGGCCCTGGTTCGGAGTATCGGTTCGACCAGACCAAGAAATGCGTCGGCCTGCTCCGCGTAGCTGGTGACGTCGATCGGCGTTGGATGCGTGTCACTCGCATCCAGTGTGTCATTGAGTTTTGCGACCAACGCATCCGGGCCGACGCCAATCGGGATCATTTGCGACCGATCCGCACCGGGATACTCCGTCGTGCCGCCGCTATCGGTCTGGATAACCTTGATTCCCCGGGCGAGCGCTTCTCTGATGGTAAGGCCAAACGTCTCTTTCCATTGCGACATGAATAGAAGGATGTCGATTTTGGCGTAGAAGGCGTCAATCTCTGCCTGCGGGAACCGAGGGTGGAATTGCCAGTCACCCCGCATCCCCCCGATATCGCGGTCCTGCCACCAGCTTTGATCGAGGCTGCCATCGACCAGAAGGCCCGCGAAATTGCTCCGATTCAGATGCCGAAATGCGCTTCGGATTAGTGGCCAGCCCTTGATTTGCGATGGACCGCCGAGGAAGCCGAAGACCGGTCGGGGATCGGCGGCGCGGCGCGCGGCTTGTGCGGCGAAGAAATCCGGCCTCGGCAGCCGCACGCCATTTGTCCAAGTGACTGAGCGTTCAGCGGGAAATCCAGACCGGTTCGCAAGGTCCATCGCAAACGCGCTGGGATAGGTGATTAGGTTGGCTTGGGCCGCCTGCGTGCGCAGAAAGGCCGCGCGCGTGGTCGCCTGCCGCATATTGTCAACGCAGCCACGGCAGGAGCGGAGGTCGACCGGATCTTGCCCGCAATATTTGCCGTTGGGACGGATCATGAATTGCCGTTCACAGAGCCACCAGAAATCGTGGACGCTTAGCACGACGGGGAATCCCATCTGCCGTGCTGCACCGATGATGTTCGCGCCAAGATCCTGCGCGCAATGGACATGAACGAGGTTTGGGGAAAGAAATTCGAGGAGATTCTGCACGGTATCCGCGACGATCGGGTTGTCGTAGATTTCAACATATCTGCGCCCCGTCGGCAGATTGATCAGGTAGTTCACGATGCCGTTTCGTTCGACCTTCACAACCTGATAGGGCGCGAGGTCGGCGCGGCTGATGGCAGATATCGCAGTGATCGTGATGCCGTGTCGGCGGTTCAGTTCATTCGCCACCTGTTCAGCCACAATCGTCGCCCCGCCGTAGGAGTGCGGGGCAAAGAAAACATTCACGACGACGATATGCTGGGCGAGGGTCATTCGGATACCCACCGGATAATCTCAGGTTCCACGATCTGTGGCGTCGGCGCAGCGGACCAATTTTCGATGAGGTCAGCGCGCGCGGATGCGCCCATCGCGGACGCGGCCGTTCGGTCTTTTGCCAACGAGCTTAGCGCGTCATACCAGCCCTGGTCGGCGTGCAGCACCATTCCTGTATCGCCATCCCGCACGACATTCGCCATGTCGCCGACCGGGGCTACGATACTCGGCACCGCGACCGATGAGGCGTCCAGAACGCGGACAGCGCTTTTACAACGGTTAAACGTGTCGTCCGTCAACGGCATGATGGCGCAGTCGGCGCGGGCGAGCGCGGCCAGATAATCGCCGTAGGTCGTGAAGTCATGCCGTTCGATTTGGGGCTTCAACCCTTCCGGCAGCAGGGTATCGTCGAAATGGCCGAGGATCATCAGGCGTCGGGTCGGATCGTCAGAGAGGAACCGGGCGACGTCTTTCTGAACAAGGGCAAAGTCAACCTCATGCCCCCTTGATCCGCTGGCGAAGGCGACACGGAAGGGTGCGTTCTGATGGCCGATAGCGGACAGCGCGGTTTCGGCCGCGGCGAGTGTTTCCTGATCCGCGAAATTGCGGCGGGTGTAAATTGACCGCGCGGAATAAAGCTGTGCGTGATCCCTCAACCCCGGCGTCGATACGGTCACGATGTCGGCGCTGTTCAGGGCATCGAGGTATCGCGGCGCTTCGTTCACGAAATGCGCTTTCATCGCGTCGGGCAGCGCCTTCATGTTTTCATAGGTCTCGTAAGCCGAGATCGAAAACAGTGGGTCGTCGATGTCGTAGAGAATCGGCAGGCGCAGGCGCCGCGCCTCATACAAATACATCGTCAGAAGCGGGTCGCTTTGCATTCGGTAGAGCATTAGATGCGTCGCGTCCTGCATCAGCCGACAGGCACGGGGAAGGTCCTGATAATGCGCGTATTGGTAGTCGATATCCTTCTGCGCCCACAAGTCGCCCAGCTGCTCTACCCGGTATTTTCGGCACTGGGGCAGGTTCATGTCGCCGATCATGACGATGCGCCGTGCTTTGGTCAGAACGGCAGGCGCACGACTGATGTGAAACGCATCATTGGCCGCGATGTCGCGCCAAAGCGGGCTAAGGTGACTGGCGCTGGTTCGCTGAGTGGTCGTGTCGGGAACAGCGGATTGGCCGTGGCCGCGCGCGATTCGCTTCAGGTGATGCCCGGCCTTGCGTGCTGCAGTGCGCCATCCATCTTGCTGAACGGCGGAACGGAACCGGGAAATATTATCGCGCCGCAATAGCGAATAGACCGTCACGTAAGGGCTCCTTCAAAGCTGACCAACATACGACCCCTAGCGCGTTCGTGGTTAAGTATTCATTGATCTGCGGCGATCGCGGCGTCAGTTGTTGATGATATCCCGGTGATACCGACCAAGCAGTAGCAGCCCAGCGGCGAGGCATACCCCGCTAATCCCGAATACATAGGCGGGCGACGCGTAATGCGCGTCGTAGGTAGCAAAGACGCCTTCGCGCATCAGACCCGTGACGTGGATCAGCGGGTTGAACCATAGCCAGCTTCGGTAAGGCTCCGGCACGGAGTCGAACAGAAATACGATGGCAGAGACGATGAACATCGGCCGATTGAGAATCGCCCAGATACGTTCCCAGAACGGAAAAACCGAGATTAGATAGCAGTTCAGCGTCCCGACCCCCAGCGCGAGGGCCGCCGCCATTGCCAGCACCAGTCCGATGGTCGGCACGTGAAGAATCAGGTTGAGATTCCAGATAACGATGATGCTGACCAACACGATCGTGACGACGAGGATCTGGGTCAGCGTGCCTAGGATCATGCGGGCGAGGATCGCGTCGATATAGGTGACGCCCGGATAGTAAAGCAGCGGTTTGGAAAACCGGATCGCGGTTTCGGTTTTCTTTGAGGTGTCGAAATACATCATGAAGGGCAGGATGCCGGATGCGTAAAACAGCGGGAAGCTGTCGCCGATTGGCGGCGCGTGGAAGGCGACCGCGAATATGACGGTGAGGAGCGCGATGCCGCCAACAGGCTCTGCTATTGCCCAAAGATAGCCGAGCGCCGATCTGCCATATGTCGTCGCCATTTCGCGCAGGATCAGTGCGATGATTGTTCGGCTGGTTTTGAACGGGCGCGATACCGTTTGAGGGGCAGTGGTCGAGAGCATACTTTACCCCCGTTTCGGCGACGGCAAATCAGGCCTCACCGATGAACAGAGCCATAATCTGCCGCACGCCGCATATATGGATGAGAGAGGATTCCTCGCAATATTTCCGGCTGAAATCCACAAATTAGAGGTCCCACATGCCAGACAACTCATCCATTCTGTCGCTTCCCTACATTCAGCCTTCGCAAGCACAAAAACACGTCACCCATAACGAAGCGTTAAGGGCGTTGGACGTGATCGTGCAGCTGTCGGTCAAATCGCGCAGTATCTCGGACCCGCCAGCCGCGGCAGTGGATGGCGACCGCTACATCATCGGGTCGGGTGCGACGGCAGAATGGGCCGGGCGCGAGGGCCAGATCGCCGCGTTCCTTGACGGCATCTGGGACTTTTTCGCCCCGCTGGTCGGTTGGGCGGCTTACGTTGCCGATGAAGGTGAAACAGTGACGTTTCAAGGGTCTAACTGGGCGGTTCCGGTGCTACCGTCAGAGCTTCAGAACATGACGGCCATCGGCGTGAACGCAACGGCCGACCTGACAAACCGGCTAGCCATCGCCGCGCCTGCCACACTGCTGAACCACGAAGGCGCAGGTCATCAGTTGAAGGTGAACAAGAACGCAACGGGTGATAGCGCAAGCGTTTTGTTCCAGACGAATTGGTCCGGCCGTGCGGAGTTCGGGACTGTTGGCACCGATGATTTCGCGATCAAGGTCAGCGCGGATGGGTCCGGCTGGGCGACTGCGATCAAGATCGATTCAACCAGCGGCGTCGTGTCGTTCCCATCCGGCGGCGTTCGGGAGCGATTGGGCGCGTCGCGAACCTATTATATCGACCCTGTTGCGGGGGATGATGGCAACGACGGCCTCTTCTCCGGCACGGGCGCGTTCGCGTCGATTGGGCGGGCTATCGCGGCGGTCGAGTCGCTGGACGCCGCAGGTCATGAGGTCACGATTTCGCTGGCCGATGGCACCTATGCGCTTTCGCAAACGGTCGAACTTGGCGCAGCGTTCGTTGGACTGAAGCGGCTGCACATTCTTGGAAATACTTCAACGCCCGGCGCTGTCGTGCTTAGCAGCGCAGCGGCGGATGCGCTGTCGATCCAATCGGGCGACGCGACGCTTCAGGGCGTCAGCTTGGCCGCAAGCGGCACGGGCGCGGCGGTCAGCGTCGGACGTGGCGCGAGCGTTTCGATTTCCGACGTAGAATTTGGTGCAACCGTCGGCAACCACCTGCGCATTGATGGCGGTCGGTTGGAGATTGACGGCGACGTCACGATTCTTGGCGGTGCTGCGCGACATTTCTTCTGCGAGGCGGGTGGTCAGTTGATTGCGTCGGCGGGAACGGTCGCCTTGTCGGGCACGCCTGATTTTTCCGCTGAATTTGGCGCGGTCGATGGCCTTGCTTTGGCTGACCTGTCCGGCATTGCGTTTTCCGGCTCGGCGACCGGGCCACGCTACGCAGTGACGCGCAACGGTGTCGTTGATACAGGCGCCGCCGGGGCTGGTTTCCTGCCCGGCGATAGTGCGGGAACGGTCGCAACGGGTGGTCAATACCTGTAGCGCGAATGACTGGGCGGCGGGATACTCCGCCGCTCAGTGCGTCTGATCGATGACCTGGCGAAGATATTTGCCGTATTCGTTCTTCTCAAACCGCCGGGCGTGCTCTTCAAGCGCTTCTGCCGTGATCCACCCTTTTTCGAACGCAATCTCCTCGGGACAGCCGGTCTGCATCCCTTGCCGCTTTTGCAGCGTCCGCACAAAATTGCCTGCATCCAGAAGGCTGCCATGCGTCCCGGTGTCGAGCCAGGCGTATCCTCGACCCATCCGTTCGACGGATAGCTCACCGCGTTCCAGATACATCTCCAGCAGGGAGGTGATTTCCAACTCTCCCCGTGCTGAGGGCGTGACTTGTTTGGCGCGGCTCGACGCTTCTCCGTCAAGGAAGTAAAGGCCGGTGACTGCAAAGCTCGACGGTGGAACCTCGGGCTTTTCCACGATGTCGGTGACGTTGCCGTCCGCGTCCATCGCAACCACGCCATACCGCTGCGGGTCGGACACGTGGTATCCGAAGACGGTCGCGCCGGTGGTTTTCTGATCCGCCGCCGTCAGCATTTCGGGCAGCCCGTGACCGAAGAATATGTTGTCGCCAAGCACCAGCGCTGACGGTGCGCTTGCAAGGAAATCTTCGGCTAGCAAGTAAGCCTGCGCCAGCCCGTCAGGTGAGGGCTGTTCGATGAAGGTCAGGGTGAGCCCCCATTGGCTGCCATCGCCAAGCATCCGCTGGAATTGCGACTGATCCTCCGGCGTCGTGATGACCGCGATCTCGCGGATACCGGCCAGCATCAGCACGCTCAGCGGGTAGTAGATCATTGGCTTGTCGTAGATCGGCATAAGCTGTTTCGAGACGCCAATCGTGATGGGATAGAGCCTTGTTCCAGACCCGCCAGCCAAGATGATGCCTTTGCGTTGAGTCATGCGACCTCTCCCAATTCCTTCAGGACCGTGCCAAGGCTTTGGCGCCAGTCGGGCCGTTTCAGGCCAAATGCGATTTCGGTTGTCGTGCAGTCCAGCCGGGAGTTCTTCGGACGCTCCGCCGGGGTTGGAAACTGCGTCGTCGGAATGTCCGTCACGGCGGTGCTCATCCCTGCTTGCGCGAAAATCTCGCGGGCGAAATTGGCCCAGCTTGCGTCGGGCGCTCCGGCGAAATGGTAGGTTCCGGTCTTGTCGTGTCCGCTGTGGAACGCTTCGGCCATCTGCAGCAGCGCGTGCGCGATGTCAGCGGCGGCAGTTGGGCCGCCGATTTGATCCGCGACGATGGTCAGCGCATCCCGTTCCTTGCCAAGGCGCAGCATGGTCTTGACGAAGTTGTTGCCATGCGCCGAAAAAACCCAAGACGTGCGCAGGATCGCGTGGCGACCGCCTGCGTTCCGCACGGCCTCCTCCCCGGCGCGTTTTGTGCGTCCGTAAGCGCCAAGGGGCGCGGTGGGGGCATCGACGGGCCAAGGCTCTGTTCCGCCGCCATCGAAGACATAATCGGTTGAGATATGCAGGAACGGCAGATCGCGCTTCGCCGCCGCTTCGGCCATCGCGCCGGGTGCTTCGGCGTTAACGGTGTGGGCAGCCGCTTCGTCCGCCTCAGCCGCATCGACCCCGGTATAGGCGGCGGCATTGATGATCGCGTCAGCCTCCGTCGCCGCGATGATCGCGGCGCAGGCGTCGGGGTCCGTCAAATCCGCGTCGGCGCGCGATAGCGCTACGACATCAGCCTGCCGGCGCAACTCCGTCGCGACCTGCCCCGACTTCCCGAAAACCAGCAGCTTCATGCGTTGACACCCAGCCGTTTTCCGACCCCATCACGGGATTGCAGCGCTTCCCACCAATCTTGGTTGTTGAGGAACCAGTCGACGGTCTTTTCCAGACCCTGTTCCAGCGTAACCGAGGGTTTCCAGCCGAGTTCTGTCTTGATCCGCGTCGCGTCGATAGCATAGCGAAGATCGTGGCCCGGGCGGTCAGCGACAAAGGTGATGAGGTCTGCGTAGGGCGCACCTGCTGGACGCTTGCGATCAAGGATCGCGCAGATCTTACGGACGAGGTCGATATTCGTCGCCTCGTTCTCTCCACCGATATTGTAAGTGCGCCCGGTTTTGCCGTTCTGAAGAACGGTCAGCAGGGCAACTGCGTGATCTTCCACATACAACCAGTCGCGGACGTTTTCGCCAGTGCCGTAGACTTGGATCGGCTTCCGGGCCAAGGCGTTCAGGATGACGACCGGGATCAGCTTTTCGGGGAAGTGATAGGGGCCGTAATTGTTCGAACAGTTCGTGACAACGACGGGCAGGCCATAAGTCTCTCCCCAAGCGCGGACAAGGTGATCGGAGGCCGCTTTTGAGGCGGAATAGGGACTGTTTGGCGCATATGGTGTGTCTTCGGTGAACTGCCCAGTTGCGCCGAGCGTGCCGTAAACCTCATCCGTCGAAATGTGGTGGAACCGGAAACCTTCGGGCTTGCCAGTTGCTGTCCAATAGGCCCGCGCGGCTTCCAGCATGTTGAACGTGCCGGTCACGTTGGTTTCGATGAAATGCGAAGGCCCATCGATCGACCGGTCAACGTGGCTTTCGGCGGCAAGGTGCATGACCGCGTCAGGCTGGTGTGCGCCAAATACGCGGGCGACATCTGCGGCATTGCGAATATCAACGTGTTCAAACGCGTATTGGGCTGAACTAGAGACACTTGCGACGTTTTCCGCGCAGGCGGCATAGGTCATCGCATCAAGGTTGACGACAGAATGACCGTCCGCGATGGCCTGGCGCACAACGGCGGACCCGATGAACCCGGCACCGCCTGTAACAAGAATTTTCATGCGTCAGCCCTCGTAATAAAACGGGTTTTCCAGCTCGGCCAGCATCGGCGCGTTTGCGTCTTTCTGCGATAGCGTCGCTTTATCCGGCGAAATACCCCAGTCAATGTCAAGTTCCGGGTCGGCGAAATTGACCGCCCGGTCGCAATCAGGTGCGTAAATATCGGAACATTTATATAGCAGCTCCGCATCCGGCGTCCGGGTCACAAAGCCATGCAGAAACCCTTGCGGGATCAACAGCTGCTTGCCGTTCTCTGCCGATAGCTCTACGCCGATCCATTTGCCGAAAGCGGGGGAGCCTTGGCGGATATCGACCGCGATGTCATAGATCACGCCCGAACCACAGCGCACCAGCTTGTCCTGCGCGTGCGGCGGTGTTTGGAAGTGCAAACCGCGCACGGTTCCGACGTCAACGCTGTAGGAATGATTGTCCTGCACAAAGTTAAGGTCGATGCCTTCCTTCAGCAGCGTTTCCTTGTTCCAGACCTCGGAGAAATAGCCGCGATCATCCGAAAAACGGCGCGGAGTCAGGATCAGGACGCCCGGAAGCTCTGTGCGCTCAATCTCCATTAACTGCTCCGTCCTCGTCGTCTCAAATTTACTTCAGCGCCGTTTAGCAGGCGAATATGGCGAAGTCATGGTGAAAGTGCCCGGCCCAAAGCAGAGCAGCGCACCCCCTTGCAACAAGGGGGTGATTGCGCCATCTAGGCATCAAACGCACCTTGCAAAGACGGATGAGACGATGATCGGACTTGGCGAAACCCCCGAACAAACGGCTGGCGGCGATCTTATCAAAGACGCGACCGAGGCAACCTTTATGGCCGACGTGGTTGAGGCCAGTCAGGAGGTTCCGGTCATCGTGGATTTCTGGGCGCCGTGGTGTGGTCCGTGCAAGACCCTCGGCCCGGCGCTTGAAGCGGCTGTGACCGCCTTAGGGGGCAAGGTGCGGATGGTGAAGGTCGACGTGGATCAGAACCAGGGCATCGCGCAACAACTTCGCGTGCAGTCGATTCCGACTGTCTATGCGTTCTGGCAGGGCCAGCCGGTTGACGGGTTTCAGGGCGCGGTTCCCGAGTCTGAACTGACCGCATTCGTCGAACGAACCGCCGCGCTTGGCGGCGATGATGGGTTGTCCGAAGCCATTACCGCGGCTGAGGAAATGCTTGCTGAAGGCGCCGCTGCCGACGCAGCGCAGACCTTTGCGGCGATCCTTGACGAAGAACCAGAAAACGCCGCGGCCTATAGCGGCCTCGTGCGGTCGCATCTTGCGACGGGTGATATCGATCAGGCCGAGGCGATCCTGAACGGTGCCCCGGTCGAAATCACTGACGCGCCAGAGATGGAGACGGCGCACGCGCAGCTTGAACTCGCGAAACAAGCTGCCGATGCTGGCCCCGTCGCCGATCTGCGTGCCGCTGTTGAGGCTGACCCCGATAACCATCAGGCGCGGTTTGACCTTGCCAACGCGCTTCAGGCGTCCGGCGATACCGAGGGCGCGGTGGATCAGCTGTTGGACCTGTTCCGCCGTGATAGGGAATGGAACGACGGTGCGGCCAAGGCCCAGTTGTTCACGATTTTCGAGGCATTGAAGCCCGAAGATCCGATTGCCCTCAATGGTCGGCGGAAACTGTCATCGATGATCTTTGCGTAATCGCGAAACCCCGTTAGAGTTGGGCCATGTTCTCGGCTGCTGACCTACCGGACACACTCCCGCTTTTCCCGCTTCCGGGCGCAATGGTGCTACCTCGCGCCCGGCTTCCATTGCATATCTTCGAACCGCGCTACCTCGCGATGTTCGAAGATGCGTTGAAGACCACGCATCGCTTTATCGGGATGATCCAACCGGTTGCCGATGACGACAACCCGCGCCTTCATACGATTGGCTGCGCGGGGCGGGTGTCGGCCTTCACCGAAACTGATGACGGGCGGTATATGATTACGCTGACCGGCATTTCACGCTTTCGGCTTGGGAAGGTACACGAAGGGTTCACCCCCTACATGCGCGCCGATGTCAGGTGGCAGGGGTTCGATGGCGATTTGAAGCGGGCCCAACACGATTCCGGCTTTGATCGAGCCGGATTTCTGTCTCTGTTACGGCGGTACTTGGAGGCGGAGGAGCTTTCGGCAGACTGGGAAAACATGAAAGAGGCAGAGGATGAGTTGCTGATAAATTCCCTCTCCATGTTGTGCCCGTTCGATATTGAGGACAAACAGGCGTTGCTGGAGGCATCGTCGCTATCGACGCGCCGCGAAACACTGGTGACGCTGATGGAATATGCTCTGCGGCGCGGCCATTCGGATGAGACCATACAATGACAGATTCCCCTGAATTCGACCCTAAAATGCTAGAAGCGCTGGTGTGTCCACGAACCCACAGCGCCCTCAGCTATGACCCAGAAAAGCAAGAACTGGTGTCGAAACAGGCCCGGCTTGCCTTTCCGATCCGGGGCGGAATCCCCGTCATGCTGATCGACGAAGCCCGCGAGATTGAGTGATGGATTCGCCCCGCTTCGGACGGCTGACATAGGCTAACCCGCTGTCCTAAAACCCCTTTCCTACCGTATGGCGTGAATGTTTCTATGTCCCACAACCGGGATGTGGTATGCTTGTGGTATTATGTCTGATCAAACGGGACAGAGCCCAACGCCACCCCCCGCGGCGGCCCCTTCAGAAAGCACCGATCGCAGCGGCGCTTACTGGACCGTTATCAATGACCTCACGAAACGCCTGAAAAGCATCACCGGGCTGATCGGCGCGATCGCGGTGATCCTTGGTTTTACCTATGGCGCCTATGAATTCCTGTTCAAACGGGCGGTGGATGGTGCGGCGCGCGAAAAAATCCTGCTGCTGTTGGCGGGTGAGGAAAACGCGGAGTTCGTTGAAGGGCTCGACAATGAAATACGCCAGCGGGCCAACCTGCTTGAGATTGCTTTGGAATCCCAACAGCTGCGCAAAATGCGGGCGCAGGTCGATTCCGTGCATTCCTTTAACCTTCATCGTTCCTTCGCTGGGCCGCTGCCGGAATTTGACCCAACCGACCCTAATACAGCGGCTTTGGCCCCGGATAGCGTGTCAGGCGTGCAGAAAGTCTTTGTGTCCGAGGATCAGTCGCTCAGGCTCTACGTCTATCCCAATATCCGCAATCTGAGTGCGGGCGGGCGGGCCTACCACTATTCCGACGCGCGGTTCGCGATCCGGGTCGGCAGCTCTGCCGAGACGATCCCGCTCGGCACCGACTTGCGCGTCAACGGGCGCAGCATCACCTGCCTCGCGCGGGCGCATCTTCGCACCCGGCCGGGGGAGAATCTTCTGAGTATTCAAGTCGAGTTTGAGGGCAATAGCCCTGTGATAGAGTATGATTTTGATGTCGTCATCATCTCCTCCAAGGATCAGGACGAGGACGCGAATGCCTGTGCTTAGAACGCTGATTTTAGCGATGGCGACCATGACCCACGCAACCGTTGCGGATGCCGATTGGGCAGAGGTTGGACAGAATATCTGGATCAATGGTGGCGATCAGGTCGCTGAGGTCGATTTCGCCGCAGTCCGTTTCAAGCCCAATGCCGTCAACCTAAGCTTGCTTGAGATGAACAGCTTTCTCAATCGTCGCTTCTCTACCGCGGCAGGGTTGCGGATCAATACGACAACAGGCAGTTCCAAATCCATCGCCTATTCGCTGCGCGAGGTGTGGGAGCTTGTGGGCGACGATCCGAACGTCGTCGCGGTTGTTCCCGTCGGCTATCTGGAAAGCGCCGGGCGCCCGCAGATCGCCGGGTTCATGCGCTTGCGCGATCAAGACCAAAACCCGCTGATGAGCGCGCCGAACCTCACCGCGCTGTACTGCCTCGACAATGACGCGTGGCGTGAGCGGCAGGGTCGAACGAAGGAGGATTCGGGCCAAATCCCCTATCTGTTCGCCGTCGATTTCGCGCCGGGCAGCGCGTTCCGATATCTTCCCAGCCTTACCACATTGAATGAGGAAGGCAGAAGCGATGGGCGTATCTCGGGCGATCTCGATTCCTGCGAAAACGTCGTCCAGATCGGGCCGAGAATCATCGATCCAAGGCGACTTAGTGTCGAAGTGTCGCCCCGCAACCGCGTCGCGTTGGATGTCATTAAAGACGACCGACCACCCCAGCCGCGCGTGGTCGTATCATGGGACCTGACCGGCCATCTGACGTTTACGATCATCGCAAAACCCGTGAACCTGCGATCAGTTGCTGAGATGGTCGCCGATGCCGGATTTTACGGCACGACCGACGCGTGCAGTCAGGATGCCGATCCGGATAATCGCTCCGCTTCGTGCGAATATTGGGCTGCGGCGCTGACCTCGTTCGAACATGCGGGCATGATCATTCGGGACGGCGCGGATGCCGAACCGCAGATCGTTGGGCAGGTCGATACGATGATCCCTGCCGCGATTGTCGTCCGACGGTTGCAGTAGCGTCAGACTTGCCGCCCTTGCATCAGTTTTGGCAAATCTCCGGTCAAGCCAGCGGCCTCCCGTATCAATTTGCGGCGCAGACCGGGTATGGCGTTGACCGCGCCAAGCCCAATATCGCGGGCGAACCGCAGCAATCCGTTGTCATTTGAAAACAACCTGTTAACCCCATCCGTCGCCGCGACGAGCGTCGCGGTGTCCCAACGCCGCCACTGCTGATAGCGGGCCAGAACGTCCGCCGCGCCAATATCTTCGCCGCGCCGCCGCGCTTCGATCAGGACTTCAGCCAGAGCACCGACATCGCGCAGACCAAGGTTCAGGCCCTGCCCGGCAATCGGGTGAACGCCATGGGCCGCATCGCCAACAAGGGCAAGGCGCTCGCCGACGAACCGCTCGGCAATCGTCAGGCCAAGCGGGTAGCTGAACCGCTCTCCCGCCAACGAAATATCACCGAGGAAATTGCCGAAACGCGGGCGGAGGGTCTCAAGGTAGCCATCGTCGTCAAGGCCCTGAATCTGCGTGGCGGCGGCGTCTGTCTCGCTCCAGACAATCGACACGCGGTTGCCGGGAAGTGGTAGGATGGCGAGCGGGCCTTGCGGCATGAACAGCTGATGCGCAACGCCGTTATGGGGCAGTTCGTGTTCAATAGCGCAGACCAGCGCGGTTTGGCCATAGCCCCACCCTTTACGCTTGATCCCCGCCCGTTCCGCCGTGCCGCTGCGCCGTCCGTCGCACCCGATCACGACGCTGCCGGTAAGGTGTCTGTCGCTGCTAAGGGTTAGTGTCACCGTGCCACCGTCGACCCGCTGTTCCGTCACCGTTTTGCCGGGCAGATGGGTGATCCCCGGATGATCCTTCATCGCTTTCAGAAAGGCGCGGTAAAGGTGGCGATCCTCAAGCATGTGGCCCATCGGGCCTTCTTCGATCTCTGCATGGTCGAAATGCAACATCCAGGGGGCGGGCGCTTCGCCGGCGCGGCCATCGGTGATCTTGATTTCAAGGATCGGCTGGGATGTGTCGGCAACCTGATCCCAGACGCCAATCGCCGAAAGCAAGCGCTGCGACGCGAGGGCGAGCGCGTAACCCCGCCCGTCAAACCCCGCATTGGCCCGCGCGCCCTTTGGCTGCGCGTCAATCACGGTGACGGTAAAACCGCCATCTGCAAGCGCAAGGGCAAGCGCCGGGCCGTTCAGCCCACCGCCCACAATCAGAATATCTGAATCGGTGCTCATAACCCCAATATGGCGGTCGCGGCGGGATTGTCCATGCGCCCCTGTGCCGCTACCGTGGCGTGGAATGGAAGCGGGGTGCGACATGGCGGATGATTGGCTGAACATGACGATGGCCGAGCTTGGGAAAGGCATCGATTCAGGTGAGATAGAGCCTGTTTTGCTGACTGAAGCCTATCTAACAGCCATCAACGAAAGCCCGCAAAAAGATCGGATCTACGCCCGCCTGACCGAGGATCGCGCATTGGCCGAGGCCGAGGCCGCCTCAGCCCGTGCCAAGGCCAAGCAACGGCGCGGCCTTCTCGATGGCGTGCCGATTTCCTGGAAAGACCTCTACGACACGGCAGGGGTGGCGACCGAGGCCGGATCGGCCCTGTTGAAAGGCCGGACGCCTGACCGCGATGCAGTGGTATTGCAAAATGCAACGGCGGCGGGGCTGGTCTGCCTTGGTAAAACCCACATGTCGGAGCTTGCGTTTTCCGGCCTCGGCT
Organism: Aliiroseovarius sp. YM-037; assembly: GCF_048060095.1. Lineage (NCBI taxonomy): Bacteria > Pseudomonadati > Pseudomonadota > Alphaproteobacteria > Rhodobacterales > Paracoccaceae > Aliiroseovarius > Aliiroseovarius sp. YM-037. Next base: position 8,820 of record NZ_JBLUOA010000005.1, on the reverse strand, counting down.
ACAACCCGGTGACGCAGACATCGCCTTGTGTGAACGACCTTGAGGCAGTCGCCGGTGGGTCATCGTCCGGTGCTGCGGCATCGGTTGCGTTTGGGCTGGCGGCGTGCGGAATAGGCTCTGATACAGGGGGATCGGTGCGTATTCCGGCGGTTTGGAATGACCTCGTGGGGCTTAAAACCACCTCTGGCCTGCTGTCGCTTGACGGTGTCGTGCCGCTGGCGAAGCGCTTTGACACCGTCGGCCCGCTGTGCCGGTCGGTTGAGGATGCGGCCCTGATGCTGGGCGCTTTGGGCGGGACCTCGCCGTGCGATCTTCGCGGTGCAACGCTGCAAGGCACCAAGATGATGGTCCTGCGCACCGTCGCGATGGACGATGTTCGCGACGCCCCGATAGTGGGCTTTGAAAGTGCGGTGCAGCGCCTTCAGGCGGCGGGGGCTGAGGTTCACTATGCCGATGTTGACGGCGTGGCAGATGCGATGGACCTGTCCGGCGTGCTTTACACGACCGAGGCTTACGCCCAATGGGGGGAAGAAATCGAAGCTGCGCCCGATCTGATGTTTGACAAGGTGCGGGATCGGTTCCAAGCGGGAGCGGAGTATTCGGGCATCGACTACATACGGGCGTGGGATAGGCTCGAATCCTGCCGAAAACGGTTCTTTGCGGGGATCGCCGGATATGACGCGGTTCTGATGCCGACCTGTCCGACTCTGCCGCCGAATGTCGAACGGCTAAGGACCGATGACGCGTATTTCGTCTCAGAAAACCTGATGGCGCTCAGGAATACGCGGATTGGAAACCTGATGGGAACCCCTGCACTGACACTTCCGACTGGGGTGCCATCGACGGGTTTGATGATGCTGACGCCGCCAAATACCGAAGCGCGTCTGCTGCGGCTGGGCGCGGCCGCCGAAGCGGCGCTGGCCTAAATGCCACAGGCAAACTCCACAACCATATAAATTTTCGGCGTTTTTCTGGACATGCAGGTCCGGGGTTTTGTATCCTTCGTGGAAACGGGGCGAAATGATCCCGGCTTTGAGGCAGACATGAATTTTCCAGAGCGGTTTTCGAACCTGCCAGAATACGCATTTCCGCGTTTGCGGAGCTTGCTGGACGTGCACGCGCCCGGTGGCGATGTTGTGCATATGACGATTGGTGAGCCGCAGCATGATTTTCCGGCTTGGATCATCGATGTGATCGCCGAAAACGCGGCTGAATTTCGCCGCTATCCCACCAACGAAGGCACGCCAGAGCTTTTGGCCGCCATCGCCGGATGGATTTCGCGCCGCTATGATGTGTCGGTCGATCCGGCGACGCAGATCATGGCGCTGAACGGCACCCGCGAAGGGCTATATAATGCCGCGATGGCGCTTTGCCCCGAAACCAAGAACGGCAAGCAGCCGACGGTGCTGATCCCCAATCCGTTTTATCAGGTCTATGCCGTGGCCACCGCATCGGTGTCGGCAGAGCCGGTTTTCGTCTCTGCAACAGCAAAAAATGGCCATCTACCGGATTACGCGAGCTTGCCTGACGACGTGCTCGACCGCGCTGCCATTGCCTATATTTGCAGCCCCGCGAACCCGCAGGGCGCAGTTGCGGACGAAAGCTATTGGGCCGATCTGATCGCGCTGGCTGAAAAGCATGATTTCCGCATCTTCGCGGATGAGTGTTATTCCGAAATTTACCGCGACACCCCGCCCCCCGGAGCGCTCAGCGCGGCGGCGAAAGCGGGTGCCGATCCGGAGCGGGTGACGATCTTTCACTCCCTCTCCAAGCGATCGAACCTACCGGGGCTTCGGTCGGGTTTCGTCGCCGGTGGGCCCGAAACGATCAAACGCATCCGCCAGCTTCGCAATTACGCGGGGGCGCCGTTGCCAATGCCTTTGCAGCGCGCGGCGGAGAAAGTGTGGGCGGACGATGAACACGTCGTTGAGAACCGCGCGCTTTATCAGGAAAAGTATCGCGTCGCGGATGAAGTGTTCAGCGGCACGCCCGGCTATCAGGGACCGGCAGCAGGGTTTTTCCTGTGGCTTGCGGTTCCCGACGGGGAAGAGGCGGCGATAAAACTCTGGACCAAGACAGGCGTGCGGGTGTTGCCGGGCGCGTATCTAAGCCGGACGGTGAATGACAGTAATCCGGGCCAAGGCTACATCCGTGTGGCGATGGTGGCTCCAAAACAAGAAATGCAGCGCGGGCTGATCCAGCTTCGCGACTGTCTCTACGGGTAAGGACAGGTAAAGATGGCAAGTTATCAGGCAAGACAACGCGACCCTTTGTTGGATCAGAACACGCAGGCGGTTCTTGAACGACGAGGCAAGGAATTGCTGGGCGTCGGTTTAATGATCGTCGGCGTTGCGTTCGTTTTGATGCTTGCGTCTTATTCGCCTGACGACCCAAGCTGGTTTTCCGCCACCGATGCCGAGGTGCAGAATACACTTGGCCGCCTTGGCGCGTCTATCGCGTCGCCGCTGTATATCATTGCGGGGTGGGGCAGTTGGGGCATCGCCGCTGTTCTGCTCGCTTGGGGCGCACGTTTTGTTACCCATCGCGGGCAGGACCGCGCAATCGGCCGGTTGATCTTTGCACCAATCGGGATCGCGCTGATTTCGATTTACGCCTCGACCCTTATGAAGACGACAGATTGGTCGCACAGCTTCGGCCTTGGCGGGCTGTTTGGCGATGCGTTTTCCGGTGCGGTGCTGTCGGTGCTTCAGGAATGGGGCGGGATCGCCATTTGGCTGAAGCTGCTGTCGGCGGCGTCGGGCCTCGGCATGATTGCAATGATGCTTTACGTGCTTGGCGTGACCGGGCCAGAGTTGCGGCGGTTCGGGCGGTTCCTGCTGCTGGGCCTTGTGATGACCTATGCGATGATGCTGCGTTTGTTGGGCAAGGGCGCCCGTGGGGCCGCGATGGCGGCGCGGAGCGTGAATGACTCCCGACTGGAACGGCGCGAATACAAACTGGCGCAGGCTGAGGCGGCGGAGCTTGAAGCGATGCACGGACCTGCCGCGGCGGCCACCCCGAATGCCCGCGTGCTGCGGGCGGACCCGCGGTATGGGGACGACGTCGAAATTGTTGATGATTTCGACGAACCCGCCCCGGCGAAGCCCGGCCTGCTCGCGTCGCTGATGCGCCGCGCGCCCGAGGCCGAGCCGGAGCCTGAATTGATCGAACCCACCCCGCTTGACCCCGAGGTCGACATGGAAGGCGGAGAGGATCGCATCAAAGCGAAGATCGCGGATGTGATTAAAGCCCGCGTGCGCCAGCCCGCGCTGACGATTGGCCGGGCAGAGCCGCAATTGACCCGTGGTCGTGGCCCGCAGCCGTTGATCCTGGACGCGCAACCGCCGCTTCAGGCCGGGTCGGATTATGCCGATGCAGCCTATGACGATGATCCGCAGGACACCCAGATGTTCGAAGCGGAGGATATGCCAGAACCAATCGCGCCGCCCGTGGTGGAACCGACAAAGGCGAAGGTCATAAACCCGCCGCGCAAACCCGTGCAACCGTCGCGCCAAGCACGGGCAGAGGCGCAGCCCGCGTTGCAATTCGAGGACCGCAAGGCACCGGCGTACGAACATCCGCCGCTATCTTTGCTGACGAATCCGGTGCAGATCGAACGTCATCACCTGTCCGATGAGGCGCTTGAGGAAAACGCGCGGATGCTGGAAAGCGTGCTTGATGACTACGGTGTGAAGGGCGAAATCGTCTCTGTTCGCCCCGGCCCGGTCGTCACGATGTATGAACTCGAACCCGCGCCGGGTTTGAAGGCCAGCCGTGTGATCGGCCTTGCCGACGATATCGCCCGGTCGATGTCGGCTCTGTCGGCACGTGTGTCAACGGTTCCGGGGCGCAGTGTGATCGGGATCGAGCTTCCGAATTCCAACCGCGAGATGGTCGTGCTGCGCGAAATTCTTGCCGCGCGCGACTTTGGCGACAGCAATATGCGCCTACCGCTGGCGCTGGGCAAGGATATCGGCGGCGATCCTATCGTCGCCAACCTTGCCAAGATGCCACACCTGCTGATCGCAGGGACGACGGGTTCAGGCAAATCCGTGGCGATCAACACGATGATCCTCAGCCTACTTTACAAGTTGAGCCCTGAAGAATGTCGCCTGATAATGATCGACCCGAAGATGCTGGAACTTTCGGTCTATGACGGCATTCCGCATCTTCTCAGCCCCGTTGTGACGGACCCGAAAAAGGCGGTCGTCGCGCTGAAGTGGACCGTGGGCGAGATGGAAGAACGCTATCGCAAGATGTCGAAAATGGGCGTTCGCAACATCGAAGGCTACAATGGCCGCGTGAAAGATGCGCTATCGAAGGGTGAGATGTTCAGCCGGACCGTGCAGACCGGCTTTGACGATGAAACCGGCGATCCGATCTTTGAAACCGAAGAGATCACGCCCGAGGCAATGCCCTACATCGTCGTCATCGTGGATGAGATGGCCGACCTGATGATGGTCGCAGGCAAAGAGATCGAGGCCTGTATCCAGCGCCTCGCCCAGATGGCGCGGGCGTCGGGTATCCACCTTATCATGGCAACGCAGCGGCCTTCGGTCGATGTGATTACCGGGACGATCAAGGCGAACTTCCCGACCCGGATTTCGTTCCAGGTCACGTCGAAAATCGACAGCCGCACCATTCTGGGTGAACAGGGGGCGGAACAACTGCTTGGCATGGGCGATATGCTTTACATGGCAGGTGGCGCGAAGATCACCCGTATCCACGGCCCGTTCTGCTCGGACGAGGAGGTCGAAGAGATCGTGACCTACCTCAAGGGGTTCGGTCCGCCCGAATACATGAGCGGCGTGACCGACGGCCCGGACGAGGACAAGGAAAGCGATATCGACCTTGTGCTTGGCCTTGGCGGGAACACCGATGGCGAAGACGCGCTTTACGATCAGGCGGTGGCGATTGTCATCAAGGATCGCAAGTGTTCGACCTCTTACATCCAGCGCAAGCTGGCCATCGGTTATAACAAGGCCGCCCGCCTTGTTGAGCAGATGGAGGATCAGGGGCTGGTCAGTTCCGCGAACCATGTCGGCAAACGCGAAATCCTTGTGCCGGAGCAGGGGTGAGGCGACGGCCCCACCCCTGACAGGCGCAATTGGATAACCACGGGCATGTTATCGCCTATCAGTGGGCAAATCGTGGATGCTTCCTATATCTTCGGGGTGCATAAGGCACCACGCCGCTTTAGGAAGACACTATGAATAAGACTCGCCGCCTTTTCCTCACCCTGCCGCTTGTCGCGGCTGCGATGACCGCCCCGGCTTTGGCCGATCCCATTCCGTTGTCAGAACTGTCGCGCTACCTCAATGCGCTACAGACCGCGAAGGGGGAATTCACGCAGATCAACGGAGATGGCACGATTTCGACCGGAACGATCTATATCATGCGTCCGGGTCGGATTCGGTTCGAATACAATCCGCCTGACGCCGCACTTGTGATGGCTGGTGGCGGTCAGGTCGCGATCTTTGATTCAAAGTCGAACACCGGGCCGGAGCAATATCCGCTGCGCCGCACTCCGTTGTCGATTATCCTTGATCGGAACGTCGATCTGGGCCGCGCCAACATGGTCGTCGACCACCGCGAGGATGGCGTGTCGACCGTCGTCACCGCGCAAGACCCCGAGCATCCGGAATACGGCAACATACAGCTCGTGTTCACCAACGACCCGGTTGAGCTGCGCCAGTGGATCATCACCGATGACACCGGCACGCAAACGACCGTGGTGCTGCAAGCGCTTCAGGAGGGCGTGCAGATCTCATCCCGCCTGTTCAACATTCCGTTGGAAGTCGACTCGCGCCGCCGAAATTAACGGCGGCACGTCCGAAGTTGCGCCTGATAACGCGCGGCGCGATCTGCGACCACACCCGCAACCCGCACCAGCCACGCCTTGCGATTATAGCTGCCGCGCGCGTAGCCTGACCGCCCCTCGTGATAGGCGAGGTATTGGTTGCGCGCGTCGGTCAGCGGAATGCCAAGGTCATCGCGCGATTGCGACATATACCATCCGATGAAGTCGGTCGCATCGTCGATATCGTCGCGTTTCGCCCGACGGTTCCGTGTATCGCTTTTGTATTCATCCCACGTCGCGTCAAGCGCTTGGCTATACCCATAGGCCGAGGATTGCCGCCCCATCGGAATGACACCCAGCGCAAACCGAAGTGGTGTGCGGGCGTTGCCGACGAATTTCGATTCCTGATGGATCGTCGCCATCTGGACATAAACCGGAACACCCCAACGGCGTTCCGTGCGCTCCATCGCGCGTAGGTAGTTTGGCCGCTCTCTGATGATCGCGCAGGCGTTTTCCAGGTTTCTGGGTGCGGTTGAATTCCCGCTGCCGCAGGCCGCCACTAGAATCATCAGTGCTGTCGCGCGAAGAAGTCTGCTCATCTGCCCCTCGCCTTTTGTTTTGGGTACAATACGCGAAAGAACGGCCATGTGAAACAGGCAATCGGTGGCGGCTCATCACATCTTTGGTGGGCCTGTTTCACCTGAGTCCACAGACTGTTTCTATAAAATATCGGCCCCACCCGTTGCCAAAGGTCAGGCGTTGCCCTTATTACGGCGGTAGGGGCTGAATCTATGTTAAGAACACGCGCAAAATATCATCTTGGGCAGGTTGTCCGTCACCGCAAACATCCGTTTCGCGGCGTTGTTTTCGATGTGGATGCGATTTTTTCCAACACTGAGGAATGGTATGATGCCATTCCCGAGGATAGCCGCCCGAAGAAAGAACAGCCGTTCTACCACCTGTTGGCGGAGAACGATCAAAGCTACTACGTGGCGTATGTTTCCGAACAGAACCTTGTCGCGGATTACACCGGGGAGCCTGTATCGCACCCCGATCTGCCTGACCTGTTTGGTGAGTTCGAGGACGGACACTATCCGCTCGATTTCCAGCTAAACTAATCGACCGGAAAATCGGCCGCTTTCCACGCCGAAAACCCGCCGGCAAGTTCTGCGATATTTTCGACACCCATATCCTGTAGCGTTTTGACCGACAGGGCAGAGCGCCAAGCGCTTGCGCAGTAAAGGATCAGCGTCTTGTCGGTCGCGAGTTCTGGCTTGTGGTAGGGGCTGTCGGGATCAATCCAGAATTCAAGCATCCCGCGCGGCGCATGAAACGCCCGCGGAATCTGCCCGTCGCGGGCCAATTCGCGCGGGTCGCGGATATCGACAAATAGGGCGTCGCCTGTGTCGGCCAGATTGCGCGCCTCTTCCAGCGACAGGGTCTTGATCTGCGCTTTCGCCTCGGCGACGAGAGTTTTGATCGGGGTGATTGCCATGTCAGTATCCTATCGCTGCGCCGTCTTTCCGGGGATCAGAACCGCCGATCAGCGTGCCGTTTTCAGCATCAATCCTGATCGCCTGGGCTCCGCCAAGCGGGACATCGGGGACGACGACATCGTGGCCAAGCTCCGCAAGTTCCTGCTGGACGGTGTCGGAATATCCACGCTCCACCTTCAAAACGCCGGCGTCGGCGAAAGCACGCGGCATATCGATCGCGCTTTGTTCGTCCATGCCAAAATCCACGAGGTTGCTTAGGAACCGTGCATGGCCGGTTGGCTGGTATTGCCCACCCATCACCCCGAAGGGTATCGTGACCTTGCCGTTCTGGCGCAACATGCCGGGGATGATCGTGTGCATCGGGCGTTTGCCGCCGCCTGCTTCGTTCGGTTGGCCCTCTTCCAGTGTGAACCCGGCGCCGCGATTTTGGAAAAGGATGCCGAATTTCTCAGAACTCAGCCCCGCGCCGAAGCTGTGAAAGATCGAATAGATCAGCGAAACCGCCATGCGGTCTTTGTCGACGACTGTTAGGTAAACGGTGTCTTTGTGGACCTGTTCGCTGATCTGGGCGGGTGCTTTCATCGCCGCATTAGGGTCGATCAGCGCAGCGAGCCGTTCCGCCGTATCCGCCGATAGCATGTGATCCAGCCGCGTTGCGTGATCTGGTGACGCGATGAATCTGTTGCGCGCATCATAGGCAAGTTTGGTCGCCTCCGCCTCAATATGCACGCGCTGACTGCCAAACGGGTCCATGCCCGCGATGCCGAAATGGGACAGGATATTCGCCAACAGGATTGCCGTTGCCCCTTGGCCGTTTGGCGGGTGTTCGACCAGTTCGACACCCTGATAGGTGCCGCTGATCGGATCGGTGTAATCGCAAGCAGTAGCCGCGAGGTCGTCGAGCGTGTGGACACCACCGGCGGCGGAAAGGGCTTCGATCATATCCTCTGCAACTTCACCTTCGTAGAATCCCGCGCGGCCATCGCTTGCGATGCGCCGTAACGCTTCGGCCTGTTTGGGGCTGCGGAAGACTTGGCCGATGGCCGCGGCTTTGCCATTGAACAGATAGTCTGTTCGCGCTGATCCTCTCAGGTCATCGGCGGCAATAGCCCAGTCAAACGCGGTGCGGTGGGCAACTGGCACGCCCGTCTCGGCGTAGTAGATCGCGGGGGCGAGGGCCGCTTTCAAACCCAGTTTGCCCCAATCCTTCGACAGTGTGCAAAACGCGTCGACCGCGCCGGGCATCGTGATCGACTCGACCCCACGGATCGGGATCGTGTTGTGCCCTTGGTCGCGCAAGGTCGCCGCACTTAGCCCCGCTGGCGCACGGCCCGATCCGTTGAGGGCGACGATATCTTCCCTATCCGCAGGTTTCAGAAGAACAAAGCAATCGCCACCGATCCCCGTCATCTGCGGTTCGCAAATGCCCAGAAGCATCGCCGCCGCAATCGCGGCATCGACGGCGTTGCCGCCTGCCTCCATCATCTGAACCGCCACCTTGGCCGCCAGCGGATGCGAGGTTGC
>NZ_JBLUOA010000004.1:0-191137 GCF_048060095.1 Aliiroseovarius sp. YM-037 | reverse complement strand
CCGCGATCCGGCAAAGCGGGCGGAGGGTTTGGAAATCGCGCACCCCGTCACCATCGGCGCGAATGTCTGGATTGGCGGCGGGGCGATTGTCTTGCCGGGTGTGTCTGTCGGGGACGGCGCGATTATCGGCGCGGGTAGCGTCGTGACGCGGAACGTTCCGGCCGGGGCGACGGTCGCGGGCAACCCGGCGCGGGTACGTTAGGCGATCGGAACCACCGGCAAATCTTCGCGATAGCGGACCCGGCAGGTCAAGGCGAACGCGCCGAGCGCTGCGGCCAAAAACCCCAACGCAACCGGCGTGACGGTTTCGGCGTAGAACCAGCCAAGCGACACCGCGAACCCGACTGCGATCAGGCTTGAAACCGATGCGATCAGCGCAGCGCCTAGCCCCGCGATTTCGCCCAGCGACACCATCGCCAGCGCGTTGAGGTTGCTGAACAGGATGCCGACGCAAAAGAACATCAAGGACAGAAGGGCCATGAACAGGTGGAAGGGCGGCGCGCCAGCAGTGATCAGCGCAGCCAGCAGCAACAGCCCGCTCGACGCCCCAAGCCCGTAAAGCGCCAGCGCGACCATCCGCGCCATGCCCCAACCCATCACCAACCGGCTGTTGGTAAAGGCCGCGATCCCGACGGCGAGGGCGATGACGGCGAAGTAGAACGGAAAGCTGGTCGCCCTGCCGTAGATATCCGCGAACATGGATTGCGCCGTGCTGAGGAACAATAGCTGCGCACCAAAGGTCAGCCCGGCCGCCCCGGTATAGGCCAGCACATGCGAATGCCGCATGATCCGCACGGCGTTCCGGAACAGTCGGCGCGGGGCGATGGGTATTCGACGCTCCGGCGGTAGGGTTTCGGGTTGGCGCACGGTTAGCCATGCGCCCCCGACGACGGCGGCGGCCAGATATAGCACGAAAATCGCCTGCCATCCCGCGAGTGTCAGTAGTAGCTGCCCGATAGCGGGCGCAACCATCGGGACCAGAATGAGGACAGTAAAGATCAGCGACATGATCTGGGCCATCGCCTCACCCGCGAAACGGTCGCGGATCAATGCGCGGGAGCCTATCTTTGGGCCGGAAACGCCGATCCCTTGGATGATGCGACCGATCAATATCTGCTCCATCGTTTGTGCCGTCATGGCAATGACCGCACCCACGCAGAACAGCGCCAGACCCAGCAGGATTGCCGCTTTCCGTCCGATGGCGTCGCAGAGAGGGCCGAACAAAAGCTCTCCGAATACCATGCCGAAGATGAACATCGTGACGATCAGTTGCGTCGTGTTCGCATCCGCCACGGCAAGAGCGTCGCCCATCGCAGGCAGGGCGGGCAGCACCGCATCAAGGCTGATCGCGGTCAGCGACGTCAGCAGCGAAAACAGCGCGACGAATTCGACCGTGGTGATCCGGGCCTTTTGCATGGCCGCACCGTAGGCGCGATGCCGGATGGCGACAATTGCAAAGCGGCGCGGGGGGCTTATCATTCACCTGATGGTCACGCGTGCGCATAAAAACACGAACGCCGAACGGTTGCTGTTCCCGCGCCCCGAAGGGCTGTTCTGCCCCGATGGCGTGTTCTACATCGACCCCGTGCGCCCGGTGGAGCGGGCCTTGATAACGCATGGCCATGCCGACCATGCCCGCGCGGGGCACAAGCATGTCATGGCGACGCGCCAGACGCTCGACATCATGGAAATTCGCTATGGCGAAGGGTTCTGCGAACAGGCGCAGATCGCTGAATTTGGCGTGCCGGTCGATGTGAACGGGGTTGGCGTCACGTTTCATCCGGCGGGGCATGTGCTGGGGTCGGCGCAGATCGCGCTCGATTTCGGGGGGCTGAGGATCGTCGCGTCGGGTGACTATAAACGCGGCACGGACCCGACCTGCGACGATTTCGTGCCGGTCCCTTGCGAGGTGTTCATCACCGAGGCGACCTTTGGCCTGCCGGTCTTTCGCCACCCGCCGCCACAGGACGAGATTGCAAAGCTACTTGCCTCGCTCTCTGCACAACCCGACCGCGCGCATCTGGTTGGGGCTTATGCGCTTGGCAAGGCGCAGCGGGTGATCCGGTTGTTGCGGGACGCGGGGTATGAGCGGCCGATCTACATCCACGGCGCGATGCGGCGGTTGTGTGATTATTACCAAAGTCAGGGCATCGACCTTGGCGAGCTGGAAGATGCGACGCTGCCCAAGGGCAAGACCGGCGATTTCGCGGGCGAGGTGATCGTCGGCCCGCCCTCGGCCTTTGGCGCGAAATGGGCGCAGCGGTTCGCGGCTCCGCTGATCAGTTTCGCGAGCGGCTGGATGCAAGTCCGCGCCCGGACCCGTCAGCGCGGCGTCGAACTGCCGCTTGTCATCTCGGACCATTGTGATTGGGCAGAGATTACCGAAACCCTCACCGAACTTGGCCCGGAACAGGTCTGGGTCACGCATGGGCGGGAAGAAGCAGTCGTCCGCTGGTGCGAACTCAACCAGATCGCGGCAAAACCCCTGAACCTTGTCGGGTATGAGGATGAGGCGGAGACATGAAGCACTTTGCCGCCCTTCTGGATCGCCTGCTGCTGACACCGTCACGCAATGGAAAACTGGCCGCGCTCGTCGATTATTTTCGCGACACACCGGACCCGGACCGGGGTTATGGCCTCGCCGCGATTGCCCGCACGCTCGACCTGAAATCGGCGAAGCCCGCGCTGCTGCGGCAAATGGTGGCGGAGCAGATCGACCCGGAGCTTTTTGCGCTGTCCTATGACTATGTCGGCGACCTTGCCGAAACCATCGCGCTGATCTGGGAAGGGCAGGGGGAGGCGGTCGATCTGCGACTGTCGGAGATTGTGGCGACATTGCAGGACACGCCGCGCACCAAGGTCGAACCGATCCTGCGAGATATGCTTGATGGGCTGGATGCCTCTGGCCGCTACGCGCTGTTGAAACTCGCGACCGGGGGGATGCGGATCGGCGTGTCGGCGCGGCTGGCGAAACAGGCGCTCGCCGCGTTTGGAGAGGTTGACGTGGCAGAGATTGAAGAGCTTTGGCATGGGTTGGGCCCACCTTACCTCAACCTGTTCGCGTGGCTTGAGGGGCGGGCGGCGAAACCCGCGCAGGCCGGGGAAAGCCCGTTCCGCCCGGTGATGTTGGCGACCGCGCTGGACGATGCGGCGTTTGATGCGCTTGATCCCGCGGATTACCTCGCCGAATGGAAATGGGACGGCATCCGCGTGCAGGTCACGGCAGAGGGTGATACGCGCCGCATCTATTCCCGCACGGGTGATGACATATCCCGCGCCTTTCCCGACATCACCGAGGCGATGGATTTCCAGGGCGCGCTCGACGGTGAATTGCTGGTCGCGCGGCCGGGCGCGAAGGGGCCAGAGATCGCGACGTTCTCCGATCTGCAACAACGGCTGAACCGCAAGACCGTGACGAAAAAGATGATGGCGGAATATCCCGCCTTTGTCCGCGCCTATGATCTGCTGGACGAGGTCGGGGAAAACCTGCGCCCGTTGCCATTTGCCGACCGCCGCGCGCGGTTGGAGCGGTTTTCGGAACGGCTTGACCCCTACCGCTTCGACCTTTCGCCGCTGGTTCCTTTCACCGACTGGGACCACCTGCGCGCCCTGCGTGAAGATTTACCCCATCCGGTGATCGAAGGGTTGATGCTGAAACGGAAGGATGCGCCTTACGTCCCCGGCCGCCCCAAGGGGCCGTGGTTCAAGTGGAAGCGCGACCCGTTTCTGATCGACGCGGTGCTGATGTATGCGCAACGCGGCCACGGCAAGCGGTCGAGTTTCTATTCCGATTACACGTTCGGTGTGTGGTCCGAGGATGGCGAACTCTTCCCCGTGGGGAAGGCCTATTTCGGCTTCATGGATGAAGAGCTGAAAAAGATCGACCGTTACGTGCGCGAAAACACGGTTGAGCGGTTCGGCCCCGTCCGGTCGGTGCGGGCGAGCGTTGACCAAGGGCTTGTCTTTGAGGTCGCGTTTGAAGGGTTGAACCGATCGAAGCGCCACAAATCCGGCCTTGCCATGCGGTTCCCGCGAATTTCGCGGCTGCGTTGGGACAAACCGCCGGGGGAAGCCGACACGCTGAAATCGCTGGAGGCCTTGCTGCCGGAGGACTGACCCTTAGGCCGCGGGCGGATCGTCGTCGAACATGCCAAACCCATCCAGCATTTCACGCAGCGCCTGGGAGGAGAAAGGTTTGGACACCACCTTATCGCCGGGCTTCAAAAAGGGAATCTGGCTCGGTTCATAGGCGGTGACGAAGGCGAAGGGGATGTCACGTTCCCGCAAGATACCAGCGATGGATTTTGAGGTGGTGCCTTGCCCAAGGTTCACGTCGAGCAGGGCAAATTCGAAATTTTCGGCGCGGGCAAGTTCTTCGGCCTGTGTAAGCCGGATCGCGGGGCCGACGACTTCCAGCCCGAACTCTCCGATCAGGTCTGCGGTTTCGAGGGCGACAAGCACCTCATCCTCCACGACCAAAATCCTGCTGACCTGCATTGCATCCCAATGACGTTTCGTCGGGTTGGTTTTGTGATCCGGCGGGGCCGGGCGAAACGTCCCTTCCTGCGCCACAACCACCGAATTGGGATTTGGTTCCATAATTTGACCAAAAGGGCAGGTCGGCCTCGGAACAAGGCGGCAGTTCCGGCGTTGGCTTGATGTCGGATGAAGCACGCGAAAGGCCCGCATGACCGTAACCTCAGTCACGTCAGTTCTTGACCGGGCGCAGGATGTGCTTGGCGATCAGAAGGTGTCGGTCGATGATTTCATCGAAGGGCTGGGGCATGCGTCATTCTCTCCGTTGCTGTTGCTGCCCGCCTTGGCGGTGGTGACGCCGCTAAGTGGGATACCGCTGTTTTCCAGTTTTTGCGGCGTGCTGATCTTTCTGATCTCGGCCCAGATGCTGATGGGGCGAAATCACCTGTGGCTGCCGGCATGGGTCCGGCGCCAGCGAATTGAATCCGCCCGGCTGCGCACGGGTCTTGGCAAAGTAAAAGGTGTGGCGCGATGGTTTGACCGACACCGCAGCGGGCGGTTGCAGTTTTTATTCCACCGTCCATTCATTTCGATCTTGCGCGGCATCTGTGCGATCTGCGGCGTGCTGATGCCGTTTCTTGAGATTGTGCCCTTCTCTTCCTCCCTGCTTGGGGCGGTGGTTTCTGTGCTTGCCATCGCCATGCTGATCCGGGACGGACGCCTTGCGCTGATAGCGCTGCTGGGGCTTTGCGGGGCGGTTATCGGAATCGTTTATCTGATCCCCTAGCGGCATTTACAGTCGGGATTCATCAATTTCTGGGGCATTTTCCCCTGAAATCGCGCAGATATTGTGCTTTTGCCGCGAAATTAACGAATTTTAAGCTGCTCTAGCCAATGTCGATTATTTCACTCATAATTTAATTGCATAACTTTATGATTGATCTGGCTTGGGGGCGCGCGATTGGATCAAGAAACTGACTGGTCAAAGGCCAGTGCAGATACATCAGAACACCTGAAAGCTGCATTGGACAGCTTTCGGCAGGTCGTGGAAAATTCCCCGTTCGGAATTTATACGGTCGATGCCGACTTTAGGCTATCGATGGTCAGTGCGGGTGCCCGGAAAACATTTGACGGCGTTTCCTCTATGATCGGTCGGGATTTCGCAGAAGTCTTGCGGATTATCTGGCCCGAGCCCTTCGCCTCTGGTGCGATCAAGCTGTTCCGCCATACGCTTGAAACCGGAGAGCCGTATCACTCCCCCGCGACGATCGAACGGCGCAGCGATACGGATGAAATCGAATCCTACGATTGGAAGATCGATCGGATGATGCTGCCGGATGGCCGGTTGGGTGTCGTCTGCAATTTCTACGATCTGTCAGAACGCGAACGCTACCAATCCGAGCTGCGCAAGAGCGAGGCGCGGTTCCGCGCGGCGTTTGAAAACGCGGCGGTCGGGATTGCCCATGTCGGCACCGAGGGAAGTTGGCTTCAGGTGAACCAGCGGCTGTGCGATATCCTTGGCTATTCTGAGGAAGAGCTTAATAAACTGACGTTTCAGGATCTGACGCATCCCGACGACCTCGACAAGGACCTGCATCTTCTGAACGACGTTCTGCGGGGCAAGATCGAAGAATACGACATGGAAAAGCGCTATTTCCGCAAGGATGGGGCAGTTGTCTGGGGCAACCTCACCGTGTCTTGCATCCGTCTGGATAGCGGTAAGGTCGACTATTTCATTTCGGTGGTCGAAGACATCACGATGCAAAAAGCGGCGATGGATTGCCAGCGCCTGCTGGTGAATGAACTGAACCATCGGGTGAAAAACAGCCTTGCGACGATTCAGGCCATGGCGTCGCACACCCTGCGGAATGCCACGGACCTTGACGGGTTTGCCGAAACCTTCACCGGACGTTTGCGTGCCATTTCGGCGTCCCATGACAGTATTTTTCAAAGCGGCACGGAAAAGGCGTATCTGAAGCAAGTCATCAAGAACCAGCTTGCCCCTTATGCGGCGAGTGGCGCGGATCGGCTGCGGCTTGACGGGCCGCGCGTGTCGGTTGACGCAAGCTGCGCCCACGCGCTTGGCCTGATTTTTCATGAGCTTGCGACGAATGCCAGCAAATATGGCGCCTTGTCGAATGAAGAAGGGCACATCACCGTCAAATGGGCGATGGACACCGGATCGAACACCGCAACTGTGACGTGGATCGAACAGGATGGCCCACCCGTGGCCCCCCCGGCTGAAATAGGTTTTGGCAGCCGCCTGATCGAAACCTCTGTCAGCGGTGCGCTGAATGGCGGGGCTGATTTCAGCTATGACCCCGCCGGCCTGCGCGTTGTGCTGCGCTTTGCCACAGTGTCCGAAGATGGTTCCTGATCGCCGCGTTCTGATTGTTGAAGACGAGGCTGTCATTGCATTGGATGTTGAGGCGGAGCTGAAAGCGCATGGCTGGCAGATCGTCGGCGTGGTTCATTCATCGGAACGGGCTTTGGACATCCTCAAGACCGAAAAGATCGACGCGGCGGTTCTGGACATCAACCTGAAGAACGACACCTCCTACAGCTTTGCCGATATTTGCAGCACGATGGATATCGCCGTCGTGTTCTTGTCGGGCGATGACGGGCGGTCGCGCCCGCAAAGCCTGATGGACGTGCCGCTGGTCACCAAACCGCTCGACTACGCGGAACTGCATGCCGCTCTGGCGACCGTCGTCCGGCGCGATATCTGACCGCCAAGCCCGCGCTATACAATCCCCGGATTGCCGCCTACGGTCGCGCCATGACCGCGCCCGAGATTCACGACAGCCGATATTCCTGGCTTCGCCTGCTGGTGACGCTGGCCATCGCGACGGTGGCCAATGTCGGCATGTGGGCGGTGATTGTTATCATGCCCGCATTGGAAGCCGAATTTGGCGCAGGCCGCGCGGTCGCGTCGCTGCCCTACACGATGACGATGATCGGGTTCGCCTTCGGCAACATGCTGATCGGGCGCATTGTGGACCGGTTCGGCGTGACGGTGGCGCTGTGTGGCGCGGCGGTGGTGTCGGCGCTTGCGTATCTATGGGCGATTTCGTCGGGCAGTATCATGATGCTCGCCGCGGCGCAGTTGATGTTGGGGCTGGGAACGGCGGTCGGGTTCGGCCCGCTGATCGCGGACATCTCGCACTGGTTTTTGCGACGGCGTGGGATCGCGGTCGCGCTGGTTGCCAGCGGGAACTACCTGTCGGGCGCGATTTGGCCGACGCTGCTGGCCGATATGCTTGCGGAAAGCGGCTGGCGGCAGGTTTACCTGACGCTGGCGCTTGTCACGGTGGCGGTGGTGATCCCGTTGTCGATGCTGCTCCGGCGCAAGCTGCCGGACCTCGCGCATCAGGCGGCACAGGCCAAGGCGACGCTGAACGCGCGATCAACCGGGTTTTCGCCCCGGACGCTGCAATACCTTCTGGGTCTCGCCGGAATCGGTTGCTGCGTCGCGATGTCGATGCCGCAGGTTCATATCGTGTCCTACTGCGTTGGCCTTGGCTACGGCCCGGTTGTCGGGGCCGAGATGCTGTCGCTGATGCTGCTTGGCGGCGTCGTCAGCCGGATCGTGTCGGGCATGGTGGCCGACAAGCTTGGCGGAGTTCTTACCCTGCTGATCGGGTCGACCCTGCAATGTATCGCGCTGTTTCTTTACCTGCCCTATGACGGGCTGGTGTCGCTTTACCTTGTCAGCATGGTGTTCGGGTTGGCGCAAGGGGGCATCGTGCCAAGCTATGCGCTGATCGTGCGGGAATACATGCCCGCGCGGGAAGCCGGGGCGCGGGTCGGGTTCGTTATGATGATGACGATCCTTGGCATGGCGCTTGGCGGTTGGATGTCCGGGTGGATTTACGACGTGACCGGGTCGTATCAGCTTGCCTTCATCAACGGCATTCTCTGGAACGGAATGAACATCGCGATCATGCTGATGCTGCTGGCCCGCGGAAAGCGACAGCAGTTGCAGATGGCCTAGGCGACCCGGCGCAGGAACGCCTTGGTGCGGGCGTCTTGTGGTGCGTCGAACAGCGCGGTGGGCGGCCCCTGTTCGACGATCCGCCCCCCTTCCATGAACAGCACCCGGTCCGCGATTTCGCGGGCGAATTGCATTTCATGGGTGACGATCAACATCGTCTGCCGCTTTTCCGCGACACGGCGCATCAGGTCCAGCACTTCGCCCACCCATTCCGGGTCAAGCGCCGATGTCGGTTCGTCAAACAGCATCAGTTCGGTATCCAGCGCCATTGCGCGGCCAATCCCGACGCGCTGCTGCTGCCCGCCAGACAGGGCCGCGGGGTAAGCGTTTGCCTTATCACTCAGCCCGGTTTCGCTAAGGATCGCGTCGGCGCGGGCGTTCGCCTCAGCCCGTGTTTTGCCTTGGACGGTCACGAGCGCTTCGGTGATGTTTTCCCGGGCGGTCTTGTTGGCGAACAGCGCGTAGTTCTGAAACACGAACGACGTGCGCCGCCGCAGCGCGAGGATATCGGCGCGGCTGGCGTGGGCTGCGTCCACCGTCAGATCACCGATACGGATCACTCCGGCGTCGGGCTTGTCGAGGTAGTTGAGGCAGCGCAGCAGTGTCGATTTCCCGGTGCCAGAAGGGCCGATGATGACGACACGCTCACCTTCCTGAATATCGAGGTTGATGTCCTTCAGAACGGCATTCGCGCCGAAAGACTTGCTAAGGCCAGAGAGGGAGATCATCGCGCGTATGCCTTGTTCAGATAGGTTTCGAGCTGGCGTTGCAGGAACGACATGCCTTCAACGATGATCCAGTACATCACGGCGACGACAAGGAACGCTTCGAAGTAGAGGAAGCTGCCCGCCGCCTCTTTCTGGGTCGCGCCCATCATTTCTGTGACGCCGAGAGTAAAGGCCAGCGACGTGCCTTTCACCATGTCGATGAAATAGTTGATGAGCGTCGGCGCCGCGACCCGCGCGGCTTGGGGCAGCACGATTTGGCGCATCATTTGGATCTGGGTCATGCCGACGGCCTGGCTCGCCTCCCACTGGCTGCGATCAACGCCGAGGATCGCGGCACGGATGCTTTCGGCCATGTAGGCCGAAAAGTGCAGCGTCAGCCCCATGATCGCGGCGGTGACGCCGTTGATATTGGTGAGGAAGCTCAGCACTTGCGGCAGGCCGTAATAGAACAGGAACAGTTGGACCAGCAGCGGCGTGCCGCGGAAAAAGCTGATGAACAGCTTTACTAATGGATCAAGCCCCGGCACCTGAAACACCCGTTCCACCGCCATCAGCGAGGCGAGGATCAGCGCAAGCGCCATCCCCGCCGCCGCCATGCCAAGCGTCAGTGGAACATAGCCCAGAAGGACGGGCACAAGACCCAGCATGTAGTCAAGATCAAGCGCCCGCATCGGGTTACTCCGCCACTGTGATGTCGGTGCCGAACCATTTTTGCGAAATCTCGGCCAGCGTGCCGTTTTCCTTCAGCACCGTGATCGCGGCGTCGAAGTCATCCCGCAGGGCGCGGCCTTCGTCGGTGTCGGGGAACGGCAGGGCGTTCTGGATTTCGCTGAACGGTGCGCCTGCAAGGGCCAGCGGCAGCGGGCTTTGCTGGATCACTTGCGCGGACGACACCCGGTCCATCACAAAGGCATCGACCCGGCCAAGCGCGGTGTCCTGTTCGATGTTGCTTTCGTAGGTCTTGATGTCGATCTCTGCCGCATTGGGCAGATCGTTCAGCAACTGTTCAAAGTTCGACCCAAGGTTCACCGCCACGGTCTTGCCGCTTAGATCATCGGTGCTGCTGATCGTGTCCTCGTTCCCTTGTTTCACCACAACCTGCGCGCCGTCGAAGACGTAAGGTTGAGAAAAGGCGAACTTCGCCTCACGCTCCGGCGTGATGGTGATCTGGTTGGCAATCGTGTCGATGCGCCCGGAATCAAGGGCGCCGATTAGACCGGAAAAGGACATGGTGACAAAGTTCACCTCATGCCCGGTTTCGGCGGCGATGGCGTTGATGAAATCAACCTCAAACCCCTGCAATTCGTCCTGCTGGACGAAGGTGAAGGGGAAATATCCACCGGACATCCCGACATTCACGGTGTCCGCATGGGCGGTGCTGAACGCGGGCAGGGCGGCCAGCGCGGCGATGGCGAGTAGACGGTTCATAGCAATCTCCATTCGTTTCGACGCGGAGATGAACCTTCGATCGATCAACCTCAAGAACGGGCTGGAAAACAGGTCTTAGATTTTTGCTATGCAGGATACAGAAGAACGCGTGTTTCGTTGGAGCTGTCGGAACAGAACATGTGTTTTGGTTTGCGCCTCTCCACGCGTTCCTTGACCGGGTGCTATCGCGCTGAGGCGATGAGGGTCTGCATCTTCGGGCCGAGGAAATCGACGATCTCTCGCACTCCTTCCGCATTTGGGTGCAGCGCGTCGCGTTGCAGATAGCCGCGCACGCGGTCTTGGGTGCCGGCGGCGTCCAGCAAACCCTGGTAGAAGGTCGGAACCAACGGCACGCGGTATTCCGCGGCCAGCCCGCGATACATGTCGTTGAACGCGGTTTGATAACGGGTGCCATGAAGATCGCCCGCCCGGATGCCGACCAGAAGCACCGGCACGTCCCGCGCCGCCGCGAGTGTCAGGATCTGGTCGAGGTTATTGCGCGTAACCGCCGGGTTGATGCCGCGCAGGTAGTCGTTACCGCCAAGCGCAAGGATCATAGCATCGACGTCAGCGGTCAGTAACCGATCCGCCCGCGCCAGCCCATTGCGGGTCGTGTTACCGGACACGCCACCGTTGATGATCGTCGCGGCTTCGCCTGCCTGATCGAGCCACGCCTGCATCTGCGGCACGAACCCATCCCGGCGCGGCAGGCCGTAGCCAGCGGTCAGGCTGTCGCCGAGGGCAAGCACCGTAATCGTTTGCGCGCGGGAGGGTGTGTGGAGCGTGACGGACAGCAGCACGGCAACCAGCAGGCCAAGCAGTCCCGTCCAAAGCCGTTGTTGCATGACTTTCTCCTCGCGGTCAGTTGATCGACGTCCCGGTCACGGTGATAAGCTTCGTGCCGCCATCCTCAAGCGCCTTCGCAAACGGCGCGGGCGGCGTTGCGTCCATCACCACATAGTCAAGATCGCGCACGGCGCAAATGCGGAAGGGTGCGCTGACCTCGAATTTCGACTGATCCGCGACGAGGATTTTCTTTCGCGCATTGGCAAGGATCGCGCGGGCGACGGCGACCTCTCTCGGGTCGAAATCAAGGATCGATCCGTCGGGTTCCAGCGACGATGTTCCGATGATCGCGTAATCGACCTTGTAGTTGGCAATGGCGGCAACCGCGTCTTCGCCCACGATGGCCCCGTCGGACAAGCGCACTTCGCCACCGACAACGATCAGCGACCGCAGGCGGGCTTCGCGCAGGATGTGGACGATATTGATGTTGTTTGACAGGATGGTGAGGTCTTCATGGCGGCGCAGGGCTTCGGCCACCAGTTCGGTCGTGGTGCCGATGTTGAGCGCGACCGACGCGTCGTTCGGAATTAGATCAGCGGCGGCCACTGCGACGGCCTGCTTCTCGGCGATCCGGGTTTCGCGCCGATCCTGATAGGCGAGGGCAGAGGTTGACATCACCCGTCGCGCGCCGCCGTGGGTTCGGATCGCAAGGCCCGCGTCGCAAAGTTCACTTAGATCCCGGCGCACGGTCTGGGTGGTCACATTCCATTCACGAGAGAGCGCGTCAACCTCGACATGGCCCGTATTTCTAAGGGCTTGAAGGATAAATTCCTGCCGGTCGTTGAGGGCCATGCGCGCCCCTTTCGAAATGTTTGTTCGCGCCGCTATAATGTTGATATGAGCATAATTTATTCGATTATGTCCATAGTCATCGACGTCAATGGCGGATTGTTGCGTGGGTCAACGCTGTGACTTCCTACTATAAAATTAGTTGACATGCGCAGATGTTCACACGAACGTGAAGATACCAGATTCGTCTGGCAACAATATTTTTGGGAGGAGAGAAGATGCGCAAGTATCTGATGTCCGCAGTTGCGGCGTCTGCCGTGTTTGCGGGAACAACCTCGGCCTATGCGGACATAGCCGCTGCCGAGCGATGGATCGACGATGAATTCCAACCAGCAGCGATCAGTCGGGATGAACAAGTTGCCGAAATGCAGTGGTTCATCGACGCCGCCGCGCCTTACGCGGGCATGGAGATCAACGTCCTGTCCGAGGGTATTCCGACACACTCCTATGAGTCGGAAGTTCTGGCGAAAGCGTTTGAGGAAATCACCGGGATTAAGGTCAATCACCAGATTCTGGGCGAGGGCGAAGTCGTGCAGGCTGTGCAGACACAGATGCAGACCGAACGGAACCTTTATGACGCCTATGTCAACGACTCCGACCTGATCGGGACGCATTCACGCTTGCAGCTTGCCTATAACCTGACCGACTTCATGGCAGGTGACGGTGCTGCGGTGACGAACCCCGGCCTGGACCTCGAAGACTTCATGGGTATCCAGTTCACGACCGGCCCAGATGGCGACCTTTACCAGTTGCCTGACCAGCAGTTCGCGAACCTTTATTGGTTCCGCAAAGACTGGTTCGACCGCGAAGACCTGCAGGCCGCGTTCAAGGAAAAATACGGCTACGATCTTGGCGTTCCGGTGAACTGGTCCGCATATGAGGACATCGCCGAATTCTTCAGCACCGATGTGAAGGAAATCGACGGCACCACGATCTATGGCCACATGGATTACGGCAAACGCGCGCCTGACCTTGGCTGGCGGATGACCGACGCATGGCTGTCGATGGCCGGCGCGGGATCGGTTGGTGAGCCGAACGGCATCCCGATCGACGAATGGGGCATCCGCATGGAAGCGGGCACCTGTAACCCGGTTGGTGCGTCCGTCACCCGTGGCGGTGCTGCGAACGGTCCGGCGGCTGTCTATGCGATCCGCAAGTGGGACGAGTGGTTACGGGCCTATGCGCCTCCGGGCGCTGCGTCCTATGATTTCTACCAGTCGCTGCCAGCGCTTGCGCAGGGCAATGTGGCGCAGCAGATCTTCTGGTATACGGCCTTCACCGCCGACATGGTGAAGCCGCAATCCGAAGGCAACAACACGGTGGATGAGGATGGTATGCCGCTGTGGCGGATGGCACCCAGCCCGCATGGCCCCTATTGGCAGGAAGGCCAGAAGGTCGGCTATCAGGACGTGGGATCGTGGACGATCCTGAAGTCCACGCCGCTTGACCGCGCACAGGCCGCTTGGCTTTACGCGCAGTTCGTTGTGTCAAAGACCGTCGACGTGAAAAAGGCCCATGTCGGTCTGACCTTCATCCGCGACAGCACGGTGAACCACGAATCCTTCACCGAACGCGCCCCGCGTCTTGGTGGTTTGGTTGAGTTCTACCGTTCGCCCGACCGCGTGCGTTGGTCCCCGACTGGCATCAACGTCCCGGACTATCCGAAGCTGGCGCAAATCTGGTGGCAGCAGATCGGTGACGTGAACTCCGGTGCGTTTACGCCGCAAGAGGCGATGGACCGTCTGGCCGAGGAGATGGACATCACCATGGCCCGGATGCAGGCGGCAGACGAAGCTGCGAACGTCTATGGCGGCTGCGGCCCACGTCTGAACGATGAACAGACCGCGGAATATTGGTACGAGAATGGCGGCGCGAAGCCCCCGCTTGAGAACGAGAAGCCGCAGGGCGAGACCGTCAACTACGACGAGCTTGTCGCGCGGTGGTCCGCGAACTGATCGCTACCGGTCAGGTCTGAAAAACCCGGCTGGGGCCGTCACGGCCCCAGCCTCATGACGACACATCCCAAAACGCAGAAACTCCAACGGCAACGGTGTAGAATGGCCCTCGAACTGCAAGAGATTACCAAGGTTGTGGGGGGGCAGACCCATATCAAGCCGACAACGCTGACCCTTGAGACGGGGCATTTCAACGTCCTTCTGGGGGAAACCGGGGCGGGCAAGACATCCCTTATCAAACTGATGGCGGGCCTTGATCCGATTGCGTCGGGCAAAGTCATCATGGACGGGCAGGATGTCACAAAGCTGACCACGCAAAAGCGCAAGATCAGCCTCGTCCACCAGTTCTTTGTGAATTACCCACATATGACGGTGTACGATAATATCGCCTCGCCCCTTCGGGTGGCTGGGATGGCGAAATCCGAAATTCAAGGCCGCGTGGAAGAGGCCGCCGATATCCTGCAATTGCGCCCGATGCTGAACCGCCGCCCGCATGAGTTGTCCGGCGGCCAGCAACAGCGCACGGCGCTGGCGCGCGCGATTGCCAAGGAAAGCAACGCGGTGTTTCTGGACGAGCCGCTGGCAAACCTCGACTACAAGCTGCGGGAGGAGCTGCGAGAGCAACTGCCCGAGCTTTTTGCAGGGCGCGGCGCTGTCGTGGTGTATGCCACGTCAGAGCCGGAAGAGGCACTGCTGCTTGGTGGGAAAACCGCGCTGATGCAGGACGGCGTGGTCACGCAATACGGCACGACCGCCGACATCTATCGCAAACCCGCGAACCTGATGGCGGCGCAGGTGTTTTCTGATCCACCGATCAACCACGCCTCGGTCGAAAAGCAGGGCGATACGGTGACGATGGGCGACGTAAGCTGGCCGCTGTCGGGCGCGGCGCGGGCGCTGGCCGATGGCCCCTATTCCGTCGCGATCCGGCCGAACTACATCCTGCCCTACAAGACCGATGGCGCGACCGTGCCGCTGGTCGGACGGGTCAGCGTGACCGAACTTAGCGGGTCGGAAAGCAGCGCCCATTTCGACATGGGCAACCAAAGCTGGGTGTCGCTGGCGCATGGGGTTCATCCCTATACGGTCGGCGAAGACCACACGTTTTTCATGAACCCGTCAAAGTGCTTTTATTTCGCGCCTGACGGCACATTCGCGGCATAGGGGACGGATATGGCGAAAATCTCACTCTCCCAGCTGCGGCACAGCTATTACCCGAACCCGACGGGGCCGGAAGACTATGCGCTGAAGGAAATCGACCTCGACTGGGAAGACGGCGGCGCTTACGCGTTACTTGGCCCGTCTGGATGCGGGAAGTCGACATTGCTTAACATCATCTCGGGCCTTCTGGTGCCGTCCGAGGGGAAAATCCTGTTCGACGATCAGGACGTGACAGGCCTGACCCCCGACCAGCGCAACATCGCGCAGGTGTTCCAGTTCCCGGTGATTTATGACACGATGACGGTTTACGACAATCTGGCCTTTCCGCTGCGCAATCGCGGCGTGGACGCCAGCAAAGTCGACGCCCGCGTCCGCGAAATCGCCGAGATGCTGGAGGTCACGGACCTTCTGAAGAAACGCGCCGCCGGCCTTTCCCCTGACAACAAGCAGAAGATTTCAATGGGGCGCGGATTGGTGCGCGACGACGTGAATGTCGTGATGTTCGATGAACCGTTGACGGTGATCGACCCGCATCTGAAATGGAAGCTGCGGTCGAAACTGAAAGAGCTTCACCAACGGGTGCGTGCGACGATGATCTATGTGACCCACGACCAGACCGAGGCGCTGACCTTCGCCGATCAGGTCGTGGTGATGCAGGATGGCGAGGTCGTGCAGATTGGCACGCCGGTCGAACTGTTCGACCGTCCGGCGCATACCTTTGTTGGCCATTTCATCGGCTCGCCCGGAATGAATGTGCTGCCGTGTGAACTCCAGAACGGCGCGGCGCATTTCCAAGGCAACGCCGTGCCGCTGGAAGGACCGGTCAAACCCGGCGCCGATGGCCGGTTGGAGATCGGCGTGCGACCCGAATATGTTTCGGTCGCCAACAGCGGGATCGAGGGGCGCGTGCTGAAAGTGTCCGACATCGGCCGCCACAGCGTTGTCGATACGATGGTGGGCGATCACAAGATCGCGGCGGTGGTCAACGACAACGCGCCCGCGCAGGGCGACGTTGTTCACCTGCAGTTCAAACCGAACCAGACCCGTCTGTACGCGGACGGATGGCTCGCAACCAGCGCCACGGAGGCTGCGGAATGAAAACCGAAAACCAAAAGGCCTGGTTCTTTGTCGCGCCGGTTCTGATCCTCGTCGCGTTCAACGCGCTGATCCCGATGATGACGGTGGTCAACTATTCGGTGCAGGAGACATTCGGCAACAACCTGTTCTTCTGGCAAGGGCTTGATTGGTTTGAACAAATCTTGCGCTCCGAACGGTTCCACGCAGCACTAGGAAGGCAATTCCTGTTCACCGGGCTGATCCTTATCATCGAAATCCCGCTTGGGATTGCGATTGCCCTGTCGATGCCGCGCAAGGGGATCTGGGTGCCGGTCTGTCTGGTGACGATGGCACTGCCGATGCTGATCCCGTGGAACGTGGTTGGCGCGATGTGGAACATCTTTACACTGCCGGATGTCGGGCTGATGGGGTATTTCCTGAACCACGTTGTTGGGATTGATTACGACATGACCCAAGACCCGATCGCGGCATGGGTTACGATCATAACGATGGATGTCTGGCACTGGACCTCGCTTGTCGTGCTGCTTGCTTATGCGGGCCTCGTGTCGATCCCCGACGCATATTATCAGGCGGCAAAGATTGACGGCGCGTCGAACTGGTCGGTGTTTCGATTCATCCAGTTGCCGAAGATGAAGAACGTCCTGACCATCGCGATCCTGTTGCGGTTCATGGACAGTTTCAACATCTACACCGAACCCTTCGTTCTGACGGGCGGAGGGCCGGGCAATTCGACAACATTGCTGTCGATTGATCTGGTCAAGATCGCGCTGGGGCAGTTCGACCTTGGTCCGGCGGCGGCGATGTCACTTATCTATTTCGCAATCACGCTTTTGGTCAGTTGGCTGTTCTACACGCTGATGACCAAAGACGACCTGAATTAAGGGAAGACACATCATGCGGAAACGGTCCATAGTTCCGATCCTCTACATCCTCTTCCTGATGCTGCCGATCTACTGGCTGGTCGCGATGAGCTTCAAGACAACAAACGAAATCCTGTCAGGCTTTTCGCTGTTCCCGCAGACCTTCACGCTCGACGCCTACAAGACGATCCTGACCGACCCGACCTGGTATTGGGGCTATATCAACTCGATCATCTACGTGTCGATCAACACGGTGATCTCGATCTGCGTGGCGCTGCCGGCGGCCTATGCGTTTTCGCGCTACAGGTTCCTTGGCGACAAGACACTGTTCTTCTGGCTGTTGACCAACCGGATGGCGCCTGCGGCGGTCTTCGCGCTGCCGTTCTTCCAGCTTTATTCGGCGATGGGGCTGTTTGACACGCACCTCGCGGTCGCGCTGGCACATTGCCTGTTCAACATCCCGCTCGCCGTCTGGATTTTGGAAGGGTTCATGGGCGGCGTCCCGAAGGAACTGGACGAAACCGCCTATGTCGATGGCTATTCCTTCCCGCGGTTCTTCATCACCATCTTCATCCCGACGATCAAGGCGGGGGTCGGGGTGGCTGCGTTTTTCTGCTTCATGTTTTCGTGGGTGGAACTGCTGTTGGCGAAAACCCTGACAGCGGTCGAGGCCAAGCCGATTGCCGCGACGATGACCAAGACCGCGTCAAGCGCGGGGTATGAGCTTGGGCTGCTGGCGGCGGCGGGCACGCTGACGATCATTCCGGGCGCGATCGTGATCTATTTCGTCCGCAACTACATCGCGAAGGGCTTCGCGATGGGGAGGGTGTGATGCTGGGATGGATGGCATGGACGTGGCCGACAGCGCTGTTCTTCATCGCGCTGTTCACCGCGATGGGGATCATCACTGTGATCGAAATACGCAAACCCGGAACGAGCGAACGCAAGGGCGCGCTTGGCCTGACCACGACGCGGGGCGACCGGCTGTTCCTCAGCCTGCTCGGCAGCAGCTACATCTTCCTGATGTGGCTGGGCCTGTTCGGCACACCGCTGTGGATACCGCTGGGGCTTGCGCTGGCGTGGGGCGTGTTCTGTTTCGCTAAGGTCTGACCTACTGCGCGGTGGCTGCCGCGCGGCGATTGCGTTCGTTCAGCCGTTCCAGGTTGGCGACGGAACTCAGCATCAGGCGGTCATGGCTCCACCCGGCGCGGTTCTGGAACGCGATGGTGCCGAGCGCGACGCTGCTGACGATCCCCACGATCAGCGCGGCCGAGATCAGCGCCGGTGGCCGCTTCCGTTCACCGTTGGCCAGCACCGTGATGCGTTCGGCAAGGCCGGTCTTGACCGATTTCGGAAACAGCTTGCTGCGCCCAATGAACGGCACCGAGAACGCCTGCGGCGACGGCACACCCTGCTGTGAAAATGCCTGCCGCGCGACGCGCAGAAGGGCGCGGGCGTAGTGTTTCGGGTCACACCCGGAGCGTTTCAGATACTCCAGATCGCAAGTGTATTCGCGCAGTTTGCGCAGCTTCATCGACATGATCCAGAAGCCGGGGTTCAGCACGAACAGGGGCGAGGCGAGGGCGGTTAGCACCTCGATCTCGATATCGCGCTGCCGGATATGCTGGAATTCATGCCCGATGGAGATTTCGACCGCCTTGCTGTCAAGCAGCAGGCTTTGCGGCAGAACGACGTAGTGGTTGCGCGGCCCGCGGGTCGAAAACGGCACCTTCGCGCGCGAGGATACGACAACCCGCACCCGGCCGATCCTGCGGATCACGACGCCGCCCCGGATCAGCCGGCAGATGCGGATCAGGTTGACCCCGACATAACCCGCCCGCGCGATCATCGCCGTCACCACGAACGCCGCCGCCGCCAGCAGCCAGCCGCTGTTCCCGGACACGATGCCATCCACGACGGTCTGCCGCATCGACAGCAAGTCGTTCATCCCGACCGCCGACATGGAGATATTGCCCCTGAGGTATTGCGCGACAAGCAGGTCGGACACCTGCGGCGTGTTCGGGCCGACGACGGTTTCGGTCACCGGAACCAGAAGCGGCAGAACCAGCAACGCCAGAAGCGAGGTCATGACGATCTTCAGCCGCGTGCCATAGGCGCGGCGATACCCGGCGGCCAGCAGGACGGCTTCGAAGACCAGAACGACCAGTGCCGCGACCAGCAGCGCAAGGTTAGCATCGATGACAAAATTCAAAACGGTTTCAAGTCGCATCACGTCCCAGCCTTTCGTCAATAATCGAACGGATTTCCGCAATCGTCTCGTCGCTTAGGTCTTCATCCTCGACCAGCCGCGCGACCAGCGCGGAGGGGGTGCCATCAAACAGCGATTTTGACATTTCACGGATCGACCGACGCTCATACGCGTTCTTCTCGACATTTGGCCTGTAGGTCAGTGTGCGGTCGCCCTTTTCAGAGACAACATATCCCTTGCCTTCCAGCACCTTGAGCACCGTGGCGACCGACGTGTAGGCGCGCGGTGGATGCCCCGTCAGGGCCGAACAGACATCGCGAACTGTGCCCTGTCCAATCGACCAGAGCACCTTCATGAACTCAAGCTCGACCTCGGTCAGAAGTTCGGTTTTCCGTCTGGCCATGAAACGCATCCGTTTGTCACACCACGGCAAAAATAGTAGTCGACGGGATGCGCGTCTGGCAACTTAAACCTTGGCGAAAACCGCTCTCAGTCGTCTTCGCAGGGCATTCCGGCGGCGACCCATGTGACCGTGTCATCCAGATGAGTTTGCAGGTCGTAGGGTGCCGGTTCGCGCCCGCCGCCGGGGTTGAAGCCCCAGGCGATGAAGCCGCCGACCGCGGCGTCATGGGTGATGTGTTCGATCAGGCCCGCGCCATCGCGCCCGCCGTTCCGTTCAGGGTCACGGACTTGCGCGCAGATTTCGGGGGAAGTTTTGCCGACCCACATGAATTCCAGCGGCGCAAGTTGCCATTCGAGGCCCGCATGGGGTGGGGCATGGGGCACCGTGTTGGGGCTGTCCGATGTGATGTGGCAGGTCGAACACAGCAGGTATTCCGCGCCGATACGGCTTTCGCCAGCGTCGATGTTCATGCCGTGAACGCGGGCAAGATCGCCGTCCCCCGTCGCCCAAAGCGGGATGTTATCCTCGCCCACATGGCAATTGACGCAGCGGGGGTGGGAAAATACGTCGTGAAGCCGCGCCCATGCCTCTAACCCGTCGTCTTCGGTGACGGAGCCTTCGGGCATGTCTTTCACCTCAAGCGACGTGTTTTCGGCCAGGGCTGGCGTTCCGGCGAACAGGGCAGACAGAAGGATTAGCGTCGATTTGGCATGGCGCATCTGGTCGGCCCCTTAAACGAAGTCGATGAATTTGTTGAACGGCATTTCGCGCAGCCGCTGGCCGGTCGCCGCGAAAATCGCATTAGCAAGCGCGGGGGCCGCGGGCGGGACCGGAGGTTCGCCAATCCCCCGGATCTGCGGCGCGTTTTCCAGCCCGCGCACTTCGATTTCGGGGCATTGGTATAGCCGCATCGCCTCGTGCGCGTGGTAGTTCGTTTGCTGCGCCATCCCGTCGGAATAGGTGATTTCGCAGTTCATCGCGTGGCCCAGGCCCCAGATCACGCCGCCTTTGACGAGGTTGTCGAAATTCACCGGGTCGATGATCTTGCCCACATCGACGGCGATGAACACCTTGTCGATCCTGATACCACGATCCGTCATCGTGACCTCGACCACCTCGGCCACGGGGACGCCGAAGGATTCAACCATCGCAACACCGCGCCCCCGGTTTTCGCCAAGGTCGCTGCCCCAGTTCGACATGTCGGCGGCGGCCCCAAGCACCCTCCGGTGAATGTCGTTGTTGCAAAGACGGATGCGTTCTTCCATCGGGTCGGCCCCGGCGGCGAGGATCAGTTCGTCCAGAAACCCCTCGGCGAAGAACCCGCCGGAGGACGCGCCGACCGATCGCCAGGAACTCGTCGGCGCAAGCTCCGGCACCTTGTAGGCCCGCACGCGCAGGTTCGGGATCGCGTAGGGCATGTTCCACGCGCCGGCCGGTATCTGCGCGTCGGCCCCCGGTTGCGGTTGCCCCAGTCGTGCGGTTTGCGAGGCGGAGGAGGACACGGTCGCGATATCAAGCGCCCAGGCATCGACCTTGCCATCCTTCACCGAGCCGCGTGACCGGGACATGCCGATCTGGCGGGGGAAGTCGTGGGCGAAGTCATCCTCTCGGCTGAAGGTCAGCTTGACCGGCGTGCCCTTAATTTGAGCGGCGATTTCGGTGGCGAGCGTGATGTTCTCAAACTCCAACCGATGGCCAAAGCTGCCGCCGACGAACTGGTTGTGAAAGATCACCTGTTCAGGCTCACACCCGGCGATGGCCGCGACCTTCTGTTGCGCAAAGCGCTGAAGCTGGTGCCCGACCCAGATTTCCGCGCCGCCCTCATCGACCCGAACAATCGCGCTGATCGGTTCAAGCGGGGCGTGGGCGACATAGGGCACGCGGTATTCGGCTGTGATGGTATCGCCGTTGCCAAGGCTGGCCTCGACATCCCCGTCGGTGCGCCATTCGGCGTCGAGCCGCTTTTCGGTAAAGCTGCTTGCGGCCGCATCCCAATGGCCTTCCATCTCTGCAGGGTAGGGGGCGGGCGCCCAGTCTAATTCGATCGCGTTCGCGGCCTGAAACGCGCGCCACGTGTTGTCGGCAATGACCGCGACGCCATTCGTGACGGGCACCACCTTCTGCACGCCGCGCATCGCCTCGGCGGTGCTGGAATCATAGCCGTTCATCGCGCCGCCCTGACGTGGATTGACCCGGATCGCGGCATGGACCATGCCCTCGACCTCCAGGTCGATCCCGTATTTCAGCGTGCCGGTGGATTTCGCGACGATGTCGCTGCGCATCATCGGCTTGCCGATCAGCCGCCACTTGCTCGGGTCGCGCAGGGCGACGTCAGATACCGGTTCGATCCCAGCGGCAACCCCGGCGAGGTCGGTGTATTTCAACGCGGAGCCGTCCGACAGCTGCACCGCTGCATTCGCCGTCGTCAGCTGTTCGACTGGAATGCCCGATTGCTCTGCCGCCGCGCGCTTCAGCGTTTCGCGGGCGACCGCGCCCGCCATCCGAAGTTTTTCATACTGGTCGGGCACGCTGCTTGAGCCACCCGTCGCCATCACGCCGATCACCTTGACGACCGCCCCTGCGACATCGCGCATGGTTTCGGCCATGAAACTGTCGTCAAATGACGCGAATGGCACGGCCTCTTCCGCAAGCGCGGTATTGTAATAGGCGGGGCTGGGCTGGCCGAAGGACACCTCGAACTGGCCGAACTCAAGGTCCAGTTCCTCCGCGATCAAAGCGGCCTGCATCGAGGTGACGCCTTGCCCGGAGTCCGTATGCGGCGCGATCAAAGTGATCTGTTCCGGCGTGATCTTGACGTAGGGATTGAACGTCGCCTCACCTTCCTCCAACCCATTGGCAAGCGGGTTGTCATGCGGGCGTTTCACCATATAGGTGCCGAACGCCACGCCGCCGAGCACGGCCACGCTGCCGATCAGAAACGTGCGTCTTGCGATGGTTCTTGCGCGTCCCATGCTATGCCTCTTGCAGCTTGACGGCGGCGGTTTTCACCGCCTCGCGGATACGTGGATAGGTGCCGCAGCGGCAAAGATTCCCGCTCATCACGATGTCGATGTCTTGGTCGGTCGGTTCGGGGTTCAGGTCCAAAAGCGACGCGGCCTGCATGATCTGCCCCGACTGGCAATAGCCACATTGCGCGACCTGATGTTCGACCCACGCCGCCTGCACCGCGTGAAGCGTTTCCGGTGTGCCGAGCCCTTCGATCGTGGTGATTTCGCTTTCGCCGACCGATGCAGCGGGCACCTGACAACTGCGCACGGCGAGCCCGTCCATATGCACGGTGCAGGCGCCGCATTGCGCGATGCCGCAGCCATATTTGACCCCGGTGATGCCAAGTTCGTCGCGCAAAACCCACAGAAGCGGCATATCGTCTTCGACGTCGACCTCATGGGTTTGGCCGTTTACAGTAAGCTGCATTGAGACACTCGATTGTATGACTGGACAATATTTGTAATTATGTCCAAATTGGTAACGCAAAGCAAGATGAATTATTCAGAGGCCATGACCAGCAGGAACGCCAAAGTCCTCGACGCCGCGAAAAAGGTGTTTGCCCGCTATGGCGTTGGCAAGACCACGATGAACGACATCGCACGCGAAGCCGGCGTCGCGCGGCAGACGCTTTATAATGCCTATCCGGGCAAGGACGAGCTGCTGCGCGCCACGGTTCAGCATGTCGCGGACGAGATCCTTGGCGCGGTCACAGCCGCTTGGGAGGACGCGGATACGCTCGATGAAAAGCTCGACATTTTCTTCAGGCTCGGCCCGCTCGGCTGGTATGACCTCGTGCAATCCTCGCCTGACGTGGCAGAGCTGCTGGACGGTGTCCATACCGTCGCGCGAGAGGAGCTTTCCGTCGCGCATGAGCGTTGGACCGCGCTGTTCGCGGACCTGCTGCGGGATCATGTCCCGGACGGCGGCGCCTCCGGTCTTCCGGTCGATGACATCGCGGAATTTCTGTATTCCGCCAGCACCAACGCGAAATACAACGCCGAAAGCCGCGTCGTTCTGGAAAAGCGGCTCGCGGTTCTGAAATCCTCAGTCCTTGCGTTGCTGGGCCGCTCCTGAGGCGGAAACAGTCGCAGGCCCACATCGCATTTGTTTACAATTCTCCAACCGACTTTCGCGCTGCGGTAGCGAAATGACGTAAATCCAGGAAAACCCCCGTGATTTCGTGGCGCTGCTCAGCCGATCCGTGGCACAATGCGCGGATATATTAGCGCGCGACAGTATTTTAAAAAGTTGAAGGAATTTTTCCTATGTTTTCCACATTCAGAAAGGCTTTGCCGTTCTTATTCATTGCCCTTGCCCCCGCAGCCAATGCCGCGACCTATGATATCAACGGCGTTCTCGACTATAGCGCGAACGGCTTTCGGACCAGCTTGTTCCACAGCCAGACCTGCGGACGCATGTGCGGGTATGAGGTCGAAGACCCGACCAGCGCCACCGGCACATGGGATAGCGTCACCGGCGCGCTCAGCGCGACGATGAACCTGTTGCACGGCGGCTATGTCAGCATCACCGGCAACCTGTTGATGAGCGACCGGGGCGATTCATCGCTCGGCTTTCAGGGGCTTTATACGGACACACCGCTTAGCTTCGCATTCTCGCCCGACTCGCAATATGGCGCGACGACCATGGGCTTTTCCTTCATGGATCGCTGGCACAACGGCGAGGCCAACGGGCTTGGCAACGGGATGATCAGCCTTTGGGGCGACAACGGGAATTGGAGCCAGCAGAACTGCCGCCAGCAGGGTTCCGAATGCGTTGGTGTCGACCTGCGGCTTCAAGTGTCGCCTGCGCCGGTTCCGCTCCCGGGGTCCATCGGCTTCCTGATGGCTGGCATGGGCGGTTTTGCCTATCTGCGGCGCAAGAAAAAGGCGGGGGCGACGGCGTAACCATACGCTCCATACGTTTTGGGGCTGGCCATGCGGTTTGGTCGGCTCTAAAGGGTATTTCGATCATTCACGATCAGTCCGCGTCGCATTTCAGGTGCGGATTAAGACAATTTAAGAAAAGGATTAACACGTTGAAACGCTTTCTGTTTCTGATGGTTATTGCCGCCGGATTTGGCACTGCAGCCCACACCGAAACCCCGAATGTTGATTGGAGCGGTTTTTACGTCGGCGGAACGCTTGGTTTTGGCGCCGGGGATTCCGAAAACTGTGACGAAGACCCCTGCGTCGGCGGTGCGCCGTTCTTTCCGCAGACAAACCCTGAAGGTGCGGTTGCCGGTGTCACGGTCGGCTATAACTTCAATCTTGGCAGCAACTGGGTTGCCGGGGTCGAGGCTGACTATTCCTTCGCCAACATGAGCGGCACGTCGGTCAACACTGTGACCTTCGGTTGCGGCGACGAATGCCGGACCGAGATCGGATCATTCGCGACGCTGCGCGCGCGGGCAGGCTATGCGTTCGGAAATTTCCTGCCCTACGCGACAGTAGGTGCGGCGGTCACGAAATACGACAACAGCTTTGCGATCCCGGTGCTTGAGGCGAGCTCCTCAACCGAAATCAGCCCGGTGATCGGCGTAGGCGTGGAATACAAACTGCGTCCGAACTGGTCGGTGAAGGCGGAATATCTGCATATCGCGGACCCCGGTGTGATCCGCTACGCGCCGTCAGAATGCACTCCGCCGGGCTGTGCAGTGCGCAACAACCAGTATGACGTGCTACGTATCGGGTTGAACTATCACTTCTAAGTGGTGTCAGACCCCACGCAGATAATCGAATAACGGCCGCATCGAGGTGAACTCTGCCACGGTGCGGTCGGGCAAATCGTCACCAATCGCTGCGCTTCGATCAAGGTCGCGCCACGCGGCGATGCCCTTGTAGCGTAGCAGTTCGGCATGGGGATGGTCCTTGTCATAGCCGGCTGGCACACGCTTCAGCGCTGGCTCGCTGATCCGGGCACCGGATGCCTCAAGATCGCGAAGCATCGCGGCAATCTTGGCCCCGTCCGCGCCCACCACACGGGCGCGGAAATCCTCAAGCATCTGCTTGCCAAACCCGAAGATACCGACGCCAAGCGACAAGTTTTTTAGCCCCAGCCCGAACATCCAAACGGGCGGAGTCTCCTGCCCGGTATCCGGCGCAAACGACATGTGGACATGGGTGTTATACGGCGTCTTGTCTTTGGAAAACCGCACGTCACGGTGGATGCGAAATAGCTTGGGGGTATGGGTCAGGCCGGTCATTGCCTCAAGCGCGGCTGCGGTTTGGTCGCCGAACGCCAGCGCGGGGGCTTTGATCTCGGCCTCATAAATCGCCTTATGGTCCTTGAACCAATCGCGGTCGTTATGGGCGCTGAGGTCGTCAAGGAAACCGAGCGTTTTTCGTGTGAAACCCGTCATTTCGTTGCTCCCGTGTTCGGCGGCAACGTCCCGATATAGCCGAGCGCCATCGACACCCAATCGCTGAGCGCTGTGTCATCAACTTCATCACAATCGATATACACAAAGCCGTGCATCTGCCGCGTGCCCATCACCGCGCGGGCCGCGCCGGGTCGGGAAAGGGCGGCAGCCTCTTGATCCTTGCCGACGCGGAACATGAAGCGGCGCAAGCCGTCCTTGTCCTCGCGGCCCCCGCCAAGCATGTGGCCGCCGACCATGAAGATCACACCGCCCATCATGCGCTTTTCCTCGACATCCGGCAGACCGTCGAGCGCGGTGCGCAGCCGTTCGGCAAGTTCTTCGTCATAGGGCATGGTCGACCCCCTTTGCTGTCACGCTCAGCTTTGCATGCTTTCATAGGTGATGATAGCAAACCGCGCGCCCTGCGGGTCAAGCAGCGTGGTCATCCGCCCGACGCCCGGCATATCCATTGGCCCCGCGATCACCGTCGCCCCGGCCTTTTCGGCCGCTTTGGTCCGGGCATCCACATCTTCAACCGTAAAGAAAATCGTCCAGGATCCGCTGTCTTCTGGCATTGGGGAAAACCCACCAATCGGAGTGTCGTTGACCGCAATGGCGGAATAGCTCGATCCGTCCTGCATCGGTAGTTCGGTGATCGTCCAGCCCAGAACGTCACTGTAGAACGCCTTGGCCTTGGCGCTGTCGGGTCCGGCGTGGCCGATCCATCCGGCGCTTCCGGGGGTGGTCATTGTTGAATCTGGCATGGTGTATGCTCCTGTTGATATGAGCCTAGGACGCCCGGGCAGGGCGCAACCCGACATCTCCGGTCAAATTTTTCTAAGCGTCGCGATTTTGGCGTCGAGTGCCTGCAGCTCAGGCGCTGTCGGATCAAGGGTGCGCGCGGCTTCAAGCGCGGCGATTGCGGCGTAGGTCTGCCCCAACTCCGCCAGAAACGCCGCCCGCGTAGTGTGGAGCCAGCGATAGGTGGCAAGATCATCCGCCACTTCGTCAAGCATCGCGAGCGCTGCCGCTGGCCCTTGCGCCTTGCCGACGGCGACTGCTTGGTTCAGGCGGACCACCGGCGTCGGCTGCACGCGATAGAGTGTTGCATAAAGCACCCCCAGCCGCGCCCAGTCCGTCGCCTCATCTGACGCGGCAAGCGCGTGGACCTCAGCGATTTCGGCCTGCAACAGATAGGGGCCGGCCACCCCGTGCCGCCGCGCCTTGGTGACGAGGTGCTGTGCCTCTGCGATCATATCTCGGTTCCATAACCCCCGATCCTGCTGGTCGAGCGCGACAAGCGCCCCGTCATCGTCAACCCGTGCCGCATGGCGGGCGTGCTGATACAGCAGCAGCGCAAGCAGCCCCATCTGTTCAGACATGCCGGGGTAGAGGGTGAGCAGCAGGCGGGCGAGCCTTACCGCCTCATCACACAGGGTCAGCTTGATCTGTTCCGCCCCGGTGGACGCGGACCAGCCTTCGTTGAACATGAGGTAAATCATCAACGAGACTTCCCGCAGGCGGTGATGACGTTCCTCAAGTTGCGGCGGGTCAAAGGACACCGGGTTCGCGGCGATGGTCTTTTTCGCGCGGGTCAGGCGTTGTTCCATCGTCTTCGGCTTGACCAGGAAGGCATGGGCGATTTCCGCGACGCTCAGCCCAGCGACGACCTTCAGCGCCAACGCCAGCTGGTCCTGCCGGGTCAGCGCCGGGTGGCAACAGACGAACAGCAACCGCAGCACGTCATCGCGCAACCCGTTCTGGTCGATCATTGCAATCAGATCGTCCTCCGGCATGTCGCAGGGCGCATCATCCACCGGCAACGCATCCTGTCGTTTGACCTTGCGCAGCCGGTCGATCCCGGCGTTGCGGGCGACGAACAGCAGCCACGCGAGCGGATCATCCGGCGGGCCGGGTTTCGACCAGCGCTCAACGGCTTTCAGGCACGCCTCGGCGAATGTTTCCTCGGCCAGATCGATATCGCGGAACTGCCGCGTCAGGGCGGCGATGGCGCGGGGCCGGATGTCGGCAAAGCGGGCCGACAACCAGTCTTGCGTCATGACTCCTCAGACGCGAACATTCCGCCCGCCCAGTTGACCGGTCGCACCTCGATCTTGGCGTAGGGGGAGGACAGGTAGCTTGCGTATTTGATCGCCTCGTCGATATCCGCGAATTCTGCGATATAAAGGCCGAGGAACCGTTCTTTCGTTTCCGCAAATGGCCCATCGACGACGAGCGGGGGCGAGTCGATCTCTGCCACAGGCTTTAGCGTGACGGCGTGGGATGTCGGCATCAGCCGCGCCGTGGCGAACGGCCCGCGTTCATCAAGCGCCCGCTGCAAGGCGCGGTGCCCTTCCATGAAGGTTTCCCGGACTTCTTCGGGCAGCCGGTCATATGCGCCTTCTTCGCCGTAGATCATAAATGTGAAATGCATCTGAAAACTCCGCCGGTTACGCTGGTTCGCCCCTAGGACGCCCCAGCGTAGCGTTTCCCGACAGGTCAGGGGATTTTTTCTGCGCGGGCAGCTAGCGGAACGTCACCCACGCCGCATCTCGGGCCGAGGATCGCACGCAGGCATCGACGAATTGCACGCCTTTCAGGCCATCACGGATCGTCGGATAGGTGACGCCATCGGGCAGGGGGGTCCCGTTGCGCTTGGCGATGATCGCTTCGGCGGCTTCGGAGTAGATGTTGGCGAACCCTTCCAGATACCCTTCGGGGTGGCCGGGGGGCACGCGGCTCATCCTCGCGGCGGCGTCGCCTGCGCCCGCCCCGTTCCGGGTAATCAGGCGCTTTGGTTCGCCAAACGGCGTGTGCCAAAGGTAGTTCGGATCCTCCTGCGCCCATTCAAGACCGCCCTTGTCGCCATAAACCCGCAGCCGCAGCGCATTTTCATTGCCGGGGGCGACTTGACTGCACCAAAGCATTCCGCGCGCACCGCCCTGAAACCGCAACATGACATGGGCATTGTCATCAACGGGTCGCCCCGGCACATGCGCCTGGATATCGGCGGCGAGGCTTTCAAGCTCCAACCCCGTCACGAAGCAGGCGAGGTTGAAGGCGTGGGTGCCGATATCCCCCGTCGCCCCGCCCGCGCCTGACCGTTCCGGGTCCGTCCGCCATTCCGCCTGTTTGAAGTCCTGATGCTCGGTCAGCCAATCCTGCGGGTATTCAACCTGCACAACGCGGATATTGCCGATGTCGCCGCTTGCCAGCATTTCCTTTGCCTGCCGCACCATCGGGTAGCCGGTGTAGTTATGGGTCAGCACGAACAGCGCGTCTGACGCCTCCGCTGCTTTCACCAGTTTCTTCGCGTCGGCGAGGGTTGATGTCAGCGGCTTGTCGCAAATGACGTGGATACCGCGTTTCAGAAACTCCCGCGCGGCGGGGTAGTGGACGTGGTTGGGTGTGACAATCGCCACTGCCTCAATCCCGCTTTTCAGTCGCGCTTCGCGGATCGCCATCTGTTTGAAGTCGTCATAGATGCGGGGCAGGCCAAGCGCCTCGCCTGACGCGCGGGCCTTTTCCGGCGTTGACGACAGCGCCCCCGCGACGAGTTCATAGCGGTCGTCGATGCGCGATGCGATGCGGTGAACGGCGCCGATAAATGCGTCATTGCCGCCGCCGACCATACCAAGCCTGATCCGTGTCATCGTCAAATTCCCAGCATTTTACGGTTCGCGGCATCGTCCGTGCCGCCATCGGCAAAGTCGTCAAACGCCCGTTCCGTCACGCGGATGATATGGTCGCTGACGAATTGCGCCCCTTCGCGTGCGCCGTCTTCGGGGTGCTTCAGGCAACATTCCCATTCGACCACGGCCCAGCCGTCAAAGTCATTCGCTGCCATCTTCGAAAACACCGCGGCGAAGTCGACCTGACCATCCCCAAGGCTTCGGAACCGTCCGGCGCGATCAACCCACGACTGATAGCCGGAATAGACCCCCTGCCGCCCGGTCGGATTAAATTCAGCATCCTTGACATGGAACATCCTGATCCTATCCGCATAGACATCAATATTGTCGATGTAGTCGAGGCATTGCAGCAC
Organism: Aliiroseovarius sp. YM-037; assembly: GCF_048060095.1. Taxonomy (NCBI): domain Bacteria; kingdom Pseudomonadati; phylum Pseudomonadota; class Alphaproteobacteria; order Rhodobacterales; family Paracoccaceae; genus Aliiroseovarius; species Aliiroseovarius sp. YM-037. The sequence continues at coordinate 160,799 of NZ_JBLUOA010000004.1, read as the reverse complement.
ATAATGCGAGGGATCATACAGCATGTTGCAGCGGGCGTGATTATCGACCCGCTCAAGGAACATTTCGAACGTCACGCCGTCATGCAGGTCTTCGCCGGGGTGGATTTCATAGCAGATGTCGACGCCGCAGTCGTCGGCGTGGTCGAGGATGGGCCGCCAGCGCGTCGCAAGTTCGTCAAACGCGGTTTCGATCAGGCCGGCGGGCCGCTGCGGCCACGGATAGACATAGGGCCACGCCAGCGCGCCGGAAAACGTCGCGTGTGCGCCGATCCCCATGTTTTTTGATGCGGAGAGCGCGAGCTTTACCTGCTCGACCGCCCATTCCTGCCGCGCCTTCGGGTTGCCGTGAACCGAGGGGTCGGCGAACCCGTCATACGCCGCGTCATAGGCCGGATGCACAGCGACTAGCTGGCCTTGCAGGTGGGTCGAAAGTTCCGTCAACTCAACGCCGTTTTCCTGCGCCTTGCCTTTGAAGTCGTCGCAATAATCCTTGGACGACGCGGCTTTGGAAAGGTCGATCAGCCGCGCGTCCCAGCTTGGCACCTGCACGCCCTTGTAGCCGCAATCGGCGGCCCATTTGGTGATCGCGTCCCATGAGTTGAACGGCGCGTCATCGCCTGCGAACTGCGCTAGAAACAACGCTGGTCCCTTGATGGTTTTCATTCGATCCTCCTTGCTGGCGGCATGTTTTCTTTCAGATAAATGTCGATCCGAATGCGTTCCTGCGTCGGGTTGAACGGCGCGTCATCCGCAGTCGCCCGCAGCAGCCGCACCGCGCTGCGCACCAGATGCCCGGTGTCCTGTGAAATGATCGCGTCGAATACCCCGGCTGTCAGCGCATCCCGCGACAGCGGCGTCAGTTCGTGGCCCACGACGATCACCTTCTGATCCAACCCCTGCGCCCGCAGGAACTGCACCAGCCCACCGTTCCCGGCGGCTGACGAATAGATGCCGCAAATCCGGTGGTTCTTTTCAAACACCGCCGGAAGCAGGTCCAGCAGCAGGTCCGGATCGTCGCGCCCTTCGAGAGAGGGGAGCACTTCGAACGATGGAAACTCCTCTGCCATCACCTCATCAAATCCGTGGCGACGTTCCAGATGATCGCGGGCGAGGCGCGACCCGGTGATGACGAGGATTTGCCCTGCGTCGCGCGCCGCAAACCGCCCGATCAACTGCGCCGCCGTCTTGCCCGCCTGCACGTTGTCAATGCCGACAAAATGGTCGCGCGACGTGCTGGGGAGGTCTGAGACGAGCGACACGACCGCGACGCCCTTTTCCTTCACCTTCCGCGCCGCGTCGCGGACCGATGGCGTTTCCGGGCCGAAAATCGCGATGCCGTCAAATTCCGCGGGGTCCACCGTGTCGATGATCCGCACCAGTTCTTGCGGATCGAACGCCGGTGCCTTCACGGTCGACAGACGTGTGCGTTCGATGCTGAGCCGTTCGGATTGGGCCGCGATTTCAGCTTCAAGTGCTGTGACAAATTCGTTGTTGGTTTCTGGCAGAATAAACAACAGGTTATAGATCCGTCGCCGGGCCAGGTTCGCCGCCGCGGTGTCGCGCACATAGCCAAGTTCCCGAATCGCCGCGTTCACCCGGTCAATCGTCACACGCCGCACACCGGGCCGCGCGTTCAGCACGCGGTCAACCGTCGCAAGGCTGACCCCGGCGACGCGGGCAATGTCGTTGACCGTGGGTTTCTCGGTCTTGTCTGCGACGGTCTTTGTCAACGCGCCTCCTATCCGATGTTGTGGACGAGTCCTTCGAACACGCGGGCGATGGCTTCGGCCCCCGGATCGTTATGGCCGAGCAGGTTTTCTTCGGGGACATAGGCCGCGCGCCCGGCCTTCGCCGTGCCGATTTTGGCGGTGGCATCTGCCCCAGCGCGGGCGGCCTTCGCGGCGGCACCGATCCCGTTCGGCAAGGCGTCCAGCGCGGGTTCCAGCGCGTCGATCATCGTGCGGTCGCCCCTGACCGCGCCGCCAACCTCGCTGACCCGATCAAGGCCCGCGCGCAGCGCTTCGGGGATCGTCATGCCACTGGCGCAGGCATCCCCCGCAGCCCCGAAATAGATGGCGAGGATCACGCCGGACGATCCGCCCATGGTCTGGCTGAGTTCATTCCCAAGCGCCGGAAAAAGTTGCGTAAGGTCCGCAAGCGGCATCCGATCCATCGCCCCTTTCAACGCCCGCGCGGCCCCGGCGAGCGTGCTGCCGGTGTCACCGTCCCCAGACTTCGCATCGAGTTCATTGAGCGACCCTTCCGACTCGATCAGCAGATCGCAGATCCCCTCAATCGTCGCGCGGGTTTCCGGGCTGTCGGATGGGATCGGCTTGATCGGCGTCAGACCGTCCGGCAGGGCAGAGGTTTCGACCTTGTTGATTGCCTGCATCGCGGGCCAAGCCGCAAGATCGACAGGCGCCTGCATCGCGGCAACCCAGTCGGGCCTTGCCGGCAGGGTCGATACCGAAAACCCGTGCATGTCAAGCGAGGTCATTAGGGGCGCCGGGCCGACGATATGGTCAAACCCGGCCCCCGACGTGGCAAGTTCGTAGGCCAGCACCGACATTTCCAGCGGCGTGGTCGAGCCGAGGCTGTTCAGCAGCACGATCCGCGATTTGGCGTCATCGCCCGACAACTTTTTCAGCACCGTCGTCATGGCCGACCGCGCGCTGTCGAACGCGACCTGTTCCACTCCGGCCTCGCCATGAATGCCAAGGCCAAGTTCGGCCATTCCGGGCTTGATCCGGTTTTCCTTGGCGGACCCCGGCACGGTACAAGTGTCAAGTGACATGCCAATTGATCGCACGGCGGAAATCACATCGCTCGCCTTCGCGGCAACATCGGCCAGCGCGTCGCCGGCCTCGGCCGCGGCCCCGGCGATCTTGTGGACGAACAGCGTGCCCGCCACGCCGCGCGCCTGCGGCAGGTCCGGCAGCGCGATGTCGTCGTCAACGACGACCATTTCAACACGACGGCCCAATGCGCGGGCGCGTTCCGCCGCAAGGCCGAAGTTCAACCGGTCGCCGGTGTAGTTCTTGACGATCAACAGGCATCCCGCATCCCCCGTAACCGCGAGGATTCCCGCCAGCACAGCCTCGACCGAAGGCGAGGCAAAAACATCGCCGCAGACCGCCGCCGTCAGCATTCCGCGCCCCACGAACCCCGCATGGGCCGGTTCGTGCCCCGAGCCGCCCCCTGAGATCAACGCGACCTTTGATTTGTCCCAGTCGGCGCGGTAAACCACTTTGATATGCGGGTAGCCGTCCAGCCGCTTCAACATGCCGCCAGACGCGGCGAGCACGCCGTCGATCGCCTCTGTCACCAAGCTGTCTTTCGCGTTCAGAAACTGTGCCATCGTGGTGCCTCCCTAAGAAATGCGCGTGCCGTCAGCGGCGAAGAACAGAGGGTTTCGCGGCGAAACCTTCACGGTCGAACCCACCGGATAATCGGTCCCTGCCGTGGCAATCGTGGTTATCGCGTGACCCTCTAGCGTCAGATGCAGACGGGTCTGGTCGCCCAGATGTTCGACGCGCTGAACCTCTGCCGGTTTGCCTTCGCCTTGGCGGATATTCTCGGGCCGCAACCCGATTTTCTGACCGCTGTTCCGGCCTGCATCAAACAGATCGGCGGGCAGGATGTTGATGCGCGGCAGGCCAAGGCGGCTGGCGACATAGATGCTTTTCGGGTCTTCGTAGATTTCGCGTGGGGTGCCGAATTGGACGAGCTTTCCATCGTGCAACACGCCGACATGGGTGGCCATGGTCATCGCTTCGATCTGGTCGTGGGTGACGTAGAGCATCGTGGCCCCAAGGCTCGCCTGAATGCGCTTCAGTTCCACCCGCAGATCATTGCGCAATTTCGCGTCGAGAGAGCTAAGCGGTTCATCCATAAGGTAAATCGAAGGGTCGCGCACCAGCGCCCGTCCGATGGAAACACGCTGCATCTCGCCACCCGAAAGCTCCGTCGCTTTGTTGTCGAGCTTGTGGGGGATCTGCAAGATCTCCGCCACCTCAGCGACACGTTTCTTGACCTGGTCGTCGGGCGTTTTCAGGATCGGAGAGCGAAGCGGAAACGCCAGATTATCTCGCACGCTCATATGCGGATAAAGCGAGTATTGCTGGAACACCATCGCCACATCGCGCTGCGCCGGGGTTTCGGAATTGACCTTGCGCCCGCCGATGAAGATTTCTCCGGCATCGAGTGTTTCGAGACCTGAGATCAGGCGCAGCGTCGTGGTTTTGCCAGCCCCCGTGGGGCCAAGCAGGACAACGAATGCGCCATCGGGGATCGTCATCGACAGGTCGTCAATCGCAACGTCCTTGCCGAAGCTCTTGCTGATGTTCTTCAGGACGACTTCAGCCATGGGCGACGACCCCTTCGTTCAGGGCAGAGGGCAGGGCCGCCCCGCTTTCCGCGTCAAACAGCGTGATCGTTTCGGGTTTGAAGTCGAGGCCGACGGACTCCCCCACCTTCACCGGCTGGTCGGCATCGACGCGGGCCTTTAACTCTCCGTTGCCTGAATCAAGCGTGATGATCTGCGTGGTGCCAAGGTATTCGGTCGCGAGAACCCCGGCCCGAAGCCCACCGCTATCGGACAGGCGAACGTGTTCCGGGCGGACGCCGAACACCAGCTTGCCGCCAGCATCTGTGTGCTGTTTCGGCACGGCGTAGGTCGCGCCGTTCATCGCAACGCGCGCACTGTCCTTTTGGATTTGCCCGTCAAAGTGAAGGAAATTCATGGACGGCGAACCGATGAAATCCGCGACAAACATGGTCGCGGGCTTATCGTAAATCTCTTGCGGCGTGCCGAATTGTTCGACCACGGCGTTATTCATGACAACGATCTTGTCACCCATCTGCATTGCCTCAAGCTGATCGTGGGTGACATAGACGGTTGTGGCGTTCATCCGGTCGTGCAGCGCGCGGAGTTCTTCGGCCATGTGTTCGCGAAACTCTGCATCAAGCGCGCCGAGCGGTTCGTCCATCATGAACGCCTTGGGGTCGCGGACGATGGCGCGGCCAAGGGCCACGCGCTGGCGATCCCCGCCGGACAGACCACCAACGGGCCGATCCAGAATATCGTTTATGCCAAGGATATTCGCGACCTCGGCCACCTTAGCCTTTACGTCGGCCTTCGCCATGCCCTGACTGACCAGCGGATAGCTGATATTGCGCCGCACGTTCATGTGTGGGTAAAGCGCGAACATCTGGAAAACGAAGGCGATATCGCGCTTCGACGGGGGCTGCTGGCTGATCTCTTCTCCGTCGAGGTAGATTTCGCCCGAGGTCGGCAGCTCCAGCCCCGCGATCATCCTCAGCGTCGTGGTCTTGCCGCAGCCGGAGGGGCCGAGCAGCATGAAGAACTCTCCGTCCTTGATGGTGAAGGAACTGTCGCGCACGGCGGTGAAGTCCCCGAAGGTCTTGCGCAGGTTCTTGATGACGATCTCTGCCATGCGCTACTCCGGGAAATGGCTGACGACGATGAACATCACCGTGCCGATCAGCGTAACAATGAAGGAATAGGTGAAGCCCCAAAGCACAAAGGGCTGCATCAGCATGAAGACACCGAGGGCGATCAGGATGGTCGCCACCAGTTCCCACGGGCCGCGTCTGAGGCGGAGAAGACCGTTGATGAAGTTGCTCATTTCCGCACCGCCCCGAATGTGATTCCGCGCAGCAGGTGTTTGCGCAGCATGATGGTGAAGATCATCACCGGGATCAGGAAGATCGTAGCCCCCGCCGCGACCGCTGGCCAATCAAGCCCGCCAACGCCGATGATGGTCGGGATGAACGGCGGCGCTGTCTGCGCCGTGCCTGAAGTCAGCAGAACCGCGAAGGCGTATTCGTTCCATGCAAAGATCAGGCAGAAAATCGCGGTTGAGGCGATGCCCGTTGCCGCCTGTGGCAGCACGACTTTGTAGAACGCCTGAAACCGGGTGTAGCCATCGATCAGCGCCGCCTCTTCATATTCTCGCGGGATTTCGTCGATGAAGCCTTTAAGCAGCCAGACGGCAAGCGAGATGTTGACCGCCGTGTAAAGCAGGATCATCCCCAGATGCGTGTCCGACAGACCAAGATTGCGATACATCAGGAAAATCGGGATCGCCACGGCAATTGGCGGCATCATTCGCGTGCTGAGGATGAAGAATAGCAGATCGTCCGCCAAGGGGATCTTGAACCGACTGAAACCATAGGCCGCAAGCGTGCCAAGAAAGATCGACAGGAAGGTTGAGCCAAAACCGATAATAACCGAATTCAGGAACCGCTCGCCGAATTTCGACGGGCCAGCGATGACCATGTCGTATTGGCGCACGATTTCCTCATACCAAGTTTCCGGCGGGTTCGCGGCGAGGAACTCGTCGGTCTGCCGGGTGCGCGTGGTAAACAGGTTCACGTAACCTTCAAGCGTCGGTTCAAACACCACCTTTGGCGGGTAGGAGATCGCATCGGCAGGCGTCTTGAACCCCGTCAGCATGATCCACGCCAATGGGATCATCGTGATCAGCGCATAGACAATGACCAAGGTGCCCGCGATCCACTTGGCGCGTTTGGTAGGTTCGGTGACGGAAAAACTGCTCATCTTTCTTTCACCTTGTTCAGCGCTTTGACGTAGATTGAGGCGAGGCCGAAGACCGTCACAAACAATATGATCGCGTAGGCCGAGGCATAGCCGGTGCGCCATTTCTCAAATGCCTCGCGCTTGAGGTTGATCGAGGTCAGCTCGGTCGTCGATCCCGGTCCACCGCCGGTCAGTTGCACAACCAGATCGAACATCTTGAAGTTCTCGATCCCCCGAAAAAGCACGGCGAGCATCAGGAACGGCAGCACCATCGGAATGGTGATCGTGAAGAACTGGCGCAGTTTTGAGGCGCGGTCGATCTCTGCCGCCTCATAGATGTAATCGGGAATACTTCGCAGCCCCGCAAGACAGATCAGCATGACAAAGGGCGTCCACATCCATGTATCGACGATCACGATGGACCACGGCGCAAGGCTGACCGAGCCGAGCATTTCAAAACTCGACGGGTCTTTGCCGGTGAACCAGCCGACGATGTAATTAAACAGCCCGATTTGCGGCTGGTAGAGGAATTTCCAGAAGTTCCCAACCACAGCCGGGGACAACATCATCGGCAACACGATGATCGTTGTCCAAAGATCGTTCCCCTTGAATTTCTTGTTGATGAGGTAGGCGAGCGTGAAGCCGATCAACACCTGAAAAAAGATCGTCCAGAACAGGAAATGCGCGGTGGCCTGCATGTTCAGCCAGATGTCGCTGTCGGTCAGGATGCGTTCATAGTTGCGCAGGCCGACATTCTTGATCTCGCGCCCGGCACGGTTCGCCTTGAAGTCGGTGAAGCTGAGGTTGATCGTCCAGATCAGCGGGAAAATGTTGATCGCCAGCAGCAGCAGGATCGTTGGGCCGACGAACAGCCACGCGATGGCCCGGTCGCTTAGCCCGCGAACCTTGCGGGCGATGCCGGGCGGGGTCGCTTCGGCGGCGCGGGTGATGGGGGTGTCTGACATCGGGCGCAACTTCCCTGTGGTGAGGCGGGCGCAGGCGCCGCCTTACCGTTGGAGAGAGTGTAGGGCGGGCAGGATGCCCGCCACCACTTTGCTTACAGTTTGCCTTCGTCCTCGAAGACTTCGGTCCAGTCCTCGATCAGCTTGTCCAGCGCTTCCTGCGCGGTGCCCTGATCGGCGACGACGTAGTCATGCATTCGTTTCTGCATCGCCAGCAAAAGTTCGGCATAGGCCGGTTCCTGCCAGAAATCCTGAACGTCCTGCATCGCGACAAGGAAGTCGCCGGCGAAGGGCGCGCTGGCCTCAAACCCCGGATCTTCGAGCACCGCGTTATGGGCCGAATAACCGCCAAGATCCCACCATTTTTGCTGCACCTCGGGCTGGGCAAACCACTTGATGTATTCAAGCGCTGCGTCCTGCTTGTCGGAGTAGCTGACGACGGAAATGCCTTGGCCGCCGAGGGTCGATCCGGCCTGGTTCTGCGGCGGATTCACGAAGAAGTCGATCTTGTCCCCACCGACATCCGGGTCGGCGTAAAGGCCGGGGAAGAACGCAAACCAGTTCATCGCCATCGCAACCTGACCGGATTTGAACGCATCGAGCGATTCACCCATGTAGCTGTTGGTGTAGCCCGGCGGCGTCGCTGTTTCGTAGAATTCCTTGTAGAACTCCAACGCCTCGACCGCTTCGGGTGAGTTCACGGCACCTTCCATGTCATACGATCCGGGTTCGTTTTCATATTTGAACCCCCAAGGATAAAGTGCGCCGGTGATACCCATCGTGATCCCTTCAGAACCACGCTCGGTAAAGATCGCCGCGCCGTAGACGGTGTTTCCGTCAATCTCGCGCCCTTGGAAGAACTGGGCGATTTCCAGCAGCTCTCGCTGGCTCGTGGGTTCGGCAAGCTCACGGCCCGTCGCTTCCATAAAGGCCGCTTGGATGTCTTCGCGTTCGAACCAGTCCTTGCGATAGAACCAGCCGTTCGCATCCCCCATCGCGGGCAGGGCATAGTAGTTCGGCGTGCCTTTAGGCCAAGTCGAATAGGCGTAAACGGTTGCGTCAGCAAAATCGTCCATGCTGATGCCGCTGCTGTCAAAGAAATCGTTCAGCTTTACGTAATGGCCGTTTTCGGCACCACCGCCGATCCACTGGCTGTCCCCGATCAGCAGGTCGCACAATTGCCCGCCAGAGTTCAGCTCATTCAGCATCCGGTCGGCAAAGTTGGGCCACGGCACGAACTCAAAACTCATCGTGTGGCCGCTTTCGGCTTCGAAATCCTTGGATAGTTCGACGAGGGCATTCGCCGGGTCCCACGCCGCCCAGCAAAGCGTCAGGTCTTCGGCTTGAGCTGTGCTGACCATGCCTGTTGCGGCAATGGCCAGCGCACTGGCAGTCGCTAATTTATAGGTTTTCATATCATCCTCCCATGGGCACTGCGTCGCTTTTCAGGTCGTCGCCCGATTCGCCCGAGTGCTGAAGAAATGGTAAATGAGGCACGTACCTCTCGTCTACAAATTTTTGATGAACGTACATCAGGAATGATGAATGCGCGTTAATTTATTCGGGTTTCAAGCGATTTTGGAGGGTCGCTGAGTCACCTCTCATCGCTCAACGTTTCGCTTTGATCAAAACCGATGTATTTTGCGCATAAGACCCAAAGGGTGACCAAACTCTATGCAGAACCCAGATGATCCACCGCCAAAATCGCCCTATGACCCGGAGGAGACTCCGGAAGAAGAATTGTGGTTTCTGCCCGACCCAGAAGTGGGGGAGGCTGAGCGGGATCAGGGCGCGAATTTGCCGTGGCCGGTCGCGGATCGGGAACGCGGCGACGCAGGGGCATGGCAGGGGGCAGAACGAACGCTCGCCGTGGCGCTAGCGCGGGCGGCGGGGGCGTTCGGGGCGCTGGATGATCGGCTGAAACGGGTGCATCGCGGCATCCGCGAACGGGCGGTTCTGATGCAGGTGGCAGAGCTGAGCTGGCAGTTGGGCGACCGGCTGTCGGCGGACCGGATCGCGCTGTATCTCGCCGCGCGGATCACGCGGGCGGGGGATGACATGCCCGCCTTTGCCCGCGCCGGATGGGCGATGCGGCGTCTGTCAGACGGGCAACCTATCAGCACCGATGGACTGGCCGATCTGCTGGGCCGCGCCACGCTCGACGATGCGACTGCCCGCGATTTGGTGGACCGTCCGCAAGGGGCGGAGTTCGCGGCGTTGGAGGAGCGGTTCTGGTCCTCCCTGTCTGATCTTGCGGAGTCTCACCCCATCACGCGCGGTGCCTATGCGTGGCATCTGTGGCACCAGCTTGATCTGTCGGGCGAGGCCGCGCGGATCGAAGGCGCGGTGGTCGCCGCAAAGATCGGCGCGGGAACCCCTCGCGGCGCGCGGGAGGGGGCAGGGTTTCTGCCCTTCGCCGGAATACCGATGGCCGGGTCGGTCGAGGCGCGGCTGAGCAGTTTCTATCAAGGCGCCGAAACCCAATGCCTGCGCATGTTGATGGAACTTGACCGCATCGCCGCGTGGGAAGCGCGGGCGACGGCGGCAGTATCGGACCTTTCAGGGCGCACTCCGGCGCTGCTGATCACAGCCTTTGCCAATTGGCCGATGCTATCGGCTGAGGCGTTAGAGCAGCAAACCGGCGCATCCCGCGCGGCGGTTCAGCGCAACCTTAACCGTCTGGCAGACCGCGACCTGATCCGCGAAGTGACCGGGCAGGGGCGTTTTCGCATGTGGGCTGCGCGGGTCTGATCGGGCGGCCAGATTAGCATCCGCCACCCGACCATTGCATCAGTTGGTGGTGCTGTGGCTGCTGCCGTGTTCCGTCGTGCGTTCTTCGACGTTGAACATTACCTCAACCTCGCCCGAGTTTTCGAAGACGAGCGTTGCGGGGATCTCTTCGCCGATCTCGAACGGATCACCGCCAAGGCCCATGAACATAATGTGAAATCCGCCGGGTTCCAGCGCGACGGTTTCGCCTGCCGGAATGTCGATCGCGTCAACGTGCATCATCTTGGCGATGCCGTCTTTTTCTTCGGTGGTATGAAGTTCAACCTTCGGGAAATCGGCGCGAACCGCGATCAGGCGGTCGTCTTCGGTGCCATTATTCGTGACGGACAGAAAGCCGCCGCCGGTCATTGCGGTTTTGGCGGTTTCAAAGGCCATCGGGTGGTTGATCGTCAGTTCACCAGCGATGAATTCATCGGCGTGGGCCATGCTGAAACCAAGGGCGAGTGCGGCTGCGGTTGCGAGAATCTTTTTCATGACTTTGGTCTTTCATAGTGTCGGGCGCGGGAATTCCGCCGCCTTTGTGATCGTTTTGGAGTGCTAGGCGTCAGGCGCGCGGTGGTGCGCGGGCACCCCAGCTTGGATCACGTATGAAAGATCGGTGTTCGGAATGGTCGGTTGCCGTCAGATGACGGGCATTGCCAAGATCGACCTTGGTCGCTGAATCGGTGGTCGAGGGCAACACGGCGGCGCCGATTAGGCGGCAGGCTTCGCAAACCTGCCCCGACGGGTGCAGCGGATCGTCAGGATCGCCGCAAAGGTCGGCAAAAGCGCCGCCTGCTTCAAGATAAGCCAGCAATCCGGCATCCAGCGTCGGCGGGCCAAGGCGATGCGCAAAGCCCGACGTCGCCATCCCGCAAATCAGCGCGAGGGCGACCAGAAGCCTTGCAAAAATGGGCCGGACGATACCAGTCATGCCGCCGTTCTAGGCGCAATCTGAAGCAAGCGCCAGCCACCATTTCGTCGCATTATTCGAGGATGTTAAACGCCGCGCGGATCGCCTTGTTTTGTTCGGCCGACAGGTAATCGGGACGATGCGTCGCCAACACCGCGCGGGCCTTGGCGCGGGCCAGCCGCCAGGCGTCGGGCGCACCCTTGTCGGCCCATGTCTGGGGCGTGTCGCGGTCGGCAAGGTCGGGATAGAAATAATCCCGCTCCATCGCGGCAAAGGTGTGCCGGCCACCAAGGAAATGCCCTTCGCCCAGCACCGCGTCGCAGATGGCGTCAAACCCTAGGTTTTCTTCGCTAACCTCGATCCCCCGAAGCGCCCGGTAGGTGTTTGAGTGCATTTCATCGTCAAGCACGAACGCCTCAAAACTCGCGCCCAACAACGATGCGGTCATGCCGGAGCTTTCGTAGATCAAGTTGCCTCCGGCAAGGCCAGCGGCGAGCGATGTCATGCCCTTTTCAACGCCATATTGCGCGTCGATCGCCTTGGCGTCGGTCATCGACGCCGCAACGCCAGATGGCAGGCCCAGCCAGTTTGAAAGCTGTGCGGACGCGGCGTTCAGCACCGCGATCTCTCCGCCGCCGCCGGCGAACGCGCCGGTTCGAAGGTCGATCACCAGCGGCCAGTTGGAAAACACCATCGGATGACCAGGTTTCAGGATATTGACCATCACGAGGCTCGCCAGCGTTTCGGCAAGCGATTGGGCGAGGAACCCGGCCAGCGTCGCGGGGGCCGTGGCACCCGATTGCGCCGCGGTAATGCACGACATCGGGATATTGTGGCGGATACATTCAAACACCACCTCAACCGCATCCGCGCCGAACCGCATCGGGGAAATCACCGGGCTGATATGGGCCTTGACGAACGGGCGACGGGCGAACGCACCTTCGCCCCCGGCGGCAATGTCGAACATCTGCACGATGGGCGCGACGTGTTCGGCAAGGGTAAAGGCAGTGGCGACAGGCTTTGTCGTGTTTTTCAGAAGCGCGTAGGCGGTGTTCACGTCAAGGTCGAAGGGGTCCGGCACGTCGGTCGCGATGCAGCAGCGGGTGAACCAGCTTACATTGGTCAGCGTGTCCTGAAGCCGGGTGAAATCATGCAAATCGCGCAAGGTCGATGGCCGATACACCCCGCTATCAAGGTCGAGCGTTTGAACCGCCGCGCCGCCGGTGCCGAAGTGAACCCGGTTGCCGCCGACGTCGATTGAACGATCCTCGTCCCGGCCATGAAAGACGAACTGCTTGGCGGCTTTGTCGATCGCGTCCTCAACAAGCGTTTGGGGGAGGAGGATGCGCCCCGCGCCGTTGTCGACTGCCCCGGCAGCGGTTAGCAGGTCGGCAAGGGCCGCGGGTGTTTCGCCCATCCCAAGCTCCGCCAGCAACTTCAGCGCCGTGTTGTAGATCGCGCGGAGATCAGGATCGCTGAGCGGCTTATATGCGCCGCCGCTCTGACCGGGGGCGGCTGGGTTGATCGCAGGCGGCAGCGCCCGTTTCGCCATCCGTTCACGGCGGCCCGATCTTCTTTGCGGCGGTGAATCCTCTGCCATTGGCTGGCCCCTGCATCATGCCCGTTCAGTTGACCCCGGAAGCCGCGACCTGACAAGCATGTTGTCGCCCACGTGCACAATTCCCGAAGGTGGATTTCGGGAAAAAAGGAACTTTACCGACGGTATTGACCAATGCGCTGATACCGTGACTGATAGCAGGTGAAACCCGGCGGAGTCGTCAGATGAAAACGCAAACCAGGGTGGTGGTGATCGGCGGCGGGATCGCCGGATGCTCGACGCTTTATCATCTGACGCAGGAGGGGTGGAGCGATGTCATGCTGCTTGAGCGGGATGAACTGACATCAGGCACCACTTGGCATTCCGCCGCGCAGGTGACGAATTTTGGGATGAACCAGACGATGGTGGGGCTGAAGTCGCACTCCATCGCGCTTTACAAGGAGCTTGCCGAAGACCCGGATTACCCCATCAATTACCACCACGGAGACGGCGGTATCCGTCTGGCCAACACTCAGGCACAGATGGACGGATACCGCCACTTCGCGTCGATGGCGCGGGGCATGGGGGTGGAGTTTGAGGTGATCGACGCCGCCGAATGCGCGCGGCGGCACCCGTTGATTTCGACGGACAATCTGCTTGGCGGGCTGTGGGACCCGATGGATGGGGACATTGACCCGGCGCAGCTTTGCCAGGCGCTCGCCCGCCGGGCGCGGAACGCGGGGGCCGAGGTGCATCGCCACACGCCCGTGACAGGGCTGACGCAGCAAGCTGACGATAGCTGGATCGTCCACACCGACAAGGGCGACATCCGCGCCGAAATCGTCGTCAACGCCGGCGGCTACCGCGTTAACGAAGTCGGCGCGATGATGGGGGTGCAGCACCCGGTCGCCTCGATGGAGCATCAGTATTTCCTGACCGAACCGATTCAGGCGATCATCGACGCGGGCCATCGGATGCCGCTGCTGCGTTGTCCGATCAGCGACTATTACTGTAGGCAGGAAAAAAACGGGCTGCTGCTCGGGTTCTACGAACAGGACTGTAAAACATGGGGCATGGACGGGATCGACCCGAACTTCGTCAATGCCCTTTGCCCCGACGACCTTGACCGCGTGACCGACGTGCTGGAAGGAGCGTTCGCCCGGATGCCCGCGCTGATGGAGGTCGGAATTCACACCGTCGTCAACGGCCCGATCACCTACACGATCGACGGCGCGCCGCAGGTCGGGCCGATCCCCGGCAAGCGCAACGCCTTCTGCATCATCGGGTTGCGCGCGGGGCTTGGCGAAGGCGGAGGGCATGGCTGGCTGCTGGCCCAGCAGATCGTGCACGGAGAGGCGTGTTACGACACATGGTGCATCGACCCCCGAAGGTTCACCGGGCATGGCAATGTCGAGCTGACCGCGCTGAAGGCGGTGGAGGATTACCAGAACGAATTCCGCTTTCACTTTCCCCACGAACACCGCCCGGCGGGACGTCCCGCAAAGACGACCCCGCTGACGCCGATCCTCGCGGCGGAAGGGGCGGAGTTCACCGTCGTGAACGGCTGGGAGCGCGCGGATTACTTCAAACCGACGCCGGATTTCACCGAAACCCACAGCTTCAACTTCACCGAAGCGTTCGACGTTATCGCTGCAGAGGTGGCAAGCGTTCAGAACGGCGTCGGACTGGCCGAAGTGAATGGCTTCAACCGGATCGAACTGACGGGCAGCGGGGTGCATGATTTCCTCGACCGGATGATCTGCGGAAAGGTGACGCGCAAGTCGGGGCGGGTCGGCCTTGGCTATCTGCTGAACCACCACGGTATGCTGAAGGCTGAGGCGACGATCGCCAACCTTCCCGATGGCCGGATCTGGTATGGGTCTGCCGCTGCCGCCGAATGGCACGACATGGACTGGCTGCGCGGGCATCTGGGGGACGAGGACGTAACGCTCAGGTCACTGACGAACGATTGGACGATCCTCGTGCTTGCGGGGCCGAAATCGCGCGACGTCATGCAGGCGGTCAGCCGGGCCGATTGGTCGGCAGCGGCATTCCCGTGGCTGTCGGTGCGGGAGTGTTTTATCGGCATCGCCCCGGCGGTCGTCATGTCGGTCAGCTTTTCGGGCGAACTTGCTTATGAAATCCACGTTCCGAACAACCAGCTTTACGCCGCCTACCTCGCACTCCGCGCGGCGGGAGAGGCGCATGGGATGGCCCTGTTCGGCGCGCGCGCGGTAGAATCGATGCGACTGGAAAAGGGGTATCTGCACTGGAAAGCGGATATTCTGACCGAATTTGATCCCTATGAAACGGGGCTGGACAGGTTTGTGCGGGATGGGGGCGATTTCATCGGGAACGCCGCGCTCGCGAAACGGAAGGGTAAGCCGTCGCGCACGCTCGTGACGCTTGCGGTCGATTGCACCCACGCCCCCGCGCATGGCGGGGCGTCGGTGATGCTGGATGGCGCGGTGATCGGCACCGTGACCTCGGGCGACTGGGGGCATCGGGTGGGTAAGAACCTTGCCTACGCGTTCGTTGTGCCGGAATTTGCGGCAACGGACACCGCGTTCACCATCGACATCCTCGGCGAGCTGATCTCCGCGCGGGTGATTGAACGATCCCCCTACGACCCGAAAACGCTCCGCCCCCGCGCATAAACGAAATCGACCATTTTCCCCCGCAACGGATGGTGTAAAACCGAAGGGAAAGGGGGCCGACCATGACCAGCCAGAACATCGCATCTGCCATTGAAGAGTTGAAAGCGCTGCTGGGGGATCGGCTTTCGACCGGAAGCTCCATCCTCGAAATGCACAGCCATGATGAGGCGTATAGCACCCCCGTCATGCCCGATGCGGTGGCGTTTCCTGAAACGACGGAAGAAGTGTCAGAGGTCGTCAAAATCTGCGCCCGCCACAAATGCCCGGTCGTGCCCTACGGCATCGGCACCTCGCTGGAAGGCCACGTGATCCCCGTCGCGGGCGGCGTCAGCGTGGATACGAGCCGAATGAACAAGGTGCTTGAAATCCACGACAGCGACCTTGATGCGGTGGTCGAGCCCGGCGTGACCCGCACCCAGTTGAACGAAGAACTGCGCGCGACCGGCCTGATGTTCACCGTCGACCCGGGGGCGGACGCGACACTCGGCGGCATGGCGGCGACGCGGGCGTCTGGCACGAACTCTGTCCGTTACGGAACCATGCGGGAAAACGTGCTGGCGCTTGAGGTCGTGTTGCCCAACGGCCAGATCATCGAAACCGGTAGCCGGGCGCGGAAATCCTCTGCCGGATATGACCTGACGCATCTGTTCGTCGGCTCCGAAGGCACGCTGGGCATCATCACCAAGCTGACGGTGCGGCTGTTCGGGCAGCCTGAAACGATCTCTGCCGCGACGTGCGCGTTTGATACGATTGAAAACGCCGTCAACGCGGTCATCATGGCGATCCAGATCGGGCTGCCGCTGGCGCGGGTTGAACTGCTGGACGATATGCAGATGAAGGGGATGAACATCTACAACCCCGATATGCCGATGGCTGAAACGCCGCATCTGTTTCTTGAATTCCACGGCTCCGAAGCGGGCGTGGCGGAGCAGGTCGAGATGTTCCGCAGCATCAGCGAAGACTCCGGCGGGTCGGATTTCAAATGGGCCACCAAGACCGAAGATCGCAACCGCCTATGGAAGGCACGGCACAACGCCTATTACGCGGGCAAATCGCTGCGGAAGGGCGCTGAGGGGGTTGTCACCGATTGCTGCGTGCCAATCTCTGCCCTCGCCGAATGTATCGCGCGGACGAAGGAGGAGATTGCAGAGTCCGGCCTGATCGCACCCATCGTGGGTCATGTCGGGGACGGCAATTTTCACCTGCTGATCCTGGTCGAGCCGGGGAACGAAGACGAGATGAAGCGCGCCAACGCCCTTGCCGCCAAGGTCAACCATCTTGCGCTGGAACTTGGTGGCACGGTGACAGGCGAACATGGTGTCGGCCTTGGCAAACGCAAGTATATGCAGGCAGAACATGGCGGTGCCTACGCGCTAATGGCGACGCTGAAAAAGGCCGTGGACCCGGACAACATCATGAACCCCGGAAAGGTCGTGACGCTGAACTAGGCGCTAAATATCGTGCTGCGTTAGAAATTCGGTTGTGCGTTCCACACATTCCTGCCACGCCGGTTCGTGCCCCAGCAGGATGTGGTTGCGGCTGTCGAGCGGCACAAACTCCGCCCCCGGAATACCAACGGCAAGGTCGCGGCCCTGTTCGATCGCGATGCGCTGATCGTTGCGGGCGTGAAATACGATGGTCGGCGCCTGCACCTTGCCCATCGTTTCACGCACGTCGATATCGCCGAACGCCTCCTGAAAGCGCACGGCGTTCTCGGCCGATGTCGTCTGGCGCTGGAATTCATCGAACCATGCGAGTTCTTCGGGTTTCGCATCGGGCATGAAGGTCTGCGAAAAGATGTGGCGGTAGGCCGGGTTGCTGGTGCCCCAGCCGTGGCGGGTCAGGGTCAGCACAGCCTCGCGCCGTTCCTGTTCCTCGGCGCTCGCGCCAATGCGCCAGCCGGTCGCGTAACCGGAAATCAGCACCAGCCCCGACACCCGTTCAGGGTGGCGCGCGGCGTATTCGACGGACACCGCGCAACCCTGCGAAATGCCAAGCAACGGGAAGCGTTCAAGGCCAAGCGCGTCGACCACGGTTTCAAGGTCTTTCACGAAGGCCTCAAAACTCAGATCCTCGACCTCCCAATCCGACAGGCCATTGCCGCGTTCGTCGTAGCGGATGAACTGCCGCCCATCGGCGCAGGCGGCGAAGGTCTGGCCCCAGATCGGGCTGCCCCAATCAAGAACGAGGTGGTTCAGCCAGTTCGCCGCTTTGACCAGCGGGCGGCCTTCCCCAACCGTCGCATAGGCGATGCGCGCGCCGTCGCTGGCGTGGCAAAAGCCGATATTCTGATTGCGGAGCATCTGGCGCGGGCGCGGTTCCGGGGGGCGGACATAAGTATCTTCTTCGATGGTGCGGGCCGACAGATCGTCTTGCAGGGGTTCGGTGACTTCGATTCCGGCGGCCGCGGCGGCGGTGCGAAAATCATCTTCTGCCCGTTTTGCTTCGTCCATGCGCCCGGCGCGGGTCAGGGCGGTGATCAGGCCACGGGCGGACTCTGCCTGCAACGGCGTTTCGTACTGCCATCGCTTCGCCCAGTTGACGGCCTCTGGCTGCGGCATGTCGGGGTGAAGCGCGAGGCGGCGCAGCACATTGAGGTGCAGCAGGTGGATGTCGTCACGCTCAGCGGACAGCCACGCCTGAAACGTCTCCTCGCCCGCGCTGTCCAATCCGTCGAGGAAGACATGCGATAGCTGTTCGGCCATCACACGCAGCTCTGCCGGTGGGATGAAGGGCGGATCGTCCAGCAGGCGCTTGCGGATAGCGACGATATCAACGTCGACATTGGCCCGGTCCAGCGCGACACGCTCCCGGTCCGCGACGATCCGGTGGGCGTCGCCGCTATCGACCACGGGCCGTAATTTTGACAGCGCCCAGCGAAGCGATCCGCGCGGATCATCCGGCAGATCCCAGAACAATTCGCACAGCCGTTCACGGCGCACAGGTCGCCCGGTCGTCGCCAGAAACCCCAAAAGCGCCCGCGCCTTGCGCGAGGATGGCAGCACAGCCGCCGCATCGCCGCGGATCACGGCGACCTCTCCCAACACGGATATTTTCAGCGCTTCATCAGTCATTTCGCCAGTTTTTCTGCAATTAACACGCTTGTCCAAGGAAATTACCACGGTCATTACCACGGTCGTTCACACGTTTGGCCGTCATCACCTCTCCATGACACAAATCACGGAGATCACAATGATGACGATTCATACCCCGATGCTGCCGCATCAAAGCGACACCCTGTTCCTGACCGATGGCGGGCTGGAAACCTGGCTGGTGTTCCAGAAGGGGATTGAGCTGCGGGAATTCGCGGCGTTTGAACTTTTGGCAACGAAAGAGGGCCGCGCGGCCCTGCGCGAATACTTCGTGCCGTTCCTGCGGATGGCCGAGGAATCGCAAGCGGGGTTCGTTCTCGACACGCCGACATGGCGGGCGAACCCGGACTGGGCGGCCAAACTGGGCCTGTCCGCTAAGGACGTGGCCGAGGTCAACCGCAACGCGGTCGCCTTTGCCGATGCGCTGCGGTGGGACGCGCCGAATGGGGACGCGATCCTGATCAACGGCGTGATAGGGCCGCGCGGCGACGGGTATGATCCCGGCATGCTGATGACCCCGAAAGAGGCTGAGGAATATCACACCCTTCAGGTCGATACGCTCGCGCATACCCGCGCTGACATGCTATCGGCGGTGACGATGACCAACGCGCCCGAAGCGATCGGCATTGCCCGCGCGGCGGGTGAGGCGGACATTCCCTGCGTCGTCAGCTTTACCGTCGAAACCGATGGCACCCTGCCAAGTGGTCAGGCGCTTGCCGATGCAATCGCTGAAACCGACGGCAGCGGCCCGGCCCGGCCTGCGTATTACATGATCAACTGCGCCCATCCCGATCACTTCCGCGCGATGCTGGAAGAGGCGGGCGACTGGAGGGACCGGATTCAAGGGGTTCGCGCCAACGCGTCCCGCATGTCCCATGCGGAGCTCGATCAGGCGGAAGAGCTTGATGACGGCAACCCGGCTGAGCTTGGGCACCTGTGCACCGATCTGACCCGCCTGCTGCCGCGCCTCAACGTTTTTGGCGGCTGCTGCGGAACCGATCACCGGCACATCCATCAGATGAGCGACGCCTTCCGGGGCGTCTAGCACCCATCCACTGTTTCGCGGTTGCCAAGCGGCCCGAAAACCCGCGGCCTCGCCGACCCAAACCGGCGCGGCTGCACTCTCCCTTACTGACTGAAACTTAATTTCAAGGACTGAACGATGATTAAGAAACTCCTCCTCGCGACCGCGCTTGCGTCGGTTGCTGCCTGTGATGCCTACGCGGCGGAAGTACTGCAAAAATTCGATGTTGCGGAAGACCACACGCGGTTCGCCTTCGCCGATGCTCCGGTGCATGAAAACGGAATGCCGGCCCACGGCAACCCGTTCGTGACCCAAGGCTACATCTACCCGGCCGGCACGCTTCAGGGTGAATCCTCCGGCGTCAACGAAGACGGCAGCGCAGTCTACCCCGAACTCGTTCTCGGCACATGGACCTGTGATGGCTGGTTCGTCGGCGAAGGCGGCAACACGGAATCCGGTGTCTGGCTCATCAGTCGGCAGGTCTTCGTGTTCAACGATGGCGACACCGTCATCACCCAGGGCACCGAACTGGCCGACAAGGGCGTGTTCAACGCGCGCCCGATCACCGGTGCGACCGGCGACTATGCCGATCAGGACGGTGTGATGATGCAGAAACTGCTGGGGTTCAACGAGTTCATGGGCGTCAACGCGACGTTTGAACTGTCGGGCGACGCCTCTGTCGTGACCCCGCAAGGCTAAGACCAAGGCGTGCCCCGGCTGATTAGGTCGGGGCGGGCACAACACTTTGACAAAAAAGGACTTTTGACATGAAATGTATTCTTATCTCAGCAGCATTGATCGCGATGGCGGGTGCCGCTTCGGCACAGCCAACCGCGGTGACCAACACGGAAATCGGCGCGGTTCTTGCGTCGTCCGGCAATGGGCTGACACTTTATACCTTCCGCAATGATCGTGCGGGTCGGTCGACCTGTGTTGGGGGCTGCGCGCAATCGTGGCCGCCGTTTCTGGCAGGCGCCAATCCGCGGTCAAACGATGGATCAAAACTGATCAGACGTGCGGACGGATCAAGGCAATGGGCGAATGCTGCCGGCATGCCGCTCTATTTTTGGGCTGGTGACAGCGCGCCGGGGCAAACCTCTGGCGACGGTGTCGGTGGCGTCTGGGACGCAGCGCGCCCCTGACGAGCACCTGGTCGCGGCGGAGTATTGGATCGCCGCGGCCGGGCATTTATTCTCAAAGGAAACACAATGTTACAGACTGTTAATATCCGGCCAGCAACGCCGAAGGACGCGCCCGCGCTGGCCGATCTGATCGTCATGGCGGGCGATGGCCTGCCGCTTTACGTGTGGGATTCCATGCGCGAAGGCGGTGAGACCGCGATGGACGTTGGCCGCCGCCGCGCGCAACGCACCGAGGGCGGATTTTCCTACCTCAACGCGGATGTCGCGGAAAACGGGGCGCAGGTGATCTCTTCGATCATCTCATACGCCTTGCCGAAAGAAGTGACCCCGGTTGATCCGACCGAGGTGCCGGCCATGTTCGTCCCGTTTCTTGAATTGGAAACGCTGGTGCCGGACACTTGGTACATCAACGTGCTGGCGACCTACCCCAACGGCCGAAAACGCGGGGCCGCAACCGCACTGCTGACCCATGCAGAGACCCGTGCGCGGCGCGCGGGACATAGCGCGATGAGCATCATTACCGGCGACACCAACCCTGCTTTGCAGATGTATGAGCGGTTCGGATTTGCCGAAATCGCCCGCCGCCAGATGGTCAAGGATGACTGGGATTACGACGGCACCGAATGGGTGCTGCTGAAGAAAGAACTGACCCCCTAACACCGCCGGACTGCCCCTGCGCACCGGCACATATTTGGAACAGAAAATGGAACATGCATCACACCACCGCGCCCTTGTGATCGGGGCGGGACACTCCGGCCTTGCCGCCGCGCAGGCGCTGAAGGCCAAAAATATCGACGTCACAATCCTTGAAGCGCGGGATCAGGTCGCGGACCCATGGCGCGCGCGCCATCCCCAGTTGCGGCTGAACATTCACCGCAAATTCGCAGAGCTTCCGGGCCATCCGCTGACCAGGCAGGACGGGCCGTTTATCACCCGCGACACGGTGATCGACTATATCGAGGGTTACGCGAAACACGTCGGCGTGCCGATCAAGTTCAACACCTCGGTCGAGCGGATTCACAAAACCCTCGGCGGGTGGGAGGTTGAGACAAACCGTGGCGTTTACCTGACCGAACATCTGATCATCGCGACCGGCAGCCAAAAGACGCCGGACATCCCCGATTGGCCCGGCAAGGACAGCTTTCGCGGCGAAATCCTGCATTCCGCCCATCTTGGCGATGTGCGCCGGTTCGAGGGCCGCAAGGTGCTGGTGATCGGCGCGGGCAATTCCGGCACTGACGTGCTGAACCACCTCGCGGGGGTTTATGCGCAACGGATCTGGGTATCGCTGCGGCACGGTCCGACGATCATCCCGACATGGTTGCTGGGCATTCCAATGCACCGGATGGCAAATGTGTTCGCGATGATATCGCCACCGGTTCTGGACCGTTTGCTGGGGCTGACACAGCGGTTGGTCTACGGTGATCTGACCAAATACGGGCTAAGGAGCCATCCGACCGGCGCTGCGACACGTATGGCCACCGAAGGCGTAACACCCGCGCTCGACAACGGTTTCGTGCGGGCGCTGAAGCGCGGCAAGATGCGGATCGTCGAAGAAACCAAGCGGTTTGACGGCACGAATGTCGTGCTGAAAGATGGGCAGGTTATCGACCCCGACGTGGTGATCTGCGCGACCGGCTATCGGTCCGATCTAGAGCCTGTTTTCGGTGATCTGGATGTGATGAACGACTACGGACATCCGCGCCACGGCACGGGGCAGAAAGACCTGCAAAACCCGGGGCTATGGTTCACGGGGTTCGGCGTCACCTTTCAGGGGTATTTCTACGCCGCGCGGGTCGCCGCGAACCGGATTGCGGATAGCATCGCCGCGTCGAGCCAAGGGGCGCCGAAACGCCCGCAGGTCACGAAACAGCTTGAGTGTCTGCATTGATATGATCCCGCCGCGATCCGTCGCGGCGGGGTTTTACCATGGGATTAGGAACAGCGTGATAACCGGGAACAGCACCAGAAGCACGACCCGGAACAGGTCGGATGCGACGAAGAACATCACCGCCTTGTAGGTTTCGACCATCGGCGTCGACCGGTCCATCGCGTTGATGATGAACAGGTTCATGCCGACGGGCGGCGTAATCAACCCGACCTCAACCACGATCAGCACGAGGATACCGAACCAGATTGCGGTCTGTTCAACATTGATGCGGTTCAGCATCCCCTCGCTTGCCCGAACGCCAAGCGCGTCGAGCTGTTCCTTGGCCAGCAACCCGCCATCCGCGAGCACTTGCTTGATCGAGGCGAGCATCGGTTCCGCAATCTCAGGCGGCGGGGTGGCGGCCAGCGCCTCCATCGCGCGTTTGGCGTGCAGCGCTTCCATGGTGACGAGGTTGAAATCAAGCTCCATCATCACGGGCCAAAAAATCGGGATCGTCAGTAGGATCATCGACAGGCTGTCCATCAGGCAGCCCAGCAGCAGGTAGAACACCAGGATCAGGCCAAGAACGATCCACGGGCTGAACCCCTGGCTGACGACGAAATTCGAAATCTCCTGCGGGACTTGGGTCAGCGCGAGGAAGCCGTTGTAGAACCCGGCCCCCAGCACGATGAAAAAGATCATCGCGGTGGATCGCGCGGTGACGGTAAAGCTCTCCATCAATGTGCTGCGGTTCAGACCGCCATTCAGGAACGCGATCAGCCCGGTGCCAAACGCGCCGACGGCTGCCCCCTCGGTCGGGGTGAACCATCCAAGATAGATACCGCCGACGACGAGGCCGAAGACCAGCAGGACAGGCCACACGTCGATCAGCCCGCGGATGCGTTCGCCGTAAGGGATCGGGGGTCGGATGCCCGCGGATTTGGGGTAAAGCCGCACATAGATCGAAATCACGATGACATAGCCAAGCGCCGCAAGCAGGCCGGGGATAAACGCGGCGAGGAACAGCTTGGCGATGTTCTGTTCCGTCAAGATCGCGTAGATCACCAGCACCACCGATGGCGGGATCAGGATGCCCAGCGTGCCGCCCGCCGCAAGCGTCGCGGTGGAAAACCCGCCCGCATAGCCGTATTGCCGCAACTCAGGCAGGGCGACCCTGCTCATCGTCGCGGCGGTGGCGAGCGATGACCCGCAGATCGCGCCAAACCCCGCACAGGCTCCGACGGACGCCATCGCGACGCCGCCCTTCTTGTGGCCCAGCCATCCTTCGGCGGCTTTGAACAACGCCTGGCTCATCCCGCCGAGGGTGGCGAAATGACCCATCAGCAAGAACATCGGTACGATTGACAGCGAATAGCTGGAAAACGTGCCGAAGGTTTCGGATTTCAGCTTGGCCAACGCGATGGAGTTATCGCCATTCACGAAATATAGCCCGACAAAACCGGTGACGAACATGGCAAGGCCAATCGGCACGCGCATGAAAATAAGGATCAGAAGCGCCGGAAAGGACGCGATGCCGATTTCAATATTGCTCAATGGTCGGCTCCGTGTCCAACGGGCACGATGGTCTGCCCGGTGAAGGATTCATAGGTTCTGACGCAGGCCATATAGACTCCGACAACGGCCGCGACGATGGCACCGACCAGACTGGCCGCGTAGGCCCACCAGATCGGGAACTGCAACTGGAACGTCGTCTGACCCGTGCGGAATTTGCTTTCAAGACCTGATGCAAGCTGCACCGCGATCACCACCAACACCACCGCAAAGACGATTTCGGTCAGCATTTGCAGGACGCGGTTCGCGCGTTCCGGCAGCCAATTGGTGAACACATCCACAACCGCGTGGCCGGACGTGATCTGACACAACGGGATAAACGCGAAGATCGCGAAGGCGACGCCCGCCTCAAGGATTTCATAGTCGCCATTGACCGCGCCGACGCCAAGGTTCAGCAGCCAATCCGCGACGCCGGGGGCGATGTTTTCAACCATGTCGGAATGGAGAAACCCATTCATCGACCGCCCAAAGATCGACACGCAGGTCAGCAGGATCAGCAGGGTCAGGACTGTGCCGCCGACCAAAGCCATGAATTTCGACAATCCGTAAAAGAAGCGGTGCATCGTCAGCCTTCCCAAACTGAATGCGGGGATGGCTGCGGCAGGTGTTCCTGCCGCAGCCGTTTGGTTTAGCCTTCGTAGGCGTCCATCAACGCGCGGGCTTCGTCGATCAGCGCTTGACCGTCGATGCCTTGCGCTTCCATTTCGGCCAACCAGCTTTCGTAGATCGGGTTGGTGACTGCGCGCCATTCCTCGGCCTGCTCTTCGCTGACCGTGATGATGTTGTTGCCCATATCAAGCGCCAGTTCCCGCGCCGGGCCATCGGCATCCGCCTGCGTGCCACCCGCGAAGATCGAAAATTCGAGGCCGGAGTTTTCGTCAAGCACCGCCTGAAGATCTTCTGGCAGCCCCTCGTAAACCTCCTTGTTCATCGCTAGAACAAAGGTCAGCGTGTAAAGCGCGTTACCTTCAAATTCCGTATGATTTTCAACAAGTTCCGGAATTTTCAGCGCCGGAGTGACTTCCCAAGGGATCGTCGTGCCATCAATGACGCCCTTTGATAGCCCCTCCGGGATTGCCGGAACTGGCATACCGATGGGCGACGCGCCCGTCAGTTCAAGCAACTGGTTCACAAGGCGCGACCCGCCGCGGATTTTCAGCCCTTCAAGGTCTGCCGGAGTCTCCACCGGTTCGCTTGTGTGGAACATGCCGGGGCCGTGCATCCATGTGGCGAGGATGTGGACATCCTTGAATTCGGTGTCCTTCATGTGGGTTTCAAACATCTGCCACATGGCGCTTGATCCAGCGCGAGCGTCGGTGATCATGAACGGCAATTCAAACACCTCGGCGCGGGGGAACCGACCGGGGGTGTAGCCGACAACGGTCCAGACAATGTCGGCCACGCCGTCAATCGCTTGGTCCAGCAGTTCGGGCGGGGTGCCGCCAAGCTGCATCGACGGGAAGCGGTCAATCTTGATGCGACCGTCAGAATCCGCTTCGACTTTGTCGGCCCAGACATCAAGGATCAGCTTCGGCACATTCGCCTGCGGCGGCAAGAATTGGTGAAGCTTCAACGTCACCTCCTGCGCCATGGCGCCGGTGGCTGCAAAGCCAGTTGCCATTGCTGCAACGGCTGCGCCGCCAACAAGGCCAAGTAATGTTCTACGTGTGGTCATGTAATCCTCCCAGAGATTTCAATACGGTTAATTTCTAGCGTTAGAATGCACATGGCGGATCGGAATCCAACATGCTCATGCGGTCATGTTCTGTCAGCACACCCCCTTTTTGGAACCTGCGTTCCAACCGAGCCAAAGCTTAGTTGAAACCCCGATTGACGCAAGCGAGCGTTGCGGTGCCATTGGCCTTGCATAAGCCGGCAGAACCGCAAAGACTGCGCGCATGACTGTTTCGAATACCCTGTTTTCATCATTGTTCACCGATCCCGAGGTGGCCGCGTTGTTCTCGGCAGATGCGATGCTGGATCACATGGCCGACTATGAACGCGCGTTGACGCAGGCGTTGGCCGATACTGGGGCGGTGCCCGCCGACATGGCCGCCAAAGCGCTTGAGCGGATGGAGACATTCACGCCCGACATTGATGCCGTGACCCATGCGACAGGGCGCGACGGGGCGCCGGTTCCGGCCTTCGTTCGGCAGTTGAAAGATCATGTTGGTGACGCCGAATCCACCGTGCATATCGGCGCGACGAGTCAGGATTTGCTCGACACCAGCACCGTTCTGTCCCTGCGGGGGCTTAGTGATTTGTTGTCGACCCGGCTTGATGGGTTGATAGCCGCACTCCACACCATGCGGGACACGCATGGCGCAAACAGCCTGATGGGCCGGACGCGGATGCAGGCAGCGCTGCCGATCACGGTCGCCGATCGCGTGACAACATGGGCGGAGCCGTTGGCCCGTCACCTTGACCGGCTCGCGCAATTGCGCCCGCGGATCGAGGTTGTGCAACATGGTGGCCCGGTCGGCCTGCGCGACGGGGCGGATGTCGCCCGTCGTCTGGCCGATCATTTTCGTCTTCGCCTGACCGAAACCCCGTGGCACGCGATGCGTGACGGCATGGTTGAATATGGCAACTGGCTGTCGCTGGTCTCTGGCAGTCTTGGCAAGATCGGGCAGGACATTGCGCTGATGGCGCAGCAGGGCGTCGATGCGATCACGCTGTCGGGTGGCGGCGAAAGTTCTGCCATGGCGCACAAGCAGAACCCGGTGCGGGCCGAATTGCTCGTCACTCTCGCCCGTCACAACGCGGCGCTGGTCGGTGGGCTGAACCATGCGCTGATCCATGAACAGGAACGCTCCGGCAGCGCGTGGGCGCTGGAATGGATGATCCTGCCGCAGATGGCCGAAACCACCGGCAAAGCGCTGACCGAAGCGCGCGCCCTGATCGGGCAGGTAGAGGCGATCGGCGACACCCATCAGTAGGCGTTCATCGTCAGCAGATCGTATTCCGCCACAAGCTCATCATCCTGATTGGTCAGGGTGACATGCCAGCGGACCTCGCCATATTCGTCATTGCGCTTGGTCTTTTTCTTGACGCTCAGGCGCACTTTCATGCTGTCGCCCGCCTGCACCGGTTTCATGAAGCGCAGGTTATCAAGGCCGGTATTCGCCAGAACCGGGCCGGGGTTGGGTTCGACAAACATGCCCGCCGCGAAGGACAGCAGCAGGTAGCCATGCGCGACGCGACCGGGGAAGAACGGATTGGCGGCGGCGGCCTCATCATCCATGTGGGCGTAGAACGTGTCGCCGGTGAACTTGGCGAAGTGTTCGATGTCGTCCAGCGTGATCTTGCGGGGTTCGGTGTGGATCGTTTCGCCGATCTGCAAATCGGTAAAGCTGCGGGTGAAGGGGTGGGTTGGGCCTTTGACCTCGGTCCCGCCGGGCACCCATTTATCGCCGATGGCCGACAGGATATCCGGGCTGCCCTGGATCGCGGTCCGCTGCATGTAGTGCATCGCACCGCGCACGCCGCCAAGCTCCTCTCCGCCGCCGGCCCGGCCCGGCCCGCCATGCACCATGTGGGGCAAGGGTGATCCGTGGCCCGTCGATTCCCTCATTGAATCGCGGTTGTTGAAATAAAGCCGCCCGTGGAAGGCCCCGGCGCCCAGCACGACCTCGCGCGCAACATCCGGGTCATGTGTGATGACCGACGCAACAAGGCTGCCCTGCCCGCGGTTGACGAGCGTGATGGCGTGGTCAAGATCGCGGTAGCCCATGATCGTCGAAACCGGGCCGAAGGCTTCGGTATCGTGGACGCGTTCGGCGGTGTCGGGGCTGGCGCAGTGAAACAGCATCGGCGGCAGGAACGCGCCCTTGCCGGCATCCGCGCCCTCGACGGCAAAGTTGTCGGGGTCGCCGAACACCCGCTCCGCCTCCGCCCCGAGGATCGCGGCCTTTTCCAGCACGTCGCGTTTCTGGCTACCTGACACCAACGCGCCCATGCGGGTGCTTTCCAGACGCGGATCGCCGATGGTGGTCTTGGCAAGCCGCGCCGACAGCGCCTCGATCACCGCCTCGACCCGGTTGTCGGGGGCGATGATGCGACGGATCGCGGTGCATTTCTGGCCCGCCTTCGCGGTCATCTCGCGCTGCACCTCTTTCACGAACAGGTCGAATTCCGGTGTGCCGGGGTCGACATCCGGCCCGAGGATTGACGCGTTGAGGCTGTCCTGCTCCGCCACGAACCGGACCGAGTTTTCAAGGATGTGCGGCGCGGATCGCAGTTTCAGCGCGGTCTGGGCCGACCCGGTGAAGCTGACCACATCCTGCATCGTAAGGTGGTCGAGCATGTCGCCCAACCCGCCCGACACAAGCTGCAATGCGCCTTTGGGCAGGATGCCGCTATCCAGCATCAACCGCACACAGGCTTCGGTCACATAGCAGGACGCGGTGGCAGGTTTCACGATCGCCGGAACACCTGCCAGCAGGGTCGGGGCCAGCTTTTCCAGCATCCCCCAAACCGGGAAGTTGAACGCGTTGATATGGACCGCGACGCCGTGCAGCGGGGTGCAGACATGCTGCCCGACGAAGGTTCCGTTGCGCGACAATTGTTCCACCTCGCCATCAAGGTAGACGTGGCCGTCCGGCATTTCCCGCCGCCCTTTCGAGGCGAAAACGAACATCGTCCCTATGCCGCCGTCGATGTCGATCATGTTGTCGGACTGCGTCGCGCCTGTGTCGAAAGACAGATCGTAAAGCGCCTGCTTGTGTTCGTTCAGATGCGTTGCCAGCGCCTTAAGCATCCGCGCGCGGTCGTGAAACGTCATCTTGCGCAGGGCTGAGCCGCCGATTTCGCGCCCGTGGGCCAGCATCGCCCTGACATCCAGCGCGTTGTTCCCGGCGCTTGCAATCACATCGCCGGTGATCGCGCTTGTGATGTTGCGCGCCCCCTCGCCGGGGGCAACCCATTCGCCGGCGGCAAAGCTGTTGATCTGCTGAATGGTCATATCATGCTCCTTAATTCAGGTGGGCGGGCAGGTGGGCAAATCCGCGAAAGCGGATGCGGTTGCCGCGCTCGGCCCCCTCGGTCAATACGTAGTTCGGGAAGCGGCGCAGGAACCGGTCAAATGCTACGGCCCCCTCCATCCGCGCCAGCGTCAGGCCGACGCAGGTATGCGGGCCGCTGCCGAAGGCAAGATGCCGATTCGGGCGGCGGTCGGGTTTGAATGTGTCCGGATCGTCAAACACCGCCGGGTCGCGGTTGGCCGCGCCGATGCACAGATGCAAATCCGTCCCCGCGGGGAAGGTTTCGCCGTGAAACCTCACCTCTTCCGTCGTCAGGCGATTGCCGAACTGGTTGGAACTTTCCATCCGCAGCACCTCGTCAACGGCGGTCGGGGTCATCGCCGGTTCGGCCAGCAGGGCCGCCCGCGCGTCGCGGTGCCGGTCAAGCAGCCACAGGCCGTTGCCGATCAGGTTCGTCGTCGTCTCATGGCCCGCGTTCAGGATGAAGATGCAGTTCTGCGTCAGCTCGACCGGGCTAAGCTGGCCGGTGTCGTCCCCCTGCATCAGCCGTGTCAGCACGTCGGTTTCCGGGTCGCCGGGGCGCTTGCGGCGGTCGGCGATGATGTCGGCCAGGAAGGCGGCAAAGTCGGTCACGGCGCGATTGCCGCGCGCCTCCTGCTCCTCGGTCAATTGCGGTTCCAGCGCGCCGAGAATGGCCAGCGACCAGTCCCTGAGCGGACCGCGCAGGTCATGCGGGATGTCGAACAGGTTGCCGATGATTTCAATCGGGATGGCGCCGGCGAAATCCTCGATCAGGTCGGGCGTGTCCTGCCCTTCAAGCCGATCGAGCAGACGGTCGACCAGCGTGATCAGACCCGGCCGCATCCCCTCAAGCGCGCGGGGGTTCATTGCGCCGACCATGATCTGCCGGACCCGCGTATGGAGCGGTGGGTCGTTGAACACCAGCGATGTCGTGTGATGTTCAAAAAGTGCAGAATCTTCGCCGTATTTTGGGCCAAACACGGATTTCTTGTCGGAAATATACTTGGTCGTATCGCGGTAAACCGTCACAAGATCCGCATGGCGCGACAGGATGACCGACCCGTCCGCCAGCCGATGCGCCGGGGCCGTTTCGCGCAGGGCGCGGTAATGCGGATAGGGGTTTTCGTGAAACCCGTCCGGCAAGTCTGTCAGTTCGAAACGCATCGCTTCATCTGTTCTGACGCTTTCCATTCACTGTGCCGCTATCCGGTCGGCGAGGGTCCATGATCCGGGGCTTTCCGCCGCGACGGTCTGCATATGCAGCGCGGTTTCGTCCCAGCCGATTTCGGCCGCGTATTGCATCGGCCCGCCGCGCCAGCGCGGAAAACCGTAGCCGTGGATCTGCACCATATCGACATCGGAGTCGCGTTCGGCGATCCCTTCTTCGACGATCCGCGCGCCTTCGTTCGCCAGCACCGCCAGCAGGCGGTCCGAAATCTCGGCCGCGGTGAAGCTGCGCCGTTCGATCCCGCGCTTTTCGGAATAGGCTTCGATCAGAGCCTCGACCTCCGGATCGCGCTGGGGGGTGCGGCTGCCGTCCTCATACCGATACCACCCCTTGCCGGAGCGTTGGCCAAGCCTGTCCGCCTCGCACAACTGATCCGAGATCGTCACATAGCGTTCGTCGGGGTCGCGGGTGTCGGTGTTGCGCTTGCGGTTGGCCCAGGCAATTTGCAGGCCGGTCAGATCCTGCACCTCAAACGGGCCCATCGCAAACCCGAAGGCACGCATCGCGCCGTCAACCTCGTGCGGCAGCGCCCCGTCGGCCAGCAGGTATTCCGCCGCCCGCCGATACGCGGCCAGCATCCGGTTGCCGATGAATCCGTCGCAGATGCCCGACAGCACCGCGACCTTGCGCAGCCGCTTGCCAAGCGCGAACCCGGTCGCAAGCACCTCGGCGCTGGTATCCGGGGTCTTCACGATCTCAAGCAGTTTCATGATGTGGGCGGGGCTGAAGAAATGCAGGCCAAGGCAGCGTTCGGGGTTCGGGATACCGTCGAAGATATCGAGCGGATCTAGGTAGGAGGTGTTGGTCGCGAGGATCGCATTGTCGTCCACCGCGTCGGCGAGCTTGGCAAAGACCTCCTGCTTGATCGCGACATCTTCGAACACCGCTTCGATGGCAAGGTCGTGGCCCTCAGCGGCGGAATGGTCCGAGGCGGTGGCAAAGCGGGATTTCTGGTCGGCGAGCTTCTCTTCCGTCACCTTCCCGCGTTTGAGCGCCCCGTCGAGGTTGCCGTGCACCCGGTCGCGCGCCGCCGCTACGCTGTCATCATCGCGTTCGATCAGCGTGACCGTATAGCCTGCCGACAGGGCTGCGGTGGCGATCCCCGCGCCCATCAGCCCGCCGCCGACGACGGCGATGCGGTCGAGGTCGCGGGGGGTGGCCTCGGCGATGGCGTCGGGCCTTGCCACGGTGCGTTCGGCGAAAAACGCGTGCCGCAGCGCGCGGGATTCGGCTGAGTCACGCAGTTTCAGGTGCTGCGCACGTTCTTTTGGCTGCCCTTCCGCGAACGGCAGGCGAGACCATAGCAGCGCCTCGATATTCAAGATGGGGGAGTGTTGACCCCGCGCCTTTTTGCGGATGGCGGCGGTCTTGTCTTCAAGTGCGTCGTCGTCCATCAGCGGCACGTCGCGGGCGCTGACCGGGATGGGGCGGTCGGGCAGGTTCGCAACGAAATCGCGGGCGGCGTCGGTGACGTCGCCATCGGCGATCATGTCGATTGCACCGGAGGCTTTCATGGCTTCGGCATCGGCGATCCTACCCGACGCAGCCATGTCAATCGCCAGATCCAGCCCGACAAGACGCGGCAGGCGCTGTGTGCCGCCCGCGCCGGGGATCAGGCCAACATTGACTTCGGGCAGGCCGAACCGCGTGCCTTTCGCGGCGATCCGCCATGCACAGGCCAACGCGATTTCCAGCCCGCCGCCCAGCACGTTGCCGTGCATCGTCGCAACGAAAGGCACATCGCTGTCTTCGATCATCTGAACGACATCGGGCAGGTGGGGTTCGACCGGCGGGGCATCGAATTCGGACATGTCGCCACCCGCGACGAAGGTTTTTCCGGCGCAGATCAACACCGCAACACGCGCGCCATCAACAGCGGCCACCGCATCGGCAAGCCCTTTGCGCACGGCAGTCGAGGTCGCGTTGACTGGTGGGTTGTCAATCGTCACCCACGCAACATCTCCTTCATGCGCGACTGTCACCGGACCCTGTGATGCCATGCCAAACCCCCGTCGGAAAGAATCGTGAAGTCTTCATTATTAATTGACCAACCGGACGGTTTATGCAAGACTTTTTAAGATTTCGCTGTCACGGGGCAATAAAATGGCCGAAACGAATGCCGAAACGATTCTGGTGAACCGGACCGGCGATCTGGTGGAAATT
Organism: Aliiroseovarius sp. YM-037; assembly: GCF_048060095.1. Lineage (NCBI taxonomy): Bacteria > Pseudomonadati > Pseudomonadota > Alphaproteobacteria > Rhodobacterales > Paracoccaceae > Aliiroseovarius > Aliiroseovarius sp. YM-037. Next base: position 128,305 of record NZ_JBLUOA010000004.1, on the reverse strand, counting down.
ACGCTGAACCGCCCGGATCGCCTGAACAGCTTCAACGACGACATGCACCGCGCGCTGTTTGCCGCTATCGAACAGGCCCGCGAAACGGGTGCGCGGGCGATCCTACTGACCGGGGCAGGGCGCGGATTTTGCGCGGGGCAGGATCTGGGCGACCGTGATCCAGCCAAGATGGACGGCCCCCCGGACCTGAGCCTGACGCTCACTAAATTCTACAACCCGTTGATCCGGCTGATCCGGTCGCTCGATTTTCCCGTGGTATGCGCCGTCAATGGCGTCGCGGCCGGGGCAGGGGCGAACGTGGCGCTGGCGTGTGACATCGTTCTGGCGGCGGAAAGCGCGAAGTTCATCCAATCCTTCGCCAAGGTCGGGCTTGTCCCCGATGCGGGCGGAAGCTGGTCGCTGACCCGTCTTCTGGGCGAAGCGCGGGCCAAAGCGCTTGCCCTGACGGCGGAACCGCTACAGGCAGCCAAAGCGGCGGAGTGGGGGCTGATCTGGAAAGCCGTACCGGACAACACGCTGATGGACGAGGCGCGGGCGCTTGCCACGCAGCTTGCCGAGGGGCCGACGGTTGGCCTTGGCATGACGAAACAGGCGATCCAAGCCGCCGCGACCAACAGCCTTAATGCGCAGCTTGACCAAGAGGCGGCAAGCCAGAAGACCTGCGGTCAGACGCAGGATTACGCCGAAGGTGTCAGCGCGTTTCTGGAAAAGCGTGCGCCAAAATTCACCGGGGGGCGCACATGACGCCAAAACAGCGGGCAGAAAAGGCCGCGGCGGCGATGTGGTCGGACGACCGCGCCTCTGGCTGGTTCGGGATGGAGCTGGTTGAGGTTGACGAGGGCCGCGCAACGCTCGCACTGACGGTGGCCGAGCAGCACGTCAACGGCCACGACATTTGCCACGGCGGCGTAACTTTTTCGCTCGCCGACAGCGCGTTCGCCTTCGCCTGCAACAGTCGCAATCAATCGACCGTCGCACAGCACAACACCATCACCTATATCGCGCCCGCCCGTCTGGGCGACCGGCTGACCGCCGAGGCGCGAGAGGTCAGCCTGAGCGGGCGCAGCGGTATCTATGACGTGACCGTCCGCAATCAGGAGGGGCAGGCGGTCGCCGAATTCCGCGGCGCCTCGCGAGCGATCAAGGGTCAGTTATTCGACGAAGGCGAGAGTTAGGAGGAACCGATGAAAGACATCGCACCGAAGAAGTCAGACCTGGAGCCGATCGAAGTCGCCTCGCGTGATGAAATCGAAGTGCTGCAGCTTGACCGCCTGAAATGGTCGCTGAAACACGCCTATGACAACGTGCCGATGTACAAGCAGCGGTTCGATGAGGCAGGCGTTCATCCCGATGACCTCAAATCCTTGAAAGACCTTGCGAAATTCCCGTTCACCTACAAGAATGACCTGCGCGATCACTACCCGTTCGGCCTGTTCGCCGTGCCGCGCGAACAGATCGTGCGCATCCATGCGTCTTCGGGCACGACGGGCAAGGCGACGGTCGTGGGCTACACCAAGAATGACTGCGATCTATTCGCAAATATGGTCGCGCGGTCGCTGCGGGCCTCGGGCATCCGGCCCGGCGACATGGTTCACAACGCCTACGGTTACGGGTTGTTCACCGGCGGGCTGGGCGCGCATGTCGGGATCGAGCGGCTGGGCGCAACGGTGGTGCCTGTGTCGGGTGGCATGACTCCCCGGCAGGTGACCTTGATCAACGATTTCAAGCCGGACGCGATCATGGTCACGCCGTCCTACATGCTGAATATCCTTGAGGAGTTTAACAAACAGGGGCTTGATCCGCGCGAAAGCTCCCTCCGCGTGGGGGTATTCGGGGCGGAGCCGTGGACAAACGCGATGCGCGAGGAGGTCGAGCAGGCGTTTGACATGCATGCTGTCGATATCTACGGCCTGTCCGAGATCATGGGGCCGGGCGTTGCGAACGAGTGTGTGGAAACCAAGGACGGGCTGCACATCTGGGAGGATCACTTCTACCCCGAGATCATCAACCCGGAAACCGGAGAACCGGTCGAGGACAGCGAAACCGGAGAGCTGGTGTTCACCACGCTGACCAAGGAAGGGTTGCCGATGATCCGGTATCGCACGCGCGACCTGACCCGGCTGCTGCCCGGCACCGCGCGGTCGATGCGACGGATGGAAAAGATCACCGGGCGGTCCGACGACATGATCATCCTGCGCGGTGTCAACGTCTTCCCGACGCAGATCGAGGAACAGTTGATGGCGACCGGCGGCCTTGCGCCGCATTTCCAGATCGAACTCTACCGCGCGGGTCGCATGGACGCGATGCGTGTGCATGTGGAGGCGATGCCGGACGCAGCGGATGAACTCAGCAAGACTGCCGCCGCGCGGATGCTGACCAAGCGGATCAAGGATGTTATTGGCATCTCGACCGAAATCGACGTGGGCGATCCCGGTGATGTCGCGCGGTCCGAAGGCAAGGCGCAGCGTGTTGTCGACAACCGCCCGAAGGAACGCTGAGTGGCCCGGACGATTGCAAAAGACCACGATGAAAAGCGCCGTTTGATCCTGACGCGGGCGGCGCGCATCTTTGCGGAGGACGGGTTCGACCGAGCCTCGGTCAGTCGCGTGGCGCAGGCGTGCGAGATTTCAAAGGCCAATATCTACCACTATTACAGCAGCAAGGACGACATCCTGTTCGACATTCTCGGCAGCTACCTGTCCGCCCTGCGCGACCGGATCTGCGAGATGGATATCGCCGCGCTGCCCCCCGCCGAACAGCTTTCCGCGACAGTGCGGGAAATCATGCTGGCCTATCAGGGTGCCGATGACGAACACCGGCTTCAGGCGAGTTCGATCCGCTACTTGCCGCCCGCGCAGCAAACGGTTTTACGTTCCTACCAAGTCGATCTTGTGCGCCATGTTGACAATATCATCGCCAATATCGCGCCCGAGGTGTTTGACGGCGACAAAAACAAGCTGCGCGCGACGACCATGTCGATCTACGGCATGTTGAACTGGTTCTACATGTGGAACCACGGCGCCGACACCAAAGCGCGGGAGGATTACGCAGACCTCGTCAGCAAACTGGCGCTCGGCGGGATCGCGGGGCTTTAGGCCGGAACGCGCAAGCCGTGACCGTCCAGCAGTTCGGAGGTTTCCGATTCCCACTGCGCCTGAAGGTCCGCGTTGTCGGATTTCCGCAGGCCGAGCGAGCGCAGCGTTTCCGTGCGCTTTGACCCCTTGCTGCCAAAGCTTTGCGCGACACGCGGCCACCAGTAGTCAACGCTCGCCTGAACCGCTTTCTGTTCACCCTTCGCGATCAGGTCGGCCACACCTTCATCGGCCAGTTCCGCATGGCGGGTTTCGACCGGCCCGATGCGGCGGAAAGCCTCGGCAAGCGGTTGGTAGGAAATATGGGTGTATTCGCCCAGTTGAACACCGACGGCTCGGCCCATCAGCAGGTTCATCACGACGGCATCGACCCATCCGTCGAGCGGATAGTTGAACACCGCAAGCCGCATGTCGGATGTCGTGCGATCCGTGCCGACATCCGCATCGCGGGGCAGGCGGTCCGTCCACGGATGATGATTGGCGTAGCGGTCGGTATTCGCGCCGAATTCGCCCATCAGCTTTAGCACCTGCCCGGCGTGGTCGTTCTTTTCCAGCACGATCCGCGCGGCGGCGATGCGTTCGGTGACACCCGGCGCGTCGTTGATGATGTCGGCAAACCCGGCGGCCCCGGCAAGCTCACTGTCAACAAAGCTCGCCATCAGGCGCATGACCTCGGCGCGGTAGCGGGGGGAGGCGTTGTCGGGGGAGGTCAGGACACCGCCCTGGGCCAGATAATCCTCTAACGTCATATCGCTTGGCATCTTGGCCTCCTATTGGTCGTAGTCAAATGTGACACTGTCGGTCAGCGGGTAGCACTGGCAGGTCAGGACGTAGCCGCGCTCGACCTCGTAATCCTCAAGCGCGTGGTTTGTGACCATTTCAACCTCGCCCTCCGTCACCTTGGCGCGGCAGGTCGAGCAGACCCCGGCCTTGCAGGCGAATGGTGCGTCGACATTGTTCTGAATCGCGGCGTCCAGCAGGGTCACATCCTTCGGCATCTTGAAGCTGCGGCTTTCCCCGTCGAGCGTCACCTTGGCGGCGGTTTCGTTGCCGCCTTTGGCCGCGTCTTTTGATACCGCTTTGCGCTTGGCCCGGCCGGGTTCGGAACTTGCGAAAAGTTCGAATTTGATCTGGCTGTCGTCCAGCCCGTGATCGCGCAAGCTGCCCGCGATGGCCAGCATCATCGGTTCTGGCCCGCAGATGAACGCAGTATCAACGTCATTCGGGTTGATCCAATGCTTGAACAGCAGGCTGCATTTTTCCGCATCGACCCGTCCAGTAAACAGATCGATATCCTGACTGTCGGATTCGAGCACATGAATGATGTTGAGCCGCCCCATATAGAGGTTCTTGAGATCCTCCAGCGCCTCCCGGAACATGATCGTGTTCACAGCGCGGTTGGCATAGACGAGGGTAAAGCGGGATTTCGGTTCGCGTTTCAGCACGGTCTTCAGAATCGACAGGACCGGCGTGATGCCCGACCCGCCCGCGAAGCCAAGGTAATGACGCGCGGCGTTCGGGTCGATGTCGGTATGAAACGACCCCATCGGCGGCATCGCTTCCAGTGTGTCGCCAACCTTCAGCTCCTCGTTCGCCCAAGTGGAAAACGCGCCACCCTCGACCTGTTTGATGCCGACTTGCAGGATGCCTTCGTCCTTCCCGGCGCAGATGGAATAAGAGCGTCGCAACTCCTCCCCCTCGAACGCACGGCGGAAGGTCAGGTATTGACCCTGGATAAAATCAAACGCCTCCGCGTCTTCGGGTTTCAGCGTGACAACGACCGCGTCGCGGATGGTTTTTTGCACATCGGTGACGGCCAGTGGGTGAAAACGCGCCATTCACGCCTCCTTAGATACACTTGAAATAGTCGAAGGGTTCCAGACAGTCGGTGCACCGCCACTGCGCCTTGCAGGGGGTCGATCCGAACTGGCTGATCCTCTCAACATTGGTCGATTTGCAATTGGGGCACCGCTCCGGGCCGCCCGCGGGTTGGGGTGGGGCGATGCCGTAATCTTCCAGCTTTGCGCGGCCCTTGTCGGACATCCAATCGGTCGTCCACGCGGGGGAGATTTTGCGTTTCAGCTCAATCTGCTCCACCCCATGACCGCGCAGCGCGGTTTCGATATCAAGGTTGATGATAGAGGTCGCGGGACAGCCCGAATAGGTCGGCGTGACGGTGACGACAAGCGTATTGTCATCCCATTCCACGTCACGAACAATGCCAAGATCAACCACCGAAATCACCGGGATTTCGGGGTCGGGAACAGCGTCGAGCCATTCCCAGACCTGATCTGTTGACGGGCGCGTCATCTACCACGTCGCGCCGGGATAGGCGCGTTGCAGGAACTGCATTTGCGCCAGCATATGGCCCAGATGTTCCGTATGCCGCGCGCCGTTCTTGCCGCCTTTATGGGCGAAATCGCTGTCCGGCACCTCAAGCGTCGCCTCTTCCATCGCGGGTAGAACGATCGCGTCCCAGTCGTTGCGCAGGCTGGCGGGGTCGGGGGCAACCTTTGCCTTGACCATCGCGGCGTCCACGTCATCCGACACGAACATCTCACCCACATAGGACCACAGCAGGTTCAGCGCGTCCTGCATCCGCTTGTGGCTTTCGGCCGTGCCATCGCCAAGCGCGATCACCGTGTCGCGGGACCGGTCAAGGTGATAGGCGGCTTCCTTTCGGGCCTTCACCGCGATTTCCGCGATGCGGTCGTCGGAGGAGCTTTCCAGCGCCTTCAGGTTCAATACCTGGAACGCGTCGAACAGGAACTGCCGCAGCAGCGTGTGCCCAAAGTCGCCATTGGGCCGTTCGATCATCAACAGGTTGCGGAAGTCCCACGCATCGCGCAGAAAGGCGAGGTCGTCGGCGGTCCGGCCCTTGCCCTCCACCTCTCCGGCGAGGCCCAGCCACATCTGCGTCTGCCCGATCAGGTCGAGCGCGGTATTCGCAAGCGCGATATCCTCTTCCAGAACCGGCGCGACGCCGCACCATTCCGATACGCGATGCCCTAGCACCAGCGTATTGTCGCCAAGGCGCAGCACGTACTCGAACAAGGCGTCTTGATCCGGCTTCGCCATCACATCGCCCCTACGTCTTCGGGAATGTCGTAGAAGGTCGGGTGGCGATAGACCTTGGAATTCGACGGCTCATACAGTGGTCCCTTGTCGCCGGGGGCAGAGGCCGCGATATGCCGCGCCTCGACCACCCAGATGCTGACGCCTTCGTTGCGGCGGGTGTAAACATCGCGCGCGTTTTTGATCGCCATTTCCTCGTCCGGGGCGTGCAGGCTGCCGACATGCCGGTGGCTCATCCCGTGCTGGCCACGGATGAACACTTCCCATAGCGGCCATTCGGTGCGCGGCTTCCCTGTTTCGGCCTTGGCTGGCGTGTCGGGGTATTCGGAGTTCACAGAGCTCATTGTGCGGCCATCCTGCTTGCTTTGCGTTTCTCGGCGTGGGCGAGCATGGCGTCGCGGACCCACGCACCATCATTCCACGCTTTGTTCCGGGCGCTAAGGCGTTCGACATTGCAGGGGCCGTTGCCCTTGATAACATCGAAGAACTCGGACCAGTCCGGTTCGGTAAAGTCGTAATGCCCGGTATCCTCGTTCCATTTCAGGTCGGGATCGGGGACGGTCAGGCCGAGATATTCGGCCTGCGGCACCGTCTGGTCGACGAATTTCTGGCGGAGTTCGTCATTGGTGTTCATCTTGATCTTCCACGCCATCGACTGCGCGGAATGGACGGAGTCCTTGTCCGACGGCCCGAACATCATCAGCGAGGGATACCAAAAACGGTTCAACGCATCCTGCGCCATCTGTTTCTGCTCCGGCGTGCCGTTCGCCATCTTCATCATGATGTCGTAGCCCTGCCGCTGGTGGAAGGATTCTTCCTTACAGATGCGGATCATCGCGCGGGAATAAGGGCCGAAACTTGTCCGTTGTAGCGGCACTTGGTTCATGATCGCGGCCCCGTCGACCAGCCAGCCGACCGCGCCCATATCGGCCCATGTCAGCGTCGGATAGTTGAAGATCGAGGAATACTTCGCCTTGCCGGACAGCAGTTGCTCGGTCATCTCGTCCCGGCTGATCCCCAACGTTTCCGCGGCACAGTAAAGGTAAAGCCCGTGCCCCGCCTCGTCCTGCACCTTCGCCAGCAGGATCGCCTTGCGCTCCAGCGTGGGCGCGCGGGTGATCCAATTGCCTTCGGGCAGTTGGCCAACGATTTCGGAATGGGCGTGCTGGCTGATCTGGCGGATCAGGTTCTTGCGGTAGCCGTCAGGCATCCAATCCTTCGGTTCGATCTTGTCGCCCGCATTGACGCGTTCCTGAAACGCACGTTCCTGCGGTTCCATTTCGTCGAGCGATCTGATCCCTTCGCCCGTCGATTTCACCATCTGTGCATACATTTCGGTTCCTCCTCCGGGATCTCGTCAGACCCGTTCAATCACAATCGCAACACCCTGACCGACGCCGACACACATCGTGCAAAGCGCGTAGCGCCCACCCGTGCGTTTCAACTGGTAGGCCGCCGTCATCACCAGACGCGCCCCAGACATGCCCAACGGATGGCCCATCGCGATGGCGCCGCCATTGGGATTAACATGGGGGGCGTCATCCGGGACGCCAAGTTCGCGCAGCGTGGCAAGGCCTTGGCTCGCGAAGGCTTCGTTCAATTCTATCACATCCATCTGGTCGATGGAGAGGCCGGTCAGCTCCAGCACCTTGCGCGTCGCGGGCACGGGGCCGATCCCCATGACGCGCGGTGGCACCCCGGCGGCGGCCATGCCAACCACGCGGGCGAGGGGTTCGATACCGCTGTCTTTCGTCATCGCTTCGTTCGCCAGCAACAGCGCACCCGCGCCGTCATTGACACCCGACGCATTGCCCGCCGTGACAGACAAGTCGGGGCCGTTGACGCCCTTGAGTTTAGCGAGCTTCGCCGCTTCCGTCCCGGGGCGGGGGTGCTCGTCGGTGTCGAAAATAATCGGATCGGTCTTGCGCTGCGGCACGCTGACCGGGATGATTTCGTCTTTGAAGATGCCCTTCGCCTCTGCCTCCGCCCAGCGGGCTTGGGATCGTGCGGCGAAGGCGTCCTGATCTTCGCGGTTGATCTTGTAGTCTTCAGCGACGTTGTCGGCGGTCTGCGGCATGGAATCGACGCCATGCGCGGCTTTCATCTTTGGGTTCACAAAGCGCCAGCCGATGGTGGTGTCGTAGACCGCGTTGGCGCGGGTGAAAGCCGCGTCAGCCTTCGGCATGACGAAAGGTGCGCGGCTCATGCTCTCGACTCCGCCGGCAATCGCCATGCGGTAGTCGCCCGCCTTGATCCCGCGGGCTGCCATGCCGACGCAATCCATGCCCGACGCGCAGAGGCGGTTGACCGTCGTGCCCGGCGTTTCGACCGGAAGGCCCGCCAGAAGCGCGGCCATGCGCGCGACATTCCGGTTGTCTTCGCCCGCCTGATTGGCCGATCCCATCAGCACGTCGTCAACTTTGGACCAATCAACGCTGGGGTTTCGTTCCATAAGCGCGGTCAGCGGCAGCGCCGCAAGGTCATCCGCCCGGATCGAAGAAAGCGCCCCGCCGTAGCGACCGATTGGCGTTCTGACAGCGTCTAGAATGAATGCGTTCATCGTGCCTTCCTTAGTGATCATTAACTGACCGGATAGTCGGTTTATAATTCATCAACTGATTCTCTACAAGAAGTTAATGTTACAGAAAATACATTTAGTTAGTTTTTCTGTAACGCTTTAGAGTCGCAGTTGCTTGCGAAAGGATATGCCCGATTTTCAAGAAGCGCGAGAGCGGATCATCACCCCGATCCAGATCCCGGCCAGCATCGCTGGAACGAACGCAAGCGCCCCCGGCGTCATCATCGGAAGCGCTGTCCACGCCGGACCGGGGCAGAACCCGCCGATCCCCCAGCCGATGCCAAACACCGCCGCGCCGCCAAGCAGCTTGCGGTCAATGGTGGTGCTGGTCGGAATGTCAAAGCTCGGCATGAGCGACGGCGTGGGCCGCCGCCAGACAAGACGATAACCAACGAACGTCGTCAGCGACGCACCCCCCATGACGAATGCAAGGCTCGGGTCCCAACGGCCGAATACGTCGAGGAAGTTGAGGACTTTCGCGGGATTGCTCATCCCCGACAAGATCAGGCCAAGGCCGAAGACGAGCCCGGTGAGGAAACCAAAGAACGGCCGCATCAGACGCTCCCTCCGATAACATGGCGCAGCACGAACACCGTCGCCGCCGCGAATGCCATGAAGGTCAGAACTGCGACCAGCGACCTGGGGGATAACCGCGCCAACCCGCAAACGCCATGCCCCGAGGTGCAGCCAGAGCCAAGCGATGTGCCGACCCCAACAAGCAGGCCAGCCGCGATCATTCCGAAAATGTTTGGCGAAACCGTCTGCGCGGGCCAATCGCCAGACACCACCCAAACAAGGATCGGTGCGGCCACCAATCCCCCGATAAACGCGATCCGCCAGCCTTTATCGCTGCCGCTGACAGTGCTCGCCGTGATGCCGACGATCCCCGCGATCCGCCCAAACAGCGCCATCACCATCACCGCGCTGATCCCGATAATAACGCCGCCTATCAGCGACGCCCAAGGCGTGAATTCCGTGGCAACAATTGTACCCATAGCCGTCATCCTTTGCCTGCGCCTTTCGTAAGGGCTTGATTCAGTGGTTTAGATAATCCTAATATAAGCAACTTCTAAATTAGACAATACGAATGTAATGGACCAACCGCTCGCCGATCTCGAAGCCCGTGCCGATCACGTGGCGCATCGCCTCGGATTGCTCGCCAACCCACGGCGGCTGCTGATCTTATGCCAACTCGCGGCGGGCGAAGCGTCGGTCAGCGCGTTGAACCAAACCCTCAACATTGGGCAATCCGCGCTGAGCCAGCACCTCGCCAAACTCCGCGACGCCGGGATCGTGGCGACAAGACGCGAGGCGCAGACGATCTATTACCGGATTGATGACGCAGAGACCGAAACGCTGATGGCCGCGCTTTACGATACGTTTTGCGGGTCGAACTAAATTTACATAAGATTGATTATACGATGGATTGAGCGCGACTGGTTTGCGTGCCGTCAGCACCGCATCGCCGCCAGAAAGGGAAAGCGAATGCTTAAAAGTATATGCCCCATCTTTCCAAGCCGGGATTTTGACACAACCGCTGGTTTCTACGAAAACCTGGGGTTTCAGGAAGTGTCGCGATATGAAGCTGAAGGCTACTTGATCCTCGTTCGCGCGGCAGTCGAGGTCCATTTCTTTCGTTGCCCCGGACACAACCCCGCCTCGTCCGATCACGGTGCCTTTGTCCGTGTCGATGATGCGACTGCCCTTTCAAAACGCTTCGAGCCGAAGAACCTGCCGGGTATGGGCATCCCGCGCTTTGAAAAGGCTGAGGACAAGCCCTGGGGTATTTGTGAACTGGCGATCATTGATCCTGACGGCAACCTACTCCGGATGGGACATATTATGGAGGCGTGAGGACAGCCCCTACTTCGCTGCCATTTCGTCAGCCAAGAACCCCTCCGGATTATCCACCTCCTCAAGTCGTCGGCCTTTGATCCACCAGAACCGGTTGCCGACGTTCCTTACAAAACTGCGGTCATGGCTGACCAGCAGGCAGGACGCGCCGTGTGTGATCAACTCCGCCTCAAGGACCTCCTGCCCTTCGATATCAAGATGGTTCGTCGGCTCATCCAGCAGGTAGAAATTGGGGTTCTTCAGCCGCAGGACCAGCATGGCCAGCCGAGCCTTCTGCCCACCCGACAGGGCCTTAATCGGAGTATCCTGCATTTGGAAATTGATCCCCGCCCCGGCCAGAACCGTGCGGGCACGCTGATCGCCGACGTCATAGCTGGATGTCACAATGCGAAACGGCGTGTCAGCCTCGACCAACTCGCTCAAGTGCTGATCCGAATAGGCCGGGACGACGGATGGGGCGCATTTCACCTTGCCCTCCGCGCCCTTCAACGCCCGTTGGATCATTCGGACCAGCTGCGTCTTGCCGGTGCCATTCGCGCCCAGCAAAACAACCCGATCCCCGAGGGAAATCCACTTCCGCCCCGTTCGGTAAAGCGGTTGACCGTCCGGGGTTTCCACCACGACGTCGTCCAGGGTGATTAGCGCCTTGGCATGGGTTCCACTGTTGCCCAACCGGATATCGCCCGCAGAGATCTCCCGGTGGGCGGGCCGGGACGTTGCCTCAAGCCTTTCGGCCCGTTCAGTCAACTGCTTGGTCTTGGTGAGCAGCAGATCAGAGCCGGAATTGGTCCCGACATTCTTTAGTTTTGCTGCCTGCCTGCGCAATTGCTGGGCCTTGCTCAGGTCATTGGCCTGCCGTCTTTCGTCCGCCGCGTCGGACTCGTCCAGCGCCGCGCGGGCGGCTGTGAACGGCAGTTGAAATATGCGCGACTGTTCGGGCCTCAGGAACAGCGTGCGATTGGTCGTGGCGTCCAGAAAGGCCCGATCATGCGAGGTGATGACGACCGGCACATCGTGCGGCAGCGCCGCCAGCCAACCCTCCAACAGCCCGATGCGATTTAAGTCCAGATGGTTGGTCGGCTCATCCAGCAGCAACACATCCGGCTCACCCACCCAGACCGCCGCAAGCATCGCCGTGCGCTGCCATCCCCCGCTGAGTTCGGCGAGCGGTTTGTGTTGCAAATCGTATGGTACCTGCAACTCGTCCAGCACGACATCGACACGCCAGCTTTCGTATTCGGCCTGATCGGCTGGCATCGTCGCCAGCACCCAGTCATAGAGCGTCAGGCCAAGCGCCTTGTCGGGCACGTTCTGCCGGACATAACCCACGCGCAGACCACGGGCGCGCGTAATCTCTCCGCTGGTCGGGTCGAACTGTTCGGCGATGCAGGCCAGCAACGTGGATTTGCCGCGCCCGTTTGCGGCGACAAGACCGATGCGGTCAGCCTTGGATATCGTCAGGTTGAGATTGGAAAAGAGAGGATCGCCAAGGGTCACGCCCAAGGCATTGATGCTGATGATGGTCATTGGTAACTCGGGTCAAAAAGGTATGGCCGCACTGCGGCTATGGGCAGACCGTTGATGACAATGTCCTCGGGTCAGCCCTGCAAACGGATTTACAGGGCTAGACGGGGACCGTGCTGAAGTCGGCGGATGATACGCATGTTCAGCGAGTGCCCTCCCGTTGTTACAGTTGACCTTTCAGGAAAGGTAGGAAGCTGCGAAGGGTTAGGCAACCCTTTTGTCGACATTGATCCCATCAAGAAGAATTTCGGCGTTCATGATGCTAAGGTGCGTTGGCACAATGCGATGATCGGCGCTTCAAACTCCACCGCATTGCTGTATTCTGGCGAGATATTCACAGCAATTTTGCGGGGCGTCGATCCGATGAAACTCACTGGTCTTTTGGCGATAGTGGCGGCGGCGGGCCTGTTCGGCTTGCCCGCGTTTGCACAGGATTCGGCCCGTCCGGCCAAGGTGCATGAGGTTGAGGCAACCGACAGCGTTCTCAGGCGCAGTTACCCCGCTATCGTGTTGCCGTCGAAAGAGGTCGAACTGTCCTTTAGGGTCGGTGGCCGGGTCGTGGAACTGCCGGTGCGCGGGGCCATGAATGTTGCCGAAGGGGATGTGATCGCCCGACTGGATGCACGGGATTTTGAGACGCAGATCGCGCAGCTTCAAAGTCAACGCGATCAGGCTGAGGCGCAGCTTTCGGCGCTCAAGGCGGGCGCGCGGGCCGAGGAGATTGCCGCGTTAGAGGCTGCGGTCGCATCCGCGCAGGCGCAATTGGATCAAGCGCAGGATCAAGTTGAACGGACACGCCAGCTGGTGGAACGCGGCGTCGCTGCGGCAGCGAAACTGGAGCAGGACGAAGCGGCGTTCAGGGTGGCCCAAGCCGCGCTGGAAGCCCAGCGAGAGCAGCTCATCATAGGTCGCGCGGGTGGTCGCCCGGAGGACATCGAGTCCGCAGAGGCAGCCCTGCGCGGCATCGACGCCCAATTGAAGGTCGCCAGGGACAATCTTGACGATGCCACCTTGCGGTCGCCGTTCGATGGTGTGGTCGCGCGCCGGGACATTGAGAATTTCACCAACATTCAACCCGGTCAAAGCATCGCCCTTTTGCAAGCGCTGGACACGGTTCATCTGATCTTTGACGTGCCCGGGCCTGATGTTACAGCATTGACGGCCAATGGCCGCGAAAGCATCAGCAATACGGTAATGTTTGACGCGATCCCCGGAGAAACCTTCGAATCCGAAGTGGTGGAATTTTCGGTTCAGGCCGACGCTGCAACCCAAACCTATCGCGGACGGGTTGCCGTATCGCAGCCCGAGGATGCCGTCATTCTTCCCGGTATGGTGGGGCGGGTAATTTCTTCGGCACCCGGCAATGGATCTGACCTTATGATCCCGCTGACCGCCGTTGCTGCCGCGTCTGACGGCGCACCGTTTGTATGGATCGTCGGCGCAGACAATACTGTTTCCCGAAAGGATGTGAGTTTAGGCCCGGCAAAGGGTGCCAGCGTTGCGGTCACATCGGGCCTTGCGGCGGGCGATACGATTGTCGCGGCGGGGGTCAGTCAAATACTGGAAGGCATGGCAATACGTCCAATCACCAGCGTTGGAGGCTAATTGATGGACCTTGCACGCTTTGCCATCGAAAAGCGTCTGATCTCCGCGATCTCGACGCTGTTGATCCTGTTCGCCGGATATTTCGCCTATACAAAACTGCCACGGTTTGAAGACCCCGAGTTCATCATCCGGCAGGCGCAAATCCTCACGCCCTACCCCGGTGCGGGTTCAGAGGAGGTTGCCGCCGAAGTCACGGAAGTCATTGAAAACGCGCTACAACAATTGCAGGGCGTTGATGAGGTTCGGTCCGTCTCTTCACCCGGATTAAGCAACGTGACGGTCGAGTTTACCATCGCGTCAACGCCGGATTACCCTTCTCTCTACCAACGATTTTCGCAGATGCGGGCCAAGATTGACGACGCGCAATTCAACCTGCCACCCAACGCTCTGCCCAGTCAGGTCTATGACGATTTCGGTGACGTCTACGCGGTTTATTTCGCGGTTGTCGGTGACGGGTATTCGATCTCCGAAATTTATGAATACGCCAAAGATCTGCAACGCGAACTGGTCACGGTGGACGGAGTATCAAAAGTCGTCCTGAACGGCGTTCAGGATGAGGTGATTTATGTTGAGTATTCTCCGGCCCGTCTGATCGGTCTTGGCCTGTCGCCCGGACAAATCGCACAAGTGCTGGAGGGGCAGAACCTCGTCACCCCCGGCGGGTCAATCCAAGCCGGTCAAACCCGGCTTGAAATACGACCAAGATCGGGGGTGTCTTCGACGCAGGCAATTGGCGATTTGCTGATATCGGACCCCAAAACCGGCGCGTCCTTTCGCTTGTCTGACATAGCGACAATCACGCGCGGGCTGAAAGAACCCGCGACGAGGCTGCTTTATCGCGACGGACGCCCGGCCATCGGTATCGGTATTTCCAATACGCTTGGCGGCAACGTCGTGACGATGGGGGAAGAGGTAAAGGCGCGACTGGATGCGCTGATCTCGGAACGCCCAATCGGGATGGATGTGCTGCCCATTTCCGATCAATCGGTCACGGTCAACGAATCCGTGAATGACTTTGTGATGAATGTCGCGGTGGCATTGGCGATTGTGGTTGGAACGCTGTTGATCTTCATGGGCCTGCGGTCCGGGATTCTGATGGGTGGCATCCTGTTGGTCACTGTCGCTGGCACCTTGATGGGCATGTATCTCTATGGGCTCGACATGCAGCGGATTTCGCTGGGGGCGCTGATCATCGCATTGGGAATGCTTGTCGACAACGCGATTGTCGTGGTGGAGGGCACGCTCGTCCGGGTGCAAAAGGGCGAAACGGCTGCCGCTGCTTCAATCGCCGTGGTCAATCAGACGAAATGGCCGCTGCTGGGGGGCACGGTCGTTGGCCTTCTGGCGTTCTCACCCATCGGATTTTCGCCGGACAATACGGGCGAATATGCCGGCAGTCTGTTCTGGACCATCTCAATCTCTCTGCTGTTTTCCTGGTTGGTGGCGATCTGGCTGACGCCTTATTTCTGCACGCTGCTGCTGAAACCCAGCCAAAAGAAGGATGAGGGCGAGAACGTCGTCTTGCGCATCTATCGAAACCTTCTTACGCGCGCGATTGCCATTCGCTACGTCACGGTGGCTGTGGTTGTCGCGCTGTTTGTTTCGGCCCTCGCGCTGTTTAGCTACGTTCCGCCGGGGTTCTTCCCAAGCTCAACCCGCGCGCAGTTCGTAATCGACTATTTCCTGCCGCAAGGCACCGACATCTCACAAACTCAGGCCGATGTTCTGAAAATCGACGAATACGCCCGAACCTTGCCGGGGGTCACAGGCACGAACACGACCGTTGGCGGCGGGCATACCCGGTTCATGCTGATCTACGAGAGCGAGAACCAAAACTCCGCCTATGGTCAGGTGCTTGTCGATGTTGAAAACGCGGCGCAAATCGACGACCTGCGCGCCAACCTTCAGGGCTGGATAAACGACATATTTCCCGTAGCGACCGCAAAGGTTTGGAAATTCGTCCTTGGCCCCGGCAGCGGATCAAAGGTTGAGGTGCGCTTTTTCGGACCAGAAGCGGCCGTGCTGCGTGATCTTGCGTTGCAGGCCAAGACGATCATGGCCGATGCAGGTGCCATCGCGATCAAGGATGACTGGCGCGAACAGGTGCAGGTCATCCAACCGGCCATCAATACGGAAAACGCACGGAGGCTGGGGCTGACACAGGGTGAAATTTCCAACGCCCTCTATAGCCATCTGAACGGCGCAAAGCTGGGCGTTTACCGCGAAGGCGACGAACTGCGCGATGTAATCATGCGTCCGTTCGAAGCGGACCGCGACGATGTCGAACGCCTGCAAGACATTCAAGTGTTTAGCGAGGTGCTCGGCGGCTACGTTCCCATCGCCCAAGTGGTCGACCGGTTCGATCTTGTGTTTGAGGCCGGCAATCTGCGCAGGATCGACCGCCAGCTTGCCATAACAGCACAGTCCGACAACGCCCCCGGCGTCCTGTCCGGTGACTTATTTGATACCGTGCGAGGCCCAATTGAGGCGATTGAGCTACCCGCCGGCTATTCGATGGAGTGGAAGGGCGAATACGGCAGTAGCCAAGAGGCGAACGCCGGCCTCGCCGCCACGATGCCGCTTGGATTTGGCGCAATGATCTTGGTGGTTCTGTTCCTGTTCAACGCCGTGCGGCAACCCCTGATCATATGGCTAACGGTCCCGCTGGCCCTGATCGGCGTCGTCTGGGGGCTTGCCGGAACGCAAACCCCGCTGGAATTCATGGCGATCCTCGGCATCCTGTCGCTGACCGGAATGCTCATCAAAAACGCCATCGTGTTGATTGATGAGATCGACACCCAGATCGCTGACGGAAAAGACAGGATGCAGGCTGTTGTCGACGCAGCGGTCAGCCGCGTGCGCCCGGTCGCGCTCGGCGTTCTGACGACCGTTCTGGGCGTCGTGCCGCTATTGTGGGATCCGTTCTTTCAATCTCTGGCAGTTGTAATCATCTGCGGCCTCAGCTTCGCGACAATCCTGACCCTGATCGTCGTGCCAACACTTTACACAATCTTTTTCCGTATTCGGTCGGGTTAGGGGTGACGAAGGCACCCAACTTGCAAATTCCAGCACTTCGTGAAAACACATCGCCATGCGCCATAAGCCTGTGATCTTCATCCCTGCCCGCTTTGCCTCAACCCGCTTTCCGGGCAAACCGCTTGTCATGCTGAAAGGTGCAAACGGCCAAGCGAAATCCCTGCTTCAGCGCAGCTGGGAAGCAGCAAAGGCCGTGGTCGGTGTCGACGGTGTGTTTATCCTGACCGAAGACGAAAGAATCCGGGCGGCGGCAGATGAGTTCGGCGCAACAACCCTGATGACGTCGGACGCGTGTCGCAATGGAACCGAACGCTGCGCCGAGGCGTTGGCCCAGCTTGATACGCCGCCCGACGTTGTGGTCAATCTGCAAGGCGACGCTCCGCTGACGCCATCTCGGTATGTCGAAGCCCTCATCAACGCGATGTCCGAAGCGGACGCCCCGCAGGTCGCAACGCCTGCCCTCAAAACGACCGGAGCGCACCTCAACCTGTTGAAAAAAGACCGCCGCGAAGGGCGCGTGGGCGGCACTACTGCAGTATTTGATCAAAGCGGCCACGCGCTTTATTTTTCGAAGGAAGTCATCCCCTACACAAGCGATTACGGCGACGAAGATGAGACTCCGGTCTTCCATCACGTCGGCGTCTACGCCTACACCCCCGACGCGCTGAAGCGTTATATGCAGTCCGACCCCGGACCGCTTGAAACGCTTGAGGGGCTGGAACAGCTTCGGTTTCTGGAGAACGGGGTTCCGGTTCGGTGCATCCGCGTAGACGGAAAGACGAATTCGTTTTGGGAGGTGAACAATCCGTGTGACGTGGAAATGGTTGAGGCAATCCTGCAGCGGGAAGGAATCGCCTGATAAGCGTGATTGGGGTCACGAAGATCCGGTTGACTTCACCCCCGCGCCAATCCGACACCTTGTTGCCGGGGCAGACCACGGTCTATCGTAATCCAGAATCGGGTCTTCGCGCGAACGCTAACGCCTGATGAGGAGGAAGCCATGCGAACCCAGGTTGCCATTATCGGAGGGGGGCCGTCGGGGCTGCTCCTGTCTCAGCTATTGCATGAAAAGGGTATCGACACCGTCGTTTTGGAGCGGCGCACGCGGGATTATGTTCTGGGCCGTATCCGCGCCGGGATTCTTGAGGCGGGGTTTGTCAATCTGATGAAAGAGGCCGGCGTCGCCGCGCGAATGGAGGCGGAGAGCTTTACACATGACGGCACGATCATCGCCTATGGCGAGGAACAGTTCGGCATCAACTTCAAATCCCTCACCGACGAAAGCGTCGTGGTCTATGGCCAGACCGAGGTCACGCGCGACCTTTACGATGCGCGGGACGCGGCTGGGGGGGTCGTGCTTCACGAATGTTCCGGGGTGACGCCGCACGACCTTGATACTGACAAGCCTTTTGTCACGTTCCTGCATGACGGGAAGGTCGTTCGGCTTGATTGCGATTATGTTGCCGGGTGCGACGGGTTTCACGGGCCAAGCCGTCAAGCGATTCCGCTGACCGTCCGGCGCGAATATGAAAAGACCTATCCGTTCGGCTGGCTCGGTATCCTGTCCGAGACCCCGCCGGTGAATGATGAGCTGATCTATTCCAGCTCTGATCGCGGCTTTGCGCTGTGTTCGATGCGGAACGACAACCTAAGCCGCTATTACATCCAGTGTTCGCTGTCCGACAGCCCCGACGACTGGTCCGACGATATGTTCTGGGATGAACTCATGCGCCGGATTCCAAGCGCGGCGGCGGAGTCGCTCGTGACAGGCGCGTCGATTGAAAAATCCATCGCCCCGCTCCGGTCTTTCGTGACCGAACCGATGCGCTGGGGCCGTCTGTTCCTGTGCGGCGACGCGGCGCATATCGTGCCACCGACCGGCGCGAAGGGGCTAAACACGGCGGCGTCGGATGTGCATTACCTCTACCACGCGCTGACGGCGTTTTACGACGGCGGCGATACGGAAGGCATCGACCGCTATTCCGAAAAAGCACTCTCCCGCATTTGGAAGACGGAGCGGTTTAGTTGGTGGATGACGAACCTGCTGCATCGGTTCCCCGAACAAACGGAGTTTGACCTCAGAATCCAGCGGGCGGAGATCGAGTTCCTGCGCAGCAGCGAAGCCGCGCAGCGCGCGCTGGCCGAAAACTATGTCGGGCTGCCCTACTGATGCCGATGGCCGACCTCTCCGATGTCTCGCTAAACTGGCACGAGGATGGTAGTGTCGATGGGCCGCCTGTCGTGCTGGCGGGGTCGCTTGGCACGGACTTGCGGCTTTGGGATGATCTGGTGGCGCGGTTGCCCCGGACGCTGCGCATCATCCGCTATGACATGCGCGGGCACGGGCAATCTTCGGTGCCGGATGCGCCCTATGCGATGGGAACGCTGGTGCGCGATGCGGAGCAATTGCTTGACCATCTGAACGTGCGCGATTGCGTGTTTGTCGGGCTGTCGATTGGCGGCATGGTCGCGCAGGGCTTGGCGGTCAAGCGGCTGGACCTCGTGCGTGGGATCGTGCTGTCGAACACCGCCGTCAAGATGGGCACCACGCAGATGTGGCATGACCGGATCGACACCGTGCGGGCCGGAGGGATCGAGGCGATAGCCGACGCGGTGATGGAGCGTTGGTTTGCCCCGAAATTCCGTGCCTCAGACGCATTGCCGTTCTGGCGTGACATGCTGACGGGCACGCCGATAGAGGGGTACTGCGGCTGCTGCGCCGCCATTGCGGGCACGGATTTCATCACACCGACAAGCGGCCTGCGCCTGCCCTGCCTTGGCATCGCGGGGGATCGGGATGGTGCGTCCCCGCCCGACCTCGTGCGCGAAACCATCGACCTGATCCCGGGCGCGCGGTTTTACCTGATCCGGGGCGCGGGCCACCTGCCTTGCGTCGAAGCGCCCGAAGCCTATGCTGCTGTTATCGAAGGTTTTCTGAAGGAGATTGGCCATGTCTGACCGCTATGACCAAGGCATGAAAACCCGCCGAAAAGTGCTTGGTGATGCCCATGTCGACCGTGCGGAGGCCGCGAAAACCCCGCTGGACGATGCCTTCCAGACATTGATTACCGAAGGCGCGTGGGGCACGGTTTGGGCAAGCGAAGGGATCAGCCTGCGCGAACGGTCAATGCTGACGCTCGCGCTGCTGGCCGCGACGGGGAATTTTGACGAAATCCCGATGCATATCCGCGCGACGGCCAACACCGGGGCCAGCAAACAGGACGTCGTTGAGACGTTTCAGCACGTCGCGATTTACGCAGGGGTGCCGCGCGCCAACCACGCGCTGAAGCTCGCCAAACAGACCTATGCCGAGATGGAAGGAAGCGACCCGGAATGACTTCTCCCGCCGCATTTAATGACCGGGATCGGCGTTGGCACCCGCCCGCGTTGACACCCGATTACAAAACCTCCGTAGCGCGGTCGCCAAGGTCCGATTTGATCCGCCTGCCGAACACGATCAGCGAAGTCACCGGCCCCGTTTTTGGCCATAACGATATTGATCCGGTCGATGGCGATCTGCTGAAGAATTACGCCAAGGACGGTGATCCGATTGGCGAGCGGATTATCGTGCATGGCCGCGTTCTCGACGAAAACGCGCGGGCCGTGCCGAACACGCTGGTCGAGATCTGGCAAGCCAATGCAGGCGGGCGCTATCGGCATAGGAACGACACTTATTTCGCACCCATCGATCCGAATTTTGGCGGCTGTGGGCGCGTTTTGACGGATGAGAGCGGCTACTACCGTTTCACCACCGTGAAACCCGGCGCTTACCCGTGGCCGAACGGGGAAAACACTTGGCGGCCGGCGCATATTCACTTTTCGATTTTCGGCACCGCTTTTTGTCAACGCCTGATTACGCAGCTTTATTTTGAAGGCGATCCGCTGATCCCAAAATGCGCCATCGTCAACGCGATCCCCGACCCGAAGGCGGTTCAAACGCTGATCGCAACGCTTGATATGGACGCGACGATCCCGTTTGACAGCATTGCTTACAAGTTTGACATTGTGCTGCGCGGAGGGCGCTCCACTCCCTTTGAAAATCGACCGGAGGGGAACTGATGGCAAAGCTGAAAGAAACCCCGTCGCAAACCGCCGGGCCTTACGTTCATATCGGCCTCGCCCCCGGTTCGGCAGGATTCGATATTTATCGGGAGGAGCTGGGCCACGACATCGCCGGGCCGAGCGCGAAAGGCGAGCGTATTCGCATCGAAGGCATCGTGCTCGACGGGAACGAACACCCGGTGAAGGACGTGCTGATCGAAGTGTGGCAGGCGAATGCTGACGGGCAGTATTCGGCCGAAGATGGTTTTCGTGGTTGGGGTCGTGTCATCAGCGATTTTGACACCGGCGCATGGGCGTTTGACACGGTGAAACCGGGTGCGGTCAATGGCCCCGACGGGCCAACGATGGCCCCGCATATCAACCTTTGGATCGTCGCGCGCGGGATCAATATCGGGCTGAACACACGGCTTTATTTCGATGACGAAGGCGATACGAACGCCGCCGATCCCATCCTGTCGCTGGTCGATCCTACCCGCCGCGATACCCTGATCGCCCGCAAACAAGGGGGCGTTTATCGCTTTGATATCCGGCTTCAAGACGACGCCGAAACCGTATTCTTTGATATTTGAGGACAGCATGACCAAACCCTGCATCATCTGCGTCGCGATCACCGGATCGGTCCCGACCAAGGCCAACAACCCCGCGGTTCCGGTCACGGTGGCCGAACAGATCGAAAGCACGCATGAGGCATTTGAGGCGGGCGCTGCCATTGCCCATTGCCATGTTCGAAATGACGATGAAACCCCCTCCTCCGACCCCGAAAAATTCGCGCGGCTGATGGAGGGGATCAAGACACACTGCCCCGGCATGGTCGTTCAACTGTCAACCGGCGGGCGCTCCGGCGCCGGAAAAACCCGCGGCGGGATGCTGCCCTTGCGGCCTGACATGGCATCGCTTTCCGTCGGGTCGAACAACTTTCCCACCCGCGTTTATGAAAACCCGCCTGATCTTGTCGATTGGCTCGCCAGCGAAATGCGCAAGTATGATGTCATCCCGGAAATTGAGGCGTTTGATCTTAGCCACATCCACCAAGCGGTCGCGATGCACAAAGCCGGGAAGCTGCCGGGAAAGCTATATGTGCAGTTCGTCATGGGCGTGAAGAATGCGATGCCCGTCGACCGAGATGTGTTTGATTACTATATCAAAACCGTCGAACGGCTCGCCCCCGGCACCGAATGGTGCGCTGCCGGGATCGGTCGGCATCAGCTTGAGGTTAACGAATGGTGTATCGCCGCTGGCGGGCATACTCGGACCGGGCTGGAGGACAACATGCGCCTTGACCGCAACACGCTCGCCCCCTCAAACGCCGCGCTGGTCAAACGCGCGGTTGAACTATGCGAGAAACACGAGCGCCCCGTCGCAACTTGGCAGCAGGCGCGGGAGATTCTGGGCGTTCCGTTGCAGGAAAGCTGACTAGCCACCGCGCAACGCGAATTCCTGAAACAGATAACCTCCGTCATGGATCGTGGTGTCCGTGCAGGTCATTTCGCCATCGAACGCGGCCCCATGATGGCGCAGGCATAGGTTTCCATACGGGCAAAGTAATCTTCGACCACCTGCCCTTGATGTGGGAATTTCTCGATGTCCCCGTCGGGACCGGAAATATAGCCGTCGATGGACACGGCCACGTCATAGATAATGGATTGCATGAGATGCTCCGATGAAAGAGGTCAACCAAGTGGCACAAGGCCAATTCGCGCTGGTTGTTACTTGATCACCGGCAGGGCACTCCTCATCGAGAGTTGCATTTTACGCCGTCCCGCGCGCCGAAACAAGGCATCCTAACGGGCGGCCGCCAGCAGCCCCGCGACATCCAGATGCGCTTCCATGAAGTCGGCCAGCTCGTCGAGCGTCGCTTCGACCGTCGCGGCATAGCTGACCCCGGCGGGCCTGACGCCAAAGCCCTCAAGAAATGCGGCACGAAAGCTGTCATCGCTGAATAGCCCGTGCAGGTAGCTGCCCGTGATCCGCCCATCAGCGGAGGATGCACCTTCGGGCTGACCATCGACAGAGGCGAAGGGCCGTGCGCGATCCGGCCCGTCCGTCTGGCCGATGTGGATTTCATATCCGCTGATTTTGGCGCCCGTCGCGGCGTGGGTCGCAGAAACACGGGTGGTGCGTTTGTCGGGCTTCATCACAGTATCAATGTCGAGCAGGCCAAGCCCCGGAGTCTCTCCCGCCGCGCCCTCGATCCCTTCGGGGTCACGCACCGTTTCGCCAAGCATCTGGTATCCGCCGCAGATTCCCAGCACATGCCCGCCGCGCCTGACATGGGCGGCAAGGTCAACATCCCATCCCTGCGCCCGCAGAAACGCGAGGTCGCCGCGTGTGGATTTCGTGCCGGGCAGAATGACAAGATCAATGTCACCCGGTATCACCTCCCCCGGCGCGATGAGGGTCAGATCAACGCCCGGTTCTTGCGCAAGCGGGTCAAGATCGTCGAAATTCGCAATCCGCGACAGCGCGAGGCAGGCGATGCGCAAGCCCCGCCCCTTGCTGCGCCGTGGCAGGTCCAGCGCGTCTTCGGCGGGCAGTTTTGCGGCATCGGGAAAGAACGGCAGCACGCCAAACCCGCTCCATCCGGTGCTGTATTCAATCAGTCGGTAGCCATCGTCAAACAGCGACACATCCCCGCGAAATTTGTTGATGAGAAAGCCAACGATCTGCGCGTTGTCCGCCGCGTCCATCACCGCTTGGGTGCCGACGATCTGGGCGATGACGCCACCGCGCTCGATGTCACCAGCCAGCACGACAGGAACGTCGGCGGCGCAGGCAAACCCCATATTGGCGATGTCCTTGGCGCGCAGATTGACCTCGGCCGGACTGCCGGCCCCTTCGACCAGCACAAGGTCATGTGCCGCCTTCAGCCGCGCGAAGCTTTCCAGAACCGGCGGCAAAAGCTGTGATTTCAGGCTGCCGTAGTCCCGCGCGGCGAGCGTCGTCAGCCGCCGCCCCTGCACAATCACCTGCGCGCCGATGTCGGTTTCGGGTTTCAGCAGGACCGGGTTCATGTCCGTGTGCGGCTCAAGCCCCGCCGCGAGCGCTTGCAACGCCTGTGCCCGCCCGATTTCCCCGCCGTCCGGCGTTACGGCGGCGTTGTTTGACATGTTCTGCGGCTTGAACGGCGCGACGTCGATGCCCCGACGCCGCGCAGCCCGGCACAGCCCCGCAACCAGCATGGACTTCCCGACGTTGGAGCCTGCGCCTTGGACCATCAGCGCCTTGCCTTTATTTCTGCCACGCTCAGCCAATTGGAAACCGGATCTGAAATGCCGCGCCTGTGCCGGAGGGGATCAGCGTAATCTCTCCGCCATGAGCGTTGATGATGTTGCGGATGATCGGCAGGCCCATCCCGGTGCCGCCCTGATCGCGTTTGGTCGTGAAAAACGGTTCAAACACATGGGTGCGGTTGCCGTCGGAAATCCCCGCGCCGTTATCGGTGACGCTCAGCGTCACATGCTCTGCATCGTCGGTCACGGCCAACGCAATCTCTGTCGCGTCATGGGCCTGCGAGTTGCTGAGGAGGTGGCCAAGCACAATCCCTAACCCCTCTGCCGCGAGGGGGATAGCGATACCCGCACCATCAATCTGCACCGTCAGATCAGGGTGGTCGGCGGCCAGCGCAGCGCGCAGATCAGCGAGCTTTGTTTCCCCGATATGCCGCACCTCGCGCGCCCGCGCGGCTCGGCGCAGCGCATCGAGCTGCCCTTCGATCTGCTCGCCCGCCCCGGCGATTTGCGTGACAAGGCGGCGGTCGGCGTCGCTCAGCCCCTGTCCGTCTTCCAACAGTTCAACCGCCGCGCGAATCGCCGAAACGGGCGTTTTGATTTCATGCGTCACATGATCGGTGAAACTGCGGATCGTGGTTTCGCGATTGCGCAGGGTGTTCGCCATCTCGATAACGCTTTGCGCTGTGGTGTAGAGTTCTTTCGTGCCAAAATGCGCAGGCGGGTCGGCGCGGTCCTTCGGCGCGGCGCGAACCTGGGCGGCGTAACGCTCCAGCGCGGTGATCGGGCGCAGCAAGAGGCGGACCAGCAGCCAGCCAAGCACCGAGGTCAGCACCGCAATCACCACCGCCAGCACGAAGGCAGAGTTTCTGAACCCGAACTCCGGCCCGACATAGCGGAACACCACCAACCCGATCAGCGACAGCGCCAGCGTGCCGCACAGCGCGCCACCCAGCACGAAGCCAAGCGAAGGTCGCCAGCGGCGCGTCATGTGGTGCAAGCCCCCATGCGCATCCCGACGCCATGCACCGTTTCGATGGCGTCGGCACAGCCCGCATCGGCCAGCTTGCGCCGCAGATTGCGCAGGTGGCTGTCAAGCGTGCGGTCCGACACCTGACTGTTCGCACCCCAGATCGCGTCGATCATCTGCACGCGGGTCCGCACGCGGTTCGGCTGTTCGATGAACTGCGCCAGAAGGGTAAATTCGGTGGCGGTCAGCGCGACATCCCCGTCGCCCACCCGGCAGCTATGCGCCGCCGGATCGAGCGTGATCCGTCCGTGGGTCAGCACCGGAGCCTCACGCCCGCCCGTCGTGCGTTTCAGGATCGCCCGGACGCGGGCGACAAGTTCCCGCGGGCTGAAGGGTTTGGTGACATAATCGTCGGCCCCGAGCTCCAGCCCCAGCACGCGGTCGATCTCGTCATCGCGGGCGGTCAGGAACAGGATCGGCACGTCGGATCGGGCGCGGATACGGCGGCAGACCTCGAACCCGTCATGTTCGGGCAAGCCGACGTCAAGAACGATCAGATCGGGCGCCTCACGCGCTGCGTGGGTCAGCGCCGCCTGTCCGTCTGCAACTGTGATGACCGCATAGCCCGCGCGGTCAAGGGCGATGCCCACGACTTCGCGCAGGCGGGGATCGTCATCGACGAGAAGGACTTTCATACGCGCGCTCCGCCAGTGTTTCGCCGGCAAGATAATCGCTTACGCGCCAGTTCCGAAAGCCCCAATCACGCCAGCCGTCAATGATCGGTGTGCGAAGCGCGGGGCAGTATTCGGCGTAGGAGGGCAACGTGATCCACGGGTTCGCCGCCATCGCCCGTGTAACACCAGCAGAGGCTGTGGGGCCAAGCGTGCAAATATAGCTCCAATCGTTACGCTCCCACCGGGCGAGGTTGGTTTCCGCGATAACGCCTGCAAAGTTCACGAAACAACAGGCATAAAGCGTCGCCGCCCCCAACCCGGCCCCGCGCAGCAGCAGCCAGCCATTCGTCCGCCCGCGCAGAATTTGCCACCCGGTCAGCGCCAGCCCGATCGCGACAAGGCCAATCCAGATCAGCGCGTGGATGCGCAGATAGGTAAGGCCATAGGTGTCGATATAAAGCTCTAACCGCAGGGCCGCCGACAGGCTCAGCAGGACGTTTTGTCCCAACCAGAGCAACAGCAGCGGTTTCAGCGCCCGGTGATCCCCAAGGAATGGCCGCGCGGCGAGGACGAAGCCTCCCGCCAGCACGGCGGTTGTCAGCAGCGGATAGGCACCGCGATGGGCGTAGGTTGCGTAGGTCATCCCTTCAGGCAAATCCGCGCCCCCCAGCAGGATCGACGCATCCATCAGCGTTTGCACCGCCAGCAGCAGGTTAAACATCGTCAGCGCCCGAAGGACAGAGCCGGAGTTGAGGCCAAGCCGCGGGCGCTTCAGCGCCAGTTTAGCGCCGACCGACGGCTCAGGGGCGTTCAGCAAGGGCCAGACCAGCAGCGCAAGACCAAGCCAGAAGAAAACCCGCTCGGCCAATTCAACAAGACCAAGGTCGATGCGCAGGCTGTTTGACAGGATGCGCTCCATCACCGGGTTCGCCTCGACCAACAGCGCGCCCAGAACCAGTGTGCCGCCGACCGGAAACGCCCAGTTACGCAGGAAAGTCGTCGATACCACAGGCCGACCCGCCCGCGCTTTCAGCACCTGTCTGACATGCCCCAGCGCCCGTCCTGAATCGCGTACCCCCAGCACGGGAACCGCCGCCGACAGTCGGGCGACGCCCGACAGCAGCATATCCCACCCCGCGCCCGGCGGAATGCGCAACCACGCCAGCGATGCTATCAGCCCGGCGGCCAGAAACGCGAGGGATAATAGCTGTAGATGCTCGACAATCGGAAGCACCGTCACCAACAACAAGATCGCCGGATAAAGCACGCCCCGCCGAGGCTTTGTCGCCAACACGGCGACCGCAAACACCGCCCCGGCGAACAGCGCCAGCGACAGGCCGAGATGATGCCCCCAAAACAAGATGTCCCCGACAAGGATCAGGAGCAGCAGCCCAGCCACCCCACCTGACCGACCGGCCCCAAGCACCCGCCCCCAATCGCCGGCCCCGCCACCGCCACTGCCCGGCATGTCCACGCTTTCACTCGCCAGCCACCACCCGTCCAAGGCAATCGACCTTGGCACGCCGCGCACAATTACGTCTTGGGTCATTGTCGTCTCCATCCTTCATTCGCGGTAAGGATGGCCGACCCGATCCGCAGATCGGGCGCAGGAGATGTGCAGAAATCGTGCAGCCCGTCAGGATCGCAGGTTTCCGAGAATGTCCTTCGATGCCTTGAGCCTGCGCAGGCTGCTGTCAATCGCGGCTTGCCACGCCGGGCCTTTTTCCATCGCGACGCGATAGGCGTCGGACAGGTCTTCGGGTCGCTCCTCTGCCAGCACACGGATCAGGAAATCGGCCTGTATACGATCCTTCCGCGCCTTTTGGGACGCTGTGCCATCGCGCCGCCGTTCCGCGACGATCAGCTTGTGGATTGCGTAGCGTTCGGGCCGGGGAATTTGAACGAGGATGCCGGCGCGATAAAGCGCAGGCGCCTGAATCGGTTCCGCGATCAGGTAGTTCAGGAAATGGAGCGATTGCGCACTGACCCCCAGCGCGGGCAGCGGAACGATCCCCTCTTCTTCGCGGAACGACGGCGTCAGGAATTCAACCAGCGTCTGCCGATCGCTTTGCTGCCAGCGCCAGACTTGACCCCGGTCCACCGACGGAAGCGGCGCGAAGTCGAGATCGGCGAACACATCTTCCAGCCCCGGCTCTGCCTGATCGTGAAGTGCGATGGACAGGCGTTCAAAACTCGCGATGTCGATGTCATCCGTCTGCGCCGACAGGTCAGACCGGATTTGCACGCCCAGAACACCCTCATACATCCGAAACGCCTGTGTGCCGACCAGCGTGCCACCCAGCCGGAACGCCCCCGACCGCGCCATCGCCAGCAGGATCTGCCCGGTGCCGACATCGGCAGTCAGATAGCCTTCGGCCCGCAGAATCCGCATCAGGCGACTGCGCTCTGAATTTCGACGCTTGGCTTGCGCACGGAAGGCTTCGTGCTGCGCGATCCGTTCGCGCAACTCCTCCGTATCCTCGCCGATGTAACGATCCACGACCTTTGAGGCGACGCGGTATTGATCATACCAATACCCCCGCCCTGCCCGCGTCTTTAGCCGTGGCGTGCCGCGGATATCCGACACTGCCTCCTCCTTCAGCAGGCGCAGCAGGTCGATCCAGGCCGACTGCCCGATGGCCGAATGATAGGTGATGCTATAGTCGTTTTCCACCATGTTGCCCTACAAAGATTTATCTGTAGGGTATCTATAGATCAGAACGATTGCCCGACAAAGTATTTTTTGTAGGGTATCAGAAAATTCTACTTTTTTGTCGCACTGGGCCGCCGTTTCTTCTTCGTCTGCCGTTTCACCCGTGCGCCGCCGCTTTGCTGGCCCACCAGTTCGACATCCGTTCGTTTTTGCAGCGTCTTCAGTTCCGCTTCCCGCGCTTTGATTTCGGCGTCATAGCGGGCGATCGTTTCCCGTTTCTGCTTTTGAAGCGTCGCGATTGCATCGCGCAGCGCGGCGGCGCGTTCCTTTTTCATCTCTTCCGGTCGCTTGGCGTCATCCACATCGACGCGGCGCTTGATCAAATCCTTTTGCAGCCGCTCCATGCGCTTGATCTGTTCGGCGATCTGTTTGTCCAGTGTCATCGTGCCCTCCCGGTTTACAGGATAAAGTTGTGAAGCCCGTCCGCAGCGGGCGGGAATGGGTTGTAAGACAGCGCGTTGCCAGTCGTGATATTGCCGACATACGGCCCGCGCATCCCGTTGAAATCGAAAGAAAAGAACCCCGGTGCGGTAGCCTTCACCTGATTGCCTGTCACTGTGCATCCGCGGCCGACCAAAACCACGGTGGCAACACTGTCGTTCGGCGCACCAGAGGCGTGCATACAGTAGTTGTTGCTGAAGAAGACCCGTTCAAACCGGATGCGGATATTGTCGTTGACCGGAAGCTGGGCAAGCTCAACCAGCGCGCTCGCCCCTGTGCCGATAAACTTGTTATCGACGATCTGGATTGGAAAGCCGAACACGACCTCGCCCGCGCCAAGCTGGACCCGGAATTCAAGCAGGCCGCGCATCATCAGAGCGCGATCCTCTCGGGTCACATCCCGGCTGAGGGCGTCGGAATATGTGACGAGGTTGCTTTCAATCCGCGCCTCTTGGATCAAATCTCCCCAAATGCCCCATGCCTCGGTCGACGCGCCATCGCCATCGATTGGAACGCCGGTATCGCTGACCTCGTTCGATTCCACGTGCCATTCGCCAAGAACCATGAACGCGCCAAGGCCGATGGACCGCGCGACGGCCGATCCTGCATTGGTGACCTTGTTGGCGATAAATTCCGTTCGGCCAATGATCTCAAACGCTACGGCACCAAGGCCACGGCACCCGCCCAACCGATTGCCCTGAAGCGTCGGACGCAAATCGCCTTGGACGAGGATACCGCCAACGCCACCGATGACGTCGTTGCCCTCTATCCGGCTGTCGCGGCCCTGATTGGTGTAGATGCCGACGAAGGTGCCTGCGATCCGGTTATCCGTGAACCGTTGCAGCGGCGCGTTGAGGCTGAGGATACCGAACACTGGCACCTGTTCCACCGCGACGATGTTGTTGCCGACGACCGCCGCGCCCGTCGTCTGAGTCAGCAGAACGCCGATCAATTGCCCCGCGATCTGGTTGTCTCGCGCGATCAGGCCGTTTGACAGGCCCGCGCCCTCGCCCTCATACCCCAGTTGAATGCCGAAGGCCGGAACCTCGGATTGCGCTAACGCTCCGATCTTGTTTTCGGTGATGGTCGATCCCGACCCGGTCGCCCGAATACCCATCCCGGCGGGGGCGGCGATGGCGATGGTATTGCCTTTGACGGTCATGAAATCCGCCGCCGCGTCGATCCCCCTGGCGCGGCCATCGCCTTCGCCCTGTCGCACTCCGGTCAGGATCGCGTTATCCGCAATCATCGTGCTGGCCGACATCGACCGGGGGGCTGCAAAGGGCGCGTCGTTCACCACGATCCCCTGATGCGCGCCGAGGATCACATTATCCTCAATAAAGCAGGCCGACGGATTGCCGGTGATCCAGATCCCCGTCGCAACCGGCGCACTCTCCAGCCCAAGACCAAAGAGCATCCCGTTGTCTTCGATGACAGGCAGCGAGCACAGGCCCGACACCAACACTCCGACATCCGTGTTGAAAATCGCGTTGCCGACGATCCGCGCCCGATCCGTTCGAGTCAGCGATATTGCCACCCCGCCCGAGGTGCCGGGCAGTGGTGCGATGCGACAATCTTCTATGGTCAGGTCGTTCGTGCCACCCGACGCGATGATCGGCGTGATCCCCCCATCCGGCACGCGGGCGAGAAAATCAAGCGTGTCGATGCGGATCGACTGCCCGGACACCCCCATTTGTAGCAAGGGCGCGGTACCGGTCAGGATCGCGCCGGGGCTTTCGCCGTGCATGTGGACGTTCGCAAGGTCAATGACCAGCGTTGCGGGCACCGGATGAACGCCCGCCTTGATGCAGATGCACCCGCCCTGCGGCGGTAGCGCATCGATGGCGTCCTGAATGCTGTCGCCGGGTTGCACGACAATGGTGCAGCACCCGTCGCCGTCGGGTTCTTCCTGCGGGCGACAATCGATCAGGTTCGGGTTCGCCCCGCCAAGGCCGTTGGCCGCAGCAAGCTGGACATAATGGCGGATGATACCGCGCGGCGGAGCGTCGGACAATTCCTCGATTGAAGCGGTCGCCGTCCGCGCCCAGAAGGACCAGTAGTCGCCGCGGCGGAACTCCCCTCCAGCGGGGTCGGTGGAAAAGACTAGCTCAATCCCCTCCTCAACCGGGATCGGTCCGGCGCCTGTGGCAATCAGGCCGTCGCCGTCCACCGTATTTGTCGCCGCGGTCTGATTCCATTTCTGCACACGCGTGTGCCGATCGGCGAGCGCGGTGGCATCGCCGCCAAACGCCCGACCTCCGCCCGACGGGATCACACGGTCGATGGTGATGGTGGAATTCGCCTCATCCGTGTCGATGACCTGTGCCATCTCGCCGGGTTCGTCCATCCATTCGCGGTGGTCATCAGTGATCGTCACCCAATCGCCCGCGATGAAGCGCATCACCGGATCGCGCCCGATCCGCGCGACGGTCAGCACCGTCTGTGGGCCCGCTGGCGCAATGTCAGACACCGGCGACACAATAGAGTTGTGGTCGCGCGACCATTTGAACCGCGCAGTGCCGAGTGCGCCGCCCTCGTGCACCTCAACCCGGTAAAGCCGGTTCTCAAGCCCCCGATAGCCCGAGGCGGGCGGCAGGATGCAGGGATCATCCGGTGCGGGCGGCGCAACCGCCTGCGTCGTCAACCGCCCGGCAGATGGTGGATCACCCACGTCTAGACCGCATTCACCGACATCGACCTCATTCACGCGCAGCACCCAATTCACGCGGGTCCGCGTGGTCGTGTCGACACCGCCAAGCGCGGCGTCAAGCAGCGGGGCTTCGACCCAGGTCAGCTCCTCTTCATAGATCTCAAGATAAATCGCGGCGTCGCCGTCCGGCAGCGGCGGCGGGTCGGGCAGGAAGGGCTGCCCTAGGTAAGTGACTGTTTCGCCCTCGAAAATCTCCGCCATCAGGAAATCGAGGTAGATGCGCCCCGGCGTCAGCGACAGGTCAAGCGGCGGTCCGGCCTCAAGCGACACCAGAAACGCATCTGGGTTGGTCAGCAACGGAATGCCCGGATTGCCCATTGCATCGAAAGACAGCTTGCCGATCCGGTCGCTGACGATCTCCACCAATTCGTTGAAATCGGAATCGAGCAGCACCCGACCCTGCTGCATCAGCAGCGCGGAATAGCGCCGGAGCGCGTCGTGCGAGAAACGGGAATAGTCACCACTCATGTCAAATTCCTCTCTTCAATGCGTCGGGCCGGTCACGTCACGTAGATGATGCCGGGGTCGAGCCCGAACGGCAGGTATTCTTCCAACCGCTGGCGCAGGTTTGTCTCGCGCTGCGGCTGCTTCAGATGGCACCAGACGCCCATTTCCGAGCCGTCCTCGGCCCCGGTTGCGATTTCGACCGGGCCCATCAAGGCAAGTTGCAGATAGGCCGGATCGCCGTAGCGTTCGCTGGTGTATTCAGGGCGCACCCGCAGGCGGACACGGGCGCGGATGGTGTCGCGTTCGGCGTCGGTCAGCGGGCCGTTCGCTGCTTCGATCCGCGCGATTTCGGCGCGTTCGGCCAAGCCCGGCTGACAGCGATAACGGCGCGGGGTTTCCGACCCCGGCGCGACATAGGAAAACCGCACGCAGCCGGTTTGCCGGCGCTCAACCGTGGTGACGCCGTCAAAAATCACCTCGGTCGCCATGTCGATCTGGCGCGCGCTGACCCGGCCACGCAGCGTTGCGCGTTCCAGATGCAGCGGCGGGCCGGGGCTGTTGGGCGATGCCCCTAGCCCCCGGATCGCGGGCGTGCCGGTGCCGTCGATGGCGGAGTCGAGCACGAATATCCCCTCTGCCGACACGGGTATCCGCAGCTGCCCGGTGATCGAGAACGCCATTTCGATGCGCAGTTCGGTATTAGCCGGGTCCCCCCCCGAAACCGCCGAGGCGCGCACGGATGGTGGCGGCGGAGTTGCAGGCGGAGGTGGCAAATCAGGATCGGCTTCGGCAATCGAACCACCCGGCACGAGCGTTGTGTGGATCAGCCGCAACCGCCCGAGCGAGCCGGGAATTTCCACCACTCCTTCGACCAGCAGCCCGCCCAGCGTCAGGGTGAAATCGTCATTGGCCCCAAGCACGCGGATCGGGTTTTCTGGGCGGATATGGGGGCGGAAACCATCCTCAGCCTCGATGGTCAGGAACCGGCCCGCCGTGCCGCCGATATTGATCGTGATGTTTTCTGCATAAGTCCGGTTGTCGCGAATGCGAATGATGGTGTCCTGCTGCCCGCCCGCGACCCAGTCGGCGAGCGCACCGCCGATCGTATCGAACGTGTCAGTGTCGCCGGATTCATCCACAAACAACCGCCGCGCCTGCACCGTTTCCCCCATCAGCCACGCGGTGCGCCGATAGGTGCCGCCCCCGGTTTCGCCCGCGAAACCTTGATAGCGCCAGACCTCGACCAACTCAGCCGGCACGCGGTTCGCGCCCAGAGTCATACGGCCCCGGTCGACGTCGATGGCGACCTGGTTGGCCCCCGGCTGATCCCAATTGGCAAGGTTGCGGCAGCGGATGTCGTCGGGCGGCACCTCTGCCCCATCGACGCCGACGAAAAGGCTCGCCTCCGGCGCCGGAGGCAACGCGCCAAACCCGGTGGGTGCGCCGTAGAACGCGGTAAAGCCGGGGCGCGGCAGCGGCAGTGCGAAATATGCGGAAAGGTCATCGAAGAACTTTGCCGGACGGATCGCTTGCGGCACGTGAAGCTCGGTCGCAAGGCCCGCCTCGTCGCCTTCGCGCCGCAACCTTGAAAACAGCGGCGCGTCGTTGCCGAGCACCGAAAGGTGATAGCGAAAATCGCCCGCCCCACCCAGCCTGCGCGCCATGATGAGTGGCAGTTCAAACGATCTGAGTCGCCAGAGAAAGAAACCGATATTCGGGATATTCTCCCACCCTTCAAACTGCCCGGGCGGGCGCACGTCGACCGTGCGGCAGGTTTCGTCGAAGGCGGTCTCGATCCGGTCCATCCGCTCGACCGAGCGCAGATCGGGCGTCGCAACGGCGTGCATCCGAAGCCGGTTGCGCACCCATTGCGACCAGATCAGGCGTTCGAAGAACTCGACCGTATGCGCGGCCCAACCGGTCACATCACGGGCCAATTCCTCCAGCATCGGAAGGGTGCTCTTGCGACGGCGATAGTAAACTGTTTTCAGCGTATCGGTGCGGCTGCGCAAACCAACGGGCGGCACGAAGCTCGGGCCTTCAAGATCGGGGAACAGCGCCTCGGCGGTCGCGGCATCCTGCACCCGGCTGTCGCCCGCCAGCAGCGTCGTGCCGACCAGCGCGCCGATATAAGGGATCGCCCATGGCTCGCATGTTTCGACGAACGCGTTGCGACCAAGCTGTTCGATATCGGCTTCAAGCGCGTCGGCCTGCCCTTCCATGATCTCAAGAAGCGCACGCAGGGGAAAGCCCGCGTCTGCATCCCGTTCCCGCAGGATCGCGGGAAGCAGGTTGAACAGCTTGTGTTCCGGTTCGGTCGAATATGCCTTGATCACAGCGCCTCCACCACGGTTAAGGACAGGTCGAATGCGGGATCGGCTATGTAAGCTTGTTCAGCCGGAAGCACGACGGGCGGCGGGCCGGGCAAGTAGGCGTCGGATTGGTAGCGGTCGATCTTGGTCGCATCGTCCGGCGTGGGCCGCGCGGGATAAAGCCGGATATGCGGCTGCACCGGATCAGCGGTGACGGAGCGCACGGCGCGTTCCGCACCGGACAGATCGGCGTGATCCTTGAGGTGCAGCAGGTCGATATCCACCGCCTGAACCCCCGCGACACCTTGCAGCACGGCGAAGGCGTCGGACAGGTGAACCGGGCGACCAATCCCGACCCCTTCGAACGCAAACGCAGTGGTCATCGCATCGCGCGCGGCAGCGATCACGGCGTCGGCCTCATGGGCCGGATCGCGCAATAGTTTCGCAGCAAGGACAATCGGCACGCGCACCATATTGGCGATCATCAAGGGCCGGTTCGGATCACGGCTCGCCGTCAGTTGCGTGTGCAGCAGCGCGAGGTTTTCAGGTGATACCGGCATCCCTTCCGGCCCTGCGACGGTCAGATGCGCGGTGCGCTCCATCCGGTTCCAGACCCATGTGACATAGGCCCGCGCCGCTAGCCCCGACGCGGTGGCAAGTGCTGCGAAATCTTGCAAGGACACGATCCGGCCAAAGGTTCGAACGCCGTCAGGGGCCGCTTGGCGAGCGTCCTCAGCGGTTTCGCCGGGGGCACCGCCGGAACTTGGAAGCGGGTTCGTCACGGTCTTCATCCCGACGGGTTTTTCAAGCGGAACCGCAAGCTGCCCGGCCTTGAGGTTGCCGGGAAGCCCCGCTCCAAGCCGTCGGATCATCCGCACGTTCAACGCTCCTGTCGGAAACCGCGCGCCGGCCCGGATACCGTCGCCGCCCGTCACCGTGACATCCCCGTCGGTCGGCAAACGCAAGGTATAGGTGCGGTCCTTCACGTCGCGGCCATAGAGGAACGGCACCTCTTCCCACAGCACACCATTGACGCGCAGATCAACCTGCGGAATGGGGCGCACGCCACCTGCGTCGGGCAGGTGCGTGATCTCTCCCGGCGGGACGGCGAAGGTCTGGAACGGTTTTGCCGCGTCGCCACTGCCAAGCGGGTCTTCGCGTTGGGTTTCGCCGTGGCTTGCCTCCGCGACATTGCCGATCAGGGTCAGAGGGCCGTCGACCTTGGGCAGTGGCGGTGAAATCCCGAGCGCCAGATGATCCACCCGCCCACCGAGCGTCGCTGGCACCGGAAAGGTCGCGGTGACCTCTGCCCGATGGGTCAGCCCGCCGCCGGAAACGATGATCTTGCGCCCCTTTTTCAGCGCGCCGAGGCCATCAGGATCGGTCGCATCCTCCCCCGGTTCCAGCGGCAACGCGAGCCAGCCGCCTTCGGTCGTGTCGGGATAATCGTAGTCGCGGAATTCGACGTCATCGCTCGCGATTTCATAGATCCGGGTTTCGCGGCGGTCGGGAATATATCCGAAGCCACTGCCATGATGCACCCAGGGTGGCGGTGTCCATGACAAGCGTGTTGTCGTTACCGTGCCGTCACTATGCCGCGCGGCGACATGGACGCCGGACGGGGTCTGCACCATCGACGGGTCCGATCCGATGGACCCACCCTGATCAACCCAACTGCCCCACGTTTCTCCGATCCGGGTGGTGAAGGCGAGCGTGCTG
The DNA here is from genome assembly GCF_048060095.1 of Aliiroseovarius sp. YM-037. Classification (NCBI taxonomy): domain Bacteria; kingdom Pseudomonadati; phylum Pseudomonadota; class Alphaproteobacteria; order Rhodobacterales; family Paracoccaceae; genus Aliiroseovarius; species Aliiroseovarius sp. YM-037. Next base: position 92,266 of record NZ_JBLUOA010000004.1, on the reverse strand, counting down.
TCCCGCGTTCTGACCGCCACCGCCGCCCAATCGGGCGCGCCGCCAACCGCGGCCGGATTACCGACCGCGTCGCCGCCAACGTCGCGCACAGGTTCCCACCCGGTCGGGCCTTGCCGGAAATGCTGTATGCCGCCCTCAAGCCCGCGGGCGAAAACGTCGATCCGTCCGGCCCCATTGGCCGCAGCGGCAGGGGTTCCGTCGATCCGCCCACCAAGGCTTTCCCAGTCGCTCCAGGTTAACCCGTTGAATCGCCGCCACCACAGTGCGTCGTCGATGCCCCGCACGAAAACGGCCATCCGGATACCGTCAGGCGTCACGACCGAGGGCGGAGAGGCGAGGATACCGCCAAGCGGTGTCGGGGCCATGACCGTTCCGGTTGCGTCAAACATCCAAAGGCCCGCCGCCGGACCGCGCACAAAGACCAGCACCCGCCCGGTCGCCAACGTGATCGGCACCGGCGCCGAGGTCAGGATGCCCCCGTGATCGATCCAGCCGCTTGCCGGAAACGGCGACCAGACCCGCTGCCGCAGCCGTCGTGCGGCGTCACGGACAAACACATCGGTGCGCGGCCAACCGCGACTGGTGCCCGCCAGGTCTGACGATGCAAAAAACGGCGCACCGTCCATCAAACTAAGGTCGTTCGGTGTCGCAATGTCGCTGACGGTCCATGACGGATATCCACCCCCCGTTCGCGCGAGGACTGACGGGGTGCCGGTCGCCCGCACCATCACCGTGGGCCGCCCGGTGATCGTCTGGCGCACCTGCATATGGGTCACCGTGTCGGACATTGGCCCCAGCGTCGCGGAGGCGTCATTGGTTGCCGTGACCAGTGCGGTTTGCAGGCGTGGAGAGGCCGTCGGCCCGGCATCCAGCAACAGATGCGCGCCGGGCTTCAGGTCATCGACCTTCGTATCTAGCGGATAGTCGGTGACGGAGTTTCCGATCTCACCGTTTATAGGGTCCGTCGACCAGCGGTTCTGCGGTGGAGTCGTGTTTCGAGTGTCATAGACATTGTGGCTGGCGGGCGCGTTGTGGCCGAAGAACCTGAGCCGTCGGAGCGATCCTGCCGCCCGAACAAATCGCGGGTGGATATCCGGGTTTTGCACCGCAGGTGACCAGCTTAGGTAGGCGCCACCGGAACTATTTTCGACGGCCTCGACCGTCTTTTCCTCAATCGCGCCGCGGCCGAACAACACGAACCGGTCGCCGACTTTCAGGTCCGGGTCCGCCCTGACGGGCGCACGCTGTCGCCCCTCATCCAGCGGGTTAATCCTGACGAACGGCGCAAAGGCGGGCGCTGCGTTCAGCCGCCCTACCCCCCGGATTTCTTCAAGCGTTTCAAAGACCTGCGCGGTTTCATCCGGACCGGGGATACTCATCACCTTCAGGCCTTTCCAGAGGCGGGTCGCTTTGTCTTCTTCAATCTCAAACGACAACAATCCTGTCGCCGACAGCGCGGGTCGGGGGATGTAGCCGACCAGCGCGACAAGCTGTTCGACGGATGCCTTGTGCAGCGCTTGGCTCAGGAACATCTCATTCGCGATGCGTTCGTTGTAGAAGGTCAGCACGTCGCCCATCGCCGCGAAAAGCTCAAGGAACGTGATCGCGTGATCGTCGCTTTCGCGGGTCAGAAGGCCCGTCAGTTCGGGAAAGCGGTGGATTTCGCCCAGCATCGCCTGCCGGAACGTCGCGAAACTGCCGATCCGGTAGGTGATCTGCTTGAGCCCCGGACGGTTCCAGATGATCGAGGGCGCGGGCGCGACAGCGGGGGTGCAGCAGGCGCAGAAACGAGGATGCGGGATGGCCATGGCTCAGACCCCTCCCACGGCGGTGAGGCGCAGCACGCCGTTTTCGGCAAAGTTCGGATCATTGTCGAGCCGCGCGATTTCGAAATCGCCAAGCGCGATGCGGCCCCGGTCAAGCGCGTCACCCGGCGCTTCCCAATATCGTTTGAACAGGGTCACTTCGGCGGATTCGACACCGTCCACCGCTTCGATCACGGCGTAGAGGCGCGACAGGTGGATGTCGTCGCCAAAACCGAGGTCCGGCAGGAAGAAGAACCCGCGCGTTCCGTCGGGCAGCACCCGGTTCGACAGCACGTCATGCACCGCCTGCAAGACCTGCCCGCGGAAATGGCCGGGACGGACACAGATGCGGATGTCGATTTCAAGCGGCACGTATTGCGCGGCCCGCACTGCAAGGTCGACGCCTGCGAGCTTGAAGCGCAGCAGATGCGCGCGCATTTCGGTGGCGAAGTCGTCGGACAGCCGCACCCCGCCGCCCGGCAGGCGCACCAGGTTTTCCGGGTCGACCGGGTGGATCGCGACGAAGACGCAATGCCAGCTTCCGATCCAGCGGAACCGCGCCTTGGCGGCGGCGACACCGGGATGGCGCAGCGCCATTTCCTGCCAGTCGGCGGCGGTGACGGCGCGGAACTGGATCGCCTTCACTTCCTCCGCCGCAAGGGCGCGCACGGCTTTCAGGGTCTCACGGTCCGTGCCGCCGGTCGCGGGCAGCGGCTGGCGCACGCGGATGATCTCGGCAAAGGCGATGTCGGCGTCGGTGTCGGCGGGGTCGAGTGAGCGCGGCCCGACCGGCGCGCCGGGATCGTCCCAGAAGGTCAGGTCAGGTTCGACCGCATGAACCAGCGCACCCGCTGACAGGTTGCCGCGCCGTCCCGATCCGATGCGGTAGAAGGCGGTCACGCCCTCGATATTCAGCGGCGCGCGGCCATGCACGTCATCGCCATATCGTAGCGCGGTTTCGCCGTTATCGTCGGTTTCCGCGACGAAGTGGCGGTCGTATGACCCGCTGTCACCGAGATGCGGCACCGGGGTCCAGAACCGCCGCGCGCCCCCGGCCTGCACGGTGCGCAGGTGGATCGCGGGGGCTGCCTCGCGCGGATGGGCGGACAGGTCGTGGCGACCGGGGATCGGTCGGCCATCGGCGGACAGGGCCGGGTCGAACGGCCCCGCGTGGCGCGTCAGATCATCGTCGGCCAGTTCAAGCGAGGCCAGCGGCCAGCGGCCCGTCCCCTCGACGATCTCAAGCCCCTCGCGCCGCACCATGCGCCCGTGATCGGCGGGGGCAACATTGCCCCGCACGATGGTCACGTCGCGGATCAGCCCGGCCAGCGCGGTTTCGTTGGACACGCAGAATGACCGCGCAAGCGCATCCTCGCCTCGCCATGTCACGCGCTGAAGCGGCATCGGCGGGTCGGCTGGATTGGTGCGCGGGGTCAGCTCTCCGCCCGTCAGGGTGTCGGTGAACACCGGGTCTTCGTCATCGACAGGTTCAATGTCAATCCGCAGGACCGCCCGCTGGTTCGGGTCCGCATCCGCGACGGAACCGGTGACGGGGCTGCGGACCTCCTCCAGCAGGATGTAGTCACCCGCGCCAAAGCCGGGACGGTAGATTTGGTCGCCGTCCAGCCCATACAGCCACGCCTGCCGCGTGCCTTCGCCAAAGCAGCAATCGACATCGCCAAAGGTGTGCAGGAACAACAGGTTATGCTCCGCACGGGTTGGGATCAGCGCGGTGGTTTCAAACACCGTGGCACCGGTCAGCGCTGGATCGCTGTCGAAATTCGCAGTCGCCGGAAGCAGGGCACCGGGCGGGCCGGATTCCCCGATCAGCGCGTTGGCGATGCGCGTCACCACCTTGGTTCCGCCCGGAACGACACGCGGCGTCGGGTCCGGGGCCGGATCAAGATCGAACTGCACAAAACTTGCCGCATTGCGACCATCGTGCATGGGGTAGTCGATCAGCCGCGCGTGGCGCTGCATGGAAACGCGGTGCAGGCAGGTGTCAAAGAAGCTCTCAGTCCCCGGCCCAGCATCTTGCAGGTAGGACAGGTAATCGCCGACATAGGCAAGCATTTCGACCACCGCGATCGAGAAATCGGCGGGCAGGCGTTCCTGCCAGTCGGGGTTGCGCACCGCGACCAGATCAAGAAACAGCCGCCGGAAGCTTTGGTAATCCTTGGCGAGGTAGTCGAGGTCAGGCTCATCCAGAACCTCAGGCCCGCAGGGGTCGGGCTGGCGGCAATCGAAATCCGAGGGGCAGCCGGCCTTGAAGCCGAACCGTGCCTCTGACCGTTCAGGGTCAAGATCGGCGTGGTTCAGCGCCAGCACGTAGGTGGAAAAATCGCCCTCCCGATCCGCGAAAAGGCGTAGGCGCAGCGGGTTGCCGGGGTCAGGTTCCACGTCGAGGATGCGCAGACCGACAATACGGACCCCGCCGAGGATTTCGGCATCCGCAGCGGTCAGCGCGGGCGGCGGTTTCAGGAACGTCGCCTCGATCCTGAATTGTCGCCCCGCAGGCGCGCCGGGATCGCGCCGATATTCGACGAAATCAAGCCCGTTCAGCGGGTGCGCCGCGTCAAGCAGAACGGCTGAGCGCCGCTCATCCTCGCACCACATTTCGCCGGATCGGGACAGGACCATTGGCTACCCTCCCGCCGTGCGTTCAAAGACGTCGGTGCGGCGGTCATCGCCGCCGCGAAGGGCATAGATGACGGTCACGGTCAGGCTTGAATCGACCGCTTCCACATTGACGGATTCCACGGAAATCAGCGTGTCGAGCCAGCGGATCAGTGCGCCGTGCACCATCTGCTCGGTCGTGGAAACAAGCGTGTCGGATAGCCCCTCAAAAACCAGATCATTGATCGGTGTGCCGAATTCGGACCGGTTCACCCGTTCGCCCGGAGCGGTGAACAGCACCTGTTCGATCAGGTCGCGCACGTGATCGCCCGCCCCGGTCAGCCGCGACCGCCCACGGGGGTCAAACCCAAAGGGATAGTCAAGCTGATCGGGAAGCGCGGGCATCAGAGTTGCTCCGCATCTATGTCGGGATAGATCGTGTCGCCGTCATGTCTGATGTCAAACGCCTCGTGCCGTTCGACCAGATGTCGGACCACGCCCCGCGCGATGGCGATCATAAAGCGGCGGCGGTCGCGCACCCCCCTGTCCGTCGCGTCCTTCACCAGCGGCGGCAGACCGTCGAGGGCAAGAAGATCGTCAAGCTCTTCCTCCATCGCCTCAGCCATCGAATTCGCGAACTCGCTGAAGTCCGTTGGAACGATATTAAGGTTGCCGGGTCTGAGGGTGTCGGCCATGCGTTACTCCAGAAAAACCTTGGTTGAAATCAGCGAAGGCGGCGGTGGTTGCATCGGTGCGACGGGCGGAGAGGGCGTCACCGGCAGCACGGCTGCTGCAAGCTGACCGGGATGGGAATGGGTGTTGAAGGCAAGGACAAGCTGGCCAAGATAGGTCATCAACGCATCGCCGAAGACCCCCGGATGCGGGGCGGCCCCGCTGCCGACCTGCACGACCTGCCCGTCATGTACGACACGCGCCAGCCCCTTGACCGTGACAGTGCCGGTCGCGACCGAAATCTCAACCTTGTTTTCGCCGGTCGCGTCGGACATCGTCATCGTTTGCGTCGCGTCATCCAGCACCGCAGATAGCCCCAGGTCGGAGCGCCAGATCTTCTTGGTCTGATCGCCCAGCGGACCGGCGGGCGGCGGCATCGGAGCCTCTCCGGTCCCCCAATAACACCCCGTCCAGATCGGGCGAGAGACATCGCCGCCCTCAAATTCGATCCAGACCCCGACCCCCGGCAAGGGAAGCGAAAAAAACCCCGCACCGATCCCGGCATAGGGCACGCACGGTTCCGCCCAGCCTGTCGGCACCGCGCCCAAAACCTCTGGCACAAGCGCCTGCAACCGTCCGCGCCGCTCCGGGTCCGTTGAATTGGTGACCGTCCCTTTGTGCTTGCCGAAAACCTTGTCATCAAGGGTTTGCGCAGGTCCATCGGGCATCGCGTCTTCCTTTCTAAGCTGCTGCAAGCGGGTCGACAAAAACCTCGGCCCCGGTCAGGCCAACGGCGTTGCGCCACAGGCCGACCGATTGCTTGTATTCGTCACGCGAAATGCGGTGCGTCACGCTCTCTACGAAATAAAGTCCGCTGCTCTGCCGGCCCGCGCCGCGCACCAGAACCGGCACGCCGGCAAACAGGGGCCGTGCGTATTTCAGCCCATCGACCTCAGCCGTCGCACGGATGGTGCGGGCGCTTTGCGTCGCGCGCTGCATGGCGAGGTATTGCGCCTCGGCCGGGCTGGCGGAGTCGCTGCCATGCGAGGATTCGATCGGCGGCGGGATGATGCGGTTCAGTGCAGGTTCCAGCCCCATCGGCATTTCCGCGGCAACAGGGGCGACGACGGGGATCGGCACGCGGGTGCGCGGATCGGTCTTAGCCCCGACAACCCCCGTCGGCCCGAGCATATCGTTCGTCACCGAAAAGCTGTCGAGGTTCGTCTGCGCCCCGAAATCAATCGACAGTACCCCCTGCGGCGGTAAGGGTGGCACCAGCGGCGGATGGAAATGCCCCATATCACGGCCCGAAATCGGTTCAGGTTGCAGGTAAAGGTTGAACCCATTGCGCCGCGCCAGGCTTTGCAGGAAGGCCGAATCCGTGCCGCGCTGCGTCGTGGTCGTATCCAGCATCGTCCGCATCGGCGGTGTTGGCGTCACGACCGGGATCATCCCGTAGCGACCAAGGATCGCCGTGGCGATCACATCGTCCGACATATTGGGCCACGTAAAGGGCGCGTCGACATGCGCCATGATCGTGCCAAGCGCATCCATGCCCACAACTTCGTAGGTCGAGGCGCCGGGCGTGTTGCTGGCGCCAAGCTGCCCGTCCGCCACGAACCCATTGATGATCGCAAGTGGTATCCCCGGCCCCGCCGCGATGCGGATGGTAATCGGCACAAGCGGGCGGAACAGATCGATGGCAAGCGCGTCGAAATCCCCAAATGCATTGCGCGACAGATCGAAATGCAGCCGAAAGATCGAGGCGCGACCGGTTGTCGTTTCCACCTCAATCTCGCGCAGGGCGTGGAACCATGGCGGGGGGAGCGGCGCGAACCCGACCTGCACGGTGAAATATGACGGCGGGATCATCATGGCCCGCCGACCTCCGGCCCCGGCACGGCGATGGTTTCGCCCGCCTCTTCGGTCAGGCGCGCGGGCCAGCGTTCGCGGTTGGCGTCGCATAGCATCCAAAACAACTCCGGATCGCCCAGAACGCGAAACGCGACAAGGTCGGGCCGGTCGCCAACGCGGGTGACCGTGCTAAGCGGCGGATTTGTTTCAGGGATCAGCCGCCGCCGCTTGTAGCGAAGCACCCGCCCGTCCGCCGCCTGCCATTCGGCATCCGGCACGGATTCATAACGAGAGCCGCGAAAAAACATGGCAATATCCTCTAATTAAATTGGCAGCAGTCCTTGAATTCCCGTTCGATTTCCAAGCGTGTTCAGCGTCGCCATCACCTCTTTCTGGGTGAAGGCGGACATATAGACCCAATAGCCCGGATTGGTGATGTCGAGGTCGCGGTATGATTGCACCTGCGCCGACATTTCAACCTGCACCCGGATCGGGTTCAGGCTTTGGTCAAAGGCCTGCTCGCGGACCGAGATGCTGTCGATCTGCACTGGCAGCACCCGCTTCGGCCCCCAAACCAGCAAGACCAATGGCGCTTGTTCGCCCTGAATAAATGCCGATCCGGCAAGCGCCATCGCCTCGTTCGCGATGACGAGCGGATAGGGCGGATAAAGCAATCCCTCAAGCGCTGCGATGACCGGATGCAACCCGTTTTCCATCGTAATCGCGTTCTCTGACGGCACCTCCAACTGATCGGCGGCGTCGATATCGACGGTAAAGCTAATCGTTTCGTCTGGAGGCCCATTCACGCGGTTCGAATCCCCCCGTCCGCCACCGCCACCCCCCCGCAGCCGAAGCTGGCGTTGCACCTCTTCGGGGTTGTATTGATAGACGATGATGGTGGGCAGAAGCTCGGGCAATTGATACGCCACAAGACCGCCCTTCATAACACGAGGCGATCCCGGAAATGCGGACGCCATATACCCCCCTGACACTGCCCGGGGTCTGAAATGATGCGTTTTTTTATAATTGGGTAAAGTCTACCATAGATTGTGATTGTTTCCTATCTTTGACGAGTGTTTGGGTGGATTGAGCGGAATTCGGGCAATTGCCAAAAAGTATGGCACCTACGTGCGCTGGATATCTCTAGTCCTCTGGCTTCGGTGGAAGGGCTGGGCGATCAAAATCTGGATCAAGCCCGATACTGGCGATCCTGAAATATTTGCCGTTAAGATTCCCAAACAACGTGCGATATGCGCGGATTTGTGATCGGTGAAGCGCACCCGCACTCATATTGGCACGTCGGTCAAGCGGCCAGACATTGTCAAACCGATCCGCGCCGCCAAATTGAAGTTCTCGGATGTGATCGACCTGTATCGGATCGACATCGTGACCCAGGCCGCGCAGCAATTCGCGGAACGCGCTTGCCTCAGCTCGAGGTGATCCGCTCTTCGCGGGCTCGACATACTGGAAACAACGTGCCCAATCACCGTTTTCGGGCCAATTGTCTTCCGTTACACCGACCGGCGAAGGCCCGGTGATCTGCTCGCCCCATCTAGGCGTAACCGGGTCGTGGCTAACCTGTGTGGGTTCATCGGTTCGCCCGACTGACATTGGGTTGACCCCCGGATTGACCGAACGATCGAAACTGACGGCGTCTTGATAAAGGAAATTGGGCTTGAACCAGCTAAGTGGTAATGCTTTTTCGCAAGACTCGCCATTGTAACGCAAATCACCATCACCAATACCCAGAACACTCCGAATAATGGCCGACATCGGAATCCCTCTGGATTTGCGACGACGAGGCCGGGATTTCTTGCCGCCCGGCCCGCTTTTTGCGCCACTCATCATCTCGGCCGCACTGGCACGACGCACTGATCCCAGATCGACCTCAGGAATGAACGAGTCCGCGAAAGTCAAACCTCCGGTCCACGCGTATCCGCGCTTCGCTTCGTACAGCCCAGGCCAATCTGCCTCAAAAATGCGAAAGCCAAGAACATCGAGACCGGCCGCGGCAGAGATGTCGAGCTCCATGTTGCTGACAGCCGACAAATCGATGTTGGTCAGCAAACGGAAGCCGTCTTTCGGGCGCTTAGGGTCGAACGCAATTTCCGCCAGGGCTGAAATCTTCCCTGCAACCTCGGCAGACCCGTCAAGGTTCAATTGGCCGCCAACATTGATGATGTCTATCAACTCCAATAGTTCGATGCCGGCCTCGATATACCCTTCAAGACCCAATCGTAGTTTGGCACCACCTTCGATGTCGAATTTGGCTCGCCCGGTATATCCGCCGTCCCCTTCCGAACTTGATAGGCAAATGTCGCGGATCGTACCCGCCGTATGGTGCCAATCCGCTTCGGCAGTCACGGAACCGCCGACACGTAGGTTAAGGTCTGCCAGCCCAAATTCAGCAAGATCCCATTCCACTTCGAACTTTTTCTTGGGCAACTTGTCGGCAAGATCTATGGTTGCGCCGTTGGGCTTCACTATCTGTTGCGGAGGTTTCGTCAGCAGGCATTCCCGGCGATTTTCTTTGGTTTTTTCGGCACCCGGAATCTTCGCACCGTATTGGATTTCGACAGTGTCCTGTTCCTGAAGTAGGTCAACGGGGTCGATCTGGCCGCGCTTGACCTGCCAACGCCCAGAAAATGCGACCTTTGGACGATCAGCGCTATCACCCTCTTCGCCCTCTTTCTTACGTATTGCGAAACGCACCTTGTTGGCCTCGCGATCCCGGGTGACATCGGCGATGTAGACCCCTGCAGGAGCATCTTTGCATCGTGTAAGCCGATACATATAGGTCGCGCCCGCCGTCACGAATGCGATACGGCGATTCTTGCATGAGACGAGAATGCGATCCACCCGATCATGCACGAGAGTCACGTCGGGCTCAGCTTCGTTAGGGGGTTCTCCGTCACCCGCGCTGTCCGGTTTCGTCTCCACCGTGTTGTCTTGGCCAACGGATTCGGGAGCAGTCGGTTCTTCGGTCGTTTCAGCATCGTCCGTATTTGGCTCTCCCTTACGAAAAACCGAGGTTGAGCCATGCTCGCTCACCACATGCGCCAGTTCATGCGCGATCAGCCGTTTGCCACCCGCGGTCTCCGGCGCAAACGCCCCCTTCCCAAATGCGATGTGATCCCCTAGCGCGTAGGCGCGCGCATTGATGCTTTTCGCGGCGGCTCCGGCGGTGGGGTCGGTGTAGATGCGGACGTTTGACAGGTCGGTTCCGAAGCGGGGTTCGAAATAGCTTCGGGTCGCGTGGGGCAACGGGCGGCCTCCGCTGGAAACGACCGCGGCCGCTGTGCCAGCGCCGGCCACCGGGGTTGGCCCGGCGTCGCTGCGTTTCAGCATCAGGGTTTCGGCCTTCTCAGCACAATCGGCACAAGGCGGGCCGCCTGCCGCGCAGGACGCGCATTGGCGGTGGATGGCCGGAGGGCCGGTCGGCGGCCCGGCGGGGGAGAAATCGGAGCCGCGCAAAACGGCGTCCGCGATGCGGTCGGCCTCGCGCTCCTCAACGCTATCGGGGGCGGCGATGCTGACCGGCGAGGCTGGGGTCGCGGTTTGAGCGGCTGCGGTGGTCATCCTAGAACCGCGCGCCGAGTGAAACGCCGACGTTGATCCAGCGGATCGCGTCGGGATTTGTTGATATTTCGCCGCCACCCCGCAGCCGAAGATCAGCGGTGAATGCGCCACTGCCCCCGCCGGGCACAAGAATTCCCGCACCAATCTCGCCTTCGCCGAACGCACTGGTTCGCGGTCCGAAGGTCGGCGCTGGTTCATCGCCGAAAGTCACACGCTGGCTTTCAAGCTCTCGCGATACGCCAAACCGGGTGCCGCCGAAGAACCGCCCGCTGACGTCGGTGCCCTGAAGCGAATATTCCAGCCCTAGTCGCATCCCCGCCAGCACGAATTCGCGCTCATCCCCCTCAAGCTGTCGCAGGTAATCCGCCTGCGCTCCGACCAGAAGCAGCCACTCGCGCCCGCGGGTCAGCGGAATGCCAAGATCGATACCACCGCCGCCCTGCACTCCGTACGATCCACCGATGGTTCCCAGACCCCCAACGCCAAAAATGCGAACGCTGATGTTGATCTGTGGCACGCCCACCAGTTCCGCATCGCAATCCGGCATCGCGGCGCGCATAAAGGTTTGGACATGGCGGAAATCGCGTTCATGGAACACCGCGAAACGGCCAAAGTTGTGGCGTTCGCCCAGCCAGCCATAGTTGTCGCGCACCCGTTCGTTCCGCCCGGTATGCGGTTTGCGCGCAATGGTCGAGGCACTGTCCTCTCGATATTCGTCGCCGCGCCCCAGTATCTGATGACCGGCCTCGTGCACCGGAAAGCCCAGATCAAAATCACCCGCGCACAGCGTTCTAGAATTCCCACGACCGCCGCGCGAGACGACAGTGATTGTCCTGTCAGGCACATCATCATTTTCGGCAACCGAGGCGCGGACCTCGATCGGAATGTCCTGATCCGCGCAGTCATGCTCGCACCCGCTCAACCGAATTTTGAACTGGTCGTTCATCTCGGCGTTGATGGCATCGACATATTGTTGTCCGATCTCGTTCAGATCTATGCCACCCTGATCCACCGGATCGCCCTGACAATTGGTGCCGCGCGGGTCGTTTTCCGCAAGCTCAAACGCGAAGCGGTAGGGCAGAATGATCTTGCAATTCCCGCCGTCAAAATCGACGAAAGCGGTGTGGGCGGGGAAAGTTTCGGCTGGCGTATCACCGTTGGCCGGTGCATGTTCCAGCCGTCTGACCGTGCCCTGAATGTGGTCGCCGACCACTGTCGGTGCGTTTTCTACGCGCTCCTCGAAAGTGGTTTCACCACCGCCGGAATCGTCTTCAAAAGTATCGACCCGGGCGGAGGGCGGGGATGGTGTCGGCGCAGCCTCTTCCTCCTCATCATCCTCCTGCCGGTGCAACTGCCCGTCGCCTTGCAAGGTATGCGTGATCTCATGCGCCAACAGTTTGCGGCCCTTGCCGGTTTCGGGCGCGTACGCTCCGGGGGCAAAGCCGATGTTTTGGCCCATCGCATAGGCCCGCGCGTTGATGCCACGGGCGGCGGTGGCGGCCTGCCCGCTGGTATGAAGACGCACGCCGGACAGATCCGCGCCAAAGCGCGGTTCAAAATAGGATCGCATGGTTTGGGGCATAGGTGTGCCACCGCCGGACAGGGCGCTGGCGGCTGTCTGCGCGGCAGCGCCGGAGGTCGGTGAAGGCCCGGTGTGGTCGCGGTGCAGCACATCGTCTTCGGCACAATCCGCGCATTTTGGCCCGCCAGAGGCGCAGGCGGCGCATTCTCGGTGAATGACGCCAGAGCCGCCGGACGCAGACGGTGCGGTGACGGGGCTGCCCGAGATAACTTCGTCCGCGATCTTGGTCGCTTCGCGTTCGGTGTCCGACTCCGGCGATGCGATGCGCGGGGCGGCGCGGGATCGTTGGCAGGTCAAGGCAGTGCAGCTCATGTCCCGCCCCCCCCACCGGTTCGGGTTTGGGCACGGATCGCGCCGCCGAGGGCGCGGGCCACATCTTTTGATCCAGCGCTTGATGGCATGCGCAGGGTCAGGCGGTCGATATGAGTCGGAGCACCGGGTGGCAGATCGGCGGCTGCGGCCTCTACCGCCGCCCGGACGGCGCGGCGCAGTGCCTCGGGCTTGGGTCGACGTTGCATCACGGCCCCTCTTTCCATGTGGCGCGGAAGGTGCGGTCGTGCTTGCGGAACTCGCCCCGCGCGGCGCGGGCGATGCAGTTCATCGTGACCGAGCCACCTTCGGCCGCTGCCAGAAACGCGGCGTTGACCGCGATTACCATGATTGACCCGCCGCTGATATCGAGCCGGGATAGCGCGGTGAAATCCAGCGCCTTCGTCGGCGTCCCCGGCGGGAACGCGCCCTGCCAGATCCGCAGCCGGTCGCCCTGATCGGGGAACGGGATGTCGATGACAAAACGCAGGCGGCGCAGGAACGCGGCGTCGAGATTGTTTTTCAGGTTCGTCGCCAGCAGGCACAGGCCTGAATAGCTCTCCATCCGTTGCAGCAGGTAACTCACCTCGATATTGGCATGGCGGTCGTGGCTGTCTTTGACTTCGGACCGTTTGCCAAGACAGGCGTCGGCCTCGTCCAGAAACAGGCAGGCGCCGGTATCCTCGGCCGCATCGAACACCCGGCGCAGGTTCTTTTCGGTTTCGCCGATATATTTCGAGACGAGCCGTGACAGATCGACCTTGTAAAGATCAAGGTTGAGCTCGCTGGCGATCACCTCTGCCGCCATGGTTTTACCCACACCCGACGGCCCGGCAAACAGCGCGGTGACACCCTGCCCTGCCGACAGACGCTTGCCAAACCCCCAAGCGTCATAGACGGTCATCCGATGCCGCAACTGGGCGGCAATCGCGTGCAAATCGTCAAGGATCGCGCCCGGTAAGATCAGATCGTCCCAGCCGTAACGGGGCACGATCCGGGTCGCCAGCGCCTCAAGCCCCTGCCCGCCACGGCCGCGGCACAGGTGCCAAAGCGTGCCGGGTGGGTCGGTGTCCGACAGGCTACCGGCGACATCCGCGATCTCACTCGGGCCGAGCGGAAAGTGGCGGGCGACCTCTGCCGCCTCAGCGGCGTGGAAGCGGGGGCCGAGGGCGGCGTGCCACAGCGCCTCGCGCTCCGCAATCGTGAGGGGGATCAGCCGTTCGCGCAACAACCCCGGCGGCAGGCCCGTCGGCTCTTTCGCCAACAGGATCACGTTGCCGCCAAAGATGCGCCTGACCTCGGCGGCAAACCCCCGCCCCTCGGCACCCGCGCGCGCGGCGATGGTGGTTTCCTCGGCTGCGGCGAATTGGCGGGTTTGGTCATCGGGGTCCGCGTCGATCACCACGGCGATGCCATCAAGCCGCGCATCCCGCGCGATGGCGCGAAGCAGCGGTTCGCGGGCGGTGGCGCTTTCCGGCAATGTCGCCCGGTCCAGCATAACCGCGCCCAGTCCTGCGCGCTCTGCTATCGCAGACGCAAGCGCGCGGCGGCCGCAGCCCGACGGGCCAAGCAGCGCGACGCCGCCCGAAAGCTGCTGGGCGAGGGTTTCGGCGATCCCCTCAAACCGTTCAAGCGGCGGCGCGTCGGGCAAGGGGAAGCATCCCCGTGGCGGCGCCGCCTGCCCCGCGCCGACAAGGCGCAGCGCGATGTCTTCGGTCAGACCGATTGCGGATAGCGCGTGCGCCTCTCGCATCTCGACCAGCGCCCGGTGGCGTAGGGGCGCATCGGGCGTCAGACGGTCAAACAGTGCCGCCGCGAACGCCGGATCATCCCCCCCGACCGCGCGGGTCAGAAGATGCGCCGTGACGTAGCCCTGCCGGGGATCACCCGCGACCTCCGCACATAGCGGCGCAGTCCCACCGTCAATCCGGTGCGCCAGCGCGAACAGCAGAATATCCTCATCGGCCGGGGTCAGCGCGAAGGTGCGCGACAGGTGATCCAGCGGCGATCCAACGCGCACCGCCTCCAGCCGCGCGCGCATCTCGACCGCGCCCTCCGCCGTCAGCGCGGCCCTGACCCACCCCAACACCGCATGAACGAACGCGCGCCGCGTCGGTGGCGCGTCCGTAAGCAGGATATTGGCAGAGGGCATGGTCATCGCTTAAGGATCCAAGTGAAAGCCAAGGCCGGAGGCACGGCAACGCGCGCCATCGACAACCACGGCAACGGGGTAAGGCGGGTCGGCAGCGGCAAGCGTGGCAAGCGTCACTTCGGACATCGGGATTTCGACGACGGTCGGCGTCGGGTCGGCCCATGTGCCGGGGTCGGCGGGGCTGGTCGCGCGGATATTGATGGCGGAATCTCCGACGACGACCTGTGCTTCCTCTGCGCCGGGATGCCACAGCCGCGTGCCCGTCACCTGCAGGATGGTGCTGGCGTCGCCCGCCGCGGGCGCAACGCCCGTGACCTGCGGAACAAGCTGCATCAACGCGGTATTTGAATGAAAGCGCCGGGGTTCCTCGATCCGAGTGCCTGGCCCGTCCGCGCCTGCGACGCCTTCGGTATCAACCTCGCCAATCAGGCGGATCTGCAGCGTGCCGGGCTGAAGTTGGTCGCCGGGCGCGATGGGCTGGTTCGTCACGGGATCGAAATCGATCTGAAGCACATCATCCGGCACTACGACGCGAATGCGCCCGTCAGAGCTTGGCGGGACGCGCATCGGCGGTAGCCGCCCGAACTGTACGAACAGCCGGTCGGCAGAGGTATTTTCGGCGATGATCGTAATCTCCTCCCCCACTGCGACGCGCATCTCGGACTCGGGCGCACCGGGCGGCGGGGTCAGAAACACCCGTTCAATCGTCGGACGGCGGGCAATCGAAACAAAGATGCGGCGTTCCTCGACCGGCGGTGCGACGCGGGGCGGTTCGGTGTCCTCGATCTGCACGACGGTGACTTCGTAAACGACGGAGCGGCGGAAGTTCTCCTCGGACAGCGCCGACCAGACTTTCGTAACGTCTTCCAGCGTGACGGGATGCAGCGTGATCTTCAGCCGCTCGAATTCCTGCTGCAGCGCCGCGTCAAGCACCGGTTCGTTCAGCGCCGGTGGCGCAAGGTTGATCAGCGTCAGCCCGTCGATCCGATTGCCAAACATATGCAGCACCCGCATCGCATCGCCGAGGATTTCCTGCGCCGTGATGTCGGATTCCGTTTGGATTTCGCTGTCGGAATAGCTCGTCAGCATATAACGCAGGTTCAGCGATAGCGGCGGCTTGCCATAGCTGCCGGGATGACCCCGCAGCGGGCCATCGTCATTTTTGAGCGCCGCATTTTCAAGCACTTGGATCAGATAGAGGTTGACCCGCGCGCCATCGAACCCGGTGATCGTCAGGTCCGGCGGCGCAACGGTGACAGCAGCCCCGGTGACCATGCGGTCCTGCAACAGCGTCCGAAGGGTGCGCGAAACAGCGGCAATGGCGGTATGATCTGCCATCCCACGCCCCTACCGCCGCCGCCCAAGGCGGATACTGGAATACCCTTCGAACCCGCGCGTGCGCTCTGGCGACGGGCGCTGACGCGGGGCTGGAGGAGGATCCGGGGATTCAAAGATGACATCAATCCTGCCAATCGACAGGCTCGGGGCGGGTGGATCGGGTAGGGTGTGGTCAGGAAACGCATTGGAGGGAGTGCCGGGGAGTGCCGGAGGCGAGGAGGTTTCAGGCGCGAAACCATCCGTTGGTGACGGGGTGATTTCGGTTTCGATCATGTGCTCGACCGTTTCGAGCGCGGAGAGGTCGGCAGGTGCCGAGGCGATCTGTTCATTGGCGATGGGCGGCAACAGGCCGCGCTGCGGCACGAGGTCTGGCTGTTGGTTCCGTGTACTAGGTGAGGTGGGGTCGTGGGCGTCCGGCTGAGCGGCTATCGTCGGTTGGTTCGTGTCGTCTACTTGCGGTGGAGCTGTCGGTTCTGAACTTTCATGCGCTTCAGGTCTCGCCACACCACCGTCGGCCATTGGCAGCGTGCTCGGCAGGTCGGTGGGCGCGGCCTTTTTTGACTGCGAAACCGCATCTATGCCGCGCGGACGCTGCCGTCCATCAGTTCGCGTCCCGCTACCTGTCACCGAAGGCTGCTTTTCCCTCGGCGGTTCCCTCTGTGCTGTCGCCCAGTCCGTCCTGTCAGCCGGTGGACGCTCGACCGTCTCATCAAACTCTAGCCCCTCGCCCGCTTCCGGCATCGCAAATCGCGGACGGGCGGGTGGGGCAAGCCGCGCGGGGCCGCCAGCGATCGACCGCCCTGCCCCTCTTGCCGCGAGTCTCGACAGCAGGCCGGTCATGACGCCCTCCGCCGTTCCGCATCCTGCGCCGCGTCTTCGATGGCCCGCAGGTAAAGCCGGCGGCGATAGGCGGGCAGCGCCAGCAATTCCGCCTCGCTCCAATGATAGGCGCGGGCGATGCAGTCGATTTCGGCCAGCACGCCGCCAAGGCGATCCATTTCGCCAAGCAACAGCATCAGCGGATCAAGCAGGCCGCCGACATCCGCGCCGCATTCGATGCAGGTGGAGGAAAAGACGATTTCGGCGCAGCCATCCCGCGCCGCGATTTCGGCTTCGACCGCCGCAAGACCCGCCTCCGTGGCGGGCACGGACGGGGCGCAGCGGGCAAGCAGCGCCTTGCCGCCATCCTCGGCCCCCCTGATCGCAACCAGGTCGGCCCCGATTGGCAAGCGCATTGTCATGTCATGGCCCTCGGCGGCGACCGCGAACACCTCCCCCGCCGGGCCGGTCGGCCTTGCCCCCAGAACCGTCAAGGGGTCGAACGGCAATTCCTGCGTTTCCCCGCAATCGGGACAGCGCAACAGGAATTCCCGAGGCGCGCCGTAGCTTGTGCAAAGGACCGCGAGGATGATGCGGTTCCGGTCGCCGATCAGCAGGTCGTCGGCATGGCCAGCCACGGACAGCGTCACCGCTTCGGTGTCAAGGATCAGCGTCTCCAACTCAACCGGGGACGTCGCGCCGCCGGTTCGCCGCTCTGCCAGCCGTAGCTCGTCGGCTCCGGTCAAGGGCTGCACGGTCGCTGTCACGCGTTCGCCGTCAATCGGCGCGAGGGAAAGCGTGATCGCCTGTCCGCGTGTCGCGCTGGCCTCAGGCCGGGACATCGAAGCTTGGCTCGGTCGGCTCGACCACCGCCGGGTCGCGCAGCCAGCCCTCGTTTTCCAGCTTCAGCGTCTGGATCGCCACGGCGTTCGAATTCGCGTCGAGATCGGGCATGGCCTGATACTCCGACACCCAGCAACGGAAAAGCTGGTAGGAAATCACGATTTGCCCCGCCTCGTTGAACAGGTCGAGGATCACGTCCTTGCGGAAATCAGCGAGCGATACCTGCGCCCCGTCGCCGCCCTGAAGGTTCCAGACCTTGTTCGCCCATTGTTCGAAATCAAGGTCATGCGTCACGCCGCGTTCCAGCGTCACCGCTTCGTAGCTGGTGCGGCCCGGCGATTTTCGGTCGGTCGACGGATCGCCGCCTTCGCGGTGCGTGACCACCTCGGTTGTGCGGCTAAGCGCCGACGCCTTACTGATCCCGGCGACGTAGCGGCCATCCCATTTCAGCTTGAAGCGGAAATCCTTGTAAGGATCGAAGCGGCGGGGGTTAACGACGAATTGTGCCATGAGCAGACCTCCTCTCAGCTATCGGCCCGACGGGCGATCTGCTGTATTTTGATGATGACGAATTCCGCGGGCTTCAGCGGAGCGAAGCCAAGCTCGATATTGACAATACCGTTGTCAATATCGGTTTGGGTCGTCGTTTCCTTGTCGCATTTGACGAAATAGGCATCGTCAGGCTTGGCCCCTTGGAACATGCCCTGCCGGAACAGATCGTGCATGAACGCGCCAAGGTTCAGGCGTATCTGCGCCCAAAGCGGTTCATCGTTTGGCTCAAACACCACCCACTGCGAACCGCGAAACGCGCTTTCCTCGATGAACAGCGCGGTGCGGCGAACGGGGATGTATTTCCACTCCGACGCGATCTGGTCCGCACCGTCCAGCGTCCGCGCACCCCAGCAGACCGGGCCGTAAATCGGGAACGTGCGCAAACAATTCGCGCCGAGCGGGTTCAGCACGCCGTTTTCCGCATCGGTCATCGAATAGACGAGGTCTTGGACCCCCCGCAACCGCGCATCCGTGCCTGCCGGGGCTTTCGCCACATTGCGCTGCGCATCGGTCCGCGCCCAAAGCCCCGCGTTGGTGCCAGAGGTCGCGAAGGATCGCGGCCTGTTCTGGTTCAACGGATCGGCGTTGAACGTGCGCGGGAAATAGACGGCAGAGTTTGGCGCCCGCAGTGTCGCGTTCTCGGTCAGCCATGTTTCCATCTGGTCGATCCGGGTCACGTCCTCGGGAATATCGACAATCATCATGGCGCGGCGGTCGGTGACGTAGGTCAGCGCCTCGCTGTATAGCGCGAGCGAACTGTCTGCCCCAAGGCGCGGCGCGTCGGGGATACAAAGAATGTTGAACAGATCCACATCCTCAAGCGCGTAAAGCCCTGTGCGAGCCGCCGGATTGCCACTGAACACCGCTTCGGGCACGAGGTAAGCACCCGCCGCGTCAACGACATCGCCGTCATCACCCCCCGTCAGCGCGATCTGCTGTGGGGCCTCGTGAATCGCGGCGGCCATGCCGAAATCGCCATTATCGGCGCCGCCGAATGTGATGACCGCATCCGGCGCGAAAGGGCGCCCGCCCTGCCCGGCCCGCACGTGGAACCGGCGGGGGTTTCCGACGGAGCCATCGCCAAGAAGGGTAACAATCGCGCCGGAGAGATACGGACGCTCCGCCACGGAAACCGCGGGGTTCTGCGCCGCTGCCCGCAAGCGTTCCTGGAACACGGCGGCGAAGGCCGGAAAGCTCGCGGGCGTTCCGGCTCCGGTAAAGTCAATCGGGATCGCCCCGATGGTGCTAGTCGTTGAGATTGAGACATTCAGCACCGCCGCACCGATCGCCGGCACCGCCGCGGCCAGCGCGCCGCCAAGCGTGCCCGTCGTATGGGGCATGTCGTTGTCATCGACCGGACCGGCGAACCCTGCATCAACCGCGATCTGCACCAGCCGCGATCCTTCGTTCACCACCTCAAGCGCGTTGTTGGCGACGTTCGGCTCCATCGTCAGGTTGCGGAAGACCTCTTCCTGCACGACGGTTGTCCGATCACCATCCTCGCGGATTTCCTTGACGGAAAGGTTGAAGGTCGTGTTTGGTGCACCGCTGTTATAAGTCACCTCAAGCCGCAGATTATTCCCCCACGCGCCCGGGTTCTCAGCGGGCTCGCCTCGGATCGTACGACCAGCGACAACGTTCAACAGAACCGGGCCTGCGATTGCGGTCGGGTAATCCTCCGACGCCGCCGCGATGGCCGTGTCACCACCGCTGCCGTCATGCCCGACCCGGATGATCCATGCCTCGCCACCGCCGTTCAGAAAGAACTGCTGCACGGCATATGACGCCTCGCTATGGCGGTCGAGCCCGCCATATTCGCGTTCAAAGTCCGACGGACTAAGCACCCGGACCGCTTCATTATGCAGGCCGCGCTGAAAAGTGCCGATGAAGGCGGCAATCGAAGTCGCCACCCCCCGGATCGTGCGGACGCCGGAGGGAATCTCTTCTATGTAGACACCCGGAAAAGTAGGATTGACGGTCATGTGGCAGCTCCCTGAAATGAGAGTTTTTCAACAGCATGCCGCCCGGAAAATAAGTTGAATTGCCAATGGCATATACGACCGAGGGTCGGAAAAAAGGTGAAAAACTACAGCTTAGGATTGTAAAAAATTATACCAACAACCGCCGAATCGCACAATTGTAAAGATATTGCAGTAGGGCTGACTTATCGTGATGCGGGCAATTCGGATGCGCGGAAACCACCCGGTTTTCTGCACCACCGCTCGTCCGCCTAAAGCCTCGTCGTCATCTTGTAGCCCCGCGCGAAGTATAGGCGGGCGTGGGTGATATTCTCACCGTTCAGCCAGGTCGTGCGTTCGGCTGTGAACACCGCGTCGCCTTCGCTGTGGTCAAGGAAATCGGCCATCTCCCGCGTCGCGTTCGACAGGGGCAATCGGCAGTGGGGCGGGATGCGATAAATCCACAGGGCAGGCAGCACGGGCTTGGGTGACGACCTGCAGGGGAAATTTATACTCAACCTCAGCGCGTTAACATTTTTTCGCCACACTTGTCCGTAAGTTTCAAGAAATACACCGCCGCTCTGGGAAAATTAATGCGTATTCTGTTTGTCGTAGCCTTCCTGTTCAGCGCCCTGCCTGCCTGGGCGGAATTCAACGTCGATACGGTGCGCGACAGCATCGAAACCCGCGACTTTGACCGGCTTGAGGCGTTGTTTGCCGAAGGGCACAAAACCGCATTGGCTGAGCGTGACTATACGGACATGCGCAACGTCTACGCGACGCTTTTCGTGGCGGCCCACACGGAGCGGCGCGAGAATACCGAGGCCTGGACCATCGCTTACCCAAGGTCGCCCTACGCCGCGACTGCATTGACGTGGATGCACTATTACGAGGCCTATCAAAAGCGCGGGAATTTCGACAACGCACGCACCTCACCAGAAGCCCTTGATGGGTATCACGACTCGTTAATGAAGGCCTATCGACAAACCACGCGCGCCCTGCGGGCTGACCCCGAATTCCTGCCCGCCCGCGATGCCCAGATCTTGCTGCGTATGACGCATGTCGATCGCCGCCCGGTGTCCGAAGCCGTCGCGGAATCGATGCGCATCATGCCGAATTGGCACAGCTTTGATCTTGGCCTTAGCGTCACGCTGCGTGGATGGGGCGGCAGCGCGGCGGAGCTTTTTCGAATTTGCCAGATCGGGGTTGCGAAAATCCCTGACTACGATGAAACGCTTTGTTTTATTGACGTTGTCATCTCGAACGATCTGCGCGGTCGTTTGCGAGAAATGGCAGTCGAATACGCAGAGGAGCGCAAGGACAACCTGTCTGATTCCGTTCTGTTCGACCTTTACCTAAGCGACTGGAGCGGCCGCCCCGAGGCAGAGGATGAGGCGCTGCGCCTCCATCGCGCGACGCTGTCCCCGACGATGCACTTCGCTGAATACAAGCGGGGCTACGAACGCATAAGCTACACGTTCCAAAATACCGATTATGAGGCCGAGGCGACCGCATCCCTTGGTGCGATTGCGCGGGGGCGGCTGCGCGACAATCCCGAAAGCATCGCGGTGCGAAAAGAACTGATCGCCGCGTTCGAATGGCGTCATCAGTTCGCGACGGTTATCCCGCCCCGCCTGATCCAGGAAATTCGCGAACACTGGGAACAGATGCTGATCAACGGTGCCGCACGCCGAGATATCTGGAGCGCTGGCGCGCGTGTCGCGGCGCACGAAACTCACTTCTGGGACATGGACCGCCTTCGCCCGTATTATATAAACGCAATCTACTATTCCAATTACAGCATCGGCGATCTTCGGGCGTATCAGAATTACCTCTACCAGATGTATCTGGTCGGCATTCGCGAACAGCATGTCGACACGCTGTCCGAGGCTGAAAAGGACGCGCTGCGCGATAAGGCGCTTTGCCCGATGCTGCGCGCGTGGCGTCTTTACGATGCGGTCTGCGATATCTACCCGGACGAACCGTATTGCAACGTCGGGGGGTGGAACGCCGGTTGGCGACAACAGATGGCCAGCATCGCCCGAACGACCGAGGAGTGCGCTAGCATCCTGACCGCTGAAATTCCTGACCTGCTTTATAGCCCGATCCCGGTGGCAGAGTTCCTGTCAGACGCCGGTTGAAGGCGCCGCTCCGCTGACGTGCTTCAGTTCAAACCCACGGAGACTGGCGCATTTTTTCAACAATGGGCAACGACTTGGCCCGCGGTCGAAATTGATAGTGTTTGAGCGGACTGTGCCACGTGGTAGACCTCCGGCAGTCGGATGACCGCAATCGCCTGTCCAAACCCGAAAGCTCGCCATGACCGCTAAACGTCCAGCGCTCCGATCAAACCAGAATGCTTCGATGATCGACGATTTCATGCGCCCTCATGCGACCGATACACCGTTGATTCGTATCGGAGATTTCGGTGATGGCGGCTATCTCGTGCCGGATGATCTGCGCGGTATCGCGGCGTGTTATTCGCCTGGCGTGTCGCGGCAGGCGAGCTTTGAGATGGATATGGCCAAGCATGGTATCCCGTCCTTCATGGCCGACGCCTCGGTCAAGAATCCGCCGCTGGAGGTGCCGGGGGCGCAGTTCGTGCCAAAATTTCTGGGCGACAAGGATGAGGGGGAGTTTATGACGCTCGCCTCTTGGGTCGCCGCGACGGACCCGGACCCAAGCGCCGACCTGCTGTTGCAGATGGATATTGAGGGCGCGGAATACGCGACACTCGCCGCCGCGCCGCGTGAGCTGCTGAAACGATTCAGGATGATCGTGATCGAATGGCACCACCTGCCGTCGATCCTGACCAAACCCCGGTTCTCCGCCCGCGCCCTCGCCACCATCGAAAATCTGCGCGAGGATTTCGTGACGGTCCATCTGCACCCCAATAACGTATCCGGCACCGTTGAGATTGATGGGGAGAACATCCCCCGCGTCGTTGAGGCCACACTGTTGCGCCGCGACCGCGCATCGGGGCTGCGCCCGGCTGATCCGTTGCCGCACCCGCTGGATCGGCGACATAACCCGCGAAAACCTGCGTTAACCTTGCCAAAACGCTGGGTGGGTGATGCTGGTCATCCGACCTCAGCCTAGAAGGATGTGACGATGGACCGGCCAGAACTGACGTTTTCGAAAGAGGTGGGCGATTGGGTGCGTGAAACCTATGAGGCGTCGAAGGTCATCCTTGAATATGGCAGCGGCGGGTCGACGGTCCTCGCCTCGGAAATGCCCGGGAAAACGATCTATTCCGTTGAAAGCGACCGTCGCTGGGCGCGGCGTTTGCAGGCTTATCTCGATCAAGCCAATGGCGCGTCCCCGGTGCTGTTGCATCATTCGTCGATCGGCAAGACCGGCAAATGGGGTCGGCCAGTAAATAATGATAGCTATCGCAAATATCACGAATACCCGCTTGGCATCTGGGATCATCCCGACTTTAAAGCGCCTGATACGGTGCTGATCGACGGGCGGTTTCGCGAGGCGTGTTTTTATGCGGTGATGCTGCGCAGCACCAAGAAAACCGTCGTGCTGTTTGACGATTACGCCGACCGGCCACGCTATCGGCGGGTGGAGCATTTCATTGAGCCGGTTGAGGTGCGGGGCCGTATGGCAAAGTTTGAGCTGACGAAAACCGCCCTGCCCCGCGACGATCTTACCCGGATCATCGGCGCGTTTTCAAACCCGTTCTAGGTTGCTTGGCCGCTCGTTTCGGGCGCCAGACACTCCATCAGCGAACTGAAATCCGGGCGCTGGCGCAAATCGGCGATCAGCTTGCGGTGGTTTTCGCAGCACGCCTCATGCAGAGTGCTCAACTCATCGTCGGCCAGAAGCCCACGATAGATCGCGGCCTTGCGCGGGCGGATCGCGTCGATGCTGCGATCCTCAATCTGGTTGTGGTTCATCTTTTGCCAATAATCGAGGCCAAGGGAGTCTCCGCCGTGATGCGCCCGCCCCCGTGCTTTTTTCACCAGATAGGATTCACAGGATTTCAGGGCGTAGTGGTTAAGCTGCACAAGGTCATATCCAACCGAATCCGGCCCCGACCGCCAACTGCCCGTCATATACCGGTCCGGCATCGGCTGGCCTGACCCGTTATACCAATGGGTTTCGGCAAAGCTGTCGACCGTTGGGCGCTTGGGCCGATGCACCCCGATATGCCCCCAAAGCGCGCGCTGGAACATGGTTTTCAGACCCCACGCCTGCGGCGGGCGGCGCATCATGTCGGGGGCGGCCCTGCGGAACTGGTCGGTGATGAATCCGGGGCCGTAGCTTTCGACGCCCGCATTGCCGAACAGTCGCCAAGTCATCGACAGTGTTCGGGCATCTGGCACAGCATCGGTCAGCGCCTGCAAGCTATGATCCCCGGTTTTGACGTTGATGTATTCGTCGGCGTCAATCGGGATGATCCAATCGTCATCCCCCGCGATATCCATCTTCATGAACCCGCGATAGGCGCGGCGCTGTGGGTTCGGCTTGCCCCCCGCCGTGATGTCGAAATGGCGCAGCTTGCCCATCTTGTCCAACCGATCAAGCAGCGCGTCCGACCCGTCGGTGCAATCGTTTGAAAAAATGGCCATGTCGTCGACCCCGATGGCCAAATTATGCGCCACCCACTCAAGGATGAACGGCCCTTCGTTCTTCATCGGTGTGACGATGATAAAGCGTGACATATGTTCGCCCGTCTCCTTCGGAATCCTAGGTGCCCTTGGCGGCTGGCAGGCGGGTCTTGCGGAATGTATCGGATATCAGAACCGCATCGCCAAAGCGCAACTGCCCATTGCTTAGCCGCCGGGACGGGAAGATATCGTATAACCCGTAGCCGTGGCTGCGCATCAGGATCAGGATATCCTCAAGCAGCGGCACCCCGTCGTAATGTGGCACGGCGAACCATTCGAGCATGATGATGTCGATCCCGTCTCGCGACAGCATTCCCTCGGCGCCTTTCAGGATGTTATATTCGCTGCCCTGCGCGTCGATCTTCATGCACGAAATATGATCGACCTTATGCGCCGCACACCAATCATCCAGCCGCTCAACATCGACGCGAAATGTCTCAGCCGTGGAATGGCCTGAGTTCTGCGCGGCTTCCTCCCCGGTATTCGTAAACAGGGACGAGCTGCCAACGTGATCGGCCAAATAAAAATCAGTTTTGCCGTTCTGGTCCGACAAGGCCATCTGATGCACGCGCACCGTCGGAAAGCGGGCGAAGCGTTCACGCACATAGTCGGCCTGCGCGGGGATCGGCTCAATCAGATGGATAGGCAGATCGCAAAACAGACGACACAGATACAACGCGACCGTGCCGCGATTGACCCCGACATCCAGCACCGCGCCGTTACGCTCGGAAAACCGTGACAGCCGCGCAACCGCACCAATCGCCCCCCCGTCAGAGATCATCTGATCGCGGTGCCGTTTTTTCGGGCGAACAGCCGTTGCAGCGGTCATGCGTAAATCCTTCGGATGAAAGCGGTGCGGTTCGTGTCCTGTGCCTCGTTTAACGACGCCCGGTCAAGCGCTTCGGTCAGTAATCTTTCTGTTCAACCGCATCCGTCGTTTCGATCTTGTTGGCGCGCAGCCAGTTATAGAATTCATCCCAGCCGTCGCGCTTTTTCAGCTCCGCGATCTTGGCGCGGTGCCAGTCGCAGGCGTGTTCATGCAGCGCGCCCAGCACCGGATCGGCCTTTAGCGCCTCCAGCAGCGGGCGGGCGCGGTCGGCGTGCGGGGTTATCGAGTCATCCGTCGTTCGGTTCACATTCATGTCAGACCAGTAATGTTCCGTCTGTTCGCGGGCGATGTGGTTGGTGCGGCCTCGGTCCCGCTTAACAAGGAAACTGTCGAGCGACCGCACCGAATAGTGATGCAGCCGCGCGTATTGGTGGCTGAAGCCCGGCCAGCCGCGCCAGCTGACCTGCTCCATCGGGCGCAGGTTGCCGCCGCAGTCAGACCAGCGCACGTCACCCTCTCGCCCGTCCGGAACACCCTTTGGCCGATGCGGGTTGTAGCGCCGGAACAGGCCATTGTTGCGGAACATTGTCTTGAACCCGGTCGCGCGACCATTCGCCGGGTCGTTTTCCGCATCCGCCAGCGTGAATTGATCCATCACCATCGCGTCGGCGTAATCCTCAACCCCGCCGCAGCCGAACAGTTTCCAGACGAACGACACCGCGTCGCAATCGCCAATCGAGTCGATGAACTGGGAGAGCGTCATCAGCCCGCCCCGCAGGTTGATGAATTCGTCGACGTCAAGGCACATCAGCCACTCAGCCTCTTTCACCCACGGATGCGCTGTGGCACGGCGCAGCGCCTTGTGCTGCGGGGGCGATCCGTCGGACACATCATTGGGCCGGTGGCTGCAATAGCCAAGCTCCTCCAGCCGGTCGGCCATCAAATCGGTGCCGTCATCGCAATCGTTGGTGAACACCACGAACCCAGTGAAACCGATGGTCAGGTTATGCGCGATCCATTCCAGCAGGAACGGCCCCTCGTTCTTCATCGTCGTCATGATGACATGACTGCCGCCAAGGGCGGGGACAGGCAACGCTGCGAGGGTGGCTTGGTGTTTGGTCATTCCGCTGCCTGCCGTTTCAACTTGCGAAAAGCGGGTGTGACACGGGCGGCAAGCTTGTCATGCCCGCGTTCTTCGAGGTTCGCGATCAGCGACTTGCGATACCACGGCAAAAGGCGGCGGGCGCGGATCATGTCGTAAAACACCTCAGCCGTCAGTGTGTCGTCGAACACGTGCTGCATCAGCGGTTTCAACAGCCCCGCTCGGCGCAGGAACACGGGCGAGAAATGCCCCGAACACCATGTCTTGAGAAGGATCAGGTTGTCGCCTTCCAGCCGCTCTATATGACGGCGGTCGGGTTCAAAGAACGGGTCATACAGCACAAACGCCTTTTCGACCTCGGCAATCTCAAACGCGCAGTCGCTATGGGGCAGCGACCAGTTTCGGGCACGCCCCATGCCAAAGCGTTTTTCCCAGGGCACGATCGCCTCTTCCAGCGTGGTCTGGGGGTTGAAGCTGATGACCGTCGCCCCGGGCGACAAGGACGCGAAGGCAAGCGCGGCGAACCCGCCCATCGAGGTGCCGGTCAGGATGACCCTGTCAAATTCGGCAAAGAACCCGTCGGCGGACAGCTTTTGCAGATAGTCGATAAGCTGCGGGTCGCGATACCAGTCCTTGCGCCGCGCCATGACGGACAGGTGCGAAAAGCCGTTGTCGCGCACGAATTTATAGGCCCACGGTTCGCGATCCGCCGAGAGGTCATTGACGTTCGAGAGGTTATCGAAAGTCACCACAAGCCGCCCCGGATCGCGGCGGATACAGACGACCGCATGGTGCTTGAGGCGGGTGTAGAACCCTTCGCTGTCGCCGCCGGTATGGATTTCGGCGAACCACGGCGGCAGGACCGCGCCACCCTCGGGTCGGGGGTCGGGTTCGGCGATGGCGGGGGCGGGTTGCGGCGGAGCCTCGCCCTTGCAGGCGGCGACCACCGTCTGAAACTCCGCTGACGTATCGCGCAGGCTGTCGCGGGCGGCAGTCTCCTCGGCGCACAGGGCATCTTGTGCGCCGGCAACGCCGGGCAGGGCCATCAGCGCCTCGATCTCTGCCACGGTCGCATCGCGCCACGCTTCCAGCCCCGGATGCTCCCCCTCAATCGCGCAGAAGCCCTTTAGCCTTTCGATCTGCACCTCAACCGCCGGATGCTGCTTCGGCGGCAGCGCCTGTTGGCGGAGCAGGAATGTCTCAACCGTCGGGGCGGGGATTTTCAGGATCGACGCCTTGTTACTGCCGGGTGGCTCATCGCCCACCATAACCGCGACGAGGCTGGGGGGGGCTGTGATCGCCACGCCATCGCCATCGACCCACTTCATCTTGGCCTTGCCCTGCGCGGGGCCAGTCGGGCCGTGGACGCTACGCGAGGGAAACAGGCCAAGCCGCGCGACGCTACGCAATGCGGCTCCTGTGACCACCGGAGCGACGGGGCGCCCGTCTTGCAGAAACGTGCCCGGTCGATGCTCCGCCTGCGGATCGCTCCCTGCAACCCGCACCGGGGCCGACAGAACATCCGCACCGCCGCTGGACCGCATCAGCGATTGCACGCTGCGGGCGCGACCGTGGATGCAGAAATACTCGTCCGCCCCGAGGTAGAGGCCAAAGCCCCCCTTTTCAGCTGCCTCTGCGCGGCCCGCGCGAATGGCGGAGTTGTGGATTTCTTCCTTCAAGTCGGGGTCAATCGCGACCGGCACCAGCGTCACCGCGCCAGCCGCCGCAAGCGCATCGAAAAGCGGTTGTTTCCCCGCCTTCCTGCGATCAATGAAAATCACCGTATCGGTTGCCCCGATGGCCCGGTGATAGGCCAACCATTCCAGAAAGGACGACGTCGGATCGGCCACGAAGGCGCTCAGCAACAGTTTTGGACCCGCTGGCATGAACTCGTCGACTCCTCCGCGACTGCCCGACGACGGGAGCGCTTGTGATTATCCGGGCGAATGTATTAGGTTTCAGGTGCTTAGAAAAGGTTGATTTATGACGCCGCGCATTGGCCACGGACGTGGATCGTTTATCGGTCTGAGAAAGGACCAACTCGGCGCGCGTTTGTTGATGATGCTGAACTGCATCCGGCTGGCTGAAGACTATGACGCAGACTTTCGCATCAACTGGTTTCCGCGCGGGGCGGCGGCGCCGAAACTCGACACGCCATCGGACCTGTTCGATCAGGCGTTCATCAATCGGCACTTCATTGATAATGCGGAATTTGAAAAGCTCGACAGCATCACCAAACCGATCTGGACCTTCCTGACCGACGAAACCCCGGACCGTCTGAAAACGCATTTGACAGACGGCGGCCACGTCCTGCTGGACGAGGGTTTTGAAATCGTCGCCTTCCCGTGGGAAGACGTGGATGACCTCCAAAAACGCTTTCGGGGCTTCATCTCTCGGATCGGGTTCAACCCGGCGGTTCAGGATCATATCAAACAGATCGACGCGGTGATGTCAGCAGGCGGCGGGCGCGTCATTGCCTATCACATCCGGCGCGGTGACATTCTGAACGAAGACCCGTGGAAGCATAAGGAGTGGCCCGCCAAGATCGAACCGGATGAACTTTATTCCGCCTATCTGGAAAAGAACGCGGACGCCGGGGCGTTGGTCTTTTCCGATCAGCCTGAAAGCATCGCCCGGTTCACTGCCGCGCATCCGCAGGTGCGCAGCATCACCGATCTGGTCGATCTGGACCAAACCAAGCCGGTGCAGCGCGATTTTCTGGAACTGTTCGCGATGTCCCGCGCATCACAGATCATCGCGCCGCCGATCAGCGCCTTCAGCCGCGCCGCGGCCCGGCTAAGCGGGCAGGAACGCAAGTGTTTCCACGAGGTCATGACGCTTGAGGAACGCGATGTCGCCTACAACACCGTCACCGATCGGTTTGGAAAGGGCGTGTCGCAATTCATCACCCCAAGCGAGGCTGCGCATATCTTCGTGAAAGTCGCCCGTCGCTTGCAGGAAACCGACCGCGACGCCGAGGCTTGGGAGATTGGCCAAAACATTCTGGACGCCGGGGCCGACAACGCCTTTCTGCCGCTTTTGCAGGCCGCGAACGGCATCTACCTTAGCAAATGGGATGAGGCGTTGCGCCTTGTCGACATCGCGATTGATGACCCGAACCAGTGGCAGGAAAACTATATATCAGCCCTTGCGATCCGCGCCCATATCCTCGGCGCGCTTGGCAAGCCGTCGCAGGCACAGCAATCGTTCCTGCGGGCGTTCTGGCAGAAACCGATGCTGCCCGACGTGGCCGTTGTTGGGTCTTTCATGATCCGGCGACAGCGTTTGCGGCCCGGCGCAGTTCTGCCTTTTGACCGCGACACGGCGATGATCCTGCCGATCCGGTATCAGTTGCACAACATCGTCCTGCAGCAGAACAAGATCCTGAAACGGCGGGCGCTTGATCTGTCGACCATCGCGATTGAATGGCCGTGGTTCGCGCAGGATGGCAAGACCCGGCGGCTGCTTGAAACAAAGCATGACCTGAAAGCCCTGCGGGATCGCCTGAAAGCCCACCAAAGCTATGCCCCCGGTGCGGGACCGTTCAGCTTTTGCGCGATGCTTGAGGCGCGGATGGGCAGGCTTGGCATCGCGCTGGCCCGCAATACCGAAGCGCTTGAGAATGCTCCCGACGATCCGCTTGTCCGCAAGCGGCAGGCCGAAATCCTGATGCTACGGGGCGATCATGACGCGTCCCTCGGCCAGATGAAGATCTGCATGTCGAACGCGCCGGATCATGCCTTCTGGCATTTCCTGACCGGGGTGATCCATGAACAGGCGGGGCAGGCCACCGCCGCGCGCACGATGTTCGAACAGGCCGCCGCGATGGACGATAGCACGGCCGAACTCCACGCCCACCTCGCGGACCTTTGCCGCAAGACCGGGGATCATGCCGCCGCGACGGCGGCGCTGGAACGGGCTGCCGAAATCGCGCCCAACCAACAACGCTACCGCAACCAGCGCGACCGGATCATGCGGAGAAGCGTCTGACGGGTCGCTATCCCTGCTGCTGCTTTACCAGCTTGTGAAGCTTGCGGACCGCGTATTGAAACTCCATCACCTCACCCGGATGACCGCGGGTCGGCGTGTCAGGGTCCGCGTCCCGTTTCGGAAACAGCCGGTCCCGATCGGGAAAGAACGCCTTCCGCATGGCCGCGTTGCGCGTTTCCAGCGTTTCGTTGACCGCTTCGCGTTCCGCCGGGGTCAGCACGTCGCCGCGTGCGAACAGCCTTGGGTCATTGCTTTGTTGCAGTGCCCGTCCCAGCCTGCGCCGGGCTTTCTTGTCGAACCCCGCGCCGCGTTCGTCGAATAGGCCCAACGCCTCGCTCGCCAACCGGGACAGGGACTGGTTCGCCGCGACCTTGGGCAGGGTCACATCGCCGGGCGCGACGCCCATCACCGACAGGAAATCCGGGATCACGTTCTGGCCCACCATTTCA
Organism: Aliiroseovarius sp. YM-037; assembly: GCF_048060095.1. Lineage (NCBI taxonomy): Bacteria > Pseudomonadati > Pseudomonadota > Alphaproteobacteria > Rhodobacterales > Paracoccaceae > Aliiroseovarius > Aliiroseovarius sp. YM-037. The sequence goes on along the minus strand of NZ_JBLUOA010000004.1, from coordinate 61,198 downwards.
TCCCGCAGGTAAAGACGCGGGTGAATCTGCGCCCCCGGCACCTGTTCGCGGAGCCGGTCGAACATGGTGCCGAGGTTCATGTAATCCGGATCGCTTTCGATCAGTGACAGGCGGGCCGCGACGAAGGCATCGACCCCGCCGGTCTGCATCCCGTTCTTCGCGCGCTGCTTGTAATCGGCCTCGATGAAGTCATCGAAGCGGCGGATGTAGAGGATGATGCGCACAGGCGCGTCGATCCGGGCAAGGTAGCGGTCCTGCATCGGCGCAAGGTCGCGGCCGAAAAACATCTCGCTCGACAATACGCAATGGCCCGACCCGTGGGCGGTGTATTCCTCGGCAAAGGCGTCAGGGTCGGGCGCGTCGCGCCAGCCGCGGCTCATGCTGACGGCCATTGTATTGTGACAGATCAGCCGCGCTTTGCCTGTGCCGCGATCCCGGCCCGACACCATATAACGGATCCCTTGATCTTGAAGGAACCCGGCATTGCCGTGCAGGTAACCCTGCAACGCCGTCGTGCCGGTCTTCGGCATCCCGATATGGAGCCAGAGCATCAACCATCCCTTTCACTGGATCGCACCGCAAAGGCGGGCGAAGATCAGAGCGCTTTGGATCAGTATTCGGCGCAGTTCAAAGCCGCGTCAACGGCGGACCTCCCCGGCATGTTCGAGAAACCACCGATAGGTGTCGGCAATCCCCTCTTTCAAACCGATGGAGGCGTTCCAGCCCATATCCGACAGGCGGCTGTTGTCCATCAGCTTGCGCATCGTGCCGTCGGGTTTCGAGGTATCAAACGCGATCTCTCCGTCAAACCCCGTCACCTCGGCGATCATCGCGGCCAGTTCGGCGATGGTGACGTCCTGCCCAAAACCCACGTTGATATGGCTTTGCATCGGATCGGTATGGGCGCGGTAGGTTGCGGGATCGAGGTCCAGCACGAACAGCGATGCGCGAGCCATATCGTCCACATGCAGGAATTCGCGCCGGGGCGCTCCGGTGCCCCATATGGTCACACTGTCCCGCCCGTCCTGCACCGCCTCGTGAAAACGGCGCATCAGCGCCGGCAGGACATGGCTGTTTTCCGGGTGAAAGTTGTCGCCGGGGCCGTAAAGGTTCGTCGGCATGACGGACCGGTAATCGGCGCCGTGCTGGCGGTTGTAGCTTTCGCACAGCTTGATCCCCGCAATCTTGGCGATGGCGTAAGGCTCATTCGTGCGCTCAAGCGGGCCGGTCAGCAGCGCATGCTCGGCCATAGGCTGCGCCGCCTCGCGCGGATAGATGCAGGACGATCCGAGTTGCAGCAGGCGCGTGACACCTGCATCAAACGCCTGATGGATCACGTTCGCCTCAATCATCAGGTTCTCGTAAATGAAATCCGCAGGATACGTGTCGTTGGCGTGGATGCCACCGACCCGCGCCGCGGCGAGGATCACGCAATCCGGACGCTCGGCCCGCATGAAGTCGCGCACCGCCGCCTGGTCGGTCAGGTCCAGCTCTGCATGGGTGCGGGTGATGACCTCCGCCCCCCGCCCCCGCAACTGGCGCAGGATGGCGCCGCCAACCATGCCGCGATGACCTGCAAGGTAATACTTCACGCGCCCGCCTTTCATGTTTCCGAGGGGAACGGCAGTTCCAGCGCGTTTTCGCGCAGCAACCGGTGCCGCCGGGCCGCCTTCAGGTCTTCGGCCACCATCTCGACGCACATCTCCTGCGCCGTGATCTCTGGAACCCAGCCGAGTTTTTCCCGCGCCTTCGTTGGATCACCCAGCAGCGTTTCCACCTCAGCCGGGCGGAAATAGCGCGGGTCGATCCGCACGATCACGTCGCCGGGGTTGATGTCGGGGGCATTGTCGCCCGTAACCGAGTCAACCACGCCAACCTCATCCACACCCGACCCTTCAAATCGCAGGGTGATGCCAAGCTCCGCCGCCGTCCAGCCGATGAAATCCCGGACTGAGAATTGCTTGCCTGTGGCGATCACGAAATCCTCAGGCTGATCCTGTTGCAGCATCAGCCATTGCATCCGCACATAATCCTGCGCGTGGCCCCAGTCGCGCAGCGCGTCGATGTTGCCCATGTGCAGGCACGTGTCCAAGCCTTGCGCGATATTCGCCAGACCGCGGGTGATCTTGCGGGTCACAAAGGTTTCGCCGCGCCGTGGGCTTTCGTGGTTAAACAGGATGCCGTTGCAGGCATACATGCCATAGGCCTCGCGGTAATTGACGGCGATCCAATAGGCGTAAAGCTTGGCAACGCCGTAGGGCGACCGTGGATGGAACGGAGTCGTTTCCGTCTGCGGGGTTTCCTGCACCAGCCCGTATAGTTCCGACGTCGACGCCTGATAGAACCGGGTCTTGTCCTGCAGGCCAAGAAACCGGATCGCTTCCAACATCCGCAACGTGCCGATCGCATCGACATCGGCGGTGTATTCCGGGGCCTCGAAACTGACCGCGACGTGGCTTTGCGCGCCGAGGTTGTAGACCTCGTCCGGCTTCACTTCGGACAGGATGCGCGTCAGGTTCGAGGTGTCGGTCAGATCGCCGTAATGCAAGTGCAGCTTCGGGTTCACCTCGTGCGGGTCCTGGTAGATGTGATCCAGCCGCTGCGTGTTGAACGACGACGCACGGCGCTTGATGCCGTGAACCTCGTAGCCTTTTTCAAGCAGAAATTCGGCAAGATACGACCCGTCCTGCCCCGTTATGCCCGTGATAAGCGCCCGCTTCGTCATAGTGTTTCCCAACGTCTGCGTTCCGACTTGTTCTAGTTACGCGGCCATGCCCGATGTTACCAGACGAGACTACATTTCGACGCCGCGCTGTGCCTTCACGCCATCCTTGAACGGATGCTTGACCAGCGTCATCTCGGTAACGAGGTCTGCGGCCTCGATCAGTTCGGGCTTGGCGTTGCGACCGGTCAGGCAGACATGGGTCATCTGCGGTTTTTCATGCAGCAGAAACTCCACAACCTCATCGATATCAAGGTAGTCGTATCTAAGCGCGATGTTTATTTCATCCAGCAGGACAAACTGAATGTCCGGGTCGAGGATCTGTTCCCGCGCGATCTTCCAGCCATTCTCAGCCGCCGCGATGTCACGCTCCCGGTCCTGCGTTTCCCAGGTGAAGCCTTCGCCCGACACGAAAAACCGGCATTCATCGGCAAAACGCTCGCGCAGAAGCTGCTTCTCTCCGGTGATCCAATTGCCCTTGATGAACTGCACCACCGCGCAAGGCATACCGTGCCCGATACAGCGCATAATCATCCCAAACCCCGAAGAAGATTTCCCCTTCCCAGACCCGGTATGCACCATGATCAGACCTTTTTCCTCGGTCTTGGTTTGCATCATCTTGTCACGCGCAGCCTTGATCTTGCGCATCTTCTCGGCGTGTCGGGCGTTGATGTCATCGGTCATGGTGAAGGGTTTTCTCCTGCTGGACTTTTCGCGATGGTGCCATCTGCCCAAAGGTCGGGAGTGGTGTAAATAGGGGAGATGCGGATCGGGTGGTTTCGCGGGACATTCTTGCCGGGTGTGTTTGCTAGAAACGGCTCCTACCCTGACCCACAGCAGACCAGCCGTAAAATACGCGCGACGTTGCTCATGTAGTCGTCGTCATAGCCGGCTTCGTTCTCAAGAACGCTAAGGAATGCGCAAGACGTGCCGGTTTTCATGTCGACCATCAGAAACTGGCCCCCATACCCCGCATGACCCACCACACGACCATCTGTCATGGTTTGGTTTGAATATCTCAGCCACTCTTTGGGTGGCGTCATTTCGGGTGTAGGTCGCGTAAGGCTATGCTCCAGAAAGGCCGCATTGCCGATGGGCTGGCCATGCAGATTGTGGCCTTTGCGCGCCAGAAACAATCCGAACCGGGCCAGATCACGCGCGCTTAGACAGCCGCCACCCGAAAACGCAGGGTGGCCGTCTGGGCTGCAACTGATGTGAAAAGCACCTTCATAGCCCACGGCGTCAGCTATCCGCTCGATATGCGCAGCAAGCGGGATGGGCGAGACCTCCGCGGCGATCAACGTCAGCACATCGGTGTTCGCGGATTTATACTCTGCCTGCGAACGCGCCGCAGTCGCCCGGAAACCGGTAATGCCGGACGCAAAATCCCCGAGCGTGATTTCTTCAAGGCCGGGGCCCGGCAGGCGCCACCCCAAAGCAATCTCTTCAAGGTAGCAATCCGACATTGGGTCACTGTAGTCTTCGGTAAAGTCATTGGTGACGGCCATATCCAACAAGGCCTGAACCGTGGCATCGCGGTAACCCGACCCGATGCCGGGCAGATAGTCCGAGACTTTTGCGTCAAGTGACAGCAGCCCCTGTTCCAGCAATTGACCGATAATCAGGTGAATGTGCAGTTTCGTCACCGATTGAATGGAATGGGGCTGCGTTGTCGAAAAATCGGGCGCGGCGGCCTCCATGACGATCTCATCGTCGCGCAGGCAACAGAATGCTGAAAAGGCGGGGTGTTGGATAAGGCTGGCCAGTTCCGGAACCTGCTTTGTCAGGTCTTGCGCCGCAGGTTCCAGCATAAGCACGTCACGCGACCGCACCATAAAAGCACGGCGAAAAAGGCGATGTGCATTGTGGAAACCGTGGCGGCGGTGGGCTGGCTGGTTCCAGCGCTGCTTGTTGTCGGGGCCGACCGAGAGGTCCGGGTTTGGGGTGGTTTTATGCGTGCTCATTGGGGTATCACATGGATCAGCGCATCAACTGCGACGATGTGGTCCGTGTATATGAACATCGGGTTAATCTCAATTTCGGACAGGGCCTCATGTTCCTGAACGAAGACACCACAAAGATGGTGCAGCGCTTTAGTAACCTTGTCGAGATCAGCGGAGTCGCGACCTCGAAACCCGTTCAGCAGACGCGCAACCCGCAAGGATTTCAGAGCCTCGGCGATCTCCGCCGGTGTCGTCGGCAGCAGAAGTGTCACGGCATCACCGACAAGTTCGGTTAACACCCCCCCGCTTCCCATCACCAAGGCCGCACCGAATTGCGGATCAGACCGTAGGGTCACGATCATCTCCGCCAAAGGCGGTCGCAGCATGGTTTCAACCAGAAAACTGTCTGTCACAGACTGCGGGTCAAAAGCCCGGATCGTTTCTGTCATCTGGTTGAGTGCAACAGCCAACGCCGCCGCGTCCGTAACGCCGAGGGCCACAGCCCCGGCCTCTGTCTTATGGGCAAGGTGCGGCGACATCATCTTGAGCACGACGGGATAGCCGACTTCAGCGGCAGCGTCTTCAGCGTCTTTGGCGGTCACGGTCCTGCCTTCAGGGACCGCGACCCCGCGTGCTGAAAGCCACGACTTTCCTGCATCCTCGGTCAACATCTGCGGCGCGGCCAGCGCACCCACCGCCAACAATGGCGCGGGCCGCGCGGCCGTGATGCGTTTGCGCCGTTCCGACCACGTTGCGGCATCTCGGATTGCGTTCAATGTTTCATGGATCCCCTGCATTGGGGCCACCCCGAGCGAGATCAGATGCCGACGCGTATCTTTGTCGAGATTCTCGGGCAGGGTTGCGCAGATCGCGGCTGGAATCGCCTGTTCCTTGGCCGCTTGTGCAAAGGCTTCGGCGTCATTCTGATAGTATAGTTTTGAGGCATCCAGCCCCTCCGCCGGATAGTCTTGCACCAGAACCGCGGCATCCGCTGCGATAGATTCCATCGCCTTGGCAAAGACCGGATAGGTGCGATCCGCCTGTCCCCAGATCGGCGTCGTGTAGTCCAGCGGGTTCGACACCGTCGCAATGTCGGGCAACAGATCGGCGAGGGCCGGGTTCTCATCGCACCTGACCTCAGGGAAGGTCAGCCCGATCTTTTCGGCGTGATCGGCCAGCATCGTGGCGCCACCGCCCGAGCAGGTAAACCCCGCGACAGCGGGCCCAGCCGGAGCGCCCACGACACAGAGATACTTCAGCGTTTCCAGAAACTGCGCAGGGCTCGTCACGCTGATCACACCTGACCGCGCAAACAGTGCTTCGTAAAGGTCATCCGGTCCCGAGAGTGAGCCTGTGTGGCTTACCGTCAATGTCGCGCCGATGGCTGAGCTGCCTGTCTTGAGCGCCACCACCGCGACGCCCTGCTCAATCGCCTTTAAGGCCGCACGTTCAAAGGCCGGGATGTCTTGCAGCCCCTCGATATGCAGCCCGATGGCGCGCACCGCCGGGTCGTCTGCGAAAACGTCCAGAAAATCTTCCAACCCCAACACCGCCTGATTGCCCGCCGAAACCATGTAGGCCAACGGCAGGGAACGCGCGCTCATCGTGATGTCTGACGAAAACATACCCGACTGGGTGATGATCGCGGCGCCGTATCCGGGGGTCCAACCGCCATGTTCGAAAGACCAAAGCGCTGTGTTGTCGATGTAGTTGATCAACCCGTAGCAGTTAGGCCCGATCAGGGCCATGTCACCTGCTGCCCCAACCAGTGCCTGTTCAGCCTGCGCGTCGCCTGTTTCCTTGAACCCCGCCGAAAAGCACACCACGCCGCCGACGCCCATAGCTGCCAATTCGCGCAGTGCAGCGACGACACCGCCCGCTGGAATAGCAAGGTAAACCGCGTCAGGCACCCCCGGCATATCAGCGATAGAGGGCACGCAAGGCACACCGTCCAAATCAGCACGGTTTGGGTTCACCGCCCACATTTGTCCGGCGAACCCGCGCCTGTGCGCCTCGCGCACCGCGATTGTGGCGTCCCGCCCGCCGACAAAGGCGATATGGCGCGGCCTGAGCAGACGTTGGAAATTCGCGCGACGTTCCGGGGTCATGCACCAAGGGGCCGCAGGATAGAACGTGTGATGATATGGCGTTGGATTTCGCTGGTGCCGTCCCAGATGCGCTCCAGCCGACTATCGCGCCAGAAGCGCTGGATCGGCAGTTCTTCCATCAAGCCCATGCCGCCGTATATCTGCACCGCGTCATCTGCAATCTTGCCCAGCATTTCCGAGCAGAAGACCTTGATCATCGCCGCATCCGCATCGCTCATCACGCCTTTCTCGGCCCGGGCGACGGTATCTTGGACCATCAGGTCAGCCGCCCGCAGTTGGATTGCGCCATCGGCCAGCCGGAACCCCGTGGCCTGAAACGCGCCGATGGGTTTGCCGAACTGCTTGCGCGAGGCGGCCCATTCGGTGGCCATCTGAAGGATACGTTCCGCCTTGCCGCAGCAGGTCGCCCCGACCCAGATACGCCCCATGCCAAGCCATTTGCCGGACAGTTCCAGCCCCGTGCCCTCTTCGCCCAGCACTTGGCCGGGACCAAGGCGCACGTTGTCGAAATGAAGCTCAAACGTCTTGTAGCCCCGGTAGCTGACGCATTTCGTGCCTTCGCGGCAGTCGAAACCCTTGGTACCTACATCTACCAGAAAGGCAGTCACCCGTTTGCGCGGGCCGCGCGGGGTTTCATCCTTGCCCGTGGCGGCAAAGACGATGGCGAAATCGGGCATACACGGGCCCGAGATAAAGTGTTTGGACCCATTGAGTATCCAGTCATCTCCATCCCGTCGCGCGTTGGTTTTCATGCCCATCACGTCTGATCCGGCGTCTGGTTCAGTCAGGGCAAACAGCTCGCGTTTTTCACCGCGCACGGCGGGAAACAGGTATTGTTCTCGCTGATCGCCCTCGCAGGCCATCAACAATTCGGTCGGCCGCGCGGCCCAGCTTTGCAGCGCGTGGCTGGTCTTGCCATATTCGCGTTCAACCCGTGACATCGGGCCATAGCCCAGACCACCGCCGCCCACGTCTTCGGGCAGGTTGCAGGCAAAAAGCCCCAGTTCATGCGCCTTGGCTTCGATCCGACGGCCAATTTCTTCGGGAACATGGCCCAGACGGTCGACCTCCTCCTCATGAGGATACATCTCGGTTTCCACAAAGCGGCGGACAGTGCTGACCAACAGGTCGGTTTCGTGACTGGTTTCCATGTTCATTCTTAGCCTCGTCTATTTGGCCTCGGATTTGGCATTGCGGCGGGACATGATCGAAAAAATCACGAAGGCGATAATGGTGATGGCGATCAGCACGACGGCGGCGGCGGCCACGGTTGGATCGGTGTTTTCGCGGATGCCGTTCCACATCCGGCGCGGCAGCGTGTAGACGTTGTATTTTGAGATGAACAGCGTCACGACAATCTCATCCCAGCTAAGGATGAAGGCGAATAGCGCCCCTGCAAAGACACCCGGTTTGATCGAGGGCAGGATCACCCGGCGCATAGTCGTCCAGTTAGAAGCGCCGAGATTTTTTGAGGCCTGTTCCAACTTCGGATCAAACGTCGCCAGCGATGCGCTGACAGTGATCAGCACCATAGGGGCCGCCAAAATCGTATGCGCGAAGATCAGCCCGGCATAACTGTCAAGCAACCCAAGCGGTATCCACAACCGATAGAACGCCATGGCCGAAATGATCTGCGGGATAATCAGCGGCAGCAGCAGGAAGGCGCGCACCAATTCCGAGTACTTCGACGACACGCGCCACAGTCCGATGGCACACAATGTCCCGAGGAAGGTCGCCAACAGGGACGTTGACACCGCGATCACTCCGCTTTGGAAAAAGCTCGACAGCCACTCCTCAGACGTGAACAGTTTTTCGAAATGGCGCAGGGACAGCTCATCCTTGGGCATCGAAAGGAACCGTTTCGGCGTCAGCGATACCGGAATCGCGATCAACGCCGGCGTCGCCAGAAACAGCAGCAGCACCCATGCGCCCACGCGGTTGAATTTGGCGAACAGACCCGAGGTCATCGCGCCGCCCCCCCGAACACCGTGCTGAGCTTCATGAAGCGCGACATTACCCACAGCATTGCCAGCACGCCGAACAGCATCAGGGCCGCAAGCATCGCCGCTGTGCCCCACTTCAGCGTGACCAGCAATTGCACCGAGATGTATTCCGCCACCATCAGCACCTTGCCCCCACCCAGCACGGCGGGCGTGACATAGAACCCGAGGCTAAGGATGAACACGAGCAGCGTCGAAGCGACCAGCCCCGGCGTGGTCAGCGGCAGGTAGATGCGCCAGAACGTCTGTGTCCCGGTGGCCCCCAGATTGCGCGAGGCATCCATCACTCGGGTATCAAGCGATTGCATCGACACCAGCAGCGGCAACACCGCGTAAGGTATCATATAGTGCACCATGCCGATCAGCACGCCCAATTCGTTGCGCATAAAGGCAATGGGTTCGGCGATCAGCCCGATGTTTTCCAGCGTCCCGTTCACCAGCCCCTTGCGCCCCAGCAGCATCAGCCAGGAAAAGGTGCGGACAAGAATGGATATCCAGAAAGACACAAGCAGCAGCGTCAGCATGTAGTTCTTCTGGCGTCGGTGGCAGTGCACCATGGCGTAAGCGATGGAATAGCCTAAGATCACGCTGAACAAGGTGGTGATGATACAGATGCGCACCGTGGTCCAGACAATGCGGATCAGCGCATCGCTTTCCCCCAATTTGGCGTAGTTGCCAAAACCTGGCTCGGGGTCGGTCACGCTCAGCCACAGGATGTTCAGGATCGGCCCCAGATACAGCGCCACCACCATCGCCAGCAGCGGCGCGACGATCAACCATCCGGGATGTATATGTCGGGTGACGGCTTGCATGAGGTAAAGCAGCTGGGTGCGTGCCGCCGGATCAAATCGGCAGCACGTTTGTCAGCTTAGCTGATCGCTTCGAGGAACGCGTTCACGGCATCCCCGCCATTATTGCCCCACCAATTGGGATCGTTATAGACGATCTTGTCGATGTTCCTGGCCGACGTAATGGCGTAATCCTGTTGATCCTCCGGGATCTGGTCGAACGCCTCGGGGTTTGAGGGCGTCATGCCCAGACAATCAAGCAGCGCCAGCTGCGCGGGGACTTCCTGCGCGGTTGCGATGAACTCCATCACGGCGGCCCCGGCCGGGTTGCCCTTCGGCACGATGTAGGCACCGGGCATCGCCATGGCCTGATTGTTCACCAGCTTGTAGCGCCCATCGGTATCGTTTTCGATGTTGCGACCCCGGTTTTGCCAGACCATCCCCATGGAGACTTCGCCGTTCACGACCATGGAATGCGCCTCGGAACCTGATCCCCAATAAAGGCTGTCGTCCTTGATAGACGTCACCTTGGCCAGCGCACGATCCATGTCGAGAGGATAAAGCGCATCACCTGCCACGCCGTCCGCCATCAAAGCCGCCTCAAGCGAGCCATTGGCCCATTTGTAAAGCGAGCGCATACCGGGGAAATTAGCGGTGTCAAAGAAATCCGCCCAGTTCTGGGGGGGATTGTCGCCATAGGCTTCGGTGTCATAGACGAACGCGTATCCATAGAGGATCACGGAAACACCATGCTCCAGCGCGTAGCCAGGCAGAGTCTTGTCCTTGGACACGACCGAGTAATCAATCGGTTCAAGGTGGCCGGTTGGCCCCAGCGATACGGCGTTGAACAGGTCCGCATCCGCCACGTCCGCCGTGACATTACCGCTGTCGACCATTTCCCTGATCTTGCCTTCCAGCGGGCCGGAGGTGTCGAACTTCAGCCCCTTGCCGGTCTTGGCCGTGAAGGCATCCCCGATGGCGGACCCATGGCATTCCTCGGACTGGCCACCCCAGTTCCACATCACCACGTGATCAACCGCAGCCTTTGCATCGCCCGCCATTACAGCGTTCAGCGCAACGCCTGACGCCCCGCAAAGCGCCAGAAACGTGCGGCGGTCCATGCGGCCTTCCTTGTAGGCGTGGGCGCTGTCTTGCAGCGTTTCTTTCATGAATTGTTTATCGTGCATTTTCTTCCTCCTATTGGGCCCGGATTTGCCCGGTTTCTTCGTCACGACGCCTTTGTGGCGCTCTGTCTTGGGGCCTCAGCCCGTCATCAATTCGACCGCTGCTTCGTCTGTCCAAAGCAGATTGACCGCATCCCCGGCGCTCAGCGTCTCGTTGTTGCGCCAGACGTCGATATCAACTTCAATCTCGGTCCCGTCTGCCGCATCCACAATGACGCGCTGCATGGACCCGAAGTAGGTGACAGACCGCACCGTCCCGCCCAGCCGCGCGTCGGCATGTCCAGAGCCGAGGCGTAGATCAATCTTTTCGGGACGCAGGGCGCAGGTTTTGCCATTTTGTTGAATGAAGTTCGATTTCCCAAGAAAACTGGCTGTGAAGCGGTTGATCGGCCGCTCGTAAAGATCCTTGGGCGTGCCGACCTGTTCAATCGCGCCATCCCGCATGATCACGATACGGTCCGACATCGACAACGCCTCTTCCTGATCGTGGGTGACGTAGATGAAGGTCGTGCCGACGCGACGGTGAATGTCCTTAAGCTGTTCCTGCACCTCGACGCGCAGTTTCTTGTCCAACGCGCCAAGGGGTTCGTCCAGCAGCAACACCGGCGGCGCGAAACACAAGGCCCGTGCCAGCGCGACCCGTTGCTGTTGCCCGCCCGACAATTGCCCCGGCTTGCGGTCTGCAAAATCCTGCAACTGGACGAGTTCCAGCATCTCATCGACACGCGACTTGATCTCTGCCGCGGGGCGTTTGCGCACGCTCAGCGCATACCCGATGTTGTCGCGCACCGTCATATGCGGGAACAGCGCATAGCCCTGAAACACCATGCCAAAGTTGCGCTTTTCCGCAGGCACCTCAGCGATTGAGGCTCCGTCCAACGCGATATCCCCTTCCGAGATATCGAGGAATCCAGCAATCATCATCAAAAGCGTGGTCTTGCCGGACCCTGATGGCCCAAGCAGCGTCAGGAACTCTCCCTTACGGATATCAAGGCTGATATCATTGACCGCCCGAAACGTCCCGAACAACTTTGAAACGTTGCGGACCTGTAAGCTGCCGGTTTGGGTCGGATCAGCCATCCGCGCCCCGCAGGTTCAGCTTGTTGCGGGCCTCTTGCGGCGTGACCACGCGGCCCCCCATGCGTTCGATGATTTCGCGGGCTTTCGTGACCAATTGCCCATTGGTCGCAAACACACCACGCTCCAGATAGATGTTATCCTCAAGACCCACACGGACATTGCCCCCCAGCGCAACCGAGGCGGCCACCATCGGCATTTGCCCCCGGCCAATGCCAAAACTCGCCCAGCTCGCCCCGGCAGGCAATTGCGCTTTCATAGCCGCCATCGTTTCAACCGTCTGGTCCGCGCCCCACGGAATGCCCAGACACAACTGGAACATTGGCGGGGCATCAATCAGACCCTCATCGACCATCGCCTTGGCAAAACGGATATGGCCAAGATCGAAGACTTCCAATTCGGGCTTCACGCCCCATTCCTGCACCATTGCCGCCATCTTACGCAGTGTCGGCGGGGTCGAGATATAGATCATGTCCGTGTCGGAAAAATTGAGCGTGCCGCAGTCAAGCGAGCAGATATCCGGCAGACATTCCTTGATGTGGGCAAGCCTTTCTTCGGGGCCGATCATATCGGTGCCGGGGCCGGGCATTGCAGGATTGGCCGGGTCAGACACCCAGTCGCCGCCCATGCCCGCGGTCACATTGATAACCACGTCCGTGTCGCTGTCGCGCACGCGGTCCACGATTTCCTTGAACAGCTTTGGGTCACGAGAGCCCTGCCCGGTTTCCGGGTCCCGCGCGTGGATATGCGCGGCAGAGGCACCGGCCTTAGCCGCCTCAATCGCGGCGTCGGCAATCTGCTTTGGCGTGACAGGCACATGGGGGCTTTTGCCCGTCGTATCACCAGCGCCGGTGACAGCGCAGGTCAGCACAACGTCGTAGTTCATCTATAAAAGCCCCCCTTTGCCTCAGCTTGGCGCGGACTCGATCAAGAAAGGTGTCGATTATCCGACGAAGTTGGGGCTAATATGACGAAAAAACGCACCATCCGCTAAAGGCTGATCCTGTGAAAATTGATATGAAACCTGAAATGCGGCGCGCGCCGAACCATGCTGTTTTCGTTGTGGTTCCACGGTTCAACATCACCACGCTGATTACGATGATCGAAACCATGCGCATTGCGAATTACCTCGCGCCGGAGCCTATTTTTTCATGGGACATCGTGTCCTTTGACGGGGCCGAAGTGGTGGCAAGCAACGGCATGGCGACAACCGTTACCACCAACACGGACGCCTTGCCCCAAGCGGAATTCGTATTCGTTCTTGGCAGTTGGGGGACAGAACACTACGACAACCGCACCCTGACGGCCTGGCTGCGCAAACGCGCGCGGGATGGTGCAGGCATCTGCGGCGTCGAACTGGGCTGCTATATCGTGGCGCGGGCCGGGTTGCTGGATGGCAAACCTGCGACGCTCCATTGGTCGTGGCTCAGCGGGTTTCGGGAACGGTTCGACCGGGTGGACGTTCAGGAATGTCTGTTCACTATCGAGGGACGGATCATGACCTGTTCCGGGGGGCTTGCCGGAGTTGATCTGATGTTGCGCCTCATCGAAAGCAGTCATGGCAGCGGCTTTTCCGGAGAGATTGCCGACCAGATGCTATATCATCCCATCCGCACGGCCGGTGCGCCCCAGCGCAGCACGATGGGACGCAGCACCGAAACGATGTTGCCACTGGTGCGCGAGGCGATGACCCTGATCGAAGAGAACATCGAGGAACCGCTGAGCGTTCCGGAAATCGCTGAAACGCTCGACGTTTCACAGCGGCAGTTGGAACGCCAGTTCAAGAAACACGTGGGCTGCACGGTGGTGCAATTCGGGCTGCTGAGGCGATTGCAGAACGCCCGACTGTTGTTGATTTCGACCGACCTCAGCGTGCGTGAAATCGCGACGGCGTCCGGGTTCAACACCCTTTCGCATTTCGCGTTTTCCTTTGGCAAATTTTTTGGCCGCCGCCCTTCCGAATACCGCGAGGCTTGGCCCGCGAACGAACCGGCGCCAAGCTGGCCGGGCTCCTTATCGGATTTCCTGTCGACGCTCAGGGATATGCCCGGTCGCGCTCAGCCCGACCGCGACTGACGCAGCGCGCGTAACACGGCGACGATCTCTCGGTCCCGTTGTGCGGCCATATCCTCAAAATGCCGGTCGCCGGCGATGGCGTTGCAGCCATCCACCATGCGGTCCCGCAGATCGCGGGTCAGCTCGGGCGCTTCCAACCGGGTCCAAGGCAGTTTCAGGGCCGGGCCGAACTGATCGAGATTCGTCGCCATGCCGCCTGCCCCACAGGCCACGTGAAACGCCATGCACTGTCCCTGACTGACCATGCGTGGCGCGGGGCCGTTCATCAACGCGATGTCGATGTCCTCTGGCGTTGCTTCGCCGTTGGCCACCATATGCAGGGCCTCGCGCCACAACGCCTCTTGCAGGCGGGTGGCCACGAATCCGGGGATTTCCTTTTTCATCAACAGAGGCGCCTTGCCCGCGATTTCGTAGAACCGCCCCGCCCAGTCCACCGCGTCTGGGGCGGTCTTGTCCCCGCCGACGATTTCAACCAGCGGCAACAGGTAGGGCGGGTTGAACGGATGCCCGATCACAGTGCGTTCCGGGGTGGCGCAAGTGGCCTGAATCTCTGTCATTGTCAGGCCAGAGGTTGACGACCCGACCACCACGGACGGTGGCAGAATATCCCCCATCCGCTTGTAGAGGGCTTGTTTGATCTCCAACCTTTCCGGCGCGCTTTCCTGAACGAACTCGGCCCCGTCCAGTGCGTCTTCCAGATCGGTTACGATCCGCAAAAGATCTAACGAGGCCCCTTCAGCCAGTCCCAGATCCGTCAGGGAACCCCACGCAGTTTGCAGGATGGAGTTGAACGCATCTCTCTCTGCCTCGTCATGCAGATAGGCGGTCACGTCATAGCCACGCGCCAAAAAATGCGCCGCCCAGCCGCCGCCGATGGGCCCCGCGCCAATGCTGGTCACGCGGGTTATGCTGCCGGGATCAGGGTACATCATTCGCCCTTGAACCTCGGTTCGCGTTTTTCGACGAAGGCGGCGACGCCTTCAGCGGCATCGTCCGATTTCAGCATCTTGCGATATACCGGCATCGGGTCCGTGCGCATCTTGTGAAACGCCTGCTCCAGTGGCACGCATTCGATCTCGCGTTGCACTTCCTTGACCGATTGCATCGCCAAGGGGGCCGACCACGCGATGGAGGCTGCCCATTCGCGCGCGGCATCCATCAACTGTTCTTTCGGCACGACCTTGTTGACCAACCCGTAATGCGCGGCTTCCGCTGCGGTCATGCGACGGCCCAACAGGAACATTTCCATCGCGATGTTATGGGGGATACGGCGCGGCAGGCGTTGCAATGCGCCCGCATCCGGCACAATTCCCAGCGGCATTTCGGGCAGCCCGAATTCGACGTGATCCGCGGCAATCAACAGATCGCAGCCCATCGCCATCTCGAACCCCCCGCCAATCGCAAGCCCGTTGATCGCGGCGATGACGGGCTTGTTCAGCGCCCAGTTCTCGGTGAGCCCCGTAAACCCTCCGAAGCCATATTCATCGGCCTCCCACCAGTTATCGAGCTGCATCTCACCATCGTTCAGCGCCTTGAGATCCCATCCCGCCGAAAAGATTTTCTCGCCGCCCCCCGTCAGAATGGCGCAGCGCAGGTCCTTGTCCTCGTGCAACTCCTGAAACGCAGCCGCCAAGGCCTGCGACGTCGGCACGTCGATGGCGTTGACCTTGCCGCGCTCCAACGTGACCTCCAGAACGTGGCCGTCCCGGTGGACCTTTACCCCATCCGACATCTCTCTATCCTTCCTTGAACTCAGGCATGACCTCTTCGCAGAACATCTTGAGAGAGCGCTGCTGCGACGCGTGATCAAGCCCCATCGAGGCGTAGTAGATAAACTCGTTCACGCCCAATGCCTGATAGCGCTTCAGCTTTTCGATGACCTGATCGGGCGTGCCAAACATCAGGTTTTCCTCAAGCATCGCCGGATCGTATTGGTCGCGCCCCTCCAACTGATTCAGCGGAATAGACGCCGGAAAACCATTATGCACGTCACCGGCATTGCGAAACAGGTTCTCGAACTGGCTAAGCACCGTGCGAATGGCGTTAAGCGCGACTTGCCGGTCGGCTTCGTTTCCGTAGACGCAGGAATGCCGCATCAATGCGAACCGGGGTTCCCAGCCGTTGTCAGTCTTTGCAATCGCCTCGTCCAGTTGCTGCTTGTAAAGCTCGGCCTCGGCGAACGGACGCGTCAGGGGCCAGCAATTGACATGGCATTTGTTGCGGATCGCGTAGTCATAGGTGATGGGTGACCGCGCGGCGACCCAGACCGGAACGTCCTCCTGCACGGGCTTCGGCACGGACGTCGACGTCGGAAACTGCCAGTATTCCCCGTCATGGGCATAATCCCCCTGCCACAGTGCGCGCACCGCAGGCAGCATCTCTTGCATATAACGCCAAGCGTCCGATTGCTTCAGGCCCGGCTTCATGCGGTCGAATTCGCGCTGATACGCACCCGATCCGATGCCGAATTCCAACCGCCCGCCGCTGATCAGGTCGGTAAACGCCGCCTCTCCTGCCAGATTGATCGGATGCCAATAGGCGGCGGTCGCCACCGCGGTGCCAAGGCGAATACGGCTGGTTTCGGTCGACCACCATGTCAGCAATTGAAACGGGTTGGGTGCGATGGTCATTTCCAGCGCGTGATGTTCTGCCGACCAGACGATGTCGAAATCGCCCTGTTCGGCAATCTGAACCATCTCAAGCGTGTGGCGGGCGACATCTTTCATATCCAGACTGTCGTCAATCCGCTCCATGTTCACGGCAAGTTGGAATTTCATGTCTGGTCCTTTCGCAGCCTAAGGGCGTTTGGGGAGTAGGTAGGGATCACGCGGGTCATCGCATGACAAACGGGTTCGCCATCGGCGCATCCGACGTATTCATCCAAATCGTCTTGGGCCGCGTGTAATCATAGATCGCTTGAAACCCGCTTTCGCGGCCATAACCCGACCCTTTGACCCCGCCAAATTCGGCAATCGGCGACACCACGCGATAGGTATTCACCCAGACAATCCCTGCCCGCACCGAATTGGCCATGCGCAACGACCGGGCAGAGTCTTTGGTAAAGATACCCGCCGCCAGCCCATGTTCGCTGTCATTGGCAAGCGCCAACACCTCCTCCTCGGTCTTGAAACGCTGCACGGACAGAACAGGGCCAAACAGTTCCGTGTCGACAATCCGCAGATCCTGACGCGGGCATTCGATGATCGTGGGCTCGTAAAACAGCCCCGACATGCCATCGGGCTGCTTGCCACCCACCAGAACCTTGCCGCCCTCTTCTTCGGCGTGGGCAACCTCGCGCTGGATATGTTCCAACTGGCCGGTGGTGCATAACGGCCCCATCTGGGTTTCCTCCGCCAGCGGATCACCGATGACAATCTCGCGCGCCTGCGCGGTCATCTGTTCAAGGAATTCATCCGCGATATCTTCTTGCAGATAAAGCCGCGATCCCGCTACACAGCTTTGCCCTGTTGCGCCGAAAATTCCCGCGATGGAGGCGTTCACAGCGCTTTCGATATTCGCATCGTCAAAAACAATGAACGGGGATTTGCCGCCCAGTTCCAGCGACACTTCGGCAAAGTTGCGTTTGACGTTTTCAAGCACATGCCGCGCCGCGTTCGGACCGCCCGTAAACGACACCCGTGCAACCAGCGGATGGCTTGTCAACACGCGACCGCAAGGCTCTCCGTGGCCTGCGACGATGTTGACGACGCCGGGGGGAATGCCAGCCTCTTCGATCAGCTTGCCAAATTCCAGCATCGCGGCGCTGGCGTGTTCGGACGCCTTAAGCACCACGGTGTTGCCCGCCGCCAGCGCCGGGCCGATCTTCACGGCGACCAAGAACAGTTGCGAATTCCACGGCACCACGGCTGCCACCACGCCCAGGGGTTCGCGCTTGGTAAAGACAAACATGTCGGGTTTGTCGATCGGCAAGGTCTCTCCGCTGACCTTGTCCGCGCACCCGGCGAAAAAGTGGAAGAACTCAGCGATGTATTTCGCCTGCCACCGGGTTTCCTTAAGCATCTTGCCGGTATCGACAGACTCCGTGCGGCCCAGCCCTTCGGAATGGTCGGCCAACAGATCGCCCAGTTTGCGCAGACATTTCCCGCGTTCGGTGGGCGTCATCCCCGCCCAAGGCCCGGTGGTAAAGGCGGCGTGGGCGGCCTCGACCGCTCGGTTCACGTCGGCTTCGGTCGCTTCGGGCACGCGGCTCCAGATCTTGCCATCCGCCGGGTTTACGCTGTCGAAGGTGCCGCCATCTGCGGCATCGACCCACTCCCCGTCGATCAGCATCTGATAGCTTGTGATATTCGCCATGGCGCAATGCTCCCCCTTATGTGCCTTTCCATTCATGTCCGCTTTCGCGTCGGATGTGCCGGAAAATACGACATAACGTGTCGAAAAAACCAAAGGTTCGTCGCAGCGATCAGGGCAGGCTGGCCGCGAGGGAGGCGCATCCATGGCCCGGAAAATGCAAGTTATCGGTGGCACGGTCGAGGTGGAGGCGGTCGCTTGTCGACCGCTTGACGATGCCTAAGGCACCGAATGGCACTGCATATCGGTTGAGCGGACCAGCGACCGGTCCGGTCGTGGTGATGATCCACGGGCTGGGATTGAATCAGGACTGCTGGCAATGGACCACCCCGGCGTTCGAGGATGACTACCGCGTCCTGACCTACGATCTTTACGGTCATGGACAAAGTGCGCCGCCACCCGAAACGCCCAGCCTTTCGCTGTTTTCAAATCAACTGGCCGCGCTTTTGGATCATTGCGGGGCCCAGTCCGCAATTCTCGTCGGTTTCTCTCTCGGTGGCATGATCGCGCGGCGCTTTGCGCAGGATGCGCCGGGCAGAACCCGCGCGCTTGCAATCCTGCATTCGCCGCACAAACGCAGCCCCGACGCGCAGGCCGCAATCCTCAAGCGGGTCGCGCAGGCCCGCCATGACGGGCCTCAGTCAACCGTAGAGGCGGCGCTGGAGCGTTGGTTCACCGCCGATTTCCGACAGGCCAATCCAGACATGATGGACGAGGTCCGCCGCTGGGTGACAGCCAATGACATCGCCATCTATCACACGATCTACCGTGTGCTTGCCGATGGGATCGACGAAATCGTGGCACCCACGCCGCCAATCACCTGTCCAACGCTGGTCATCACCGGGGTCGAAGACTTTGGCAACGGCCCCGAAATGACCCATGCCATTGCGGCCGAAATCCCCGGTGCGAAGGCTGTGATCCTGCCGGGCTTGCGTCACATGGCACTGGCCGAAAATCCCGCCGCAGTGAACAACCCATTGCGGGCTTTCATTAATCGTCTGGATCTCACCTCATGAGTACGAAAATCCTCCAGGGCCTACGTGTGTTGGACCTAAGCCGTATGTTGTCCGGCCCCTATTGCACCATGCATCTGGCCGACCACGGGGCCGAGGTGATCAAGATCGAGGGCGGCGCAGGCGATACCAGCCGGGGCAACGGTCCCTTCCGCGACGATGATCCGTCGCACGACTGGGCTGGCTATTTCGTCAGCCTGAACCGAGGCAAGAAAAGCGTCGCACTTGATCTGAAATCGGATGAAGGCCGGGAACATTTCCGCGCGCTCGCCGCAACGGCGGACGTGGTGGTCGAGAATTTTCGCCCCGGCGTGATGGATCGTCTGGGCCTGTCCTATGAATCGCTGGCCGAGTCGAACCCCCGGCTGGTCTATGCCGCGATCCGGGGCTTCGGTGATCCGCGGACCGGGGAAAGCCCGTATGCGACATGGCCGTCCTATGACGTAGTCGCGCAGGCCATGGGCGGGCTGATCGCGATGACCGGACCGGACCCCGATACGCCGACCAAAACCGGACCCGGCGTGGGCGACATCTTCGCCGGGATGATGATGGCCTTCGGCATCATGGCGGCGCTGCGGGAAGCCGAGGCCACCGGCAAGGGGCAGTTCGTCGACGTCGCCATGTACGACGCGATGATATCGCTCTGCGAACGCATGGTGTATCTGCACGACATGACCGGGAAAGTGCCGCAACCGGAAGGCAACGGGCATCCGTTTCTGACGCCGTTCGGCCTTTATCCTGCTGCTGACGGTCATGTCGCCTTGGGGATCGTTGACGATGCGTTCTGGCAGCGTTTGGCGACGATCATGGAGCGGGAAGAACTGGGGACAGACCCGCGTTTTGCCAGCCGCGCCCTGCGGGCGCAGAATGCGGCAGAGGTGGATAAGCTGGTCTCGCGCTGGACCTCAGGGCGTAGCAAGGCCGATCTGACAACCCTTTTGGGCGGACAGGTGCCGTTCGGTCCGTTGAACACCATCGCCGATATCGCCGCGGACCCGCATGTTGCGGCGCGCGGAATGCTCGCACAGGTCAAAGGCCCGGACCCGGCGCATAAGCCCTGGACAGTCGCCGCCAACCCCCTGCGGTTCGGTGCGCATGGTCACGGCGAACTTGCCGCACCACCAGCCCTGGGCGCGCATGACGCGATCCTGAAGGGTCTGGACCCGGTGCAACCGATGGACGCCGACTCAATACGCAAGCTGCGAGATGCCTTTGGCCGCTTCGCGACGGGGGTCACGGTCGTGACGACGCGTCAGCCCGACGGCACACCGCGCGGTTTCACGGCGAATTCATTTACGTCCGTTTCGCTCGACCCGCCGCTGCTGCTGGTGTGTATCGGCAAGCGTGCCCTGTCATGTGACACTTTCGCCGGGTGCGATAACTTTGCGGTCAACATCCTGGCGGACGATCAAAAGGAAATCTCGGGTCTTTTCGCCTCGCAATCCCCGGACAAGTTCGACACCGCCGACTGGCACCCGGATGCGCAGGGGATTGCGATTCTGGACGGGGCCCTGACCAGTTTCAGCTGCGCGCGCCACAGGCTCGTGGATGCGGGCGATCATCTGATCCTGATCGGGCGGGTGCTGACGTTCGAGACTGGGGACGGCCAACCGTTGGGCTATTACAAGGGCGCCTATTTCGACATCGGGCTCGACCGCGCGCTGACCGATGCGGCGGCCTCGGGGGGCGGCCGACTGGGCGCGGTCCTTGAATGCGAGGGCTGGCTTTTGCTGGCTGAAGAGCCCGACGGCGGGATCACCGTTCCCACTGCTCCGATCAAGGACAATTCCGTCGATGGGTTGGTCAAGACCCTCACGTCACTGGGGCTGTCGCCCGAACTGACGCATCTTTACGCTGTTTACCAAATCACGCGGGCCGACACACAGCGGATCATATACCACGGCACGGTCCGCGGTGAACCATCCCAAGGTCTGCAATACTTCGACCTGAACGCATTACCGCTCGACCGCGTCGGGAACGACGCCGAACGCTCCATGCTGCGGCGCTATGCACAGGAAAACCGGCACGGCAGCTTTGGCATTTACCACGGAACTGAGGTGGAAGGCGTGGTGCACACACTCGCCGGACACCGAAAATATCATATCTGACAGGAGAGACTACATGCTTCCCGAATTGCGCAAGGTCGTCACCTTTGACGAAGACATCCATACCGAAGGAGGCCGCGCATCCGATCCCGTATTGCGGATGATCGGCGTTGCCGCCGTGGTCACGAACCCCTGGTCCGGGCGTGGTTTCGTCGAAGACCTGTCACCCGAAATCAGGCGCATGGCCCCGGTGCTGGGAGAGATGCTGTCCGATCGGCTGATTGCGCTGGCCGGATCGGGGGACGCAATCGAAGCCTACGGTAAGGCCTGCATCGCGGGCACCAGTTGCGAGGTCGAACATGCCTCCGCTCTGATCCACACGCTGCAATTCGGGAATTTTTACCGCGAAGCCGTCGGTGCCAAAAGCTATCTCGGCTTCACGAACACACGGGGTCCAGCGAACACGCAAATACAGATCCCGTTGATGGACAAGCACGATACCGGGCGACGGTCGCATTATCTGACGGTGCAATTCTCGATCTACGATGCGCCGGCGGTTGATGAGCTTGTCGTCGCGCTTGGCGCCGCAACCCGCGGGCGCCCGCATCACCGCATCGGCGACCGATACTCCGATCTGGCAGCCTTGGGTCGGGACGTCGAAAATCCCGCTGGCGTCTGAATTACCGCCGACCCTAACCGCAACTCGAAACGCGGCGGACCATTGAAACTCTCTCAAAAGAACTGGCACCGCATCACATCTGACTGAAGCCACCGAACAGGCCTGCCGCGGACGATGACGGCAGATAAAAAGTAGACAAATGTTCACCCTTATGCAAGAAATTGAGTAAAGGGAACCACGACATCTTCATTCAAGATGTCAGAACTTTTGGAAGAACGGCGTGGCCGAACGTGGCATCAGCCGGTCTCCCTCGCAAGAATAGTAAGAACTTGCGCACCGCCTGAAACGGTGCAGATCGCCAATTGAATGGGAGGCTACTATGATTAAACGCAGAGACTTTCTGAAAACCTCGGCGGCAACGGCGGGATTGCTCGGCCTGAGCGCCACCCTGCCGGCCCGCGCAGCAGCAACCAAGGGCGGGCATCTGGTGATCGGAACCACCGGCGGCAGTGCCGGAGATACGCTCGACCCGACCAAGCTGACCTCAGTCGGTCACGGTGTCATGGGCTACACGCTTGGCAACTGCCTGACGGAGATTGAGGAAGGTGGCGAACTGGTTGGCGAACTGGCGGAAAGCTGGGAATCCTCTTCCGATGCGGTCACCTGGACGTTCAGCCTGCGACAAGGCGTAACCTTCCACAATGGGCAGCCGATGACGGCGGCCGATGTGATTTATTCCATCAACCTGCACCGGGGTGAGGATTCGACCTCTGGCGCCAAGGGCCTGCTGTCGAATATCGCGGATGTGACGGCGGACGGGGATCATACGATCGTGGTGACGATGACGGCCGGAAACGCGGATGTGCCCTATTTGATGGCGGACTTCCATCTGCTGGTCGTGCCTGCCGGCACCGAGGATTATTCAGCCGGAGTGTTTACCGGCCCCTACATGCTCAAGGAATTTGTGCCCGGTGAACGCCTGAGCGCGACGCGTAATCCCAACTACTGGAAGGCCGACCGTGCGCATGTTGAGTCAATCGATGTGCTCTTTGTCGACGACACGACCGCCCGTATCAGCGGTTTGATCACGGGCGAAATTCACATTGCGGGCCGTGTTGACCCGCAATCTGCCGCACTGATCGACGGTGCGCCGGGTGTTCACACGGAAAACCATCCGGCTGCCGGGCATCGCCCGCTGCTGATGGCTTGTGACCGTGCGCCCTTTGACAATCTGGACCTGCGGCTGGCGGTGAAGTATTCGCTGGACCGTCCGCAAATTCTGGAAAACGTGATGGCCGGGTTTGGGTCATTGGGGAACGATCACCCGATCCCGCCCTCTGATCCGTTCCACGCGGCCGACATACCGCAACGTAAATACGACCCGGACAAGGCCGCGCATCACCTGGGGAAGTCAGGGTTTGATGGCACGCTGGAGCTACATACCTCCAACACCACGTTCTCGGGGGCCGAAGCAATGGCGGCGCTGTTCCAGCAATCCGCCGCGGCGGCTGGGCTGAAAGTGGATATCAAGCGTGAGCCGGCGGATGGGTTCTGGTCTAATGTCTGGATGCAAAAGCCCTTTGTCAGCGGCGCATGGGGCGGACGCCCCACGGCGGATATCATGCTGACCACGGCCTATTCGTCCGAAGCCTCCTGGAACGATACCGCATGGCGGCGCGACGATTTCGACCAGAAGCTGGCGATGGCCCGGGCCGAGACGGATTTTGACACGCGCAAGGCGCACTATCACGATCTGCAACTCATGATCCACGAAGATGGCGGCGCGGGCATTCCGTTCTTTGTCAACAACGTGGACGGGGTGCGGGATGAAGTGAAGGGCTTCTATCCGGCCGGCTCATTCGAACTGTCGGGGATGCGCGTGGCAGAACGTATCTGGCTTGAAAGCTAGGAGTGTCTGACACCTCGATTACGGCACTGGTCCTGAAGCGGTTGGCTTCGGGGCTGGTGACGTTGTTGATTGTGTCGCTGCTGGTGTTTGTCGGCACGGAAATTCTGCCGGGCGACGTCGCACAGGCCGTGTTGGGCCAGCAGGCCACCCCCGAAGCGGTTCAGGCCATTCGCGACGAACTGGGGTTGGAGCGCCCTGCCCTTATACGATACTTCGAGTGGCTGGGTGGTTTTGTCCAAGGCGATCTGGGTCGGTCGCTGGTCAGTGGTCGCGAAATTTCGGAGATGATCGGGCAGCGCCTGCGCAACACCTTCTTTCTGGCAGCCATGGCGGCTGTGATTGCGATCCCGCTGTCTGTGGGACTGGGCCTGCTCGCAGCCCTTTATGAGGGGCGACTGACGGATAAGAGCATCAGCATTTTCACGCTGATCTTCGTATCGCTGCCCGACTTCCTGCTGGGTTATATCCTGTTGCTGGTGGGTGCCGTGGTCTTGGGCTGGTTCCCGGCCTTGTCAAAACTGACGGACTCCATGACGTTCTGGCAGCAGCTCAACGCGGTTGCCCTGCCCTGCCTCACATTGGCGCTGGTGACGTCGTCGCATACCATGCGCCTGACCCGTGCGGCGGTGCTGTCGGTCATGCACCAGCCTTACGTAGAGATGGCCGCGCTCAAAGGTGCCTCGCGCCGACGCATCATCCTGCGCCACGCCCTGCCCAACGCGTTGTCCCCCATCCTCAACATCGTGATGCTGACGCTGGCTTTTCTGGTCGTCGGCGTGGTGGTTGTCGAGGCGGTCTTCAACTATTCCGGCATGGGGCGGTTGATGATCGATGCGGTCTCGAAACGAGATATGCCGCTGGTGCAGGCCTGCGGGCTGATCTTTGCGTCGGTCTATGTGCTGCTGAACCTGACGGCTGACATTTTGTCCCTGCTGACCAATCCCCGTCGCAGGAGGCCGAAATGAACCAGCTGCTGCGCGATCTGGATACCGGGGCCCGCATTGGGCTGCTGATCGTGCTGGGGTTTCTGGCGGCGGTCTTTGTCGGCCCCTTCATCATTCCCTATTCCGAGGTTGAGATCGTCGGTTCCGTCTTTTCGCCGCCCAGTGCCGCGCATTGGCTGGGCACGGACAATGTCGGGCGCGATCTGTTGGCACGTATTCTGGCGGGCGGGCAGATGACGATCATCATTTCGTTTCTGGCGACCTGCGGTGCCTTTGCCATCGGTGTGCCGCTTGGCATTGTTTCGGCCATTCTCGGCGGTTGGTTTGACTTGACCGTCACGCGCATAGTGGATGCGTTGATGGCGTTCCCTGGGCTGATCCTTGCGCTGATACTCCTGTCGGCCCTCGGCACCTCTCTGCCCGCGCTGCTCTTGGTGATGTCGGTGCTTTCTTCGACCATCGTGTTTCGCCTGACCCGGGCGGTTGCCGCTGATGTGGCGGCAATGGAATACATCGAGATCGCCCGCCTGCGCGGGGAAAACATGCGCTGGTTTCTGTTCAAGGAAGTGCTGCCCAATGTGGTCCCGACCCTGCTCACCGAATTCGGATTGCGCTTTGTCTATGCGGCGATCCTTATCTCATCGCTGTCCTTCCTCGGCATCGGTGTGCAGCCGCCCTATGCGGACCTTGGCGGGATGGTCAAAGAAAACTCCCTCGCGATCACCTTTGGTCGTCCGGCTCCCATCCTGCCGGCCCTCGCGCTCGCGATCCTCGCGATCGGGATCAATCTGGTGGTGGATGGCCTGTTGAAACGCAACGCTGATCTGGACCTGCACAAATGACTGAACCGCTTTTGCAGATGCGTGATCTCAGGATCGAGACAGAAGTCAATCCGCGCGACAAAAATGCCCGGCCGGTCGAGATCCTCAAAGGCATCGATCTGACCCTGAACCGGGGCGAGGTCCTGGGCCTGATCGGTGAATCCGGGGCGGGTAAATCCACCATCGGGCTGGCGGCGTTGGGTTTTGCCCGGCGCGGCTTACGGCTGTCCGGTGGCGAGGTCTGGCTTGACGGGAAAGAGCTGCGCCGCGCGCCCGAAGATGTGCTTCGCAATATCCGGGGGCAGAAGGTGGCCTATGTCGCGCAAAGTGCGGCGGCGGCGTTTAACCCCGCCCACCGGCTGTTGTCTCAGGTGCTTGAGGTGACGAACATCCACCACCAGATGGACACCGGAAAGGCCGCCAAACGCGCGGTGGAGCTGTTCGGCCGCATGGGCCTGCCCCACCCCGAAGAGTTCGGTAAGCGCTATCCGCATGAGGTTTCGGGCGGTCAGTTGCAACGGGCGATGACGGCGATGGCACTGGCAGGCGAACCTGATCTGCTGGTCTTTGACGAACCAACCACCGCGCTGGATGTCACGACGCAGATCGACGTTCTGGCGATTATCAAGGACGTGATCCGCGACTTCGGCAGTGCCGCCCTCTACATCACCCACGACCTTGGGGTGGTGGCGCAGATCGCCGACCGGATCAAGGTGCTGCGCCATGGGCAGGAGGTCGAAGAACAAGAAACCGCCGCTCTGCTGGCAAACCCGCGCGAAGACTACACGCGCGACCTGTTGAATGTGCGGCGCGCCTCGACCGACGCGAACGGCACCGACAGGGATGAAACGATCCTCGCGCTCGATCATATCGATGCCGCTTATGGCGCGGTGCAGGTGCTGTGGGATGTGTCCGTCGCATTGCGACGCGGAACCTGTCTGGCGATTGTCGGAGAATCCGGCAGCGGAAAATCCACGCTGGCGCGCGTGATTATGGGGCTGCTGCCACCCGTGAAGGGGCAGATCACCTATCAGGGGGACGCATTGTCCGGCGCGCTGGTCGGCCGGTCGACAATTTCGCGCAAGGCCATCCAGATGGTCTATCAACTGCCTGACGTCGCCATGAACCCCCGCCAGAACGTCGGAGAGATCATAGGCCGTCCGGCGCAGGTGTTCCTGGGCCTGTCAAGAACCGCCGCGCGGGAACGCGCCAAGGAACTGCTGGAACTCGTCGATCTGCCGCCCGACATGATCGACAGATTCCCCAACCAGTTGTCGGGCGGACAAAAGCAACGGGTCTGCATCGCCCGCGCACTGGCGGCCGAACCTGATACGGTCATTTGTGATGAAGTCACGTCGGCCCTTGATCCTCTGGTCGCGGAAGGCATCACCGAGTTGTTGCTGCGGCTGCAACGCAAACTGGGCGTGTCCTACATCTTTATCACCCATGATATGGCGATGGTGCGCGCGATCGCGGATGACGTGGTCGTCATGCAGAACGGGCGGGTGGTTGAGCAGGGTCCGAAGGATACCATCTTTGAGCCCCCCCATGCCGACTACACCCATCTGTTGATCTCCTCGACACCCGAGATGAGAACGGACTGGCTTGAAACGGTCTTGCAGGAACGTCGCATGGAAGCGGCCGGAAACTAGGGGGACGGATGGCATTTAACCCAAGGGCAGGAGCGAAATCGCTGATCGAGGACGCGATCGGTGCAAAGCCGGGTGACACACTTGCCATCGTGGCGGAAGACCCCGGATTGGGTATCTATGACGCGCTGGTGCCCGATTGCGTGGCCGAGGTCGCAGGCACCCTTGGGATCAGCACAACAATCATTCCCGTGGGCGATCACGCCGGGCTTGAGGACATTCCCCCCGAGGTCGCTGACGCGCTGAACACTGCCGATCATGTGCTGTTCCACTCCCGTCTGGGCGACACACTGCGATTTTCGAATATCCCCGGTCAGGCCAGCAAGACGATGAGCTATGCGCTGGATCTGTCGATCCTTGGCGGGCCGTCCTGCACCGTGCCCCACCGGGTAATGGAGGAGGTTCGTGCGGCCTATGACCGGATCGCCGATACGGCGGAAACCTGGCGGATCACCTGCGCGAACGGCACGGATATCTCCGGCACCCAAGACATCGCCCGCGTGGCCCGTGGCGAGGCCGAGGACTTCACCGTTACCCGGTATCCGGTCTGTGCGCCGCGCCCCCTGCCCTGTGACACAGCAAACGGCGTCGTGGCGCTTAGCCATTGGTTGATGGCATCGGGAAACCGGCAATACCCCGATGACGAAGTGCTGCTTCCCAACCCCGTGCTGGGCCATGTCGAGAATGGCCGCATCAAGGGGTTCGACGGCCCCGCCGATCTGGTGGCCCAGATTGAACGCCACTACCTACGGGTTGGCGATACCTTGGGCATTGATCCCTGGATCGTGCACAGCTGGCATGCGGGGATAAATCCGGGGACCAGTTACCCGATCAACGGCACACATAACATCGAACGCTGGGGCAAGGTCGCCTTTGCCAATCCGCGCTACCTGCACTTTCACACCTGTGGCGGCTACGCACCGGGAGAGATCGCGTGGTCGATATTCGATGCCGATGTGACCTTTGGGGACGTTCAGATGTGGGACAAGGGTGAGTTGCTGTTTCTAAATGGCCCGGAAGTGCGGGACATTCTCGCCAGCAACGACCTTGGACAGCTTGAGTTCTACCGCAACATCGGGATCGACTGACCACACAACGCGTCAGGCTTCACCGGTGGCATGCGGTGGCGGTCTGCATTACATTGCCCCCAGCCCTGAGCGGGATAGGCTGCGATATTGATAGGATCACGAGCTTGGACCAACACTCTTCACATGACACACCTCCTGAGAAGGTTGACCTGTCTGTCACGGTCGGCCATGCGGTAAAGCGGCAACGCGAAATTGCGCATATATCCCTGCGCAAACTGGCAGAGCTTTCGGGGATTTCCTCGGCGATGGTGTCGCGCATCGAAAACGGTCAGGTCTCGCCCTCGTTGACGACGCTGGAATCGTTGGCCGATGCGCTGTCATTGTCCGTCATCACCTTCTTTGCGGACAGCGTTCAGACCGCCGATGTGATCCACGTAAAGGCGGGGCAAGGGCTGCCCGCAACCCGCAGCTTTGCGGATCACCAGCACGAATTTCGCATTCTGGGGCGACACCACAAAAACCCGCTGGAGTTCGAAGCAGCGTCGGTTACTCATGGGCGACGCAAGGACGATACATATCCCAAATACATCAACCGAGGTTATGTCTTTGTGACGATCACCAAGGGGGAATGTATCTATCAATGCGGGGACGAGGAGTTTCCCATGGCCGTCGGGGATTCCCTGAGCTTTGATGCCGAATTGCTGCACGGCCTTAAAGAGGTGATTACCAAGTCGGTCACCTTCTCGACCATTTCCGCCAAGATTGTCTGATCGCTAGGCGGCGTTCTCCGCCGAAATCTCATGTTTGCGGCGGGCGACAAAGTCCTTCAACTGGTCTTCCACGCCGGCATCCATCGGTGGTCTTTCATATTCGGCCAGCATCTGTTTCCAGATCCGGTTGGCGCGGATTTCGGCGGATTCACCGCCCTGCTCCGCCCAAGTCTCGTAATTGCGCGTGTCGGTCAAAATCGGATGATAGAACGCATGTTCATAGCGTTCGAGCGTATGGGGTGAGCCAAAGAAATGCCCGCCGGGACCAACCTCTTTGATTGCGTCAAACCCCAGCGTGTCGGTGTTGACCAGCATCGGCTGCATACTTTCGGTCATAAGCTGCAATATCTCGGCATCGAGGATCAGCTTTTCATATGACCCCGATAGTCCTCCTTCGAGCCAGCCAGCGGACGCGAAGATGATGTTGGCGTGGCCCATGACAGCGGCCCAAAGGCACATTTCGGTTTCATAGGCGGCCTGAGCATCCACGGAATTGGAGCCGGTGTTCAGGGAGGATCGGAATGGCAGCCCATAGTGCCGCGCAAGCTGGCCGGAGGCCCACGTCGTCTTGGCAAACACCGGTGTCCCAAAAACAGGCGATCCGCTGCGCATGTCCACATTCGTCAGATAGGACCCGTAAACAACCGGCGCGCCGGGCCGAACCGCTTGCGCCAGGGCACAGGCTGCCAGCGCCTCTGCGTTCTGGACAGATAAGGCACCGGCCTCGGTTGCCGGGCTCATCGCGCCTGCCATCGTGAAGGGTGCAATGATCAGCGGCTGACCAACCCGCGCCATTTCGACAATGCCTTCGGCCATGGCCGTGTCGATCATCAGGGGGGAATTGGTATTGATCGGGGCGGTGATTACGGGACGGGCGGCAAGGCCGTCGTCGTCGCACTGCATCATGATCTTAGCAATCTCGATCGCGTCCCTGGCACGGGTTTGTCCGTTGCTCCAGAACTTCCAAGTCTTGTCAGTAAGCGTTGCATGGGCAAAGGCCACGTCCAGATGCCGCGTTTCTGCGGGCAGGTCGAGCGGTTCAAACCCGCCACCGCCCGCCTGATGCACGGCGTTGATAGCATGAACCAGTTTGACGTATTCGCGCATTTCCTCAAATGTCCCGGCGCGTCGCCCCCGATCAAGATCATTGGCGAATGGCGGGCACATGACGGATGAAAAAACGATCTCGTTTCCGCCCAGCGTCAGATTGTAGTCAGGGTTGCGGGCATGAAGATCAGCCGTTGCCGGCGCGAGGGAAACCAGCTCCATCACTCTGTCGGGATCAAAGCGCACCATCTCTTCCGCCTCATCGACCGTGCAGCCGGCCTGCGCCAGATAGCTGCGGGATCGCGCGTCCAGCACCCTGATCCCTATATCGCTCAGGATGCGCATGGAATTGTCGTGGATTTGTTGCAGCTGATCTGGTGTCAGAATTTCGATCGGCGCATAAGGGTTCTTGAACCGCCGCCACGGTGTCTGCTCAAGCCCGGCATTCGGGTCCCTGCGTTTTCGGGTGGAACGTCGTGCCATGGGTGCTCCTACATCGGCCCTGCGCCTTTTTGGAATGGAAATTCCCGTGCCTCGGCAAATCCGGGCTGGTTCAGGATCGGGAAACGCGTCACCGGACGACCATTCGCTGGCAGCCTATGGGAACGTTGCTTTCAGAGCAACATATTACTTTTCATGCAACACTTCTTTGAGGCCTTGCTGTGCCCGACGTTTCGTCAAAGCGTCATAGGCCGCCACGCTATGCCGGTACCTTACGCGCAAGTGCGCGGCGAAAACGGGTGCGGGCTTCGGCACTGTGGATATGGTTGTAGTCTCTGGGATAATCCTCCCCCGCGACCCACTCAAGGGCTGCAAACTGCGGTCCGGGCTGGGCGAAGATGCGCGGCAGCCCATCTCGAAAGCCCTCCAGCGTCGAGATGCTGCGCGATCCCGCGTATCCTGCCGCTGTCGCCAGTCCCGCAAAGTCCACGGTCTCGGCCCCCGGCAACGGATGCGCGCCGTTTACTTCATAGACCCGGTTCGCCGACAGGAAGTGATAGAAATTGGTCACACCGGCATTGGCAACGGTGACCAGCGATCCAAGGTTCATCAGCAGGCTGCCGTCCCCGTCCAGCACGATCACGCGGCGGCCCTTATTGGCCAAAGCCAGCCCCAATCCGTGGGAAGACGCCTGCCCCATCGCCCCCACCGCGACGTAGTTCAGGTCGCGCGGGTTCAGCACCAGCCAGTCAAAACAACTTTGATAGACTGCCACGACAATGTCGTCCTGTGCCACATGGGGGATCAACGCGCGCAGGGCGTCGTCACGTCGGAACGTCATGCTGCCTCCGGTGGTCGGCCAATCAGAAAGATGTGGGGGCGGGATTGGGCATAAGCCGCCTCAATCGCGGCCGGGATATGGGTCACGTCCCCCGGCTCTTCGATCGGGGAATGTGACAGACCCATCGCATCCAGCACCGGGCGGACAATGCGCACCCCGTAGGACGCCGAGGCATCGGGATGCAAATGGGGTTCCTTCCCCTGCAAACCCACCAACATCACGATTGGCAATTCGTAATCCACACCAATCGCACGAATGGCATTGAGAGAATCCATCAACCCGGTTTGCTGCATCATCAACACGGCCCGCGTGCCGTTATATGACATCGCGCCACAAATGCTGACGCCTTCGTCTTCCTTGCAGATCCGTGTCAGGCGAAAATCCGGGTCTTTCGAGATCGGCCAGAGCAACCCGTCGCTGGTGACGATATCGGGTAGGGCTACGATCTCGCCTATACCTGCGGCCTTGAGCTGACTAATGATCCCGGAGCCTGACGGATGTGCAATATGCGGCGCCTCAGGCGATGAAGGGGCGGCAACACCCATCAGGACGCCCCCGCCAGGAATCTCGCAATCGCATCGCGCACCAGCGTCATGTCGGTCGGATGCCCGATCGTAATGCGGATGTAATCCCTATAGGCCGGGGCCACCATGCGCCGGATCGCAATGCCCTGCTGGCGAAGCACGGTGTCACAGGCCGCGGCGCTGAAATCAGCATCGGGCATGTGAACCAGAATGAAATTGGTTTGACTGGGAATCACTTCCAACCCCAGATCGGTCATTTGATCGGTCAGCCAACAACGCCCCTCAAGGTTGGCGGCACGAACGGACCGAACATGCTCAACATCATCCATCGCGGCAATCACCGCCGCGACAGAGGGGGAGGCCACGGGAAATGTCAGCGCAAGACGGCGAGCGGTGTCAACAACATCTTCGGGCCCGTAGAGCCAACCGACGCGTGCGCCAGCAAGACCATAGATCTTTGAAAACGTCCGACACATGACCACATTCTCAGCCTCCTCGACCAGCACATGCCCCGGTTCATAGTCAGGTGCGTCAACATATTCCTCATAAGCGCAATCCAGAACCAGCAGTGCAGTGTCAGGCATCGCCGCGTGCAGCTTTCTGACTTCGGCACCAGTCAGATAGGTGCCCGCCGGGTTCTCGGGGTTGGCCAGATAGACGATCCGCGTCCGCTCCGTCAAACCTGCAATCAGGGCGTCTACCGACGGTTTGAAGTTGATGTCCGGCACCGACACGACATCGGCATCATTGGCATGGGCATAATTGGGCACCTTGAGGTAGCTGTTCGCACTACGCAGTAATTCGGTGCCCGGCCCCAGATAACCACGGGCCAGCCGGGCCAGCAGGTCATCCGAGCCTTGCCCCGTGGTGATCCGCGCGGCGTCCAGCCCAAAATGTTCTGCCAGCGCGGGCACAAGGAAATGATCGACGTTTTCCA
This sequence comes from Aliiroseovarius sp. YM-037, assembly GCF_048060095.1. Lineage (NCBI taxonomy): Bacteria > Pseudomonadati > Pseudomonadota > Alphaproteobacteria > Rhodobacterales > Paracoccaceae > Aliiroseovarius > Aliiroseovarius sp. YM-037. The sequence continues at coordinate 28,401 of NZ_JBLUOA010000004.1, read as the reverse complement.
CATATCTTTCGATGTTTGCCGCCGCAGCACGCGCGGCCTGACGTGCAAACGGGCTGGCCCCGAACGCGCTTTCGTTTGAATTCAGCAGGATAGAGGCCGGCGGCACAGCGTCAGCTTGTCCCCCGATCATATGCGGCTTTATCCGCTCTATCCCCTGCTTTGCACGAGAAACGGCCATCGCTTCCTCCGGCTCACTTTTCAATACATCACATAGGCAGTATGATTAATCAATTCACTTCCAAAAATATTATGATAGAAGACTTTTACCAGCATCAGAATGAAAGAAGCGCACCGCCTTGCCCGCGATATCGGACAGCCTGATCTTAACAATCGACCCGGGGGCACCCGGCCGACATGTTACGGCAAAGGAAAACTGAATGCAGGTTTTCTCCCCTTTCATTGATGGCGCCGATGTCGATTGGGAGGGTCCAATGATTGACAGCATTGACCCGGCAACCGGTAAGGTCTGGAGCAAACTGGCCCGCTGCGGCGCGGTTGAGGCGGACGCAGCAATCCGATCCGCTGACCGCGCCTTTCGCAGCGGTCCATGGGCGGCAGCCGACGCCGAAACCCGCGCGGCAATGCTGGAGGGTTTGGCCGATGTGCTTGAAGCCCGTTGGGAAGAACTTGTCGAACCAGAGGTGCGCGACAACGGCAAGCGGATCAGCGAAGTGCGCGGCCAGTTTGCAGGGCTGCACAGTTGGTATCGCCATTTTGCCAATGCCGCGCGACACTTGGGGCCGGAGCCGCAGACCAACACCATCCCCGGTGTCGAAAGCGTCGGACACCGGATTCCCTACGGCGTGGTCGTCGCGATAACGCCGTGGAATTCACCGCTGATGATCCTTGCGTGGAAACTTGCCCCGGCACTGGCGGCGGGCAATACTGTGGTTGTCAAACCGTCCGAGATGGCCACAGCCTCTACCGTCGCCTTTGCCAGAATGGCCTTTGAGGCCGGATTGCCCGAGGGCGTGCTGAATGTCGTGACGGGCCTCGGCCCTGAAGTGGGCGAAGCGCTGGTCCGCCATCCCCTGACCCGCAAGGTGACGTTCACAGGCTCTGTCGCTGGGGGCCGCAAGGTTGCAGAAGCCGCAGCCGCGGGGGTGGTGCCGACAACGCTGGAACTGGGAGGCAAGTCCGCTCAGGTCGTGTTTGCGGATTGCGATCTTGAGAGCACCGTGAACGGAGTCATGTCCGGTATCTTCCTGTCAAATGGACAGACCTGCGTGGCGGGTTCCCGGTTGATTGTTCAGTCCTCCATCAGGGACGCTTTGGTCGCCCGATTGCTCGAATGCGCCCGCGCGTTGAAACCCGGTGATCCGATGGACCCCGCGACGCAGATCGGCCCGCTCGCCAACGCCCCGCATTTCCAGAAAGTCACCACGATGATCGCCCGCGCGAAAGAAGAGGGCGCGGACTGTCTGTTGGATGGCATCGAGACAGGAAAAGGACAGGCCGGATATTACGTCGGCCCCACGATTTTCGACAAGGTGACCCCCGACATGCAGCTGTGGCGCGAAGAGGTGTTCGGGCCGGTGCTGGCAATCACATCGTTCGAGGACGAGGCGGAGGCGATCCGATTGGCCAATGACACCAATTACGGCCTTGCGGGCGGCGTTTGGACCAGCGACGCTCAAAAAGGCCAACGTGTGGCAGAGGCCATTCATACCGGCACGGTCTACATCAACCATTACCGCAGCGTCGACCCGGGCAGCCCGGTCGGCGGCGTCAAACTGTCGGGTTATGGACGAGAGCTGGGGCCAGAGGCCATCAAAGACTTCCTGCAAACCAAGTCCATCTGGACGGGGTCCCAACCCGTCCCAGATCCCTTTTCCGCGTGACAGCACCTGCACCAAGAGTCGTCGGAGACCCCTATGAGTGAGACATTCAAAGCCCCAGAGGGTGATTTTCGCGGCCATGATCGCCAATCGGTCTGGTCACAAACCCCGGACCCGGAACTGACCGAAATTGGCCCCGGGACACCCTGCGGCGAATACCAGCGCCGGTTCTGGCTGCCCGTCGCGATGACCGATCAGGTGAGCGATCTGCCCTATCGCATTCGTATTCTGGGTGAAGATCTGGTGCTGTTCCGTGAACCCGGCGAAGGCAAGTTGGGCCTGACACATCTGCACTGCGCGCACCGCAACATGAGCCTTGAGTTCGGCATTATCGAACCGGGCGGCATCCGCTGTTCTTACCACGGCTGGAAATACGGGCTGGACGGCACAGTGCTGGAAACGCCTTGCGAGCCTCCGGCCTCACAGGTCAAGAAAAAGGCCTGTCTGGGTGCCTACCCCGTAATCGAATACAAGGGCTTGGCATTCGCCTATATGGGCCCCCACGCCGAACAGCCGCCTTTCCCGGTGATCGACACCTTCGACGAAGAGGGGGACGAGATGCTGCCCTCTCTCATTAAATCCCCCTGCAACTGGCTACAAGTGATGGAGAATGCGTGGGACCCTTTCCATGTGGTCTACCTGCATACTCTGGCGGTGCGGTCACAATTCATCGATGCCTTCGCGGAAATGCCGATGATCGAGTTTCATGAGGCGCAGTTTGGTGAGTTCTACACCAATGTTCGCCGGGTGAATGATTTCGTCTGGATACGGGTCCATGACCACATGATGCCCTCCTTCACGCAGAACGGCGCGCATTTCCCGGTGCCGGACCGGTCGCGCTATTTCGGGCGCTGCGGGTTGTCGCGCTGGGTCGTGCCGATCGACGACACCCACACGCAGGTCGTGACGTGGCGGCATTTCCGCGACGGCGACGACCCGAAGGGACTGACGGACAAATCCAAGGTGGGCTATGGCTCAACCGATTTTTACGGCCAAGACCCCGACCGCCCCTACGAGATGCGCCAACGCGATCCGGGCGACTACGATGCTTGGGTGTCGCAGGGACCGCGCAACATCCACAGCCGCGAAAACCTCAGCTTTACCGACCGGGGCGTCGCTAAGGTCCGCCGCATGTTGCGCAAGGAAATCCGGTCATTGGCGGACGGCAATCCGGTGAAACATCCCACAGATGATTACGACGGCATCCTGCCCACCTACGCGGGCGACACCATTCTGCGCATTCCGCTGCAAGAGGGCCGGGACGATGGGGCAGTGCTCAAGGAGATCTCCTTTGCCGTGGCCGGGATTTTCAAGGATGGCGACAAGCAACCGATTGAGGATCGCAAGGGCTTCATCATCGACGCGCTCAAAACATACGAGGCAAGCTGGACATGAAACGCATTTCTCACAATCCCGGGCGGGTCGAATGGGCCGGCGAAAATCCGGGCATCTACCTCAAGACCGATCCGGCATCCGCGCAGTATGACACGCTGGCCCTGTTCTTTCGCGTTGCGCTCTCGTCTTACGGGCGTGGTCACGCGGCCATCGTACTGGGCGCACCGGATGAGGCGCGCGGCTGGCCTCATGTTCCCAACCTCATCATGACCGACAATCAACGTATGATGCGCTGGATCGTCGACGGCTGGGTCACAAAGATGCCCACCTTCATCGGCAAGGCGGGCCTTGGCGCGATGACGTGGCTGGACTGCGATGCGGTGGAAAAGCGCCCCGGCGATTTGAAGGCGCGCTACAGCGAAACCCTGCGCGGGTCTGGCGTGACGCTTGAGATGATCTGGCAGGACATGGGACCACCCCTGCCGGTCGAGGTGACGGCGGAGAACTCCGCCACCAAGGAACATGAGATGTATTCGGTGTTTCTTGAGGCGAAAAAGGCCGAAATCAGGATCAACGGCACAGCCTTGCCCGGTCAGGTGGCGGATCGCCAATTCTTTGGCCGTACCATGTCCACCGCGTTTCTTGCCTTTTCCGAGACATGGGTCACCCCTGCAAACAAGGGAGCCGCCTGATGCCATTGAACGAACCAGTCACCCCCGGCGTCGTCGATTGGACGGGCGAAAACCCCGGCATTCTGCTGAAGGACGCGAATGGCGATTTCTCGGCCATGGCGCTGTTTTTCCGCGTTGCGTGGTCGCCCGTCGGTCAGGGTCAGGTGCTGCTTCTCTATGGCACGCCCGGCGCGGTCGAGGGCGCGGCAGAGGCGCCCAATGTCATCCTCAGCGACAACGCCGCGCTGACCGCCTACCTCAAGGAAAATTTCATCGGCAAGCTGACGGCCTTCGCCAATGCGCCGGCCTTTGCTACTCTACCCGAGGTCGCGGCTCAGGTCGTGCGCAGTTCCGGCGATCCGATGGGGCATCGATATGCCGAAACGATCAGTGCGGCGGGCCTAACCGTGGAACTGGTCTGGGAAGAGCTTGAACCGCCCCGCGCGCTTGAGCTGACCCCGGACCAAGTCGGCACGGGCGAACATACGATGTTCACCCTGTTGGTTCCCGCGCAGTCTGCACAGATCATCGTCAACGGTCGGGCCTTGCCGGGCGAAATCGGCCAGCGCGTGCAGGCCGGTTTTGAGACGACGACGGCATTCCTCTACTTCTGCGAAACATGGGTCATCCCGCCGGAGGAAACATGACACTGCATCCCGCAGATCAATTTGCCTTTGACCGGGCGATGGTGGCGCAGCCGGTGTGGAATCGGTTCAACACAGCGGCGGATGCGGTGGACCTGCCTGAAAACGTCTTGCTACACGCCGGGCCCGCCTTTGATGCGTTCGACATGATCACCGAACCGATCCTCAATTCATGTTGCGTGGCCGCCGTGTTCGAAGGGTTGGCTAAGGATTTCGATCAGGCCGAGGCGATGATCCTGTCGGGTGAAATCGTGCTGCAACCGGCACAGGATCACGACATTGTCACGCCTTTGGCCGCTGTGGTGTCCGCCTCCATGCCGCTGCACACGATCTACGATGCCTGGCGCGGGACGCAGCGGGTTTATGCGCCCATCAATGGCGGATCGCGCCCCGCGATGCGGCTTGGCCTGCGGTCGGAGGCGGTGCTGGATCACATTCGCTGGCTCAATACCCGCTTTCTGGATGTGCTACAGGCGGGATTGGCCGAAGGGATTGCGCTGGTGCCACTGGCCGTCGTCGGGCTGATGGGCGGAGACGATTGCCATGGCCGCACGCCTGTGGCGGCACAGGCGCTGATCCACGAGTTGAAGGACCGCACACCGGGCGGGATCACGGATGAGGACGTGCTGGACTTCATGGCGACCTCGCCTTCGCTGTTCCTGAACCTGTGGATGGCGGCGACAAAATGCATGATGAAACTGGCCGAGGGCATTGACGGATCGAGCTTTGTCACCGCCGCCGGTGGCAACGGGCGCGAGGTCGGCATTCAGATCTCCGGCCTACCGGGCCAGTGGTTCACGACGCCCGCCAGACCGCCGAAAGGCACATTCGATGTGGACCTACCCCAAGACCGTGCCCTGGGTGCAATTGGTGATAGCGCCGTGGTCGAGGCCTTTGGCCTTGGCGCCATGGCCATTGATCTCAGCCCCGAACAAAAGGCCGGGCTAGGGGCTTTTCTGCCTGAAGACGCGCAAGCCCGCACATCGGGGTTGTCAGTGGGGGCACATCCCTATTTCGGTGCGCTCGATATCCGTTTGGGCAGCACGGCGCGCGGGGCGGTCGCTCAGGGTGCGGGTCCGGTCATCGGCTTGGGCATTCTCGACCGCGAGGGGCATGCCGGGCGGCTCGGCGGCGGGATTTACGACATGCCAGTCGCCCCCTTCGCCGATGCACTTGCCGCCTTGTCAAAATGACTCCGCTCAACGAACTCAGCGCGACCGAAATTGCGTGCCATATCCGCGAGGGGCGCACAACACCCAGCGATGTAATGACGGCCCATCTGGATCGGATCGCCGCCCGAGAAGCAGAGGTGGGCGCGTTTCAATACCTTGACGCGGATGCCGCGATGGCCCGCGCGCAGCGTGCAGACAGACAGCCACCAACCGGGCCGCTGCACGGCGTACCCTTTGTTACCAAGGACATTATCGACACGGCAGACATGCCGACAGGCTGGGGCTTTGCCCCCTACGATACGCGGCAACCCACAAGAAACGCCGCTTGTGTGGAGGCGCTGATCGCCGCTGGTGCCGTGCCGATTGGCAAGACCGTCACCACGGAGTTCGCCTATTTCCGACCCGGCAAGACGGCCAATCCTCATCATCTGGACCACACACCCGGCGGGTCCTCTTCCGGCTCGGCGGCCGCTGTGGCGGACCATATGGCACCGCTTGGTCTGGGCTCGCAAACCGCAGCATCGCTGATCCGGCCTGCCGCCTATTGCGGCGTGGCGGCGTTTCGCCCGACGCTTGGTGGCTTTCCTTTGGCGGGTGTCATGGGCCTGTCGCCTGCACTGGATACGCTGGGCGTTCTGGCACGCGGCGTTGCGGACCTGTCGCTTGCCACCGAAGTCTTGAGCGGCCAACGCCTGCCCCCGCCCCCGGCGTTTGAAGACGCCCCACCCCGGATCAGTCTGATGCGCGGGCCACATTGGCAGGACGGCAGTCTTGAGATGCGCGATGTCTGCGTTAGGGCCATGACCGCGCTCGAAACTCAGGGCGCCGAGGTCGGCGACATCGCCCACCCAGACATTTTCGCGGCGCTGACAGAAGCCCAGATCACCGTCATGGGATATGAAACCGCGCACACGCGGGCTGCAGAGTTTGACCAATATCCCGACGACATCAGCCCCCAGTTTGCCGCGCTGGTCCGTGCGGGCCAAGCGGTTGATGAACGCAGCTATCAGCAGGCGCTTCGGACGCGTGAGCGGGCAAACACCCTGCTGAATGCCCTGATGGGCGATGTGGATGCCCTGCTGGTCCCGTCCGCCCCGGGACCGGCGCCGCATGGATTGGCGGCAACTGGCGATCCACTGTTTTCGCGGATGTGGAACCTGCTGCAAGTTCCGACCGTGGCGCTGCCCTATGGGAAAACGGGAACAGGGCTGCCTCTGGGAATACAATTGATCGCAAGGCGGGGGGATGACGCGCATCTTTTGGCCGTGGCCGAGAGGGCCGAGCGCGCGTTTGCCGCTTGCCCGTTTTAAGGCACCATCTGCACTGAACCCAGCCGCCACAATCCACCGATTTCCTTACGGGTAATCACGGTGGCGATCCACAGCGCTACCGCCAGACCACTCAGAACCGCGCAGGCGACACCGAACCAGACACCATATTCGTCAAAGCCCCAAAGCCCGACAAACACCCAGACAAAGAACGCGATGCCAAATCCCTGCCGATACAGGCTGATCCAGACCGTCCAGATGGGCCGTTTCAAAGCCTGCAGAAGCGAATTGATTGAAAACAACATCATGTAGGCGGGCAATAGCAGACTATCCACACGCAAATAGGCGACGCCCACGCGGATCACCTCTGGATCGTCGGAAAACAGTCTCAGGAACTGCTCACCGAAAATCCACAGGATCGGACAGGAAATGGCCGCCATCACCAAACCCACCTTCCAGCAGAAATACACCGACTCCCGCACGCGGCCATACTGACGCGCCCCAAAGTTCTGCGCGATAATGGGCAGCAACGCGCCGGTCACGCCGAGAATGGGCAGCAACAGGATCTGTTCAAGCCTGATGGCGACGCCATAGCCTGCGACGGCGTGCTCTCCAAAACCTTTCAATGCGTATTGCATGACAAAGCCCGACAGGAACATCACGAGCATGGAAACAGCCGTTGGCAATGTCTGCAGGCCGATTTGTCGGAACTGGTAAATCCGAGGGGCGAAATGCGCGGCCCTGATACGGGCCATATTACGACGCCGCAGGACCTGAACGATCATATAGATCATCACGCCCGACTGGCTAAGCACCGTTGACGCCGCCAACCCGTCAAAGCCCAGACCGGGGATCACACCCGGTATGCCGTAGATCATCAGGGGGTTGAGGCCAATATTGGCGAAAAACGCGACCAGCAGGGCGCGCTGCAATGATCTGCTATCCCCGTGCGCTTGCAGGATACCGTTACATGCAAACGCAAGCAGGAAGGCGGGCAATGCGAAGGACAGGACTTGGAAATATCTTATCCCCGCGTCCCGATATGCGCCCGGTTCGCTCACAAGCCTGATGGTCGACGGCCCATACCAGAGTCCGGCGATTGCAAGCAGCACCGCGGCAACCAGGCCAAAGCACATGCCCTGTGCGGCCACTCGTCTCGCACTTTTTCTCTGCCCTCCGCCAAGCGCATTGCCGACGAGCGCCCCCATCGCCGCGCCCAAGCCGACACCGACCGACAAGGCGATATAAAATGCCTGATACCCGAGCGCCAACCCAGCCTGCGCGCTTGTGGACAGCAATCCGGCAAAGAACATATCCACGACGTTGTAGAGAGTGTTGAACAACATGCCCAAGGCGGCGGGCACCGCTAGCACCCGAAAATGTGTGGCAATTGACCCTGTTGTCAGATCGAGATCCAGAGGACTTGCCATGAAGCGCTAAGGTCTCTCTGCCCGAACGGACAGAAATCCAAACCGGTCGCTGCGCACGTCGGCAAAACCGTGAATCAACTCGACGTCATCCATCTTGCCCCGCAAGCGGGTGCGCTTTTCAGTGCGGAGCATCGGCGCCCTCATCCGAGAGCATATCGATCCATGCAGACATCTATTGCCCCTTCCCGTGGCAGATGGTGAAACATCCCGAACCAGAGTACGATTTGCGAAGCCTTATATTGAGGCCCGTTGAACATTAAGCAACTGCGTTAATCGCCGGTGTTCCGGCTGCTGCGTATCATCTCTAGAAAATCCTGCACGGGCGCTGACAGACGCCGGTTCTTCGGCCAGATCAGAACCGCCTGCATGTCCAGTCCGGCCTTGAACGGAAGCGCAATGCACCCCGGAATATCGTCCATCGCATGTGATGTTGCCACCACCGACACCCCCAGCCCCCGCGCAACAAGTTGGCAGATCGCATCCGACGTGCGGGTTTCAAACCGCAACTCGCGGGTGACACCCGCCGCCTCGAAAACGCTGTCGATGTCATGTCTGAACCGTGATCCGGCCATGTAGCTGACAAAGCACGCGCCGTTCAGATCCTTCGGCGCGATTTGAGATTTCGACGCCAGTTCATGCTCCTGCGGCAACACGCAATAAACGCTGCCTTCCTGCAACGGCATATGCTCCAGCGCAGGGTTGTTGGGCACGCTGGTCGTCAGACCGAAATCATGGCTCTGGGACACCAGCCATTCGACCGTATCGTCATTGGCTTCGATCTCCATGCACATCTTGACCTGCCTATGCACATCCGCAAAGCGCGCGATCAGGTCAGGGGCCAGCCCCCCGGCAAAGCTGGGGATCGTGACAAGTTGCAGCGCCGTATGCCCAAAGCTGGCAATCACACTGGCCGCGTTCTTGATATGCTCCATACCGGTAATCGCCTGCCTGACCTCGCCCACAAGCATCCGCCCCTCAAGCGTCGGGACAAGCACCCTGCCCTGTCGCGTGAAAAGCGCAAAACCGACCTCGCTTTCCAGATCTGAAATCAACCGGCTGATCGCAGGTTGCGAGACCCCCAATTGCGCCGACGCCCCGGTCACGCTGCCAGACGAAACAACAGCGCGAAAGGCATCCACCTGCCGGAAAGTAATATTCATCTGCATGTCCCTGCATTTTCAACAAACAGTAGTTCAAATATGGGGTGCAGTTAAGACGAAAGGACCCCGGTTTTATTCGCGTTCAGCAAAGCCGTCACTCAAGACGATTTCCATCTCTGATTTCCCGACAAAAAAATTGTTCCATTCCAGGCCGGAAAGCCCCCAAGGCCGCTTGACGATTGTTTACCAATAGTAAAATATGTGCTTATCATGCAAAACTATTCAATCGCCGCGTTGGTGCGTCATGGCATCAACAGACACACCACTTGGCCCAAAGCGTGGCGCAGCCCGCCGTTGAAGGACTGCTATGACGTCGTGATCATCGGCGCGGGCGGTCACGGGCTGGCCACGGCGTATTATCTGGCGAAGGAACACGGGATCACCAACATCGCAGTGGTCGAACGCGGGTGGCTCGGCGGCGGCAATATTGCCCGCAATACGATCACCATCCGTTCCAACTACATGCGGGATCAGTCGATCCCCTTCTACGTCAAATCGGTCGCCTTGTATGAAGCGATGACCAAAAAGCTGAACTTCAACATGATGCACTCCAAGCGCACCATGATTGATGTCATCCAGAACTATCCCATGATGCGTGATCGGCGGCGGCGCCAGCATATCATGGATATTTACGGGTCAACTTATGAGCGGATTTCCGAGGCCGAGGTTCGCAAACGCATTCCGACGCTGACCGGCGGCGGGCCGAGATCGCGCCTGCCCGTGATTGGCGGCATGGTTCATACGGATGCCGGCGTGAACCGCCATGACGCGGTCGCCTGGGGCTATGCCCGCGCGATTGACGCATTGGGCGGGGAAATCCATCAGCAGACCGCCGTGGAAAGTCTTGTGCGGGGGACGGACGGCGCAATTGAAGGCGTCCAGACCAATCGCGGCATGATCCGCGCCAAGAAGGTCGCGGTTGCTGTTTCCGGTCATACCACGACCCTGACAGAGACCGCCGGGCTGAAACTGCCCCTGCGCACGATGAACCTGACCGCTTTCGTCTCGGAGCCTGTCAAACCGTTGGTCGATGTGATCGTGAACTGCCCCGACGCAGGCTTCTATTTTAGCCAGTCCGACAAGGGCGAGATGGTCATCGGCGGCGCGCCCGACATGGGCCAGTCGTTCCGGCGTGACATCAAACAGCATGTGTTTGAGGACACCGTTTCAGCAATGCTGTCGCTGTTTCCTTCGTTCAAGAAGCTGAAGCTGATGCGTCAGTGGGGAGGACATCTGGATATTGCGAAGGATGCCTCTCCAATCATGGATGAAACCGATGTGCCGGGGTTATTTGTCACCGCCGGGTGGTGGGGCGGCTACAAGGCCATTCCCGCGGGCGGTCTGACGCTGGCGCATCTGGTGGCGACGGGTCGGCCGCATGCGTTGATGTCCGCCTTTACCCTCAAACGTTTCCGTCACCTCGACTACGTGATGGAAACCGGCACGACGACCGCAAGATAGGAGCAGCCCGCCATGATGAACATCCCCTGCCCCTTTTGCGGCCCCCGAAACGAAGCGGAATTCGCTTTTGGCGGCCCGGTCAAACCGCATCGCCCAGATCCGAACGCCGTCAGCGACCGGGAATGGACGGACTATCTGACGCAGGTTCCAAATCCGCTTGGCCCGGTTGAGGAACGCTGGTGGCATGTCAAAGGCTGCGGCACATGGCTGACCATCTGGCGAGACACCCGCACCCATGACATTGTGGAGGGTCCGGGCGATGCAGGCTGACCGTTTGCAGAATGGCGGTTTGATCGACCGCACCAAACCGCTGAGTTTCACCTTCAACGGGCGGTCTTATCAGGGCTTTGAAGGTGACACTTTGGCCTCAGCCCTCTTGGCCAACGGCATGCGTCTGACCGCCCGCAGTTTCAAATACCACCGCCCGCGCGGGATCGTGGGATCGGGGGTCGAGGAACCCTCGACACTGGTTGAGCTTATGGGCGAGGACGCCTCCGGCAACCGCCCCGTCACGACGGTTCCCCTGCGTGACGGTCTTGTGGCAAAATCCGTCAATTGCTGGCCCTCACCGGAGCTGGATATCGGCGCGATCAACCAATTGTTCGCGCGGTTCATCCCTGCCGGGTTTTACTACAAGACCTTCAAGTGGCCGAACTGGCATTTCTATGAGCCTTCCATCCGCAAGGCGGCGGGACTGGCGGGCGCGCCTGCCGAAGCTCCCAAAAACGGACATTTCGAGAACCGCTATGCCCATTGCGATCTATTGATCGCAGGCGCGGGTCCGGCGGGTCTGATGGCGGCATTGGTGGCGGGCCGCGCCGGACAGCACGTGATGCTGGTGGACGAAGGCACGCAGCCCGGCGGCAGTTTGCTGAATCGGAGCCTGTCGATTGACGGAAAGCCCGCGATGGAATGGGTCCACGCGGCGGTGGCCGAACTGGCGACAATGCCCAATGTGCGGCATCTTCAGGATGCCACCGTCTGGGGCTACCGCGAGCATAATTTCGTGATGGTGAACGAACGCGCACCTGAACAGGAGTCGATCCTTGAACGAAACTGGCGCGTCCGGGCCAAGCAGGTCTTGTGTGCGACGGGCGCAATCGAACGCACGCTCGTTTTCGGCAACAATGACCGTCCCGGCATCATGCTGGCCTCTGCCGTTCAGGCCTATGTCAATCGCTACGCCGTCCGCCCCGGCAAACGCGCTGTGATCTTTACCAACAACAACTCCGCCTATGCGGTTGCGGCGGACATGCTTGCCGCGGGGATCGAGATCGCAGCCATTGTCGACAGTCGCGAAACCGTGCCCGACGCAGCCCGCGCCGCCGTGCCCGAAGTAGAAATTCTGGCCGGTCACGTCATCACGACCGTCCATGGCAGGGGCCGCGTCAAGGCGGTGACCGTCGCGCCCGCGAAAGGCGGCGCAGGTCGCAAGCTCGGCTGCGATCTGGTGGCGATCTCCGGCGGGTGGAACCCTGCGGTGCACCTGTGGTCCCAATCGCGGGGCAGCTTGACCTATGATGAGGAGCTGTCCACCTTTCGCCCCGATAAGGCCGCCCAAGCCGCAACCTGTGCGGGGGCCGCAAACGGCGACCTGACGCTGGCGGACGCGCTGCGCGGCGGTGCGGAAGCTGGTGCAAACGGCGGCATGCTCCTCGATATCCCCGCTTCCGACGATCTGGACTACAGCGTCGATCCGCTCTGGCGCGTCGAAACGGCCAGTGGCAAGGCGTTCCTCGATTTGCAAAACGATGTCTCCGTCGACGACGTGCATCTGGCCCTGCGCGAAGGCTATGACAATGTCGAACATGTCAAACGCTACACCACGGGCGGCATGGGGATAGATCAGGGCAAGGTCGGCAACATCAACATCATCGGCACCGTCGCCATGCAAAAGGGCCTGCCGCTGGATGAGGTCGGCACCACCACCTTCCGCGCCCCTTATACGCCCGTGTCTTTCGGTGCGATTGGCGGTATTCGGGAAGAAAGTGTCGCCCTGCCCTATCGCCATACGCCGATCACCGCCTGGAACCTCGCCCAAGGTGCATTCATGTACGAAGCCGGTGCGCGCTGGCGCCGCCCGGGATATTTCCCGCAGGACGGCGAGGAATTTCAGGATGCGGTCAACCGGGAATGCCGTGCCGTTCGCAATGGCGTGGGCGTCTATGACGGCTCCCCCCTCGGCACGTTCGAGTTGAAGGGGCGCGATGTGGGGCGCTTCCTCGATCATCTCTACACAAATATCATGTCCAGCCTGAAACCGGGCCGCGCCCGCTATGGCCTGATGCTAAGCGACGACGGACTGGTGATGGATGACGGGGTGGCCCTACGGTTGTCCGAGGATCGTTGGATCATCTCGACCTCCACCGGTCATGCAGATGCAATGAACGGCCATATGGAGGAAATCCTGCAAACAGAGTTCCCCGACTGGAACGTGTTTATCACCACCGTCACAAGCCAATGGAACAACGCCACCATCTGCGGCCCCAAAGCCCGCGAAGTCATGCAGGCGCTTGGCACGGATATCGACATCTCGCCCGAAGCTCTGCCGTTTATGGCCTTCTCGGATGGACATGTCGCAGACATCCCGGCGCGCGTGGTGCGTGTCAGCTTCACCGGAGAGCTTTCGTTCGAGGTCAACGTCGCCCCGCGCGACCTGCTGCGCCTGTGGGAGAAGATACTGGAAGCTGGCGCGCCCTTTGGCATCGCGCCCATCGGATCAGAAGCAAGCCATGTGCTGCGCGTCGAAAAAGGGTTTCTATCCTTGGGCCACGAAGTTGACGGGCCGATCGATCCCTTCGATCTTGGCCTTGGCTGGGCGATGTCCAAGAAGAAACCCGACTACCTTGGCAAACGCTCTGTTGCGCTGCGCCGCGCGGGCACGTCCAATCGGCGCGAACTGGTGGGCGTGATCCCCGAACCGGATCGCATGATCCCGGAAGGCGCGCCCCTGACACCGGGCGGGGACCGCAAACCAACCGAAGGCTTCGTCACCGCCTGCGTCTACAGCACGGTGCACGAACGTTGGGTCGGGCTGGCCTTGCTGGAAAACGGCCATTCCCGCCACGGTGAAACCGTGCATGTGCGTCTGAACGACGCGGTGATCCCCGCGCGGGTCACACCGCCGATCCACTATGACGTTGACGGCGAAAGGCTGAGGTCCTGATATGACATATGACGCCCGGATAGAGCGCCTGCCGATCTACGCCCTGTTTGACCTCAAAGGGCCGCAGAAGGAGCTGAACGCTTGGTGTAAAGACAGATTGAGTTTCCCGAACGACCCCAACACGCGCACGCGCAACGACAGTGCCAGCCTGTGCCATATCGGTCCCAACCGCTGGCTGCTGCGCGACGCGCTGGAAAACGAGGCCGCCCTGATCGACGCCTTGAAGCCCGAAACCGCACCCGCCGAGATCTCTATCGTGCGGGTCTCAGACACGCAAACCTTCTTTCGCATCACCGGCCCCGACGCGGCAGAGGTCATGTCCATCGGCTGCCCGCTTGACCTGCACGATGCCGTCTTTGCCCCCGACGCCAGCAGCTATACTGAATTCTTCGGCGTCAAGGCGCTGGTGCTGCGCTGCGAAGACGGCTTTGAATGCGCGGTCGAGCAAAGCTATGGCAACATGATCGAGGATTTCCTGACCCGCGCGATGGCGTGAGGATCACATCCTGATCTGAAATCTTCGATCTACGATCCGCGTCTCAAACACCCGCATGGGCCGTGTTGGCTCAGGCTGGACAAATGTGTCCGGTCGATAGGGTGCCGTTCGGCTGTATGAAAGCTCGCGACACAGCCAAGACGAACCGCTACTCAATCCGAAACGGCACGATTCTGCGGGTGTGGGTGTCGACCAGGATATTGCGATCAATCGGTGGGACCGCCCTTTGCGGACATTCTGTGCGGTTGCAAATTCGGCATGAGATACCGATCTTGTCGTAAGCCTCAAGCAGGTTTACCTTGAGGTCGTCACCGTAAACGATGTCTTTCACGTATTCGACCGGGCTGCCAAGGGCGATGGCATATCGTCTGATAGGCGCGTTGAACCCCTGGCCTCTTTTCGTAATCGTTCTTGCAATACACACATAGCGTTCACCGTCGGGTGTTTCGGCCAGTTGCCGCACGATTTCTCCGGGCGTTTCGAATGCCTGATGAACATTCCACAAAGGACATGCACCGCCATATCTGGCGAACTGCAAACGGGTCGTGCTGTGGCGCTTTGTGATTGCTCCTGCTCTGTCGACACGCATGAAATAGAACGGCACACCTTTCGCCCCTGTCCGCTGAAGCGTGCTCAGACGGTGCGCAACCTGTTCGAGGCTGGCACCAAATTTGCTCGCCAAAAGCTCCAGATCATGGCGAAGGTCCGAGGCTATGGCGAGGAATTCTCCGTATGGCATGATCGTGGCCCCGGCGCTGAAATTTGCGAGGGCCATACGTGCGATCGAACGTCCTTCCGGGGTTTGAAACCCTGCCTCGTCCACAATCCTGTCAATCTCATCCGTATCTTCCAGCAAGGCGATTTGATGCCAAAGCAGGAAGGTCTGGCTGGGTTCCGGGTGCGCCGTATTGATAATCAGACGCTTTGAGTCCGGGTGAAGTTCACTGAGTGTTTCCCCGGGCAGTTTTCCGCGTTCGAACGAAACTGAAATACCATGTTTTTCAGCCAGACGGTCGACTGCGGCGGATTTGTTTTTAATTCCATCGATTCCCACTTCGCGCGCACGGGCCTCGGCGGCCTTATCTAGGCTGTCAAAGTAGTTGTCGCTATAGTGAAAAAAGTCCCGCACCTCCTCATATGGCAGCGGTATAGCCGGAATCTGACCCTTTTCCAGAATGTCGTTCAGCGAAACCAGGCTATTCTTAAGGTTTTGATAGCCGGTGTGGAAAGCAAGAAGGGCACGAACAAACTCCGGCGCGTGGGCCATTGCCGCTTTCGTCTCTTGTTTCGAAGGGCGGTGCCCCGCCAAAATCGGTTCTGCAAGGGCTTCATTCAGATCTGCAGCAAGACGAATGCTCTCATCCTCGGCAAAGGATGTCAGGTCAATTTCGAAGTTATCAACAAGTGCCAGCATGACCGCAGCCGACAACGGTCGTTGATTGTTTTCCAGTTGATTCAGATAGCTAGCTGATATGCCAAGCCGCTTTGCGAAATCTCTCTGAGATAGATTCTCATCTTTTCGCAAGTTACGAAGTCGGGCACCAGCAAAGAGTTTACGCTCCGCCATGAGCGTGTTCGCAAGTTTGCATATTGTGGCCTTTTTGGTAGTGAACGCTTCGCATGCACGCCATTATTCATTTCCAATCAACGTTCTTGCTATGCCACGTTGCCTACCACGGTTTGCCCGCAAAGCAAGTAAATCTCGATTCTCAGCGCTAATCGCGAGGCAAGTTGAGGGGGCGTCGGCTACCGCAGAGGTTGTCTACGCGCTCCGAACGAGACCGCAATAATGTTGCCGTTTGTTGCTCGTTAAACCAACGACCAAGCCACTTTTTTGACTCCGTCAATGATGAAGCATGGGATGCTGCGATGATAGAAACAATCGAAGAACTCGAAGGGCGGCGGACCGAGGCCTACGCAGGTGGCGGGCAGCACCGCATCGACGCCCAGCACGCCAAAGGAAAACTGACTTCGCGGGAACGCATCGACGTCCTGTTGGATGAAGGCAGCTTTGAGGAATTCGATACGTTCGTGGCGCATCGCTGTACCGATTTCGGCATGGATGAGGTCAAGATGCCGGGCGACGGAGTCGTCACCGGTTGGGGCACCATCAATGGTCGGCAGGTCTATGTCTTCAGTCAGGATTTTACCGTCTTCGGCGGCAGCTTGAGCGAAACGCACGCCCAGAAGATCTGCAAGATCATGGATATGGCAATGAAAGTCGGCGCGCCGGTGATCGGGCTGAACGACTCGGGCGGCGCGCGTATCCAAGAGGGTGTTGCATCACTGGCGGGCTATGCCGAAGTATTCCAGCGCAACATCATGGCCTCGGGCGTCATTCCGCAGATCAGCGTTATCATGGGCCCCTGTGCAGGCGGTGCGGTCTATTCGCCTGCCATGACCGATTTCATCTTCATGGTCAAAGATACCTCCTACATGTTCGTGACGGGCCCGGATGTGGTCAAAACAGTCACCAACGAACAGGTGACGGCAGAAGAGCTGGGCGGGGCAAGCACCCACACCCGCAAATCCAGCGTGGCCGATGCCGCGTTTGAGGACGATGTTTCCGCTCTGGCCGAAGTGCGGCGTCTGGTGGACTTCCTGCCGCTAAACAACCGGGAAAAAGCACCGGTGCGTCCGTTCTTTGACAAGCCGGGCCGGGTAGAGCAGTCACTGGACACACTGATTCCGAATAATCCCAACCAGCCATACGATATGGTCGAACTCATTCGCAAAACCGCGGATGAGGGCGATTTCTATGAGATTCAATCAGACTTCGCCAAGAATATACTGACTGGGTTTATCCGCCTTGAGGGTCAAACCGTCGGTGTGGTAGCAAACCAGCCAATGGTGCTGGCGGGGTGTCTGGATATCGACAGCAGCCGCAAGGCCGCGCGGTTCGTGCGGTTCTGTGATGCCTTCGAAATCCCTATCCTTACCTTCGTCGATGTGCCGGGGTTCCTGCCGGGGACGTCCCAGGAATATGGCGGCGTCATCAAGCACGGGGCCAAACTGCTATTTGCCTATGGTGAGGCGACCGTGCCGAAAGTAACGGTGATTACTCGCAAAGCCTATGGCGGCGCCTATGACGTGATGGCGTCCAAGCATCTGCGCGGCGATGTCAACTATGCCTGGCCTACGGCCGAGATCGCGGTGATGGGCGCCAAGGGCGCGACCGAGATCATCCACCGCACCGATCTGGGTGATGCCGACAAGATCGCAGCCCATACGAAGGATTACGAGGACCGCTTCGCCAATCCTTTCGTCGCCGCCGAACGCGGCTTCATCGACGAAGTAATCATGCCACATTCCACCCGGCTTCGTGTCGCGCGAGCCTTTGCTGCCCTGCGGACCAAAAAGCTAAGTAACCCGTGGAAAAAACATGACAATATTCCACTTTAGAGGGCTGTTTGATGTTTAAGAAAATACTCATCGCAAACCGGGGCGAAATCGCTTGCCGCGTGATCAAATCTGCCCAAAAAATGGGCATCAAAACGGTCGCGATCTATTCTGATGCTGATCGGGATGCGCTTCACGTCGAGATGGCCGACGAGGCGGTGCACATCGGCCCGCCCCCCGCGAACCAATCCTACATCGTTATCGACAAGGTCATGGACGCAGTTCGCCAGACCGGGGCCGAGGCCGTGCATCCCGGCTACGGTTTTCTAAGCGAGAACAGCAAGTTCGCTGCGGCGCTAGAGGCCGAGGGCGTCGCCTTTGTCGGTCCTCCGCGTGGTGCGATCGAGGCGATGGGCGACAAGATCACCAGTAAGAAAATCGCGCAGGAGGCCGGGGTTTCCACCGTGCCCGGCGTGATGGGCCTGATCGAAGACGCCGACGAGGCGGTGAAGATCAGCAACGAAATCGGCTATCCGGTGATGATCAAGGCCAGCGCCGGCGGTGGCGGCAAGGGTATGCGCATCGCTTGGAACGACGACGAAGCGCGTGAGGGCTTTCAGAGTTCGAAGAACGAGGCGGCCAGCAGCTTTGGCGATGACCGGATCTTCATCGAAAAGTTCATCACCCAGCCGCGCCATATCGAAATTCAAGTACTGGGCGACAAGCATGGCAACTGCCTCTATCTGAACGAGCGGGAATGCTCGATTCAACGGCGCAACCAAAAGGTTGTGGAAGAGGCGCCCTCCCCGTTTCTCGACGACGAAACGCGCAAGTCGATGGGCGAGCAAGCGGTCGCCTTGGCGCAGGCTGTCGATTACTGCTCAGCCGGGACGGTGGAATTCATCGTCGATGGGGATCGCAACTTCTACTTCCTTGAGATGAACACGCGACTGCAAGTCGAACACCCGGTCACAGAGCTGATCACCGGCATCGATCTGGTCGAACAGATGATCCGCGTGGCCTATGGCGAAAAGCTGGCACTGCAGCAAAAAGACATCGGAATCAACGGCTGGTCCATCGAAAGCCGACTTTACGCCGAAGACCCCTATCGCGGCTTCTTGCCGTCGATTGGCCGCCTGTCGCGCTACCGCCCGCCTGCCGAGGTGGAAGAGAAGGACAAGGCCGTACGCAACGATACCGGCGTGTTCGAAGGCGGCGAGATCAGCATGTATTACGACCCGATGATCGCCAAGCTGTGTTCATGGGCGCCCAACCGCGCTGACGCCATCGAAATCATGCGCAACGCGCTGGATGAGTTCGAGATTGAGGGGATAGGCCATAACATTCCGTTCCTGTCTGCGGTGATGGACCATCCGCGTTTCATTTCGGGTGACATAACGACCGCTTTCATTGAAGAAGAATATCCCGAAGGCTTTGGCGGCGTCACCTTGGATGACACAGCGCTGCGCCGGATCGCGGCGGCGGCCTCTGCCATGCATCGCGTTGTGGAAATCAGGCGCGCGCGGGTGTCTGGCCGGATGGACAATCACGAACGCCATGTCGGCGAAGATTGGATAGTGCGCCTTCAAGATCAGAGCTTTCCGGTTGAGATTTCGGCAGATCGCGATGGGTCAACCGTGACTTTCGACGATGGCACGAACGCCCGCGTCACATCCGATTGGGTGCCGGGCCGCAGTCTGGCAATCGTCGAGGTCGACGGCACGCGCATGGCGCTGAAGGTAGAGGGACGAACAGAAGGGTTCCGCATCCGTTATCGCGGTGCCGATTTGGATGTGACGATCCGCACCCCCCGCATCGCGGACCTGGCCGAATTCATGCCGGAGAAAGTGGCCGCCGACACCTCAAAACTGCTGCTTTGCCCGATGCCGGGATTGATCGTTTCCGTCAACGTCACCGAAGGCGAAAGCGTTCAGGAAGGTCAAACCCTCGCCAGTGTCGAGGCCATGAAAATGGAAAATATCCTGCGCGCCGAACGTGCCGGGGTCGTGTCGAAGATCAACGCTGCACCGGGTGACAGCCTGGCGGTGGACGACGTGATTATGGAGTTTGAATGAACACCTACTGATACCTGCACGCGCTTGGTCCTTGGAGGAGGAAGACCAATGTCTGACAAACTTGAAAACTGGAAAAAGCTTGCTGAGCGAGAACTCAAGACGCGGGCAGTAGACGACCTGATCTGGGAGACCCCCGAGGGAATCAAAGTCAATCCGGTCTACACCGAGGACGACTTGAAAGACGTGACGCATCTCGGCTCAATGCCGGGCGAAGCGCCATTTCTGCGCGGGCCGCGCGCCACGATGTATGCTGGCCGACCATGGACGATCCGGCAATATGCGGGCTTTTCGACGGCCGAGGAGTCAAACGCGTTCTACCGCAAGAATATCGCGGCGGGGCAACAGGGCTGCTCTGTCGCCTTCGATTTGGCCACGCACCGGGGCTATGACAGCGACCACCCTCGGGTTCAGGGTGACGTCGGCAAGGCTGGCGTGGCGATTGACAGCGTCGAGGACATGAAGATCCTCTTCGATGGTATCCCGCTCGACCAGATGTCCGTCAGCATGACGATGAATGGTGCGGTCATCCCGATCCTTGCCAATTTCATTGTCACGGGTGAAGAGCAAGGCGTTGATAAAGCACAGCTTTCCGGAACCATTCAGAACGATATTCTGAAGGAATTCATGGTCCGCAACACCTATATCTACCCGCCGGAACCGTCGATGCGGATCATCTCGGACATCATCGAATACACCTCCGACAACATGCCGCGGTTCAACTCGATCTCGATCAGCGGCTACCACATGCAAGAGGCCGGTTCGAACCTTGTGCAAGAGCTTGCCTTCACACTCGCGGACGGTCGCGAATATGTGCGCGCAGCCATCGCGCGGGGCATGGACGTCGACAAGTTCGCTGGGCGTTTGAGCTTCTTCTTTGCCATCGGCATGAACTTCTTCATGGAAGCCGCCAAGCTGCGCGCGGCGCGGTTGCTGTGGTCGCGGATCATGGACGAATTCGATCCGCAGAAACCGCAGAGCCGGATGCTGCGCACCCATTGTCAGACCAGCGGCGTCAGCCTTCAGGAACAAGACCCCTATAACAACGTAATCCGCACAGCATACGAGGCGATGTCGGCGGCCCTTGGCGGCACCCAAAGCCTACACACCAACGCGCTGGACGAGGCGATTGCCCTGCCCACAGAATTCTCAGCCCGGATCGCACGGAATACTCAACTGATCCTGCAGGAAGAAACCGGCGTGACCAATGTCGTCGATCCGCTGGCGGGCAGCTACTATGTCGAGAAACTGACGGCAGAACTGGCCGAAGCGGCATGGGAGCTGATCGAAGAAGTCGAAGACATGGGGGGCATGACCAAGGCAGTCGCCAATGGCATGCCCAAGCTGCGCATTGAAGAGGCAGCCGCGCTGCGTCAGGCCGCCGTTGACAAAGGCGATGAGGTAATCGTCGGTGTCAACAAGTATCGTCTTGAAAAGGAAGACGATATCGAAGTTCGAATGATCGACAACGAGGAAGTTCGCCGCGCGCAGGTGGCTCGGCTGGAGCGCATTCGCAAGACCCGCGATCAAGCGGCGTGCGATGCGGCGCTATCGGCGCTTGAGAAGGGTGCGCGGGGCAACGGCAACCTTCTGGCGCTGGCAGTGGACGCCGCCCGCGCCCGCGCAACCGTCGGCGAGATTTCCGACGCGATGGAGAAGGTCTTTGGCCGTCATCATGCCGAGATCAAGACACTGGCTGGCGTCTACAGCTCTGCCTACGATGGTGACGAGGGCTTTGCCCAGATCCAGCGCGATGTAGAGGCGTTTGCCGACGAAGAAGGCCGCCGCCCGCGCATGATGGTCGTCAAGATGGGCCAGGACGGGCACGACCGCGGGGCCAAGGTGATCGCCACCGCCTTTGCCGATATCGGCTTTGACGTGGATGTCGGTCCGCTATTCCAGACCCCAGAAGAGGCGGCGCAGGATGCTATCGACAACGATGTGCATGTCGTCGGCATCTCAAGTCAGGCCGCTGGTCATAAGACGCTGGCCCCACAACTGATTGAAGCGCTCAGGGCAAAGGGGGCCGAAGATATTCTCGTGATCTGTGGCGGCGTGGTGCCGCAGCAGGATTACGACTTCCTCAAATCCCGAGGTGTGAAGGCAATCTTTGGCCCTGGCACCAATATCCCGGATGCCGCCCGCAACGTGATGGCCTTGATTCGCGAGGCCCGCACAGCCGGGGCGGCGGCATGACCGAAAGAACACCCGCCGAGCAAGCCCAGCGTGACCTGTCACTGGTCTATTCGCCCGGCGTGGCACGGGCCTGCATGGACATCCATGAAAATCCAGCGGACGCGTTTCGCTATACCGGCAAGGGCAACAGGGTGGCCGTGATCTCAAACGGGACAGCAGTATTGGTGCTGGGCCACATCGGCGCGCGGGCGTCCAAGCCTGTGATGAAAGGCAAGATCGCCGCTTTGGCACGAGCGCCTGTGGCCAGCTACGGCTGAACAAAATGTCTGGGCAGCAATGCCGTTGGCGAAGGAAACGAAGGAGCAAGCTAATGACCTCATACAAAGACGTATATTCAGAATGGGAAAACGATCCCGAGGCGTTTTGGTTGAAAGCAGCCGAAGAAGTCGACTGGTACACCAAGCCGACCAAGGCACTGGATGACAGCAATGCACCACTTTACCAGTGGTTCACGGATGCCAGCACGAACACCTGCTGGAACGCGGTCGACCGACATGTCGAAGCGGGCCGTGGCGATCAGGTTGCAATCATTCACGACAGCCCCGTCACCGACAGCAAAACCAAGATCACGTATAGCGAGCTTCAGGAAAAGGTCGCCGCTTTGGCCGGGGTTCTTTCCGAACGTGGTGTCGCCAAGGGGGACCGCGTGGTCATCTACATGCCGATGGTGCCCGAAGCACTGGTGGCCATGCTGGCCTGTGCCCGGCTGGGCGCAATTCACTCGGTGGTCTTTGGGGGCTTTGCGGCCCATGAGCTCGCGGTTCGGATCGAAGATGCCAAACCCAAGGCCGTTATCGCCGCATCTTGCGGGATTGAGCCGGGGCGGATCGTGGAATACAAACCCCTTCTGGACGGCGCGATAGAGATTTCGGCGCATAAGCCCGATTTCACGGTCATCCTCGGACGTCCACAAGCGGAAGCGTCGATGATTGAAGGGCGCGATGTGGATTGGGCCGAGGCAACCGCGAAGGCCAAACCCGTGAAATGCGTCCCGGTGGGTGGTGCCGATCCGCTTTATATCCTCTACACCTCCGGGACCACCGGGCAGCCCAAGGGCGTGGTGCGCCACAATGGCGGGCATATGGTGGCGTTGTTGTGGACGATGAAGAATGTCTACAACGTCAAACCCGGCGACGTGTTCTGGGCGGCTTCAGATGTAGGCTGGGTCGTCGGCCATAGCTATATCTGTTATGCGCCGCTGCTGATGGGGTGCACCACATTGGTGTTTGAGGGCAAACCAGTTGGCACCCCTGACCCCGGCACTTTCTGGCGTGTGGTCGAAGAGCATGACGTCAAGGTGCTTTTCACGGCACCGACCGCTTTGCGCGCTATCAAACGCGAAGACCCCGAGGCCAAGCACGTAAACCGCTACGACATGAGCGGATTACAGGCGTTGTTCCTGGCCGGCGAGCGGGCTGATCCCGACACCATCAACTGGGCACAGGAACATCTGAAAAAGCCGGTGATCGACCATTGGTGGCAAACCGAAACCGGGTTTGGCATCGCGGCCAATCCGCTGGGGATCGAACAGCTGCCGATCAAGCCGGGTTCACCCGCCGTTCCGATGCCGGGCTACAAGATCGAAATCCTGGATGAGGGCGGCCATCCGGTGCCGACCGGAACGCTTGGGGCGATTGCCGTCAAATTGCCGCTACCTCCGGGCACGTTGCCCGGACTCTGGAATGCCGATGACCGGTTCCGCAAATCCTATCTGGATCATTTCCCCGGCTATTACGAGACCGGCGACGCCGGGATCATGGACGAAGATGGCTACGTCTACATCATGGCGCGCACGGATGACGTGATTAATGTCGCTGGCCACCGCTTGTCTACCGGTGGGATGGAGGAGGTTCTGGCCAACCATCCTGACGTGGCCGAATGCGCCGTGATCGGCATCGGTGATGCCCTCAAGGGGCAGGCACCACTTGGATTGATTTGCTTGAATGCGGGTTGCGATCGCCCTACGGAAGAGATTGAGAAAGAATGCGTCAAGCTGATCCGGCAGGAAATTGGCCCGGTTGCGGCGTTCAAACTCTGCATGGTGGTCAACGCATTGCCAAAGACACGTTCGGGGAAAGTTCTGCGCGGCACGATGGTTTCGATCGCTGACGGCACCGACTGGAAAATGCCAGCAACAATCGACGATCCCACAGTTCTGGATGAAATTTCGGGCAGGATTTCCGGGCTGGGCACTCCGGCACCCTGAGAAACATTGAATCAAGAAAGGAAAGACCATGACAAAAGACGTAGTAATTCTGGACGGGGTGCGCACCGCAATCGGGACGTTCGGCGGCTCTCTGGCGAGCCACGCGCCGACCACGCTGGCTGCCGCTGTCGCCAATGAAGCGATGAAGCGCAGTGGCGTTGACCCCAAGCAAATCGGTCATTCGATTTTCGGCCATGTGATCAATACCGAAGGCCGTGATATGTATCTTGGCCGGGTTGCCGCTGTCGAAGCCGGCATTCCGCCCGAGGCCCCGGCCTTGACCGTGAACCGCCTATGCGGTTCCGGTGCGCAGGCCATCGTTTCTTCGGCGCAGCACATCATGCTGGGCGACGTCGATTTTGCGCTGGCTGGTGGTGCCGAATGTATGTCGCGATCCCCCTATTCAAGCCAGTCGCCGCGTTTTGGTCAGAAGATGGGCGACGTCAGCATGACCGACATGATGATCGCCGCTCTGAACGATCCGTTCGGGGGTGGTCATATGGGCGTGACAGCCGAAAACGTCGCGGACGAGCACCAGATCTCACGCGACGATCAGGACGCCTTTGCCGCTGAAAGTCAGCGCCGCGCTGGTGTGGCCATTGAGGAAGGTCGGTTCAAATCGCAGATCCTGCCTATTGAGATAAAGGTCCGCCGTGAAATGGTGCCGTTCGACACCGATGAACATGCCAAACCTTCGACGACCGCGGAAAGTCTGGGCAAACTACGCCCCGCCTTCCGCAAGGACGGCTCCGTGACTGCGGGTAACGCGTCGGGCCTGAATGACGGCGCGGCGGCGGTTGTTCTGGCGTCGGCCGATGCAGCGGAAAAAGCAGGTCTGAAACCGCGCGCGCGCCTGTTGGGCTATGCGCATGCTGGTGTGCGCCCCGAGGTGATGGGTATCGGCCCCATTCCGGCGGTCACGACCCTGCTGAAAAAGCTGGATATGAACGCGGGCGATTTCGACGTGATTGAATCGAACGAGGCCTTCGCAGCACAAGCCTGCGCCGTGAACAAGGAACTGGGTTTCGACACCAGCAAGGTCAATCCCAATGGCGGCGCAATTGCACTTGGCCACCCGATTGGCGCCACCGGCGCGATCATCACGATCAAAGCGCTGAACGAGCTTGACCGGATCGACGGCAAGTATGGCCTCGTCACCATGTGTATCGGTGGCGGTCAGGGCATTGCGCTGGCGATCGAACGGCTCAACTGAACCTCCCCAGCCCGCTGCCGATCCTCCCCGGTCGGCAACGGGCCACCTTCGCCGCCCGCACCAATCGCACAACCTAATTGAAAGGAACGCCCCATGTCCCAACCAGATCCGCTTTCGGAAACGTTGAATGATCGGCTGGTGGAATACTGGAGCCTTATGCAAAGGGCTCAGGGGTTGTTCCTTCGCGCGGCCACTACGACTGCGGGCAAGGTGACGGGCGGCGAATTTTCCGTGGTGGATTCGGCCTCTGTCATGGCGGCCTACGCCAAGGTCGGCATGGAACTGATGACCAAGCCAGCCGACCTGATGGCGATCCAGCAAGCAGCTATAAGCAAAATGACCAACATCTGGATGGCCGGTTTGACCGGCACCGGAACCGAGGTCAAAGATCGCCGCTTCAAAGACGGTTCCTGGGACGCCGATCCCATCGGGCGGATGTGCCGCGATGTGCACTTGGCGCTGGAGGAAGCCACCCTGGACGTCCTCAACCGGTTTCCCAAGGGATCGAAAGAGCATCTAAAGGTCGAATTCTATACCCGTCAGATCCTGAGCGCCCTCGCGCCGAGCAATTTTCTGGCACTCAACCCGCAGGCCAAGCAGAAATTGCTGGAAACCGATGGGCAGAGCCTTCTGGACGGGTTCAACAACCTTCTGGATGATCTGGAACGTGGCGACGGGCGGCTCGACATTGCCACCAACGACGGAACCGCCTTTGTCGTCGGGCGTGATCTCGGCACCACTCCGGGCAAGGTTGTCTATCAGAACGATCTGATGCAGCTGATCCAGTTCGAGCCGACGACCAAAACACAGCGCAAGCGTCCGATCCTGTTCGTGCCTGCATGGATCAACAAATACTACATCATGGACATGCGCGAGAAGAACAGCTTGGTGCGTTACATGCTGGATCGGGGTCATACGGTGTTCATCATCAGCTGGGTCAACCCCGGCCCCGAGCATGCCGAGAAAAGCTTTGAGCATTACATGAACGAAGGCCCGCTGGCGGCGCTCGATGCAATCGAACAGGCCACTGGCGAGAAGAAGGTCAACATACTGGGCTTCTGCATCGGCGGCATTTTGGTCACGGCCACGCTCGCCTATCTGGCCGCCAAGAAAGACACTCGGATCGCGTCGGCCACGACGCTGGCCACGATGGTGGATTTCACCGACGTCGGCGAAATCGGCGTCTTCATCGACCATGACCGGTTGACGGCGTTACGCGAACATATGGCCAAGAAAGGTCACCTCGAAGACCACCACATGCGGGACATGTTCTCAATGATCCGCGAAAACGATCTGATCTGGTCGTTCCATGTGATGAATTACCTGATGGGCAACAAGCCCCCCGCGTTCGACCTGCTCTACTGGAATTCGGACTCCACCCGCATGCCGGCGGCCATGCTGCTTTGGTATCTTGAAGAGGTTTACCTCAAGAACGCCCTGCGCAAACCCGGCGGCCTGACATTGAACGGCACCAAGATCGACATCGGCAAGATCAAGACGCCCTGTTTCGTTCTGGCCACCCGCGAAGACCATATCGCACCCTGGACATCGGTTTATCCGACGACGGGGCTGCTAAGCGGCGAGATCAAGTTCGTTCTCGGCGGCTCAGGCCATATTGCCGGGGTGATCAACCCACCCGGCGAACGCGAGAAATACGGCTATTGGGAAAACCCGGACTACCCCAAAAACCCCGACGAATGGCTGGAGAATGCAACCGCATCCAAAGGGTCCTGGTGGCCCGCCTGGGCGGATTGGATCGAGGCAAAGGATCGCGCCAAACAGGTGCCCGCACGGGTGCCCGGCGACGGTGCGCTCAACGTGATTGAAGATGCGCCGGGGTCTTACGTCCTGGCAAAGTGAACACGCGGCAAGACGCAAACTATCAATGGAGGAGATTACCATGACGCGAACAGCACTGGTCACCGGCGGCAGCCGCGGTATCGGCGAAGCGATTTCCAAGGCTCTCAAGGCCGAGGGTTACAATGTCGCCGCCACCTACGCCGGCAATGACGAAGCCGCCGGGAAATTCACCGCAGAAACCGGTATCAAGACCTACAAATGGAACGTCGGCAACTACGAAGAAAGTGCCGCCGGTATCGCCAAGGTTGAAGAAGAGGTCGGCCCGATCGACGTTGTTGTCGCTAATGCGGGCATCACTCGCGACGCGCCGTTCCACAAGATGACCCCGGAACAGTGGCAACAGGTGATCGATACGAACCTGACCGGTGTGTTCAACACGGTGCATCCGGTCTGGTCCGGTATGCGCGAACGCAAGTTTGGCCGCGTAATCGTGATCAGTTCGGTCAATGGCCAGAAAGGCCAGTTCGCGCAGGTTAACTATGCCGCCACCAAAGCAGGCGACATCGGCATCGTCCGCTCTCTGGCACAGGAAGGTGCGCGTGCAGGCATCACCGCCAACGCTGTCTGCCCGGGCTACATTGCCACCGAAATGGTCAAGGCCATTCCCGAGACGGTTCTGAACGAGGCGATCATTCCGCAGATCCCGGCCGGTCGGCTTGGTGAGCCCGAAGAGATTGCCCGCTGCGTAGCTTTTTTGGCCTCGGACGACGCAGGGTTCATCAACGGCTCGACCATCAGCGCAAACGGCGCGCAGTTCTTCGGCTGACACGTCATCCGCCAACCATTCGGAGGAATACCCATGACCGACGCCACCCAAGACATTGATCCGATTGAGTCGCGCGAGTGGCAGGATGCTGTTGAGGATGTTATTGCG
>NZ_JBLUOA010000003.1:75000-289992 GCF_048060095.1 Aliiroseovarius sp. YM-037 | reverse complement strand
TCGAACTTCGTGTGCGGCTTCACAGAACCCGGCTTACACAGAACCTGGCCACGCTCAACGCCTTCACGATCCACACCACGCAGAAGCGCGCCGATGTTGTCGCCGGCTTCACCGCGATCCAGCAGCTTGCGGAACATTTCAACACCGGTACAGGTCGTCTTGGTGGTGTCCTTGATGCCGACGATTTCGATCTCGTCGCCAACATTGATCACGCCACGCTCAACACGACCGGTCACAACCGTGCCGCGGCCGGAGATCGAGAACACGTCCTCGATCGGCATCAGGAACGGCTGATCAACAGCACGCTCAGGCTGCGGGATGTATTCGTCCACGGCCTTCATCAGCTCGGCGATCTTTTCAGACCCGATATTGTCGTCACGGCCTTCCAGAGCGGCCAGGGCCGAGCCTGCGATGATCGGAATGTCGTCGCCCGGGTAGTCGTATTCGGTCAGCAGTTCGCGGACTTCCATTTCGACCAGCTCAAGCAGTTCCTCATCGTCGACCTGGTCGACTTTGTTGAGGAACACGACCATCGACGGGATACCAACCTGGCGGCCCAGCAGAATGTGCTCACGCGTTTGTGGCATCGGGCCGTCAGCGGCGTTCACCACCAGGATCGCGCCGTCCATCTGCGCCGCACCGGTGATCATGTTCTTCACATAGTCGGCGTGGCCGGGGCAGTCGACATGGGCGTAGTGACGGTTGTCGGTCTCGTATTCGACATGCGCCGTCGAGATCGTGATCCCGCGTGCCTTTTCCTCCGGCGCGCCGTCAATCTCGTCATACGCCTTGAAATCACCGTATTGCTTCGTGATCGCCGCCGTCAACGTCGTCTTGCCGTGGTCAACGTGACCAATCGTGCCGATGTTGCAATGCGGCTTGCTGCGCTCAAACTTTTCCTTTGCCATGATCCTCAGGCGCCTCGTGCTTTGGGGTCTCAGCCGACCCGAATTAACATCGCGCGCTCGTTACGAAACCTGGCGGGAAAAATCAAGCGTCAGTTGGCAGTTTCGGCGGTTGCGGCCGTATTTTCCGAAGCGGGAACAGCCTGTTCCGTTGCATCCGCCGTCACTCCGAACCATTGCGGGTTCTGAACCAGCCACCTTTCGATCGCCGCCGCCGCATTGATGCTGAGGTTCTCCATCTGCTGCGCCTTGTTCTGTGTCAGGCCAGACCCAACGATGGTTTCGCCGGAAAGTGCTTCGAATACGGTGAACTGCTTTGGCTCTTCTGTCAGCTTTTCGCGCGTGCTGTTGTCCCAGATATTCACGCTGATGATCAGCACGGATTTCGGCGACACGACAAGCGGCACGCCCGGCACGGCAAGGTTATAGCCTTCGACCGTTACGCCGAGGTGGAACAGCCCCTCACCCTGATAACGGCCCAGCCGATCCTCAATCGCGGTGGTCATCGCTGCTTCCCAATCGTCGGGTTCAGCCGCGCGGGAAAGCGGGCCGATCTGCGCGTTGTCGGCGATGACGATGTTATGCCCCAGTTTGAAATTGCCAAGGTTCTCAAGCGGACTGTCGAGCGATGATGCGCTGCTACAAGCAGACAAGACGGCAGCGGCGACAAACGCGACGATCAGGCGCGACGTTGAGGACAGGGACATGGAGTTCTCCGTAACTGATATCCTATCGGGATAACCCATGGGTTACCGACACGCAATCACCAGCGATTGCAAGGCGCGGCGTTCGGCATATATTTGAAGGATGGACGGTCACGATCCCAAGCTTACAGACGTTCCGGTTCGTGTCCCGCTGGTGTCAGAACCGTGGGGTATCTTGCGGTCATTGAAAGCCGCGCGGCGCAACGTGCTTGAAATCGTGCCGGAAATCGCGACACGCCAGCCGATCGTGTCCGGCAAGACCGGGAAGCGGTGGCATATGGTGATGGACCCGGAAGCCAACCGGCATATCCTGAAGGACCGGTTGGAGGATTATCCGAAATCCGACGTGACCAAGAACATCCTGCGCCCGGCCATCGGGGAAAGCCTGTTTGTCGCCGAAGGCGCCCACTGGCATTGGCAACGCCGCACGGCCGCGCCTGTGTTTTCATTCCGCAACATCCAGAACCTCGCGCCGATGATGACGGCGGCGGCTGAACGCTCTGTCGCGCGGGTTGGCGCGCAGGCCGGTCGGGGGGCGGATCTTTATCAGGAAATGGTGACAGCGACGTTCGAGGTGATCTCTGACGTCACCTTTTCGGGCGATGAGGGCTTTGATCGCACCGCGATGCACAAGGCGATTGATGCCTATATCGATCAGACTGCGAAAGTCTCCCTGCTCGACGTGATCGGGGTGCCGACTTGGGTGCCACGCCCGTCGCGGGTGCTGTCCTCAGGGTCGTTGAAGCAGATGAAGCGGGCCGCTGACACGGTGATCGACGAGCGCCGCAATCGCGAAAGGTCAGGCGTTCCCGACCTTCTCGACCTGCTGCTGGACGGCGAAGACCCCGAAACCAAACGGCGCATGACCACGTCAGAGCTTCGGGACAATCTGCTGACCTTCATCGTTGCGGGTCACGAAACAACGGCGCTGACCCTGTCCTGGGCGCTATACCTCTGCGCGTTTGACCAAGACGTCCAGACCCGCGCCCGTCATGAGGCACGATCCGTCCTCGGGGATCGCAACGCAACCGCCGACGACGTCGCGGAACTGCCCTATATCCGGCAGATCGTTGACGAAGCCCTGCGCCTTTACCCCCCAGCAGCCTTCCTGTCGCGCACTGCGCAGGCCAACGACACGCTTTGTGGCCGAGAGGTCCGGCGCGGCGATACCGTGATGCTGCCGATCTATGCGCTGCACCGGAACCATCTGCTTTGGGACAATCCCGACAGCTTTGACCCGGATCGGTTTGCGGACCTCAAGGCGATTGACCGATACGCCTACCTTCCGTTCGGGGCCGGGCCGCGCATCTGTATCGGCGCGACATTCGCATTACAGGAAGCGGTGATTATCCTGTCATCACTGCTTGCGCGTTTTCAGTTTACGCCCATTCAGGGGCGCGCACCAAAGCCTGTAATGATCCTGACGCTGCGCCCTGAGGGTGGGGTTTGGTTGAAGGTTGAGGAAACCTGATCAGGTAAACTTGTTATCCCGTGGGAAGCCGCGCGGGGCCATGCGACCCGCGCTCGCCCGCTTACCTATCCATTCGGCAAGCTCCGTTTCGGTTCGCGTCCGTCCGGCGGGGTCGAGCCATGACAACCCCTCTTCCAGATTGAATGTGGTCGCGTCGGACAGACCGCCATCCTTATACTTTTGCAACCTGACGCCCTTGCCGCGCCCCATTTCCGGCAGCTCATCGACCGGAAAAATGAGAACTTTCCGATTTTCGCCAACACAGGCGATATGGTCGCCCGATGCCGGGGTGCACACCTGCGCACGGTTGTCGCCGCGCACATTCAAGACCTGCTTGCCGGTCCGGGTTTGTGCGACAACCTCAGCCTCGGCCACGAGGAAACCGTCACCGGCGGAGGACGCGACCAGCAGCTTTCGGTCCGGCTGGTGGATGAACAACCCGACGATTTCGGATTCGTTTGGCAGATCGACCATCAGGCGCAGGGGTTCGCCCATTCCGCGACCGCCGGGCAGATTCGATGCGCTCAGCGTATAGAACCGCCCGTTGGTGCCGAACACCAGCAAGCGGTCGGTCGTTTCGGCATGGAACACAAATCGGGGGCCATCCCCGTCCTTGAATTTCAGTTCCTTGTCGAGCGCGATATGCCCCGACAGCGCCCGAACCCACCCCATCTGCGAACAGACGACGGTGATCGGTTCGCGTTCGATCATCGCTTCGATCGGAACGTCCTCAACCTCACCCGCTTCGGCGAAATCGGTGCGGCGCACGCCGCCTTCGTAGTCTTTGCCGAACTTCTTTTTGGTTTCCTTCAACTGGTCGCTGATCCGGTCCCATTGAAGCCCCTCATCAGCAAGCAATTCGGTCAACTCTTCCCGCTCAAGCAGCAGCGCTTCGTGTTCGCGCTTCAGCTCCATTTCCTCAAGCTTGCGCAAGCTGCGCAGCCGCATGTTGAGGATCGCTTCGGCCTGAATGTCGGTCAACTCAAACTCGGCCATCATGACGGCCTTCGGCTCATCCTCGTAACGGATGATTTCGATCACACGATCAAGGTTCAGGAACGCAACGATATAGCCTTCCAAGACCTCAAGCCGATGGTCGATCTTATCGAGCCTGTGCTGGCTGCGCCGGATCAAAACCTCGCGCCGATGATCGAGGAATGCGCGAAGCACTTCTTTCAGGCTGCACACTTTCGGGGTGCGCCCGTCGATCAACACATTCATGTTGAGGCTGAAGCGCACCTCGAAATCCGAATTGCGGAACATTGTGTTCATCAACACCTCCGCATCGACATTCTTCGATTTCGGCTCAAGCACGATCCGCACGTCGTCGGCGCTTTCGTCGCGCACGTCTGCCAGAATCGGGATTTTCTTGGTTTGGATCAGCTCCGCGACCTTTTCGATCAGCTTTGATTTCTGAACCTGATACGGGATTTCGGTTACGACGATCTGCCACTGTCCCCGGCCCAGATCCTCAACCTCCCACCGGCAGCGCAGACGGAAGGCACCGCGCCCGGTGCGGTAGGTTTCAAGGATGCTGTCGCGCGGTTCAACGATCACACCACCGGTCGGAAAGTCCGGCCCCGGCACGTAATTGACCAGCGTGTCGTCCCGCACATCGGGAACCTTGATCATATGCAGGCAGGCGTCACACAGCTCCGTGATATTATGCGGCGGTATGTTCGTTGCCATGCCAACTGCGATCCCGCTTGATCCGTTCGCCAGAAGGTTCGGGAACGACGCCGGCAGCACCTCAGGCTCTGTCAGCGTGCCGTCGTAGTTTTCGCGGAAATCGACTGCGTTCTCGCTCAACCCCTCAAGCAGCGCCTCGGCGGCGGCGGTCATGCGGGCTTCAGTATAGCGGCTGGCGGCGGGGTTATCGCCGTCGATATTGCCGAAATTCCCCTGCCCGTCGACCAGCGGATAACGCACCGCGAAATCCTGCGCGAGCCGCGCCATCGCGTCATAGATCGCGGCATCCCCGTGCGGGTGATAGTTGCCCATCACGTCGCCGGAAATCTTCGCCGACTTTCGGAAACCGCCGTTTGACGCCAGCTTCAGTTCCCGCATCGCGTAGAGTATCCGCCGATGCACGGGCTTCAGTCCATCCCGCGCATCCGGCAACGCCCGGTGCATGATCGTGGACAGTGCGTAGGTCAGATAACGCTCACCAATCGCGCGGCGCAGCGGCTCGGACGTTTCGTTCGGATTGGGCGTGGCGCCGATATCGGGATCGTCAGTCAAATCGTTCATGCAGACGGTGATAGCGCCGCCTGCGGCCTTGGTAAACTGGCAATAGGGGGCACGAAGTCTATTCTTTCCCCGCGCGCCGAAAAGCCCCTGCTTTTATGCTATACTGAGGCGTTAGGGGAAATTTGTAATGATACGGTTAACGATTCTTTTTACATTTGCTTTCGTTCTTGTTTTGAAAATTTACGGCGAAGATCCCGCCGAACAGACGCCAACGACAGAAGCCAACCTTGCGGTTGAAGAACCCACGCCCGCCGTCGTCGAAGACCCGGCGCCGATCCTCGCGAGCGCTGTGGTTTCGCAGCCGGTGCATCGGGCAGCGACGCGACCTAGGCCAGTGAACCTTATCCAAGTCGGCGCGACCGATGCGCCTGAAGGTGTCATCCTAAGTCGCGTGACGAACTGGGTTGTGTCCGGCAGCCGCGTCAACCTGCGGTCCGGGCCGTCGTCGCGCACGGCGGTTGTTGCGACGCTTAACCAAGGCACCGAGGCGCAGGTGATCGCGTTCGAAGGCAACTGGGCGCGGCTGAGTGTCAATGAAACCGGCGACGAAGGCTATATGTCGCGGCGTTTTCTGGCGCCTGCCCGGTAGCCTCTGACGTTTGCGTTGCCCGCCTAAGCAGTTTGGCCTATTCGTCAAAGCCAAACAGCGCGGCGGGACATATGGCAGAGAAAACCATTCTGATCACCGGATGCTCATCAGGTATCGGGTATGATGCGGCACACGCGCTGGCCAAGCGTGGCTGGCGGGTTTTCGCGACCTGTCGGCAGCAGATCGATTGCGCCCGGCTAAAGGCCGAGGGATTGGAGAGCTTCGTCCTCGACTATGCGGACGAGGCGTCGGTTGAATCCGCCGTTGCCGAAACGCTCAGCCGGACGAGTGGCACGCTTGATGCGCTGTTCAACAACGGAGCCTACGCGATCCCCGGCGCGGTTGAGGATGTTCCCCGTGACGCACTGCGCGCGATTTTTGAAACCAACCTGTTTGGCTATCACGACCTGACCCGCCGCCTGATCCCGGTGATGCGGGCGCAGGGGCATGGGCGGATCATCAATTGCTCATCCGTCCTCGGGTTTGTCGCGATGCGCTTTCGCGGGTCATACAACGCAACAAAATTCGCGCTAGAGGGGCTCACCGACACATTGCGGCTTGAGATGAAGGGAACCGGAATTCACGTCACACTGATCGAACCCGGCCCGATCACGACGGATTTCCGCAAGAACGCGCGGCGGGAATTCGAGACCTGGATCGATTGGGAGAGTTCCGCCCAGCGCTATTTGTATGAAACCGCCGCAATACCCCGGCTGAACGACGAAAGTGGCGAACCCGCGCCGTTCGAGCTTCCGGCAAGTGCCGTCACGGCAAAGCTGATCCGCGCGCTGGAAGCACCCCGTCCGAAACCTCGCTATTACGTGACAACGCCGACCTATGCGCTGGGTCTGCTTCGTCGTATGCTGAGCACCCGCGCGCTCGATCGGATCCTGCGAAAAGGCTAGGCTGACGAACGGTCGCAGCCACCGAATTTGGGGTCGCATTCCACCGGATTTGGCGGTAGTGCGAGGCAGCGAAAGGACCGATCATGTTCCAAGACCCTCTTTTCATTATCGTCGCCATCGCGGTCTTGGCCGTCGTCGTGATCCTGATGATCGGCATCGGTGCCTTTGCCAAAGGCGGCGATTTCAACCGCAAGCACGCCAATCGCATCATGCGCTATCGGATCATGGCGCAGGCGCTGGCCGTGGTTCTTATCCTACTATTCATCCTGTTCCGTGGCGGAGGAAACTAGCATGGTCGTTCTGAACAAGATTTACACCCGGACCGGCGATGCTGGTGAAACCGCACTGGGCGATGGCAGCCGCGTTGCGAAACATTCGGCCCGCGTCATGGCCTACGGCACCGTCGATGAAACGAACGCGACCGTCGGCCTTGCCCGCCTGCACGCAGAGGGTGAGATGAACGCGCAGCTTGCCGCGATTCAGAACGATCTGTTCGACCTTGGGGCTGACTTCTGCCGCCCGGGCATGGAAAAAGACGCGGATGCGGAATATCCGCCCCTACGGATGTCGGACACCCAAGTCAGCCGCCTTGAATCCGAAATCGACGCGATGAACGCCGACCTTCAACCGCTGCGCAGCTTTGTGCTGCCGGGTGGCTCGGCGCTGTCGGCGCACCTTCATCTGTGCCGCACAGTATCGCGGCGGGCCGAACGGCTGGCCGTGGAACTCGCAACACAGGAATCGGTGAACCCCGCCGCGGTTAAATACCTGAATCGGCTGTCAGATTGGTTCTTCGTCGCCTCTCGCGTTGCCAATGGCGGCGGCGCTGACGATGTGCTGTGGGTGCCCGGCGCGAACCGCTAGGTTACGCGGGCTGCCACAACTCAATCGGGTTTCCCTCGGGGTCATTCAGCCACGCAAAACTGCCGTTGGGATAGGGGGAGTCCGGGTCGCGACGCA
This sequence comes from Aliiroseovarius sp. YM-037, assembly GCF_048060095.1. NCBI lineage: Bacteria > Pseudomonadati > Pseudomonadota > Alphaproteobacteria > Rhodobacterales > Paracoccaceae > Aliiroseovarius > Aliiroseovarius sp. YM-037. The sequence goes on along the minus strand of NZ_JBLUOA010000003.1, from coordinate 282,208 downwards.
CCTCGATCCCCGCCCCTTCCAGTTGCGCCACCATCGCATCAAGGTCGCGCACCCGGAAATTCAGCATGAACTGCTTTTCCTTATTCCCGAAATATTCCGTCACCTTATCAAACGGCGCAAAGACCGTCGGCCCAGCGTCTTGCGCCCAACAGGATGTGTCGTAGTCGCTTGGCACGGGATCGACACCCAGATGCTTATGATACCAGTCCGCCAGTGCCTTCGGGTCATCCGCGCGGAAGAAAAAGCCACCAAATCCGGTTACACGCTCCATGTTTCACCTCCGTTTTCTGGCACCATCTTAGCAGCCAGCGACGCAACGTCGCGCCCCAAATTTCCGCCGACAGACGCGGGCGACAGCAATTTCGTCGATTTTAGGCTGTTTTCCCTGCTCTGCCTCAGCTAACACACTTTCGAGAGCTGAACGCCCCGATTTCGGGACACTGAAGGAGACGTACGCAGATGAAGGTGCTTGTACCTGTCAAACGCGTGATCGATTACAACGTGAAGGTCCGCGTCAAGGCGGACGGCAGCGGTGTCGATCTCGCCAATGTCAAAATGTCCATGAACCCGTTTGATGAGATTGCCGTGGAAGAGGCGATCCGCCTGAAAGAAGCTGGCAAGGCTGAAGAGGTCATCGCCGTTTCTATCGGTGTCAAGCAGGCCCAGGAAACGCTGCGCACGGCGCTTGCGATGGGCGCGGACCGCGCCATTCTGGTGGTTGCCGCTGACGACGTGCATCAGGACATCGAACCGCTGGCCGTCGCGCAGATCCTGAAAGGGATCGTTGACGAAGAACAGCCGGGCCTCGTCCTCTGCGGCAAGCAGGCGATCGACAATGACATGAACGCGACCGGTCAAATGCTGTCTGCCCTTCTGGGGTGGAGCCAGGCGATGTATGCCAACAATATCGACATCGATGGCGACAATGCCGTTGTCACCCGCGAAGTCGATGGCGGCCTGCAAACCATCAAGGTCAAGATGCCGACCATCGTGTCGACCGACCTGCGCCTGAACGAACCGCGCTATGCAAGCCTGCCGAACATCATGAAGGCGAAGAAAAAGCCGCTGGATGAAAAGACCCCGGCGGACTACGGCGTTGACGTGACACCGCGGCTTGAAATCGTTTCGACGACAGAACCCGAGGCCCGCAAAGCGGGTGAGATCGTCGGCTCTGTCGATGAACTGGTTGAGAAACTCAAAGAAGCGGGGGCTGTGTAATGGCTGTTCTTCTCCTTGCAGAAGTCACCGACGGCGAACTGTCCGTCGATGCAACCGCAAAAACCGTCGCCGCCGCGCAGGCGTTGGGCGACGTGACCGTTCTCTGCTCCGGCGCGACATGCAGCTCTGCCGCTGAGGCCGCTGCCAAGATCGACGGCGTGAAGAACGTGCTCTGTGCTGAGCATGACCTTTACGGTCATCGCCTTGCGGAACCTGTTGCAGCGCTGGTCGTGTCGCTGGCTGGCGACTATGACCACATCGTCGCCCCGGCAACGACGGATGCGAAAAACATCCTTCCGCGCGTTGCAGCCCTGCTTGATGCGATGGTGATCACCGACGTTTCCGGCATCAAGGATGCCGACACGTTTGAACGCCCGATCTATGCAGGCAACGCGATCCAGACGGTGAAATCGCGCGACGCGAAGAAAGTGCTGTCGATCCGCACGACCGCGTTTGACGCAGCGGGCGAAGGTGGTTCCGCCAGTGTCGAAAACATCGGCGCTGCGGATGATCCGAACCTGTCCGAATGGGTCGAAGACAAGGTCGCTGAAAGCGATCGTCCCGAACTTACGTCGGCTGGCGTCGTTGTATCCGGCGGCCGCGGTGTCGGGTCCGAAGAAGACTTCGCCCTGATCGAAAAGCTGGCCGACAAACTGGGTGCCGCCGTGGGCGCATCGCGTGCGGCGGTCGATTCCGGCTATGCCCCGAACGACTGGCAGGTTGGTCAGACCGGCAAAGTCGTCGCACCGGAGCTTTACGTCGCGGTCGGCATCTCTGGCGCGATCCAGCACCTTGCGGGGATGAAAGACTCCAAGATCATCGTCGCGATCAACAAGGACGAAGAGGCCCCAATCTTCCAAGTTGCGGATTACGGCCTTGTCGCGGATCTGTTTACCGCCGTGCCGGAGCTGATCGAAAAGCTCTGATCTTACGCACCGTTAACCACACAAAACCCGCCGGGAAATCGGCGGGTTTTTTGTTCACAGCAACCGCCGAAGCTCCGCCGCCAGCGCATCCGCGGCATCCTTATGTGCCGGAACACCTAGCGACGCAGCCGCGGCCGGCGCCTCCATCGGGGAAAACACCATGCCGTCGGTCGCCTTTTTCTTGGGCGGTGGGACGATTTCAATCTGCTTGGCCACAAGGCTGTCGAGCCTTCGCAGCATCGGCGCATCGACAAATAGCGGGTCATGGCCCAGACCGACCGCAGCACCTTCATCCGGTCGATGATCGGCGAGCCACAGCAGGATCACAGGCTCCCCCACGCGGCTAAGCAATTGCTCCATCCGTTTGGTCCATACCCGCCGCAATTCACGCCGGACCAGTTCGAACCGCTCAGGCGACAGATCATGCAGGCTGGTCAGCAGGTGGCGGGTAAAGTTGAACTCGGTAAAATCCACCTCGGGGTAAAGCGTATGCAGCACCGTGGTTGCCCGGACGAACCGGTCGTTTCTGCGCGGATGCACCGAATAGAACCGGTTAGAGATATTCTGCGCGCCTGTCACCTGAACCACGGTCGCGCGCGCATCGGCGCAGGCGTCCAGAACCGATTGGTCATTGCAATAAACCTCAGCCCCCGCATTCACACAGCCGAAGTTGATCGACTTCGTGCCGGTCATCTGTTCCACCAAGACCGGAAAAGGCTGTTCTATGAATTTTCCATAAGTCTCCGTCCCGCCAAGGAACGCGACATAATCGCCCGATAACCGTCTGCGCGGCCCCCGAAACAACAGCTTGGATTTGCCATAACGGCACGGGGCGTAGTCCAGCAGACTGCCACCCAGATTCTCATACACCATATCTCCACCTCACTCACCTTCGACTCACCCGCTGCAAACCTCACATTCAGTGGTTTCGGATTTGCTAAATGCGGTATTTGAGTAAACCTTTCGGTGATCCCGCCCCTTGCAGTTGACCCACACGCGGCGCATAGAACAGGGTGTAGACAAGACGAACGGGAGAGGCAGAGATGGAAATCAAGACGGTCGGGATTGTTGGCGCTGGTCAGATGGGCAACGGCATCGCCCATGTCTTTGCGCTCGCCGATTTTGATGTCGTGTTAAACGACATCTCGCAGGACAGTCTTGATGCGGCGATGGAGCTGATTGGCAACAACCTAGACCGGCAAATTGGTCGAGGTGCAATCACGGAAGACGACAAGGCGGCCACCCTTGCCCGGATCAAAACGACGCTGGACCTGAAGGATGTTGCGGGCACCGATCTGGTGATAGAAGCCGCGACGGAACGTGAATCCGTTAAGCAGGCGATTTTCGAAGACCTGCTGCCGCACCTGAAGCCAAACACGATCCTGACATCGAACACGTCATCAATCTCGATCACGCGGCTGGCGTCGCGCACCGATCGGCCGGAAAAATTCATGGGGTTCCACTTCATGAACCCCGTTCCGATCATGCAATTGGTCGAACTGATCCGTGGCATCGCAACGGATGAACCGACCTATAAAGCCCTGCTGGCGGTCGTCGAAAAACTTGGCAAGACCGCCGCGAGTGCGGAGGATTTTCCGGCCTTCATCGTCAACCGCATCCTGATGCCGATGATCAACGAAGCGGTTTATACGCTTTACGAAGGCGTTGGATCGGTGAAGTCGATTGATGAATCCATGAAGCTTGGCGCGAACCATCCGATGGGGCCGCTGGAGCTTGCGGATTTTATCGGCCTCGACACCTGCCTTGCGATTATGAACGTGCTTCACGAGGGGCTGGCGGATACCAAATACCGCCCCTGCCCGTTGCTTACGAAATACGTCGAAGCGGGCTGGCTTGGCCGGAAAACGCAACGCGGATTTTACGATTATTCAGGCGAAACGCCGACGCCGACGCGCTAGGAGTTTCGCAGCGCGAGCGTCTTATCCCGCAACCACTCCATAAAGCCGCGCGGGTTGTCGGCCCATTTTTCGCAGTCGTCATACGAGATCGGCTGACCGATGACCGGCCCCTGCGGCTTGTTCAGGGCGAACTTGATCTCGTGCAGCAGCAACCCTTGGCGAAGGGTGGCGGATACCTTGTTCGCGATCTGATAGAGGCGGGAATTCTGACCGGGGAAATAAATCGGCAGAACCGTCGCGCCGGATCGCTGGATCATCTTGGCGGTAAACGGGTTCCAGTCGGATTCAATCGCCGGGCCGAAATAGGTTTCTGACGCCGCAACTTGCCCCGCTGGGAACAGGATAATCACGCCGCCCGCCTTCAGATGGGTCATCGCGATTTTCCGCATCTCAAGGTTCTTGCGCACGGAGTCTTCTTCATGCGGAAAGGCGACCGGCAGCATGAAATCCTCAATCTCCGCAACGCCTGTCAGAAGCGAGCGGGTGAGGATCTTGTAATCCGTTCGCACCGCCCCGATCAGTTCCGCCAGCACAAGCCCATCGACCAGGCCGTGCGGATGGTTGGCAACCACAACCAGCGGGCCGTCTTTCGGGATGTTCTTCAACTGCTCTTTCGGGGTCGTCAGATCGATCCCCATCGCTTGCAGACCCTTGGTAAAGAACGCCTGCCCGAACGGCACGCCGCTGCGTTCAAACTTGCGAATTTTGTAAAGCAGTAACGCCTTCCCGGTCAGCCATTCGACAATGCGGATTGCCGTCGCCTTCCAAGGGTTCGTAAACGTGTTGGCATAGGACAGACGGCGACCGTCATAGGGCTGCACTTCGCGACCCTGCAAGGTGTCCGTTTCCTGAATGCTATCTACCACAGATATTCCGGCCTGAGTTGGGCGCCCACCGCGCCGCTAAAAGTCTTCGCCGAAGCGCTCGGCAACCAGTGTCTCAAGGGCATCGGCAAGCTTTTCAGCGTCGGGACCGCTGGTTTCCACCTCAATAGAGGTTCCCTTCGACGCTGCCAACATCAAAAGCCCCATGATGGAATCTCCGGCGGCTGTCAGCCCGTCGCGCGACACCTCGGCGCTGGCGTCATGGGCTTCCACGACTTCCACCATCTTGGCCGAGGCACGGGCGTGCAGCCCCTTTTCGTTGACGATCGAAAGCGTCTTGCTGGTCATCGCCGCACCCTCACCCAAAAGACCCGTCGCAGCTATCGATATACCGGCGACCTGCGGCCAGCGCAGCCTCGATTGCAAGGCCGATCGGCTTCCGGCGACTTTTTGCAAGCTTCACCAGCATCGGAAGGTTGGCACCGTAAAGCACCTTGCGATCATCCGGCGCACAGGCCCGCATCGACAGGTTGGAGGGGGAGCCGCCAAACATATCCGTCACGACGACGACGCCGTCGCCTTCGTCAACCGCATCCGCTGCCGTGCAAATCTCCCGCTCTTTCGCGGTGCGGTCGTGGTCATATTCTATTGCTATTGCGCGTATACCGGGTTGTTTGCCGACTACGTGTTCGACAGCGGCCAGATACTCTCTTGCCAAACCACCATGCGCGACGATCACTATACCGATCACGCTTCGTTACCCCGTTTCCCCTCGGGCGCGACCTGCGCCCGGCGTTCCAATTCCCGATGCCGGATCGACACCTGCCACCCAGACTTTGCCAGAGCCTCTGCAAGACGTTCTGCCACGCTGACTGACCGGTGCTGCCCCCCCGTACACCCAAAGCCAATCGACAGATGCGCCTTACCTTCCTCTATATAGGCTGGCAGCAGCATTAGCGCCAATTCTTCAACTTTGTCAAAGAATGGAACGAAGCGCGGGTCGCTTGCGACGTATTCCCTTACGTCATTATCCTGACCGTTGCGATTTCGCAGCTTTGGTTCCCAATATGGGTTCCGCAAAAACCGGCAGTCAAAAATCATATCAACACCGCGCGGAACGCCGCGCTTGTAGGAAAAGGAATGGACCGAAATGGCGAGCCGTTGCCCGCTTTCCGGTGCGAAAAGCGATTCAACCTCGGCCCGCAATTCATGCGGAGTGAGGTCGGACGTATCGACGAGAATATCGGCACGGGCGCGGATCGGGACGAGCAGGTCGATTTCCCGGCGGATGCCAACCATCGGGCTTTCGGCAGGCGATAGCGGATGGCGGCGCCGGGTCTCCGAATAGCGCCGGATCAACACCTCCTCGCTACAGTCGAGGAAAAAGACCTCTGCCATGATGCCGTGCCGGTCGCCGAGATTATCAATCGTGTCGATCAGCGCGGTCGTGCTGAAATCGCGGTTGCGCACGTCGACGCCCAGCGCCATCGGGTGATCTATCGGCGGCCCGTCCAGCAAACGCGGCAGAAGCGTGATCGGCAGGTTATCAATCGCCTCATACCCGATGTCTTCCAGCGCGTTGATGGCCGTCGATCGCCCCGCCCCGGATGGGCCAGTGACAAGGACCAGTCGCTGCCCTTCGACAGATGCCGGAAGTGTCGGGCTATCGCTCATTCATGCACTCCGTCCACCGCGCAGGTATTGCAGGATTGCCGCCGGAAAATGCGTCGCATCAACGCGGTGCACCAGCGGAAGCCGAACGCCGAGGATGCGACAGTGATATAGCGGCGGCAAGCGGTCCTTTTCGACAGTATCCATACCGATCACCAGACGGATTGGAACGCCGCTGACGGGTTCAGCGGCAAGCAATCCGATGCCCCGTGCCTCAATCCTTCCGGCGATGGCGGGCGGGGCGGACGCGCACAACGTATCGTCGCGCCGTGTGACGACTGTTTGATCGTCGGACACAAGCGCCGCACCGAAGGCGAGCAGTTGCAAGGCGAGGGAGGACTTGCCGGTCCCGGATTCACCCACGATCAAAGCGGCCGTAGTGCCAAGCGCCACCGTTGTTCCGTGTAGCATCGCGGTCGATGGGGCGGCCCCATCCACCGACACCGGGCCGAAAATCCGGTCAGGGGTCGCGGACGACATCGCTAAATCGGAAGGCCGACGACAAACCGTGCGCCGAGCGGTTCAGAGGTGATGTCGGCATCTGTCGGGCGAATATTCTCGGCCCAGATCACGCCGCCATGCGCTTCGATAATCTGTTTGGAAATCGCCAGGCCGAGACCAGAGTTATTGCCGAACTGTCCCTCGGGCCGTTCGGAATAGAAACGGTTGAATATCTTGTGTAGCGCCTGATCGGGAATACCGGGGCCGGTATCCTCAACCACAACCAGAACGCGATTGTCCCGACGGCGCGCCCAGACCCGGATCGCGTCGCCATCTTCGCAGAAAGAAATCGCGTTGGTAATGAGGTTGACGAACACCTGCGCCAAGCGCGGCTCCAGCCCCTGAATCACAATCGGCTCTGACGGCAGGTCAGAAATGAAGACGACCCCACGGCGCCCGGCCTCTTCGCCAAGATAGGCGGTCAGGTTGCTGAGCATCTTGAGAAGGTTGAACGATTCCTCGTCCTCTTTCACCAACTCACTATCAAGGCGGGAGGCATTGGAAATATCGCTGACCAGACGGTCCAGGCGGCGCACGTCGTGATCAATCACATCAAGCAGCTTGTCACGCTGTTCCGCTTTGCGCGCGACTCGCAGGGTGCCAACGGCGGAGCGCAGACTTGCCAGCGGGTTCTTGATTTCATGCGCGACGTCGGCGGCGAATTGTTCGTTGGCGTCGATGCGATCATAAAGCGCTGCGACCATACCCCGAAGCGCGCCGGACAGACGCCCGATTTCATCCGGTCGGGCCGTCAGGTCGGGAATGCGAATGCGGCTCGGGCTCATCTTTCGGGCGTCTTTGTCGCGGCCTAGTTCGGCCGCCGCAGCAAGGTCGGAAAGCGGGTTCGCAATCGTCGAGGCCAGAACAAGGCTCAGCCCGATCGACACCAAAATCGCGATGACGAACATCTGAAGCACCTGTTCCCGCTCTTGCCGGACAAGTTGATCGATCTCGCCCGCGGCGCTGGTGATCGCCAGAACGCCAACAACCGTGTCGCCACGTTCAATCGGGGTGGCGACGGAGAAGCTTGTTCCACCATCCTCAGTCCGCCCGGTATTGCTTTGCGCACCTTCGCTTGCGGCGTCCGTAATCAGCGCCCGTGCCCGCGCTTCAAAATCGCTTTCCTCGCCGTTCTCCGCCTCTGGTGAAAGCAGCCCTGATATGCCTTCCCAGATCTTGTTCAGAAAGTCGGTGATAAGCGTGCTGCGTTCGTTCTTTTGTATCCCTTCAAGGGCCGCCGCAGGCTCCCTCGGTTGACCCACGGTGGTTGCCACCAGCCGTTCGGACGTGTCGAAAACGAACACCTCCATCCCAACCGGAAGATCAAGCCCTGCAAGGGTTTCAGCCGGGTTCACGCCAATCTGCGCGGCAAGGTTGATCTCTCCTCGCTCTGGCAGCTGCGCTTCAAAAACATCGGCAATCAGCTCCGCCTCGGCCACAAGGCCGGCTTCGCGCTGGAAGACGAGGCTGTCGCGAAATGGATTAAGGAACAGAACACCCGCAACCAGAAAGATCAGCGCCATCAGGTTGAAGGTGATGATTTTCCGTGCCAGCGGCGATCGGTTGAGCGACACATACCCGCGCCGCTCACGCCGCGAGCGCATTTCGGTGTCAACGTCACTGTCTGCTCCAACCCAGTCTTCGCCCAGAACAACATCAGTTTGATTTGGTCGCTTTGGGCTGCGCAATTTCTTCCCCAGGGTCAGCGTCACTCTTCGTTGTATCTGTATCCGATGCCGTAGAGCGTCTCAATCGCAGAAAACTCAGGATCAGTGTTCCGCATCTTCTTCCGCAGACGCTTGATGTGGCTGTCGATTGTGCGGTCGTCGACATAGACCTGATCGTCATAGGCGACGTCCATCAACTGATCGCGGCTTTTCACGAAACCGGGCCGTTGCGCCAGCGCCTGCAACAGCAGGAATTCCGTCACGGTCAGCGACACATCCATGCCCTTCCACATCACCGAATGGCGCAGCGGGTCCATCGACAGTTCACCCCGAACGATAACCTTCTGGTCCTCTTCGGTCGCGACCTCGTCATTTTCAATCGCTTCCTGCCGACGCAAAAGCGCGCGAATCCGCTCTACCAAAAGACGCTGAGAGAACGGTTTTTTGACGTAGTCATCCGCGCCCATGCGAAGGCCCAGAACTTCATCAATCTCATCGTCTTTGGAGGTGAGGAAGATCACGGGCATCGACGTTTTCTGACGCAACCGCTGGAGCAGGTCCATGCCGTCCATCCGCGGCATCTTGATGTCCAGAACGGCCATGTCCGGCATACGCTTGTTGAAGGCATCCAACGCGGATTGCCCGTCATTGTAGGTTTCAACGTCGAAGCCTTCTGCTTCGAGGGTAATTGAGACGGACGTCAGAATATTCCTGTCGTCATCCACCAGTGCGATTCTCGACATGGGTGGGTTCCTTATAATTATTGTTCTTTTCTGCCTGTTTTTTCGTCATATTCTCCGGTTTCCAACCCGGCGAATCAACTATTAAGTGCGAATCACCGTCTCTCATACCGCCTTTTCTGGTCAAAAAACGGCAAGCAATTGCTAATATGTCTCACTTCTTTCGCTCAATGGTTGCGCTAACCTCGATCTGGTTGCGCTAACTGTGCGAAAGCGTCCTGTTCATCCAAAGAAACCGCATGTTATGACGAAGCTGTCAGGCCAGCCCCGGTCTGATCGGCGCGACGCGAATATCGGCGCCGGGATTGAACCCCTAAGACACGCCGACAGATATGCGGCGACGGGAGCATTGCAGATGACCGGACGGGTAAACCCCGCACACCGACTGGATGATCAAGGCATCACAGGTCTTGGAAACGTCTACTACAACCTCATGGAACCGGCGCTGATCGAAGCGGCGCTGACGCGCAGCGAAGGCACGCTTGGCCAAGGCGGGGCGTTCCTCGTCTCGACCGGCAAGCATACTGGCCGTTCACCCAACGATAAATTCGTCGTCCGCACCGATAGCGTCGAAGACTCCATCTGGTGGGAAAACAACGCGCCGATGGAGCCTGCTGCGTTCGACAAGCTTCACGCTGACATCCTCGCCCATATGAAGGGGCGCGATTATTTCGTGCAGGATCTGTTCGGCGGTGCCGATTCCGCGCATCGCCTTGACGTGCGCATGGTCACAGAGCTTGCGTGGCACGGTCTTTTCATTCGCCATTTGCTGCGGCGCCCCGACCGGGATGAACTTGATGAATTCGTGCCCGAATTCACCGTCATCAACTGCCCCAGCTTCAAAGCCGACCCAAAAAAACATGGCTGCCGATCCGAAACCGTCGTCGCGCTGAACTTCGACAAGAAGCTGATCCTGATCGGCGGCACGGAATACGCGGGTGAGAATAAGAAATCGGTCTTTACCCTTTTGAACTACATGCTGCCAGCCAAGGGCATCATGCCGATGCACTGCTCAGCCAACCACGCGCCGGGCAATCCGGTCGATACGGCGATCTTCTTTGGCCTTAGCGGAACCGGTAAAACAACGCTGTCCGCTGATCCTGAGCGTGTTCTGATCGGCGACGACGAACACGGCTGGTCTGATCGCGGCACTTTCAACTTCGAAGGTGGCTGCTACGCCAAAACGATCAACCTGTCGGAAGAGGCGGAGCCAGAGATTTTCGCGACCACGACCAAGTTCGGAACCGTGATCGAGAACATGGTGTTCGACCCGGAGACCAAGGAACTCGACTTCGCGGATGACAGCCTGACCGCGAACATGCGCTGCGCCTACCCGCTGCATTACATCTCGAACGCGTCAAGCACCTCGCTGGGTGGTCATCCGAAAAACATCATCATGCTGACCTGCGACGCGTTTGGCGTGCTGCCGCCCATCGCGCGGCTGACCCCGGCGCAGGCGATGTATCACTTCCTGTCCGGCTTCACGTCAAAAGTCGCAGGCACCGAACGCGGCGTGACGGAGCCTGAACCGACGTTCTCAACTTGCTTCGGCGCGCCCTTCATGCCCCGCCGACCTGAGGCTTACGGCAACCTGTTGCGCGAAAAGATCGCGAAGCACGGCGCGACCTGCTGGTTGGTCAACACCGGCTGGACTGGCGGCGCATACGGCACGGGCAGCCGGATGCCGATCAAAGCGACCCGTGCGCTGCTGACCGCCGCGCTCGACGGCACACTGGCCGATGCGGATTTCCGCAAGGATGCGAATTTCGGCTTCGACGTTCCGGTTTCGGTGCCCGGCGTGCCCGACATCCTGCTTGAACCGCGCCGCACTTGGGACAACCCCGAAGCTTATGATCGGCAGGCAAAGAAACTGGTGGATATGTTCGCCAGCAACTTCTCGCAATACGAAGCCTATATCGACGACGATGTGAAGGCCGTCGCCATCGGTTGACCGGCGCGTAAGATCACACCCCAGACGGTCGCCCTCGGGCGGCCGTTTTCGTTTCAGACCAAGCCGCGTCGGATCAGGTTCAGCCCTGCGATCATCAGGACGAACAACGTGAGCTTCCGGAACCGTTCCTGATCCAACCGATCCTGCACCTGAAATCCGAACCACATGCCGATCCCGGCTGGTATCAACATCAAGGAAGACACGGGCAGGGTTGCGCTCGACACGACACCCGTCATCAAATGTGCCGACATCAGCGCCAGTGCGCCCAGGCCGTAAATTACCCCCTGCGCCCGGACGCTGTCACGCTTCGGCGCGTCAATCGCGGTCAGATACAGCACGGTCGGCGGCCCCCAAACGCCCGACACGCCGCCAATACTGCCCGCGATGGCGGCCATCGCAACCTCTGCCCGGCGGCGCATTTCGGGCCGTATTTGTGGCCGCCAACGGAAAAGCTGCACTACCGCGAATATCGTCACCGGAATACCAATCGCGAGGAAGAGCGTACGCGGTGCCAGAACCGGAACAAGCTGTGCGCTGGTCACGAGGCAGACAAACCCGACGATCAGAAACAGCCTGAACCGCCGGATGGTGTCCCAAGCGGCGTCCAACCCCTGCCGCAACGCCTGCGCCATGTTGGTCGCGAGGGTCGGCAGTATAAGAACGCCCAGCGCGATATCGACAGGTAGGAAAGAGCTAAGGCCCGAAATCAGGATGGTTGGCATCGCAAAGCCGACGGCGCCTTTGACCAACCCGGCAAACAACCCGATCAGAAACATCAGCAGAACGCCGCCCGCGCCGAGGTTTCCGATCAGTTCCATAGGCTTCCTTTCCTGTATGTTCTTCCTCTGCGCCGCGCCGCGCGGATTGACAAGCCATCACGGCGGAAAATCGAAGCTTTGCCCAATAGGTCAATCGAAACTTTGTTATTAAAATACAAAAAAATGCACTCCTGCGTATTTAAGTTGCGCTGCATCTGCAAAGTCATTATCCACGACAAGACGAAATTCAAAGGTGAGTTCATGCCCCACGACGGACAAGACGCAGGTATAGCAATGACACAGAATCCGATACTTCCCGATCTTCTGGTGCTGACCGGCGCGACCGTTGAACCGCTGATAAATTTGCTCGAAAAGGCGAAATCTTCGCTCCGCGCACTGGTGACGGATGGGGATCGGATCTCTGGCGCATTGCTGGAGCAGAACCAACATGCTGCACATGCACTTTCATGGCTCGCCACATATGTAGAATCGCTTACGCAGATGCAGCATTGGGCGGAACGGCTGGAAACCGACGACCGCTTTGGCGAGATGGAGCAGTTGATCCACCAAATCGCGTTCGGTGAATACCTTTGGCAAATCTACGGCGGCATCCCGATGAGCCAGGGAGAGATTGCCCGCCTTCAGGATATCGGCCTATCGCAAGACGATCAGCGCCTGCTGATGACGCCTGAAATCATGACGCTAAGCCAATCCGGGAACAGCAACGCGGCCCGGATGCGGCTGGCGGCGCTTATGCAGGACAATCACGGCCACGCCACCTTCGGCGCTTCCGGCCTTGATGAAGAGCTGGAGATGATCCGCGCGCAGTTCCGCCGCTTTGCCGATGATCGCGTCGTGCCGAATGCCCATGACTGGCACCTGAACGACGAACTCATCCCGATGGAGATCATCGAAGAACTGGCCGAGATGGGCGTCTTTGGCCTTACGATCCCCGAGGATCACGGCGGTTTCGGGCTGTCCAAGGCGTCAATGGTTGTCGTGTCGGAGGAGTTGTCACGCGGCTATATCGGTGTCGGATCGCTCGGCACTCGGTCGGAAATCGCGGCGGAGCTTATCCTGTGCGGCGGCACGGAGGAGCAGAAGGTGCAATGGCTACCCAAAATCGCCAGCGCGGAAATTCTACCGACGGCGGTATTTACGGAGCCGAATACGGGTTCGGACCTCGGCAGCTTGCGCACGCGCGCGGTGAAGGATGGGGATGACTACACCGTCACCGGCAACAAGACGTGGATCACCCACGCCGCCCGCACCCATGTCATGACCTTGCTGGCCCGGACGGACCCAGACACGACCGATTATCGCGGCCTGTCGATGTTCTTGGCCGAGAAGACGCCAGGCACCGATGACGACCCGTTCCCCACCAAGGGGATGAGCGGTGGCGAGATCGAAGTGCTCGGCTATCGCGGCATGAAGGAATACGAACTTGGCTTTGATGGCTTCAAGGTGAAGGCCGACAACCTGCTGGGTGGGGTCGAGGGGCAAGGTTTCAAACAGTTGATGCAGACCTTTGAATCCGCGCGAATTCAGACGGCGGCACGGGCCATCGGCGTCGCGCAGAACGCGCTTGAGCTTGGGATGCAATACGCCATTGACCGCAAGCAGTTCGGTAAATCGCTGATCAACTTCCCTCGGGTGGCCGGAAAGCTCGCCATGATGGCGGTGGAGATCATGGTCGCGCGACAGTTGACCTACCATTCGGCCTGGCAAAAGGATCACGACAAGCGGTGCGATCTTGAGGCGGGGATGGCCAAACTGCTTGGTGCGCGCGTTGCGTGGGCGAGCGCCGACAACGCGTTGCAAATCCACGGCGGCAACGGGTTTGCGCTTGAATACCAGATAAGCCGGGTTTTGTGCGATGCCCGTATCCTCAACATTTTTGAGGGCGCGGCAGAAATTCAGGCACAAGTCATCGCACGGCGATTGCTGGATTAGGCGCGGCGCAATAACTTTTATGCCTCCGGCGGGAGTATTTGAAGCAAGATGAAACATCGTGCTAAGGGAGCGGGATGAGACGTTTAATGCTCTCCGTTCCTTTCGCGTTTCTTGCCGCCTGCTATGGGGATGAGACAATTTCCGGCTACGCCGACCCTGAGGCCGTTTGGGTCTTGGCCGAGCTCAACGGGACCACGTTTTCCGAACGGGCAACGCTCGCGTTTCCAGAAGAGGGCAAGATCGCCGGGGAAGCGCCCTGCAACCGCTATTTTGGAGAGCAGACCGCGCCCTATCCGTGGATATCAATCGAACGCATCGGCGCGACCAAGCGGGCGTGTTCGGCGATGTCCGAGGAAATCGCGTTTCTTAATGCGCTCGGCCAGATGACCCTTGCGGAGGTCGCGGGCGGCACCTTGATCCTGTCAAATGAAGCCGGTGGAGAGATGGTGTTTCGCCGTCAGCCCTGACGCGAAAGCCGGTCGATCAAACGCTGCCGCGCGGCAGGCAGCGGAATGTTTCCAAGCGCAGGGGCAAGCTGGGTCTTCAGGAAGTGCCCGGTCGTGACGAGACCATCGAGAATTTCCGCATCGCTGACCGGCCCCTGTCCGAGCAGGCACATCGGAAGCGGCAGCAGCTTGTCAGACCATTCGCCAGCGCCCTGCTTGCTGACGGCCCGGCCCGTTCGGGGGGAGACATAGGCAAGGTCATCGCGGCTGCCCGTCACCGCACAGCGGGTAAGGTCGAGGCCAAAGCCCACCTCTTCAAGTAGCGCGAGTTCCCAGCGCAGATAGGCGAGCGGCCACGCGTCGGTCGCGCCGAGAAGGTCGAACAGGGTAACGGATCGCACGTAGATTTGTGGGTGCGCTTCCCGCTCTGGCAGGGCGAAACTTAGCAGGGCGCTGATGGCGTTCAGACCGGCAAGCGCCAGCCGGTCGTCCATTACACCCGCCGCGCGGCTGCGGATCGGTTCGACCGCGAAACTGCCAAGGTGATCTTCGAGCCGCGCGCGCCAAGTCACGTCAACCTGATTGCCGGGCTGCAAAACCGGCGCGATTTTGCGGGATGTTCCACCCCGCACGACACCGGCGTGCCGCCCGTGATTTTCGGTGAATACTTCGAGGATTGCAGAGGTTTCTCCGTGGCGACGGACCGCCAGAACAACCCCTTGATCACGCCACTCCATGCGCTGATCCTACGGGTTTCGCCCTACCCTGCAAGGCCGTCTTCTTCCAACAGATGCCGCCCGGCACGGTCTTCGACTTCGATCACCCAGATGTCGGGGTCAAAGCTGCGCTGCTTATTCACCGCCTGATCGACGTCGCCCTCTGGCCCCTCGGCCAGAACGACCCAAGCGCGGTCGCCGGTCATCAGGTCGAAGGATCGCTGAAATGCCTTCGCAGCGCCATCGAGTGTATTGAGTTTCACAAGGATCGCGCCCGCCGTCAGGTCGCCTTTGGCCGTCACAAACGCGGGTATGTTGTGAAGCGTCAACCGACGCAAATAGGCCGCGACCCAGAACTCCGCCGTGAGGCGTGTCATGTGTTGCCGTCTTTGAACTCTAGCCCCATTTCGGAGTAGCGTTCCGCCTCTTCCAGCCAGTTGGCGCGGACCTTGACCTGAAGAAACAGATGCACCTTGCGGCCCAGGAACTCTTCCAACTCCTCACGCGCGGCTTTGCCGACGGCTTTGATCGTTTCGCCCTTGTTGCCAAGAACGATGCCCTTGTGCCCATCCCGAACCACGTAGATCAACTGATCGATCTTGGCGGAGCCGTCTTTGCGGTCCTCCCAATTCTCGGTCTCTACGGTCAACTGATAGGGAAGCTCCTGATGCAGCCGCAGCGTCAGCTTTTCGCGCGTGATTTCGGCAGCGATCATTCGCATCGGCAGGTCAGCGATCTGATCCTCGGGGTACAGCCACGGCCCCTCGGGCAAACGATCCGCCAGCCATGTGCGTAGGTCGGCAACGCCGTGGCCTTTCTCGGCTGAGATCATAAATGTCTCGGCAAACGGGAAGGAGTCGTTCAAGTCTTTGGTGAGCGAGAGCAACGCTTCGGACTTCACACGGTCGATCTTGTTGATGGCGAGCGCGACGGTCTGCCCGTCGGCCCGTTCCCGAAGGGCGGCGAGGATGTTTTCGACGCCTTCGGTGATGCCCCGATGCGCCTCAACCAGCAGAACGACCACATCGGCGTCGGCGGCCCCGCCCCAGGCGGCGGCGACCATTGCGCGGTCGAGCCTGCGGCGTGGGCGAAAAAGGCCGGGTGTGTCGACGAAAACGATCTGCGATTGGCCTTCCATCGCGACGCCACGAATGCGGGCGCGGGTCGTTTGAACCTTATGCGTCACAATCGACACCTTCGCACCGACCATGCGGTTCAGCAGGGTGGATTTGCCTGCGTTCGGCTCTCCGATCAGGGCGACAAAGCCCGCGCGTGTATCCGTCATGTCTTGCCTTCCAATCGCGCCAACAGCGCCTTTGCGGCCATCTGCTCTGCCTGCCGTTTAGATCCGGCGGTTGCGGTTTCGTTGCCGCCGTCGGTCAGGCGCACTTCGATGGTGAATTGCGGCGCGTGATCGGGGCCAGCGCGGCCCGCTTCGGTATAGACCGGAGGCTGCTGGCCACGCGCCTGCGCCCATTCCTGAAGGGCGGTTTTCGCGTCGCGCGCGTCGGCTTTCACATCGACCACGCGGTCGCCCCACAAGCGTTGTATCAGATCGCGCGCGGCCTCAAACCCGGCATCGAGATAGACGGCAGCAATCACCGCCTCCATCGCATCCCCAAGAAGCGCCTGCTTGCGTCGTCCGCCTGACATCATCTCTGATCGGCCGAGCTTCAGGACTTCGCCAAGGTCGACCTGTCGGGCAACGTCGGCGCACGCCTCTTTCCGCACCAGCGCGTTGAAGCGGGGGGCAAGCTGCCCCTCGGTTGCGGCGCGGTCGGCGGACAACAGCGACTCTGCCATGACGAGGCCCAGCACGCGATCCCCGAGGAATTCCAGCCGCTGATTGTCGTCGCGCGTCGGGGAAGACATCGACGAATGGGTCAATGCGCGCACCAATAGCTCCGGGCGGGAAAACTCATGCCCGATCCGGCCCTGAAAGGCCTTCAGTTCGGCGGAAAGCTTCACTCGATCGCCTTGAAATACCTGTCGCTGCGCCACGTCCAGAAATAGAACAGGCTGCGCCCGGCGGAAGAGAACATGACCCGATCCGCACGCCCGATCAGATGGTCGTAGGGCACGAGGCCAACACCGCCCCGCGTCGGGGAAACGCGGCTGTCGACGGAATTGTCGCGGTTGTCGCCCATAAAGAAATACTGCCCCTCAGGCACCGTGAACACAGATGTGTTGTCAGCCGGGCCATTCCCGACATTCAGGATCGAATGCTGCACGCCGTTCGGCAGGGTTTCCGTCAAACGCTCCTTGGCGCATTTATCGCCTTGGCGATTCTGACAGATCGGAAATCCGCCCTCCGGCCCTTGACGTTCGTGGGTCTCGACGAAGGTTCCGTTCGGCTCCTGCGGGACGCGCTCTCCGTTCAGGAAAACGACGCCGTCCTTGATCTGCACACGGTCACCGGGCAACCCGATCAGACGCTTGATATAGTCCTGACCGTTCACAGGGTGGCGGAACACGACGACATCGCCGCGCTCAGGTTCACTACCCATGATGCGGCCCTCAATAGGGCAGATTGAGAACGGGCAAGAATACTGGGAGTAGCCGTAGGCCATCTTGTTCACGAACAGGAAATCCCCGATCAGCAGCGTGTCTTTCATCGACCCCGAAGGGATCCAGAACGGCTGAAAAAAGATCGTGCGAAAGATCCCGGCGATGACCAGCGCCCAAAACACCGTCTTGATCGTCTCGACGATGCCGTCGCCTTTTTTTGCCTCATCGCTCATGCGGTTTTCTGCCTTTCGAGTTCTCATTGCGCGCTACATGATGTGCGGGGGGGATGGAGTCAAGCTGAGGGGCGGGCTTCGATCACCACAAAAGCCTGCGCCCAAGGGTGATCGTCGGTCAGCGTGACATGAATGATCGCCTCGTGCCCGTCTGGCGTCATCTCGACCAATCGTTCCGCCGCCCATCCGGTGACGTGCATCACAGGCTGGCCGGTGCGCAGGTTTGACACGGCCATGTCTTTCCACGCGATACCCATCCGCAATCCGGTGCCAAGCGCTTTTGAACACGCCTCTTTCGCGGCCCAACGCTTGGCGTAGGTGCCAGCGGTATCGGCGCGGCGTTCGGCCTTGCGCTGCTCAACCTCTGTGAACACACGGTTGCGAAACCGATCCCCGAACCGATCAAGCGTGCCTTGAATCCGGTCGATATTCGCAAGATCCGTCCCGATGCCGAGGATCATTCGATACGCGCCGTCAAAATCTTGACGCTCGCCGCGCCGAACAGGATCGCGAAGGTCAGTTCAAACCACCGCCGCATATTGGCGTAGGCCCGCGCGACACGGGGGGATGAGAACAGGAAGGCGTAGCCGAAGAACACCGTCATCGACACGCAGATCAACATGCCGAACAGTTGCCAGACCTGAACAGTCGCAGCATTCGCAGGCAGCGCAATGGCGTAAATCGCCCCCCACGACAGGATCGCCTTGGGGTTCGTGATGTGCAGCAACGCGCCCTTTGCGAACAGGGTGCGAGAGGCTTGGATCGGCACGACGGGCATCATCGTCGCCGGGCGCGCGGCCTTCATCAGCGACTTGATCGCGAGATACAGAAGATACGCCGCGCCGATATATCGAATAACCTCAAACACCCAGGCATTGGCGAGCATGATCGCGCTCATCCCCATACCGGCCGCGATGCCCCAAGAGGCGGAGCCGAATACGATCCCCGCCGCGATCATCAGCCCCGCGCCGCGCCCCGCGCTCATCGATGTGCCAGAAATGGCGAGCGTTGCGGGGCCGGGGCTGCCGCCCGCAATGGCCCAGCCGATCAGGATCAGCAGTATTTCATAGCCGTTCACGCGCGGGCCTCGTCCATCAGGCGCCGCATTTCGGCAATCGCGGGGGTAAGGCCGCGAAAGACTGCTTCTCCGATCAGGAAGTGACCGATGTTCAGCTCCATCACCTCGGGGAAGGCGGCCACGGGCTTCACCGTATCATAGGTCAGCCCGTGCCCCGCGTGCACCTCCAGCCCCAGCGAATGCGCGAAGGCCGACATATCCCGCAAGCGGCCAAGTTCTTCGTCGCGTTCGTCGAACCGCCCTTCGGCGTGGGCGTCGCAATAGGCACCGGTGTGGAGTTCAATGACCTCGGCCCCGATGCGATGCGCGGCTTCGATCTGCGCCGGCTCCGCGGCGATAAAAATTGACACGCGGCACCCCGCGTCGCGCAGCGGCGCGATGAAATGGGCAAGCTTGTTTTCCTCGCGCGCCACCTCAAGCCCGCCTTCGGTCGTCCGCTCTTCGCGTTTTTCGGGGACGATGCAGACCGCGTGCGGCTTGTGCCGCAGGGCAATCGCCTGCATTTCATCGGTCGCGGCCATTTCAAAGTTCAGCGGCACCGATAGCACATCCATCAGTCCGTCGATATCCGCGTCCGAGATGTGGCGGCGATCTTCGCGCAGATGGGCGGTGATGCCATCGGCACCCGCCTCCTCTGCAATACGAGCGGCACGCAGGGGGTCAGGATAGTCACCGCCCCGCGCATTGCGCACGGTCGCGACGTGGTCGATATTCACACCCAGTCTAAGCGGACCAACAGCAGAGGACGTCATCGGATAGCTCCTGAAAATTCAGCGTTCCAGCAATACTTAGCGCCGTTCGCCGCGTTCGTCAGCCTTCTTCGCCGCCTTTTTCCGGCGCAACTCCTCCAGCCGCTTGATCCGGCGCGCGGCGCGGCGTTTTTGGTAGAAGGAAATGAACGGGACCGACATGTAATAGCACACCATTGCAGAGGCGATGCCGGGCACGATACCCCCGACCAGATAAGGCAGGAAAACCTCTGAATAGAACTCCGCAACGTGAGACCAGTTCGCGTCTTCTTCGTTGAACAGCGCAAAGAAGTTGTCTTTGAATTCCCGACTTGCCGCCGCGAATTTCGTCAGCAGCGTCGCGTTTTCGGAGTGA
Organism: Aliiroseovarius sp. YM-037; assembly: GCF_048060095.1. Lineage (NCBI taxonomy): Bacteria > Pseudomonadati > Pseudomonadota > Alphaproteobacteria > Rhodobacterales > Paracoccaceae > Aliiroseovarius > Aliiroseovarius sp. YM-037. The sequence goes on along the minus strand of NZ_JBLUOA010000003.1, from coordinate 261,995 downwards.
TCGTAGGTCGTGCCCAGCATCCATTGGCCAAGGTTCAGGCTGACCGTACCGATCACGGGGAATGTCAGCGGATTCCCGAAGAATGTCGCCAGAAGCGCTGCGATGATGTTGCCACGCATCAGCTTGGCCATTATCGCAGCGATCAGGAAATGCAGGCCAAACAGCGGGGTAAAGCTGGTGAATACCCCCGCGAATATCCCGCGCGCAATCCGGTGCGGTGGGTCCGGTAGCCGATGCAGCCTGTGTTGCACATAGTAATACGCCCGCGTCCATCCGCCCTTCGGGTAGATGAAGTCAGCCACGATCTTCCAGATCGGCCGTCTGTCGCGTCGTTTAAATACCAATCGGCTGTCCTATGCTGCCTTGGCTGTTCAGGGCTTCCGATCCACGTCGCGGACACGCTCCAGCGAGGCGACGTCACTTTCGGCCTCCAAGGCATTCATAACGGTATGCAGGTGTTCAGCGTCTCTCAAGTCTACGTCAATCAAAAGTCTGTAAAAGTCAGGTTTACGTTCTGCGAAATGCAGATCAGAGATATTGGCCTTCTGCTCTCCAATCAATGTGCAAATGCGCCCAAGCACGCCCGCGTCGTTGCGGATCGTGATATCTGTCGTCACCGTATGCACCGCCGGATGGCGCCCGGAATGCCAGTGCAGATCGACCCAACGGTCAGACTGATCCTCAAGATCCGACAGCACCGGGCAGTCGATCGCGTGGACGACAACGCCCTGCCCGCGATAGGTGATCCCGACGATACGTTCGCCCGGAACCGGCTGGCAACAGGGCGCACGGCGGAAGGTCTGATCGCCCGACAAGCCGACGACCGCGCGGCTTTGGTCGATCTCCTCCCCCTCAATCGTGGCGAGTTCGGGGTAGAGCGTTTCAAGCACGTCGCGCGCCGTGATCTCGGCGCTACCCATGCGGGCCAGCAGTTCCTCGGCATCCGCAAGGCCAAGTTGCCGCGCCGCCGTCGTCAGCGCCTTGTCAGTTGCCTTGCGGCCAATATGTTCAAACGCCACCCGCGACAGTTCGCGACCCAGCCTGACGAACCGGTCGCGATCCTCTTCACGCAGGGACCGCCGAACAGCGGCCTTCGCCTTGCCAGTCGCCACGATGTCCAGCCACGTCGCCTGCGGGCGTTGGCCTTCGGCGGTGATAATCTCAACCGATTGTCCGTTCTTCACGCGGGTCCAAAGCGGCACACGGATGCCGTCGACCTTCGCCCCGACACAGCTATCACCGATCCGCGTGTGAATCGCATAGGCGAAATCGAGCGGTGTCGCTCCGCGGGGCAGCTTCACCACATCCCCCTTGGGGGTGAAGCAGAACACTTGGTCCGAATACATCTCAAGCTTCACATGCTCAAGGAATTCGCCATGGTCCTCGGCCGCCTCGAACCGTTCGGTCAGGCCGGAAATCCACTTTGCCGGATCGACCGCAAATGGGTTTTCCACCTGTACACCGTCGCGATAGGACCAATGCGCGGCAACGCCGGTTTCCGCGACCTCGTGCATCTGAACGGTTCTGATCTGCACCTCGACCCGCTTGCCGTCACGGCCCGAAACGGTCGTGTGGATTGATCGGTATCCGTTTGATTTCGGCTGGCTGATGTAATCCTTGAACCGCCCCGGCACCGCCCGCCAGCGTTGATGAATGGCGCCCAGAACGCGGTAGCAGTCGACCTCGCTTCCCGTAATGACGCGAAAGCCGTAGATGTCGGAAAGCCGGGAAAACCCCTGTCCTTTCTCTTCCATCTTGCGCCAGATCGAATACGGTTTCTTCGCGCGGCCAAAAACTTCGGCCTCGATATCCTGTTTGCCGAGCTCGAAGCGAATGTCGTTGGTGATCTTATGGATCACGTCGCCGCTTTCTTTCTGCAACGTGATAAAGCGGCGCATGATCGACGTGCGCCCTTCGGGGTTCAGCACGAGGAACGCGAGGTCTTCCAACTCTTCCCGCATCCACTGCATACCCATGCGCCCGGCAAGCGGCGCGTAAATATCCATCGTTTCGCGCGCCTTTTGCGCCTGCTTGTCCACGCGCATCGATTTGATCGTGCGCATATTGTGCAAACGGTCGGCCAGCTTCACGAGGATCACGCGCATGTCCTTTGACATTGCCATGAACAGCTTGCGGAAGTTTTCGGCCTGTTTGGTTTCCGACGACGAAAGCTGAAGGTTGGTCAGCTTGGTGACGCCATCGACAAGCTCAGCGATCTCGCGGCCAAACTGCTCCGCGACTTCGGTGTAGGTTGATCGGGTATCTTCGATGGTGTCGTGCAGCAGCGCGGTGACGATGGTTGCATCGTCGAGCTTCTGTTCGGCCAGGATCGCGGCAACCGCAATCGGGTGGCTGAAATACGGCTCACCCGAATGGCGCAACTGGCCTTCGTGCATCGCTTTGCCGTAATCGTAGGCATCGCGGATCAGTTGTTGGTTGGTCTTGGGGTTGTAGTTACGGACCAGTTGGATCAGGTCGTCGACTTTGATCATCCGGTCCGCACCTTGTCGCGTAGAAAGGGCTGCCCTTACTGCTGCCCCTGCGCTTCCATCAATTGCCGCAGCAGACGTTCCTCGGACATATCGTCATCCGCCGGCTTGTCGGCCTCGGCCCCCATCAGAAGCGCCATGGCGTCCTCTTCAGGTTCATCAACCTCAATCTGGGTCTGGTTGCTTTCGATCATCCGCTCGCGCAGATCATCCGCCGCCTGCGTCTCGTCCGCGATTTCACGCAGGCTCACGACAGGGTTCTTGTCGTTGTCGCGGTCCACGGTCACGGGCGATCCTGCTGAGATTTCGCGGGCGCGATGCGCGGCGAGCATCACCAGTTCGAACCGGTTCGGTACTTTGTCTACGCAGTCTTCAACCGTTACGCGGGCCATTTACGCTCCAATTCCATGTCGGCGAGTCAGAAACCGCTTGTTTATGCGGATCATGGACTATTGACAACCCCGTTTTCCTAGGTTTCGGCGGGCCGAACGGCTTTCTTTTCAGACTCCGGCAGAGCATCCAGCATTTGCGTGACAGTGTGCCCCAAAACCGGATGCATCCAGTCCGGCGCGATGTCGGCCAATGGGATAAGCACAAAGGCCCGTTCATGCAGCCGTGGATGGGGCAATATCAGCTCTTCCGGGGCAAGCTCGCGTTGCTGTTCAAACGGCAAATTTCGCCAGCGATCGTAAGTCTCGCGATCTGGCAGCACTGATTCGCCATGGCTGAGCAGGTCCAGATCAAGCGTTCGCGCACCCCAACGGGCCTTTCTTTCGCGCCCAAATGCGGCCTCGATCCCATGAAGGTGACGTAGGAGCCCCTGTCCCGATAGACATGTTGACACGAACACGGCAGCGTTCACATAGTCCGGCCCCGAACCGGTAGGAAAACAAGGGGTAAAATAGAATCTGCTGGTTGCCAAGACAGTCACATCCTCACATTCAATCTGCGTCACTGCAGCCTTGATGCGCGATAAAAGTTGGCAATATTCCGCTGCGTAATTCGCGCCCAATGCTATCAATGCATGTGTCACAGGATTATGAACGCTCGACGGTTGTGTTTGATCTGTGGCATTCTAGTTCTATTCTGAGTCCTGAAGATTTCAAGTTTATCAACCACACCACTCACTCGACGAAACGCGACACCTGAAAGGGAAACTGATGTTCTACCGTGACGAACGGCTTGCGCTGTTCATCGATGGCTCGAATCTTTATGCGGCAGCAAAAGCGCTTGGTTTTGACATTGATTATAAGCTTCTCCGGCAGGAATTTATGCGTCGCGGCAAGATGCTGCGGGCCTTTTACTATACCGCATTGCTGGAAAATGACGACTATTCCCCCATTCGCCCTCTGGTAGATTGGCTGCATTACAACGGCTTCTCGATGGTGACGAAACCGGCGAAAGAATACACCGACGCCGCTGGCCGCCGGAAGGTCAAAGGCAACATGGATATTGAGCTTTGCGTCGACGCGATGGAGCTTGCGCCCTATGTCGACCATATCGTGCTGTTCTCCGGCGACGGGGATTTCCGGCCACTGGTCGATTCGCTGCAACGCAAAGGCGTTCGCGTTTCGGTTGTTTCGACCATTCGCTCGCAGCCACCGATGATTTCCGACGAACTGCGTCGCCAAGCCGATAACTTCATCGAACTTGATGAACTGAAAGACGTGATCGGCCGCCCGCCGCGTGAACCGCGCCCGGACGAGTCAAACAGCGACGATTGATCCCGTGACAGCACCCACCGCGCGGGCTTTTTGACCGGCGCGGGGTGGACCTCTGTCACGGTTCGCCCTACCTCTGTGATACAGACGGACAGGACGCCCATGACCAAACCCGAACTCACCCTCTACCTTGCCGCGCCGCGCGGATTTTGCGCGGGCGTCGTGCGTGCGATCAAGATCGTTGAGATGGCTCTCGAAAAATGGGGGCCGCCGGTCTATGTGCGCCACGAAATCGTGCACAACAAATTTGTGGTCGATGGACTGCGGGACAAGGGTGCGGTGTTTGTCGAACGCCTGGCCGACTGTCCCGACGACCGCCCTGTGATCTTTTCCGCCCATGGCGTGCCCAAGGCCGTGCCCGCCGCCGCCGCCAAGCGCGATATGATCTACGTCGACGCGACCTGCCCCCTTGTCAGCAAAGTGCACATAGAGGCTGAGCGTCATTCCCAGAACGGCCTTCAAATGGTGATGATCGGGCATGAGGGGCACCCGGAAACCGTCGGCACAATGGGTCAGTTGCCGGATGGCGAGGTGCTGCTGGTCGAAACCGCCGAGGATGTCGCGACGCTTGATGTCCGCGATCCAGAACGGCTTGCCTATATCACGCAGACCACCCTTTCGATTGACGATACCGCCGGTATTGTCGCCGCGCTGAAGGCCCGGTTTCCGTCCATCATCGGGCCGCATAAGGAAGACATCTGCTACGCCACGACCAACCGTCAACACGCGGTCAAACAGATGGCGCCGGACTGCGACGCGCTGCTGGTGATCGGCGCGCCCAACTCCTCTAATTCGCAACGGTTGGTCGAGGTGGGTGCAGCCGCTGGCTGCCCTTATTCCCAACTCGTGCAGCGGGCACATGACATTGACTGGCGCGCGCTTGACGGCATCAAAAGCGTTGGGCTGACCGCCGGGGCATCCGCCCCCGAGGTTCTGATAGATGAGGTCATCGCCGCCTTCCGCGACCGCTATGATGTGAAGGTTGAAATGGTGGAAACCGCCCAGGAAAACGTCGAATTCAAAGTCCCCCGCGCGCTGAGGGAACCCGCATGAGCGATCCAAAAACGCTCGCGGTTTATGACGCCAAAATCGACGACTACACCAAAATGACCGAAGATGACGCCGCTGGCGGGCACCTTGCGCGATTTATCGACAGCCTTCCGGCAACGGCGCATGTGCTTGACCTTGGGTGCGGACCGGGCCACGCTGCGGCAGCGATACAAGCGCGGGGAATGAGTGTCGATGCCATCGATGCCTCTGCCGAAATGGTTAAACATGCCCGCGATGTGCTGAACGTCCCGGCGCGGCAGGCGACGTTTGACGACATCGAAGCGGTCGATACCTATGACGGCATCTGGGCCAGCTTTAGTTTGCTTCACGCGCCGAGAGCTGACATGCCCCGCTACCTCAGCGCGCTCAAGACCGCGTTGAAACCCGGCGGCACCCTTAGCCTGGGTATGAAGCTTGGCACTGGCGAAGCCCGCGATGCCTTGGGCCGATTCTACACATACTACACACAACCCGAGTTGTTCGGCCTGCTGACCGCCGCCGGTTTCACCGTTGCAGATCATCGCCTTGGGGGCGGCGTCGGGCTTGACGGCACAACATCGGACTGGATAACCATCACCGCTCATGGCTGATCTATTCGCGTATACGGACGGGGCGTGCTCCGGCAATCCGGGCCCCGGCGGGTGGGGCACGTTGCTTCAGGCAAAGGATGGCGACCATGTCGTCAAGGAACGCACCCTGAATGGCGGAGAGGCCGAGACAACCAACAACCGGATGGAACTACTCGCCGCGATCCACGCGCTTGAAACGCTGGATAAGCCGTCGACGATCACCATCGTCACCGACAGCCAGTATGTGAAGAACGGCGTCACCGGCTGGATTCACGGCTGGAAGCGCAATGGCTGGAAAACGTCGAACAAGAAACCCGTCAAGAACGCCGAGCTTTGGCAGCGGCTGGACGAGGCGCAGGCCCGCCATCACGTGACGTGGGAATGGGTGAAGGGCCACGCCGGACACCCAGAAAACGAACGCGCTGATGAACTTGCCCGCGAAGGCATGGCACCGTTCAAACCAAAGCCCGCGAAGAAAGAGACATGATAGCGCTCAGCACACTCGATTATGCGTCGGTGTTCGTCTTTGCGCTGTCCGGCGCTTTGGCGGCAAGCCGGGCGCAGCTCGATCTTGTCGGCTTTGCTTTCGTCGCTTGTCTGACGGCGGTTGGCGGCGGCACGACGCGGGATGTCCTGCTTGACCGCAACCCGGTCTTCTGGATCGACGCGCCGGGCTATGTCATCCTAGCGTCGGCTGCGGCGGTTCTGGTGTTCTTCACGGCGCATTTGGTCGAATATCGGCTGCGGATGCTGCACTGGCTTGACGCTGTTGCCCTGCCAATCGCCGTCGCTGCTGGTGTCGTTGCCGCCATCGAAACCGGCCAGGGTCCGATCATCACGGTGCTGATGGGTGTCGTGACCGGCTGCATGGGTGGCCTGCTGCGTGACGTTGTCTGCAACGAAGTGCCGCTGGTGCTGAAACAGGGTGAACTTTACGTATCGGCCGCTTTCGCCGGGGCGGTCGCCGCGTTTCTGGCCAGCAAATGGTCAGGGTCGCTGTGGCACATTCTGATCGCCTGCGTCGCCGTGACCTTCACCTTACGCGCCGGAAGCATGATTTTCGGGTGGAGCTTGCCCGTCTACAAAGGCCGCCCACCCCGCCAGTGATCTGGCCACTATCGAACGAAGTATTTCCGGTAAAGCCAGATCAGCACCATCGCGCCCAGAACCGCGCCGACAAATCCGCCAAGCCATCCTCCGACCGTCAATACAACGCGGATCAGCAACCCGCCAATCAATGCGCCGAATATGCCAATCGCGATCGTTGTGATGACATCCGCATTCATACCCATCAGGCGCGTCGCGATGAACCCCGCCGCCGCGCCGATAATAATCAATCCAATAAGTCCCATGCGCCAATTATGGCGGGGGATTGGGCAAATGGAAAGCTGGCCGCTACGTCAGGTGGTCCGGTAGTGACAGGCCACGCAGGAATTCTTCGGCATCCATCACGCGCTTTCCGGGGCGTTGTGCGGCGGTGATTTCGACCGCGCCGGACCCGCAAGCGACAGTGAAACCGCGCAAGACCTGTCCGGGTTTGCCGCTTTGATCGACCACGCGGCTGCGCAGCAGTTTGATCCGCTCGCCGTCAACTTCGCACCACGCGCCGGGGAATGGCGACATACCGCGGATTTTCCGGTCAACCTCTGCTGCCGGGACCGACCAGTCGATCCGCGCTTCGGCCTTGTCGATCTTGCTGGCGTAGGTCACGCCATCATCCGGCTGCGGCTTTGGCGTCAAATCGTCAATCGTGGCCAGCGTATCGACAATCGCTTCGGCCCCCAGCGCGGAAAGACGGTCGTGCAGGTCGCCCGTGGTTTCCTCCGCCCCGATTGGAACAGACCGCCGCAATAGGACATCGCCGGTATCCAGCCCCGCGTCCATCTGCATGATGCACACGCCGGTTTCTGCATCCCCGGCCATGATGGCGCGATGAATCGGCGCGGCCCCGCGCCAGCGCGGCAGCAGCGACGCGTGGATGTTGAGGCACCCCCGCTTTGGCGCATCAAGGATCGCTTGTGGTAGGATCAGGCCATAGGCGACGACCACCGCAATATCCGCGCCAAGCGCCGCGAACTCCGCCTGCGCGTCTGCGGTTTTCAGGCTGGTCGGATGTCGAACCAGAATGCCCAACGCCTCCGCCCGTGCCTGAACGGGGCTTGGTCGATCCTTCTTGCCGCGGCCCGCTGGACGGGGCGGCTGCGAATAGGCGCAGACGACCTGATGCCCCGCCTCAACCAACGCATCCAGAGCCGAAACCGAGAAGTCGGGCGTTCCCATGAAGACTACCCTCATGGTCGCCTCCTTAGTTTTTCGGCTTTCTTCAGCAGCATCTGACGCTTCACCTTACCCAGCCGGTCAAAATACATCCGCCCCTCAAGGTGGTCGAGCTGATGTTGCGCCGATGTTGCCCAGACGCCGACGAAATCCCGTTCCTCAACCTCTCCATCGGCGTTCAGAAACCGAAGGGTCACGGCGCGGGGGCGTTCGATCTTGGCAGAAACACCGGGAAGGTTCGGACTCGCCTCCTCATGTTCGCGAAGCTTGGCAGAGGCGTGCAAAAGTTCAGGGTTCGCCATACGAACGACCTGCCCCCGTTCCTGCGAACAGTCGACAACCGCGAGACGCTGCATCACCCCGATCTGCGGCGCGGCAAGGCCAAGGCCGGGCATCGCTTCCATCGTGTCGACCATATCGTCCCAGATCGCGCGAATGTCGTCGGTGATCGCGTCAACCGGCGCGGCGGCAGTGCGCAAGCGTTTGTCGGGCCACGGTAGGCAGGGGCGCACGGTCATCTGACGCCCTTCACAATCACATCCGCGCCCGTTCGCGTTTTAGCTTCTGCATCTTCCGGGTAATCATCTGCCGCTTCAGCGGTTTCAGATAGTCGATGAACAACACCCCGTTCAAATGGTCGATTTCATGCTGCACGCAGGTCGCCCACAGCGCGTCGAACTCGGCCTCCTGCTTGTCCCCGTCGATGTCGATCCAGCGCACCGCGACTTCTGCCGGGCGCTCAATCTCTGCAAACTGTTCGGGGATCGACAGGCAGCCTTCTTCGTAGACGTTCTTTTCGTCGCTTTCCCAGATGACTTCGGGGTTGAACATGACGGTCGGCTGCGGCTCAGCCTCGGGGTCTTTCACGCAGTCGAGCACGATCAGGCGCTGCGACACACCAACCTGCGGTGCGGCAAGGCCGATGCCCGGCGCGTCATACATTGTTTCAAGCATATCATTTGCAAGAGCGCGCAGATCGTCAGTCACACCATCAATGGGTGCGGCGACTTTCTTCAGGCGCGGGTCCGGGTGGATCAGGATCTCTTTCTTGCTCATGGCGATCATTTAGGCGAAGCGCCGCGCTTGCGCAACGCCCCTTGCGCCCATCGGCAGAGCAGGTAGGTTTCGCGCAGTCACGAGGAGCCTACCATGCAGTTTGACGAGATCATCGACCGCCGCGGCCATCTGTCCAGCAAATGGGACGCGATGGAAAAAGCCTACGGCGTTTCCCCCGAGGATGGTCTGGCAATGTGGGTGGCGGATATGGATTTCCGTTCCGGTGATTTCATCCAGCGCGCGGTGCGCGACATGCTGGATCACGGCGTTTACGGCTACATCGGTGACTATCGGCCCTACAACAACGCGATCCAGTGGTGGATGAAAAACCGCCACGGCTGGGATATTGATACCGCAGCGATCCTTACCACACACGGCATCGTCAACGGCATCGGGCTGGGGCTTCAGGCGTTCACGCAACCGGGCGATGGCATCGTGCTGTTCACCCCTGTTTACCACGCCTTCGCGCGGGTGATTGAAGCGGCCGGGCGCCGCGTTGTCGAATGCCCACTGATCCTGACGGACGGACGCTACAAAATGGATTTCGACGCCTACGATGCGCAGATGACGGGCGGCGAGAAGGTGGTGATCCTATGCTCCCCCCACAACCCAGGTGGTCGGGTCTGGAGCGAGGAAGAGCTTCGCGCCGTCGCGGATTTCTGCAAGCGGCACGATCTGCTGCTGTTCTCTGACGAGATCCACCACGACATCGTCTATCCCGGCGCGACCCATATTCCGATTCCCGTCGCCGCGCCCGATATTATCGACCGGCTGGTGATGTTCACCGCACCGTCAAAAACCTTCAACACCGCCGGAACCCATACCGGAAATGTCATCATCCAAGACGACGTTTTGCGCAAAACCTTCGCAGGAATGATGGCCGGGATCGGAGTGTCACCCAACAATTTCGGCGTCGCAATGACCACTGCCGCCTACACGCCGGAAGGGGCCGAATGGGTCGATGCGTTGGTCGCCTACCTCGATGGCAATCGGCAGGTGTTTGACGAAGGCATCGCCAAAATCCCCGGCCTGTCGTCGATGGAGATGCAGGCGACCTACCTGTCATGGGTCGATTTTGCGGGCACTGGAATGCCGACCGAAGAATACAAACGCCGGGTTAACAAAGACGCCCGGATCGCCGTAAATTACGGTTCAACCTTCGGTCTTGGCGGCGAAACCTTCCTGCGATTCAACATCGGAATGTCCCGCGCACAGGTCAAAGAAGCCGTTGAGCGGCTGCAAAACGCTTTCGCGGACCTTCAATAAATCCGGCTTAGACCGTCAGTTGCCCAGCAACGCAATCGGCGCGTTTTCGTCCCGCACGAAATCCAGCGGCGCATGATCGACCGCTGCGGTGTTGCGTTTGAAATCGTAAACCATTTGGTCGTCCTGCTGTTCGGAAGCGACGATAAGGCATTGATATAAATGTCGGCTTCCGTCGTAAAGGTCGACGAGCCCCCGCAAATGCGGCGCATTCTCCGCATCCAGCGCAAAGCCGGTTTCCCAAAATTCGAGCACGGGGAAAACCTCATCATCCACGTGAACCCGCAGACGGCTTTTCTTTTTCAAAGCGCGCTTCCGGGCCATATCCAGCCCCTCCTGCACTTCTTTTGACAAGAACGTTGTCATGGCACCACATCCCTTCCCGACCTAAGAGTCTGCCCGATTCGAAGCGAAAAGCAAGGTAACCTTTTGTGACTACTGTGTTTCCAAGCCGTATCCGCGCAAACTCGCCGAAGTCGATATGTGCATAAGCGCAGAGCCGCTGCGCCCTCGCCGGGGTTTCCGCACCACGGCACGCGGACTAGGTTTGGGGCAACGGCATAGAGGAGTTTGCGCTTGGGACAGTTGGTCGACGGCACATGGCATGATGAATGGTATGACACAAAATCAACCGGCGGGAAATTCGTGCGCTCCACCGCCGGTTTTCGCAACTGGATCACGGCGGATGGCAGCGCTGGGCCGTCCGGTGAGGATGGCTTCAAAGCCGAAAGCGGGCGCTATCACCTCTACGTTTCCTACGCCTGCCCATGGGCGCACCGCACCCTGATCTTCCGCGCGTTGAAGGATTTGACGGACCACATCACCGTGTCCGTCGTTCACCCCGACATGCTGTCCGACGGTTGGACCTTTGAAACGGATTTCCCCGGCGCGACGGGCGATACTCTCTACGACCTACCCTTCGCCCGCGACATATACCTGAAAGCAAAGCCCGACGTGTCGGGCCGCGTCACCGTGCCAATCCTGTGGGACAAGGAACGCGAAACGATCGTTTCAAACGAGTCCTCTGAAATCATCCGCATGCTCAATTCCGCCTTCGACGGGTTCACCGGCAACACCGATGACTACTGGTCCGAGGAACTGCGCGACGGGATTGAGGAGATCAACGCCCGCGTCTATTCCGACGTGAATAACGGTGTCTACAAATCTGGCTTTGCCACGGCGCAAGATGCCTACAACACCGCCGTCGCGACGCTGTTCAACGCTCTCGACTGGCTGGAAACCCACCTATCCGAAAACCGCTACCTGATGGGCGACCGGATCACTGAGGCCGACTGGCGCCTGTCGACCACCCTGTTCCGCTTCGATCCAGTCTATCACCTGCATTTCAAATGCAATCGTCAGCGCTTGATCGACTATCCGAACCTCTGGGCCTACACCCGAGAGCTTTATCAATGGCCCGGCGTGTCAGACACGGTGCATTTCGACCACATCGTCCGCCACTATCACTATAGCCACGAGACGATAAACCCGAACCGGATCATCCCAATCAACCCCGTGCTTGACTTCAACGAACCGCACGGGCGGGGCTGACCCCTAGCCCGGTCGCCCGTAGTGGCGCACCATCTCGGTCAGGTCGTTGGGCGGGGTTTCCCGCTGCACGAAGGCGCGGGCGTTGGGCACATGCTGAAAGATTGAACCATCCGAAAAGAAAGTCGTGTTGGTGACAAAGACCACATGCGCTTCCGGCTGCCGGTAGCTGGCGAAATCCGCAACGGCGAAGGCGCTGCCATCCTCTAGCACAAGGTCTAGGACAATCACCGCGACATCGTGGGTTTGCAGCACGGTAATCGCGTGCGCCTGTGTCTCGGCGGTTAGGACATCACAGCCCGCACGCTCAAGATGCGCTTTCCAGATTTTGCCAAGCTCCGGGCTCGGCTCAACGATAAGTACCCGCACGTTTCCCCCTGACGCCATCCATCCATGATCGCCATGTGTCTTTTCATGTAGCCGGCGAAAGTCCTACCAAATGGTTAACGACTTGCTAAGAAGTGTTAACGACCGCGTGAGGCTACGATTTTCGGCAATAATCCGCTTGGCAACGGCCGGGATGTGTTGAAAAACAAGACGAATCCAACCGCGAGGGTTGAACATCTGACATGTCCGAACAACTAAGAGTCTTGGTATGACACTCGTCCTTGCAATGATTCTGGATGCCGTCGCCGGCGAACCCCGCTGGCTGTGGAATCGCGTGCCGCACCCGGCCGTTCTGATCGGTCGCGCGATTGATTGGGCGGATGAGCGGTTTAACGAAGGTGAAGACCGAAAGCGGAACGGCGTTCTGTTCTGCGTCGCGCTTTGTGCTGCGGCGGCAATCATCGGGTGGGTTATCACCATTCTCCCCTTTGGTGGGCTACTGGAACTCATCGCCGCCGCGATCCTTCTCGCACAGCGCAGCCTTGTCGATCACGTGACGGCGGTAGCTGATGCGCTACGCCTGTCGCTTGGCGATGGTCGCCGTGCGGTTGCCCGGATCGTCGGGCGTGACACGAAGGATATGGACGAAGCCGCCGTGACCCGCGCCGCCATTGAAAGCGGGGCGGAGAATTTCTCGGACGGGGTCGTCGCGCCCGTCTTTTGGTTTGCTGCCCTCGGCCTGCCGGGGCTGCTGATCTACAAGGCCGTGAACACCGCCGACAGCATGATCGGCCACATGACCCCACGCTATGCCCGGTTCGGCTGGGCCGCCGCCCGGCTTGACGACATCCTGAACTGGGTGCCCGCCCGTCTTTCGGCGCTGATCCTGCTGGCAGCCGCCGGGCGCTGGGCGGACCTGCCGCTGATCCGGGGCGACGCGCGCTTGCACCGTTCCCCCAATGCGGGTTGGCCAGAGGCGGCGATGGCGCTGATCCTCAACGTCGCTCTGTCCGGGCCGCGCAGCTATGACGGCCAGATGCAGGAGTTTCCCTACGTCCACGGCGACGGCAACCGCACCCCCGGCCCCGCCGATATTGACCGTGCGGTCGTGATGCTGTGGCGCGGATGGACCGTACTTCTGCTGATCGCCTTCCTGCTGGTCCTGATCTGACGTGGTTGCCAGAAGCCCACACCGCACCTAGTCTGCGCCGGAAACCGCCGGAGTATCCTTATGCGTATCGCCCTGCTTTCCGTCCTCTGCGTTGCCGCGGGCACTGCCCAGGCGACTGTTCCGTGCGGCGGGTCATTCAGCGACTTCACCAGCGCGATGAAAGCCGAAGCGCTGTCCCGCGGCCACAGCCAAGCCGATGTCGACCGCTTCTTTGCAAATGTCCGGCAGGACGATCGCACGCTGCGCGCCGACCGCTCGCAGGGGGTCTTCAAGAAAGACTTTATCGAGTTTTCCCGCCGCATCATCAGCCAGAACCGGATTCAAAACGGGCAGCGCAATTCCAGCAAGTATGACACTGTCTTTGACCAGATCGCACGGGATTACGGCGTGTCGCGTGGCGTCTTGCTCGCGTTTTGGGCGCTTGAAACGGACTACGGCGCGGTTCAGGGCGACTTCAACACGCTGAATTCGCTGATGACCCTGTCGCATGATTGCCGCCGTCCCAATCTGTTCCGCCCGCAAGTCTTTGCGGCGCTCGAACTGTTTGAACGCGGCGATTTTGATCCGGCCCGCACGCAAGGCGCGTGGGCAGGTGAAATCGGCATGGTTCAGATGTTGCCCGAAGACATCTTGCGCAACGGTATCGACGGTGATGGCGACGGGCAAGTCAGCCTGAAGACCTCTCCGCCCGATGCGTTGATGTCCGGGGCAAAGATGCTTCAGGGCCTCGGCTGGCGCGCGGGAGAGCCTTGGTTGCAGGAAATCACCGTGCCACAAAGCCTCGACTGGTCGCTGACCGGCCTCAACCACCAACAGACAGTGCAGCAATGGGCCGATATGGGTGTGACTGCCCGCAGCGGCGATCTTGGCGCTGGCGATCTTAGTGCCTCGGTCCTGCTGCCGATGGGGCGGAACGGGCCTGCATTCCTCGCCTACCCGAATTTCCGTGTGTATTTTGAGTGGAACAAAAGCTTCGTCTACGTCACCACCGCCGCTTATTTCGCAACCCGTCTGGAAGGCGCACCCGTTTACAACGCCGGAAACCCCGACCCCGGACTGTCGGCAGGCCAGATGGAGCAATTACAGACAAAGCTCGAAGCGCTCGGCCATGATGTCGGCGGGATCGACGGTATCCTTGGCGCGAAAACCCGCGAGGCTGTGCAGGCCGAACAGCTCCGCCTTGGCCTGCCTGCCGACGCATGGCCGACGCGCGAATTGCTGAACCGGCTTTAGGGCCGCACCGGATAGCGGTCGCCCTTTTCGGTAATCAAGACCAGTTGATCCCCCGCCGCGACAAACAGATCGCAGCGGGTAAATCCGTTCTGGAAGTTCACGCAGACCGTGCTGTCCTCTCCGATCACATATTCACCAAACGCTGTGCCGCCCTGATCGTAGGTATAGGCATAGACCCCGTCCTCCGCGAATTGCGACACCCCGTCGTCGTAGAAGGTGATGGATTGCCCGACCAATCGGTCCCGCAATCCTTCACGAGTGAACAGCGTATCCGTGTCGCGCGTCGGCCAGTCTTGCTGGGCTGTGGCCGCGCTTGCGGACAGGATCAGGGCGAGGGTCAACAGACGCATGGCAGCTCCTTCATCTTCCCCACATCTGCCACAGATCGCCGCCGGATCGTGTCACAATCGGGTGATGCGTCCTGCGTAACCATTTCTTAACCGCGCTGGGGCGTAGTGGTCCAAGGTCACGAAGGAGGAATCGGATGCGACTGCTTGGCGTCATTCTGGGACTTTTGCTGCTGCCCCTATCGGCCTGTAATGGCCCCAGCCCACGATTGGCCGGAACCCCCGCCCAGAAGGTCGAAGTTGATGGGGCCACCTTCAATGTTTTCGTCAGTGGCAATCGAGCCGAAGCGGTGCGAACCAATTTTGAGTTTCCGGCAACCGTGCGCAGCGTTTTCCCTCGCGCCATCCGCGCGATGGAGATTGCGAGCGATTGTTCGGTCCCGCCCGCCAGCGTGACCGGCGATCCGGCGCATATCAAGGCGCGGCTTGTCTGCGCCTAAAGCGCACGTTCCATAAATACACTTAGCGGGTCGTCGGAATAATCGCCAAACGGCCCCCGGCGCGTATATCCCGCCCGTTCATAAAACCGCTGTGCTGCGTGCAAGGTGCTGCCGGTTTCCAACCGTAACAGCGACAAATCCTCGGCCCGCGCGGTCGCTTCGATCTGATCAAGCAGCGCTTGCGCAATCCCCAACCCGCGCGCGGCCTCTGCGACATACATCGACTTTAGCTCACCGTATTCGTCACGCACCGCAAGCGCTGCACAACCAAACGCCTCCTCTCCCACGCGGGCGAGGTAAAAGCGTATGTTGGCGGCGGTCAGTTGATCGATGGAAAGAAAGTGGTTTGACTCCGGCGGGCAAGCGCTACGCATCAGTGTGTGACTCGCGGTCAGCAACGCGACAGCCTCAGCGCTGCGTGGGTCGCCGGGGGCGATGGTGATGTTGGCCTTTGCGGCTGTCACGGCAAACTCCGTCAAAATCCCCCGCATTTCCGTTGGTTTCCGCCCAAACGTCAAGGCCAAGGCGGCAACATCCACCAATATCTTGTGGATAACTGCGCCGATTGCCACATATGCTGTGGTTCTGCGTTGACTCCGCGCCGTCGGGGCCAGAACATTGCAGACCAACAGGAATCATTCGCGGGCAGTCCGTTTATTGCGCTTCTCGAAACTCAGACTTAACGGGTTCAAGAGCTTTGTAGACCCCACCGATCTGGTGATCGCAGACGGGCTGACCGGTGTCGTCGGCCCGAATGGCTGTGGCAAATCGAACCTCTTGGAAGCGTTGCGCTGGGTTATGGGCGAAAACCGCCCGACCGCAATGCGCGGTGGCGGGATGGAAGACGTGATCTTTGCCGGGGCCGCGACGCGCCCGGCCCGCAACTTCGCCGAAGTCGTGATTCAGATCGACAATTCCGAACGGCTCGCCCCCGCTGGATTCAACGACCTCGACACGCTGGAAATCGTGCGCCGGATCACGCGCGATGCCGGGTCTGCTTACAAGGCGAACACCAAGGATGTCCGCGCCCGCGACGTGCAGATGTTGTTCGCCGATGCGTCGACCGGTTCACACTCCCCCGCGCTGGTGCGGCAGGGGCAGATCAGCGAGCTGATTAACGCGAAGCCGAAGTCCCGCCGCCGCATTCTGGAAGAGGCCGCCGGAATCTCTGGCCTTTATCAACGGCGGCATGAGGCGGAGCTGAAGCTGAACGGCGCGGAAACCAACCTCGCCCGCGTCGATGACGTGATCGAACAACTCGCCGCGCAACTTGCGCAGCTTGCGCGGCAGGCCAAACAGGCCGCGCGTTACCGCACCATCGGCGATGACCTGCGCCGCGCTGAAGGGCTGCTGCTCTATCGCCGTTGGAAGGAAGCTGACGAACATCGCCTGAAAGCGGATGAGGAGTTGAAAGACCGCACAACCCTCGCCGCCAAGGCCGAAACCGCCGCCCGCGAAAGCGCCAAGGCCCGTGCCACAGCCGAAGAAGCGCTGCCGCCGCTGCGAGAGGAGGAGGCCATCGCCGCCGCCGTCCTGCAACGCTTGCAGGTTCAGCGCGACACGCTGTCCGATCAGGAAGCCCGCGCGCTTCAGACCATCGAAACGCTAACCGCCCGGATCACCCAACTGACCCATGATATGGAGCGGGAGGACGGCCTGAACCGCGACGCTGGTGAGACGATTGAGCGGCTGGAATGGGAGCAGGACCAGCTTGCCAAGGCCGGTGAAGGCCATGAGGAAAAGCTGGAAGCCGCCGCCGAGGAAGCCCGCGATGCCGCGCGCATCCTGCAAGACCGCGAAGGCGACCTGTCGCAGATGACTGAAGACATGGCGCGGCTCGCCGCCCGCCACCAGTCGGCGCATCGCCTGCTCGACGATCACCGGACGACCCTCGACAAGAGCGAGGCGGAAGCCGAACGTGCCCGCGAGGCTGTCGCGGCGTCGAAAGAGGCGCTGGCGAAATCCGCAACCGACTTCGTCGTCGCTGAACAGGCACAAGCCGACGCAACCGCAGCATCCGAAGCCGCAGAAGCCGCGCTGGTCGCCGCCGACGACGCCCGTGCCGACGCCCAAGCCCGAGAAGCGCAGGCCCGCGCCGAACGGTCTGAATGTGAGGGTGAGGCGAATGCCCTCAGGGCGGAGGTTGCGGCGCTCGCCAAGCTGGTTGAACGCGACACGGCTGAGGGTGGGCAGGTGCTTGATTCCGTCCGCGTCGCCTCTGGCTACGAAATGGCGCTAGGTGCGGCGCTGGCCGACGATCTACGCGCGCCGGAAATTGGCAAAGATGCGGCCTCTGGCTGGGCGGTGCTGCCCGGCTACGCCAAGGCGCAACATCTGCCGGACGGCGTTACCGCGCTGACCAGCCACGTGACCGTTCCCGAGGTGCTCGCCCGCCGCATGGCGCAGGTCGGGTTGGTGGACAATGCGGATGGCGCGCGCCTGCAAGCGGATCTTTTGCCGGGCCAGCGGCTTGTCAGTGTCGAGGGCGATCTGTGGCGCTGGGACGGGTTCCGCGCCGCCGCCGAGGATGCGCCCTCTGCCGCCGCGCTGCGCCTACAACAGCTTAACCGGTTGGTTGAGTTGAAACGCGATCTGGAAGAGGTCAGCGCCCGCGCCGATGGTGCCGCCCGCGCCCATGACCTGCTGACCGAAGACCTCGCCCGCCTGACCCGCGAAGACCAGACAGCCCGCGAAACCCGCCGCGACGCGGACCGCAAAGCCGCCGAAGCCAGTCGCGCCCTCAGCCGGGCCGAAGCGGATCGCAGCATCGCCGAAGGCAAGCTCGAAAGCCTCGGCCTCGCCGTCGCCCGGCACGAGGAAGAAGCACTATCCGCCCGCAAGGCGGTGACAGAGGCCGAACGCGCCGTTGCCGATCTTGGCGACCTGGACGCCGCGCGGGGGGAGGTCGAAGACATCAAGCTAACCGTCGAAGCGGCGCGTATGACGATGATGGCGAAACGATCCGCCCATGATGAACTGCGGCGCGAGGGAGAGGCCCGGACCCGCCGCTCGCAGGAAATCACCAAGGAAATCAGCGGCTGGCGGCACCGTCTGGAAACCGCCGAAAAGAGGTCGCAGGAACTCGCCGAACGCCGCACGACCAGCGAGGCGGAGCTTGAACAGGCCAGCGCCGTTCCCGCCGAAATCGCCGCGCAACGCGAAGACCTCGCCGACGCAATCGACACCGCCGACACCCGTCGCCGCGCCGCCGCCGATGCGCTGGCCGAAGCGGAAACCGCCCTGCGGGACACGGTCGCGACGGAACGGGACGCCGAACGCGCCGCGTCCGAAGCGCGCGAGGCCCGCGCGCGGTCTGACGCAAAGGCCGACGCCGCGCGCGAAACCGTGGCCGCCGCCGAAGAACGGATCGCAGAAGAACAAGATATCAGCCCAGCACAACTGCTCGACTCCCTCGATGCCGACCCGGAAAAGATGCCCTCATCCGAAGCGATTGAGGCTGACGTCAACCGCCTGAAACGCCAGCGCGACGCGCTTGGTGCGGTAAACCTGCGGGCCGAGGAAGACGCGAAGGAAGTTGCCGAAGAACACGACACGCTGCTCAAGGAAAAGAACGATCTGGAGGAGGCGATCAAAGCGCTTCGCACCGGAATCAACAGCCTCAACCGCGAGGGGCGCGAACGACTGCTGACCGCGTTTGAGCAGGTGAATTCAAACTTCTCCATGCTGTTCACGCACCTGTTCGGTGGGGGCGAAGCAAAGCTGGTGCTGGTGGAATCCGACGATCCGTTGGAGGCCGGCCTTGAAATCATGTGCCAACCGCCGGGCAAGAAACTGTCGACCCTGTCGTTGCTATCAGGTGGCGAACAAACGCTGACCGCGCTCGCCCTGATCTTTGCCGTGTTCCTTGCGAACCCCGCCCCGATCTGTGTGCTGGATGAGGTTGACGCCCCCCTTGACGACGCCAACGTCACCCGCTTCTGCGACCTGCTCGATGAAATGTGCCGCCGGACCGACACGCGCTTCCTTATCATCACCCACCACGCGGTGACGATGGCGCGGATGGACCGATTGTTCGGTGTGACGATGGTTGAACAAGGCGTCAGCCAGCTTGTCAGCGTCGATTTGAAAAAAGCGGAGCAGATGGTCGCCTAGGGCGATGTCAGACAGCACCCCTCCCACCCAATCTGGCCCTAAATTCATTTTCCTCTGGCCCTAACTAAATCCCGCATATTGGGCGAGGTTTCTTGGGATGGGCGTGCGAATGCACGCACCCAATGATTCCCACATGCAAAGAGTATGGAGATGACCATGGACGCCAGCTATTCCGCCAATGATCTGAGCGATGTCGTCGAAAGCGATAAGGCCCACATCTGGCATCACCTGATTCAGCACAAGCCGTTTGAAACGAAAGATCCCAAGATCATCGTCGAAGGTAAGGGCATGCGCGTCTGGGATCAGAACGGCAAAGAACACCTCGACGCGGTCTCCGGCGGTGTCTGGACCGTCAATGTCGGCTATGGCCGCGAGACGATTGCAGACGCGGTGCGCGACCAACTTGTGAAAATGAACTACTTCGCCCAAACCGCTGGATCGATCCCCGGTTCGCGCTTTGCCGAGAAACTGACCGAAAAGATGCCGGGGCTTGACCGGGTCTACTACTGCAACTCCGGCTCTGAGGCGAACGAGAAAGCCTTCAAGATGGTTCGCCAGATCGCGCATAAGCGTTATGGCGGCAAGAAACACAAGATCTTGTTCCGCGAACGCGACTACCACGGCACGACGATCTCCTGTCTCTCAGCCGGGGGTCAGCCGGAACGCAACGCGCAATACGGCCCCTACACGCCCGGCTTTGTCGAGGTTCCGCATTGCCTTGAATACCGCAAGCAGTGGGATGTCGAAAACTATGGCGAACGCGCGGCTGACGCGATCGAAGAAGTCATCCTGCGCGAAGGCCCAGATACCGTCGGTGCCCTGTGCCTTGAGCCTGTGACCGCTGGCGGCGGCGTCATTACTCCGCCCGAGGGTTACTGGGAACGTGTGCAGGAAATCTGCAAGAAATACGATATCCTGCTGCATATCGACGAAGTCGTCTGTGGCCTTGGCCGCACCGGCAAATGGTTCGGCTACCAGCACTTCGGCATCCAGCCCGACATGGTGACGATGGCGAAAGGCGTCGCCTCTGGCTATGCGGCGATTGCGTGTCTGGTGACGACAGATGCCGTCTTTGACCAGTTCAAGGATGACCCGAGCGACGTCATGAACTACTTCCGCGATGTGTCGACCTTCGGTGGCTGCACTGCTGGCCCCGCCGCCGCGCTTGAAAACATGCGGATCATCGAGGACGAGGGGCTTCTGGACAACACCAACGCAATGGGCGATCGCTTGATGAACAACCTGCGCGCCTTGATGGACAAGCATGATGTCATCGGCGACGTGCGCGGCAAGGGTCTGTTCTGCGGTGCCGAGCTTGTCGTCGACCGCGACACCAAAGAGCCGATGGACGAGAAGAAGGTCCAAGCCGTCGTCGCCGACTGTATGGAGCAGGGCGTAATCATTGGTATGACCAATCGGTCGCTGCCGGGGTTCAACAACACCCTCTGCCTCAGCCCCGCGCTGATCGTGACGGCGGGCGAGATCGACGAGATCACCAACGCCATCGACGGAGCGCTTGGGCGGGTTTTCGGAAGCTAAGGTCAGCGAACAAGGAAGGCCGTCGCGGATTTGGGCGGCGGCCTTTTTCTGTCGGGTTGTTGGCTAGTTGGGGCGAAGCGGGTTTTTGCCGCATGGCCATCGTTGACAGCTTTGCCCTACGGACGGGAACACCTCTATATAGTGCGACTGGCAGCAATTCGAGACTGGCAGAAACTCGAATAGTGGACCGACTCGAAGCAGCATCAATTTAATATTGGTGCAACCCGTCGAAGTCGGCCTTTCCAAGCTTGATCCCACTATGCCGCAATCCAGCATAGGCCATCGTCAAGTGAAACAGCATGTTGGGCAGTGCGAAACGCGCGATGTAGTCGGCTGTAGACTGCTCAAGATTGGCCTTCCCAGCCACATGCCGCACTTGCGATGACCAATCTGGCTTGCCTACTTCATTAACCATCGCTGCAACTGCTGTATGCAGATTACGCAGAGAGGCAACGGTGCAGGGTTCGTCGATTTCGGGAACGGGCGCGCCAACCGGGAGGCAAAGTGCACGA
Organism: Aliiroseovarius sp. YM-037; assembly: GCF_048060095.1. NCBI lineage: Bacteria > Pseudomonadati > Pseudomonadota > Alphaproteobacteria > Rhodobacterales > Paracoccaceae > Aliiroseovarius > Aliiroseovarius sp. YM-037. Next base: position 240,340 of record NZ_JBLUOA010000003.1, on the reverse strand, counting down.
GCGGCGAATTGGATCGCAACAGCGAGATGAAATCCCGTGTCGAAGCTGTCGGGGCTGATCTGGATGGCCATAAGTGCCTCGGCCTGAGGGTCGACCTCCAATACCGCCAGCAATTTTTCTGCCTGGCCAAGATAATGGATCACCGCGCGGACCAACGCGGTCTCTGCATTCAATGTCATGGACTTTCTCCCTTACAAATTGAGAGTCCTATTGAACATACGATCTAAAGAGTGCTGTTAGACAGCCAAAAGGCTCCGCAGTATTCGTCAATATGGACTCAAACCGACCACTCCCCAACTCCCATCTGGCCTAACCTTCCGCTATCTGATAAATCCAGATACACCGTCACATAAGACCAGATCGCATGTCCATTTCCGAAGAAACCTTCTTTCTTGAAAAGCGCTTCGAAGGCACGCTTCAAAGCCAGATTCAGCAGATGGTGGCCGAGGGTATCCTCTCCGGACGGTTTCAGCCGGGGGAAAAGATGCCATCGTCGCGCAAGCTGGCGGCGCATCTGGGGGTGTCGCGGCTGACGGTGACGCTGGCCTATAACGAGCTGATCGCCGATGACTACCTGACCTCCTCCGGGCGGTCGGGGTATTTCGTTTCGCACAGCGCGCCGCCGCCGCCGTCTTTTCCGGCCGGGCGGTCTCGCGATACGGTCGACTGGCCCCGCGCTATTGGGCGGCGCTATACCGGGGCGCGGCTGGTTGAAAAATACGTCGATTGGCAATCGTTCCGATATCCGTTCGTCTATGGGCAGGCGGACCCCGATTTGTTTGACCAGCAGAACTGGCGGCTATGCGCTGTGCAGGCATTGGGGCGCAAGGATTTCACCAGCCTGACGGCGGATTACGGCGATCAGGATGATCCGAAGCTGGTCGAATTCATCGCCCGCCACACCCTGCCCCGGCGCGGAATTCTTGCCCGGCCCGAAGAAATCCTCATCACGGCGGGCGCGCAAAACGCCCTGTGGCTCGCCGCGCAAATCCTGCTGACCCAGCGTCGCACCGCCGCGCATGAAACGCCGTGTTATCCGGGGCTGCGTGACATCCTGCATCAAACGCGTTGCCACCTGCTGCCGATCCCCGTCGATGAACACGGCCTGTCGCCCGACGCGCTGCCCGCGTCGACCGACGTGCTGTTCACGACGCCAAGCCATCAATGCCCGACCACGGCGACCATGCCGCTTGATCGACGGCACGCTTTGCTGAAGCGCGCGCGGGACGACGATTTTCTGGTCGTCGAGGATGATTATGAGTTTGAAATGTCGTTCCTCACCACCCCCTCTCCGGCGTTGAAGTCGCTGGATGAGGATGGGCGCGTGATCTATGTCGGATCATTCTCAAAATCGCTGTTTCCGGGTCTGCGGCTTGGCTACCTTGTCGGCTCACGCCCGTTTATTGAAGAGGCCCGCGCGCTTCGCGCGACGGTGTTTCGCCACCTGCCCGGCCACATCCAGAGGACGGCTGCCTATTTCCTATCGCGCGGCCATTATGACGCGCTAATCCGCCGCCTGCGCAATGCGCTTCACGAGCGGCGCAAGGTCATGGACAACGCACTGAACGATCACGGGCTTGAAATCGCGGGGGCGGCAAGCTTTGGCGGCTCTTCCTACTGGATGTCGACGACGAACGATACGCGATCCGACGACCTTGCCCGCCGCCTGAAAGAACGCGGAGTCCTGATCGAACCTGGCACCCCGTTCTTCGACCGGCCAGAGGACGGCCAATCCCATTTCCGCCTTGCCTATTCTTCGATCCCGGTTGAGCGTATCCCCGACGGCATCGCCATCCTCGCCGACGAAATGTGACGCCCCTTCCCGCGGTGCACTTCCCGCTATCTTTTTGCGGTCATCTCATGTATCAAAAACGAGATTATTAGTCTCATTTTGAAATTCACTGGATATATCCAGTGCCTTCATCTGGCCCTAGGCCAAGCGAGGCTCTGCCGCTAATTTCCGCGCGATAACATCGCTCACCGCTGCCACTGCGCATCTAGTTCGAGGACCGCCCACATGAAAATGACCACCGAAGAAGCTTTCGTCAAAACCCTGCAAATGCACGGAATCGAACATGGATTCGGGATCATCGGCTCTGCCATGATGCCGATCTCTGACCTGTTTCCGAAGGCGGGCATCACGTTCTGGGACTGCGCCCACGAAGTGAATGCCGGCATGATGGCCGATGGGTTTACCCGCGCTTCTGGCAAAATGTCGATGATGATCGCGCAAAACGGCCCCGGAATCACCAACTTTGTCACCCCTGTAAAAACCGCCTACTGGAACCACACGCCGCTACTGCTGGTCACACCGCAAGCCGCGAACAAGACGATGGGTCAAGGCGGTTTCCAGGAAGTTGAGCAGATGAACACGTTCAAGGATATGGTCGCTTATCAGGAAGAAGTCCGCGACCCGACCCGCATCGCCGAGGTGCTGAATCGCGTGATCCTGAAAGCCAAACGCGCCTCTGCCCCTGCGCAGATTAACGTGCCGCGTGATTATTGGACCCAAGTGGTCGACATCGAACTGCCCGCCATCGTCGAATTCGAACGCCCGAGCGGCGGAGAAGAGGCGATCGCAAAAGCCGCCGACCTGCTCTCCAACGCCAAGTTCCCAGTCATCCTGAACGGCGCCGGTGTTGTCATCGGTGGCGCGATCAAGGATTCCATGGCGCTGGCCGAACGGCTCGACGCGCCGGTCTGCTGTGGCTATCAGCACAATGACGCCTTCCCCGGTTCGCACCCGCTGTTTGCTGGTCCGCTTGGCTATAACGGCTCAAAAGCGGGGATGGAGCTGATCTCAAAAGCCGATGTTGTTCTGGCGCTCGGCACACGCCTTAACCCGTTTTCGACCCTGCCGGGCTACGGCATCGATTACTGGCCCAAGGATGCGAAGATCATTCAGGTCGACATCAACCCAGACCGGATCGGCCTGACCAAGAAAGTCTCTGTCGGTATCATCGGTGACGCAAAGAAAGTTGCGAATTCGATCCTCGCCAAACTGTCGGATTCCGCAGGCGACGCGGGCCGCAAAGACCGCAAGGAAATGATCGCTAAGACGAAATCCGCTTGGGCGCAGGAGTTGACCTCGATGGATCACGAGGATGACGATCCCGGCACCACTTGGAACGAACGCGCCCGCAAGGCAAAGCCGGATTGGCTGTCTCCGCGCAAAGCGTGGCGTGCGATCCAATCCGCGCTGCCGAAAGACGCAATCATTTCATCCGATATCGGTAACAACTGCGCCATCGGCAACGCCTACCCGTCCTTTGAACAGGGCCGCAAATATCTGGCACCCGGCCTGTTCGGCCCGTGCGGCTATGGCTTCCCGGCGATCACCGGCGCGAAAATCGCCTGCCCTGACGTTCCGGTTGTCGGCTTTGCCGGTGACGGCGCGTTCGGCATCTCAATGAACGAGATGACGGCAGTTGGCCGCGGCGACTGGCCGGGGATCACGATGGTTGTGTTCCGCAACTACCAATGGGGTGCTGAAAAGCGCAACACCACGCTTTGGTATAGCGACAATTTCGTCGGAACAGAGCTTGACGAAGATGTTTCCTACGCCGGAATCGCCAATGCGTGCGGGCTGATCGGCGTTCAGGCCAAGACGATGGATGAACTGACCGACGCGTTGGATACGGCGATCAAGGCACAGATGAAGGAAGGCAAAACCACCTTTATCGAAGCGCTCATCAACCAGGAACTAGGTGAGCCCTTCCGTCGCGACGCGATGAAAGCGCCGGTTGCGGTGGCTGGGATCAGCAAAGACGATATGCGCCCGCAAGCTGGCGCATAAGAACACGCAAGGCAGGGCATGAAACCCCTTCGGCAGATACTGGGGTCGGCGGCAGAGTCGTCGAAAACCATCGCACTTAGCGAAGGGGAAGATCCCCGTATCGTCGAAGGGGCGCTTAGCGCCCGTGCCGAAGGTGTGGCCCGGATCATCCTCGTCGGCGACCGGGCCGCTGTTACGGCAGAACTTGCTCGGCAGAACGCGAGCGTAGGCGATGGAATCGAGGTTCACGACCCTAACGACTCAGTACTGATTGATGAGTTCACCAACGCATTCCACGCGTTGCGCAAGCACAAGGGCGTCACACCCGAAGTGGCACGAAAATTCGTGCTACAACCGCTTGTCTACGCCGCGATGCTGGTCCGCGAAGGCCATGCGGACGGCACCGTTGGCGGCGCGGTCGCGACGACCTCTGACACCGTGCGCGCAGCGTTGCAGGTGATCGGCAAAGCGCCCGACGCGGCGCTTGTTTCCAGCTTTTTCCTGATGCTGTTCTGTGAACCGCACCATACCAATAAGGGCGCGCATATCTTTGCGGATTGCGGCCTTGTGGTGGACCCCGACGCGCAGCAGCTTGCGGATATCGCCCGCGCCTCTGCCGCGTCCTATGCCGCGCTGACCGGCGAAACGCCCCGCGTTGCGATGTTGTCTTTTTCGACCGCTGGCAGCGCCGCGCACCCGGCCGTGACCAAAGTGACCGAGGCAACCGCCCTCGCCCGCGCCGCCGCGCCGGACCTTCTGATCGACGGAGAGCTTCAGTTCGACGCTGCCTTCGTCCCTGCCGTCGCCGCGTCGAAAGCACCAACGTCGCCGCTTGAAGGCGACGCCAACGTCTTTGTTTTCCCGAACCTCGACGCCGGGAATATCGGCTACAAGATTGCCCAGCGCATCGGCAGCGCAACCGCCATCGGCCCGGTGCTGCAAGGTCTTGCCAAACCCGCCAACGACCTGTCGCGCGGGTGCACCGCACAGGACGTGCTTCACATGATCGCCGTGACCGCCGTTCAGGCGCAGCACAGCGGATAGGAACAAACGTATTGAAATGGGGCCGATAAGCAGATTCCCGGTCGCTTCTGGCGGCAATATCTGGATAGATGACCCAACGACCCGATGGAAAGAGGAACAGGCATGACCCACACCCAACCCGCCTTGGACACCTCTCCGCATGTGTCGGACGAAATCCGCAAAACCACCTGCTATATGTGCGCCTGTCGCTGCGGGATCAACGTCCATATGAAAGACGGCAAGGTCGCCTATATCGAAGGCAACCGCGATCATCCGGTGAACAAGGGCGTGCTGTGTGCCAAAGGTTCTGCCGGGATCATGCAGGTCAACGCGCCCTCCCGACTGCGCGCACCGCTGAAACGCGTCGGCCCCCGCGGGTCCGGTGAGTTTGAGGAGATCAGCTGGGACGAAGCCCTTACCCTCGCCGCAAGTTGGTTGGAGCCGATCCGCAAGGACAATCCCGAAAAGCTCGCGTTTTTCACGGGCCGCGATCAGTCGCAAAGTTTCACCAGCTTCTGGGCGCAGAACTTCGGCACGCCGAACTATGCGGCGCATGGCGGGTTCTGCTCGGTCAACATGGCCGCCGCCGGGATCTACACGATGGGCGGTGCGTTCTGGGAATTTGGCCAACCAGACTGGGACAACACCAAGTTGTTCATGATTTTCGGCGTGGCCGAGGATCACGATTCTAACCCGATCAAGATGGGCCTTGGCAAGATCAAGGCGCGCGGCGCGAAGGTAATCGGAGTTAATCCGATCCGCTCCGGCTACAACGCGATTGCCGACGAATGGGTCGGCATCACGCCCGGCACCGATGGGTTGTTCATCCTGTCCCTGATTCATGAGCTGATGAAAGCTGGCAAGGTCGACCTCAACTACCTCGCCCGCTACACCAACGCACCGGTTCTGGTTGATGCGGAAACTGGCCTGTTCTTGCGCGACGATGACGACAAGCCGCTTGTCATCGACCGCAACACCGGCAAACCCGCACCGTTCGACCAGAAAGGCGTCCGTCCCGACCTTTCTGGCACGCACCGCCACGCAGGCGTCACGCACCGCCCGGTCTTCCATCTGATGGCGGACCGCTACCTATCCGACGACTACGCGCCCGAAGCTGTTGCGGAGCGCTGCGGCATCCCCGCCGGACGTATCCGCAAGATCGCCGCCGAACTCGCCCGCGTCGCCTTTGAAGAAGCGATCGAGATCAAGCAGGAGTGGACGGACTTTCGCGGCGAAACCCACAAGACGATGGTTGGCCGCCCGGTGTCGTTCCATTCGATGCGCGGTATCTCGGCCCATTCGAACGGCTTCCAGACCTGCCGCGCGCTGCATGTGCTTCAGATCATCCTCGGCTCGGTCGAAACGCCCGGTGGCTTCCGCTTCAAACCACCCTATCCCAAGCCGATCGAAGCCCACCCGACGCCCCATTCCTACACCCAGCCCGGCAGTCCGCTGAACGGCCCGCACCTCGGCTTTCCGCGCGGTCCCGAACACCTGACCCTGAAGGATGACGGCACCCCCGCCCGCATCGACAAGGCCTTCACTTGGGAAAACCCGATGAGCGCGCATGGCCTGATGCACATGGTCATATCGAACGCCCATGCCGGCGATCCCTATAAGATCGACACGCTTTTCATGTACATGGCGAACATGTCGTGGAATTCATCCATGAACACGCGCGGCGTCATCGACATGCTGACCGATAAGGACGAAAGCGGCGAATACGTCATTCCCCGGATCATCTATTCCGATGCCTACAGTTCCGAAATGGTCGCCTATGCCGATCTGATCCTGCCCGACACGACCTACCTTGAACGCCACGATTGCATAAGTCTGCTCGACCGCCCGATTTGCGAGGCTGACGCCGCCGCCGACGCGATCCGCTGGCCGGTGATTGAGCCTGACCGCGACGTGCGCGGTTTCCAGACAGCGCTGATTCAGCTTGCCAACAAGATGAAGCTGCCCGGCTTCACTAATGACGACGGCAGCGCGAAGTATCAGGACTACGCCGATTACATCGTGAACCACCAGCGCAAGCCGGGCATCGGCCCGCTCGCCGGGTTCCGCGGCGACGGCGATCAGGTCGGTCGTGGCGATGCGAACCCGGATCAGCTTGACCGCTACATCGAAAACGGCGGCTTTTTCGTCAGCCACATCCCCGAGGGCGCGGATTACTACAAACCGTGGAACATGAAATATCAGGATTGGGCGGTCGGCATGGGCCTGTTCGATGCGCCACAACCCTATATCTTTCAGCTTTATGTCGAACCGATGCGCAAGTTCCAACGCGCCGCCGAGGGCCACGGGGATCGCCAGCCACCCGATCACCTGCGCGACCAGATCAAGGCGACGATGGACCCGTTGCCGATCTGGTATCCGCCACTCGAAGACGGCCATACCGACCCCGAGGAATATCCGATCCACGCCCTGACCCAGCGCCCGATGGCGATGTATCATTCATGGGGCACGCAAAACGCGTGGCTGCGCCAGATCCACGGGCGCAACCCGCTCTACATCCCGACAAAGTTATGGGAGGCGAACGACTTTTCCGACGGCGACTGGGCTGAAGTGACATCCCCCCACGGAACCATCACCGTCCCGGTTGCCCATATGGCCGCCCTGAACGAAAACACCATCTGGACGTGGAACGCCATCGGCAAACGCAAAGGCGCGTGGGCGCTGGATGAGGACGCGCCGGAGGCGACCAAGGGCTTCCTCCTGAACCACCTGATCCACGAACTGCTACCGCCGCGGGGCGACGGCCTACGCTGGTCAAACTCCGACCCGATCACCGGACAGGCGGCGTGGTTCGACCTGCGGGTCAAGCTGCGCAAAGTGCCCGCCCCCGCCGAACCGCTGCCCGCCTTCCCGCCGATCAAGTCGCCGGTCGGCAAGGGGCCGAAAAACCTCGCATGGAAGGTAGGGAAATGATTGTCGAAACCTACATACTCTACCTCGGCACGGTGCTCTTATTCTTCGCGCACCCGCCCGGCCCCAGCCAGCTTTTGTTCGTCGGCGGGTCACTTCAGCACGGGCTGAAAGGCGCGATGCCGATCATGGCGGGTGATCTTTCGGCCAATGCGATCCAGATCATCATCGCGGGCTTTGGCCTTGCCAGCCTTATCGCGCTGTCGGCCACCGCCTTCACCGTTCTGAAGTATCTCGGCGTCGCCTACCTTATCTGGATGGGCGTCCGCATGATCCGCGACGCGACGCGCCCTCGCAAGGCACGGCCAGCGCCTTCGCGCGGAGTTCTCTTCCGCAGCGGCTTCATGACCTCTGCGGCGAATCCCTACGCGGTCGTGTTCTTCGCGGCCCTCTTCCCGCAATTCATCAGCCTTGATGCCCCGGTTGCCCCGCAGGTCGCAATCCTTGGCGCGACTTATCTGGTGATCGACGGTGCCATCCTGATCGCAATGGGCGCCTGCGCGACCCGACTTGTCGCAGCGCTCGGGTCGAAATTCGAAAAATGGCTCAGCATCACGTCCGGCGCGGCACTGATCCTCGCCGCTATCGCCATTGGCCTGCGCGGCGAACCGGAGGCCGCTAAATGATCGACCTTCATCTTGCCAAAAATACTCTGGGGTCCGGGGCAACGCCCCGGTCCGCCCACCCGTCACACGCTCCGGAGGCCGCGACATGACCGACCTTCCAACCCATACCGACCGCAAGCTCGGCCTCGTCATTGACCTTGATACCTGCGTCGGCTGTCACGCCTGCGTCGTGTCCTGCAAAGGCTGGAATACGGAGAACTACGGTGCGCCGCTCAGCGATGTGGATGCTTATGGGGCGGAGCCTGTGGGCACGTTCCTGAACCGCATCCACTCCTACGAAGTCCAGCCAGATCAGGGGCTTGTGCAGACCGTCCATTTCCCGAAATCCTGCCTTCATTGCGAGGACGCCCCCTGCGTCACCGTCTGCCCCACCGGCGCCAGCTACAAGCGGGTAGAAGACGGGATCGTGCTGGTCAACGAACAGGATTGCATCGGCTGCGGTCTCTGCGCGTGGGCTTGCCCTTACGGCGCCCGCGAAATGGATGCGCTGGAAGGGGTGATGAAGAAATGCACGCTCTGCGTTGATCGCATCTATAACGACAACCTTCCCGAAGAAGACCGCGTTCCCGCCTGCGTCAGAACATGCCCCGCTGGGGCGCGTCATTTTGGTGATCTGGGCGACCCCGACAGCGATGTATCGCAACTTGTCGCGGATCGCGGCGGGATGGATTTGATGCCGGAGCAAGGCACCAAGCCGGTCAATAAATACCTGCCCCCGCGCCCCAAGGATACGTGGGAAGAGGTCGACATCCTCGCGCCCCTCCTGACTCCCGTGACCGAAGAACCCAAGGGCTTCCTCGGATGGCTCGACAAAGCGCTGGAGAAGCTCTGATGCACCCCGCACCGTCCGTTATTTTCTTCACCGTTTTTTCAGGCGCAGGCTTTGGCCTGCTGGCCTTTCTTGGCTTCGGAGCGCCCGACGTCAGCGGCTGGGTCGCCTTTGTGTTCTACCTGATCGCCTATGCGATGGCGGTTGGCGGGCTGGTTGCCTCAACCTTCCACCTCGGCAACCCGCAACGCGCGCTGAAGGCGTTTACCCAATGGCGCAGCAGTTGGCTGTCCCGTGAAGGGTGGCTCGCCGTTTTGGCGCTTGTGGTGATGGGTCTCCACGCGCTTGCTGTGATCTTTTTCGACACGCGGATCGCCCCGCTCGGCTGGATCGGCGCTGCGCTATCCGTCGCAGCGGTCTACGCGACCTCGATGATCTACGGGCAGCTCAAGACCGTGCCGCGCTGGAACCATCCGCTGACTAGCGTCTATTTCCTCGCCTTCGCGCTAACCGCCGGGGCGCTTCTGTCGGGGCAGGTATCGCTCGCGATTTGGCTGCTTGTCGCGTCGGGCCTGATCCAAATCGCTTATTGGTTTCAGGGTGATAAGCAGTTTGAAGCCCACGGCCACACCATCGAAACCGCCACGGGTCTCGGCAGCCGAGGAGCGGTTCGGTTGCTTGAATCACCGCATAGTGGGTCAAATTATCTGCTGAAGGAAATGGCATTCGTGATTGGCCGGAAACATGCGTTAAAGCTTCGCATGATCTCGTTCCTGCTGCTGATTATCCTGCCGATTTTTCTGCTGCTTGGCATGGGGGCAAACCATGCCTTCGCCGCCCTCGCCGTGCTTAGCCATCTGGCAGGGGCTGTCGTGTCACGCTGGTTGTTCTTTGCAGAGGCAGAGCATGTCGTCGGCCTTTATTACGACAAGCACTAACCCCTAGCTGCGCCAGTCGAAAAAGCCCTCTGGCGCGGCCTCAAGCAATCGCCTGCCCAACTCGTCGCCCAACTTCGCCGCATCCTCTACCGGCGCGGCGCCTGCTTCGACCAAACACTCCGACCCATCGGGCCGCAGGATTTCACCGCGGAAATGCACTGTGCCACCGTCAAGTTCAGCCAGGGCCGCAATCGGCGTTTCGCACGACCCGTCAAGTGCGGCGAGGAAGGCCCGCTCCGCCGCCAAGCGTTGGCCTGTGTGAAGATCGTGCAGCGGTTCCAGCAACGCAGCGGTATTGGTGTCCCCCTCGCGCCGCTCAATCCCAATCGCGCCTTGCGCGACGGCGGGTAGCATATCTTCCGGCTCAATCGGTGCCTTGGCGATATCGCCCCGGCCCAGCCGATTCAGCCCGGCCATGGCAAGGAAGGTCGCAACCGCGACGCCTTCATCCAGTTTCCGCAGGCGGGTCTGCACGTTGCCGCGAAACTCTACCACGTTAAGGTCGGGCCGCTTATGCAATAATTGCGCCCGACGCCGCAGGCTTGAGGTGCCGACAACCGCGCCCTCAACCAATTCAGCGATCCCGGACGCGTGCGGAGAAATAAACGCATCCCGCACATCTTCGCGCGGCAACAGCGTGTCTAGGGTCAGGCCCCCCGGCTGCGCAACCGGCATGTCCTTCATTGAATGAACTGCGATGTCGATGCCGCCGGACAGCAGCGCCTCTTCGATTTCCTTGGTGAACAGCCCTTTGCCGCCAAGCTCCTTCAACGGGCGATCCTGCACCCGGTCCCCGGTTGTCTTGATGACGACAACCTCGAACGCCTCTTCAGGCAGATCGAACGCGGACCGCAGGCGATTTCGCGTTTCATGCGCCTGGGCAAGCGCCAGGGGCGATCCGCGCGTTCCGATCTTTAGCGGCGTGGACGGTGTGGGTAAGGTCAATGTCATCCCCACCGTCTACCCGCGTCACAAGCGCCTGACAACACGGCTTTGGCTTGACATCGGGTCGCATGGCGGCGACCCATCGGCGGACGAACTCGGAAGGACGACATAAAATGGCGGAACAGAAAACCATCCTGAAGGCGCTCGCCGGTGAAACGCAAGCCGTGCCCCCGGTCTGGATGATGCGCCAAGCGGGCCGCTATCTGCCGGAATACCGGGCCACGCGGGCGAAGGCAGGGGATTTCCTGTCGCTGTGCTACAACCCGGAACTGGCCGCCGAAGTCACGCTTCAGCCGATCCGCCGCTATGGCTTCGACGCCGCGATCCTGTTTGCCGATATCCTGCTGGTGCCGCAGGCGCTTGGCGCGGATCTGTGGTTTGTCACCGGCGAAGGCCCGCGCCTTTCGACGTTCACCGGGTCGGATGACCTTGGCAAACTCGGCCCCGCCGACGACATCCACGAAACGCTGTCGTCGATCTACGAAACCGTCAATATCCTGACGCGGGAGTTGCCGAAGGAAACCACGCTGATCGGCTTTGCCGGTGCGCCGTGGACGGTCGCGACCTACATGATTGCCGGGCGCGGCACCCCCGATCAGGGTCCGGCGCACAAGCTGATGCAGGAGGATATCGCGACGTTCGAGGCTTTGCTCGACAAGATCACCGAAGCAACGATCCTCTACCTCTCCGCCCAGATCGACGCGGGGGCGGAGGTCATCAAACTCTTCGACAGTTGGGCCGGATCGCTGCAAGGCGACACGTTCGCCAAATACGCGGTCGCCCCGACGAAACGGATCATCGCGGCCCTCAAGGAAAAGCACCCGAACACGCCGATCATCGCCTTCCCGAGAGAGGCGGGCGATGGCTATATCGGGTTCGCCAAGGCGACGGGGGCGGATTGTGTCGCGCTCGACAACTCCGTCACGCCGGAATGGGGGGCCAAGCATGTGCAGGTCGATGGCTGCGTGCAGGGCAACCTCGCCTCTCGTCATATGGTGAGCGGTGGACAGGCCTTGATTGATGAAACCAAGCAGATCGTTAAGGCGTTCGGCAACGGACCCCACATCTTCAACCTCGGCCACGGGATTACGCCTGACGCGGACCCCGACAATGTGCAGGTTATGTTAGACGCGATCCGGGGCTAGTGGCGGGCTGACCCACAATCGACGTGCCAACAGGACGCTGGACAGCGCCACAAACGCCAGCAGAACCATTGTTGCGGCCTGCCCGATCTCAGCCCCCAGAATGCCTGCTGCGGGGTAGGCCAGCAGCCAGCACGCATGTGACAGCGCGAACTGCGCCGCGAATAGTGCCGGGCGATCGACATCCTCGGCGGATCGTCGCAACAATCGCCCCGTCGGCGTTTGGATCGCCGAGTTCCCCGCGCCAAGCGCGAACCAAAGCAGCAGGAAAACCACCCAGACAGGCCATCCAACCGCCAGCACCCAAAGCCCGGCAAGCATCAACAGCCCGGCAGAGACCGTCGCCCCCGTCAGCATGACTCTCCGATCCGAAAGCTGATCAAGCACTCTCGGCAACACAAGCGCGGAGAGCATTGATCCGCCACCCGCCGCCGCCAGTGCCATCGCGAATTTCGTGTCCCCTCCGCCATAGGCCACGCGCACGATGACAACCGTGTTGACGATCATCACCGCACCGACCGACGACACCGCCATGTTCAACGCCAGCAGCCCGCGCAGGCGCGGCGTCGCAAGGTAAATGCGGCTGCCATGCGTGACCCGGTCGATGAATCGGCGCTGTTGGGTCACGACGGCCTCGGGCAGATTCGCACCAAAAACCAGAAAAGCCGAGGCAAGGAAACCGAGCGTCGTTCCAACGAATAACGTCGAATACGTCACGACCAACAGCAACAGCCCCGCCAGCACCGGGCTGATCAGGTTTTCGATGTCATAGGCCAGCCGAGACAGGCTAAGCGCTCGCGTGTATTCACCCTCATCGTCGAATATCTGCGGGATGATCGCTTGAAAGGTCGGGGTGAACGTCGCGGACGCGGCCTGAAGCAGGAAGACCAGCAGGTAAATCTGCCAAACCGTTTCGATGAATGGTAAACACAGCGCAGCAGCCGCCCGCACCAGATCGGCCGCGATCAATACGGTCTTTCGCGGAAGGTTTGCGACGGCGGCGGTCAGGAACGGACCAAGCCCGACATAGGCGAGCATCTTGATGGTCAACGCGATTCCAAGCACCCGCCCCGCGTCTCCACCCGCGATGTCATAGGCGATCAGGCCAAGCGCGATGGTCAACAACCCGGTCCCCAGCAACGCCACCAACTGCGCGGAAAACAAGCGGGCATAGGTCGGATTGCGAAGGATGGCGAGCATCAGGTGCGGGCTTTCACTCAGGTTCGCCCATTCCTACACGGATGCTTTGGGCGGGCAAGGCCGCGGTCAAATCCACTTGGCGAGGGGCGGAAGGCTCATCAAAACCGCGTTTGCATCGTGACCGGTCTCCAGCCCGAATTTCGTGCCCCGATCATAGACCAGATTATATTCCGCGTAGAGCCCGCGATGCACAAGCTGCGCGTCTTTATCAGCCTCCGACCAAGGTGTATCGCGGCGGCGTTCGGTGAGGGGAACGAAGGCCGGCAAGAACGCCCGCCCGACATCTTGGATGAAGGCAAAATCAGCCTCCCAATCGCCGGTGTTGTGGTCGTCAAGGAAAATGCCCCCAACTCCGCGCGCACGGCCCCGGTGCGGGACAAAGAAATACTCATCCGCCCAATTCTTGAACCGGGGGTAATAGTCCGTATCGTGCCGGTCGCATTGCGCCTTTTGGACGGCATGAAAAGCCTCTGTATCCTCAGCGTATTCAATAGCCGGGTTCAGGTCCGATCCGCCGCCGAACCACCACGCGTGCGGCGTCCAGAACATGCGGGTGTTCATGTGAACCGCCGGACAATGCGGGTTCTGCATATGCGCGACCAGCGATATGCCTGCGGCCCAGAACTGCGGATCATCCTTCATCCCCGGAATGCCCCGCGCCGCCATCGCGGCCTGCGCCCTCTCGCCAAGTTGTCCGTAAACGGTTGAGACATTGACGCCGACCTTCTCAAACACCCGCCCGCCACGCATAACGCTCATCAAACCGCCACCGGCGTCGCTGCCGTCGTCGGAGGCGCGGCGCGTCTCTGATACCTCGAACCGACCGGCAGGCAAATCGGCGGTCGGTCCGAACGTCTGGCTGTCTTCCAAGCCCTCAAACGCTGCTACGATCTCATCCCTCAGCGCGCGGAACCACTGGGCCGCGCGGGTTTTCTGATCTTGCATCTGGTCGGTCATCTGGCGGTCTCCTTCGCCCGTTCGCATAGCGCGTCACCGGATGGGGTGCCAGCCCCGCCGCCGCCAGAAGTGATTTTTCAACGGCGACTGATCCCGCTATCATCGGCAGAGTATCTGAGTGTGAGGTTCAAGATGAAACGCTTTCTGCCCCTATTGCTGCTTCTGGCCGCCTGCGCCACACCGCGAGAGCAGTGTATGACTTCCGCAACCGGTGAGCTGCGGGTGATGGATGCGTTGATCGAAGAAACCGAGGCGAACATCGCGCGGGGCTATGCGATCCGGCGGGATGTGGAACCGACGATGCGGCTGCGGTTTTGCACCTCACCAAACCGGAACGTCCACTTCTGCAACACCCACGCGACGCGGCTGGTAGAGCGACCGGAGCCGATTGATTTGAATGCGGAGCAGCGCAAGCTCCGCTCCCTTCAACAACGGCGCCGAGAGATGGAGCGCTCCGCCCGCCGCGCGATTGCCGCCTGTGCAGCGCGTTATCCGGCGTAGCAGAGATCAGTGCGCAGGGGCCGCAGCCGGATCAAGCAGGGTGCGCCCACCGTCGACCGTCATAATCTGACCCGTCACAAAGCCTGAACTGTCCGATGACAAGAACTGCACGGCCTCGGCAATCTCGCCCGGCGGGGCGATGCGGCGCATTGGGGTGTGGTCGATGATTTCCTGTCGATATTCGTCGTTTTCCTTCAGATCGGATCGCAGGCTCGCACTCATCACGCTGCCGAAGGCGACCGCGTTCACTCGGATACGTTTCGGCGCAAGCGCCACGGCAAGCGAGCGCGTCATCTGATCCAGCGCCGCAGCGGACACCGAATAGGCCAGCAGTGATGGGTGCGTCCGCCGGGCCGCGATTGAGGACAGGTTGACGATTGACCCGATACAACTGCTTTCGGATTCCTCATCCTCCGCCTGCTGGATCATCCGACGGGCGACAGCTTGGCTTAGCCGAAGGCTTGTCAGAAGGTTCTGCTCCAGCAATGCCTCAACCGAGTCGTCTTTTGTGTCGAGCGGGTCAGAGGTCACGACTTGGCGACTCGCATTGACGAGGATATCGACCCGCTCGAACGCGTCGATCGTGGCCGAAAGCAGGTTCGCGACCGTCAGTTTTTGCCGCAGATCACCGGCGAAGTAGCGGATGTTCGAATCCTCTGGCGATTTGCCGAGTTCTTCGACCAAGCGCGCTTCGTCCTTGTCAGCGAACATGACGTTCGCGCCGTGATCCGCAAAATGCCGCCCGATCGCGAGCCCGATGCCGTTCGCGGCCCCGGTGACGATGGCTGTTTTGCCTGTGATGGAAAAGCTCATGTGCGTGTCGCTTTCATGATTCTCTGACGGAGCCTAGGGGAATTCAGGTTTTTGTTCGAGAGGAACGCTTGGGCAGCGCCGCTTTCAGCACTTTGAAGCCGGTATCGCCGCCGATTTCTTCGACGTTGCGGAAAAGGTCGGACAGCTCAGCCTCGTAAGGCAGATGTCGGTTCGCAACCATCCAAAGCGTGCCACGCGGGGTCAGCATCTTTGCCGCTGCCGCGATGAAGGCGCGACCAAGCGAAGGGTCGCCCGCCCGTCCGGTGTGAAATGGCGGATTGGTGACAACCACATCGAAAGGATCGGATGGTTGAAAGCGGGTCGCGTCAGCCCAATGAAATTCGGCCCGCGGATCGGTGACGTTCCGCCGGGCGCATTCCAGCGCGGCGTGCTCCGCCTCGATCAGATGCAGCGTCTTGATGCCGTCGTGTTGCGCAAGGTGATGCGAAAGATACCCCCAACCAGCGCCCAGATCTGCAACGTTGCCCGACAGCGGACATTCTTCCATCGCCTCAACCAACAGGCGCGATCCTTTGTCGATCTTCGCCGCTGAAAATACGCCCGGCGCGGTGACGAATCCTTCCGGCCCCTCGGCTGGCCCGGCAGCCCAGTCATCAAACCCGGCAGGGTTGTTGATTGCGAACGTCTTTCCGTGCGCCTTTGAAAACGTGCCGGTCACATCGGCCCGCTTCCGGCAATCACGCCAAACGCTATCAATACCATCGGTTTTCTGCCCATCGACGATCAACGCGCCTTTGGTGCGCGATGCGGCCTCTGCGATCACCGCGCGGGCCTCGGCCTTTGCCCTCGGCAACATGACAATGGACAGAGCATAGTCCGACTGCCCTGCAACCGCGGAAGCGTCATAACCCCGTGCGGTCCATGCATCATGGTCCGGGCGAAAGCCCTGAATGATCTCCACTCGTTCCTTGGACAGAGAAGAAAGGTCATGATCAGCACGCGGGCGAAACACGGCGATCCGTCCGTCATCCGGCACGGCAAATGCGCCAGCGTCAAGCGCGAGGGTCAGGCGATAGGCTGTCATGTCAGGTGCTTCAAGGGCGTCGGCCCTATTCCCTTTCCATCGTGCATTGCAGCGGATGCTGATGCTGGCGCGCGAAATCCATCACTTGTGTCACTTTGGTCTCGGCAATCTCATGGCTGAAGACACCAACGACCGCGACGCCCTTTTTATGGACCGTCAGCATGATTTCAAACGCCTGCGCATGGGTCAGGCCAAAGAACCGCTCCAACACATGCACAACGAATTCCATCGGCGTGAAATCATCGTTCAGCAGCAGCACTTTATAAAGCGGCGGCCGCGCCGTTTTCGGCTTGGTCTTCGTCAGCGTGCCGGTGTCAGCATCCCCATCCCCGTCCTTATCTGCCATAAGCAACGGAATGTTGGGGCCGAATATCGGTTTATGTGTCCGCACGTCAGTCAAAGGGAGTTCCATCTGCAGTCTGGACCTGACTATATAATCTCATGGTCCGGCGTGAAAAGGGGCTTAACAGGAATGACCCGCGCATCAACAGGAAAAGTCACGACAATCGGCTTCGATGCCGACGATACGCTGTGGCACAATGAACAGTTCTTTCGGATAACGCAGGACCGTTTCGCAGACCTGCTGGCCGACTATGCGGAACGACCGCATCTGGAAGACCGTCTACTGGCCGCCGAACGCCGCAATCTTGGACAATACGGGTTTGGAATCAAAGGGTTCGTTCTGTCGATGATCGAAACCGCGATTGAGGTAACAGACGACCGCGTCCCCGCCCGCGTCATCCGAGAACTGATCGAAGCGGGGCAGGATATGCTGTCCCACCCGATTGATCTGCTGCCCCATGCCGAAGAAACAGTGACGGCCCTCGCCGCCGATTACCGCGTATTGCTGATTACCAAGGGCGATCTTTTGGATCAGGAGCGCAAGCTTGCGCAATCAGGGTTGGGCGAATTGTTCGACGGGGTCGAAATCGTGTCGGACAAAACGCCAAAGGTCTACGCAGACATTTTCGCGCGACATGGCGAGGGTGCCGGTGCGGCGCTGATGGTCGGCAATTCGCTCCGCTCTGACGTGATTCCGGTGATCGAGGCGGGCGGTTGGGGCGTTTACGTTCCGCACGGTTTGACGTGGGAGCTTGAGAAAGCCGATCCGCCGACATTAAACCCCCGCTACCGCGAACTGGCTGATTTGGGTGAATTGCCGGGGGCGATTCAGGCGCTCTGACCGTTCAGCGCCGCCTGATGCGGCGATCCGCCATCTTGTGCCACAGCCGGAATCGGACACAAGATATGCCCCGCGTTGCTTGAAAGACACCCCGAAAGTTACTGAATTTTGGGTGTTTTCTGAAATTGAACCCTGTGCTAACCTCTTCGCAATTAATGATAAGCTGACCGAAAAATCGGCAGCATGAGGCAGAAAAGGCGAGCGACGTGCAAACACGTCTTGGGCAGTGTATTCGACACGGTTTATTTTATGTGGTCATGATTTGCGTCTTGGCATGGGCGCCCGTCAGGGGCGTTGCAGCGCCATACGCGGCGGTTGTGATGGACGCGCGATCGGGTGAGGTTCTTCATTCGCGCAACGCGGACACGCGGCTGCATCCGGCATCCCTAACAAAAATGATGACGCTTTACGTGGTCTTCGAAGCGATCGAGAATGGCGAGATCAGCCTTGATACCGAAGTGCGTATTTCGCAAAACGCCGCGTCAGAGCCGCCGTCTAAACTGGGCCTTCGTTCTGGCCAGCGTATCCGCTTGCGGTATCTGATCCGCGCGGCGGCAGTGAAATCCGCAAATGACGCGGCAACCGCACTGGGTGAGGCGATCGAAGGCTCCGAAGCGGCGTTTGCGCGGCGGATGAACCGGACCGCCCTAGCGCTCGGGATGACCCGCACGACCTTCCGCAACGCGCATGGTCTGACCGAAAGCGGGCACCTTTCAACCGCCCGCGACATGACCAATCTGGGCCGTCGGCTGTTCTATCACTACCCGCAATATTACAACCTGTTCTCCCGCCGCTCGACGAATGCCGGTATCCGCGAGGTGCGCAACACCAATCGCCGCCTGCTGGGGTCTTATCGCGGTGCTGACGGTATCAAGACCGGCTACACCAACGCCGCCGGTTTCAACCTAGTCGCCTCTGCCGAACGGGGTCAGGAGCGGATTATTGCGACGGTCTTCGGAGGGCGGTCCTCCGCAACGCGGAACGCGCGGGTCGCCGAACTGCTCGACATGGGGTTCCGGCGCGCGAACACCCGTGTGGCGGTAAACGCGCCGCCGCGCCCGCAATACGGCAACCAGCCCGCCACGCCATCCGGTGCGACGACACGGGTTGCGACCGCCGTGGTCCGCAGCCTGCGCCCGGCCCCGCGTCCGGTTCAGGAACCGGCACAAGATCTGATGATCGCGCTTGAAAGCGAAATCCAAGAGGCGATTGAAACGGCCCAGCAAGAAGGCGTGCAAGTCGCTGAAGCCCCGGCCGAGACGCCGGAGGAAACAGCGGCGGAACCCATCGTGACTGCCGAGGTTACGCCCGTGCCACGCCCGGAAACCGCCGCAGCGCCGGTTGCCTTGGCCGCAATAGAACCCGAAACGGTCGCAGAGCCTGAGGCCGAATCCGATCCGACCGCCCTTGCGATCGCCGCAGCGCTGGCCGAAGCGACGGCAGGTGTCGAACAAGCCACCGCCGCCCAGACCGCGCCCGAAACCGCCCCAGCGGAGCAGGTCACGCTCGCCTCCGTCGCTCCGACGGTCAGCATCCAGCCGGAACCCCGGATTGTGCCCGAAGATCCTATCGTCGTGACGCGGGTTTCAACCTCCGGCGGGCGGCACTGGGGCGTCAATGTCGGGCGCTACGGATCGCGCTATCAGGCGGAGCGTGTGCTTCTGCGCACCGCGTTGAAAGAGATGTCGACCCTCGATGGAACGCTGCGTCGCGTCGTGCGCAGCCCGCAGGGGTTTGACGCGAACTTCATGGGGATGAGCCAGGAAACCGCTGACCTTGCCTGCCGTCGCCTACAGGCCCGCAGCATCGACTGCACCCCCATCGGCCCGTCCTAAGCGATCCCCTTGCCCCCTATGTCCGAACCGGGCATGAAGTGGACAAGGAGATTTCGATGACCGATTACGTCTTTCCGCCCGCACCGACGCCCTCTGTCGCCGTTGCCGATAGTGATGCCCGTTTTCCGGTGCGCCGGATTTTCTGCGTTGGTCGGAACTACGCCGAACATGCCCGCGAAATGGGCAATGATCCCGAAAAAGAACCGCCGTTTTTCTTTACCAAACCGGCGGATGCACTGGTCGGGGATGGCACGACGCTCCCCTACCCCGCGCGGACTGAAAACCTGCATCATGAGGCTGAGTTGGTCGTTGCCATCGGCAAAGGCGGCAAGGATATCGACGTCGAAGACGCGCAATCGCACATTTGGGGCTACGCACCCGGCAACGATCTGACCCGCCGCGATATGCAATCCGCCGCGAAAACGGCGCGGCGTCCTTGGGACATGGCCAAGGGCTTTGACCAATCCGCCGCATGCGGTGCGATCCACCCGGCAAGCGTTGTGGGTCATCCCGAATTTGCCCGCATCACCTGCGTCGTAAACGGCGAAACCCGTCAGGAAAGCGATATAACCGAGATGATTTGGCCCGCGCCGTTCGTCGTGTCCTACCTGTCGGGTTTCGTCGAACTCGCGCCCGGCGATCTGATCTATACCGGCACCCCGGCGGGCGTTGGGCCGCTCGTGTCGGGCGACGTGTGTCGTGTTGAAATCGCGGGGCTGGGTGCGGTCGAAATCAGCTATAAATAGGGGCCGCTATGGTTTCGGTTCATCGTCCCAATCGGTTGACAGGATGCGATGGCTATCGCCTTCGGGATCGTCGAACTGGCGAGATTTCAGCGCCCAGAAGAACCCGGCAAGCCCGAGCCCGCCCAGAAAGAGCGAGATCGGGATCAGATAGGCCAGCATCTCCATCAGCTTTACCTTAGCCTAAGCGCGTTCAGCGATACGGTAATGGATGAGAACGACATCGCCAAGGCCGCCGCTAGCGGTGTGGCAAAGCCCGACAGCGCGATTGGAACCGCGATCAGGTTATAAAGCGCGGCGATTGCGAAGTTTTCCTTGATCCGACGCGTCGCTTTGGTTGCAGTCGTGACAGCATCCGCGAGCGGCGACAGGTCGGACCCCAGCAGCACGATATCCGACGCCACCCGCGCCGCATCAAGCGCGCTGGCCGGAGAGATCGAAACATGCGCCGCTGCCAGCGCCGCCGTGTCGTTCAGGCCATCACCAACCATCAGCACCCGCGCACCGGATGACGCCAGCGTATCAATCGCGTTCGCCTTGTCCTGCGGCAACGCCCCCGCCTGCCATTGGTCGATCCCGACCCGCGCGGCAAGGTCCAGCACAGCCGCCTCCGTATCGCCCGAGATCAGGCGCACGTCCTTGCCTTGCGATTTCAGGGCTGCCACAGCCTCAGCCGCGCCGGGGCGCAACTGGTCAGTGAAGGAAAAGGCCAGCGGCGCGTCATCCCCGATCACCAGATATGTCGCCGTCTGCGCGGCAGGGGTGGCCCCGACCCACTCCGCCCGACCAAGCCGCACGGTTTGCCCCGCAAGCTGCGCTTCGATGCCGTATCCCGGAACCTCACGCACGTCGTCAAGCGTCGCAGGTTCTACCCCGGCGTCGCGCGCCGCCCCCGCCAGTGATTGTGCCAGCGGGTGAGAAGACGCTTCGGCAATCGCGCGTGCGATGCCAAGTGTATCGCGGTCAAAATCATCCAGGTTGGTCAGAACCGGCCGGCCTTCTGTCAGCGTTCCGGTCTTGTCGAACACAACCGTATCAACATCCGCCAAACGCTCTAGCGCCGTGCCGTGTTTGATAAGCATCCCCTGACGGAACAACCGGCCAGAGGCCGCTGTCGTCACCGCGGGAACCGCGAGCCCCAGCGCACAGGGGCAGGTGATAATCAACACCGCCACCGCGATATTCAGCGCCAGCCGAACGTCGCCGCCCGTGGCCCAAAGCCAACCGATAAACGCGACAAACGCCAGCAAATGCACTCCCGGCGCGTAGATCTGCGCGGCCCGGTCCGCCAGCGACGTGTAGCGGTTGCGCGCGCTTTCGGCCATCGCGACAAGGTCCGCCATCCGGTGCAGCGATGTCGCCTCCCCCGCCGCTGTCACGCGCACGGTAAGTGGCCCGGTCAGGTTGACCTCGCCCGCGCTGACCGTCGCCCCTTCGCTCGCAAAAATCGGCAAGGTTTCCCCGGTGAGGAGCGAGCGATCAACCTCACTACTGCCACTGGCAATGACACCGTCAACAGGCATCCGTCCGCCCGGTCGCACCTTGACCAGATCGCCGACCGCTAGCTCCGCAATCGGAACGGTCACTTCATCCGCGCCATCAATTCGGGTCGCCCTCGGCACTTCCAACGCCGCCAGCTCCTCGGCCGCGGATCGTGCGACGGCGCGGGTCCGATGATCGAGGTAGCGCCCCGCAAGCAAGAAGAACGTCAGCGACAGTGCCGCATCGAAATAAGCGTGTTCACCGGACTGCATGGTTTCGTAAAGCGACATCCCACCCGCGAGGATAATCGCGAGGGAGATCGGCACATCCATATTCAGCCGCCGCACCGAAAGCGCCGTCCACGCATGACGGAAGAACGGCTGCGCAGAAAACGCGATGGTCGGCAGGGCAATGGCCGCCGAAATCCAGTGGAACAGGTCGCGTGTCGCATCCGCTGCGCCAGACCAGACAGCGACCGACAGCAGCATGACGTTCATCATCGCGAACCCTGCGACGGCCAGACGCATCAGCAGGTCGCGGCCCACACGGTCGGTTTCGGTCGCGCTGAGGGTGCCGGGATCAAGCTCATGCGCTTCATACCCCAAACCGTCGAGCAGACTGACAAGCGCGTCAGAGGTCACATCCGGCGCTGCCTCAACGCTCGCGCGTTTCAGCGTCAGGTTAACCCGCGCCGACTGAACGCCCGGATGCGCGGTCAGCCCGCGTTCGACCGCCGAAATGCAGCCCGCGCAGTGGATCGTCGGCAGGGACAGAAGGATACGAGCATCGCGCGCTTCAGCCGCTTCCGCCAGCCGTTCCGCAGCGGGTGCCGCGGCGCAGGCCGGGCAAGCAGACGGGCTGGGATACGCGACGTCGGACATTTTATCCTTTCACCCGGAGGGCGATACGCTGTTTGAATTCGGTTCCATCCTCTGCAATCAGAACAAGCCGCAGGTTCCAGTTGCCCCTCGCAAGATCAACCGGCGCGCGGTAAACGCCGCCTTCACGGGTGAACTCGGGTGTGTGATCGTCGCGCACATGGGTCGCGCGGCCAAGCGTTGCGGTCATCCCGTCGATCGCGGCGGGCAGCCCTTCGGAATCGGTCACGGACAAGATCAGCTCATCCCCCTCAACCGTCGCGGAAACAGTCCAGCCAAGCGCCTCTTGCGCCGCGCGATCGGCGTCAAACGACTGGCTCGCTACATAGGAATTGCCAACCTCAAGCCCGGGAAACGTGTTGATTGCGCTGTAGGCCATGAAGATGTTCACGCCGATAATCACCGCAAATGCGCTTGCCACGATGGCAAAGACCTTGCGGCCGGTCAGGGGTTTGGTGGTCATTGCACTCTCCCGTTAAAGACGGTGTCCGCATGGACCCGGTCATCGTTGGTTGTGTCCGCCACCCATATCCGCAGCTCGCTCCGTGCGGTGGTCGCAGCTTCGGAGCCTGCCGGGGCCGTCACGTAGACCCGCTGCAACTTCAGCGTATCAGCGGGCACCTCGACAACCAAATCATCCTGCCCTTCCAGCGAAATCTCAAGATCGGCCTCAGACGTCATGGTGATTTCAAACGGGCGATCATCGCCGTGTTTGTTGCGCATCCGCACGTCGTAGGTGTTGCGGATCGATCCATCGGACAAAGTCACGAAAGTCGGGTTCCGCACCGGCGCGACCGTCACGTCGATGTCAGAGCGGATGAACAGCGCGAACAACAAGCCAACCCCAACCAGCGACCACAGCGTCGTGTAAAGGATCGTCCGGGGCCGCAAAATGTGCTTCATCAACGGCTTGGGCGGGTGGCCCGCACGCTCGGCCTCTTCGTCTTTCAGCGCCATGTAGTCGATAAGGCCACGTGGCTTGCCGATCTTCTCCATCACGTCATCACAGGCGTCGATACACAGCGCACAGGTGATGCATTCAAGCTGTTGCCCGTCGCGGATGTCGATTCCGACGGGGCAGACATTCACGCAGGCCATGCAATCAATGCAATCGCCAAGCTCATCCGCGCCCTCGGATTTACGATGCTTGCCGCGCGGCTCCCCCCGCCACTCGCGGTAGGCGACGACCAAAGTATCTTCGTCCATCATCGCGGCCTGAATCCGCGGCCACGGGCACATATAGATACAAATCTGTTCGCGCATGAAGCCGCCAAACACAAAAGTCGTAGCGGTCAGAACGGCGATGGTCGAATAGGCAACCGGGTGGGCATTCAAGGTGAATAGATCGCGCAGCAAGGTCGGCGCATCGGTGAAGTAAAAGACCCACGCGCCGCCCGTCGCGATGGCAATCAGCAGCCAAACGACCCATTTCGTCACCCGAAGCCGCGCCTTGCGGAAATCCCATTTCTTTTGTCGATGCAGTCGCAGGCGGGCGTTTCTGTCGCCCTCGATCCAGCGTTCGACGAGGATGAACAGATCCGTCCAGACCGTTTGCGGGCAGGCATAGCCGCACCACACCCGTCCCAGCGCCGAGGTGAACAGGAACAGGCCAAGCCCCGCCATAATCAACAGACCTGCGATGAAATAGAATTCATGCGGCCAAATCTCGATCCAGAAAAAGAAGAACCGGCGGCTTGCCATATCGACCAGCACCGCCTGATCCGGCAGGTTCGGGCCGCGGTCCCAGCGAATCCACGGGGTGATGTAGTAGATGCCTAGCGTGACCGCCATGATCCACCACTTGAGATTGCGGAATTTGCCTGAAACACGCCGTGGAAACACGGGCTCTCTGGCCGCGTATAGCGACGGTGGGGTGTCTTGAGTGTTCACGGAATCTCTCCGGTCATCCTGTGCGCGTCTGTGCCCTTCTGGCAGGGGTGGGACGCATTGGCATTGACCTAAGTCAACTCTCGCCTGATTCCAAGGGAAGCATTTGCCGCAGTCTTTGCCGTT
Source organism: Aliiroseovarius sp. YM-037 (assembly GCF_048060095.1). NCBI lineage: Bacteria > Pseudomonadati > Pseudomonadota > Alphaproteobacteria > Rhodobacterales > Paracoccaceae > Aliiroseovarius > Aliiroseovarius sp. YM-037. The sequence continues at coordinate 215,544 of NZ_JBLUOA010000003.1, read as the reverse complement.
TCAGCCAGTTCACGAACAGCTTTACGGGCCTGCGTTGGGTGCCGGGTCTGGTGACGATATAGTAGGCCGTATCGCGTTTATCTTCGAACAAAAGGCGCAGGCGTCCGGCGGCAATATCCGCGGCCACGGACGTCATCGCTGTCATCACCACGCCCTGCCCCGCGCGGGCCGCTTCCAGCACGAGATTACCGGGCATCTGGACCAGCCCTTTCGTGCGTTCCTTTGTCACGCCGTGTTGGTGAAACCAATCGGTCGATTCAGTCGTGCCAAGCTCCTGAAGCCATGGATATTCCAGAAGGTCGAGCGGATCGCTGATCTCCGCCTCTCCGACTAGTGACCGGGCCGCAACGACAACCAGCGATGTTTCCAAAAGCGGCTCAGCCTCCAAGCCCGGCCAGTGCCCGGCCCCGAAGCGGATCGCAACGTCAATTCCACCAGGTTCCAGTTCGATCAGTTCCGGCGTGGGGTTCACCATCATGTCGATATCGGGGTGCTGGTGCCAGAAATCCGACAGCCGTGGCATCAACCAGACAGACACGAAACCCGGCGTCGCGGAGATTTGTAAGGGCCGGTTTGCGTCGGCCTCCGTCAAAACGTTCACCGCGCGTTCAATCGCCCCAAAACCGAGCGCGAGCGCCTCGGCAAGCTGCGCGCCCTCTGCGGTTAACTCCAGCTGCTTTTGTCGACGATCAACGAGCGTTGTGCCCAGGTGATCCTCGAGCGAACGCACCTGCTGGCTGATGGCGGCGTGGCTGACATTCAATGCCTGCCCGGCGAGCGACATTGATTTGTGCTCCGCAAAGGCCGCGAAGGCGCGCAGCGCGTTCAGCGATGGCAAGGTCATCCAATCCATATGTAACCCCAACTTACATATCTGCAGAATTCCTGAGTCGCATGAAACCCGAAAAATAGCAATATTAAGGGTCAGAAGCACATGGAAAGGATGATCCCATGCTTGATATCTACGCAAAAACTTTCATGATCGCGACGCGCACCCCCTGCATCAAGGTGCGAAGCGTGCTGAGCCATGAACGAAAAAACAGGGCGCGGTGGCCCTGGCGGAACAGGCGGACCACTTGCATCGACCCGGAGAAGCTCTAGAAAATGTAGCACCGGCCCCCAGGAAACGCGCGAACAGGACGGGGTGCCGGTGCCATCCCGAGGACCGAAGCCCCCGGAACCGTATGTATCAGTTGGCCGTTTCTTCTTCGGCCACTTCGGGGGCTTCACCACCACCAAGCTGGTGAACATAAGCGGAAACGGCGCGAATGTCGGCTTCGCTTAATCGGGTCGTCCAGCTTGGCATGACGCCAAAGCGGGAATTCGTTACTGTCTCGGTCAATGTCTCGGCGTCGCCGCCGTATAGCCAGATCGCGTCAGTCAGGTTGGGCGCGCCTTGGAAACGGTCGCCTTTGCCGTCTTCGCCGTGACAGGCTGAACATTGCTCCTCAAACACCGTTGCGCCGGCCGAGGCGAGCTCCGCATCCGCGTCCTGCCCGGAAATGGACAGCACGTGGTTCACGACCTGCGCGATCTCTTCCTCGCTCAGCAACTCGCCAAAGGCGGGCATTTCGGACCAGCGGGCGTCTGGGTCATCCTCATTCCGGATGCCGTGGCTGACGGTCAGGTAGATATCCTCCATCGTGCCGCCCCAAAGCCATGCGTCATCCAGCAGGTTGGGATAGCCCTTGGCCCCCGCCGCGCCTGACCCGTGGCACTGTGCACACCACGTGCGGAATACTGCGCCACCGGCGTTCTGGGCATAGGCCAGAAGTTCAGGGTCATTCGGCAGTTCCGACAGTTCGGTCGAGGCGAGCCGCGTCTGGATGCCTTCGTTCGCATCCTCAAAGCGCTGGATTTCCTCTGCCACTTCGGCGCGGGTCGAATAGCCAAGCAAACCGGGCGTCGCTTCGGAAATCAGCGGCCACGCGGGATAGGCGATGGTATAACCGATCCCCCAGATGATCGTCATGTAGAAGGTCCACAGCCACCAGCGCGGCATCGGGTTGTCGTATTCCTCAATCCCGTCCCAGCTATGGCCTGTGGTCGGGATATCTTGGTCCTGTTTTTTCGGTTGCGGCTTCTTTGTCATGACCGCACCTCCTTGATCTGCGCGTCGCTATCGCTGGCGGGTTTGTCTTCGTGCCGGAACGGGATGTTCGCGGTGTCCTGATGCGTCTTGCGGCTGCCGGGGCGGAACGCCCAGATCACACAGCCGATGAAGAAACAGAACAGGAACAACAACATCCAACTGTCGGCGAATTCTCGGAGCAGGGTGTATAGATCCATGTCGCCCCCCTACCGGTTCGCGTCCGGCTCAAAGGTCGAGAAATCGACCAGCGTGCCAAGCATTTGAAGATAGGCGATCAGTGCATCCGCTTCGGAGATGCCCGGTTGCCCGTCAAAGTTTCTGACCTGCGCGCCGGGATAGCGTTCCAGCATATCGTCATAGTCGCTGTCTGGATCGGCCTGCGCCCGGAAATCCGCGGCGGCGGTTTCGATCATCTCGTCCGTATAAGGGACGCCAAGCAGGGCGTGCGTCGAAAGCAGATCGCCGATGTGATCAGGTTCGATCAGATTATCCTCAAGAAACCCGTATTTCGGCATCACGGATTCCGGCACGACGGCCTGCGGATCGCGCAGGTGATCTACGTGCCATTCATCCGAATAGCGGCCACCGACGCGGGCCAGATCCGGCCCCGTGCGTTTTGACCCCCACTGGAACGGCCGGTCATACATCGACTCCGCCGCAAGAGAGTAGTGGCCATAACGCTCAACCTCATCCCGCATCGGGCGGATCATCTGCGAATGGCAGACATAACAGCCCTCGCGGACGTAGATATCGCGCCCGGTCAGTTCGAGCGGTGAATAGGGCCGAACCCCGTCCACCTCTTCGATCGTGTTCTCCAGATAGAACAGCGGTGCGATTTCGACGATCCCGCCGATGGTCACGACCAGAAAGGAAAAGACCAGCAGAAGCGTGGCGTTCTTTTCCAGAACCTTATGTTTGTCGAGAATTGCCATCTGTCCGGCCCTCCTTATTCAGCCGGCGCTGCGACGGCGGCGTCGGCTTTCGCCTCGCCCCGCACGACAGTCATCCAGAGGTTGTAGCACATGATCAATGCACCGGTGAGGAACAGAACCCCGCCCAAACCGCGCACGACATACATCGGGAACTTCGCATCAACCGTGTCCGCGAACGAGTTCACGAGGAAGCCGTTTGCATCCACTTCACGCCACATCAGGCCCTCCATGATGCCGGTGACCCACATCGACGCCGCGTAAAGCACGATGCCGATGGTGGCGAGCCAGAAGTGCCAGTTGACCAGTTTCAGCGAATACAGCCCGGTCTTGTTCCACAAACGTGGGAACAGGAAGTAAAGCGCGCCGAAAGTAATCATACCGTTCCAGCCAAGCGCGCCGGAATGCACGTGCCCAATCGTCCAGTCGGTGTAGTGCGACAGGGAGTTCACGGCCCGGATCGACATCATCGGCCCTTCGAAGGTCGACATGCCGTAGAAGCCGATGCTGACCACCATCATCCTTATGATCGGATCGGTGCGCAGCTTGTCCCAAGCGCCCGAAAGCGTCATCAGGCCGTTGATCATGCCGCCCCAGCTTGGCATCCACAAGATCACCGAGAACACCATGCCAAGAGTCGAGGCCCAGTCAGGCAGCGCCGTGTAATGCAGATGGTGCGGACCCGCCCAGATATAAAGGAAGATCAGCGCCCAGAAATGGATGATCGACAGTTTGTAGCTGTAGACCGGGCGTTCCGCCTGCTTTGGCACGAAGTAGTACATCATGCCAAGGAAGCCCGCCGTCAGGAAGAACCCAACCGCGTTATGGCCATACCACCACTGCGTCATCGCATCTTGAACACCGGCGAAGACCTGAACCGACTTCGACCCGAAGATCGACACCGGGATCGAAAGGTTGTTCACAACATGCAGCATCGCGACCGTCACGATGAAGGACAGGTAGAACCAGTTCGCGACGTAGATGTGCTTTTCTTTCCGCTTGATGATCGTGCCCATGAAGACCGCCAGATAAGCGACCCAGACGATGGTCAGCCACAGGTCAACGTGCCACTCAGGCTCCGCGTATTCCTTGGACTGGGTGGAACCAAAAAGATAACCGGTCGCCGCCAGAACGATAAATAGCTGATAGCCCCAGAACACAAACCAGGCGAGGTTGCCGCCCCAAAGCCGCGCGGCCGAGGTGCGTTGAACAACGTAGAAGGACGTGCAGATCAGCGCGTTACCGCCAAACGCAAAAATCACCGCAGAGGTGTGCAGTGGTCTAAGCCGTCCGAAATTTGCAAAACCCTGTAGGGATTCGAAATTCAGCGCCGGAAAGGCAAGTTGGAACGCGATGAACGTCCCGACAAGGAAACCGACAACGCCCCAAAACGCCGTGGCGATTGCACCGGCGCGGATAACATCATCCATGTAAGCCGCGCTGGCAGACACCTTCACAGGTTCATCAGTATTGCGCAGCGTCCACAGGAACATGCCACCCGCGACCAACATCACGATCAGTGCATGGACCTGATAGCCAAGATCACGTGCATAGTTGGCCGCAATCGCAGCACATAGCGCGATCAGACCAAGCACAATCAGCTTGATATAATTCATCATTAACGCGTCCCTTCGTCTTTTCCGCCACGACCCAGATCGGCGTGCGGAATTGTCCTGTCTGCGTGTCGTATGGAAGACATCGCCACTCGCCGCCTTGATCCATGTCAAAATGCAGGTCGTGTTTGTCTTTTGATCGACATCAAAGCAACCCAGAATTGTGTCCAATATCCTGCAAGCCTAATGAACAAAGAGTGTAGGACAATGGCGTATAAATCCCTGCTTACCATCACGACCGACAAGGACACCTGCGGCACGGCTTTGACCCGCGCGATTGACCTTGCGCGGGCGGGTGATTCTCATCTCGATGTGCAGTGCCTCGGCATTGATCGCACGCAGATGGGCTACTACTACGGCGGCGCGAATGTGCTGATCCAGCAAGACGCGCTTGAGACAGCGCAGAAAGCGGCGGAAGAGCTTGAAGCAGAGGTTCGCGCGCAGCTAAAGGCCGAGGATATAAGCTGGGCCTGCGAAACCGTCGTAACCCAAATGGTCGGCGTGACGCGGGTCGTGACCCATCGCGCCCGGTTCAGTGATCTGGTCGTGCTGCCAAAGCCTTACGGCGAAGGATGCGGGCAGGAACACGAGGTCATCATGGAAGCCGCGATGTTCGAAGGTAATGCGCCTGTCCTTGTAATTCCGCCGAACAACACCGCCCCCATCGCGCCACGCCGCGTCACCATCGCATGGAACGAAAGCGCCGAATCGCTTGCCGCCGTTCGCGCCGCCCTGCCGATGCTTCAAGGCGCCGATTTTGTGAATATCGCAGTGATTGATCCGCCAACCCACGGCCCGGACCGGTCCGACCCCGGTGGTGCGCTGTCGCAGATGCTCGCGCGGCAAGGGGTGACGGCCGAGATCTCCGTCCTTGCCAAGACGATGCCACGGGTCGCGGATGTGTTGACCCGGCACGTGCGTGATCTTGACGCGGAGTTGCTGGTGATGGGCGCCTATGGCCACTCCCGATTCCGCGAGGCGATTCTTGGTGGTGCAACCCGCGACATGCTTGAAATGGCCGAAGTGCCGGTCTTGATGGCGCACTAAGTCGGCAAGGCCCGGCCCCACCTTGGGGCTGGGTCGCGTCAACTCAGAATCGCGCCATCCGTGTCATCGCCGGTTTCGTCCATCAACCGGTCGAAATCGGGGACCGTGATCTGCCGCATCCCATCCAGAACGATCACCCCGTCCTTTTTTAGCGCGGACATCTGACGGCTGACCGTTTCCAGCGTCAGGCCAAGGTAGTCGGCCATCGCCTCCCGCGTCAGGGGCAGCACGAAATGCACCTGACGCAGCCCTGAAAGGTCGGATTGCATCGTATTGCGCCGGGCGATGATCGCCAGAAGACTCGCGATCTTTTCGCGGGCGGTCTTGCGGCCCAACAGCAGCATCCATTCCCGCGCGGCATCGAGTTCATCGAGTGTCATCTCCAGCAAACGCTGGCTGATATGCGGGGTGGAGCGGATCAATTCTTCAAACGGTGCCTTGCGGAAGCAGCACATCACCAGATCTGTCGTCGCGGTCACGTCAAACGCCGCGATCCCACGCCCGGGCCGCCCGACAAAATCAGACGGCAACAGCAGCCCAACCATCTGGGTGCGCCCATCCTCCATCGTTTGCGACAGCGACGCGATTCCGCTGACCACGGACGCGACGAAATCCATCTGATCGCCCGCCCAAACAACGGTCTGACCCGCCTCAAAACTGCGATAGTATTTGATCCGCTCAAGCTCTGCCAATTCATCTGCGTTACACCGCGCGCAGACGGCACGGTGCCGGATCGGGCAATCATCGCACCCGCGAGAGGCTAGTTTGAAGTCTAGTACGGTCATGGTGTCCTGTGCGCGCGTGTCTGTATCTAAAGGTTCGGATACATTCCCCAGTAACGTATGTGAACCACCCCCCAATCGCAACGTGTGTGCCGACGGCGTTTTGCCGCGTGTGGGATTTTCGGATGGATTACTGGCTGACGGCGGTGGTTTCCACAGCACGCAAATCGAACGCCGCGGCCATCAGGGCGCGGGTGTATTCTGTCTGCGGCGCATCGAACACCTGCTCTGTCGGGCCGGTTTCGACCACGTCGCCCTCCTTCATCACCACAACCTTGTGACTGAGGGCGCGGACGACCTTCAGGTCGTGGCTGATGAAAAGGTAGGCCAGCCCGTATTTCTTCTGCAAATCGCGTAGTAGCTTCACAATCTGGACCTGCACAGTCATGTCCAGCGCCGATGTCGGTTCATCCAGCACCAGCAGTTTCGGTCGCAGGATCATCGCCCGCGCAATGGCGATTCGCTGGCGCTGCCCGCCGGAGAATTCGTGCGGATAGCGGTCCATCGCGTCGGGATCGAGGCCGACCTCAACCATGATGTCAGCCACCAGATCGCGCAGGTTCTGCCCCGGTTTCATGCCATGCACGCCCAGCCCTTCGGCAATGATCTGCATCGCCGACATCCGCGGAGAGAGGGAGCCGTAGGGGTCTTGAAACACGATCTGCATGTCGCGCCGCAACCCACGAAGATCGCGCCCGCCGACGCCTTGAATGTTCCGCCCAAAGAACACCACCGGCCCCTCGGACCGGATCAACCGCATGATGGCGAGCGCGAGCGTGGTTTTGCCCGACCCGCTTTCGCCCACAATGCCAAGCGTTTCACCCTGCCGCACAGACACGCTCGCCGCGTTCACCGCCTTGATATGCCCGACCGTCCGGCGCAACAGGCCACGTTGAACCGGGAACCAGATGCGCAGGTCTTCGGTGCGCACGACTTCCTCGGCGCCGTCCGGCACGGGATCGGGTGTTCCGGTCTGCTCTGCTCCCAGCAGTTTTTGTGTGTAAGGGTGACGCGGATTGCTGAATATCTCTTCCGTTGGCCCTTCTTCGACGATCTCGCCCTTCTGCATGACATAGACACGATCCGCGATCTTGCGCACGACGCCAAGGTCGTGAGTGATGAACAGAAGGCTCATCCTTTCTTCGCGCTTGAGTTCGGCCAGCAGTTCAAGAATCTGCGCCTGAATTGTCACGTCGAGCGCTGTCGTTGGTTCATCCGCAATCAAAAGCTCCGGGCCGTTCGCCAGCGCCATCGCGATCATCACCCGCTGCCGCTGCCCACCGGACAGTTGGTGCGGATATGAGGAAAGGCGGCTTTCCGCATCCCGAATGCCGACGCGATCAAGCAGTTGAATAATACGCTCGCGCGCCTCGCGTCCACTTAGCCCCTGATGCAGCAGCAGGCTTTCGGCCAACTGCTTTTCGATGGTGTGAAGCGGGTTAAGGCTCGTCATCGGCTCCTGAAAGATAAAGCTGATATCGTTGCCCCGCACGCGGCGAAGCTCTGCCTCATCCGCGTCGATCATCTGTGCGCCGCTATAGGTGACGGAGCCCGAAACCTCAGCGCTTTCCGGCAGCAAGCCCACGGTCGATAGTGCTGACACCGATTTGCCCGACCCGCTTTCGCCGACGATGGCAACGGTTTCGCCTTCGCCGACGGTAAAGGACACATGCTTGACCGCTTCGATCAATTGCCCGTCCTGCCGAAAACTGACCGTCAGGTCTTTGACATCCAGAACTTGCGTCATTGAAAGGTCTTTCTGGGGTCAAAGGCGTCGCGCACGCCTTCAAAGATGAAGACCAGCAGCGACAGCATGATGGCGTAGACGAAGAACGCGGTGAACCCCAGCCACGGCGCCTGAAGGTTCTGCTTGGCCTGCAGCGTGAGTTCCCCGAGTGAGGGAGAAGATGACGGCAACCCGAAGCCGAGGAAGTCCAGCGTTGCCAGCGTGCCGATGGTGCCCGTGATGATGAACGGCAGGAACGTCAGCGTCGCGACCATCGCGTTTGGCAGCATGTGGCGGAACATGATCGTCCAGTTCGACACGCCCAGCGCGCGCGCGGCACGGACATATTCAAAGTTCCGCGCCCGCAGGAATTCGGCGCGGACAACCCCGACCAAAGCGGGCCAGCCGAACAGGATCGTTATCCCGACAAGTATCCAGAACCCTCGCCCAAGAATGGCGAACAGAATGATGATGACATAGATCGACGGCATCGCGCCCCATATCTCCAAGAACCTCTGAAAAATCAGATCGAGCCAGCCGCCGAAAAATCCCTGCAATGCCCCTGCAATCACGCCGATCACCGATGCAACCGACGTCACAATAATCGTATAGACGATCGACAGGCGGAACCCATAGATCACCCGCGCCAAGACGTCGCGTTTGGTGTCGTCAGTGCCGAGCAGGTTGTTGCCATCCGGCGCAGACGGGGCAGCGCCGGGAATATCGACCACGGTGCGATAGGAATAGGGGATCAGCGGCCAGACGAGCCAGCCTTTATCGATCTGCTCACCCGCGACCACGCCGTCCTCTGCGTCGGTCAGCAGCCCTTCGGGATCGTCCCAGCATTCCTCAAGCCCGCCGGTCACGATCAGGCACTGCACGTCCTCATAAGCGTAGGCCGCCTCAATCGGCAGATCACCACCGAACGCCGTTTCGGGGTAGAAATTGAAGACCGGCATATAAAGCTCGCCCTGATATTTGACGAGGATAGGTTTGTCGTTCGCAATGAACTCCGCAAAAAGCGACAGGCCGAACAGCACCGAAAAGATTATCAGCGACCAGAAAGCCCGGCTGTTTCGGCGGAAATTGCGCAAGCGGCGACGGTTGAGGGGGGAGAGCGCCATCAGACTTTCCTCGCCTCAAAATCAATCCGGGGATCGATAAAGACATACATCAAGTCCGACAGGATATTGACCAGCAGCCCCAGCAGCCCGAACGCATAAAGCGTTCCGAACATAACGGGATAGTCGCGTTCGACCGCCGCCTCAAACCCAAGTCGCCCCAGTCCGTCGAGCGAGAACAGCGTTTCGATAATCAGCGATCCACCAAAGAAAACTCCGACGAATAGCGACGGGAACCCCGCGATAACGATCAGCATCGCGTTGCGGAACACATGGCCATAAAGCACGCGATTTTCCTTGAGGCCCTTGGCCTTCGCCGTCACCACATACTGTTTCTTGATTTCGTCGAGGAAGGAGTTCTTGGTCAGCAGCGTCAGCGTCGCAAACGATGAAATCGTCCCCGCCAGAACCGGCAGCGTGATGTGCCAGAGATAGTCGAGTACCTTGCCGATCATGCTGAGATCGGCCCAGTTGTCCGAGGTAAGGCCGCGCAGCGGAAAGACCTTCCAGTATGACCCGCCAGCGAACAGCACCAGCAACAGGATCGCGAACAAGAAGCCGGGGATCGCGTAGGCGACGATGATGGCACCCGAGGTCCACGTATCGAACTTCGATCCATCGCGCACCGCCTTGCGGATACCCAGCGGGATCGACACGAGGTAGGCGATCAAGGTGGACCACAGCCCCAGCGTGATCGACACCGGCATTTTTTCGATCACGAGGTCAATGACCCCGACGGATCGGAAATAGCTTTCGCCAAAATCGAACCGCATGTAGTTCCACATCATGTTCAGGAACCGTTCCAGCGGTGGCTTGTCAAAGCCGAATTCCCTTTCCAATTGTTCGATGAATTCGGGCGGCAGACCGCGGGCGCCGATATAGGCTTCTTCGCCAATCGCCTCGCTGCCATCACCACCGCTGGCGAAACCTCCGAAGGCGTCGCCCTGCCCTTCAAGCTGGGCGAGCACCTGTTCGATCGGGCCGCCGGGGACGAACTGGATCAGGACGAAGTTGATGACCATGATCCCAAGCAGCGTCGGGATAATCAGCAACAATCGCCGGAGGATATAGGCGCCCATCTTGCCTGCTTTCTTCTTGTTATTGGAACGCGCCAGCGGCGCGCAGAGCAGCGCCCTTTTCTTCGTTATACCACCAGAAGTCCAGCACCCCGAGGTCGTATGCCGGAAGCTCCTCCGGGTGTTCATACATATCGTAGTAAGACACCCAATAGCTGTCGTTATACCAGGTCGGAATCATGAACCGTTCATACCTCAGCGCGCGATCAAGCGCGGTCAGGGCGACGTCCTGATCTTCAAGGGTTTTGGATTCCAGCGACTTGGTGATGATCGCATCGATCATCGGGCTGGCAATGCCTGCCGGATTAAACAAACTGAACTCAGCCTCACCGGACCCGAACCGCTGGCGCAGGCCGGTGCCTGCTCCAAGGAAGGAGTCATAGCTGCCGACGATTAGATCATAGTCGCGATCCCGCCGACGCAAGGTGAATTGCGACGCATCAACCTTGTCTGCAATCGCATCAATTCCAAGCGCTTGCAGGTTCTGCACATAGGCATCGACAAACGCGCTCATCGTGTCGGAGCCGTTGGATGGCAGAAGGAACTCCGCCTTCATCTGCTGCCCGTCCGCATTGCGGAGTTTACCGCTTGAATCAATGGTCCAGCCCGCCTCTTGCAGAAGAGCGAGCGCCCGGCGCTGGTTGCGGCGGTCAGCCGGCAGTCGCGCGTTTGAGGTGTGAACGCCCACCGCAGGCTCGGTCAGCATATCTGGCGGAACAAGGTCGCCGAGGCTTTCGAGCAATTCAAGCTCCGCCCCTTCCGGCACGCCCATCGCCTGCAAATGCGTATCTTGAACGAAGGACTCCCGGTGTTTGAACAGCCCGTATTGCAAGGTCTCATTCGTCCACTCGAAATTATAAGCCAGCGTCAGCGCCTGCCGAACAAGCGAATCCTGAAACTGCGGTCGGGCAAGATTAAAGACGATGCCCTGTGGCGTCGGCGGATTGCCATTCGGCAACTCTTCCCGAATGACGAAACCGCTGCTGATCGCGGGGAAGTCATAGCCCGACGCCCATTTCTTCGATGAATTTTCGACCCGGAACGTATAAATCCCGGCCTTGAAGGCCTCAAACGCGGCGGCATCATCAGCGAAATATTCGACCTTGATGGTATCAAAGTTGTGTCGTCCGATATTGATCGGCAAGTCGCGACCCCAGTGATCCGGGTTTCGGCGGTAGACAATCCGTCGGCTGACCTCAAAATTATCAAGCATGTAGGGACCGGAACCGGGGCTTGTGATCAGCCGCGATTCATCCATCCGCGCTCCGGTTTCCTCATACCATTTCTTGGAAAACACTGGCGTCGCGCCGACTTGGTCAATCAGGCTGCGGCGGGAATCTAGGTCCGTCGCGAAGGTGAATTTGACGGTGTGATCATCCAGCGCCTCGGCGGACAGAACGCGTTTTGACACGGCCTGCGCGTAGGACGGAAGGCCCTGTTCTAAAAACAGGTTGTGGCTGAAGACCACGTCATGCGCTGTCAAAGGAGTGCCGTCGGAAAACTGCGCCTCAGGCCGCATATGAAAGATCACCCATTCCTTCGATGCAGGATATTCAAGGCTTTCGGCCAGCAGCCCGTAATATTCCGCATACTGATCCTGCGCACCGGATGTATCGAGCAGGCTTTCATACATGATGCTGGAATACCGGCCCGCGCGGCCCTTGCGCGAATAGGGGTTCAGAGAGTCAAACGTCCCCGACGCCCAGAGAGAGATTTCACCGCCCTTCGGCGCCTCGGGGTTCACATAGCTGAAATGCGGAAAATCCTCGGGATAGCTCAACTCTCCGAAGAAGTTATAGCCATGCGCACGGGTCATATCCTCATCTGCGCGGGCCGCAAATCCCCAACTCAGAACCGTTGCGATGACCAGCATCAGCCCCAACAGGGACCAGCCGGTTCGATCTGCTTTTTGCACGGCTTGGGTTGTGGTGCGACTGTTCATGCGAAACCTCCGTGGTGTGTTCAAACAACCTAGTTGTTCGCCAGCCTAGATTGGAGTGGTCAACAATCAAGTTGATATTCCGTGATCTGGTGGTGATTTCGCCCAAATTTCCCTTATTGGCATGAAAAAAGGCCGCTCCCACGCGGGGAACGGCCTTTTATTCCGTGTCAGATCGGTCAGTTCAATGTTTGCAGGTAGGCAATCAGATCCGCCCGGTCGTCGACTTTCTTGAGGCCGGCAAAGCTCATCGCGGTGCCCGGCGCAAAACCTTTTGGGTTTTCGAGGAAGTCGCTCAGCGCCTCGGGCGTCCAGTCGCCTTCCATGCCGTCCAGAACGCCGGAATAGCCGAACCCATCAACCGAAGCGATATCGCGGCCGACGACTGCGGCCAGATGCGGACCGGTCTTGTTTTCACCCGCAGCGACCGAATGACATGCGACGCATTTGCGGAACACGCCTTCGCCGTCTGCTGGGTCAGCCTCGGCCAGAACGGTTGCAAAATCGGGGCCTTCTTCAACCTCGCCCGCGTCGCCGGATTCGGCAACTTCGATGGGATAGGCTTCGCTATGCTCTTCGCCATGCCCGCCACCGCCGACATGATACAGCGACTCCGCCGCCCAGCCGCCAAGCAGGAAAATGAGGAAGGCGCCGCAGAAGCCGCCGATGATCTTCGTAACTGTCATTGTGTCGAACATGTCGCGTTCCATGTTGTTCGAATTTCTGGGGTATCTATCCGCTTCCCCTGTCATGGTGCAAGGTGTAGTTACCGCGACCAATTGCCTTTTGTGCAAAAAAACCGGGGGGAAACGGAACATGACAGGCAAAATCGCCTTTCAGGGAGAGCTGGGCGCATACTCTCATCAAGCGTGCAGAATGGCCCGCCCGAATCTTGAGGCGCTGCCCTGCCGCACGTTTGAAGACACGATCGAAGCCGTGCGTAAGGGCGATGCCGAACTTGCCATGCTGCCGGTCGAAAACTCGACCTATGGGCGTGTGGCGGACATTCACCACCTTTTGCCGAATTCCGGCCTGCATATCGTCGACGAAGCGTTCGTTCGGGTTCACATCAACCTGTTGGCGGTTCCCGGCACGCGCCTGTCTGATGTCAAAACCGCCGTCAGCCATCCGGTCTTGCTGGGCCAATGCCGCGACTTTCTGGCCGAAAACAGCATCCATCGCGTGACCGGGGCCGATACCGCAGGTTCCGCCAAGATGGTGGCGGAGGATGGCGATGCCTCGCAAGCCGCGCTGGCGTCGGAACTTGCGGGGGAAATCTACGGGTTGGATGTGCTTGCCCGCAATGTCGAAGATCAGGGCAACAACACCACCCGGTTCCTTGTGATGTCGCGCGAGGCTGACCTGAAACGCCGGGGCGATGCCGGGATGATGACCAGCTTCGTCTTCCGTGTTCGCAACATTCCAGCCGCGCTATACAAGGCGATGGGCGGTTTTGCGACGAACGGCGTCAACATGACCAAGCTGGAAAGCTACATGGTCGACGGTATCTTCTCTGCCACGCAGTTCTACGCCGATATCGAAGGCCACCCGGACGACAAGAATGTCCAACTCGCGCTGGAAGAGCTCGAATACTTCACGTCGCAGATTTCGCTGCTTGGCGTTTACCCGGCGGATACAAAGCGGCGCTAGGTCGCGCTGCTTTCGATCTGATCGGACAGCTTCGCGACGCGGTTCTTGAACTTCTGATTTAGCTTGGTCTTGGTCAATTTCAGCGACTGGATCGTCAACCGCCCCCCGATTGAGGTCGGGCGCATATCGACCGACATGCTTAACCGGGTGCGCTGACGTGACAGGGCCACAAGCTCAATCAATCCAAGTGCCGTAATCCCCGGCGCATAGCTTTCAAACATCAAGACGTTGGGCGGGTCATAGCGCACCAGTTCCGCCGAAATCTGACGCGGTTTCTTGCGATAGGTAAAGTTGATCGTCCAACCCATTTCAGCGTCCGGATGGGTCAGGGTTTCCATTCGGTCGACCGCAACACCCCGGCGCAGCGCGGCCCGTTCGAACACACGGAAATCAGACACGGCACGAAACACGTGATCGATAGGTGCCGCAATATCTTCCCGTGTCGAAAATTTCATATGCCCGCCCGTTTTCGCGCCATTGTTGTGGCGTTAATCCAACCGATCCGCAAGCCAGTTCGACAGCAGGAAATGGGCGATGGACCCTTTGCGGGCGGGCAGCAACGTGGGGTGCTGTCCGGAAATCGCCTGCATCATATCCTCGCGGGACAGCCACAGCGCATCCTCGATCTCTGCCGGATCGATCGTGATGTCACGGCTTTCGGCAACACCGTGGCAGCCGATCATCAACGATGCCGGAAACGGCCACGGCTGGCTGGCAAGATAGCTGACCGCACCGACCCTGACGCCGGTTTCCTCAAACACCTCACGCCTCACAGCCGCTTCTATCGGCTCTCCAGGTTCGACAAATCCAGCAAGCAGTGAATACATCCCCTCGGGCCATCCGGGGCTGCGCCCGATCAGAACGTCATTGCCGTTAAGGATCAGCATGATGACAACCGGATCGGTCCTCGGGAAATGCATCGCACCGCAGTCCGGGCATTGTCGCTGCCAGCCCGCCATGACGATTTCGCTCTTCTGCCCACACGCCGCACAAAACCCGTGCGTTTGATGCCAGCCGAGCACGGCCTTCGCCGTCGCCGCGACTTCCGCATCCCGCGGGGTCAGCCGTGCCATCACTGCCCTGAGTTCACTGAACCGCTCGTCCGGCACGAGTCCTGCATGGTGCTGTTCGCTCGGGTCGAGAAATTGGCCAAGCGCCTCTGGGTCAACATCCTCCGGCGCCCACGCCGAGATATCGAGCGCAAAGATCGCGCCCTCATCGTCCATCCCTAGAAAGATCGGTGCCTCGGTCGCATAGCCCAGAACATCGTGCCCGCCGGATAGAAACGCCAGACGATTCCGATCCTCGCCACCAATCAACGGCTTTCCGCGCCACAGCGGCAAAAACCGCGTGGCCGTCGCCCCCAACATGGCGTCAATCTCATCCGAATCGCCCCGCAACTCTGCCGCGCGATTGATGCCAGCGCCGCCAAATGTCACCTGCTCAGCTATTTTCATTTTACCTGCCCCATCATTGCGTATCTCTCGCACGCACACGACTTTCCTGCAATTCTGAAAGGGATGGCGCGGCCGCATACAATCTTGGCGAGAATAATATCTCGTTCACTCTCTCAAACGGCTGGCCAATCGGATCGCCCGCCGCTACCGTCAAGCTAACGTCATGCGACGACCCTATTACTCTGGCAACCAAACCTTGGGGGGAAACCATGACCTATAAACCAGCAACAGTACTCAATCGCCGACATTTCCTTGCCGGCGGCATGGCGGGAGCGACCTTGTTCACACTCCACCCTTTCTCCGTGCACGCGGCCACCAACCAAGCCCACCTGCGGATCATGGAAACCACCGATTTGCACGTCCACGTCTACCCGTATGATTATTATTCGGACAAACCAATCGACACGGTCGGCCTGTCCCGCGTTGCGTCGATCATCGACGAAATCAAGGCAGAGGCGACGAACGCGCTGCTATTCGACAATGGCGACTTTTTGCAAGGCAACCCGATGGGCGACTACATCGCCTATGAACGCGGGATGAAAGAGGGCGACATGCACCCGGTCATCACCGCGATGAACACCGTGGGGTTTGACGCGTCGACCCTTGGCAACCACGAATTCAACTATGGCCTTGATTTCCTGATGAAATCGCTCGCAGGGGCCGACTTCCCCATCGTATCCGCCAACGTGCTGCGTAAAAAGGGCGCCTCTCCGCGCGAAGATGAAGGGCTGCTGAAACCCTACTCCCTGATGGACCGCACCGTGACCGATGGCGCAGGCGAGGAACACGCGATCAAGGTGGGCATCATAGGCTTTGTCCCACCCCAGATCATGAACTGGGACCGCAAGCACCTTGAGGGCAATGTCGAAGTCCGTGACATCGTCGAAGCCGCCCGCGCCTGGGTGCCTGAGATGAAAGAGGCCGGCGCCGACATCATCATCGCGCTCAGCCACTCCGGCATCGCCGACGCGGAAGAGAAAGAGGGGTTGGAAAACGCCTCTGTCGCTTTGGCTGCCGTCGAAGGCATCGACGCGATCCTGACCGGGCACCAGCACCTTGTCTTCCCAAGCGATCGGTTCGAGGGTCTTGCCGGGGTCGACACCGCCACCGGTACGCTGATGGGCAAACCCGCCGCGATGGGCGGCTTCTGGGGCTCACACCTTGGGCTGATCGACCTGATGCTAGAACGCGACGGCGACGGCTGGCGCATCGCGGCGCATGAAAGCACGACGCGCCCGATTTCCCAGCGAAACGAGGATCGCTCAATCACGCCATTGGTCGAGGACGCGCAATACGTGCTCGACTCTGTTGCGCAGGAACACGAGGAAACGCTTGCTTATGTGCGCCGTGCCGTTGGGAAGACCGACGCACCGCTTCACAGCTACTTCGCCCTCGTCGCGGATGACCCATCGGTGCAGATCGTTTCCATCGCGCAGGAGTGGTATATCGGCGAAATGATGGAAGGCACGGAATATGCGGGCCTGCCGATTCTCTCCGCCGCTGCCCCGTTCAAGGCCGGCGGTCGGGGCGGCCCAGAATACTACACCGACGTGCCGGTCGGTGATGTCGCGATCAAGAACGTGGCCGATCTTTACCTCTACCCCAACACCGTCCGCGCGGTGAAGATCAACGGCGCGCAACTCAAGGACTGGCTCGAACGCTCCGCCGGGATCTTCAATCGGGTGACACCTGGCGAAGCGGATCAGCTACTGCTGAACCCCGACTTCCCCAGTTACAACTTCGACGTGATCGACGGCGTCAGCTACCAGATCGATATCAGCCAGCCGTCGAAATTCGGCCCGAAAGGCGCACTTGAAAACCCTGACGCAAACCGGATCACCAACCTGACCTACAACGGTGAACCCGTGACCCCCGATCAGGAATTCGTTATCGCAACGAATAACTATCGCGCCTCTGGCGGTGGGGATTTCCCCGGTGCCGACGGCTCTACGATCATCTTTGAAGGGCCGGATACCAACCGCGATGTAATCGTGCGCTATATCGTCGAACAGGGCACGATCAACCCGAAGGCTGACTCCAATTGGTCCTTCGCACCGTTGCCCGACACCAGCGTTGTGTTTGAAACCGGACCAAAGGCGCAGGACTACATTGATCAGGTCGAAACCCTCGAAATCGAACCGGCAGGCGACGGCCCCGAAGGCTTCGCGCTGTTCCGTATCAGCCTCTGACCCATAGCATCCGGGCGCGGCAACCACTCGCGCCCGGCTTTCATCTTTCCACAAATATCCAAATCCTGAGCCGCGTCAGCGGCGAGGGTAACCATAACTCCGCTTGCCCCGAACAACCAATCCACCATCTTGCGAATCCGCCAGCCTTCCCCTACATACCAAGGTGAGAGGTTGGCGCGGGCAGGCACCTCGCCAACCCGGTCAGGTCCGGAAGGAAGCAGCCGTAACGAGCCTCGCTTGGGTCGTTGTCCAGCCTCTCACCTAAGCAATAACGGCCCCAAAAGCCGTTATGCGAAGCCCGGCAGACCTTTTGCGAAGCAAAATGTCGAGAGGGTCAGCAACGGAACGGGAGGGACTTCATGATTGTCACATACATCCCTCAGGCCGGATTCTAGCGGACAAACCCGCCATCCTGCCTGAACACACGCAGATCGCGCCTGCATGGGCGGTGCGATATGCCCAGTTGTTCCGTTGACAGGAAATCTAATGTCTCACACGCTTTCCGACCTCGGCTGGTCGGCCCACTTCATGATGCAGCTCTCCGTGGAAGAACTTGAAACCTATACCCCTGCCCGCATTACCTCCGTCCACCGCGCCGCGGTGGAGGCGCTGACCGAATCCGGCCCACGCACGCTGGTCACTCCCCCCGATCTGCCCACGTCCGGGATCGCAGTCGGCGATTGGGTGATGATCGACGACAGCGCCCTTGTCATCCGACTGCTCGACCGCCTCACGACCCTCTCCCGCCGCGCCTCTGGCGAAGATGCGCGCCAGCAGCTGCTCGCCGCCAATGTCGATACGCTTTTCATCGTCAGTTCGTGTAACGCCGACTTCAACCCGGCGCGGCTGGAACGTTACCTCGTGCTCGCTGAAAGCGCGGGCTGCCAGCCGGTGATCGTGCTGACCAAACCCGACCTCTGCGACGACGCTGACCGCTATGTCGCACAGGCTGAAACCCTCGCCCCAGCGCTTCCCGTCCTCGCGCTCGACGCCCGCGACAAGGATCAGGCGGCGCGGCTGTTCGACTGGTGGCGCAAGGGGCAAACCGCAGCGCTGCTCGGCTCCTCCGGCGTAGGCAAGTCGACCCTCACTGCGACCCTGACGGGACAAGCCCTGCTGACCCAGGACATTCGCGAGGATGACGCGAAAGGCCGCCACACCACGACCGCCCGCAACCTGTATCCCGCGACACACGGCGGTTGGCTGGTTGATACACCAGGTATGCGTGCGCTCAGGCTCCACGACGCATCCGATGGGATCGATGCGGTCTTTGCGGACCTCACGGAATTGGCCGAAGGTTGCAAGTTCCGCGATTGCCAGCACGACACCGAACCCGGCTGCGCGATACAGGCCGAAATCGCCGCCGGACGGCTCGACCCCGCCCGCCTGCGCCGCTGGCAAAAGCTCGAACGCGAAGACGCCCGCAATAGCGAAACGCTGGCCGAATCCCGCGCCCGTAACAAGGCGCTCGGCAAATTCTACAAACGCCATCAGGACGAAGCAAAGAACCGAAAGGGCCGGTGACCGTTGCGCCCCCTCAATCCACGCCCTAACGTTTCCCTATGGGCGAACGCGAAGACATGGCCGAAGACCGCACCGATTGGGCAGAGGATCGCACGATCCTCGCCAATGAACGCACCTTCGCTAGTTGGATGGGTATGGGCATGGGCGCAATCGGCGTCGCGGTCGGCCTGAAAGCGGTCTTTGGCGAATTTGAACCGACCTGGGCGGCCAAACTGGTCGCCTCGGTTTTTCTGTGTATCGCAATCCTGATCTTCTGGGCCGCGCGCCGTCAGGCCCGAAAGACCTACGATCGCCTTGACCGCAACGATGCCGAAGCGACCCCGACCAAGAACTTCACTGGGCTGGCGATTGCCATGACCTTCGCCACGCTTTGCGTCGGCGCAATCCTCTGGAGCCTCTAGAACCGGTGGACGCCACGCGCCTCTGCCAGTAGGTTTTGCCAATGTCACGAATCCGAGGTCGCAATGTCCAAGCCTGACGATACCGGCTATCAGGTGCTCGCCCGCAAATACCGGCCCGAAACCTTTGCCGATCTTGTCGGTCAGGATGCGATGGTGCGCACCCTGAAAAACGCCTTTGCCGCCGACCGTATCGCGCAGGCGTTCATCATGACCGGCATCCGGGGCACCGGCAAAACCACGACCGCGCGGATCATCGCCAAGGGCATGAACTGCATCGGCCCCGATGGCGAAGGTGGACCGACGACAGACCCGTGCGGCGAATGCGAACATTGCGTCGCCATCATGGAAGGCCGCCATGTCGATGTGATGGAGATGGACGCCGCCAGTCACACGGGCGTTCAGAACATCCGCGACGCGATCATAGAAACGGTCAGCTATCGCGCCGCCTCGGCCCGTTACAAGATTTTCATTATCGATGAGGTTCACATGCTGTCGACCAGCGCGTTCAACGCGCTGCTGAAGACGCTGGAAGAACCCCCCGCCCATGTGAAATTCATCTTCGCCACGACCGAAATCCGCAAGGTGCCCGTCACCGTCCTGTCGCGCTGCCAGCGGTTCGACCTGCGCCGGATCGAACCCGAAGTGATGATCGCGCTTCTGCGCAAGATCGCCGATGCCGAAAAGGCCGAAATTACCGACGACGCGCTCGCCCTCATCACCCGCGCCGCCGAAGGCTCCGCCCGTGACGCGCAATCGCTACTGGATCAGGCAATCTCGCATGGCGCAGGCGAGACGACCGCCGATCAGGTCCGCGCGATGCTGGGCCTTGCGGATCGGGGCCGTGTGCTCGACCTGTTCGACATGATTATGAAAGGCGACGCCGCCGGGGCGCTGACGGAACTGTCCGGCCAATATGCCGATGGGGCCGATCCGCTCGCCGTGCTGCGCGATCTGGCTGAGATCACCCATTGGATCAGCGTCATCAAGATTACCCCCGAAGCGGCCGAAGACCCCACCGTTTCGCCCGATGAACGCGCCCGTGGCCGTGCCGTCGCCGACGACCTTCCAATGCGCGTCATGGCCCGGATGTGGCAAATGTTACTGAAAGCACTGGAAGAAGTCGCCCACGCCCCGAACGCCATGATGGCCGCCGAAATGGCCGTGATCCGCCTGACCCATGTCGCGGACCTGCCCTCGCCCGAAGACCTTGTGCGCAAGCTGCAAAACACGCCGCCCCCGCCGACACCAAGCGGCGGCGGCGCGACGCCTAACGGAACAACCACGCAAGGCGGCCAAGCGGCCCCGCGCGCCACGTCCTCCGCCCCAAGCGGCGGCGTGCAGGCATCCGGTGCGGCGACCGCCCTCGCCGTTGCGCCCGAAAACGCCCTTGCCCGCTACGCCCAGTTCGATCAGGTGGTCGCCCTGATCCGCGCCAACCGCGACGTCAAGCTACTGGTCGAGGTTGAAACCTGCCTGCGTCTCGTCAGCTACACCCCCGGCCGTATCGAATTCCAGCCGACCAATGATGCGCCCGGCGACCTTGCCCAACGGCTTGGCCAAAAGTTACAGGGCTGGACCGGCGCGCGCTGGGGCGTCAGCGTCGTTGGCAACGGTGGCGGCACGACGATTGCCGAAGACCGCGACGCCGAAGGCGAAGCTCTGAAATCCGAAGCCCGCGCCCATCCGCTGGTTCAGGCCGTTTTTGACACCTTTCCAGACGCGGCAATCACGGATATCAGAACAGCCAAGGAAATCGAAGCGGACGCGGCAGCCGAAGCATTGCCAGAGGTTCCCGATGAATGGGACCCGTTCGAAGAAGACTAGGAGAGAGACATAATGTTTAAAGGTCTGGGCCAACTCGGCGACATGGGCAAAATGATGAAACAGGCGCAGGAACTGCAAGGCAAGATGGCCGAAATGCAGGACAGCCTCGCGTCGATCACCGTCACCGGTGAAAGCGGGGCGGGCATGGTCAAAGCCACTGCGACAGCGAAGGGTGAATTGACCGGGCTCGACATCGACCCGTCAATCTTCAACGCCGATGACAAGGAAGTGGTCGAAGACCTGATCCTCGCCGCGATCAAGGACGCGCAGGCAAAGGCGCAAGCCCGTAGCGAAGAAGAAATGCGCAACCTGACGACATCCATGGGCCTGCCGCCAGACGTGAAACTGCCGTTTTGATGCGGCAACCGCCCCACCATTTTTCAAAAATATCCCTGCCGGAGGCTCAAAATCTCTGGCGGGTCGCGATCAATATCACCGACGTCCGATGACCGACGCCCCCCGCGACATCGATCACCTGATCGACATGATGGCAAAACTGCCGGGCCTCGGCCCCCGCTCTGCCCGTCGCGCGGTGCTGCACCTCATCAAGAAGCGTGGCATGTTGCTGACCCCGCTGGCCGATGCCATGCATCAGGTCGCCGTGACCGCACGCGAATGCCTGACCTGCGGCAATATCGGGACCGAGGAAAAATGCGACATCTGCCGCTCTCCCAAACGCGAAATCGGTGAGATTTGTGTCGTCGAAGATGTCGCCGACCTCTGGGCGATGGAGCGCGCGCAGGTGTTCAAGGGCCGTTATCACGTGCTTGGCGGCACGCTGTCCGCGCTCGACGCAATCGGGCCGGAAGAACTCCGCCTGCCCAAGCTGCTCGACCGGGTTCGTGATGAAAACGTGACCGAAATCATCCTCGCCCTCAACGCGACAATCGACGGCCAGACCACCGCCCATTACATCGCGGATCAGTTCGACGGCAGCGAGGTGCGTGTCACCTCGCTCGCCCAGGGCGTCCCGATTGGGGGGGAGCTTGACTACCTCGACGACGGCACGATCAGTGCCGCGCTCAAGGCCCGTAAATCAGTCTGACCCCGACGCCCTCCCTGAACGCCGGGGGCAGCCTCCTCCCGCGTTTCAGATCGCGATAACGTCAAGCGGCGGGAAACCGTTGAACCCCACGGACGAGTAGCTTGAGGTGTAGGCACCACAGTTGCGGATGATGAACCGGTCACCGGATTTCAACCCCAGCGGCAGCATCACCGGGCGCTTTTCGTAAAGCACGTCGGCACTGTCGCAACTCGGCCCGGCCAGGATGCAGGCACCCATGTCTTCGTGGTCGCGGTCGGTGATGAACTGATAGCGGATCGCCTCGTCCATCGTTTCCGCGAGGCCGGAGAACTTGCCGATATCAAGATACACCCACCGGTGCAGGTCGTTGTCGGATTTCTTGGACACCAGCAGAACCTCGGCAGCAATCATGCCGGCCTCTGCGACCAGCCCGCGGCCCGGCTCCGCCATCACGCGCGGCACGTCGCCGAACCGCTCGGCAACCAACGCCATAACATCCGCCGCGTAAACCGTCGGGTGCGGAATGTCGTCGCCGTAAAACGCCGGAAAGCCCCCGCCGATGTTCAGCAGGTCAAGGTCAAACCCCGCCTCGATCGCCGCGCTCCAGACCGACGCCACCTGATCCAGCGTCACTCGCCACATCGCCGCCCGCCGGGTTTGCGACCCGACATGGAACGAGAATCCAACCGGCTTTAGCCCCAGGTCCCGCGCATAGCCCAGCAGCCCCAACGCCTTGTCCCGCGCACAGCCGAACTTCCGCGACAGCGGCCAGTCGGCCTCCGACGCATCGACGATCAGGCGGATGTAAACCTCTGCCCCCGGCGCGTGCTCTGCAATCTTCTCAAGCTCTTCTTCCGCGTCCGCTGCGAACACCGCGATCCCCGCCTGATGTGCAAACGCAATGTCCGACGCCCGCTTGACCGTGTTGCCGAAAGAAATATGCTCCGGCGCAGCACCAAGGCTCAGGCAAAGCTCGATCTCGCCCCGCGATGCCGCATCGAAACGCGACCCTTGCGCGATCAGGGTCTCGATGATCTCCCGCGTCGGGTTCGCCTTGACCGCATAATGCACATGCGCCCGGCCCAGCCCCGCCTTCAAAGCGCGGTAGTGTTCCGCCACAATCGCCGTATCCAGAACCAGCGTAGGCCGGTCAAACGCGGTCGCCCGGATGTAGTCGTGGATGCGGGAAGAACGGTCAGCGACAGCGCCGCCGACAAGGCCGGTTACGAAAGCGTTCATGGTCATCTCCAATAGACCCGGCCATTGTGCGGAGATTCCGCCCGAGACCGCTCAGTTCCAAGGGAGACGTTACCGTCGCTACGTAAACACGGAGGTGCGTGACCATCGGCCAGAGGCGCGTGCGTTGGCGTCTATAAGCGCGCATTTAGGGCCGAACGCAGAGTCGCGCAAGACTTATTTTCGAGGGCCGGGGAATTTTCTAGTCCGCTCCGCAACCTCGCGACCACAACCAGATGACAGCACACCCTTGGGCCACTATCATGACTGCATTGAAAGTCATTTATTTATTGAGAGGGATTTAGCATGTTGCGCCTTATTTTCTTGATGATAACGGCAACCGCCTCACCTACAATCGCGGATGTCTGGACGTTTGAAACGCCATCGGAAAACATCCAATGCGTCGTCGGTGAGGGTGTCAACGGCGCCGACCTTGAATGCACGATCATCGAACATCACAGCGCACCTGCCGCACCGCGCCCGACCAATTGCACGTCGGATTGGGGGCACAGCTTTCTGATGTTCGACACCGGGCCGGTCCAGATGATCTGCGGGCCACTAAACCGCAACCGCGACGGGTTCGAGCGTGCGGAATACGGCGTCACCGGGCAATTCGGCGGCATCACCTGCCATTCCTCAAGGAACGGCCTTGAATGCCGCAACAGCGATGGGCATGGATTTTTCCTTTCAAGGGCACGTCAGACTGTTTTCTGACGGCGTCCAACACGATGGCCCATCTGCGCTTGCCACTCGCCACAACTTTTGATTGACTGAATTTTGAGTTCGACAGTCACTTGGGTGAGTTAAAATATTGAATCATAGATTATTTTTCGCTTCTGCGGTAACGATTTACTCCCTTGCGGTCGGCAACGCCCAAGCCGACGAAGCCCTCGACACCCACTGGGACGACTGCCGGAAAACCAATACCTGCCGCATTGAATTTGATCATTTGGCGACCCAAGAAAGCGATCCGTTTATGTTTCTGGGCCGCGTCATGGACAACGAACAAGCGCGATGGCGGCAGTTTCGCCGGGCCATTCATGAATATCCGGATGTAGAACGCTGCCTGGTCCGCACCGAATGGAACAGAAGAGAACCGAACCTGCTGCTGATTGATTGGGACCGAACAGGAACCGGACGCGGTGCCGAGGTCTGCCTGTTTCGGATCGCGCGCAGCCTTGGGAATCTTGAGAGGCTTCAGCAGTGGTTGGTGTATCACGGGTTTGAGTTGAGCGAACTCCACAAATATCGAGGTGAAGATTATGTCGTTCGCTACGAAACACAGCCAGTTTCACATATGTCGGCCTACTGGGCGACAGAACGATACAGGGAAAGAAATCCCTCATGGATTCGAGCCCTAACGGGGTTTGATCCCCTTCTGAGATACGAAGTCGTATTCAGGTTTTCAGAAACCAATCAAGTTGTTGAGGTATCAGTCGTCACAGCCACGAAATAGAACCGAATGGGGGTGCCCCACGAAACAGATCCCCGCAAACAGAAGAACCCCGGCCAACCGACCGGGGTTTTCGAATTCCGCAGCGGACGCGCGACCTATTTGTCGTCTTCGTCCTCATCTTCATCGCTGTCCGGCAGGTTAAAGAAGCTGTCCGCGTCGACCGGCTTCTCCCGCTCTTCCGGCTTGTCTTCGCTGAGAGTGAAGGTCTCCAAACCCTCAATCGCCGTGGGGATTTTCGGCTCGGAGTCCATCTCAAGCGATTGCTCGGTCGATACCAGCTTGCGCCGTTCGTCGTCCGACATCACCTCACCCTCGCGGGCCTTTTTCGCAGCGGCTTTCTGCACAACGGCGTCAAGCTCCGATTGCTTGCAAAGGCCCAGCGCGACGGGGTCAATCGGCTGAATATTGTTGATATTCCAATGCGTTCTTTCACGGATCGCCTGAATCGTCGGCTTCGTCGTGCCGACAAGTTTTGAGATCTGGCCATCGGTCAGTTCGGGATGGAATTTCACCAGCCACAGAATAGAAGCCGGGCGATCCTGACGCTTTGACAGCGGGGTGTAGCGTGGACCACGGCGTTTTTCCTCGCCCTGGGCGGCGGCGTAGTATTTCAGCTTCAGCTTATGCAGCGGGTCTTTCTCGGCTGCGTCGATCTCTTCCTGCGTCAACTGGTTGTTCGCGATCGGGTCAAAGCCCTTCACGCCGGCTGCAACGTCGCCATCGGCAATCCCTTGCACTTCCAGTTCGTGCAGCCCCGCGAAGTCCGCGATCTGCTTGAAGCTGATTGTGGTGTTGTCCACCAGCCAAACGGCGGTCGCTTTTGCCATGATCGGTTTGGACATTGCTTTCTCCTTTAAACACGTCTTCCCCGCGCCCTTGAGGGGGCAGCCCTCGCGCGGGCGGGTTCTCGTTGTCGGGGAACTTGGCGGCTGTATAGTGCCGATACGCGAAAGAGGGAAGAGGAAATGCGCCTGATTACGCAGTCTTTGTTGGTTCTCGCGCTTGGCGTCGGGTTGGCCCGCGCTGACGGTGAAACAGCGGGCGAGTTTGACTATTACGTCCTGTCGCTGTCTTGGTCGCCCAATTGGTGCATCCGCGAAGGTGATGCGCGGGACGCGGATCAATGCGATGCGCGGCATGACTTCGGGTGGATTCTGCACGGACTCTGGCCCCAGTATGATCGGGGTTGGCCAAGCTTTTGCCCAACACGCCACCGCAACCCATCCCGTTCCGACACCCGCGCGATGGCTGATATCATGGGCTCTTCCGGCCTTGCGTGGCATCAGTGGCAGAAGCACGGGCGATGCTCTGGCCTGTCCTCTGACGCCTATTTCGCACTGTCGCGTGAAGCTTACGCCACCGTCACCCACCCCGATGCCTTCCGCCGCCTGAAGCAACCGATCCGCCTGCCAGCCTCTGTGGTTGAGGAGGCGTTTCTGGCCGCGAACCCGAACCTCTCGGCAGGCCAGATCACGATCACCTGCAAGGACGGCGGCATACAGGAAGCCCGGATTTGTCTCACCCGTTCCCTTGAGTTCCGGGACTGCGGCGCGGATGTTCAGCGCGACTGCAACCTTAACCGTGCAACGATGGACGTGATCCGGTAGCACGCTTTCATCTTTCCATAAATATCCCCGCCGGAGGCACTAATCTCTTATCGCCGCTCACCCAATCGCAATCCGGGGGCGGCCAGACGCGGTGACGATCACGTCGGCCTCAAGCAACGTATCGACCCCTTCCTCACCCGTCCGCTGAAACGTCCGCTCTACGCTGATGCGCACGTCTTCCGCCCCGGCGGCAAGTGCACCGGCCTTCGCGGCTTCGGTCAAATGCGTCTCAAGACATTCCAGCGCCGCGTTTTCGGTGCCGAAATCCACGCCGCCATCGGGCAAGTGGGCGCGATATTGCGCCTTGGCGGGCACCGTAACGATCCCGGATTCCCGGATGCTGATCTGCCCGACAATCGCGCCGAGGGCATTCGCGATTTCAGCGTGTTCGGGCAGGATCATCTGCGTGCGCAGCCGTTCCCCCACCGCCGGGTAATAGGCGTGCGCCGACGCGCCAAGACCGACGACGGGGATGTTCAGACGGATATCGGCGGCGATCAGGCCGCTATGTCCAGCAATCCCCTTCAGCAGCAATTCATGCCGGGCGAGCGCCATCGGATCACCGGTAAACCCGTCGTCATCATCAAACGTGGCCTCCAGCAAAACGGTGCTGGTCTGATCGGTCAACTGGCGAAGGATGGCTTCGGCCAATGCCTCCGCCGACGCTGCCATCGGATCGCCCAGCTTGCCGCGGCTGCGGGCGAACAGACGCAGGGCTTTCGTCGCCGCGTCCGTATCCCATTCCGCCATGCCACCCAGCACATGGCTCGCATCCGTTGGTGTGATGGCGGACATCTGGACCAGCCCACGTTCGACAAGCCGTCTTAGCGATGCGATCTCCATCCGGCTGTTCAGAAGGCCCGTCAGCGGGTAGCTGCGGTCGCTAATCCGGGCGAGCAATGCGGCCTCCCTCTCCGACAAGCCGGCCACTTGCGGGTCCACCCGTAAGACCGGAACGACAAAGCGCCCGTCGGAATCTGTGTTCACATCTGCCGCAAGCTGGCGGTCGAGCGCGTCGTGCACCATCGCGGGCGCGTTGTGGGCGGTCAGCGCAATCGGGATCACCCGTTGCGGGCCGAGGAACAAGCCATCGCCCAACCCGACCGAGATTGCATGAACCTCACTATCACCGCCAAGACCGCTTGTGCGCATCGCGACGGCTTCGACCATCGTTCTGAATCCACCGACCTGCGCACCGTTGGGGTCAATCGTCGGTTTTCCGTCCCGCAGCAGGGCAACGTCGGTGGTCGTGCCGCCAATGTCGGACACCAGCGCGTTGCCTTCCCCGGTCAGCCATTGCGCCCCGACGATAGAGGCGGCGGGGCCGGACAGGATCGTTTCAATCGGGCGGCCGCGTGCCATTTCGGCGGAGATCAACGCGCCGTCGCCGCGAACAACCATCAGCGGGGCGGTGACGCCGAGCGTGTCCAGCAACCCTTCGGTCGCGGAAATCAGATGGTCGATCATACCGATCAGACGCGCGTTCAGAACGGCGGTCATCGCCCGCTTAGGCCCATTCAGCTTTGACGACAGGTGGTGCGAGCAGGATACCGGCTTGCCCGTCAGCTCCGCAATGATCGCCTGCGCTTCAAGCTCATGCGCTGGGTTACGGGTTGCGAACGCCCCGGCAACGGCGAAGCCTGAAATCTGGCCACCATAGGTCGCGAGCCAGTCGCGCAATGCACCCGTATCAAGCGGCGCGACCGCGTTGCCCGCATGGGTATGCCCGCCCGAAAGGCGCAGCGCCGGATCGCCCTTCAGCGCGTCGGACAACCCCTGCCGATTCAGATCCTTTTCGTCAAACCCGATGAAGATCAGCGCAACGCGCCCGCCCTGCCCCTCAACCAGCGCGTTGGTGGCAAGCGTTGTCGACAACGACACCAGCCCGATATCGGAAGCCGCCGCCCCGCTTTCGTCCATCACCCGCGCAATCGCGTCACCAACGCCGAGCGCGAGGTCATGGCGCGTCGTCAGGGATTTTGCCTTGGCCACCACATCCGTTTCATCGCGCAGCAGCACGGCATCGGTATACGTCCCGCCCGTATCTATCCCCAGCATCAAGGCCATGCGTCGTCCTCGTCTTTATTGCGATGGCCTTATGGCTACATTTTGCGGGACGTGTCAGGCGAAAACCGACACCAAGGCCCGCTATCCGACCTTCAGAACGATCTTTCCGATATGGTCAGAGCTTTCCATCCGCCTGTGCGCCTCTGTCGCGTCTTCCAGCGGAAACTCCGAATCCATAATCGGGCCGATACGGCCCTCCGACAGCAATGGCCAGACCTGTTCGCGTAACGCATCGGCAATCCGCGCTTTCGCGAGGTCGGATTGAGGCCGCAGGGTAGAACCCGTGACGGTCAATCGCCGCGCCATGATCTGGGCAAAGTTCACCTCCGCCTTCGGGCCGGACAAGAACGCGATATGGACCATGCGCCCCTCATCCGCGAGAGTTTTTATGTTGCGGGGAATGTAATCGCCGCCGACCATGTCAAGGATCAGATTCGCACCGCCTTCGGCCCGGACGATCTCTGCGAAGTCTTCGGAGCGATAGTTGATCGCCCTTTCCGCCCCCAATTCACGGCATACCCGGCATTTTTCATCAGACCCCGCGGTCGTAAAGACCCGCGCGCCGAAATGATGTGCAAGTTGGATCGCGGTCGTGCCGATCCCCGATGATCCGCCGTGGACCAAAAACCTTTCCCCCGCCTGCAAACGGCCACGCATGAAGACGTTGGACCAGACGGTGAAATACGTCTCTGGCAAGCACGCGGCCTTGTCCATCGACATTCCATCCGGCACTGGCAGCGCGTGGGCGGCTGGGGTCGTGACGTATTCCGCATACCCGCCGCCCGGCAGTAAGGCGCAGACCGCGTCGCCCACAGCCCAGCCCGTGACACCCTCGCCAACTGCGGCGACTTCGCCAGCGCCTTCCAACCCCGGCAGATCGCTTGCCGTGGGGGGCGGAGCGTATGCGCCAGCGCGTTGCAAGGCGTCGGGGCGATTCACCCCGGCATAGGCCAAGCGGATCAGCAATTCGCCATAACCCGGCTTTGGCACAGGGCGGTCCACCGTCTGCAAAACAGACGGATCGCCGGGTTTGGTGATTTCAATAGCGCGCATCGTCTTCGGCGTGGTCATTCGGTGTTTGTCCTTTCATCGGTCCAGGTGCCCGGCACATCGCGCATCGGTCCGGCCGTCGGCGCGCGAATCTGCCCAAGCGTTGCGTCGATCAATGGGCCGACCAGCGGCAGTTTCTGCACGTTTGCCTTCACCTTTTCAAACTGCATCACGTTATCGATGCGCCGATCCAGAAACGCCCAAGTCGCGCTGTCGCCCTCGGTTTGATCGCCAAGCCAGAACAGAACCGTCGCACCATAGACCGCAGACAGCGTCGCCCGTTTGCTATACCAGTTCACATCTTCGGACGTGTCGCCAAGCGCGGTCCAGATTTTATCCACCGTGCCCCAGATCAGCCTCGCCCCGTCGGGCGCATGCTGGGGCAGCGAAAACAGCGACGTGCCGCGCCGGACGAGTTCCTTATCCTCAACCGCTTCCAACCGCAGTTGCACGGCCCGCGCGATCCGGTCGCGAAAGCGCATATCGCTTAAATCCTCTTGGGCGAGCGCATCGACCATAGCGCTATCACCCGCCTCGTGGAACGCGATGGCCAGATCGACCGCACCGCGCGGGCAGACAGATGTCGCAAGGTCCATCGCAATATCCGCGTCCGCCGCGGCGGCGCGAAATGTCTCCTCCCCCCAACCATCAAAGGCGACATGCGGCAGCGCCGCTTGCAACAACTTGGTTTTCACCGGGTTTTCGGGTGTCATCACATCCCCTTCCACTGTTCATCCGCAGTAGTAGACAAAGCCAAAGCGCTTTGCTATACGGCGGCTTCCTGCAATCTATTGCAACTTTAACTTAGGAAGGTGGTGACAACCACATGCAGGTCAGTGTTCGCGACAACAACGTCGATCAGGCGCTTCGTGCCCTGAAAAAGAAGCTGCAGCGCGAAGGTGTCTTTCGTGAGATGAAGCTTCGTCAGGCGTATGAAAAGCCGTCCGAGAAAAAAGCACGCTGCAAGGCCGAAGCAATTCGCCGTGCACGCAAGCTGGCTCGGAAGAAAGCACAGCGCGAGGGAATGCTCTAAGCGCCGCTTTCAAAGAACCTGGGCAGTTTCGATTGCCAAAAAACGACCCCCGAGCCATCGCCCGGGGGTTTGTTTTTTCTAAGGCAGGCGGTTTGCCTACATCTGCATCATTTCCGCGACCTCAACGGTCGCTTCGGTCTTGAGGCCGGGGCAGCCCTTGGCCATTTCAACGGCGGCGTTCTGATCGCTCGCTTCAACGACAATAAAGCCGGAAATCGGGTTTGGCCCGCCATCATCCGCGACGCCAGACTGGCTGACCGTGCTGGATTTTCCGACCGGCGCGCCCGGATGCACGAGGGCGCTGCCCATTCCTTCCATCCACGCGCCCCATTCGGCCATGACCTTGGCGCTTTCTTCCGGGGTGTCGGGCATACTTCCGCCATGAAAGGCAAAGACAAAATTCGGCATGATAAAGGCTCCAATCCTATTGGTTTCTGAAAAGGCGCGGGGTCGTTTGGCGGCAGGTGATCTACATGTCGATCACATGCACCTCTGCCACTTCGACGGTTCCGTGTTTCAGGATAGGGCAACCCTTCGCCATGTCGCAGGCCGCGTCGATCGTGTCGGCCGACACCACGGTGTAGCCTGATACCGGGTTCGCGCCACCGCTATCCTCAACACCATCTGCGCTGACGGTTTTTGACATCCCGACGGGATTACCGGGATCGACGACCGCAGACCCCATCTGTTCAAACCAAGCGCCCCAGGCGGCCATTTCCTTGGCACCTTCTTCTTCGGTCTCCGGCATTTTGCCGCCGTGGTAAGCGAATACGAAATTTGGCATTTTATCCTCCCGTTGGTTGTTATTCGAAACAGCGTTCGAGTTTTTTGATCGAAGACGTCCAGCCAATGTTATGGTTCTCGACGCTTTCCTCATCGACAAGCTTCTGATGCGTCAGCCTAAACCGCGTGCGATCGTCACCATCGGCCTGAAGTTCGATCATAACATGGCTTTCATGGCCACGCGCATCGTTTTCGTCGTGCCAACCCCATGTGAAGGCGACGAGGTTCGGGCGCTTGACTTGCGTGACTTGGCCGCTGACCTTGTATTCATTGCCTTGCTGGCTTTTCATCGTGGAATCCCACGCACCGGTGCTGGTCAGATCAAGGTTCCCGTTTGAAACATTGGTCCCTTCCGGCCCCCACCACTTCATCAGATGTTCGGGCTGTGTCACGAATTCAAAGACCTGTTCAATCGGGGCTGCGAATGTGCGTTCAATTTCCAAGACGGTCATTTCCGGTCCCTCTCTGCCATCAAGGCGTGTTCCAGACGGGCAAGGCTGCCATCCCAGAATGCTCTGTGCCGCTCAACCCAATCGCTGATGCCCTGCATCGTATCGGAGCGTATCGAATAAATGCGCTGCTGCTTTTCCGCCCGTCGATCAAGCAACCCGGCGTTACGCAACACGTTCAGGTGCCGCGAAATCGCGGGGGCCGACATATCAAAGCCGGACTGAAGCTCTCCGGCGGAAAGCTCCCCTTCAGCCAGCAACCGTTCGACAATTGAAAACCGCGTCGGGTCGCCGAGGGCGGCGAACATTGTTGTCAGGTCTTGCATTGGCTTCCATTAATTTGCATTTCCGTTAATTAACTTATAAGCTAATTAAAGTCAACGGTAAGTCGGAAGCAACTTTCAGATCGGAAGCGCCGTCGTCTTGAACACCGTTCGTAGTGCAAAAGACGAGTGCATCTGCGTGACCCCCGGAAGCCGGGCAAGGTAACGGCGGTGTATCTGGGCGAAATCCTCAGTGTCTTGCGCGACGACCTTCAACAGATAATCCGACTTTCCGGCCATCAGGTGACATTCAAGAACCGCGGGGATTTTCGCAACCTCACGCTCAAACGCTTCAAGCACTTCATCCGTTTGACCAAGCAGCGCAATTTCAACAAATACGGTCGATGGGCATTCAACCTTGCGGGGGTCCAGAAGGGCAACGTAATCGCGGATATAGCCGTCCGCCTCAAGCCTTTGAACGCGGCGGTGGCAGGCCGAAGGGGATAGATTGATTCTCTCTGCCAGATCGGCATTCGACATACGCCCCTGCTTTTGAAGCTGAATCAAGATTCGGCGGTCTATACTGTCGAGTGACATCCTTGCGCACATTCCTTCTATATCTGTGGTATTTCTTCGAAGTATTACCCAAACACGCCGTCTGAAACCACCGTTTTCCCCAAGCAATTGCATTTGAAATTTGCCAGAGTGCGCGCAGAAATTTTAGGGAGGAGAGCCCCATGAAAATCGGATGCCCGAAAGAGATCAAGCCGCAGGAATTCCGCGTCGGCATGACCCCGAACGCCGCGCAAGAAGCTGTCGCGCATGGCCACGACGTCGTTATCGAAACCAGCGCCGGGGTCGGCGCAGGTTTCCCGGACGAGGACTATATCGCCGCTGGCGCGAAAATCCTCGGCACTGCGAAAGAGGTGTTTGAACAGGCCGACATGATCGTGAAGGTCAAGGAGCCGCAGCCCGGCGAACGCAAGATGCTTCGCGAAGGCCAGTTGCTGTTCACCTATCTGCATCTCGCCCCCGATCCCGAGCAAACCAAAGACCTGCTGGAAAGCGGCGCGACCTGCATCGCCTATGAAACGGTTACCGATGATCGCGGCGCGCTACCGCTGCTTGCCCCTATGTCCGAGGTTGCCGGGCGGTTGGCCCCGCAGGTCGGCGCATGGACGCTGCAAAAGGCAAACGGCGGGCGCGGCGTTCTGATGGGCGGCGTCCCCGGTGTTGGCCCCGCACGCGTTGTCGTGATCGGTGGCGGCGTCGTCGGCACCCACGCAGCCAAAATCGCTGCTGGCATGGGCGCGGACGTCACCGTACTCGACCGGTCTCTGACCCGCCTGCGCTATCTCGACGATGTCTTTGGCGGCACGTTCAAAACCAGCTACGCCTCTGCTGGCAACACGATCGAGCTTGCCCAGCAGGCCGACATGATTATCGGTGCTGTCCTGATCCCCGGCGCCGCCGCGCCGAAACTGATCAGCCGCGCGCAATTGTCAGAGCTGAAACCGGGCGCAGCATTGGTGGACGTTGCAATTGACCAAGGCGGTTGCTTTGAAACGTCAAAGGCAACCACACACCAAGATCCGGTCTATGAAGTCGACGGCATCATGCACTACTGCGTCGCCAACATGCCAGGTGCGGTTGCCCGCACCTCAACCATCGCGCTTGGCAACGCCACGATGCCATTCATGCTGTCCCTTGCGGATAAGGGCTGGCGCAAGGCGTGCGAAGATGACCCGCACCTGCTGAACGGCCTCAACGTCCATGCCGGAGAGTTGACCTACTACGCCGTCGGCAAGGCGCTCGGGATCGACGTCGTTTCCCCACAGATCGCGCTGAAAAAGTAACGATAAAAAAGGCCCGCCAAACCGGCGGGCCTTTTCATTTTCGAACATCCCGCAGCAATCAGCGTTTCGCGAGCGAGTCCCGAATTTCAATCAGCAGATCGGTTTCGCTCGGCCCGGTTTCGACTTCCGGTTCAACATCATCGGGCTTCTCAGCTGCTGCTTTCACCTTGTTGACGTAGCGCACCAGCATGAACACGACCCACGCGATGATCAGGAAGTTGATCAGCGCCATGATGAAGTTACCGTAGGCAAAAACGCCAGCGTCTTCGCCGTCGCCAAGTGGGATTCCCATACTTGAGAAATCCACACCACCCATGAAAAGACCGATGATCGGGTTGATCAAATCTTCGACCAGCGACGTCACAATCGCGGTAAACGCCGCGCCGATAATGATACCGACGGCCATATCCATCACATTGCCCTTGGCAATGAAATCCTTGAACTCACTCAACATTGCATTTCCTTCCTGTCCCACAAAAAACGGCGCCGATCCCATTCTGTTCATCAGCGCACGTTAACTATGCGGGAAAATGCAGGAAAAATCATCTGGAACTATGGGAAAACGTGCTTAGTTCTCCCCTCTGACACCAGAAGGGCGCACAGAATGACAAAACTCACAGATTTTCCGATTGCAAAGCACTGGCCACCGAAAGACCCGGACGCGATCCAGCTTTATTCGTTCACCACTCCGAACGGCGTGAAAGCCTCCATCGCGCTTGAGGAGATGGGCCTGAAATACGACGCCCACAAGGTGTCGATCATGGATAACGACCAGTTCACCGAAGCGTTTCTATCGCTGAATCCAAACAATAAAATCCCCGCGATCATCGATCCGAACGGTCCGGGCGGCGCCGCTTTGCCGTTGTTTGAATCGGGTGCTATCCTGATTTACCTCGCCGAGAAGACCGGCAAATTATTGCCGAAAGACCCGGCTATTCGCTACGAAGTGCTGCAATGGCTAATGTTTCAGATGGGTGGCGTCGGCCCGATGTTCGGGCAAATGGGCTACTTCGTGAAATTCGCCGGCTCGGAAATCGAAGACCGTCGGCCCGCCGAAAGATACATCAACGAATCCAAACGGCTGCTGGGCGTGATCGACAAGCAGCTTGTCGGACGTGACTGGATTGCTGGGGATTACTCCATCGCCGACATCGCCATCGCGCCGTGGCTGCGGACGGTGCGCGATTTTTATGAGGCGGGGGAACTCGTCGAATGGGACAAGCTCGAACGCGTGCCCGCTTACCTCGACCGCTTCCTTGATCGCCCAGCCGTTCAGGCCGGGCTGGTTAATCCACCCCGCGACTAACCCGGCAGCGCACCGGTCAGAACGTAGCGCAAAATCTCAACCACCTGACGCGGCTCCTTTGCCACGGCAAGCGCTGCCGCGTCGACCTCTTTCAGCGGATGCTGATGCTCGGGCCCGTGCAGCACGATCAGCGATTTGCCGAGCGCTGCGGCATATCCCGCATCAAACGCCGCATTCCACTGCTTGTATTTCTCGCCAAACCGCACGACGACGACATCCGCATCCGCAATCCCCTTGCGGGTACGGATTGCGTTGACCATCGCACCCTTGTGGTCATGCCAATACTTGCTGTCTTCGGCCCCAAGGATCGCGACCCCGCAATCATCGCTCGCATCATGATCCGTCACCGGGCTGTCAAAACTCACGTCGAGCCCCTGCGCACCTTCGACAATCTGCTCGCGCCAGTCCGTGTGAATCTCACCCGACAGATAAACCTTCAACGTCATGTCATCACTCCTTCGCAGCGCCCAGTTTCATCTTGCCCAAAATACTCAATCCCGCCCTAACCGCGCAACGCGCCGCCGGTGGCTTTGGACACTTTCTCGACAACCTTAACCGCAACCGCTTCGATATCCGCTTCGGTCAAGGTCTTGTCCACCGGCTGCATCCGCACCGTGATGGCGAGCGATTTTTTCCCTTCGCCCAGCGATCCGCCGATGAATTCGTCAAACACACGCACGGATTCGATCATTGCCTTGTCAGCGCCCGCCGCGGCATTCACCAGCGCTTGCGCCTCGACACTCGCATCCACGACAAAGGCAAAATCACGCTCCACCGCTTGCAAAGTGCTGGCCTTCAGCGCGGGCCGGGTCGTTGCCTTCGATTTCGGGAACGGCACATTCGCCAGATGGATCGCGAAAGCCACGACTGGCCCCTTCACGCCCATCGCTTCAATCGCGCGAGGATGCAACTCACCGAACGCCCCCAGCACGTTTTTTGGACCCAAAGACACCTTCGCCGACCGCCCCGGATGCCACCATTCGTTCACATCGCGCAGGTAGGTCAGCTTGGCGGGCGCGCCGATGGCGGACAGCACCGCCTCTGCGTCCGCCTTGGCATCGAACGTGTCAACCGGGCGGCGCGTGCCAAGCCGGTCTTTCGGTCCGCTATGCCCGACGAGTATCCCGGTGACGAGCACTTCCTGCTCCTCCGGCTCCGCACCGTGAAACACCGGGCCGACCTCAAACAGTGCAAGGTCCATGTAGCCCCGCGCCTGATTGCGAGCGGCGGCTTGCAGAAGCCCCGGCAACAGCGACGGGCGCATATGGCTCATCTCGGATGAAATCGGGTTGGCGAGCATCGTCGCATCGTCGCCACCGCCAAACTGCTTCGCCCCGGCCTTATCGACAAAGCTGTAGGTCACACATTCGTTGTAGCCGAGCGCCGCCATCGTCCGCCGCGCGGTCCATTCGCGTTTCTGGATCGGCGTCAGGATCGGGCGCGGAACGCCTGCGCTGACGCGGCCAAGAGGCTTGCCCTCAAGCTTGGTCAGGGAGGCAACACGCGCGACCTCCTCGACCAGATCGGCCTGCCCTTGCACATCGGGCCGCCAGCTTGGGACGTGGGCCATGTCGCCCTCCATCCGGAAGCCGAGCGCGGTCAGTGTTTCCCGCTGCTCCTCCGCCGGGATTTCCATGCCAACCAGCGACACCACACGGGCCGTATCCAGTTCATAGGCCCGGTCGGTATCCGGCACCGCCCCCGCCTGGATCAACTGGCTGGCCTCGCCACCCGCATTGTCCACTATCATCCGCACCGCGTGTTCCAGCCCTTCAGGCGTGAACGCCGGATCGACGCCGCGTTCAAACCGATACCGCGCGTCTGAATTGATCTTCAGCGCCCGGCCCGTATGGGCGATCTGCACCGGGTCCCAATAGGCCGATTCAACGAACACGTTCACCGTGTCTTCGGTGCAGCCGGTGGCCAGCCCACCCATGATCCCGGCGATGCTCTCTGGTCCTTCGTCGTCCGAAATGACCATATGCCCCGCTTCGAACATGTATTCCTTGTCGTCGAGCGCCATCAGGGTTTCACCCCCCTTCGCGCGATGCACCCGCAGCCCGCCCTTGACCTTATCCAGATCAAAGACATGCAACGGCCGGTTCCGGTCATAGGTGAAGAAGTTCGTCACATCGACGAGGAAGCTGATGGGCCGCAGCCCGATGGCGCGCAGCACGTCCTGCAGCCACTGGGGACTCGGCCCGTTCTTCACGCCCCGGATCACGCGCCCGCAGAACAGCGGGCAACCGTCAAGCGTATCGTCGTCGATCGTGACGGTCATATCGCTGTCGAACGCCGCAGGCACGGGTTCGACATCCCGCGCTTTCATCGTGCCGAGTCCCCGCGCCGCCAGATCGCGGGCAATCCCCCGCACGCCAAGCGCATCGGGGCGGTTCGGGGTGATCGCGATCTCAATCACCGGATCGACTTTGGCAGGGTCGTTTTCAGCGAGCCAGTCGATGAACTTGTCCCCGACCTTGCCGGAGGGCAGTTCGATGATGCCGTCATGTTCGTCCGAAAGCTCCATCTCGCGCTCGGAACACATCATGCCGTGGCTCTCAACGCCGCGGATTTTGCCAACCTGAATGGTGGTGTCGATGCCCGGAATATACATGCCCGGCTT
This sequence comes from Aliiroseovarius sp. YM-037, assembly GCF_048060095.1. Lineage (NCBI taxonomy): Bacteria > Pseudomonadati > Pseudomonadota > Alphaproteobacteria > Rhodobacterales > Paracoccaceae > Aliiroseovarius > Aliiroseovarius sp. YM-037. The sequence goes on along the minus strand of NZ_JBLUOA010000003.1, from coordinate 177,421 downwards.
GGCGATCACGACGATGATCCCTTCGCGCGCATTCGGCGCACCACAGACGATCTGCTTGATGCCCTCGTCAGTTTCGACCTGACACACCCGCAGCCGATCCGCATCCGGATGCTGCTTCGCCTCTTTCACAAGCCCAAGCGTAAACGCCCCGAATTTTTCGAGCGGATTTTCGATGCCTTCAACCTCAAGCCCGAGGTCGGTGAGGGCATAGGCAATCTCATCCACAGAAGCCGTGGTGTCGAGGTGGTCTTTCAGCCAGGAAAGTGTGAATTTCATATTTTTATTCCCAGTTTTTCGTTGGCTTCCTGCTTGACGTAGGCGATAGCCAAGTCCCTTACTAGACCAATTGTCATGCCACCGACCTTCGCGGCACCGTTCTTCGTTTTTTTCCAGATTCCATCATCTCGTATGGCGTCCAAATAGTCGTGCCCGGCAGACGTCATCCGATATCCGTACTTCCCTTGTCTTGTAAGCAGTCCCTGATCCATCATTAGGCGTCGATGGTAAGCTCTGGCATCTTCGTCGTCCGCTTCATCACCATCGCAGGTCTCGATGAACTGCCAATCATCCGACTCTTCCAATGCGAAGAGGATGTCACGAATTAGATCAAGGTTGCGCTTCACCCGCTCACACCCCCATGCAAATTCGGCTGCTGCAACGCGCCGAACCCGTAATGCCGCAGCCAGCGCAGGTCTGAATCAAAGAACGCCCGCAAATCTGGGATGCCGTATTTCAGCATGGCGATCCGGTCGATGCCCATGCCAAAGGCAAAGCCCTGCCATTCTTCGGGGTCGACGCCCGCAGCGGTCAGCACCTTCGGGTGCACCATGCCGGAGCCGAGCACTTCCATCCAGTCGTCGCCCTCGCCGATCTTTAGCTGTCCATCGACCCACGAACACTGGATGTCGACCTCTGCCGACGGCTCCGTAAACGGGAAGTGGGACGCGCGGAACCGGGTCTTGATACCGTCGATTTCAAAGAACGCGGCAAAGAATTCTTCCAGCACCCATTTCAGGTTCGCCATCGAGATATCCTTGTCGATGGCAAGCCCTTCGATCTGGTGGAACATCGGCGTGTGCGTTTGGTCGTAATCGGCCCGGTAAACTCGCCCCGGCGCGATGATGCGGCAGGGGGCGCCGTTGTCCTGCATATGCCGGATCTGCACGGGGCTGGTGTGGGTGCGCAAGACGTGCGGCGGGCGGTTGTCGCCATCCTCGCGGTGCATGTAGAACGTATCCATCTCAGCCCGTGCGGGGTGATGGCTGGGGATGTTCAACGCGTCGAAATTATACCAGTCGCTTTCGATCTGCGGCCCCTCGGCCACGGCGAAACCCATGTCGGCAAAGATCGCCGTGACTTCTTCCGTCACCTGGCTGACCGGGTGGATCGTGCCCGTGCGCCGGGGGCGGCCCGGCAGTGTCACGTCAAGCCATTCGGTCGCCAGTCGCGCGTCCAACGCCGCGTCACCAAGCGCCGCTTTCTTCGCGGACAGGGCCGAACTGATCTCATCCTTCAGGGCGTTCAGCTTCGGCCCGGCGACCTGCCGTTCCTCTGGCGTCATCTTGCCCAGTTCGCGCATTTTCAGGGACACTTCGCCCTTCTTGCCGACCGCCTGCACGCGCAAGTCTTCCAGCGAATTTTCATCCGCGGCACCAGCGATTGCGTCGAGATATTTTTGCCTCAGATCGTCCATCGGGCTTCCCTTTGGTTTTGCTTACGTCCTGCTAACTTCACAGGGCTGAAAGCGCAAGAAGCCGCGAGACCCGTAAAGGTCCGCGGCTTCCAAACTGTCCCTCAGAAATGAGGTCTGCTTACGCGAGCGCGGCCTTCGCCTTTTCGACGATGGCGCCAAACGCTTCGGGCTCATGCACGGCCAGATCGGCGAGGACTTTGCGGTCCACCTCGATGCCAGCCAGCGACAGGCCATTGATGAAACGGCTGTATGTCAGCGCTTCGTCGTGGCCCCGCACAGCCGCGTTGATCCGCTGAATCCACAGCGCGCGGAAGTTGCGCTTGCGGTTCTTGCGATCGCGTGTTGCGTATTGGTTTGCTTTGTCGACTGCCTGCGCGGCCACCTTGAAGGTGTTCTTACGACGGCCGTAATAGCCTTTCGCAGCGTCGGTGATTTTCTTGTGACGGGCGTGGGTTACTGTCCCACCTTTAACGCGTGCCATTGATCAAATCCTCCTTAGCGCGAATACGGCATCATCGGCTTGATGATCTTTTCATCAGCCTTTGACAGAACCGTGGTTCCACGCGCGTCGCGCAGGAATTTGTTGGTGCGTTTGATCATGCCGTGGCGCTTACCGGCCTGACCGGCCTTCACGCGGCCGCTGGCCGTGATCTTGAACCGCTTTTTGCAGCTCGATTTCGTCTTCATTTTGGGCATTTCCGTCTCCTCAGTTTCGGGCGGTTAACACACGACTCGGCATGCCACTTCGGGCCGGTCGCGCGGTCAGAAGCCGCCGTATAAGCGGCATCGTCAGGTCTTTCAAGAGGAAATAACGCTAAAAAGGCTAGTTCAGATAGCGATCAACCACCCGCGAAAAAGCCGAGGGGATATCCTGTATCGTATACCCGCTCGGCTTTTGTTTCATCGCATAGACGATCATCGCGCCGGAAATCACTATCATAATCATCGCAACCCGGGGCGCCCGCGCATGCGAAAACGCCCCGATAATCGACGGAATAGCCAAACCGCCAAGCACAATACCAACAACGAATACGAGATCTGTATCCATTCTCCACTCCGCACCACTCTCGGTGCGAAATTACTCGGGATCGGCGGCGTAAAGCAATCTTTCTTCGCAGGGTGCGACACGTAAGATGTTGGTTGTGCCCGGAATGTTGAACGGCACACCGGCGGTAACGACGATCTGATCCTGCTCGCTGGCGTAGCCTTCGGACCGGGCGGCGCGCGCGGCGCTGACAACGGCGGCCTTAAATCGGTCCACCGTTCCCGTCACCACGCAGTTCGTCCCCCAGCTAAGGCACAAACGCCGGGCCGTGCCGGTCAACGGCGTCAGCGCGAGGATCGGAACCTGCGGCCGTTCCCGCGCGACAAGCAGCGCCGTCGTGCCGGATTGGGTAAAGCAGCAGATCGCCTTGATGTCGGCGGTTTCCGCGATTTCCCGTGCCGCAACGACGATGCCATCGGCGACGCTGTTACGTTCGACCCGGCGGCTCGCTTCAATCACTTCGCGGTAGGTCGTATCGTTTTCAACCTCAATCGCCACGTTATTCATCGTCGTAACCGCTTCGATCGGATAACTGCCGGCTGCTGATTCCGCCGACAGCATGATCGCGTCGGTGCCTTCGTAGATCGCGGTCGCAACATCCGACACCTCGGCGCGGGTCGGCACCGGGCTTTCGATCATGCTTTCCAGCATCTGCGTCGCGACGATCACCGGTTTCGCAGCGGTCCGGCATGCCCGGATCAACCGCTTCTGGATTGGCGGCACGTTCTGAACCGGGAGTTCCACACCAAGGTCGCCACGGGCGACCATGATGCCGTCCGACGCTTCGAGGATTTCCGCAAAGCTCGCCACCGCTGACGGTTTTTCGATCTTCGACAGGATCGCGGCGCGGCCCTTCGCAAGTTCGCGCGCCTCTTCGACGTCTGCGGCACGCTGCACGAAGGACAGCGCCAGCCAGTCAACGCCAAGCTGGCACACGAATTCGAGGTCTTTGCGGTCTTTTTCCGACAGCGCGGCAAGGGGCAGGACCACGTCGGGCACGTTCACGCCTTTGCGGTTGGAAATCGTGCCACCGACTTCGACTGTGCAATCGGCGAAATCCGCGCCGCATTCGTTCACACGCAGCCGGATCTTTCCGTCGTTGACCAGCAGGGTCGATCCCGGCTCAAGCGCTGCGAAAATCTCTTTGTGGGGCAGGCAGACGCGGCTGGCATCGCCCTCAGCCTTGTCGAGGTCCAGCCGGAACGCGGCGCCCTCTTCAAGCTCCTCCTCACCATTTGCAAAGACGCCACAGCGCAGTTTTGGCCCCTGCAGGTCAGCGAGAATGGCGATCGGGTGGCCCCGGTCCTTTTCGATCTGACGGATGATTGAATGGCGCGCGCGAATCTCTTCGTGGTCGCCGTGGCTCATGTTCAGACGAAAGACGTCTGCACCGGCCTCTGACAGCGCGTGGATGGTCTCGTAGTCATTGGAAGCGGGCCCCAGAGTGGCCACTATCTTTACATTGCGAAGGCGTCTCATACTGCCTCGTTCCTCATGTGGTTCAACTTGTCTGGTGGGCCGGGGCCATGTATGACGCAATTCCATTCTGGTGACAACTGGCGCTTTTTGACGCCTCTGAGCAGTGTGGACATGACCGATTACAATGACATTCAGATGACATATCACCAGCCAGCGACTTACCATCCGTTCCATATTTCCGGGCAAGATCGTCCGGGCCGCTGGGTTGTCACCTGCGACCACGCGACGAACACCGTCCCGGTCGAAGTTGGCGGCGGCGACCTTGGCCTGCCGGCCGAAGATATGGACCGCCACATCGCCTATGACGTCGGGGCGGCAGGCGTCACCTGGGCATTGGCCGAGCGGCTGAACAGCCCGGCGATCCTGTCGAACTTCTCGCGCCTCGTGATCGACCCGAACCGGGGTGAGGACGATCCGACCCTTTTGATGCGGCTTTACGATGGCACGATCATCCCGGCAAACCGCTACGCCGATGAGGCCGAGAAGGAACGCCGTCTCAACGCCTATTACCGGCCTTATCACGAGGGGTTAACCAACCTGATCGCCACCCGTACCGCGCCGGTCATCGTGTCGATCCACAGCTTCACGCCCCGGCTGAACGGCCGGCCAGAGCGGCCGTGGCATGTCGGCCTGCTTTACGCGGACGACACTAGGCTGGCGCTGCCACTGCTTGACCGTCTGCGGCATGAAAGCGACCTCTGCGTCGGCGCGAACGAGCCTTATGGCGGCCACCTGCCCGGCGATTCCATAGACCGCCACGCGATCCAGCACGGGCATCCCAACGTGCTGATCGAAATCCGCAACGACCTGATCCGCACCGATGCGCAACAGGTCGCGTGGGCCGACAGGCTCGCTCCGATCCTCAGCGAAACGCTGATCGCCACAAACCTCTGACCCAAGGGCTTTCTCATGGATAAACAAACGCAAACCGAACTCGAAGCCGCCGCCTTCCGTCGCCTGCGCGACCATCTGGCCGAACGGACCGATGTGCAGAATATCGACATGATGAACCTCGCCGGGTTCTGCCGCAACTGCCTGTCCCGCTGGTATCAAGAAGCCGCCGGTGAGCGCGGCATCGAAATGTCGCAGGAAGATGCCCGCGAGGCGTTCTACGGTATGCCCTATGCGGAGTGGAAATCGAAATATATTACCGAGGCAACGGACGCGCAGAAGGAAGCGTTCAAGACGTCACACGGTTAAGCACCGTCAACGGGCGCATCGCGCAACGGATCCAGCCGCGCGCGACCCTCGGCGGCGGCCAGGAAGTTGCCAAGCGTTTGCAGACCCTCCACCCGGTCACACACGACCTTGACGCAAACCAGGAACGGAACCGCCATCAGGGCGCCGGCAACACCCCAAAGCCACGCCCAGAAAACGACCGTGACGAATACCGATACCGTATTCAACTCCAGCCTTCGGCCAAGGATCACCGGCGTCACGATCTGCCCTTCGATGCTTGTGCAGGTCAGATAGATCAGCGGCGCGAGCAATGCGTAAGGCAAGCTGTCAAAGGTGATGATTGCCACCGCCGCAACCAACGCGGTGCCTACCAAAGCGCCGATATAGGGCAGGAAGTTGAACAGAAACGCGACGATCCCCCAGACGATAGGCTGCGGCATCCCGATCAGGGACAGCAACACCGCGATCGACAGCCCCAGCCCTGCATTAATCAGCGTCACTGTCAGCAGATAGCGCGATACGCTGCCTTCGATACCATAGACGATCTGCAAGGCGCGTTTCTTGTCCCCGAATTTCGGGAAGGACTCGATCAGTTTGATGTAGAAAAGATCGCCCGATGCCAACAGGAAGAACGACAGAACAAGCGTGATCGCCGCTGTCGTCAGCACCGTCGCCGCGTTGGTCATCGCGGCGCTCAGGAAGCCGGGCGTTTCGATCGCCACTCGCTGCACCGTCGGGTCACTATTGTCTTCGGCAATCTGCTCGACTTGCTCTGACGCTTCCTGCACCGCCTCGACGGACGTGCTGAGTTCCCGTAGTTTCGTGCGCACTTCCGCGCCAAGCCGCGGGGCGTCTTCGATCCACCCGGTGACGGGGCCGCTCGCGACGTAAGCACCGCCGCCAACTATCCCACCCATCGTCAGGATCAACGCGAGCGCCGTCAGCGGCGGCGGAATGTTCAGGCGTGCCAGCCCGCGCACGACCGGACTTAGGGTCAACGCAATCAGCACACCCAAAATGATTGGCAGGATCACATCCTTGGCGAAATAGGCCGCAATCGTCAGAAGCAGGAACAGAATGCCAAGCAGGCTTCGTCGGATCAGCGTCAGCTCTCTGGCCGTGTTCGCCACCGCATCAATATTCTGTTGCGGCTCGGCAATCGCGCCAGAGTCTTCTGTCATTCCGTTTCAGCCCCAATTCTGTGAATCGGTGCCCAACGCGCGAAACCGTAAACGGTTCCACCAGGGAGAACGGCGAGGCTAGGTCGTCAAACGGCCGCCTTGCGCATCTCGTCAAGATAGATGTCGCGCAGCCGCGTCGCGACCGGCCCCGGCGTGCCGGCGCCCAAGGCCGCCCCGTCAATCTCAACCACCGGCATGACGAAGGAGGAGGCTGAGGTGATAAACGCTTCATCCGCATCCTGCGCCTCGGCAATGGTAAAGGCGCGCTCCTCTACCTTCATCTGCGCTTCTGCGGCAAAGCGCAGCACGGCGGCGCGGGTGATCCCGTGCAGGATGTCATTTGACAATTGCCGCGTGATGATCCGCCCGTCCTTCACAATATAGGCGTTATTCGACGTGCCCTCGGTCACAACGCCATCCTCGACCAACCAAGCATCGTCCACACCGGCCTTCTTCGCCGCCATCTTTGCCATCGACGGGTAAAGCAACTGCACCGTCTTGATGTCCCGGCGGCCCCAGCGGATATCGTCGATTGAGATCACCTTGATCCCCTTTTTCGCAACAGGATTGTCCGCAAGGCCGGGCTTTGCCTGCGTGAACAGCACGAGCGACGGTTCAGCATCCTCTGGATAGGCAAAGTCGCGATCTGCCGCGCCCCGTGTCACCTGCAGGTAAATCAGCCCATCTTCGACCTCATTCACCCGCACCAATTGCCGGTGAATCTCCAGCAGCTCATCCGCCGTGCAGGGCGCTGCCATCTCAAGCTCATCCAGTGACCGCTGCAGCCGCTTCGCATGGCCCGCAAAGTCGATCAGCTTGCCGTCGAGCACGCTCGTCACCTCATAAACCCCATCGGCCATCAGAAACCCCCGGTCAAAGACCGAGATTTTGGCATCCTCTTCCGGCAGGTATTCTCCGTTGACGTAGACGGTGCGGCTCATGGTTTTATCCCCATAGGTCTGCTGATGGGGGGTGCACCCCGGCAGCGTCGAATTGCAATGCGTTGTCGCGGTCTTCGGCCAACAGAAGCGGCCCGTCAAGGTCTGTCACCATCGCCCCTTGCGCCAGCAACACCGCCGGCGCCATCGCGAGCGATGATCCGACCATGCAACCGACCATAATCTCATACCCCTCGGCCCGCGCCGCGTCGCGCAGGGCAAGTGCTTCGGTTAGCCCCCCGGTTTTGTCGAGCTTGATGTTCACCACGTCATACTTGCCCTTGAGCGCCGGAAGGCTCGCCCGGTCGTGACAGCTTTCGTCGGCACAGACCGGCAGCGGGCGGTCGATTTCGCCGAGCATATCGTCCGCGCCTGCGGGCAAAGGCTGTTCGACCAATTGCACCCCAAGACGCAGCAGATGCGGCGCGAGGTCGGCATAGATTTCCGCCGTCCAGCCCTCGTTTGCATCGACGATGATCCGCGATTTCGGCGCCCCGGCCCGAACCGCCTCCAGCCGCAGCATATCATCCGCCGTGCCAAGCTTGATCTTCAACAATGGCCGATGCGCGTGCTTCGCCGCCTGGTCGCGCATCGCGTCCGACGTATCTAATGACAGCGTATAAGCTGTCACCTCTGGCCCCGGAGATGCCAACCCGGCAAGCTGCCAAGCGCGCTGTCCGGCCTGCTTCGCCTTCAGGTCCCACAAGGCGCAATCCACTGCATTCCGCGCAGCACCGGCTGGCAACAACTCCTGCAACGCCATCCGGTCGAGATTCTCAGGCAGCCCCTCGATCTCGGCTGTCACACTTTCAAGCGTCTCGTCATAGCGTGCGTAGGGCACGCATTCGCCCCGCCCGCTGACACCGTCCTCGCTCACCCGCGCGGTCAGCACCTTCGCCTCGGTCCGCGACCCACGGCTGATGGTAAACACCTGCGCTAGCCGAAACACATCACGCGTCACGTCAATCTTCAAAGCGCCACCCACTTCATCTTGCTCAAAATACTCCCGCCGGAGGCTCCCGTCAGATCACAAAGCGCCCAGCGCGTCCACCAATCGCCCGGCCCCGTGCCGATAGGGATCGACCGCGGGCAGCCCCATCCGCGCCTCGACCTTCTCCAGATAGGCGGTCGCCTCGTCATCCGACAGATGCTGCGTGTTGATCGAAACGCCGACAACTTGGACGTTGGGGTTCGCGATCCGTGCCAGTGGCAGGGCGGTGTCGCGCAGCGTCTCCAACGTGGGCAGATCGTAATCCGGCAAACCCCGCATATGGGTGCGGGTCGGCTCATGCGCGAGCACGAGTGCGTCGGGCTGGCCGCCGTGGATCAGCGCCATCGTCACGCCGGAATAGGAGACGTGGAACAAGCTCCCCTGCCCCTCGATATGGTCCCAGTGATCAGGGTCATTGTCGGGCGTCAGATACTCAACCGATCCAGCCATGAAATCCGCGATCACCGCATCCAGAGGCACACCGTGACCCGTGACCAGAATCCCCGTCTGCCCGGTGGCGCGGAAAGTCGATTTCATCCCACGCTCTTTCATCTCGGCGTCCATCGCCAGCGCCGTATACATCTTGCCGACAGAGCAATCCGTGCCAATCGCCAGACAGCGCTTGCCGGTCCTCTTCTTGCCGTTGGCAATCGGATACCAGACGGTCGGCACGCGCACGTCATGCAGCGTGCCGCCAAACATCTGCGCCGCCGCAACCAGATCGCCTTCGTCCCGCAGCAGGTTATGCAAGCCCGATGCGATGTCGTAGCCTTGGGCCAGCGCCTCTTTCAACACCTCTTTCCAAGCCGCCGAAATCACGCCGCCCCGGTTCGCAACGCCGATCACAAGGGTCTTGGCTCCCGCCTCTTTCGCTTCGGCGAGCGTCATGTCCTGCAGTTTCAGATCCGCGCCACAGCCCGGCAGACGAAACTGGCCGACCGCGTTTTCAGGTCGCCAATCCTTGATGCCTTGGGCGACCTTCGCGGCAAGTTGATCCGGCGCGTCGCCGAGGAACAGAAGATACGGTGTTTCAATCATGGCGGTGCTCCTGTCTGTCTGTAGCCGGACTGTGCCCTATCACAAATGAAAGCGCTTCGCTATTTCAACGGCGATCACGGGTATTTTTCAAAGATTATTCGAGGATATCACAGATTGTTCGAAGAATCTCCCGAAACGCCCTCATACTTCGCGCGAGTCGAGGCGCCAGCCAAAGGACATCACTCGCCGATTCTGCACCTGCATATAATCTCGCTTGCGCAGCATTGCGCAATATTCTATCCCCAATCCGACCCTGAGCGAAACATACTTACCAAGAGGCCCGATATGAGCTTCCGCATCCAGCCAACCCCGCCTGCCCGCCCCAACCGCTGCCAGTTGTTCGGCCCCGGCTCTCGCCCTGCGATCTTTGAAAAGATGGCCGGAAGCGATGCGGATGTCATCAACCTCGACCTCGAAGACAGCGTCGCGCCCGATGACAAGTCCGAAGCCCGCAAGAACATCATTCAGGCAATCGGCGATATCGACTGGGGCAAAAAACACCTGAGCGTGCGGATCAACGGACTCGACACACCGTGGTGGTATCGCGACGTGGTTGACCTATTGGAACAGGCCAGCGACCGGATCGACCAGATCATGATCCCGAAGGTCGGCTGCGCCGCCGACATCTACGCGGTCGACGCGCTTGTCACCGCTGTTGAAACCGCCAAGGGCCGCAGCATGCCGATCGGGTTTGAGGTCATCATCGAAAGCGCCGCTGGTATCGCCCATGTTGAAGAGATCGCCGCCGCCTCCCCCCGGATGCAAGCGATGAGCCTTGGGGCAGCCGATTTCGCCGCGTCGATGGGGATGCAAACCACCGGGATCGGTGGAACGCAGGAAAATTACTACATGCTGCGCGAGGGCGAAAAGCACTGGTCCGATCCGTGGCATTGGGCGCAGGCCGCCATCGTGGCCGCCTGCCGCACCCACGGCGTTCTACCCGTCGACGGACCGTTCGGGGATTTCTCGGACGACGAGGGCTTCCGCGCACAGGCCCGCCGCTGCGCAACGCTCGGCATGGTTGGAAAATGGGCAATCCACCCGAAACAGGTCGCGCTGGCGAACGAAGTCTTCACCCCGTCAGAAGAACAGGTGACCGAGGCCCGCGAAATCCTGGCTGCGATGGAGCAGGCCAAGAAAGACGGCGCGGGCGCGACCGTCTACAAGGGGCGGCTGGTCGATATTGCGTCGATCAAGCAGGCCGAAGTTATCGTGCGTCAGTCAGAGATGATCGGCGGGTAGGCTTGACGCAGCCGTTGAAGTCTCCCCCTCTCGGCGGGAAACCCGCCTGCCGGGCAGCGGGCGGGAATATTCGACGAAAGATGAAGCAGACTTCACTTCAGATGGTAAGTCAGCGCGTTTCGGATGAGGTGGGAGAGCAAGTCGGGCTTGATGTCGTCGGGCGTGTCAAACAACACGGCGCGGTTACCCTCATACCGGAAATCGTCACCGAACAGGGCTCGGAAGTCTGACAGCAGCGTTGTCTGGCAATGAACGTAAAGTGCAAAGCCCCCGGCCTTCGGCAGCCCAAGCCGGATAGTCGATCCGGCTTTCGTGTCGGGCGTGATGTAGGACGGCTGACCCCAGCGCAGGGTTTCTTCGACCCGGCCCGCTTCGGGCAGGTCAGCCGCGACGTTCAGGATGAGCCCCCGTAGCGCCAGCATCCCCGCCCGCGCCGGTTCAGGGGCGCGGGCGAAGGTGGTGGCGATGGCCGGATTTGCAATGTCTTGGAGTGCGATCATGCGGACCTCAGCGGCAGGTGAATCTCGGTTTTCAGGTCTTCGGGCGCGGTATCGGATGGCATGTTCAGGTAGATTTCGTAAGCCGGCTCATCCCGCGGTTCACGCCCAGACTTGGGAAGCCAGCCACCGAACAGGTGGTCATAGGCCTGCATCAACCCGGAATACGGACCGGTGAAGGTTAGCACAGCGGCGTCACCGCCGACGACCGCGACCTCTTCCAAGCCGTCGGTGTCCGACACGTTTTCGGTCACTTGAAGTCCTGCGAACGAGCGCAGCTTGTCTTCGTCCACCGCGTTCGGATCGTCGTAGTAAACCCCGACCATCCCGCGCACCTCTGGCCACAGGTTGCGCGACGCGGCGATAGCAGCGAGTTTTTCGAACGCCTGCCCAATCTCAAGATACGGGCCGGAATGGGGCATCCCCAACAGGCGGCGAGACTCTGTATTTCTGATTTCAACGTCAAACATCGTATGCGGTCCTTTCAGTGAGTTTAGCGGCGGCGGCCCTAAAGTACCCGCCTTTCTGAACGCACCGGGGGAGGTGCCAAAGCCAGTGCGGAACGCCCGCGTAAAGCTTTGCTGGTTTGGGTATCCGACCTTTTCGGCAATCTCGCCGATGGGTTGGTCCGTCTGCACGAGCCAACAGGCCGCACGATGCAAGCGGACCCGGCGCACAACCTGCGCGCAGGTTTCGCCCGTCATGCCGTGAAACACCCGATGCCAGTGAAACCGCGACATCGCGGCCACATCCGCCAGCTGATCCAGCGATAGATCGCCAGCCGGGTTGGCGTGGATGTAATCCAACACCCGCATCATTCTGGCTTCGTAGCTTTGGGCCATATTTCTCCCCTGTTTCGTTCCCATCATTATGTGGCACAACGTGACTTCACAAATCTTGCTTTGTTGCATTGCCCGGCGCGGATCGTCATATACGGGAACGGACGCGCGTATCACGGAGAGGCCGATGACCCACTATCTTGAGTTTGAAAAACCGTTGGCGGAAATCGAAGGCAAGGCGGAAGAACTTCGCGCGATGGCACGGGCAAACGAAGAGATGGACGTCGAGGCCGAGGCGAAGGCGCTTGATAAGAAGGCCGACGACCTTCTTAAAGAGCTTTATACGAACCTCACGCCGTGGCGGAAATGTCAGGTGGCGCGGCACCCTGATCGCCCACACTGCAAAGACTATATAGAGGCGCTGTTTACCGAATACACACCCCTCGCCGGAGACCGGAACTTTGCCGATGACCACGCGGTGATGGGTGGCCTTGCGCGGCTTGGCGACACCCCGGTGATGGTGATCGGCCATGAAAAGGGCAACGACACCAAATCGCGGATCGAACGCAATTTCGGCATGGCCCGGCCCGAAGGCTATCGCAAGGCGATCCGGCTGATGGAGATGGCGGACCGCTTCGGCCTGCCGATCATCACCCTCGTCGACACGCCCGGCGCCTATCCCGGCAAGGGGGCCGAAGAACGCGGCCAATCCGAAGCGATCGCGCGGTCGACCGAAAAATGCCTGCAGGTGAAGGTGCCGCTGATCTCGGTGATTATCGGTGAAGGCGGGTCGGGCGGGGCCGTGGCGTTTGCCACCGGCAACCGCATCCTGATGCTGGAACATTCGATCTATTCCGTGATCTCGCCCGAGGGCTGCGCGTCGATCCTGTGGAAAGACGCCGAGAAGATGCGCGAGGCGGCAGAGGCGCTGCGCCTGACGGCGCAGGATCTTCAGAAACTTGGCGTCGCGGACACGATCATCAAGGAGCCGATGGGCGGCGCCCAGCGCAATCGCGATGCGACGATCAAATCGGTCGGCAAGGCGCTGGAAACGACGCTGGCCGAACTGACCAAGAGCAAACCCGCCGCACTGGTCAAGGATCGGCGGAAGAAATACCTCGACCTCGGGTCAAAGGGGTTGGCGGCGTAACTGAGAACTTACGTCAGGTAGCTGCGCAAAACCGATGCCTCGCGTGCCCGCAGGGTGGGTGCGGCGGTCGCGCCAAAACTGCGCTGTGCGGTATCAAGGCAGGGGAAAATCGACAAAAGCTCCTCATGCGCGGCCTTGTCCAAGCCGCTGATCGACGTTTTCGCCAGAAAAAAGCTTTCGGTCAGCGCACCGTTTGATCGCACCACCTGATGTGAATCGAACATGAAGTGGGTGTAGCAGACTTCATCGACCGGCTCGATCGACACGCCCTCCATCCCGACGAGATGTTTGGCCGGAACAAGGATTTCCGGCTGCCCGAACAGGTATTCCGCAATACCTGATTGCAGAAAGATTCTGTGCTGCTGCGATACGGTCAGCGGGTCGGTGTTACCAATGGCACCGGCCGCGAAGACAACCGGGGCAAACGCACCGCGTCCCGGCACGATCCGGGTCGAAACCCAACGGATCGGCATCGGGCCGTTGCCATGCGTCAGGACGTGTTGACCGATCTCAAGATCATCGACCGGCATTGGCCCCTCGACCGTGTCGATCATCGTGCCCGCGCCAAAGCAGGTCACGAAGCTCGAATAGGTCGATGACCCCGTGTTCGACCCACTGATTTTTTGGTACGAGGTGCCGGGGACGAGCGACTCCGTACTGCCAAATCCCCAAACGTCCGAGAACAGCCCCCCTTGGGAAAAAACCGTGAGGGTAATCAGCGGCCCCGTCGGATTGCCCATGTCGTCAAGCGCACGGACCCGGATCAGCGACTCCGCTTCGACCTGTGTGCCATCGGCAACAAGCCCGTTGCCATCGGTGATGACGTGGTTCGACGGGTTATCGTCTTCGAACGTGTCAAAGCTGCCACCGGTATCGTTCAGTTCAACCGTTGCGCCGCCACCACCGCTAAACAGAAATACTGTCCCGTCCGGAGTGCTTGAATTATTGATGATCGGGTTTCCGACGATCCCCGGCGACGAACTTGATGTAACAACCATCGACGCACTGTCGGTCGCAAAAAAACTTCGGAGTGGCAAAGATGAATCCCCCCAGATTCTCACTCGTACAATGCCTTATGCTAACCTGCGAAATTCATTCGGCATATGTTTCCAAATGGACAGCTTGATAGGTTGGCAGTTATCTGCCGAAGCAGTGATTTGCCCGCACTAGACCCCAAACGCCGTCGCAGCAATTGACTTGGCTAGAATCCACGCACCCGGTTGCCCCACCCCGCTCCCCGTAACTGCCTGTTGCCAGCCACCCCCGCGCCGCCTAACCTGACCCGGAAATCAAGAATCTGGGAGGATCACACATGAAACATCTGATGGGAAAAATGACCGTCGCGGCCATCGCGATGGCCTTCGCTGGCGAAGCTATGGCGACAGAATGGAATGTCTCTCTCTGGGGGAAACGCCGCGCGTTTACGGAGCATGTTGAAAAACTGGCAGAGCTTGTCAGCGAAAAGACCGGCGGCGAATTCACCCTGAACATCAGCTATGGCGGCCTGTCGAAGAACCGCGAAAACCTTGACGGGATTTCCATCGGCGCGTTTGAGATGGCGCAGTTCTGCGCGGGCTATCACCGCGACAAAAACCCAACGATCACGGTGCTTGAATTACCCTTCCTCGGCGTTAAGACGCTAGAGCAGGAACGCGAATTGTCGATGGCGCTTTATCAGCACCCCGCGGTTGTCGAAGACCTCGCCCGGTGGAACGCGACACTGCTGATGCCGTCCCCGCTGCCGCAATATAACTTCGTCGGCGTGGGTGACGCACCCGCCGAACTGGCTGATTTCGAAGGCATGGCCGTGCGCGCAACCGGCGGCATCGGCGCCGCGATGGAAGCGATTGGGGGCGTGCCGACTTCGATGGACGCAACCGAGGTGCGCCAAGCGCTCGACAGCGGTGTGGTCAAGGCCGTGTCCTTCGCCCCCCACGCGCATATGTCCTTTGGAACCATCGACACCGGAACGTGGTGGACGACCAACATGAACCCCGGCACCGTCAACTGCCCGGTGGTCGCCAACACCGACGCGCTGAATGCCCTGTCGGACGAAGAACGTGACGCACTGATGAGCTCTCTCGACGAAGCGCTCGACCATTACATCGACTATTACAACAACCAGACGATGGCCGCCTGGGGCCCGGCACTGGAAGAGCGCGGGATCGAACAAGTGACCTTCTCTGACGAGGCGATTGCCGGGTTCACCGAAGCCGCAGCAGCCCCCGCCGCACAGGCGTGGATTGAGGAAATGAACGGTCGAGACCTGCCGGGGCAGGAGCTTTACGACATGATCACCGGTATGATCTCAGGCAGCTGATCGCCGGTATTGCTAAACAGGCGGGCCACATTCTGACGGCCCGCCTTTCCTATTTCCATGTCGGAGGATCACTATGGCCGGCTCCGCCTCTGTCCTGACGGATAACAGCCGCCTCAGCCAGCTTGATCGCGGCCTTTACCGCGTCGAACGGGTGTTGGCGTTGTTGAGCGGGTTTGCGGTGTTTTCCCTGATGATCCTCGCTGTATTCTCTGTCGGCGGGCGTAACATCGCCGGGCAACCCCTGCCGGGCTACGTCGATTGGATCGAACAGGCGATGCCGCTGATCGCCTTCATGGGTGTATCCTACACCCAGCGCGATGGCGGCCATATTCGCATGGATATGCTGGTCGGCGCGCTGAAGGGCCGTGCGCTGTATCTGGCGGAGTTGATAACCACCATAGCGATCCTAATCCTGATGATCCTGCTGGTTTGGGGCACATGGGCGCATTTCATGCGGAGTTTCGATTTCGGCGCTCCGTGGTGGAGCAGGGATTCCTCAATGGACATCGCGCTGCCACTTTGGCCTGCCAAACTGCTCGCCCCCGTTGCGTTCGGTGTGCTGTGCCTGCGCCTTTGCCTGCAAATCTGGGCCTACGCACGCGCACTGATCAGCGGAACTGACCAGCCCGTCGCGGTGCCGCTGATCGAAGACGTCGCAACCCAAGCCGCGCATGAGGCGGAAACCGTGACCGGCCATGATGAATAGCGGGGGCGACTAGGATGGAACCCATCGACATTGGCCTCGCCGTTACCGGGGGTCTGCTGGTGCTTGTCGTCCTTGGGATGCGCGTTGCGTTCGCTGCCGGGCTGGCGGGCGTCGTGGGTCTGATCTGGATATTCTGGTCAAAGAAGGGCTACGCACCCGATGATTTTCTGTGGGCGCTGTCGGTCGGGGCGAAAACCGCCGGGCAAGTCCCCCATTCCAAGGTGGCGAGCCAGGCGCTCAGCCTGATCCCCACCTTTATCCTGATCGGCTACCTCGCTTATTACGCGGGCCTGACCAAAGCGCTTTTCGAAGCGGCCAAGCGCTGGATCGCGTGGGTGCCGGGCGGGCTTGCTGTATCGACGGTCTTCGCCACCGCCGGGTTCGCCGCCGTGTCGGGCGCGTCTGTCGCGACCTCTGCCGTTTTCGCCCGCATCGCGATTCCGGAGATGCTGGATGTCGGCTATGACAAGCGGTTTGCGGCGGGGGTCGTCGCCGCAGCTGGCACGCTCGCCTCGCTAATCCCGCCCTCGGCGATCCTCGTGATCTACGCGATTATTGTTGAACAGGACGTGGGCAAACTGCTGTTGGCCGGGTTCATTCCGGGGCTGTTTTCCGCGATTATTTATGCGTCGCTCATCATCGGGATGGCGCTGACCATCAAGGGGTTCGGGCCGCCCGTCACGGGCTTTACATGGCGCGAGCGGCTGGTGTCTCTGCCACCTGCACTGCCGATCCTGTTCGTGGTCTTCATCATCATCATCTTCATCTACAACCCCTTCGGCGGTGACGCATGGGGCACCCCGACCGAGGGCGGTGCCATCGGCGCCTTCGTCGTGTTCTGCATGGCCGTCTACCGGGGAATGCGCTGGACCGAACTGAAATCGGCATTGCTGGAGACCGCCAAACTCTCGGTGATGATCTTCACGATCATCTGGGGCGTTCTGATCTATGTCCGCTTCCTTGGCTTCGCTGATCTACCGGGCGCGTTCAGCGATTGGATCACGTCGCTGGAACAATCGCCGATGCTGACGCTGGTGCTGATCCTGCTGGCCTACGCTGTGCTCGGCATGTTCATGGACGCGATCGGAATGCTGCTGCTGACATTGCCGGTCGTCTACCCAGCGGTCATGGCCCTGAACGGAGGAGAGGCCGTGTCCGCCGCCGACAGCGCCTTTGGCATGTCCGGTCCGATGTGCGCGATCTGGTTCGGCATTCTCGTCGTGAAGATGGCAGAGTTCTGTCTGATCACCCCGCCCATCGGCCTCAACTGCTTTGTCGTCGCGGGCGTGCGCGATGATCTGAGCGTTCAGGACGTGTTCAAAGGTGTAACGCCGTTCTTTATCGCGGACGCCATGACGATTGCGCTGCTGGTGACGTTCCCGTGGATCGTGCTGTGGCTGCCGAGTCTGGCCTAGCCACTACCACATCGTCTTGCTGGCGCGGCCTTGCCATTCGGCGTCATAGGCGGCACCGTCAAACGCGCCTTCGGTCATTTCCTTCAACATGTCGCCGACGCTCGGCAGGCCTTCGGTCTGATCGCCGTCGGTCCACAACCGGGCGCGCAGCAGGGCGCGGGCGCATTGGCTGTAGATTTCCGCGATACGGATCACGATGACGGTTTTCGGGTGCTTGCCGGCTTGCTCGAACCGTTCGCAAATCTCGGGGTCCGCCGTAAGCACTGCATCGCCATTCACCCGAACGACGTTATTTGACCCCGCCACCATAAACATCAGCGATACCCGCCCATCCCGCAAAATATTGCGCAGGCTGTCGATCCGCTGATTGCCCCGCCAATCCGGCAGCAGCAGCGTTTGCACGTCAAGTTCCTGCACCACCGCGCCATCATCCCCGCGGGGGGAGCCGTCGGTCCCGTCCGGCCCGACCGTTGTCAGCACGCAAAACCGACTGCGCATGATCCAGTCACGATAGGTCAGCGTCATATGCTTCGCCACCTTGACGAGCGACGCCTCGCCGGGCGTGCCATACAGCGCCTCAAGCGCTTCGACAGTTTCAATCGTTTTCATGGTGTTCCACCTGCAATCCCGCCTCAGCCATCAGCGCGTCAGAGGCGGTTTCGACATCATGTTCGACCCGCTTCATGAACGCCTCCGTCGACAGGCCTTGTTCGATCCGGGGCAGAAATTCAACGACCGCCAACCCCGGCCTTCGCATGATCCCGTGACGCCGCCAGAACACGCCGACATTGGTCGCTGCCGGAACGACCGCTTGATCGGTTTGCTCATACAGAACCGCGGTGCCGATCTTATAGGGCTTCTTGGCCCCCGCCGCGACGCGGGTGCCTTGGGGAAAGATGACAAGCTGGCTCGGCTCTTTCGTTCCGGTTTTGACGGCGCGGACCATGCTTTTGATCGCCTGCCCGCGCTTACCGCGATCCACTGGGATCGTATCGGTCCAAATCGCGTATTGGCCAATGATCGGCGCCCAGCGCAATTCTTTCTTCATGATGAACCGCAGACGCGGCACCGCGCTTGAGATCAGCAGGATGTCAAAAAACGACTGATGCTTTGCTGCGACGATCACGCCGTCTGTCGGCACCTCACCCCGGATTTCAGATTTCAGCCCGACCATCCAAGACGCGGTCCAGCGCACCCAGTTGCAGTAAAGCCGGATCGCCACGAACGCGTATTTCCGGTTTATCATGGCGAAGGGCATCCCGAGCAACCCGATGATCCCCAGCATGACATACATCTGAATGATGAACACGAGCGAGCGGAGCCATTGGATCGCGTCGGCCATCACTTCATTCCTCCAAGCGTGCGCAAAGCGGCTGCGCGTGTCGCCCAGAACGACACGAAAGCGGCCAGCGGCGGAATCGCGAGCGGCCAGAGCCAGCCCAAGCCTGTGAAGCCCAAGCCCGTCAGGAAACCGCCCGCGGCCTGCGCTGAGGGCAGCAGAGCAACCGCGACCATGCCGACGACTGTTCCCGCCGCAGCGCCCATCAGCGCCCGAAGGGTAAAGCGCCGGACGAATGCCCGCGCGATGTAAACGTCCCGCGCACCGACAAGCCTTAGCACCCGGATCACCTGCAAGTTCGCAGACAGTGCGGCATTCGCGGCGAGCGTTATCATTGCCGCCATCGTCAACCCGATCAGCAGCGTTGAGATATAGCCCAGCAGCCGCAGCCGATCCGCTGCCTTGACCAGCGGCGCGCGCCAGCGGGTGTGATCGTCAAGAACCGCACCGGGTGCCTCGCCCGCCAGCCGTTGCCGCAACCCTTCAGCGTCGTAGCCCTCACCCTCTTCAACGACTTCGATCAGTTGCGGGATCGGCAGGCTTTCAATCGGCAGATCCGGGCCGAACCAAGGTTCGAGCAACGCGCGTTGCTCTGCCTCGTCCAACGCGCGGGCAGAGGCGACACCCGGCGTCGTCCGCAGCACATCAAGCGCTGCCGCAGTTTGCGCCGCCATCTGACCTGCCGGGGCGGAAATCCTGATGGTCGAACTTCGCGCGAGTTCCGCCGACCAGCGATCCGCCATGCGCCCGGTCGCAAAAGTCAGGGCTAGCGCGAACACGGCCAGAAACGCCATCGCAGCCGCGGCGAACAGTGTCAGCCGGGCGGTGAACCCCGTCGGCGGCACCACGCGGTCCGCCCCGCTGTCGCCCACGAACAACGCTTTCAAGGATCGAAACAGCCGCGTCACAGGTTTGCCCCCGCGGAATGCAATTGCCGGTTCTGAATCCGCAGAACCCGCGCGTTGACCTGCGCCTTGGCCGCGCGGATCAGTTGCAAGTCATGGGTCGCGACCATGATCGTCTTGCCCATGCGGTTGAGTTCGACCAGCAGCGTCAGCAACCGCTGCGACATTTCCCAATCGACGTTCCCCGTCGGTTCATCCGCCAGCACGACGTCGGGGGCCATGATGACCGCGCGGGCAAGGGCGGCGCGTTGACGTTCACCGCCCGAAAGCTCAGGCGGCAGCGCTTTCGCCTGATGATCCAACCCGACCCAAGCCAGCAATTCGCCCAGATTTTCGGCCTCCTCCGTCGTATCGCGGCCCGAAACCGTCAACGGCAGCGCGACGTTTTCGGCCAGCGGAAGGTGGTCCAGAAACTGGCAATCCTGATGAACAACGCCGATCCGGCGGCGGTTACGGGCAACGTCGTCCCTGCTCATCCCACGGGTGTCTGCGCCAAAGATCTGAACCTGCCCCGATGTCGCCGAAAGCTCCATATAACACAGCTTCAGAAAGGTGGATTTGCCCGCCCCTGATGGCCCGGTGAGAAAGTGGAAAGACCCCGGTGCCAAATTCAATGAAATATCGGTCAGAAGCTCGCCCCCGCCGTAGCTATAGGCCACGTTTTGCAGCTCGATCACGCTATGCCCCCTGGGACGTTCGTTTTTCAATTGGTGACAGTTTTGCCCCACGGCTGGGAATGTTTCAATGTGCTGTGTGGCAAATCCTTTGATATTTAAGCCACAGTTGGTAAAACGGCGTGAACGAGGTAAACAATGACGACCTAAAAGGTCGCGGCGAGGGGACAGGCAAATGCGACTGATTTGTCCAAATTGCGATGCGCAATATGAGGTGGATGACAGCGTCATTCCAGCAGAAGGGCGCGATGTTCAATGCTCAAACTGCGGCCAGACGTGGTTTCAGAAATCGGCAGCAATGTTGGCCGAGGAAGGCGAAGACCTTCCCGACACGACAGAGTATGACGAACAACCGAGCGTTGAGGTCGAAGATCACGTCGAAGACGATACCCCGGCTGAAGATCACGACGTTTACGATGACGATACAGTCGAGGACGACGACGACCTGATCCCGGACGAGCCGGAAGAGGACCGCGCAGAACCTGAACCGCGCGCGCTTGATCAGGCGGTTCTGGATGTCTTGCGGCAAGAGGCGGAGCTTGAATCCAAAGCCCGTGAGGACGAAACCGCGAGCGGCCTTGAAACCCAGCCCGATCTGGGAATTGACGAAGGCGACAGCGCCGCGCCAGCCGCCGTTGCCGCTGGCATTTCACGCACGCAGTCCGCCGATGACGGTGCCGGCGATCTGTCGGACCGCCGCGATCTGTTGCCGGATATCGAAGAAATCAACTCCACCCTTCGGGCATCAGACGACCGCGGCGATGACGCCGACGTCGACGAACCGCAAGACGTCGTTGAACGTCGGCGCGGCGGGTTCCGTTTCGGGTTCCTGCTGATGGTGATCCTGTTCGCAATCGGCGTGCTGGTTTATCGCTACGCACCGGCGATCATCGACGCGTGGCCCGGTGGCGAAGGCATCATCACCGGCTATGTGAACTGGGTGAACGATATGCGGGTCTGGCTTGACGGCATCATGTCGAGCGCCATCGAAAGCCTGTCCGGTCTGCTGGAAGGCGACGGATAAGGCGGCCCCTAGAACCGGTCCAATAGACGTTTCAGATACTCTAGTTCCCGCTTGGGCCGGGATTGGTCGGATGATCTTTCCCGCAACTCATCCAACAATTCTTTGGCGCGGCGGTAGACATCGCCACCCTGTAACAATCGTTCTTCGGTTGTCGCACCACCATTGATACCGGGCGTGCGGCCAAGTGGGTCGCGGCTGTCGCGCTGCGCTTGCCCTTCGGCCTGCCCCTGCTGGCCTTGGTTCTGCTGATCGCGGGCCAGCGCGTCGCCAAGCTGGCGCATCCCTTCGCGCAAGGCTTCCATCGCTTCAGCCTGATCGTCGAGCGCCTCAGCCAGATCATTTTCGCGCAGCGCTTGTTCTGCGTTCTCCATCGCGCGTTCGGCGCGGCCAAGCGCCTCGCGCGCGCTTTCGCCTTCCTGCGTTCCGGCACCGGGCAGCGCATTCTGCTGGCGCTGCAGTTCCTGCCGCAGCGCTTCTTGCCGATCGGCAAGCCCCTGACCGCTCTGCGCGCCGCGGCTGCCTTGTTCGCCCTGCTGCTCACCGTCCTCGCCCGGCCCTTCGCCGCTCTGCCCCTCATGGCTTTCACCGCGTCCCTGACCGCCACTGCGGCCTTCGTTTTCCTGGCTTTCGCCAGCTTGGGCGTTCGGGTTGAACTGTTCCTGAAGACTGCGGAAGGCTTCATCCGACAACCCCTGCTGATTGCGCAGCGTTTCGGACAAATCCTCCATCGCTTGCTGGCCCGGCCCTTGCTGCTGGTTTTCGCCGCCCTCAGCCACGCGCATGTTTTCCATCATCTCGGCGAGTTGATCCAAAAGCTCCTGTGCCTCGGCCATGCGGCCTTGCTCCATGAGTTCCTGGATCCGGTCCATCATATCCTGCAGGTCTTGCTGGGTAAGCTGCTGCATGTTCTGGTTCTGGGCCGAGTCCTGCCCCTCTTCCGGGTTCTGCGCAAGCTGGCGCATGTAGTCTTGGGTCGCCTCGCGCAGCTCATCCATCAACTGCTGGATTTCCTCGTCACTGGCCCCGTCGCGCATCGCTTCGGCCAGCCGGTCCTGCGCACGGCGCATCCGTTCCAGCGCGTCGGACAGATTGCCGTCTTCCAGCAACACAGCGATGTCCCAAAGGGCATCGGCAAGCGCGTCCTGCGTTTCGGTGGGCATCCCTTCGTCAACGCCCGCCTCAACCCGCCGGATCGCGACGCGCAGCATGAGGTAGGCCGACGCAGTGCGCATGAAGCCGTCCGGCCGATGAGTGATCGCGCGCAAAACCTCCGCCACGCGCCGGCCGTTGTCGCGGGACCACAGCAGATCGCGCCGCCCTTCGATCACCGACTTCGCCAGCGGATCGAAGAACCGCCGCCCCGGCATCGGCAAGGTCATTGGCGTGCTTTGCCCCGTCTGGCCGACGGCATCCTCAACTTCGAGGCTCAGCGTCACCGGCAGCCCGGACCACGGATGGCGTGAGAAGTTATCGACGAGAATTTCGTCAAAATCACCCCGATCACCGGAAATCGTCATCGGCAGGTCAAGCCGCACCGGATCACGCGGATCAGGGTCAATCGCAAGCCCGTGGCGGCGGTCCACCTGATCAAGCTCCAAGGTCAGCGTCGCGTGACCGGACACAACGCCGTAGTCATCCAGCACCCTGAACGGCTGGCGCATTTCGCCCGACGCCGCGATGTCCATATCCCCGTCCAGCGATACGGAAGGCGGCACGTCAGGCAGCAGCACAATCGTCCATTCGGCGTTATCGACGCCTGTGATCGTCAGCTTGCCGCCGGTCGTCACATCAAAGCTTTGTTCCGCATCGGTCGCCTCAGCCCGCCCATCTGCCGTCACGCTTTCGGTGACGGATAGCGCGCCAGCCTCTCCGTAAAGCCGGATGGAGACAAGGCTGTTTTCCGGCACCGTAACGCGGCGGTGGACAAGATCGTTGAGGTAAAGGCTCGGCATCCCGGTATACGCTGGCGGTTCGATCCACCCCTCCCAACTGGGGCCAGACGCGATCTGATCGCCGCCACCGGGGGTAAGCGTTGTCACGCTGGTCAGCCGCAGAACGGAGCCGAACAGGACCGCCACGAGGAAAGCTAGCACGGCCACATAGCGAAGCGCGTAGGGGTCGCGCTGTGACAGGCGCAAATCGGGTTTCGGTGCGCGGGCCGCCGCTGCGCGTTCGGCCATGCGCTTCTGATGGGCGTCCCAAACCGCGCGCGAAGCATCATCCGACGCGCCAATCGCCTGATCGTCGGATAGCGCCGCGATGGGCCGCCCCGGCAAGGTCGCGTCGAGCCGATCCTGTGCTTCGGCCCGTGACGGTATTCGCAGGCGCATGCCCCCCATGATCAGCGCGACGATGGAAGCGACGGTCGCAACACCTGCGCCCGCCCACACCCATTCGATGGGCGCTTCGTCGTGAAAGCCAAGCATCAATGCCGCCAGCACGATCAGCAGGATCGTCCAGAGGGGCCAGAACCCTCGGGTCACACGTTCCGCGATCATACCCCAACGCGTCAGGCGCAGCGGCCATGTCAGCGCCGGGATAGGCGCATCACGGGTGGGTCGGTCGGGCTTGGTCATGCTCCCTTTCGTGCTGGACGCATGGGATGCGCGTCACAGCCATGCAGGGATGGTATCGCGGTTTATCATCTCTTCATAGGTCGGACGTGGGCGGATAACCGCAAATTGATCCCCCATCACAAGGACTTCGGGGATTAAGGGGCGAGAGTTATATTCGCTCGACATAACAGCGCCATAGGCGCCTGCCGACCGGAACGCGACCAGATCACCTGCGCTTAAAGGTGCCATCGCGCGGCCCTTGGCAAAGGTATCGCCCGATTCGCAGACCGGGCCGACGACGTCGTATGTGGCGCGCTCAGCACCGGGCGCGGCCTCAATTACCGGATCAATATCATGCCATGCGTCATACATAGCGGGGCGGATCAGATCGTTCATCGCGGCGTCGAGGATCAGGAATTTGCGATCCTCACCCTCTTTCACATAAATCACCCGCGATACCATCAGCCCGGCATTGCCGGAAATCAGGCGCCCCGGCTCAATCTCGATCTCGCAGCCCAGATCGCCCACCGTGCGCTTGATGAGCGCGCCGTATTCCGTCGGCAGCGGCGGGGCGGAGTTTGAGCGTTCATAGGGAATACCCAGCCCGCCGCCAAGGTCCAGACGCCGGATGTTGTGGCCGTCGGCACGCAGGGTCTTGGTCAGGTCCGCAACCTTCAGATAGGCCGCCTCAAACGGGGCGAGGTCGGTCAATTGGCTTCCGATATGCACGTCGATACCGATCACGTCGAGACCCTTCAGGCCCGCCGCATGGGTATAAACCTCCCGTGCACGGGAAATCGGAATGCCAAATTTGTTTTCGGACTTACCAGTGGCAATCTTTGCGTGGGTTTTTGCATCTACATCCGGGTTGACGCGGATCGTGATGGGGGCAGTCACACCTAGTGACAGCGCGACCTCGTTCAGCGCGGCCAATTCCGGCTCACTTTCGACATTGAACTGCCGGATGCCGCTGTTCAGCGCCGTGCGCATTTCCTCACGTGTCTTGCCGATACCGGAAAAGACAATCCGTTCGCCCGGTACTCCGGCAGCGCGGGCACGGGCATATTCCCCGCCCGAAACAACATCCATCCCGGCCCCAAGATCACCCAACAGCTTGATGACCGCTTGGTTTGAGTTCGACTTCATCGCAAAGCAGACGAGGTGATCCGTTCCCTCAAGCGCGTCGTCGAACAATTTGAAATGCCGGGTCAGCGTGGCGGAGGAATAGACATAGAACGGCGTGCCAACCTGTGCGGCGATATCCTCAAGCCGCACGTCTTCGGCACATAGTGCGCCATCGCGATACAGAAAGTGATCCATCAGACAACGGGCCTCGTGCGTAGAAAAAGATAAAGCGGCAGGCCGCAACTGACCCCGATGCAAAAGGTCGCCGGGATCGCCCAAAGCGCGACCCAGTTCCGGCGCACCCATGTTTCTGCAATCGCCCAGATCGTCAGCGCGAGCGCCGCGATCGTCAGATCCCAGACCAGCCCGCTTGACGCATCGTTGGCGTGCCACGCATCCACCATCGCCATCAGATCAAAGCCATTCGCGGCGAACCAGCTGACAAAGTAATACATCGGCACAATCGCACCAATCACCGCAAGGGCAAGGTAGATCATTCGCAGGCCAGACATCAGCCGCCGCCCGTTATCCCGACTTCGACGGTGCCCGATACCTCAAGGCCCGGCTTCTGCGTCGGCCGTTCCGGTGGGCCATCCGCGCCGCAGGCAGCCACCGCCAAAAGCGCCGCGATCTTGGTCAAACGTATCATCCCAAGGCGTCCTTCCATCGTGCAATCTGCGCCCGAACCTGATCCGGCGCGGTTCCGCCATAGCTTTGGCGGGAATTGACGGAGTTTTGCACGCCAAGCACGTCAAAGACATCCCCGGTTATGTCGACGTGGACGGATTGCATATCTTCAAGGCTCAGGTCCGGTAGATCGCACCCCTTGCTTTCAGCCATAGCCACCAACGCGCCCGTCACATGGTGCGCATCGCGGAACGGCAGGTTGAGCGCCCGGACCAGCCAATCGGCAAGGTCAGTGGCCGTTGAAAACCCGCTTGCCGCCGCCGCTTCCAGCGCGTCCTTGTTGGCGGTCATGTCGCTGACCATCCCGGTCATCGCCGCCAGCGCGAGCATCAGCGTGTCGGCAGCGTCAAAGACCTGTTCCTTGTCTTCCTGCATGTCCTTGGAATAGGTCAGCGGCAGACCTTTCATCACCGTAAACAAGCTGACCATCGCGCCCATGATCCGGCCAATTTTGGCGCGGATCAATTCGGCGGCGTCAGGGTTTTTCTTCTGCGGCATGATGCTCGACCCGGTCGAAAACCGGTCCGACAAGGCGACAAAACGGAACTGGGCGGAGGACCAGATCACCAACTCCTCCGCAAACCGCGACAGGTGCATCGCACAAATCGACGCACACGACAGAAACTCGAGCGCAAAGTCGCGATCCGCGACAGCGTCGAGCGAATTGGCCGCCGGGCGATCGAAGCCCAGCGCCTCTGCCGTCATGTGGCGGTCAATCGGGAACGACGTGCCGGCGAGCGCAGCGGTCCCCAGCGGGCTTTCATTCATCCGGGCGCGGGCGTCCTTGAACCGCGACACGTCACGGCCGAACATTTCGACATAGGCCATCATGTGATGGCCCCATGTGACAGGCTGCGCGGTTTGTAGATGGGTAAATCCCGGCATGACCCAATCGGCCCCAGCCTCTGCCTGCGTCAGCAGGGCACGGACCAGCGCCTGAAGCCCGTCAATCGCCGCATCATACTGATCCCGCGTCCACAGTTTGAAATCCGTCGCAACCTGATCGTTCCGGCTTCGCGCCGTGTGCAGACGGCCCGCAGGCTCTCCGATCAGATCCTTCAACCGGGATTCCACATTCATGTGGATGTCTTCCAATGCGGCGGAAAACTCAAACTCACCGTTCTCAATCTCTGACAAGACCGTGAGCAGCCCTTCCCGTATCGCGGCGGCATCGCTATCACTAATGATGCCCGTCGCCGCCAACATGGCCGCATGGGCGCGCGAGCCTTCGATGTCCTGCGCGGCAAGCCGTTTGTCAAACCCGATTGAGGCGTTTATCGCTTCCATGATCGCATCGGGGCCAGAAGCAAACCGGCCGCCCCACATGGCGTTGGAGGTCTTGTTGGTCATATCGAAACCCTCGGAGGGAAGATGAGCATTTTCAGGTCACTGGTCCTTTATACCGCGCTGTCGCTTACTGCAACGGCAGCGGGTGCGACCGACAAGGCTGCGCTTGAGGCGATGCGCGAAGGCATGATGCAAAAGCTGGTGATCCATGACGCGCCTGTGGGCGGATCGGACGCGACCTTTACCGACCCCGACGGCGGCGAACATTCATTGGCGGATTACGAGGGCAAATATGTTGTCCTGAACTTCTGGGCGACGTGGTGCGCCCCTTGCCGCAAAGAAATGCCGTCGCTTGACCGCTTGCAGGCGGACCTTGGCGGCGACCGGTTTGAGGTCGTGCCCGTCGCCACATCCCGCAACCCCCTTCCCGCGATCAATCGCTTTTTCGAGGAGGAAGAGATTGTAAACCTTCCCATCCTGCTTGACCCCGACCGTGCGCTGGCCGCCGATTTCGGTGCGTTCAGCCTGCCGGTTACGGTCATCCTGAATCCCGAAGGGCAGGAAATCGCCCGGCTTGTCGGTGATGCGGAATGGGACGGCGAAAGCGCGATGGCGATCTTCAACGCGCTGCTTAAGGGCGCGGAGGGGTAGTCAAAACCTCCGGCCCTTCCCATCTAGGGTGCGATGACCGACACCAAAGACAACAGCATGAAAGAATCGCTGCGCCAGAAATGGCACGCGATGCGGGACTGGATTCAAATCCACGTGCCACCCGGATTGCGGCTGGTTCTTGGCATCCTGCTAATCTGCTGCGGCATCGTTGGATTTCTGCCCATCGTCGGCTTTTGGATGATCCCGCTGGGTATTGCCGTTGCGGCGATGGATGTGAGGCCACTTTGGAAGCGGGTCACGAAGCAGAACAAGCCCTAGCTGGCCGCTGCCACAATCATGATTTCAACCTTGTACTCCGGCGTCGCCAAGGCGGACTCTCCGCAGGCACGACCCGGCGCGTGGCCTTCTGGCACCCAAGCATCCCAAACCGCGTTCATCTCGGCGAAGTCATCCATCGAGGCCAACCAGATCGTCGCCATCAGGATGCGGGACTTGTCTGACCCGACACGCTCCAACAGCGCGTCAACCTTCGACAGAATGCTTTTCGTCTGATCAGCGACAGGCTCACCGGCGGCACCGACCTGCCCTGCAAGATGGATCATGCCGTTATAGATCACCGCTTGGCTCATCCGCTGGCCGGTATCGAGGCGTGTAATATCGTTCATTCCCTTAGTCCTTTCGAGGTGTCATCAAATCGCGCAGGCGAAAGCGCCGCTATCGTCGTTTCGGAAAGCTCTGACCCGCGACGAAAGATCGTGGCCGCGGTAAATCGTGACAACGCGGGCGAGGTCTGGATGCCATATCCACCCTGCCCGGCAAGCCAAAAGAACCCATCGACATCGCTGGCGAACCCGACGACCGGGCTGCGGTCCGGTGCGAAAGTGCGAAGGCCGGCCCAACTGCGTTCAACCCGTGTCACGGGAACCGTCACCGCCTGTTCATAGCGGTTGAGACCTTCTGCCAGAACCATATCGTCCGGCCACGCATCATGCGGCTCAACCGGATCTTCGTCGGCGGGGGACACCATCAGCTTGCCCGCTTCGGGACGGGCATACCAATCCTCTGATGCGCTGACGAACAGCGGCCATTGGGTCACGTCATGCCCGTCCGGTGCAGGCAAGATCGCCGCAGATCGGCGCAGCGGCGACAGGCCCACCGGATGCACGCCCGCCAGATGCGCGACGTGATCGGCCCAGGCACCAGCCGCGTTGACGATGATCGGTGCCTCAAATGATCCCGCCCCGGTCTCGACGCGCCAGACATCGCCGGTGCGCGCGATTGTCTGCGCCTCTGCGTTCGTCACAATCTGCCCACCGCGCTTGCGAAGCGCTTTGACATAGCTCTGAAACATCAGATCAACGTCGATGTCATGTGCCGCAGGTTCATAAGCGGCGGCAACCACGGCTTCGGGCCGCAGGATCGGAACCAGCGACTGCGCCTCAGCTGTCGTCAGGCGTTCCAGACCCGCGCTGCCGTCGAGATAGGCGTTGAAGGTGTCCAGCTCCGCTTCGGAGGCGACCAACAGTTCTCCACGTTGGCTAAGCACTGCTGGCGCTTCGCCCTCACCCATCAGGAACGGCTCCGCAATCGCGTTGAGGGCGCGGAGCGTTGCATTGCCGTAGTTCTTGACGAACATGGCCGCAGATCGCCCAGTGGAGTGATAGCCAGTCGCCTGTTCCTGCTCCAGCACGACGACCAACGCTTCCCGCGCCAGCTCTGCCGCTGCACTGATCCCGGCGATCCCGCCGCCGATCACCACTATGTCTGCCGTGATCATGGTGCCCCCTAAGCGTCGCTACCGGGCCATCTCTGCGACAGCTTCCCGGCGGGGGCAAGTCGTCAGATGGTCATTCACCATCCCGACCGCTTGCATGAAGGCATAAACAATCGTCGGCCCACAAAACCGAAAACCGGCCTTCTTGAGGTCCTTGGAAATCTGTTGTGACAACGGTGTTTGCGCGGGCACATCCGCAAGGGTCGGCCATTCATTCTGTAACGGCTTTCCGCCCATGTAGGACCACAGGAAGGTATCAAACCCCTGCTCCGCCTCGATCGCCTGCCATGCGCGGGCATTGCCGATCGTTGCTTCGATCTTGCCGCGATGGCGCACGATGCCGGGGTCCGCGAGCAGGCGCAAAACGTCATCCTCGCCCCATTCCGCAATCACGTTCGGATCGAAACCCGCAAAGGCCGCGCGAAAGTTATCCCGTTTCTTCAGAATGGTGATCCAGCTTAGCCCCGCCTGAAACCCGTCGAGAATCAGCTTTTCCCAAAGCGCGCGACTGTCGTATTCGGGCACGCCCCATTCATCGTCATGGTAGTCAACGTAAATCGGTTCCACGCCGACCCAGCCACAGCGTTCAGTCATTTTATTTAGCCTTTATAATGGATTACGTAATTTCGGCGATCATATCCCATATTCGCGGAAAATTGGAAGATTCACTGTTGGTTAGCATTTTCGACGGCATGGTGACGGAAGCCCGCAGTGGAGATCCCGTATGTTTTCAGAACTTTCGGCGAAAGGTGCCGAAATCGCCGACACGCTGAGCAGCCCGCTGTCATCCGCATTGGCGGAGCGGGACCGCGACACGTTGCAGATGGTGCGCCAGGCGCTGGACCGCAAACAGGTCGCGCTGGCCTATCAGCCAGTTGTGCAGGCCAACAACACGCGCAAGGTTGCATTCTACGAAGGGCTGATCCGGGTCATGGATCAGACCGGGCGCATCATCCCCGCGCGGGAGTTTATTGATACCGTCGAAGACACCGAACTTGGCCGTATTATCGACTGCCTCGCGCTTGAACTCGGCCTGCAGGCATTGGCGGCCGATCCGCATCTGCGGCTGTCGGTCAATATGTCCGCCCGCTCTGTCGGTTATCCGCGCTGGATGGCAACGCTGAACCATGGTTGCGCCGCCAATCCGACCGTTGCGGAACGTCTGATCCTCGAAATCACCGAACGCTCCGCGATGATGATGCCTGAACTTGTGGTCAGCTTCATGACCGACCTTCAAAACCGCGGGGTTGCCTTCGCGCTGGACGATTTCGGCGCGGGCAATACCGCCTTCCGGTTCCTCAAGGATTTCTTCTTTGATGTCGTGAAAATCGACGGGCAGTTCATCCGGGGCATTGCCGACAACCCGGATAACCAAGTGCTGACCCGCGCACTTCTGTCGATTGCCTCGCATTTCGATATGTTCGCCGTCGCGGAGAGTGTTGAAACGGCGAGCGATGCCGCCTTTCTGGCGGATATCGGCATTGACTGCCTACAGGGGTATTACTTCGCGGCCCCCTCGATGACCGCGCCATCCTCGGTCGACACGCGCGCGATCAAGCGGGCATAGCGAGCGCCCGGGCCGGTGCGTTGCTCTTTCCCGGCGAAGCCCGTAAATACGTATGGAAACGAGGAGGGCGACCCGAGTCGCACCCGAATTCCACTGCCTCCTCGTCCAATTGATATCAATGGAAGAGGACCCCTGCCATGACCAATGTCGTTATCGCCTCCGCAGCCCGGACTGCCGTCGGCAGCTTTGGCGGATCATTTGCAAACACGCCCGCCCACGATCTGGGCGCCGCCGTATTGGAGGCGATCGTAGACCGCGCCGGAATAGACAAGGCCGACGTGTCTGAAACAATTCTTGGTCAGGTTCTGACAGCGGCGCAGGGTCAAAACCCGGCGCGCCAAGCACATATCAACGCGGGTCTTCCGCAGGAAAGTGCGGCGTGGAGCATCAACCAGGTTTGCGGCTCCGGCCTGCGCGCCGTGGCGCTTGGCGCGCAGCATATTCAGCTTGGCGATGCAGACGTCGTTGCCGCTGGCGGTCAAGAAAACATGACGCTCAGCCCCCATGCAGCGCATCTGCGGGCCGGTCAGAAAATGGGCGATATGAAATACATCGACACGATGATCCGCGATGGTCTGTGGGACGCATTCAACGGCTACCACATGGGCCAGACTGCGGAAAACGTCGCCAACAAGTGGCAGATCAGCCGCGACCAGCAGGATGAGTTTGCCGTCGCCAGCCAGAACAAGGCCGAAGCCGCACAGAAAGCCGGCAAGTTCGCGGATGAAATCACGCCGTTCACCGTCAAAACCCGCAAGGGCGAAACCGTCGTCGATCAGGATGAATACATCCGCCACGGCGCGACGATGGAAGCGATGCAAAAGCTGCGCCCGGCCTTCGCCAAGGATGGCTCTGTCACCGCGGCGAACGCATCTGGCCTGAACGACGGTGCCGCCGCTGTTCTGCTGATGAGCGCTGAGAATGCAGAAAAGCGTGGCATCAAGCCGCTTGCGCGGATCGCGTCTTACGCAACCGCGGGCCTCGACCCGTCGATCATGGGCGTTGGCCCGATCCACGCGTCGCGCAAGGCACTGGAGAAGGCGGGCTGGAAAGTCGGCGATCTTGATCTGGTCGAAGCCAACGAAGCCTTTGCCGCGCAGGCCTGCGCCGTCAACAAAGACATGGGCTGGGACCCTGAGATCGTGAACGTCAACGGCGGCGCGATTGCCATCGGCCACCCGATTGGCGCATCCGGATGCCGCGTGCTGAACACCCTGTTGTTCGAAATGCAGCGGCGCGACGCGAAAAAAGGCCTCGCCACGCTGTGCATCGGCGGCGGTATGGGTGTTGCCCTCTGCGTCGAACGCGATTAAGACTAGCGATGCGCAACAATGTTGCGCATCTACTTGCGGTTTTGAAACTAGATTACACGACTATTTGGAGGATACATGGCTAGAGTTGCACTCGTCACCGGAGGATCGCGCGGAATCGGCGCCTCGATTTCCAAGGCGCTGAAAGATGCGGGCTACGACGTCGCTGCGTCCTATGCGGGCAACGACGAAGCCGCCGAGAAGTTTACCGCCGAAACCGGTATCAAGACCTACAAATGGAACGTCGGCAATTACGAAGACTCTCAAGCCGGTATCGCCAAGGTCGAAGCTGATTTGGGTCCGATCGAAGTGGTTGTGGCCAATGCGGGTATCACCCGCGACGCACCGTTTCACAAGATGACTCCGGAACAGTGGCAGCAAGTGATCGATACGAACCTGACCGGTGTGTTCAACACCGTGCACCCGGTCTGGCCGGGTATGCGCGAACGCAAGTTCGGCCGCGTGATCGTGATCAGTTCGGTGAACGGCCAGAAAGGCCAGTTCGCGCAGGTCAACTATGCGGCCACCAAAGCCGGCGATATCGGAATTGTGCGCAGTCTGGCGCAGGAAGGTGCGCGTGCAGGCATCACCGCCAACGCCGTTTGCCCGGGTTATATCGGCACTGAAATGGTGCGTGCGATCCCGGAAAAAGTGCTGAACGATGTGATCATCCCGCAGATTCCTGCCGGCCGTCTGGGCGAACCCGAAGAGATCGCCCGCTGTGTCGCCTTCTTAGCTTCAGATGATGCAAGTTTCATTAACGGATCAACAATCTCGGCCAACGGCGCACAGTTCTTTAGTTGACGAGAGTCCATAGCTTATCAAACAAGGCCGCCCCGATTTGGGGCGGCCTTTTCCGTTACGCCGCAGCCTTGGCCGCTATCGTTGCCGCTCCGGAACGGCGCGGGTGGGTTCGGCGAAACAGTCCGGTGACAAAGGAACGCAAAATCGCGCCCCTTGCCTGATGCGCTGCATCGATTGCATTTCGGGTTTTGGCGGTTGCCGTTGCTTCATACATCTTGAACCTCTTGGGTTGTTTGTTCAGTTGCATTTAACATGCGGGTCAGCATTGCCATTTACAAACGAGGCTTTTCATTGTGTCAGATTAGTTTTACTTAACTATTATGATAGACCGCCTGCCCCCGCTGACAGCCCTGCGTGCGTTTGAGGTCGCCGCGCGCCATATGTCATTTGCAAAAGCAGCGAAGGAGCTTCACGTCACGCCTGCTGCGCTTTCGTTCCAGATCAAATCGTTGGAAGATCACCTTGGCCAGCCAGTGTTCCTACGGCTTAATCGCGCGGTCGAGTTGACCGAAGCGGGCCGCGCGCTGCAACCCGGCGTGCAGGACGGGTTTGAGGCGCTGAAGGCCGCGTGGCGCATCGCGCGGCGCGTGACGCAGGCCGATACGCTGACCGTGACGGCTGGCCCCGCGTTCACCGCCCGATGGCTTGCCCCGCGCATGTTTCGCTTTGCGCAAGAACACCCCGAGATCGAACTTAGGTTCTCCGCCAGCCTCAACATCGCAGATTTCACGCGAGATGAGATTGACGTTGCCATCCGGTTTGGTGGCGGCGACGACAGCGGGCTTTACTCCAGAACGCTGATTGAAGAATGGATTACGCCGATGATGTCGCCAGCGTTGGCTGCAAAAATGCTCTCCCCGGCCGACCTGAAAAACAGCGTGCTGCTGCATCAAGATGTGGTGCCGTTCTTGGATCGCACAATCAACTGGACAACTTGGTTCGCGGCGGCGGATATCGGAGCGCCACCGGACGGTGGCCTGCGATTCACCTACGCAGACCATGCCCATGACGCCGCAATCGCCGGAAGCGGGGTCGTGCTGGGCCGCTATTCGCTGGCGGAACGGGCGCTGCGGGACGGGCAGTTGGTTGCGCCATTCGACCTGGCGATCCAGCTACCCTATCGCTATCGGTTCCTCTGTCCTCAGGGGCAGGAAACACGACCCCACATCGCCGCGTTTGAAAGCTGGATCATGGCAGAGGTTGCGGATATGGAGGACTTTCGCCAGAACCACGATTTTGTCGATTTGGAAGCACTCGAATGACGCGCAGAAAGGCCACAATCATCGGCTTCATCGCCGTGCTTCTTTGGGCGCTTCTGGCGCTGTTCACCGTCGGCTCCGCCCCCGTGCCGCCGTTGCAGTTGAACGCGATATGCTTTGCCATCGGCGCGGTGATCGGTCTGATCTGGGTGTGGCGGACGAGTGGCTTTGCCGTTCTGCGGCGCATCTCTTGGCGGGTCTATGCGTTCGGGACGGCAGGGCTGTTCGGCTATCATCTTCTGTATTTCTCGGCACTGCGCATCGCGCCTGCGGCAGAGGCCGGGTTGATCGCCTACCTTTGGCCGCTGCTGATCGTCCTGTTCTCTGGCCTGTTGCCCGGTGAAACCTTGCGGAAGGGGCATGTGCTGGGCGGCCTTATCGGGTTCGCGGGGGCTGCCCTCATCGTGACACGCGGCGGCGCCGGGTTTCAGGCAGACGCGCTGCCGGGCTACGGGCTGGCCGCGCTTTGCGCCCTGACTTGGGCCAGCTATTCGGTCCTGTCGCGGCGACTTGGCGCTGTTCCGACTGGCAGTGTTGCGATTTTCTGCGTGTTCACCGCCATCCTGTCCGCCATCGCGCATTTCGCAATCGAAGATACAATCTGGCCCGACACGGCGATTGGATGGCTGTCGTGCATCTCACTTGGCCTCGGCCCGGTGGGGTTAGCGTTTTACGTTTGGGATGTAGGGGTGAAGCGTGGCGACATACAGCTCCTCGGGGTCGCATCTTATGCGGCTCCGTTGCTGTCTACGCTCGCTTTGATCGCCGCTGGCATCGCTGAGGCCACTTGGCCCCTTCTGATCGCCGCAGGGTTAATCACGGGCGGTGCTGCACTGGCCGCACGTGCCAGTGCAACCAAATCTTAGGCGTCAGTCAGACGCGAAATCTCTTCCTTGATTTTGAGCTTTTGTTTTTTCAGAGACGCAATCTCCAGATCGTCAACGCCGGGGCTTTTCTGTGCCGCTTCGACTTTTTCAGACAAGTTCTGGTGTTTCCGACGGAGTTCCTGCACATGCGAACTCTTGCTCATATTCGTCCTCCGTTTTTTGTGAATCACGCGAATGTAGTCGACCACAGAATTTGCGGGATGTCACGTCACACCGCAGCATAGCGTTCAGCCCTACGGTGTGCGGCGATTCATTTCTAAACGATTAACGTGTGGGAAATGGCAGTGGCGCTCCATCGCGCAGGACCGCGCTGATCTGCTGGGTGTAGCTTTCGCCATCCCGTTCGTGCCGCGCGCCTTCGTGCATAACGCACGGAGCATAAAGACGAAACGCGCCGCGCGCCCCTTTTCGCGCCCGGACCAGAACAAGATGCGGCGCGCGCCCGACCCGCGCAGCCAGCGGCAACACTTCGATCCCGCCAAGCCTCCCCGAAAGCCCCGTCAACAATTCCGGCAAACGCCGCACATCGTTGATGAGCGAGAGATAACCCTTCGGCGCGAGCCGTTTTGCGGCGACCGACAGCCAATCCTCAAGCGGGGTTTCGCCGGCCAGCGCGGCATCCCGGCCCGGATCGGCGGCGGCTGTGCCTTCATCCCGCGAATAATAGGGTGGGTTCATAATAACGTGATCGAACCGCCGCGCTTTGACCGTTTCCGGTAAGGACCGCAAGTCGGCCACGTGAACCGACATGTCCTGACCGTTTGCCTCTGCATTCCGCGTCGCAAGGTCCGCATAATCCGCCTGCACCTCAACGCCATCGATCGACAGTCCGGCAACCCGATGGTCCAAACACAGGCTTGCCACGCCCGCGCCGCAGCCAAGTTCCAAAATGCTCTGCCCGGCTTTCGCGGGCACCGAAGCGGCAAGTAAAACAGGGTCAACCCCCGCCCGATAGCCATGCGCAGGTTGCAGGATCGTCAGCGCGCCGCCCAGAAACGCATCGCTCGTCAGATCGCTGTCCGCAAAGCCCACCTTACCGCCCCATCGGGATTTCGTTGTCTTTCAAAACCGCCTCTGCCCGGAACAGGTCGGCCTGCCGCACCATCAACCGGCGAGGGAAGACTCCGATCCCGCCTTCGAGAATGCTCATGTTTACGTCCATTTCAAAGCAGTCTATACCCTCCCCCTGTAGGAGCGCAGAAGCATACGCAATGATCGTCGGATCAGTGGTTCTGAGAAGCTCTTTCATACTGGGGAGATAAGGGCATGGTGGCGGCTTTGTCGAGCCATGTTACGGGACTTTGATGGGTCTGATCGAAGCAGCTGTGAAGCCTCACGAAGAGCTTGCGGCGTATCTTGATAGCGAAATGGCGGCGGTGAACGCGCTGATCCGCGACCGGATGGCGTCCCGTCACGCCCCCCGCATCCCCGAAGTCACCGCGCATCTGGTCGAAGCGGGCGGCAAGCGGCTGCGCCCGATGCTGACCCTCGCGGCGGCTAAGCTGTGCGGATACACCGGCCCCTATCACGTCCACCTTGCCGCGACGGTAGAGTTCATTCACACCGCGACGCTGCTGCATGACGACGTTGTCGATGAATCGGGCCAGCGGCGCGGGCGCCCCACCGCGAACCTGCTTTGGGACAACAAGTCGAGCGTGTTGGTCGGTGACTACCTGTTTTCCCGGTCCTTCCAGTTGATGGTCGAAACCGGATCGCTGCGGGTGCTCGACATCCTCGCGAACGCGTCAGCCACCATTGCCGAGGGCGAAGTGCTGCAACTTAGCGCCGCACAGGATCTTGCAACGACCGAGGACATCTATCTGCAAGTCGTCCGCGGCAAGACCGCCGCCCTGTTCGCTGCCGCGACCGAGGTTGGCGGCGTCATCGCCGGTGCGCCGCAGCAACAGGTCGACGCTCTGAACACCTTTGGCGACGCGCTCGGCATCAGTTTTCAGATCGTTGACGATTTGCTTGATTACTGGGGCACAGGTGCGACAGGTAAGAACATCGGTGACGATTTCCGCGAGCGTAAACTGACCCTGCCGGTCATCAAGGCCGTAGCAAAGGCCGACGCGACCGAACGCACCTTCTGGTCCCGCGTGATTGAAAAAGGCGACCAACGGGACGGCGATCTGGAAGAGGCGTTGGCCCTGCTAAAACGCCACAACACGATGGAAGATACGCGGAAAGAGGCACTGCAATGGGCCGAAAAGGCAAAATCCGCCTTGGCCGCGTTGCCGGATCAACCGTTGCGGCGCATGTTGCTCGACATCACCGATTTCGTGGTCGCGCGGATTAGCTAAGACGCGTTGGGGCGACCCACCAATCAGGCTGCGCCGCCGAGATTGCCGCGGCCGCCCGCGATGCGGCTTCGAGGTTTAGATATAGTCCAAAACAGGTCGCGCCAGACCCGGACATCCGCGCCAGCAAACAACCGTCGCTACCGCGCAAGGCTGTAAGCACATCTGCGATTGCAGGCTGAAGACTGATCGCAGGCGCCTCAAGATCGTTGCGCTGGCTGGACAGCCAGTCAGCGGCGCTTTCAACGCTTTCAAAGTCCGCAATCTCCTCCGGCATCGGTGCGTTGTCGCTTTGGCTGAGTTTCGCGAAAACATCAGCCGTCGCCAAGGTGACGCCGGGGTTCGCCAGAACCGCAAACAGTTTCGGGATATGCGGCGCGTGGTCCAGCACGTCGCCAACGCCAAGCATCCGGGTCCGCGTCGCGCGCATACAGACAGGAACATCGGCCCCAAGGTTAATCGCCTGATCGCGGGGCACAGGCTTTCCGGTCATCTCGGCCAAAGCAAACAGCGTCGCGGCGGCATCGGACGATCCGCCCCCCGCCCCAGCGGCCACTGGGATGTTCTTGGTCAGCGACAGCGCGGCGGTCGCGCCCATCAGCTTCGCGGCGCGCATCACGCTGTTGCCGTCATCGGTCGGCGTGTCAACGGCGAAAGGCCCGTTGACCGTCAGCGAAAGATCATCCGCCGCCTCAGCAGCAACCCAATCGCCAACGTCCGCAAAAACCACGAGGCTGTCGAGCAGATGATAGCCATCCTCCCGCTGTCCCGTCACATGCAGGGTCAGGTTGATCTTGGCGGGCGCGAAGGTTTCAACCTTCATTGGCAACTGCCAATGGTTCCGCGCCTTCCTCCTCCAGCACGACGTCCAGCCCGACTTCAAGTTTGCGGCGAATACGCTCGCCGTCTTCTTCCTCGGGATCAAAGGACAGCGCCCGCATCCACTGGAATTCCGCCTCGCGCTTGCGCCCGACGGCCCAGAGGACATCGCCAAGGTGATCGGTGATAATTGGATCGACCGGCATCAATTCAACCGCACGCTCCATATGAACGATCGCCTCATCATAGCGACCAAGACGGTAAAGTACCCAGCCGAGCGAATCCGTAACGAAACCATCATCCGGGCGGCGTGCGACGGCTTCCTCAATCATTTCAAGCGCTTCGTCTAGCTTTTCCTGCCGCTCGACCAGCGAATAGCCGAGGTAGTTGAGGACGTAGGGCTGGTTCGGGCTTAGCTCCAACGCTTTGCGGAAGTCAGCTTCTGACGCGTCCCACTCCCCCTGACGCTCATGCGTGATGCCACGGGCATAATAGGCGATCCATTGCGACGCGTCCGGTTCCTTGAACAACGCAATCGCGCGGTCATAGGCTTCGGTCGCCTCCTCAAACCGCTCTGCCTGACGCAGAATATCGCCGAGCGAGGAGTGAACCGCCGGCAGATCGCCATGGCTTTTGGCGAGTTGCGACAGAACCTCAATCGCCGCGTCGGTCTTGTCGGACTTACGCAGCGCCTCGGCCCTGCCAAGTTCGGCGATGTGGAATGATGGATGGTCCCGTGGCACGCGGTCATAGACTTCGGTTTCAAGGCTATAACGCTCCAGCTCTTCCAACAGCTGGGCCGACATCAGCAGGACATTCACATTGTCCGGGTCGAGGAATTCGGCCATCCGCGCGTAGATCAGCGTATAGGCTGGGGCGGCTTCACTGTTCAGCACTCCCGCGACGGAAAAGAACATTTCGGCCAGACCATCGGTCGCGTTGTCAATCCGCGTGAACGGCAGGGTTTCCCCGGCGACAAGCGCGTCGCGCAGTTCTTTGACTGCGGGATCAGGGTCATTGCCAAAGACGGAGTCAATCAACTCAATCGCGTCATCGTTCCGCTCTAGCTGGCTCAGCACTTCGGCGTGGGTCAGGATACCGTTGCGGGTCGCTTGCAGGGGGCCGTCTTCCTCGCCCGACAGGATCTTGTCGGCCCCTTCGTAGTCACCCACCATCGCAAGGGCGAGCGCCTTGTGGTAAAGCCCAAAAACCTTGGTACCGCGCGTGTTGGTCACATCGTCAAACGCGGCCAGCGCATCTGACATCTGCCCCTTGCCGACATAGGACCACGCCTGCACAAGCCCGTCGACAAGCGGGCCGATTGCGAGGCCAGCCTCATAATCCGCAAAGACCTGATCGTAATCGTCATCAAGAACGTGCGACACGACCAGAACCATGTGACCGATCTGACTGTCGATGCCATCGGCCTGCATCTTGCGGGCAATCGGCAGCGCGCTGTCAAAGTCACCGAGGCCAACGAATGCCGTCACCGCGTTTTCCAGCAACGCCGGGTTCGCCGGATCACGGGCAAGCGCTTGGGTGTAGTAACGCGCGGCCTCCTCATAATCGGAATAGAAGCTGGCCTGACGCGCGGCGAGGTAGGCGCCGGCAAGCCCCTCGGCCTGCACCGGAACGGCGACCGAAAGTGCCAACGCGGAGACCGCGAGTATTCTGAGTTGCCTGATCATGGTCTGGGCTGCCCTCGTTATGTGTCGCATAAACCTAATGGGTCTATGCCTTCAAAGCAATGCGGGGCGGCCTGTCTGGCCGCCCCGATCAATCGCAAATCCGCGCGAATTGGATCACATATTCGGGTAATTCGGCCCATCCCCGCCCTGCGGCACCGTCCAGTTGATATTTTGGCACGGGTCTTTGATATCGCAGGTTTTGCAATGGACGCAGTTCTGGAAATTGATCTGAAACCGCGTTTCGCCAGACTTGTCGTCAGTTACGAATTCATAAACACCCGCCGGGCAATATCGGGCCGAGGGGCCCGCAAATTTCGGCAGGTTCACGCCAACCGGAATTTTCGGGTCTTTCAGTTTCAGATGCGCGGGCTGGCTTTCCTCATGGTTGGTCATGGAAAAGCTGACGTTGGTCAGCCGATCAAACGACAGCGTGCCATCGGGTTTCGGATAGTCGATGGGTTTGTGCTTTGACGCTTCCTCGGTCGCGTCAGCGTCGGTTTTGCCGTGCTTGAGCGTGCCAAGAAGCGACAGGCCGAACAGGTTGTTCGTCCACATATCGAAGCCGCCAAGGCCCAGCGACGCCGCCAGCCCGTATTTCGACCAGAGCGGTTTGACGTTGCGCACCCGCTTCAGGTCTTTGCCAATCGGCCCCTCGCGCAGATCACGTTCGTAAACCTCAAGCGTATCGCCGCTGCGGCCGGCCTTGATCGCGGCGTGCGCAGCCTCAGCCGCCGCTTTGCCCGACAGCATAGCGTTGTGGTTGCCCTTGATGCGCGGCACGTTGACAAGCCCCGCGGAACATCCCAGCAGCGCACCGCCCGGAAACGCGACCTGCGGGATCGACTGCCAGCCACCTTCGCTGATCGCGCGCGCTCCATAGGCAACGCGTTTGCCGCCCTTCAACAGCTCCGCCACCATCGGGTGGTGCTTGAAGCGCTGAAATTCCATGTAGGGGAACAGGTGCGGGTTTTTGTAGTTCAGGTGAACCACAAACCCG
This sequence comes from Aliiroseovarius sp. YM-037, assembly GCF_048060095.1. Taxonomy (NCBI): domain Bacteria; kingdom Pseudomonadati; phylum Pseudomonadota; class Alphaproteobacteria; order Rhodobacterales; family Paracoccaceae; genus Aliiroseovarius; species Aliiroseovarius sp. YM-037. Next base: position 136,155 of record NZ_JBLUOA010000003.1, on the reverse strand, counting down.
ACATAGACCTGATTGTTTTCAAGGTGATAGATGAACGACCCGCCGCCTGCATTCTTGCCAAGCGGCCAGCCCATCGTGTGGGTCACCGTGCCTTCGCTATGCTTGGCCGGATCGATCTCCCAGATTTCCTTCATCCCGAGGCCGAATTTCGGAACGTCGCAATTCTTGTCGAGCTCAAACTTCGCAATCGCTTCCTTGCTCAGCGACCCGCGCACGCCTTCCGAAAGGAAAACGTATTTGCCATGAAGCTCCATCCCCGGCTCATAACCCGGTCCGGGGGTGCCATCGGCGTTCTTGCCAAACTCACCGGCGACGACACCTTTCAGCGATCCATCCTCGCCATAGACAAGTTCGGAACACGCCATGCCCGGGAAGATTTCGACGCCAAGCTCCTCGGCCTGCTCTGCCATCCAGCGGCACACATTGCCCATACTGACGATGTAGTTGCCGTGGTTGTTCATCAGCGGCGGCATCGCGAAATTCGGCACGCGAACGCTACCAGCCTCACCCAGCATGTAGAAGTTATCCTTGCGGACCGGCACGTTGATCGGCGCGCCCTTTTCCTTCCAATCGGGGATCAGCGCATCAATTCCGCTGGGGTCGAGCACGGCGCCCGAAAGAATGTGCGCCCCCACTTCTGAGCCCTTCTCAAGCACCACCACTTGCAGGTCTGCATCAAGCTGTTTCAGGCGGATGGCGGCGGACAGGCCCGCAGGCCCCGCACCAACGATGACGACGTCATATTCCATCGACTCGCGTTCAGTTTCGGACATTCATTCCCCTCTCTCGAAGCACCGGGCCGCGTCCTCTCGCAAGCCCGTTTGTGAAGGGTTATCCGACTCTGCTACCTGCGGTCAATTCCGACACCGCGTCAGATGGTTTTGAGGCCCCGTTCCGACGTCGCAGGATATACCAAAGGACGCAAATGAAGATGATCGAGAAATAGCCATCCACCGCGTAGTGATAACCGCTATAGACCGACAAGAACAAAATCGTTGCGACAAGCACAACGCTGACCGGGATCAGCCAGCGGGACCGTTCTGCCAGATAAATTCCGGCCACAGTCGAAACCGACAAATGAACGCTCGGGAAAGCTGAAATGCCAGACCCAACCGCCTGTGCTTGTTCCGCATAGACCTGCCAAAGCCCTTCCTGCGTGCGACCCAGTATGCCGTCTTTCAGTCCGCTGGTGACGAGCATCTCTGTCAAGTCCGCAAACCTTTCCCCGCCAAATATCCGGTCATAAAATACGGGGCCAGCGGACATCCCAAGCAGCGCAAACAGATTGCCGATAACCGCCCATGCAACGACGTAAAGAATCAAGGTCCGATGGACCCGCGCCTGATCGTTATCCGTCGCCGCAAGAAGAACCGGAAGGCAAATCGCCGGAAACGCCCAGCCGGTCATATAGGTCGGCAGAATCTTGTCGATCGGCAGATGTTCCGCCACCCGATGTGTCCAAATCCACGGATCGACCCCGCCATGCAGCAGTTGATCCAAACGCGCGAAAAACGGATCGGCGAAGAATGGAATGATGAACGGCAGCGATGTCTTGATGAGTGAGAACGCGCTTTGAAAGACGACCGTGGCAAGAAAGGCCAGAATGACCGACAACACGACGCTACGAAGCGATTTCACACGTGTCAGGAACGCCAGAAACAGGCCGAACACCATCAACCCGATCACCGTTTGGGAAAACGCCGGGATCAGCCGAACGGACCATTCCCACGTGTATTTTAGCGGCGCGAGGCCATTTTCGCGTGTCAGCAAGACAACCGCGACTGCAAACAGCAGATACCCCAAACTGAATAGTAGAAAGTTCTTCATGCCAAAAACTGCGTCGGTCCTACGGTGTTTTGCGGGGTGATACCGCCGATCCAATGGTCCGGCTATTGACTTTCGCCCGTGGCATTGAGTTAAGGGTAATTTGTTGCTTTTTCCCTACGATGAACCGGGGCAATCATGGAAAAGATACCGATGACACGCGCGGGGCATACCGCGCTTGATCAAGAACTTAAAAACCTGAAGTCCGTTGAACGTCCGGCGATTATCCGGGCGATCGCCGAGGCGCGAGAGCATGGCGATCTGTCCGAGAACGCCGAATATCACTCCGCCCGTGAAAAACAGAGCTTTATCGAGGGCCGGATCAAAGAGCTCGAATCGATCCTGTCCTTGGCTGAGGTGATCGACCCGTCGAAACTGTCCGGCGCGATTAAATTCGGCGCCACGGTGACGCTGGTTGATGAAGACACGGACGAGGAAAAAACCTATCAGATCGTGGGTGAACCCGAGGCGGACATCGAACGCGCTCTTCTCAACATCAAGTCTCCGCTTGCGCGGGCCTTGATTGGCAAAGAAGAAGGCGACAGCGTTGAGGTCCACACGCCCGGCGGGGATCGCGCCTATGAAATCCTGAAGATCACTTTTGTCTGATACCAAACTGGCAGTAAGCGCATGAGCGAGCCGAAGAAAGAACGCCCGATCAACCTCGGCATTTACAACAAGGCTGGCCTTGGCGGGTTCTCTACAGCTGAGCTGATCGCGCTTGTCCTTAGCGTCATCTGGATTCTGATGGTTGCGATTTTCTTTATCTTCGCAGGCGGCGACGAAAGCGGTGCGCGGTTTGACAGCCTGACGTTTGTGATGACGCTGCTGGCGATTTTCCTGCCAATTGCGGTGATCTGGATCGGCGCGGTGGCCGCCCGTAGCGCACGGATCATGCGATCCGAAAGCGCCCGGCTGCAATCCGCGATTGATGCCATGCGGCAAACATATGTCGTGCAGGCGCAAAGCGGAATTATCGGTGTCAAACCGTCGTTTGAACGCAAACTTGATGAAATCGCCGCCGCGCAAAAGCAAACAGAAACGGCGATTGTGACTTTCGCCTCAAGCCGCGAATCCGTGGGGCGCTTTACCCATGCGAAACCGCAGACCGAAGCGCCGAAGACGGCAGAGGGGCAAACCGCCCTCGCCCTCGGCACTCCGGCCGAGGCGCTGGTGCCGCCAATCTCCAAAGCGGACTTCATCCGCGCGCTGAATTTCCCCGAAACCGCCGAAGACCTTGAAGGGTTCAGCGCGCTGCGCCGGGCGTTGAAGGATCGTAACACCGCAAAGCTAGTCCAAGCCGCGCAGGACGTTTTGACCCTGCTCAGCCAAGACGGCATCTATATGGATGACCTCCACCCCGACCGCGCGCGCCCCGAAATCTGGCGCAAGTTTGCCGAAGGCGAACGCGGGCGGGCTGTGGCGGCCCTTGGCGGGGTTCGGGATCGGTCAAGCCTTGCGTTGTCCGCCGGGCGGATGCGGCAAGACCCGATCTTCCGCGATACAGTCCACCATTTCTTGCGGCAATTCGACAAATCCTTCGTCGCGTTTGAGGAAACCGCGTCAGATCAGGACATTGCTGAACTTTCGGACACGCGAACCGCGCGGGCCTTCATGCTGCTTGGCCGCGTGACAGGGACATTCGACTAAAGCCGGTAAACCATCTTGGTCGCCATCTTGAATCCAAACACCCAGCGGAACGGGCCAGTGGTTTCAACGCCATCCGCCTTGAACCCTACACGCTCATAAAGCGCGCGCGCCCTTGGATTGCTGTCGATCACGTCAAGCCGTACTTCGCTGCATCCGCGTTCTTTCGCTTCTGCGATCACTGCGTTCAGCAGGGCGGTGCCGACACCCATTCCCCGCGCCTCGGCCCGCACAAATATACCGTCCATCAGAAACTGGTCCGGCGTCAGATCCCGTTCCAGCACCGACAGGATCAAACCGCGCCAAAGCCCGCCGAAGGGGCCGTAAGCCGCGGTCAGGTCCGAAAGCTCTCCACCGACCAAAGCGCCGTCGCTGGTTTTGAAACCCGCGGCCCCCAGCAGCACGCCTTTGTCGTCGACCGCGCTGATCGCGTGATCGGGGCGCAGCACGTTCTGCACGAAACGCAGCGCCTTATTTTTCGGGCGCATGACCTTCGACAGCTTTTGTGAAAACGCTTCCCAAAACAGTTCGGCAACCTCGTTTCGATGAACCTCGGCAAAACCCTTTTCGATGGTCACACCGCTCATAGTCCAAAGCTTCCGTAGGGGACAAACCGCACGGGATCGCCCGGATTGATGTCGATTGCCCCGTCAGGCAGTTCGACCAACCCCTCCGCCCAGCTTAGGCCAGAGATTCTGCCCGACCCCTCGGAGGCGAAGGTTTCAACGGTTCCGTCCGCCAGCATCCGCGCCCGCAAATATTCGCGCCGCCCCGGCTTCTTGCGTTTTGTGAAGGCGGCTGGCACGGCGAAGCCCTGCGGCGCGGCCCAAGCGCCGCCAGCCATAACCGCGCAAGCCGGGCGGGCAAAGATCAGCGTGCAGACCAGCGCCGCCACCGGATTTCCGGGCAGCGCAAAGACCGGAACGCCCTGCCACAAACCCAGCCCCAGGGGCCGCCCCGGCTTTAACGCGATACGCCACATTTGCATCGCGCTCTGTTCGTTCAGCAGCGCCGACATGTGATCCTCATCCCCCGCCGATGCACCGCCGGATGTCAGGATCACATCCGCCATCGTCGCTGCGCTATCCAGCCGCTTCGCCAGCGCATCCCGGTCGTCGGCGACATGGCCCAGATCGACCGGCTGAAACCCCCAACGATCCGCGACGGACAGGAGCATCGGGCGATTGGCGTCATAGGTGCGCGCAATTTCGTCGGTACTGCCCGGTTCGGCCAATTCATCTCCGGTCGACAACACACCAACGCGCAGCCTTCGGCGCACAGCGACCTCGGCGATGCCAAGCGCCGACAGCAACGCCAGATCGGACGGGCGCAGGGTTTGCCCCTTTTTCAACGCGACCGCCCCGGCTTCCACATCTTCCCCGGCTTTGCGGGTATTCGCGCCGGGCTTCACCGGCCCTTCGAACGCGACGTGGGTGGGGGATGCGTTGGTATCTTCCTCAAGCACCACGGTATCGACCCCGGCGGGCAGGATCGCACCGGTTAGTATCCGCACGGCCTGCCCCGGCGGGACCACCCCAACAAAGGACGCACCCGCCGCCGCCCGACCATCGCAAAGCGGCAGGGTATTCGCGCCCTTCGCAATCGACGCATGGTCAAAGCCATAACCATCAACGGCGGAATTCGGCGCGGGCGGGTTCGACCGCCGCGCAACCTGATCGGCGGCGAGGATACGGCCCAGCGCGTCTTTCGTCGGAATGACCTCCTCTGCCATCACACACGCCATACTTGCCCGTAGATGTGCCAGCGCGTCATCGACCGGTATCCAATCGACACCCGCAGGCAAGGCAAAACAGTCATTGCTGAGCTTTGGTGGCGCAAGGTCAGCAGGCGCTGGGTCAGGCGCGATCAGGCCGACTTCGCGCAGGATGAAATCTGCAACGCCATTAGTGTCATCGAGATCAAACACCGGGATGCTGACATCCGGCTGTGGCACATCGCTCGCCAACGCCCGCACGCTGCTGTCATCGCGGGCGATCAGCGGGTGGCCCGCGGCGGCCCGGACCGCCTCAACCTTCGGATGGTGGTCTGCTTTGAACCCCTCAACCAGCACCAGATCGACGGGCGTAAGCCGGGCAAGCTGTGTTTCAAGCGTGGGTTCATCCGCGCCGCGAAGCTCCGCCATCAGCGCCCAGCGCGCGGCAGAGGACAGAAGAACCTCTTTCGCGCCCGCGACCCGGTGCCGGTGGCTGTCTTTCCCCGGCTGGTCGACATCAAAGGAATGATGCGCGTGTTTCAACGTGGACACCGTGAAACCACGCCCGGTGATCTCTGCAACCAACCGCTCCATCAACCCTGTCTTCCCCGCGTTCTTCCAACCGGTAACGCCATAAACCCTCATCCCGCGCCCTCCGTCAGCAGCGCTTCGGCGCGCGCGAGGTCTTCGGGCGTGTTTACGTTGAAGAACGGGTCGATCCGCGTGACCGGGAACACAGCCTCGGCCGCGCCGTGTTTGTCTGTCCACAGCACAACCTTGCGTAGCCCGTCTTGCAGCGCGGCCCGCAGATCATCGCGAAGCGCCACGGGCCAAAGCCCGAAGGTCGGATGCCGCACCTGCCCGCGTTCCGGGTCAGGCGTCGCGGCAAGGGCGATGGACGTGCCTGCATCCTCCACCGCCATCATCAGACGCGGCACGAGGTCTGGCGGAAAGAACGGGGTGTCCGCGGCGGCGGTGACGACATGATCAGCCCCCCAATCCACCGCCCAGTCCAACCCGGCGAGCACACCCGCAAGCGGCCCGGCAAAACCGTCGATGCTGTCCGGCAGAACCGGCAAGCCGTAGCCGTCAAACCGCCCCGTATCGCCATTCGCATTGAGCGCAAGCGATGCGACCTGCGGTTCGAACCGATCAATGACATGCGCCAGCAAGGTCCGCCCGCCAATCTTCAGCAAGCTCTTGTCGCCGCCACCCATCCGCCGCGACAACCCTCCGGCGAGGATCACTCCGACCGGTTGTTTCATACCCCGGCCCCTTTGCGGCGCGACTTGCGGCTTTCTTCCGGCACCGATGTCGGGTCTGCATCGCGCACCAAGCGTTCCTCTCCCGCCAAGCAGACGAATCGTTGCCCGCGCAGACGACCGATCAGGGTCAGTCCGACCTCTCGCGCGATTTCGACACCCCATGCGGTAAACCCGGATCGGGACGCAAGTACCGGTATTCCCATCAGCGCGGCTTTAATCACCATCTCGGATGTAAGCCGCCCGGTTGTGTAGAGGATTTTACCGTCGGCGCGGACATTTTCGGACAGCATCCAGCCCGCAATCTTATCGACCGCGTTATGGCGCCCGACATCTTCCATATAGACAAGGGGCCTGTCGGCTTCGCACAATACCGTGCCGTGGATCGCACCGGCCTCAAGATACAGGCTTGGCGTGCGGTTGATCTTGGCTGATAGCGTATAGAGCCACGAGGTCCGCAGCTCTGCCGCAGGCAACGTCAGCCCCTCCAGTCCCTCCATCATGTCACCGAACACCGTGCCGACGGCGCAGCCGGAGGTGCGCGTTTTCTTCTTCAGCTTTTCCTCATAGTTCGTTTGCCCATCCGTCCGCACGACAACCACGCCGAGGTCATCGTCGTGATCGACGCCCGAAACCGCCTCACCATCGCGCAGCATCCCCTGATTGCGCAGAAACCCGAGCGCGAGGTATTCCGGGTAATCACCAATCGTCATTGCGGTCACGATTTCCTGGCTGTTCAGGAAAATCGTCAGGGGTCGTTCTTCGACGACCGATGTTTCAACCTCTTGCCCGTCCTGATCGTGGCCGATAACCTTTCGCGTCAATCCGGCCCGCGCCGGGTCGGGCGCGATCAGATATTCATTCAGGTCATCACGGATTGCCATTTGCATCTCTCCTGCGATCCGGGCATCTCTAGGCCAGCGACACTCTAGGGGCTCTCCATGGCATCCTCCACCTCGAAATCCGCCTATCTACAGGGCATCCGCGACGGAGCGCCCTTTGTCATCGTCATCGTGCCCTTTGCGATGCTGTTCGGCGTCGTCGCGACCGAAGCCGGGTTGAACATCGTTGAAACGATGGGATTTACCATCCTCGTCATCGCGGGGGCCGCGCAGTTTGCGGCGATCCAATTGATGGTGGAGGACGCGCCGACCATCATCATCCTCGCGACCGCGCTCGCCGTGAACCTGCGGATGGCGATGTATTCCGCGTCGATGGCCCCGCATATTGGCGAAGCTCCGTTCTGGAAACGGGCGTTCATCGCCTATTTCCTTGTCGATCAAAGCTATGCGGTGTCGATCAACGAATACGAAAAACACCCGGACCGGAGCATTGCTGAAAAGCTATCCTACTTTTTCGGCGTCGTGACGCCGATCTGCCCGCTTTGGTATGCCTTCACGCTGATCGGTGCACTTGCGGGCGCGCAAATTCCACCGGAATTCGCGCTGGATTTTGCGGTGCCGATCACCTTTATCGCGCTCGTCGCCCCGGCGATCCGCACGATGGCGCATATGGCGGCGGTGATCGTCTCCGTCACACTGGCGCTGCTATTGGCATTCCTGCCCTATAACCTTGGCCTGCTGATCGCCGCGTTTGGCGCGATGGCCGTCGGCGCGCGGGTCGAATTGATGATGGAGGCCCAGAAATGATGGACATGAGCACTGGACATATCTGGTTGATCATCGCGCTGATGGGCATCGGCACGTTCCTGATCCGTTTTTCGTTTATCGGGTTGATCGGCAATCGCAAACTGCCGGATTGGGTGCTGCGGCACCTGCGCTATACGCCAGTGGCAGTTCTGCCGGGTCTTGTCGCGCCGCTGATCCTGTGGCCGCCTGCAACGGACGGCAACCCCGATCCGGCACGGCTTGCCGCTGCGGCAGCTGCTTTTGCCGCCGGATATCTGACGAAAAACGTGATCGCGGCCATTCTGGCCGGGATCGGAACGCTTTATCTGATGTTGTATCTGGTCGGTTAACGCACGATGGCCGGGGCGCGGATATAGCCTTCGAGCACGCCGGTATTATCATCTGAATCGTCATCCCGCACGGTGCGTGTTGTCACGCCCGGATACTGGCCGAACGCAGCCATCGCGCGTTTGGGGAACCACGTCTGCGGAAAGCCCTGGAACCCCGGCAGAGATGCGAGAATGGCCGTCACGCTTTTGGTGCATTGCGCCTTCGGAACCGCGCCGTAGCTTTGGACGGCACGCAATGCGGCCTCGGCAACCTCAGGCGAGACTTGCATCGTTTGAACGACCGTGTGGTAGGTTTCGCGCGAATGGTAGTCGAGGTAGAAATCCACAACCCGATCCGTGATCCCGAAATGCACATCGTTCCGTTCGGGAATCATCGGGTGATACCACGTGCCCGCCGGATCAAACATCACGCGCTGGCTGCCATTGACCATCAGACCCGCGTGCGCGCCCGCACCGGAACGGTTGCTAAGCACGGTGAACAGGGTCAGGGTTGGTGGGCCGTTGTGGCGATAGACCGCTTGCGCAACCTCATCATCCGGCGCCCATTTTGGTTCGGCAGTGGTGCCGCAGGCCGCCAGAAACACTGGCAAAGCCAGCCAAAGAAGTATTTTCCGCATCCACCCTACCCCGGTTCTTGCGTGGGGCGCAGCCGCGCCCCGTCAGACTTAGCTGTTGAAGATAGCCAGGAAGATCAGCACCAGAATTGAAACGACCGCCACCCAGGTCGAAGCCTTGATGAAGCCCTCAAACGTCTTTTCCTGAACGCTGGTATCCATCTCGCCGTGCTTATGTTCTTCCATGTCTTCAGATCCTCTTGTCGAAAGTTGACCGTCGTTTAGACGAAATCGAACGCGGTGTCACGTGTCAGCCTCACTGTCTTTCAAGTCTGCCGCCAGCCGGAAACCAATCCGGCTCGGCTCTGCCTTGGTGACTTCCTTCGGCAAGGCGCGCAGCATGACGTTCAACTGCGTCACGTGCTGGATCAACTGGGTCTTCGCGCCGACCTGATCGCTTCCGTAAAAGGTTACGATGTCGGGGTCGAAAAATCCCAAGCCCTCAATCCGCATGACCCCCATGTCGCCGCCGGCAAAGCCCATGGCGACCTCGTGTTCGTTATCAAGCTGCTTTTCGAAATTCTGGATGTAGAGGATGATCCTCTCATACGCCCATTCCGCCGGGCTTTTCTGCTTCACCGGTTTCTTTGTCACCGCATCGGGAATTTCTTCGGGCGCGGAGGTGATACTGCCGTCAGGATTACAGCGGACCGTATGCGACCGGGGCATCACTGCGTCTTCTTCCGCCTCGGCGGATGTCTTGATTTCATCGTTCACGCTACGTCTCCTCGACCTGCCACACCCACGCACCATCGTCGCGCAGGGTGCGGCTCGCAACCCCAATTTGATGAAGGTGTGAGACATGCGCCATCGCTTCGACGAGGGCGAGGCCGTATTCCCCCGCCCCGATTTCGCGCTTGAAAAGCGGCTGGAAACACTCCGCCGCCGTGCGTGGAGTCGCCAGATGCGCGCGCAGCCGACGCAACGCGCCGTGGTGATTGTCAATCAACTGCCGCATCCGGGTCGGCAAGCCGGTAAACGGCAATTTATGCCCCGGCAGCACAAGCTGATCGTCGCGGGCCAGCCCCGAAAGCCGCTCGCACGCTTCCAGCCAATCCGATAGCGGATCGGCCCCCGGTTCTGTCGCATAAACCCCGATATTGGGCGAGATCGACGCGATGATCTGGTCACCCGAAATCACCAGATTGTCATCGCGCGACCAGAATGTCGCGTGTTCCGGCGCATGTCCGTTGCCGATGTGAACGTCCCAATTCCGCCCGCCGATTCGCATCACATCGCCCTGTTTTATGCGCTTGAACCCCAGTGGCATCGGCGCGACGACATCGGCAAAATTGAACGGCCGCTCCGCCGCGCGTTCATCCAGGATCGCAGGGTCCATGCCGCAGGACCGCCAGAACGCGATGCTTTCCTCCGTCGGGCGATCCTGTTCGTCGAGCGTCAGCATCCGCGCGAACAACCACGCGGTGCGGGTCATCCAAAGCTCCGCGCCCCGCGTTTGGAACCAGCCGCCCAGCCCAACATGATCCGGGTGATGATGCGTCACGATCACCCGCGTCACGGGTTTGCCGCCAAGCGGCCCGGCCATCAGAGTGTCCCAGATCGCCCGCGTCCGGCGGCTGTTGAACCCGGTGTCGATCAGGGTCCACCCATCGCCATCGTCCAGCGCATAGACATTGACGTGATCCAGCGCCATCGGCAGCGGCAGGCGCATCCACAGCACGCCGGGCGCGATATCTGTTGCCTCGCCCTCGGCGGGCGGTGCGCCATGCGGATAGCGTAGCGGGGTCAGTGTTCCGTCCATCATGGCCCCTTATTAGCTGGCCAAATCCTCCGGCGACAGGGCATAAAGCCCCTCAGCTCCCTGACGCGCATGGATCAGCAATGCGGCATGTTCCGGCAGGATGCGTTTGATGAAGAACCGGGCAAGATGCGTCCGCGGCCCATCGCCGCCTTCCGCCCGCGCGGCTCTCAGATGGAAATGTGCGCCCAGCACCCGCGCCCACGCCCGCAGGTAAGGCACCGCCCCGGCGAACCGATCATTGAGGTCATCGCGGGTCAGCAGCCATTCCGTCGTTTCGCGCAGGCTTTCGGCGGCGGACCAAAGTGCTTCGCTCTTCTTCGGGAACATCTCACGCTCACGTTCTGCGGCCTGTTCGACCTCTTCCAGCAGGCGGAACGCGGCCTCGCCCTTGTCCATCAACTTGCGGGCAACAAGGTCCATCGCCTGAATGCCGTTGGTGCCCTCGTAAATCGCGGTGACGCGCACATCACGGCTGAACTGGGCAGCTCCTGTTTCCTCGATGAATCCCATACCGCCGTGAACCTGCACACCCATCTGGCTGATCTCGATCCCCATATCGGTGCCGTGTGCCTTTGCAATCGGGGTCAGGAACGCGGCGCGGGCGGACCAATCCACATCCCCCGTGGCGGTTGCCATATCGATCGCCGCCGCACAGGACAGCGCGATGGAGCGGACGGCGAAAAGCTCCGCCTTCATCGTGGTCAGCATCCGGCGCACATCGGCGTGGTCGATGATCGTGCCTGTGCCACCCTCAATAGGCGACGCGCCTTGCTTGCGTTCCTCGGCATAGGTCAGGGCGTGTTGAAATGCGCCTTCTGCCGCGCCAATCCCTTGCCCGCCGACGCCCAGCCGCGCGTTGTTCATCATCGTGAACATCGCCCGCATCCCGCCATGCGCCTCGCCCACCAACCACCCGGTCGCGCCGTCATACTGCATAACAGCGGTGGGCGAGCCGTGCAGACCCATCTTATGCTCCAGCGAAACAACCTTCAGGCTGTTCGCCTTGCCGACGCTGCCACCCTCATTTGGCAAGTATTTCGGCACCATGAAAAGGCTGATACCCTTTGTGCCAGGTGCACCATCCGGCAGACGGGCAAGCACCAGGTGGCACACATTCTCGCTGAAGTCATTGTCGCCCCAACTGATGTAGATCTTCTGCCCGGTGATCGCGTATGTGCCGTCGCCGTTATCCGCCGCCTTGGTGCTCAGCGCGCCAACATCCGACCCGGCCTGCGGCTCTGTCAGGTTCATCGTCCCGCACCATTCGCCTGAAATCAGCTTTGGCAGATAAAGCTCTTTCAACGCGTCGCTCGCGTGATGCTCCAGCGCTTCGATCTGACCCTGGCTCATCAGCGGGTTCAGTTGCAGCGACAGGCAGGCGCCCGCCATCATCTCGTTCACCGCGGTTGTCACGGTCATCGGCAGGCCCATGCCGCCATATTCCGACGGGGCAGAAATGCCGATCCAGCCGCCTTCGGCAATCGCACGATACCCGTCGCCAAACCCTGGTGAGGTGCGCACAACGCCGTTCTCCAGCACCGCCGGATGCATGTCACCTTCGCGCTGCAAGGGGGCCAGAACGTCGGAACACAGCTTGCCCGCTTCGGTCAGGATGGCTTCGGTCACGTCGGGCGTCGCTTCGGCAAACCTGTCGGTCTGCACCACCTGCCCAAAGTCTACGACATGATCAAAGATGAACTGAAAATCGCGAACGGGCGCTCTGTAGGCCATTCTCTTCCCTTCCCTTACCCGTCCAATTATGCTTTTGAACGGCACCACTTGCCTCCAACCCTAACCGAGAGTCGGGGACCATCAACCAAGACGCAGCGTCACGAAAAGGCCCGAGGTGACACAGACAGAGCTTCTTTCCGCCTCGCCAAAGGGCATCGGACGCGCCGCCGAATTGCTGCGCGACGGACAGCTTGTCGCCTTTCCGACCGAAACGGTCTACGGGCTGGGCGGCGATGCCTGCGCCGGTCGCGCCGTTGCCCGGATTTATGAGGCAAAGGGCCGCCCGTCTTTCAACCCGCTGATCGCCCATGTCGCGGACCTTGCAACCGCCCGCGCCTTTGCCGATTTCAGCGATGATGCGCTGCGCCTTGCCACTGCGTTCTGGCCGGGGCCGCTGACCATCGTGCTGCCAGTCCGCGCTGATGCGGGCCTTTCGACACTCGCGACCGCTGGCCTGACGACGATTGGCCTAAGGGTTCCTGATCACGAAAGCGCGCGCGCCCTGCTGACCGCTTTCGGCGGGCCGGTTGCCGCGCCGTCCGCCAATCTGTCGGGGCGGATCAGCCCGACGACCGCCGCGCATGTCATGGCGGGGCTGTCGGGCAAGATCGCTGCGGTTCTGGATGACGGGCCATGCTCCATCGGCGTTGAAAGCACCATCGTCGGCTTTGAGCTTGGCGAAGCGGCGCTTCTGCGCCCCGGCGGCCTGCCGGTTGAGGCGATTGAGGCCTGCCTTGGCCGCCCCCTTCTGACGCCGCACACCAGCGAAACACCATCCGCGCCCGGCCAGCTTCAATCGCACTACGCCCCCAAGGCCGCCGTGCGCCTGAACGTCACCGATCCGCGTGATGATGAGATTTTTCTGGGCTTCGGCGCGGTTGAATGCGCGGCACTGAACCTGTCCCCCTCCGGCGATTTGGTTGAGGCCGCGTCAGAATTGTTCAACGCGCTTCATATCCTTGACGATCAGGGGGTCGAAACCATCGCGGTGTCGCCGATCCCGGACACCGGGCTGGGCCGCGCGATCAATGACCGCTTGCGCCGCGCCGCCGCGCCGCGCAATTAAGCCATCAGGCCCGTCCGGCGGTGGCCGATAGCAACAGCGGATCAATCCCAAGCGATTTCAACGCCGCCGTCCATTTCTGCTCATTATCTTCGTCAAACACGATATCCGCGCTCGAATCGCAGGTCAGCCAGCCGTTTTGCGCAATTTCCTGTTCCAACTGCCCCGGACCCCAGCCCGCATAACCCAGCGCCAGCAGCGCTTGGGTCGGCCCGTTGCCGTGGGCCAGATCTTCAAGCACATCGAGGGTTGCGGTCATTCCGAACGCATCATCAACCCGCAAGGTCGTTTCCGCATCGCGGTAATCGGCGGAATGCAGCACGAATCCGCGCCCCAGTTCCACAGGGCCGCCAAAATGCACCTTGGGGGCCACGATTCCTTCGCCTGGCTCAATCGAGAGTTGCTTCAAAAGTTCTTCGAAACTCAGTTCAAACGACGGTTTGTTGACGATCAGCCCCATCGCCCCTTCGTCCGAGTGTGCACACATAAAAACAACGGACTTTTCGAACCGCGTGTCGCCCATACCAGGCATCGCAACAAGCAGTTTTCCTTCAAGATCCGGAGAGATTTCAACATCGCTCATCCACAAAGAATGGGCCTTATATGCTGCAGGTGCAAGTGGTGCCGGGGAACCATTCACGCAACGGTCGCCCGATTGTGATTTTCCCTTGCCGCTGGCACGTTTATGGTGCGCCCATGATTAAATCGCTTCTGACAGCCGCAACGCTGGCCCTGTTTCCCTGCCTGCCGACACCCGCAACCGCGCAGGTGCCCGATGGAATCGTGACGTTGAACGTGCTGCCCGGCTGGCGCACGGAACATGGCACCCACATGGTCGGGCTACGGATCACGCTCGCCGACGGGTGGAAGACATATTGGCGCGCGCCGGGTGAAGGCGGCATACCGCCCCGGTTTAACTGGGACGGGTCGGAAAACGTGACATCCATGCGCATCCACTGGCCCCGCCCCGGCGTGTTCGAAGCCAACGGCATTCGGTCGATCGGTTACGCCGACGAGGTTGTTCTGCCGATGGAATTCACACCGAATGATCGCAACCAACCGATCCAGCTTCGCGGTCAGGTCGAACTTGGCGTGTGCGAAACGGTGTGTGTGCCGATCTCTCTCCGGCTAAGGGCGGACTTGCCCGCCGGGGCCGCGAACCGCAACGCCGATATTCTTGACGCGATGGCCGATGCGCCTGCGTCACAAGGCTCCGCCGGGGTGCGATCCGTCCAATGTAAGGTTGAGCCAATCGCTGACGGCCTGCGCCTGACCGCGCAGATCACCATGCCACCGGTCGATGGCACCGAAGTCGCGGTCGTCGAACTGCCCGATCAACGGATTTGGGTGAGTGAGGCGGCCTCTACCCGCTCCGGCGAAACGCTGACGGCGTCGGTCGATATGGTGCCGCCGAATGCGCAACCGTTTTTGCTGGATCGGTCTGACGTGCGGATCACCGTTCTGGGCGCGACCCGTGCGGTCAATATCGAAGGCTGCACCGGAAGCTAGCTGCGCGGACGCAGCAGGATCGCCCCGGCGCCGAAGGCCAGAAGGCAAAGCACCGCCGCCCCAATCAGGAACAGCAACAGCCCCGCGATCTGCGCCGACAATGCGCCAAAGACCGGCGCCAACGACAGGATTGCGGCGGGCATGGCGCCCGTCAGAGCCGCCACCCCAAAGGTTCCGGCAAACAGCGCAACCAGCAGAACCGCCGTCACCGCGGCAATCACACCAAGCGCCCCGGCCCGCCCCGGCGCTCGCAGTGCCCGCGTCAGCCCCTTCATCTGCCGCCGCACGTCAAGCTGCATCGCCAGCAGCGCGGGCACAACAAGTAGAACAAGGATCATGCCGAACCCAAGCCCGTAGACCAGCGTAATCACAGTCGGCTTCAGGAATTGCGCGTCGACCGACCCTTCGAACAACAGTGGCGTCAGGCCCAGAACCGTCGTCATCGTGGTCAGCAGAACCGGGCGCAGCCGGTCTGCGGTTCCGTCGATGATCGCAGGGATCAGCCCTCGTTCTTCCGCGTATTCGTCGACCGTCGTCACCAGCACAATGGAATCGTTGATGATGATCCCCGTCATCCCGATCAACCCGACGACCGAGAACATGGAAAGCGGCACCTCCCACGCCACGTGGCCATAGATCGCGCCAACCAGTCCAAACGGCACGATGGCAAGCACAACGATAGGCCGCGTCCAGCTTGAGAATATCCAGGCCAGCGTCAGGTAAATCCCGATCATGCACAGGATGAAGCCAAGCAGGGCGTCCGACAGGAACTCCTCCTCCTGCTCTGACAATCCAGACAGGCGGAACGCGACGCCGAAATCGCTTTCGATCTTCGGCAGCAAGACCTCTTCCAACTCTGTCGATATCGCTGCGGCGCGGGCCGGGTCGTCTTCGGATAAGTCGCCCGTAACGGATACCAGCCGTATGCCGTTTTCGCGCCGGACCGTCGAAAACCCGCTGCGCGTCGTCACGGTCACAATGTCGGCCAGTGGCACGTAATCCCCGGCTTGGGTCCGCATCAGGCTCCGGTCAAGGAAATCCGCCGTCAGTTCCCCCTCCGGCAGTTCCACCCGGATCGCGGCGGAACGGGGGCCATCGGGGTAAGTTGCGGCCTCAATCCCGCCCAAGCGGTTGCGCAACACGCGGCCCAGCGCATCCGTCGAAAAGCCGAGTGTTTGGCCCTGCGGCGTCAGTTCAAGGATCAACTCTTCCTTGTCGTAGGCCAAACTATCCTGAAGCGCCGAAACCTCCGGGTATTGCGCAAGCGCCGTTTTCAACGCCTCTGCCGCGGCTTTCAGGGTTTCGGCATCGGCACCGAACAGTTCAACGCTTAGGGAATCCCCGCCGGGGCCGGAGCGCCAGCCGCGAAAGCTGACGGTTTCGGCCAGCGGGTGCTGGCGCACGGCATCCTGTATGTCAGCGACAAAGGCGAAGGCCGTGTAGGGGCGCAGGTCAGCATCGATCAATTCAATCGCGATCCCGCCGAGCAGGTCGGGATCTTTCGTATCCGCCCCCGACAGACCGAACCCGGTATTGCCGCCAACCTGCGCGATCACGTAGTCGACAGGATTGCGACCATGCTCCGCCTCGTACTCCGCACCAAGGTCGCGGACGGCGCGTTGCATCTCGCGCATCATCTCAATCGAATCCGCGCGGGTTGCGCCGGGCAACATGGCGAAGTTGCCCGTGACCGAGGACCGCTCCGGCGCATTGAAGAACCGCCATTGCAGATCACCCCGCACAAAGATCGAAACTTGCGAGGCAAGGACCAGAACAACCGCTGCCAGCACCGGATAGCGTGCCCAGACCACGAACCGCATGAAGGGGCGAAAGCCGCGTTCCCGCACCCAGGTGAAGCCCCGGTTCACAACCCGGTTCGGCCAATCATACCAATGCTGCTTGGCCGAATGGGCCAGCGCATGCGCCATGTGGTTCGGCAGGACGAGGAAACATTCAACCAGCGACGCGATCAGAACCGCGATCACTGTGAACGGAATATCCGCGATCAAGTCGCCAAATCGGCCGCCCACCACGATCAGCCCGAAAAACGCGATCACTGTGGTCAGGGTCGCGGAAAACACCGGCGCGGCCATCCGTTTCGCGGCGTTTTCCGACGCTTCCACCGGGGATTCCCCAAGACGCCGCGCCCTGAAATCCGCGTGTTCCCCAACGACAATCGCGTCGTCCACCACGATCCCCAGCGTAATAATCAGCGCGAAGAGTGAGATCATATTGATCGTCAACCCGAACAGATACATCAGCGCAATGGTCGCCAGCATAGCAACCGGAATCCCCGCCGCGACCCAGAACGCAGTGCGGGCGTTCAGGAACAGGAATAGCAGGGTGACGACCAGCAGCAGCCCGACCGCGCCGTTATCAAGCAGGATATCCAACCGCCCGGTAATCGCCTCCGCCCGCGTTCGGATCAGATCGACGGAGACTCCTTCAGGCAGCGTCGCGCGCAGTTCTTCGGCGACGTCTTCGACCTTATGCTGAATATCAATCGCATCGCCCCGGTCGGACCTATCAATCCGCACCGAAATCGCCGGGTTGTCGCCGACGAAATAGGCCCGGTTCCGGTCGATACCACCAACGGTGACCTGCGCCACATCCCCGACGGTTAGCTGCGATCCATCCGGGTTCGACCGTAGCGCAATGGCGGTGATCTGGTCCGCTCGCCGCTTCTCAACCCCCGTCCGGACCCGCGCATTCGCGCCAGTCACGTCGCCCGCCGGGTCCGATGCGACCTCTTGCGCGATGGCTTCCGCGATCTCCGCCATGCTCAGATCGTGTTCGATCAGGGCGAGCGTTGGCACCTCTACCACGGTTTCCGTCGCCGCCACGCCCCGGATCGTGCTGCGCGTGACCCCGGCGGCGAACAGCCGCGTCACGAATTCATCCGCAAACCGGCCCAATTGGTCCGTCGCAACAGGCCCCGTAATCACAACATCTGTCACCCGGTCGCGCCATGCGCCGCGCCTGATGGTCGGGTCTTCGGCATCCTCCGGCAGGGTTGTGACGGCATCGACAGCCGCCTGAACCTCATCCGCCGCGCGGCCCATATCCCAATCGGGTTCAAAATCGAGCGTGATCGACCCCCGCCCCTCGCTGGACCGGGCGGAGGAGCTTTCGACCCCCTCGACCGCCAACAGGGTCGGCTCAAGCACCTGCACGATGGAGGCGTCGACATCTTCGGCCCCCGCGCCCTTCCAGACGACAGAGACGGTGACGTTGTCGATAATCACATCCGGCAGGAACTGCGCGCGCATCTTCGGCACGGCGGCAATACCAAGCGCGATCATCAGGACAAGCAACAGGTTTGCAGCCGTGCGATGCCGGGTGAAGTAGCTAAGCACGCCTGCCGCGCGGATCATGGCCTAGCCCCCCATCCGCGCTTCCAGCCGCTTCACGACCTGCGCTGGCACCTTATCCTGCGCCAATTGGGCCAGCACGCGAGCCTTGGCATCGTCGGGCATCCGGGTGTTGCCTTCGACAAAGGCCATTAGCGCAGCGCGGCGTTCTTCGGTCAATTCGACCGTGTCGGGTTGATCCGGCACGCTCGCGTCATTCTCGCGGATTGGGCGCACCTTGATCCCAGCGCCGAGAAGGGGGGAGCGGGCGGCGATGACCTCTCGCCCCGCAAGGTCCGGCGCGCGGATCAGCACATCGTCATCCTGTCGCCGCAGTAGCGCAACTTCGACCTCTTCCAGCCGATCCTCTTCGCCCAGCACCAGCACGCGGTTGGCGGAATCGATCGCCGTCGCGGGCAGTCGGGCAACCGCGTTCAACACCGGTTCCCTTATCCGGACCGTTACGAAATCACCGGGGCGAAAGCCGCGCGCCTCATCGAGTCGGGCAAACAGTAAGCGCCCGGTCTGCCCTTCACCGACCGATGCACTTTCGCGGCTGATCACACCCTCGGTCGACAGGTCAATCCCCGACACATCCAGCACCACCTGAACCGGGGCTTGGGTCAGCCGACCATCTTCATTCAATAGCCGCGCGTATTGCGAGGTTGAGACGCGGAATGACACCTCAAGCCTGTCCGGATCGGTCAATTGCCCGACCCGTTCGTTATTCGCAACCAGCCCGCCTTCGACAACGCTCACATCCCCCAGCGTGCCGGGGAATTGGGCGGTGATCGTGGTATCCGCCAGCTTCCGTTCCGCATCGGCAAGATTGATTTTCTGTCTTTCCAGCCGCGTCTTGGCGAGGTCGAGCCGCGCTTCGCCCTGCGCGAGCGCTTGCCTGCGCGACACAACAGCTTGATCCGCAGCCGATGCCGCAAGTTCTGCCGTTTCAACTGCGGCTTCCGTCCCAACGCCGCGTTCACGCAAATCGCGCTGTCGGGTCAGCGCCGCGCGTCGCAGGCGGGCCTGCTCCTCGGTCGCGGAAAGCTCCTCTGCCGCCAGTGTCAGGGCGCGTTCGGCATCGCGCAATTCCGCTTCAGCCTCAGCCAGATCGGCGCGGGCGCGGGCGAGGTCCGACTCCGCCTCGGCCGGGTCAATCCGCATCAGAAGCGCCCCGGCCTCAACCGCGCCGCCATCGACGAAACTGTCGGAAAGTTCGACAACCGTGCCGGAAACTGTCGCCCGCACGTCAAGCGTCCGGCGGCTGCGCACCTCGCCGAAGGTCGCAAGGACCGGTGTGATGTCTTCGGCGACATAGGGCAGCACATTGACCGCGAACACACGCTCGCGTGCCGCCCGGTCCGCGCCGTCATTCGCCATGCGGGTTTCGATAGCGGAATAGAGCATCCAGCCCGCCCACGCCAGAAAGCCCACCGTCAAAGACAGCAGGAACAATCCGGTCAGGCTTCGCCGCAAGAACCGCATTTCAACCCTTTTTCCGTGTCGTCACACTATCTTATACATGATGTCGGGCGCCGTGGCTCACAATAGGTTTACGCGGCGGCGCGCTATTTCCGTCGCAGATGTTCGTCAAGGCGCGGAAAAATCTCAACGAAGTTGCAGGGCATGTGGCGATAATCAAGCTGCGGTGCGAGGATACCATCCCACGCATCCTTGCAGGCACCGGGGCTGCCCGGCAGGGCGAACAAATACGTGCCCTGCGCGACCCCACCCGTCGCGCGGGACTGCACCGCCGACGTGCCTATTTTTCCCCATGAAATCATGGTGAAAACCGTGCCGAAGGCCTCAATTTCCTTTTCATAGACATCACGATGCGCCTCAACCGTCACATCGCGCCCGGTCAGGCCGGTGCCACCGGTCGAGATGATAACGTCAATATCCGGATTCGCGCACCATTCGCGCAGTTGTGCAGCGATCTTTGCCCGCTCATCCCTCACGATGTCGCGCGCGGCCAGAACATGCCCCGCATCCCCAATCCGATCCGCAAGCACCTGGCCGGAACGATCATCGGCCACACTCCGGCTATCCGATACCGTCAGCACGGCGATCCGCACCGGAATGAAATCCCTGTCAGCCATCAGCTTTTCTCCGAAACCTCGAACCAATTCACTGTCGGGCCAAGGTTGCGCACTTCCGTCGCGCCGATCTGCCCGCCTTGGCCCCAGCAATCATGCACATGGCCGCAGAACAGCCGTTGCGGCTGCAATCGTTCCGCCGCGTCCCGAACCGCAACAGACCCAAGCGATCCATACCCCTCAATCACGTCCGCAACACCCTTGGGCGGAGAGTGTGTCACGAGGATATCGCACCGTTCAATCGGGGCCAGCAACGCGGCGGCATCCTCCTCCGATAGGTCATACGACCATGGCAGACGCGGCAGCGGTGGCACCGCGCAGCCAAGGCCTGCAACGGTGATGCCGCTGATTTCGGCCACCTCCCCATGCAGCACCCGTGCTTTGGTCGCGGCGCGCAAAGCCTCCGCGGTTTCGCCATTTCCGGGCACGTAGATCGCCTTTTCCGCGATCGGCGCCAAGGCCGCCATCGTTTCGGCCAAGCCTTCGTGTTGTTCAGCAAAATCACCAGCGCCAATCACCAGATCTGCGTCCCGTCCCGCTGTCACGATCCGCGCGCAGGCGTCCAGATCGCAATGCACGTCTGAAAACGCGAGTATCTTCATCCCCCCTCCCGCAGCTTCGCCTGAAGCATCAGCAGATCGTGCCACGCCTCGCGTTTGGCTTCGGGGGTGCGCAACAGATAGGCCGGGTGGAACATCGGCAGCGCGGGGCGGCCAAGCACTTCGGTCCATTTGCCACGCATCCGGGTGATCCCCTTCTGCCCGGTCATGGCTACACAGGAAATTCCGCCCATCAGCACTAGCACATCGGGATCGGCCAGCGCGATATGCCGTTCGATAAACGGGCGGAACATCGCGATTTCATCGCCCGATGGGTTGCGGTTCTGCGGTGGCCGCCACGGTAGGATATTGGTGATGTAGATCGCCTGCGCCGCATCCTCCGCATCCCGCGCCATGTCGATGGCGGCAAACATCTTGTCGAGCAATTGCCCCGCCCGTCCGACAAAGGGCTTCCCCTCGCGGTCCTCGTCGCGGCCCGGTGCTTCGCCAATGATCATCACGCGTGCGGCGGGCGGGCCGTCGGAAAACACACAGCTTCGCGCGCCGCGTTTCAATTCGCACAGATCATAGGCCGCAAGCGCCGCCTGCAACTGCTCAATGTCCGCCGCGCCCGATGCCGCTGCTTCGGCCAAAGCAACCGGATCGACCACCTCAGCCACCGTCGGAGCCTCGACAGCCGGTTCGGCCACCACGGGCTTCGCCGCGACCTCGGGCACCTCATAGCGGTTGACCGGAGCGTCGCCGATCGCCTCGGTCGCGCCCAGCTCAATCTGCCAGTCGAGCATTGCCTTCAATGCATGAAAATCTTGCTCTTGCTCCATTCCGCAAAGCTACGCCCGCGCCCGGCGAAGGTAAATGCCCGATCGCCCCCTTGCCCCATCGCGGTATCGCCCCCTATAAGCGGACAAATCAGGTCGGAGTGCACATGACTTTCAACGCGCGTCACCTTCTGGGCATCGAATACCTGCGCCCTGAAGAGATCGAGACGATCCTCAACCTGTCCGACACCTATGTTGATCTGAACCGCCGCCCGGACAAGCACGCCAACGCGCTTGAGGGGCTGACCCAGGTTAACATGTTCTTTGAAAACTCCACCCGAACGCAGGCGAGTTTTGAGCTTGCCGGGAAACGCCTTGGCGCCGACGTGATGAACATGGCGATGCAGGCAAGTTCCGTGAAAAAGGGCGAGACGCTCATCGACACGGCCCTGACCCTAAACGCGATGCACCCCGATATCCTAGTCGT
Source organism: Aliiroseovarius sp. YM-037 (assembly GCF_048060095.1). Taxonomy (NCBI): domain Bacteria; kingdom Pseudomonadati; phylum Pseudomonadota; class Alphaproteobacteria; order Rhodobacterales; family Paracoccaceae; genus Aliiroseovarius; species Aliiroseovarius sp. YM-037. The sequence continues at coordinate 113,800 of NZ_JBLUOA010000003.1, read as the reverse complement.
GCGGCACCCCCATTCCGGCGCGGTCAACCTGCTGGCGGAAAAGGTCAACTGCGCGGTGCTGAACGCGGGCGACGGACGGCACGAACACCCGACGCAGGCGCTGCTTGACGCGCTGACGATCCGTCGCGCCAAGGGACGGCTGCACCGCCTGTCCATCGCGATCTGCGGCGACATCGCCCATTCACGCGTCGCCCGGTCAAACCTGATCCTGCTCGGCAAGATGGAAAACCGCGTCCGCCTTGTCGGTCCGCCGACCCTGATGCCCGCCGGAGTCGCCGACCTTGGCGTCGAGGTCTTTCACGACATGCGCGAGGGTCTGCGCGACGTTGACGTCGTGATGATGCTGCGCCTGCAGCGTGAACGTATGGACGGCGGCTTCATCCCGTCCGAGCGTGAATACTACCACCGCTATGGGCTCGACGCCGAAAAGTTGGGATACGCCAAAGAAGACGCCATCGTCATGCACCCCGGCCCGATGAACCGGGGGGTGGAGATCGACGGAACCCTCGCCGACGACATCAACAGGAGTGTCATTCAGGAGCAGGTGGAGATGGGCGTCGCGGTGAGGATGGCGTGTATGGATTTGCTGGCGCGGAATTTGCGAGCGACCAAAGAAGAAGGAAACCTCGTATGAGCGATCCGTTACACTCACCACCCGGTCATCATCGGCGCATCTGGGTCTTTTCCGTCGACCTGCCGGAAGATGAAATTCCCGCATTCAATCGCGAGAGTTACAACGAGGACGGCGACATGACCAACTGGCCGTTAAAGGACGCGCTTGGCGTCCCGTTCCTCGACCATGACTTCATCGAACTCTTCAACGCTTCCGACATAAAAGAATATGGTCTTTCCCGTTACCTGACCGACGCGAACGGCATGGCCGAAAAAGAGGTGGCCCCGGATGCCGAAAAACTCGATGCGCTCAAGGGGCACATCCTTCTGGTGTTGTCCGAAGCCTTCGACGAGAGAGAGGTTCGCCTCAACCCGAAACCGCCGTTGAATTTTCTGGGAGTCTACAAACAGGAACCAATGTCGATGCCGACAGAACCGCTACGTTCAGAATCTGCGAAGGGCATCCTCACAGGCACACCCGGAAAGACACCCCCCCCACCTGAAAAGAGCGGCCTGATCTCGAAATTGCTCGTCGCTGCTTTCCTGCTTGTGCTCGCCATCGCTGCCTGGCTCTTGGTGTTCTAGGATGGACGCGCTCTGCCTCACCAACACCCGCCTGATCGACCCGGACTCCGGCACCGACACGCTCGGCTGGCTCCGCATCGAAGGCGGTGTGATCGCGGAAATCGGCCACGGGGACGCGCCTTCGGGCGGTGTCGATTGCGGCGGCCACTGCCTCGCCCCCGGAATCGTCGATATCGGCGTGAAGATTGGGGAGCCGGGCGAGCGCCATAAGGAATCCTTCCGCACCGCCGGGGGCGCTGCGGCGGCGGGCGGGGTCACGACCATGGTGACGCGGCCCGACACGACCCCGGCGCTCGACACACCCGAAGCGCTGGAATTCGTCACCCGCCGCGCGCGGGAGGCCGCGCCCGTCAACGTGTTGCCGATGGCCGCGCTGACCAAAGCGCGCGACGGGCGCGAAATGGTCGAAATCGGCTTCCTGTCGGACGCGGGCGCCGTCGCGTTTACCGATTGCGACCGGGTGATCGAAAACACCAAAGTGTTTTCCCGCGCGCTGACCTACGCGGCAGGCCTTGGTGTGTTGGTGATCGCACATCCGCAGGAACCGGGCCTGACAGGTGGCTCCGCTGTGACCTCGGGCAAATTCGCGAGCTTGCGCGGGCTGCCTGCTGTGTCACCCGTGGCTGAACGCATGGGGCTGGAACGCGACCTTGCGCTGGTCGAAGCTACCGGCGCCCGATACCACGCCGATTGCCTGTCGACCGCCGCCGCCCTTCCCGCGCTGAGCCGCGCGAAGGAGGCGGGGCTGGACGTCACCGCCGGGGTGTCGATCCACCACCTGACGCTGAACGAATTTGACGTGGGCGACTACCGCACCTTCTTCAAAGTGAAACCCCCGCTCCGCAGCGAAGACGACCGTATCGCGATGGTCGAGGCCGTGGCTGCGGGCCTGATCGACGTGATCTCCTCAATGCACACCCCGCAGGACGAGGAGTCCAAGCGCCTGCCGTTTGAAGAAGCCGCATCGGGCGCCGTCGCCCTCGAAACCCTGCTGCCCGCCGCGCTGCGCCTTGTCCACGCGGAGATGATTGACCTGCCGACCCTCTGGCGCGCGCTGTCGCTGAACCCGGCGAAACGGCTTGGCCTGCCCTCGGGCCGTCTGGCGCTCGGTGCCCCCGCCGACCTCGTCCTGTTCGACCCCGACGCGCCGTTTGTCCTTGACCGCTTCACGCTCCGGTCGAAATCGAAAAATACCCCCTTTGACGGGCAGCGAATGCAGGGCAAAGTGCTGAAAACCTTTGTCGCCGGGGCCGAGGTTTACGGAGGCGTCTGATGCCCGAGATCGTCACATCAACCAATATGCTCGCCATCGCGGGGCTGCTCGGCTACCTGCTCGGCTCCGTCCCGTTCGGGATCATCGTGGCGCGGCTGATGGGGCTGGGTAACCTGAGAGAGATCGGCTCCGGCAATATCGGCGCGACCAACGTGCTGCGCACCGGGAACAAAGCAGCGGCGGCGCTGACCCTGCTGTTCGACGCGGGCAAAGGCGCGGTCGCCGTGCTGATCGCCCGCGCATGGCTGGGCGAGGACGCGGCACAGCTTGCGGGCTTGTGCGCCTTCCTTGGCCATCTGTTCCCGGTCTGGTTGGGCTTTAACGGCGGCAAGGGGGTCGCGACCTTCCTTGGCCTGTTGCTGGCGTTGACTTTTTCCGTCGGGGTGTCGGCGTGCCTGACGTGGCTCGCTGCCGCCGTTGCCTTGCGCTATTCGTCGCTTGCGGCGCTGATGGCGGCGGCAACCTCGACCCTTTGGATGCTGCTGTTCGGGCATTGGGATGGCATCGTGCTGACCACGATCCTGACCGCCCTGATCTACTGGAAACACTGGCCGAACATCATGCGCCTGAAAACCGGGAAAGAACCGAAAATCGGGCAGAAATAGCCCGGCCTACTCCCGTTCTGCGCGCTTCCCCTTCTTTGTCCTCAACCCGCCGTATTTGCGCCAAAATCCCGCGCTAGCCGTTGGAAAAACGGACGGAGGGGCACATGACCGGACCAGCAACAGCGCTTGAAAACTTCATCTTCAAACCCGTGAATGTCTGGAGCCGTGCGACACGCGCCGAGTATTGGTGGATCATCCCGCCAATCTGGATAGCCATGCTGATATTCCTTGCGATCGACCTCAACTCGATCTGGGCCAGCCTGCTCGCCCGCGAAATTCCGTCGCTGAACCCATTCAACTACGGTTCGTTCTTCCTGTTCACCCTGACCGCGATCCCGCGCTATGCGCTGACGGTGCGCCGTCTGCACGATTCCGGGCGCCGGGCGAAATGGGCGTTTCTGCCGTTCACCGCGTTCTTCCTGACTATCTCACTCCTCCTCGGTCTTGGCTCTGCCATGCTGACAACGCCGGGCAGCCCGTTTGGCGCGGGCGCTGCCTTTGCCGCCGTGCTGACCGCCGGGTATTGGGAAAACATCTGGGATGTGCTGTTCCTGCTCGCCGCCAGTGCGGAGGGCGCGAGTATGCCGAACCTGCCGGATGTGCAGATGCCCGAGACGAGCTTTTTCCTTGGCCGGATCGCCGATGTGATCGCGGAAAATCCGGCGCAGAACACTCCGATGCTGGTTGTGATGAGCATTCTGGTCTTCGGCCCATTTATCGCGATGGGGTTGTTTATCAGTTTCATGCTGCTGCCCTCACAGGACAAGGAAAACGCCTTTGGTCAGCCGGTTCAGGTTAGCAACCCAAGCCGGACGGGCGACTCCGCGAAACAGGCCCACAACCCGTTCGCAGCCTACGCGATCCTCGATCAGCCGGAAGTCGTGGACGATGCCGCCACCCGCGCCGCACGCAAACGCGAGGTCAAGGCGCTTTACCAAAGCCGTGTGCTGGGCGCGGATAAGTCCTGAGCCAACCCTTCCTCGCGATCATAGCTTGACATGTCGTGATGTTCTGTTATTTCTGTCTATACAGAAATTAATAGAGACTCAGACATGAACCTCACACCCGCCATGCAGAACTTTATCCTCCACTGGGGGGAGATGGGCGCGAAGTGGGGCGTGAACCGGTCCGTCGCGCAAATCCACGCGCTGCTGCATATCTCGCCCGATCCAATGACTGCAGAGGAGATTTGCGAAACCCTGAACCTTGCCCGCTCCAACGTCTCGACCGGCCTCAAGGAATTGCAGGGTTGGAAGCTGGTCAAAGCTTCGCGCAAGCTTGGCGACCGGCGCGATCATTTCCATTCGATCCGGGACATGTACGACCTCGTCAACACCGTCGTCGAAGGGCGCCGCGAACGCGAATACGTTCCAACCCTGACCGCCATGCAAGAGGTGCTGGAAGAGGCAAAATCCGACGGCACCCCTGAAAGCATCCGCGCGCGGTTGAAGGAAACGACCGACGTGATGGCCGAGTTTGACCGCTGGTATGGCGATGTTTCTCGCCTGTCCCGCCCGGTGCAAAAGGCATTGCTGAAGCTCGGTGGCCGTGTCGCAAAGCTCATCCCAGGGGGCAAATCCCAAGGCTAAAAATTTTGGCCAATTATTTCGGAGTATACAGAAATGACTGTAAATATCATATCCCCGCCGAAGTTTCTGATCGACCCGGTTGCATTCTTTGCCGCGTTGGTTCTGGCCCCGTTGATCGTCGGTGTGATTGCCAGCCCGATTTTTCTAATTTCGGTGTTTGCCATCCCGTTCGGGGGTCTACAATTCCTGCTCATCGGGGGGCCGATCTTGTTTCTGACCCTGACCCACGCAGAACCCCGCGCCGGACGCCTTGCCCTACTCGCCTTCGTTGTAAATCTACTCGTCAGCTGGCCCGTTTCAGTTCTTTTCACAACAGCCGGAGACGCCGTTCCCATCTTCGCAATCTTCGGCTCCATCTTCGCTCCGCTGTGGGCCGTGGCATTCGCATTGCTCTACCGCAGATTCCGGCGCGAGATCTTCTCCCAACCCATTCACTAGAAAGGAAAACACCATGCTTATCATCTATTTCGCCATCAGCTTCGCAGCGCTTGCCATGCTTTGCCATGTGATCTGGAAACTCGGCAGCGCGATCGGGGATTGTCCGCAGGCCGAACGCGCCGCAAAGGTCGCGGCGATGACCATCCTCACTGGCTTTGCGATGATCGCGAGCGCGCTTGTGACCTTCATCGCGGCGGGCCTGCTGTTTGCAATGGACAACAGCTATTCCGTGCTGTTCCTCGCCATTGGCGGCGCGATGATGGTGCTGGGCCTCGGCTTTACCCAAGCCGCCGCGATGTTGCGCGAGGTTGTTTATAAGGCCATCAACCCGGACCCAAAACCGGCCGCCCCGATCTCTGATCTGGCCGAAGGCAAGCCCGCCTGACAAGCGCGATCAAAAAAAACAGAGAGCCCCGGCCATCCGGCCGGGGCTTTTCCGTGATGCGCACAAACTCAGTAGCTGTGTTCGGGGAAAATCCGGTTTAGATCGCCGCTCCATTCCCCGTGATACTGTTCAAGCAGTTCATCCGCCGGGGTCTTTCCGCTTTCGATACTGTCCTTCAGCGCGTTGAGGAAATGCGTTTCATCCGGCACCAGCCCGCCCGCACCGGGCCGCGCCCGCGCCTTCAATCCGGCCTCCGCGATATTCACCGCTTCGCGCGCAATATCGTGCATTTTCAAGCCGTTGACCTCTGCCTGAAGCGCGTCTTCCGAGGCCGCAATCCGCAACCCTTCGCGCGTTTCGGCGTCCCAGCCCTTGACCAGATCCCAAGCCGCATCCAGCGCCCCCTGATCGTAAAGCAACCCGACCCAGAACGCCGGCAGCGCACATAGCCGCCGCCACGGTCCGCCATCCGCACCACGCATCTCGATGAACTGCTTGATCCGCGCCTCGGGGAAAACCGTCGTCAGGTGATCCGCCCAGTCCGAAAGGGTCGGCGTTTCGCCCGGCAGGGCAGGCAGTTTCCCTTGCAGGAAATCCCGGAACGATTGACCCAACGCGTCGACATACTTGCCGTCGCGGTAGACAAAATACATTGGCACATCAAGGACATACTGCACCCAACGCTCAAACCCAAAGCCGTCTTCAAACACAAAGGGCAACATTCCTGTGCGGTCATTATCAAGCCCCCGCCAGACCCGGCTGCGCCAGCTTTTGTGGCCGTTCGGCTTGCCTTCAAAGAACGGCGAATTCGCGAACAAAGCCGTCGCCACAGGCTGCAACGCCAGCGCCACGCGCAGCTTTTGCACCATGTCGGCCTCGGACGCGAAATCAAGGTTCACCTGCACCGTGCAAGTCCGATACATCATCTGCGTTCCGTGGGTTCCGACACGGCCCATATAGTCCGTCATCAGCTTGTAGCGGCCCTTGGGCATCATCTCCATCTGGTCGTGGGTCCATGTTGGCGCGGCCCCCAAACCGATGAAGCCGACACCCACCTCATCCGCGATGGATTTCACTTCTTTGAGATGGGTATTCACCTCATCACATGTCTCGTGAATCGTCTCAAGCGGGGCGCCTGACAGCTCCAACTGCCCGCCGGGTTCAAGGCTGACGTTTGCTCCGGCCTTCTCAAGCCCGATCAGATTGTCGCCTTCCAAAACCGGGGACCAATCATAACGGTCGCGTAGACCCTCAAGCACCGCGAGAATCGACCGTTCCCCCCGATAGGGGAGCGGTTTCAGCGTATCCTTGCAATAGCCGAATTTCTCATGCTCTGTGCCGATCCGCCAGTCTTCCTTGGGCTTGCAACCCTTGGCCAGCAGTTCTGCCAGTTGCTCATGCCGCTCGATCGGGCCGCCGCCGGATTGGGGTATGGACATGGGGTCGGCTCCTTCATTCGCGGTCGCCACGAAGGGCGGGTTCTATAGCGCTAGACGCTCCAGCGGCAGGGTTCAATCACCTTTTTGCCAGATAAGCTGCCGTTCACGCGTCGTTGATTGGGATGCGGCAATCGCCCGGTCATAGTGGACACCGGGAAACCGGCTGAGCATTTCGAATATCTGATCGGCCCCTTCGGCAGAAACCGGGATACGTGCCGGAGCCTCGCCGGGGGTCGTCAACAACCAGTGGGGGCCGTGACCGGAGCCTTCCATTTCGATGCGCGTCACATCATCAAGCGACAAGCTGGTGCCGCCATAGGGCGCGAAATAGGTTAGCCGCCGTTCGATGATTTCGACAACGCCCGGACCATCCCGTAAACTGCGAAACCGTGCCTTGATGCTGCCTGTCCAGATCAGCGCTATACCCAGCAAAACAAGGATCATGCCAAGCCATCCGACCCATCCAATCACCCCCAGAAACACCCGGACGCCAAGCGTCGTAACGACGACACCACCCGCCACATCGCGCCACCGCCACAGCAGCGCGGAGACTTCGGGCCGCACAAAGCTCACCCCCAGTCCCCCAACGTCGATTGCCACAGTGTCAGCGCAGCGACTGCTGCGGTGTCCGCTCTAAGGATGCGAGGTCCGAGGCTGATGCGGGTAACGAATGACAAGCCCGATAGTCGCTTACGTTCTGCTTCGGAAAAGCCGCCCTCCGGCCCGATCAGGATCGCCCATTTATCGCCCCCCTCCGCCGACAGCGCCTGCCGCGCGCCCACAAGGGCTTCGTCGCAATAGATCAGCTTGCGGTCATCGGGCCAGCCGTCCAACACGCGGTCGAGCTTCACCAGTTCCGCGACCTCCGGCACGAACGTCCCACCGCATTGCTCCGCCGCCTCAATCGCGTGGGCTTGCAGCCGATCCCGCCGGATGCGTTCGGAGTTGGTAAACTCCGTCTGCACCGGACATATCCGTGCCGCGCCCATTTCGGCCGCCTTTTCAACGATAAAGTCCGTGCGGGCCTTCTTGATCGGTGCGAACAGCAGCCACAGATCGGGCGGCACCTGCAACGACTGGGTCTGCGCCCGACACAGCAGCGACCCGCTGCGCTTGCCGGCTTCTTCCACCGTCGCCAAAAACTCTCCGTCCCGTCCGTTGATCAGCGCGATTGCCGCGCCGACGGATTGCCGCATCACGCCAAACAGGTAATGCGCCTGATCGCGGGTCAGAGGAACCGTTTGCCCCTGCCCCAGCGGGTGATCTACATAGAGTCTGATCTTTGCACCTGACATGAGGCGGACAATATGCCCGACCAAATCGAAACGCCAGTGGCCGACGCTTATCGCGGCAATTGGGTTGATCGATACGCGCCCGCGTGGTCGCGGCCCTATCTGCGCCTGTCACGGGCGGACCGGCCAATCGGAACATGGCTGCTGTTGCTGCCCTGCTGGTGGGGGTTGCTGCTGGCAATCACGGCTGACGCACCGCGCTGGTTTGATTTGTGGATCTTCGCGGGATGCGGCATCGGCGCGCTTGTAATGCGGGGGGCGGGCTGCACATGGAACGACATCACCGACCGGCACATCGACGGATCGGTCGAACGCACCCGGTCGCGCCCGATCCCGTCGGGCCAGGTCTCCGTCCGCCAAGCGCTGACATGGATGGCGCTTCAGGCCCTGATCGGGTTGCTGATCCTGCTGACCTTCAACATCGCCGCAATCCTTCTGGGCGTCGCGTCGCTGGCGCTGGTCGCGATCTACCCGTTTGCCAAGCGGTTTACGTGGTGGCCGCAAGTTTTCCTTGGCCTCGCCTTCAACTGGGGCGCCTTGCTCGCATGGACCGCACATCGCGGGGCGGTCGAATGGCCAGCCGTGCTGCTTTATCTGTCGGGGATTGCGTGGACGATCTTCTACGACACGATCTACGCCCATCAAGACAAGGAAGACGACGCGCTGATTGGCGTCAAATCGACGGCGCGGCTGTTCGGGGACAAAACCAACCTTTACCTGCGCGGCTTCATGGCGGCCTCTGTCCTGCTGATGATGGTGGCGATCCTGATTGCGCTGGTACCGAACGGCAACGTGCTGTCCCTCGTCATCGCGCTTGGCGGGCCTTGGGCGTTTGGCTGGCACATGGCTTGGCAAATGCGGTCGCTTGATATCGACGATCCCGATACCTGCCTGCGCCTGTTTCGCGCTAACCGGGATGCGGGGCTGATCCCTGTGCTGTTTTTCGCCTTCGCCCTGATCGCGTGATTGAACCCCGAAAGGTCTGCGCGTAGACATGCTCAACGACTTATGACCCCGGGAACCAGATGCGCTTAACATCTACGTTGACTGTCCTGTTGGCCTTTCTGGTTGCTGCAATCGTGGCGACGATTACAGCCGTGATTTCCGTGCGGCAGATTGAGGCGAGCTCTGAACGCGGCGTGTCCATCGCACTGGAAAGCGACGGGATAAATTGGGCCGATGTGTCGGCCAACGGCCTTCAGGTTTATCTAAGCGGCACCGCCCCGACCGAAGCAATCCGCTTCCGTGCCCTGACCGTCGCGGGCAGCGTTGTCGATTCCCATCGCGTGATCGACGGGATGGAGGTCGCGGACGCCGCCGATGTCGCCGCGCCGCAGTTCTCCGTCGAAATCCTGCGCAACGATGATGGCGTTTCGCTGATCGGCCTTATCCCAGCCGAAACGGACCGCGAACAGGTCGTGAATTCGATCACCGACCTTGCCGACGGGGCGAGCGTGACGGACATGCTTGAAACCGCCGACTACCCCACGCCCGATGGCTGGAACGTCGCGCTGGCCTACGCGATGGATGCGCTTGCCACCCTTCCGCGATCAAAAATCTCGATCAACGCCAAGCGCGTGCAGATCACCGCGATCAGCGACAGCGTCGACGAACGGGAGCGGTTGGAGCAGCAATTGCTGCGCAATGTACCGGAAGCGGTCGAACTCGTGCTCGATATCTCCGCGCCGCGCCCCGTCATCACGCCGTTCACCTTGCGGTTCCTAATCGAAGATGGCGTCGCGAAGTTCGACGCCTGCTCCGCCGAAACAGACGCCGCGCGAGAACAAATCGTTACCGCCGCACAAACCGCTGGCCTAGCGGGGGAGCCTGACTGCACCCTTGGTCTTGGCAACCCAACGCCCCGTTGGCCCGCCGCTGTTGCACAAGGTATCGCGGCGGTGGCAGACCTCGGCGGCGGTTCCATCACCTATTCGGATTCCGACGTAACGCTGGTTGCAGCGCCCAATACCGAACAGGAGCTTTTTGACGAGGTCGTCGGGAAATTGGAATCCAACCTGCCCGATATCTTCTCGCTCCACTCCGTCCTGCCGCAACCGGTGCAGATTGACGGCACCGATCAGGGCGATGGCCCGCCCGAATTCATCGCGACCCTCAGCCCAGAAGGCGTCGTGCAGCTGCGCGGTCGCCTAACGGATGAACGCGTCCGCAGCGCTGTCGAAAGCTTTGCACGTGCGCAGTTCGGCCTTGATAACGTTTTTGCCGCCACCCGGATTGACCCGGAACTGCCCGACGGCTGGCCGAAACGCGTGCTCGCCAGCCTCGAAGCGCTCGGGCAGCTCAACAATGGCAGCGTCGTCGTCCAGCCCGATTTTGTCGAGATCAAGGGCGCGACCGGCAGCACGGGGGCAAGTGCCGAAATCTCGCGGATTCTCTCCGACAAACTCGGCGCGGCGGAAAACTTTGGCGTCGACGTGACCTATGAAGAGAAGCTCGACCCGACATCGGAACTGCCAACGCCACAGGAATGCGTCGACAGCATCAACGCCGCCCTGACGTCCAGCAAGATCAACTTCGCCCCCGGTTCAGAAAACATCGACCCCGGCGCGAACGACACGTTGAACAAAATCGCCGACATCATGCGCGACTGTCAGGACGTGAAGATGGAAATCGCTGGCCACACCGACAGCCAGGGTCGCGAAGAGATGAACCAATCGCTCAGCCAAAGCCGGGCCGAGGCGGTGCTGCAAGCGCTAATGGCGCGGCGGGTTCTGACGTCAAACCTGTCGGCCAAAGGCTACGGCGAATCCCGGCCAATCGCCGATAACGACACCGAAGACGGACGCGAGGAAAATCGCCGGATCGAATTCACCATCATTACCGATGAGGACACCGCCGAGGCTGACGGCGATGGCGAAAGCCCGGACGAAGACGCACAAGCAGGGACCGAAGATGAACAGAATTGAATTTATTATCGCAACGGCGATCATCCTATTCGTCGCCTTCCTGCTTGGATGGTTTTCCTACTGGTTGATTCATCGGTTCACCCGCGTGTCCCAAGCCGATATCGGAGAGCTTGATAAGATGGCGCAGGCGCTCCACGAAGCCGAAGAAACCCGCGATCAGGCGATCACCTATATCCAGCAGCGCGAGGCTGAGATGACGAACCAGCTAACCCAGACCGAAGCCGAGCTCTCCGCCGCCATGGAAGGCTTGCGCGCCGCCCGCCAAGAGGCAGAAGAACTGCGCGGATATATCGAACGGCAGAACAACGGCTGATCAAAAAGCAATGCCCCGCCCGGAAACCCGGACGAGGCATCGACCACTTTCACGATCATCGGCTTCCCAGCCTGTACCGCACCGCCAGACTACGTCGCCACCCTTACCATTTTCTTAAAATATCCCCGCCGGAGGCATAAAAGTTTTCTTGCCTCCGGCGGGGATATTTAGGGAAACTGGTTAGTCCAACGACCAGCGATCAAGCGCGGTTTCGTCGGCATGTTTGCTTTCGACCCAGGTTGAGCCATCCGCCCGAAGCTCTTTCTTCCAAAAGGGTGCGCGAGACTTTAGGAAGTCCATCAGAAACTCAGCCGCCTCAAACGCGTCCTTCCGGTGGGCCGACGCTGTCGCCACCATCATGATGACCTCGCCCGATTGAAGTTCGCCAAACCGGTGAATAATCAGACTGCCTTCAAGCGCCCAACGCGCTTTGGCGTCCGTTTCGATCTGCGTCAGGGCGCGTTCGGTCATGCCGGGGTAGTGTTCGATCACCATTCGGTCGAGCGTCTTGTCCGCTGTATTCCTGACGACACCGGTGAAAGACACGACCGCGCCCGCGTTGCCGCATGCAGCCGCGAACGCGTTTACCTCAGCGCCGACGTCGAAACTTTCCGCTTGCACCCGGATCACCGAATTACCCGCCCGTCATCGGGGGGAAAAACGCGATTTCCTTGGCATCGGCCAGCGGCGCGTCAAATTCCGCCAGTTCCTGATCGACCGCAACACGAAGTGCGGAAAGGTCGGCGAAGGCGGCGGCGTATCTGTCGTCGCGGGCGCGCAGTTCCTCGACCAACTCCGAAACCGTGTCGGCGTTTGTCTCGACCTGTTCTTTCGGGGCACCGATACGCTCCCTCACCCATGCGAAGTAGAGAACATCAATCACGGGGTTCTTCCTTCAAAAACGGCAGGGCTTTGCTGAAGTAATCCCACCCAGTCAAAAACGTCAGGACCGCCGCGAGCCAGAGCAGCCACAGACCCGCGTGACCGGTCCAGATCATACCATCAAACTTCCAGCGCAGGCCCTGAAGATCTTCGACCTGCCCGGTCATGATCTGATCGACCAGCGCCTGATCCATGCCGTAGGCTGAGATTCCAAGGTAATGTTCGAACACCCCTTGCGCGAACAGAACCGCAATCGCGACCATCTGCACGGTAGTCTTCCATTTGGCGAGCTTCGTGACCTTCAGCGTTCCGGCGGTGTCGCCCAAAAACTCTCGCAAACCGGAGACGAAGACTTCGCGAAACAGGATCACCGTCGCGGGCAAAACCAGCCACGGCGACATTGATGAATATCCAACGATAACCAGCAGCGCGATCACCACCATTGCCTTGTCGGCAATCGGATCGAGCATTGCGCCGAACTTGCTTTCCTGTTTCCACGCCCGTGCGAGGTAGCCGTCGAAAAAGTCTGTGATCGCCGCCCCCGCGAACAAAAGCAGCGCGAACCAGTCCGCATAGGGTCGCGTGAAATAGAGGAACATGACAGCGACACCGGGTGCCGCCAGCAGGCGAAGCACGGTCAGGATGTTGGGAAGGTTCCAGTTCATACTCTCGTGTCTAACCGCTTAGCTTTTCTCATGGAAGAAGTCATAGATGGTTTCTGCCAGAGCATCGGAAATTCCGTCAACGGCTTTCAAGTCCGCAAGCCCCGCGCGGCTGACTGCCTTCGCGCTGCCGAAATGCGTCAGCAGCGCGCGTTTGCGGGTCGCACCGACGCCGGGAACCTCATCCAACGGGGTCGCGCCGATGGCCTTGGCCCGTTTCGCACGGTGCGTACCGATGGCGAACCGGTGCGCTTCGTCCCTTAGGCGTTGGACGAAATAAAGCACCGGGTCATTCATCTTGAGCGCAAAGGGGCTTTTGCCGACGCGGTGAAACTCTTCCTTGCCGTGGTCGCGGTCCACACCCTTGGCGACACCGACCATCGGGACATCTTCAACACCCAGATCACGCATGATTTCGGCAACAACGCTCACCTGACCGGCGCCACCGTCGATCAGCAGCAAATCGGGCCATGTCCCGCTTTCGCGGTCCGGATCTTCTTTCAGCAGGCGCTTGAAGCGGCGGGTCAGAACCTCTTTCATCATACCAAAATCATCACCGGGGGTCAGTTCGTCCCCCTTGATGTTGAACTTGCGATACTGGCTTTTCATAAAGCCTTCTGGACCGGCCACGATCATCGCGCCGACCGCGTGGCTGCCTTGGATATGGCTGTTGTCGTAAACCTCAATCCGTTCCGGTGGCGCATCGAGGTCAAACGCCTCTGCCAGTCCACGCAGCAGCTTGCCTTGCGTTGCGGTTTCCGACATCCGCCGGGCGAGGCTTTCGCGGGCGTTTCTGGCAGCCCCCGCCAACAGTTCAGCCTTTTCACCGCGAAGGGGCACAGCGACCTCGACCTTGCGGCCTGCCTTCTGGCTCAGTGCTTCTTCGATCAGGTCGCTGTCTTCGATTGGATGGGACAGCAGCACCAGCCGCGGCGGGGTTTTGGTGGAGTAGAACTGGCCAATGAAGGCTTGCAGCACCTCGCTCGCCTCAGCCCCCGCGCCGGTGCGGGGGTAGTAATCGCGGTTGCCCCAGTTCTGGTTCGCCCGGATGAAGAACACCTGAACGCAGGCCTGCCCGCCGTCCATATGAAGGGCGATCACGTCCGCCTCCGCCACGCCGCGCGGGTTGATGCCTTGGGTCGATTGCACTTGCGTCAGCGCGCGGATGCGGTCGCGCAGGGCGGCGGCGCGTTCGAACTCCATCGCTTCGCTCGCCTCTTCCATATCGCGGGCGAGGTTTTCCTGAACGCGGGTCGACCGTCCGGACAAGAACCGCTCCGCATCGCCAACGAGGTTCTTGTAATCCCTTTCTGAGATATGGCCGACGCACGGCGCCGAGCATCGCTTGATCTGATAAAGAAGGCAGGGCCGCGTCCGGCTTTCGAACATCGCGTCGGAACAGTTGCGTAGCAGAAAAACCTTCTGCAATTGGTTCAGCGTTCGGTTCACCGCCCCGGCGCTGGCGAACGGGCCGTAGTAATCGCCCTTTTCCTTCTTCGCACCCCGATGCTTTTTGATCTGCGGGAAAGCGTGACCCTTGGCGACAAGGATATTCGGAAAGCTCTTATCGTCCCGCAGCAGCACGTTGAAATGCGGCTTCAACTGCTTGATGAGGTTCTGTTCAAGCAGCAGCGCCTCTGTCTCTGTCTTTGTCGTCAGAAACATCATGCTTTCGGTTTCGGAAATCATCTTGGCGATGCGGGGGCTATGCCCGGCGGGTTTGGCGTAGTTCGACACCCGCTTTTTCAGGTTCCGCGCCTTGCCGACATAAAGCACCCGCCCGGTGCCATCGAGCATCCGGTAAACGCCCGGCGAATTGTCGAGCGTCGACAAATAGGACTGCACGCAGGCATGTCCCTTCGGTCGCGTCTGTCGCTGGGTTTCGCTGGTCTTTTCCGTCATCCCGGCAATGCGTCCTGATTCCTTCGTTGGCTGCAACCTTATCGCGCTTCTGGCAAGAGAAAACATGTCCACGGTTTCTGTGGATAACTCTGGTGACAAGTATAGGCCAAATCTGATTTTCCGTTATATTCGGCTAATTTCTAGGCTTTGCCTATTTTTTAGGCAATTCCTCAATCCGTTGTTTTTGTTCAATATTTTTTACGTCCTGTATCAAGCGCCTGATAACATTGAAGAATTGGTAACAGATTGATGACACGCAGCGGCGAGGTGCACAAGTTTCGCGATTGCCTTCAAAAATGAGACTAATCCGAACCGTCGATCCCGATGATATCCGGGCTTTGCCAGCCAAGATGTTGGCCGCCATCGACGCAGATTAGCTGCCCGGTGACGGCAGGCGCGGACAGGAAGTATTCAAGCGCGGCGGTCACGTCTTCGGGGTTCGCGCCCCGTTCCAGAATGGTCGACGCACGCTGCTTTGTGAAATGGCTTTCCGACTGGCGATAGCCGCGGACCGTGGGGCCGGGGCCGATGGCGTTGACCCGGATCGCGGGGGCAAGCGCTTGGGCGGCGGTTTGTGTCAGCGTCCACAGGCCGGCCTTGGCGAGCGTGTAGGTCATGAACTCGGGCGTCAGCTTTTCGACCCGTTGATCGACCATGTTGACGATCAACGCGTTGGCGATGGTTTCGCCCGCGTCGTCCTTCGTGGGTGCCGGTGCTTGGGCTGCGAATTTCTGGATCAGCACGAACGGCGCGCGCAGATTCGATCCGATATGCCTGTCCCAGCTTTCGCGCGTCGCCGTGTCCAGCCTGTCATGTTCAAAGATCGACGCGTTGTTGATCAGGCAGTTCAGTGGCCCGCCCAGCGCATCTGCGGCGCGTCCGACCAAGTCTTCGGCTGCAGATTCATCCAACAAGTCCGCCTGAACCGCGACGGCCTTTTGACCCAGCGCCTCAATTCCAGCGACGGTGTCTGCCGCACCATCCTTCGAGGTTGAATAGTGAACCGCCACGTCAAAGCCGCGACCGGCCAGCGTCAGCGCCATCGCGCGCCCAAGCCGAATGCCAGCACCGGTCACCAGCGCGCGTTTCTGCATCGTGCTCTCCGTCAGATCAACACCGCAACGATATAAAGCACATAGAGGCCGCTAAAAACAACGCCCCAGCGTTTGGTGAGATTCCAGTTGAGGAACACAAACGGGGCCAGCATCAAGGACGCGACGAGCATCACCCAAAGGTCGAATTTCAGGAATTTCGGTTCAACCGGGATCTCGCCGACAAAGCTTGCGATGCCAATGATGGCGAGCAGGTTGAACATATTGGACCCGATGACGTTGCCCAAGGCGACATCCGCCTGACGGCGCAACGCGGCCATGACGGTCGTTGCAAGCTCTGGCAGCGAGGTTCCGATCGCAACGAGCGTCAGGCCGATCACTGTTTCGGTGACGTTGAATGTGCGGGCGATATTGACGGCCCCCGTAACCAACAGCTCCGCACCAAGCGGTAGGCCTAGCAGCCCCAGAAACAGGAACAGACAGATTTTCCACCACGGAAGGTTGGGGTCCGCGCCTTCGATATCCTCAATCTCTTCCGATGGCGCACAGGCCGCATTCTGCTTGCGATGTGATCGCGCCTCGATCATCTGATCGCCAAGCAATAGCGCGAGGACCGACAGCAGAACCGCGCCATGCACCCAACCAAACGGCCCAAGCGCGGCAAGTCCGATGAACAGAATGCTCGCCAAGATCATATAAATATACGTCTTGCGGGTTTCGCATTCGCCCGACTTCAGCCCCACCATCAAGGCGGGAATACCCAGCACCAGCAGGATGTTCGCGGTGTTCGAACCGACGACATTGCCAAGCGCAATCCCCGGCGCGTTGTCCATAATCGCCCGGATTGAGATCAAAAGTTCAGGCGCAGAGGTGCCGAAAGCAACAATCGTCAAACTGACGATCAACGCCGGAACACCAAGGCGCAGCGACAGGTTGACCGCCCCGCGCACCAAAACGTCCCCAGCCAAGAGAAGGATAAGCAGCCCGAGACCTGCATAAACCCAATCCATTGCTCAGCCTCTTCCTTTCTGACAGTCGCACGGACCGCGACCGATAAGATGCCGCCCGCAGTCGGGGCATTTCTTTTTCGTCAGTCGGTTTTGACCCGGAAACCGTAGCCGTCCAAACATCGCAAGGACAGCCATTCCGATCAGGAACAGACTGACAATCTTGATAACCATTAAAGGCCGAACCGCGCGTATTCAGCCCGTTCTTCGATACCGGACAACGCGTCGCTGACGACTTGGGTGCCGAACCGCTGCAAAAGCCCGCGCTTCGGCCCATAGACGCGAAACGCAACCTTGTCGCCGAACCGTTCCTTCATCTTCGGCACGAGATGCCCGATGCCATCCGCAAGGCCAACATTGATCGCGTTTTCCCCGGCCCAGATATCACCAGTGAACAGGTCAGTGTCCTCGGACAGTTTGCCATCACGGCGCTCCTTCACATGGGCGATAAAGCTTTCGTGGATTTGCTCAAGCAGTATTTTCAGCCGCTTCACATCCGCTGTCTTTTCCGGCTGGAACGGGTCGAGCATCGATTTCGATTTCCCAGCCGTATGAACGCGGCGGGAAACACCGTGCTTGTCGATAAACTCATCCAAGCCAAACCCGGCAGAGATCACGCCGATCGACCCAATCACCGAACTGTGGTCGATCCAGATTTCGTCCGCCGACGCGGCAAGCCAATAACCGCCCGACGCCGCAACATCCTCAACAAACGCGAAAACCGGAATCTCACGCTCCTCCGCCAAGCGACGGACCCGCGCGCCGATCAACGACGATTGCACCGGAGAGCCGCCGGGCGAGTTCACGACCAGCGCGACCGCATCAGGCTTACCCCGCCGGAACGCACGTTCCAGCACCGGGCCAATCTTTTCGTCGTTGAGGCTCCCGCGGCCCCCAGCCGAGATCATGCCCGACATGCGAACAACGGCAACGGTTGGCGGCGATTTCAGAAAAGGTATCCAGCGTTTCATTCTGTGGGATGTAGAGTGCCACCGCGCCGCCGACAAGGTCGGATGCGAAAAGCACACGCTTTGTTGCGCGTGTGCCGACCGGGGAATTGCGTTTCGGGTGAGGTGATGCGGATAAGAAGGGACGTCCCGCATCACCTCCTATTCGGGAGAGTGGCAGACTGCCTCAATGTTGTTCCCATCAGGATCGAGGATGAACGCCCAAAATCACGCACTTCAATTCCAAAATGGTCGATCATGGCAATCTCCGTGTAATTTAACACAATCGTTGGCTTTGGGGTCCGGCGAAACACTATTGGTTGAAGGGTGCAGCAACCCTAAGTCGCGACGACTCCCGCCCCACCCGCAAACTCCTTCAACGCACCCGCCCCGCCGAGCGCTTGAACCGCTGCTGCTCCGCAGGCGTTGCCCTGCGTGATGCAGCGGGCAAGCGGACGGTTGTCGAGCCATTGCGACAGGAACCCTCCGTTGAACGCGTCGCCCGCCCCGGTCGCGTCCAGCACAGGCACGGGGGAGGCTGATATCTGCGTCCAATCCACATCCGACCGCAACCGGGCGCGGGCGCCATGCTCACCGCTCTTGATGACGGTGAGGGCCGCGCAGGCTTCGGGGATGCCGAGGGCGGCGAGCGCTGCGGCCTCCGCCTCGTTCGGCAGGAAAACATCGACCGCCGCGATCAAATCGGCAAGGTCAGGCGCAAAATCGTCCTGCCAACCGCAGTCGAGCGATATCGTCAGCCCCGCCGCCTTTGCCCGATCAAGAAGCGCTGGATTGTCCTGAAGGGTCCGCAATTCTCCGACATGCAGATGCGCGAAGTCGTGAAAGTCGATGGCACTAAGGTCCGGTAACGCCGGGCCATCAGCCCGCGTCAGGAAGGCGCGATCCTTTGCGCTGCCTATGGCGATGGTGATCTGGGCGTCGACACCGTCGACCGCATGACAGGCGTCTGCGGAAACGCCATGCGCTGCAAGGTCGGCCAGCACCACAGCGTCAAAGGGTTCGGCGGGCAGAATGGAAAACTGCGTTACCGGATGCCCAAGTGCCGCGAGCGTCGCACCAGATATGAACGCGCCGCCCCCCGCATGCAGCGACAAGCCGGGCGCGAACACCTCTGTCCCGAGGGTCGGCAGACGCGG
Source organism: Aliiroseovarius sp. YM-037 (assembly GCF_048060095.1). Taxonomy (NCBI): domain Bacteria; kingdom Pseudomonadati; phylum Pseudomonadota; class Alphaproteobacteria; order Rhodobacterales; family Paracoccaceae; genus Aliiroseovarius; species Aliiroseovarius sp. YM-037. Next base: position 94,736 of record NZ_JBLUOA010000003.1, on the reverse strand, counting down.
AACATCCGTGAAAACCAGATCACAATAGAGCCTTCCGGCGCAGAGGATCGGTTTTTTCACGTCAGCGCCTCCTCAGTCGTCGCGTCGAAGATGTGCAGGTTTTCAGGGTCCGCACCCAACTGCACCGTTTCGCCCACCTGCGGCGGCGTGCGCCCGTCGGCCTTGGCGATCACCTCGCCCGAAGGGGTTTCGACATAGATCAGAGTTTCAGAGCCGAGCGGTTCGCGGACCGACACTTTGCCTGTAACAATCGGATTGCTGCTGCCGGGGTGCAGATCGTCGGGCCGCACACCCAACAACACGCGGTCCGTGCCCTGCCCGGAGATGGCCGGAACGCTCACAGCCTCCCCCGCATCAAGCGCGACCTTGCCGCCTTCCATCCGCCCGGCAAGCAGGTTCATCGACGGCGCGCCGATGAACCGCGCAACAAAGGTGTTTGCGGGTTTGTGAAACACCTGTTCCGGAGTGCCAACCTGCTGGATGCTGCCGTCTTTCATAATCACGATCCGGTCGGCCATCGTCATCGCCTCGACCTGATCGTGGGTGACGAAGATGATCGTATTGCCGACCCGCTGGTGCAGTTTCTTGATTTCCAGCCGCATCTGCGTGCGCAACTGCGCGTCGAGGTTCGACAGCGGCTCGTCAAACAGAAACACCGCCGGGTCGCGCACCATCGCGCGGCCGATGGCGACCCGCTGGCGCTGCCCGCCCGACAGCTGGCTTGGCTTGCGATCCAGCAGGTCCACCATGTCGAGGATGCCCGCGACTTCCTCAATCCGCGCCTCCTTGTCGGGCTTCGGCATTTTCGATGACCGTAGGCCGAACGCGATATTCTTTTTCACCGACATATGCGGATAGATCGCGTAGTTCTGGAAAACCATCGCGATGTCGCGTTCCTTGGGCTCCAGATTATTCACCTCTCGCCCGCCGATTTCGATGATGCCGCTGCTCGTTTCCTCTAGCCCCGCGATCATCCGCAGCGTCGTTGACTTGCCGCAACCCGATGGACCGACGAACACCACAAATTCACCGTCCTGAACATCAAGCGAGATGCCATGCAACACTTCGGTCGCACCATAGGATTTCGTCAAATTGCGCAAGGCGAGGTTGGCCAAGGTCAGGACTCCAATAAAGCGGTGAAGGCAGCGGCGCGAGCGGTGTCGGCGGTCGCAATACGGTTCAGGCGCGCGGCGCTCGCCTGTTTCAACGCGCCGACAACCGCGGCGTAGGTGATAAACGCAGCGTCAAGCGCCGCCGGTGCCGGGCCACCGATCCGATCCCGCCGAGCGATGAAGGTTTCGGGCGCGGTTGCAATCTTGAACGCCGCCTCATCCATCTTCGGAACGCGCCCGATCGCGCCACTGAACGCAGCGGCGAAAACCGCAAACCCTGACGATAGCGGCGCACCCTCAAGACCCCGCGCAACCTCTGACGCGACCTCATGCGCCTGCCGGAAGGTCAGCCCTTCGTCCCGCACCAGCGTATCTGCAAGTTCAGTGATGGTGACACAGGCCGCATCGCTGTTGCGGCGCACGTTTTCGGCATTGATCGAACAGGCGGGCAGGAATGCTGCCAGCAGGTCCAGAACCCGCCCCCCGCTGTCATACGCGGCGTATCCGGCCTGCTGCACCTCGCCTTCGCTATCATTCATGTCGGTGAACGGTGTGTTGTGCATGGTGTTCACCACCATGTCGCAGCGGCCCATCGTGACGGATGCAAGGTGGCGCATATGCTCAATCGGCACCGGATTGCGCTTCTGCGGCATGATAGAGCTGATCTGCACAAGCGCGTTCGGCACGTAAAGCTGTCCGACTTCAAAGCTCGACCAAAACGCCATATCCTGCACGACACGACCCAGATGCAGGAACACCAGTTTGATCGCGGAATAAAGCCCGGTGATGTAGTCGACCGACGCGATGCAGCCGTAGGAATTCACCAGCGGCCCGTCAAAGCCCAAAAGCTCCGCCATCCGCGCGCGCTCAATGGGGAAGCCCGAGGTGGTGATCGCTGCTGCCCCCATCGGGCAGTGTCCAAGCCCATCAATCGCGGCAGACAAACGGGCGGCATCGCGGTTCAGCACCTCGATCACCGCGCCAAGGTAATGCCCGAAGGTCGTCGGCTGCGCTGGCTGGCCGTGCGTATAGGCGACGATCAACGTGTCCGCCTCTGCACGCGCCTTCGCAATCAGCGCGTCGGATAGGGTCGTCATCTGCCCCAACATCGCCTCTGCCCGCGTGCGCAAGGCCATCTTGAAAAGCGTGTGATCCATGTCATTGCGCGACCGCGCGGTATGAAGCGCTCCGCCAAGATCACCCAACCGGCGGCGCAGTTCAGCTTCGACGTAGAAGAAATAGTCCTCATGCTCTCCGGTGTAGGTCAGCGCCGCAACATCCGTCTCTGCCTCAATGTCCCACAATGCCTGCGCAATCTTCGCGCCGTCCTCCTGACCCAGTATCCCCGTCTCAACCAGCATCACCAGATGGGCCTGATTGATCGCAGCCATATGCTGGGCATAGTGGGTCTTCACCCCTTCAAACAATGGGGCGAGCACGGTGTCCCTATAGACCGGATCGGGAAATTTGGACTCGTCGGTCATGCAGGCGCCGTTCGCGACGGGACAAGGCGACCACCCGCCCTCGTTTCACCTTGCCAAAAATACTCAAATCCCAACATCCGCCTCACCCCTTCAGCCCTGCCATGACTACACCCCGAATGATAAACCGCTGAAAGATCAGGAACACGACCAGCGTCGGGATTGTCGAAATCGCAGCACCGGTCATAATCAGCTCCCAAGCCACGTCGGCCTCATCCCCGAAGCCCGACAAACCGACCGGGATCGTATACATATCAACCGAATTGGTGACGATCAGCGGCCACAGGAACGCGGTCCAGTTTCCGAGAAACACAAAGATCGCCAGCGCCGCGAGGGCGGGCTTCACAAGTGGCATGGCGACGGTCCACCAGATCTGGAGCTCGTTCAACCCATCGATCCGCGCGGCTTCGATAAAGTCATCGGGCACGGATTCGAAGAACTGCTTCATCAGGAAGGTGCCAAAGGCGGTCATCAATCCGGGGAACATGATGCCCCAATAGCTGTCGAGCCAGCCAAAACTCTGGCTCATCAGATACCACGGGATCACCAACATCTCTGTCGGGATCATTAGCGTCGACAGGATCGCGATGAACACGATCTGCCGCCCCGGAAACCGGAACTTGCACAGCGTGTATCCGACGAGACTGTCAAACAGCAGATTGCAGATCGTGGTGATCGTCGCGATGATGATCGAATTGACGAACCACCAGTAGAACCGCCCGTCTTCCAGCACGAAGGAGTAGTTCTCGATCGTCGGCTCATCCGGGATCAGGTTGACGTTGTAAACTTCATGCGGCCATTTCAGCGAGGTTGAGATCATGTAGGCAATCGGCATGACCATCAGGATGCCGCCCGCAAGCAGCAGCAGCCAACGGATGAGCTGGCCCATGTTGCGCGGCCGCTTTGCGGGCTCGGTATTCAGCAAAGCGTCGGTCGTGGCACGCGGGATATCGGGGGCGGCAACCATCTAAGCGCTCCGCAACAAGCGTAGTTGAACGAGCGAGACGATCAGCAGGATGGTGAACAACACCACGGTTTGCGCGGCGGCATAGCCCATGTCGAACCCGTTGAACGCGGTGTCGTAGATCATCAGCACCAGCGGCTTGGTCGAATTGAGCGGCCCGCCGGGATTGTTCGTGGTCATGTTGAAGACGTGGTCGAAGATGCGCAGAAAGCCGATCGACGAAAACACCACGATGAACACGATGGTCGGGCGCAGAAGCGGGATGGTGATCTGGGTCAGCACGGTAAACCAGCCGACCCCGTCTATTTTTGCGGCCTCGTAGTAGCTGGTCGGAATGGCCCGCAGACCCGCCATGAAGATGATGACCTGAAACCCAAGACCCGCCCAAACAGCGGGGGCAAGAACGGCGGGTAGCGCATTGGTGGTCGAATTCAGGAAGGAGATCTGCGGAATCCCGAAGCTCGCCAAAATGTTATTGAACAACCCGATGGGAACGTCCTGATAGAACCACCGCCAGACCCACGCCATCGCAACGGCACTGGTCATGAAGGGCAGGAAATAGAGCATCCGCAAAACCCCGTGCATGAACCGCAACTTGTCGAGGTTATAGGCGATGATGAAGGACACGATTAGGCTGATCGGCGTACCGAGCAGCAGATAGACAAAGGTGTTCTTGAACACTTTCCAGAACACCGGGTCTTCCCAAAGCTTCCGGTAATTCTCCAAACCCGCCCAAGTGCGATCCCCCAACAGGTTCCAGTTCTGAAAGCTTATAAGGATCGCGTTGCCGGTCGGATAGAACCGGATCACCCCGTAAAACAGGACGGGCAGCGCCAGAAAGGCCCACGCCCAGACGATCTGTTTTTGGCGGATGGTCAGGTTGCGATACATCAGTCTGCCTTACGAAAATGCCGCCCCGGAGGGAGAGTCCGGGGCGGCATAGGCGCCTTACTCGGCGTAGTACTCGTCAAGCAGCTTCTGTTCGGCCTCCGCCGCGATGGCAAGGCTTTCGGCGGGGTCCATCCCTTCAAGCTGAATGCGCTCTACCATTTCGACCATCAATTGCCGCTGGCCACTTTCGTTGGCGAATTTCGTCGTGTTCGCGTATTCAAGGCCACGGATGAACGGACCGAAGGTTTCGTCATTGGCATTCGCCTCGGTCATGCCGACGGATGGTTTTGCCGGCAGTTCGCCCACAACATCCAGCCAGATCTGCATCGCCTCGTCCGAGGTGATGTATTCCATGAACTTGACCGCAGCGTCGTATTTTTCGCCCTCGGCCTTCGTGGTGATCGCGTTCACCCAGTAGGAGGAGTAGTTCGACCGCACCCCATCCCCATTCGCAGGCAGCTCGGTCACACCCCATTTCAGCCCGCGCTGATCGGCAAGCGATCCGATGCGGAACGATCCATCAATGTGCATCCCCGCGCGTCCGGCCTTGAAGGCGGCCTGCGGTTCGTCCATGAACCCAATCGCCGTGACAGCGGGATCGCCAAGGAACATGTTGGTGTAGAAATCAAGCGCCGCCTGCCCCGCTTCGGTGTTGTAGTTCACGGTGCGGTAGTCGTCTGTATAAGGCTCCCCACCGAACTGGCGCACCAGACCTTCGCGCCACCAGTGGTGATCCTGCGCGGTCATCCCGGCGGTAATGCCGACTTGGGTGATATTGCCGGCCGTATCAGTCTTGGTCAGCGCGGCGGCGGTTTCCATCAACTCGTCCAGCGTTTCCGGCGGGCCTTCGATCCCGGCCTCTTCAAACAGGCGCTCGTTGTAGAACAGTGCAAGGCTGCGCACAGCCGTCGGCAGCGCCCAGTAATTGTCGCCCTCTTTCATGGCCTGGACCATGGGGAAGAACGCCTCGTCAATCTCAGCAGGTGGGAAAACATCGGCGGGCAGCGGCTGGATCAGCTCTGCCTCCACGTAGTCGTTCAGCCAGCCATAGAACAATTGCACCACGTCCGGGCCTTCACCCGCGGGGATCGCTGCGGCGACCTTGGTGCGGTAATCGGCATACGGGAAATGCGTCATGGTGACGGTGATATCAGGATTGGCCGCTTCGAAATTTTCGATCAGCTGTTCCATCGCGGTCACGCGGGCATCAAAGAAATACTGCCAATATTCGATCTCGACGGCATTGGCGGCGCTTGCGAACAGGGCCGCGGACGCTGTCGCCCCGGCGAGGGCCAAACTCTTCAGGTGCATTTTCATCGTGTCTCTCCCTTGGTGGCATCATCATCGGTCATTTTAGACTCATGTCTTTCGGGTTAACTCAATCTGATTGATAATTCAAATGATTTGAGTTAATCGAAGCATGATGAGAGTTCACGCACTTCAGAAAGGCAGTAACGCCGAACGGTCCAGACACCGGAACCGGCAAGCCGTGCTGGGGCAGGTCCACGCCGCAGGATCGATCGGAAGGGCCGAAATCGCGCGGTCCCTGTCGCTGACGACGCAAACGGTCAGCAATATCATCTCCGAACTCTCAGACGACGGGATGCTGATCGAAAAGGGCCGGCGCAGCGTTGGCCGCGGCCTGCCCGCGATGCAATACGCGCTAAACCCCAAAGGCGGCTATGCCTTGGGGATTGAGGTGCGCCCGGACGCGGTATTCGCTGCGCTTCTGAACCTGCAAGGCGATCTGGTTACGACCGAACGCGTCGCGCTTGATGACATCAGCCCTGACACCGTGTTGCACCATGTCACAACGCTTTACGACCGCGCGCTGGCGCAAGTGCCGGGCGCACGCGACCGAATGCTTGGCGCGGGGGTTGTTATGCCGGGGCCGTTTGGTGTTACTGGCGTCGCGGGCCAAGGCTCTGACCTGTCCGGCTGGCAGGAACTGGATGCAGAAGAGTTGTTCACCGACGCCATCGACCTGCCTATCGCCCTCAGCAATGACGCCAACGCCGCCGCGATGGCCGAAAGGATCAATGGCGTCGCGCAGGGGCTTGCCACCTATGCCTATATCTATTTTGGCGCGGGGCTTGGCCTTGGCCTGATCCACAACGGCCAGATCATGAAAGGCGCCTTCGGCAATGCCGGAGAGATCGGCCACATCCCCATCCCCCTTTCCGGCGGCAAACTGGAAAGCGTGCTGAGCCGTCTATCCGTCCAGCGCCACCTGAGCGACGCCGGAAAAGACGCCCATGATATTGAGGCACTAGGGCATCTGTTCCAGCAGCGCGATCCCGATCTGATGGAGTGGCTTGGCACCGCAACCAAAGCGCTTGGGTATGCGCTCGCCATCGTTGAAAATATGTTCGATCCGCAAACCGTTGTTCTTGGTGGCGCGATGCCGGATGCGGTGCTGGATCATCTGGTCGCAGAAACCCCACTGCCCGATCTGTCCGTATCAAACCGCCCCACTGCACCCCACCCGCGCCTGATGCGCGGCGCGTCGGGACGGATGACCGCGACCCAAGGCGCGGCGGCGTTGATCCTGAACCGCGCACTAACCTCGCCCCTGTCCCACGCCCATTAGACGGAGCCCGTATGCCCCTTTCAGATCAGGCCCGGATCGCCGCCGAACGCGACTCCCCCCGCGTTGTGGCGTTGTGGCAAGCGCTGACCGCGCTCCGCTCTGTCGTGTCTTTCATGAACACCGGTGCGCACCCTGACGATGAAACCTCGGCTATGCTGGCGGCGCTGCGGTTTCGCGATGGGGTCGATATTTCCTATGCCTGCTCAACGCGGGGTGAAGGCGGGCAGAACGACATCGGGACCGAGGCCGTCGCCGCGCTCGGCACCCTGCGCACAGCGGAAATGGAGGCGGCCTGCGATCGGCTCGACCTGCGCATGTATTGGCTGTCCGAACACCCGGACGACACGATCTTTGATTTCGGGTTTTCCAAATCCGGCGAAGAAACCCTCGCCAAATGGGGCCGTGACCGGACACTTGCCCGCTTTGTCGATGTAATCCGCACCGAACGACCCGACATCATCTGCCCGACCTTCCTCGATGTGCCCGGACAGCACGGCCATCACCGCGCGATGACCGAGGCCGCACATCTTGTTATGGACCTTGCCGCCGATCCCGATTTCAAGGGCAGCGACCTACCGCCGTGGGAGGTCAAGAAACTCTACCTTCCCGCGTGGTCCGGCGCGGGGCAGGCATATGACGACGATCTGCCGCCGCCACCCACGACACTAACCATCGCCGCGAAAGGCCGCGATCCGGTCACGGGGTGGAGCTTTGCGCGGATCGGCCAGCAAAGCCGCGCGATGCACAGGACGCAAGGGATGGGGCGCTGGGTTCCGGCGGGGGCAGAGATCGACTTTCCCCTGCATCTCGCGCGATCGCGGCTGACCGGCGAGGATACCGATATCATGTCGGGCCTGCCGCAAACGCTCCGCGACCTCGACGCCCCTGCCATCGCGGCCGATCTGGCAGCCGCACAAGACGCGTGCGATGCTGCGCTGGCGGCCTTCCCGGCGACCGCAGACGTCCTGCGCCACGCCTGTGCCGCGCTTACCGCCCTGCGGCGGGCAACCCCCGGCTGCCCTGCCGGCATCGCCCACAAGCTCGCCCGGAAAGACACGCAGCTTTGCCGGGTTATCCACCTGTCCATCGGGGTCGATATGCACGCCCGTCTGTCGAGCGATATTCTGCATCCGGGCGATGAAGCAATGTGGACCACCGAACATAGCGCCAGCGTTACGCTCACCCCGCGCCTGCCGGACGGCTGGACCGCAAATGGCAACCGCCTTCGCCTGTCAGACGGCGCGGCGATCAGCGATCCCTACCCGTCGGCCTACCGGCCCGGCGAACCCGACGCGCCTTGCCTCGATGTCTCAATCTCCGCCCACGGGATCACAGCCACCACCGCTGTGCCGTTTGAGGTTCCGCCCGTTGTCCTGCCGATGCGCGCCGCAACGCTGACCCCCACCGCGAATGTCATCAATCTTGCCACTACAAACCGCGTCATCTCAATCTCGGCCACCGAGGCCGGGGGTGGCACACCCGATTTGCGCGCGCCCGATGGCTGGAAAGTGGGTGGCGCGGACGGCCGCTTTACCGTCACCATACCCGGCAACGCCACGCCGGGCCTCCATACACTGACCCTGACGCTTGACGGTCAAAACGCGCACAGCGTTCGCCACATCCGCCATCCCCATACCGCGCCGCGTGCTCTGGTGACTCCGGCGGAGGTGCGCGTTCTTCTTATCGACGCCGCGCTGCCGCAAGCGCGGGTCGGCTATATCGGTGGCGGAAACGACCGCGTTGGCTGGTGGCTTGATCGGATGGGAGCGGACGTCACCGACCTGTCCGACACGCCATTGACCGACGCGATCCTCGCCGGGTTCGACACCCTCGTCATCGGCATTTTCGCGATGAAGTTTTGCCCCGGTCTTGCCGCCGCCATGCCGCGCATCCACGCGTGGATGCGGAACGGCGGCACGCTCGTCATGCTTTACCATCGCCCCTGGGACAATTGGGACGCCGACAAAACCCCACCCCACCGGCTTGAAATCGGGCAACCGTCGCTTCGCTGGCGGGTCACGGATGAGGCCGCCGAAGTGACCATACTCGCCCCCGATCATCCGCTGCTGCACCAGCCAAACCGCATCGGGGCGGAGGATTGGGCCAGCTGGCACAAGGAACGCGGGCTTTACTTCGCTAAGGAGTGGGACGCCGCCTACACACCACTGATCTCAATGCACGATGCGGGGGAAGAGCCGCTTAACGGCGCATGGCTCGTCGCGGACGTGGGCAAAGGGCGGCACGTCCACACCTCGCTGATCCTGCATCACCAGATGGAGCGTCTGACCCCCGGCGCGTTCCGCATCATGGCGAACCTGCTTGCCAAGCGCGGCTGATCCCCCGCGCAATCTGACAGCGGCGGGGTGGCTGCTGACGGATATGACGCTCAACATCGTTGCGCTGTCGATCATCAAGGCATTGGGGCTGGGCTACCCTGCTTTTCAACTGGTGTTTCTGCGGGCGTGCGTCGGGCTATTGCTGATGCTGCCTTGGGCATGGCATGACCGCCGGGCGTTCCTGAACCTGCCCGATCTGCATCTGCACGCACTGCGCGTCGGGTTTTCGGCCATCGCGCTGACGTCGAGCTTTTACGCCATCGCTCGCCTGCCCCTTGCCCTGTTCACCGCGATCAGCTTCACCCGCCCGATCCTGACCATGATCGCCGCTGCATGGATATTGCGAGAGGTCATAACCCGCGGCAGTTGGGTTGCAGCCCTGATCGGCCTGATCGGCGTAATTATCGCCGTCGATCCCGGCAACCTTTCCGGCGGGGCGGGCCTCGCCGCGCAATGCCTGACCGTGCTGGCCGCAACTGGGGCAGTCATCGTCACCCGGCGACTGGTCGCTGCGCCAACCGTCGTGATGATGACCTTCTACACCGCTGGTCTGACCCTGATCGCCGCGCCGTTCGCCGCGCTGAACTGGCAACCCGTGCCGCCGGGTCAGTGGCCGATCCTTCTGGCGGTCGGCGTCTTTGCGCAATCCGCGCAATTCTGCTTCTTGCGCGCGCATCGCTACGGACAGGCCGCGTTCCTGTCGATCCTGTCCTATGCGAGTCTCGTGTTCTCGACCCTTGCCGGGTATTTCCTGTTCAGCGAACTGCCAAAACCCGGCTTCTGGGCCGGCGCGAGCTTGATTATTGCCGCAACCCTGTGGATCACCCTGCGGCGGGGACGCCCGGCGGTCGCCGTGAGGTGACGCGGTTCAACCTTGGTTTGCTCCGTCGATTTCCCGATCCGCTTCCGGCGTGTTCAGCGTTGACCACGTGTCGTCGCGCGGTGGGGATGGCGGCGTTTCGCAAGCCTCGCGGTGGATATTCACCTTCGCGATGAAATGCGCGGAAATGGGCGCCGTGACGAACAAAAACGCCATGATCAGCAGTTCATGGATCGAGGTTTCGCCCAACAGAAATGAATGAATGATCGACGCCAGCAACAGCATCCCGATCCCGACAGTGCCGACCTTGGTCGGGGCGTGCAGACGCGCCATCGGATCGTTGAACTTCAAAAGCCCGATGACACCCACAGCAACAAAGCCGGACCCGATCAGCAGGCAAAGTCCGACAGCATATGTTCCGATAATCTCAGCGGTCATTCGATGATGTCCCCCCGCAGGATAAAGCGCGCCAGGGCGACGGTTGAAACAAAGCCCAACATCGCGATCAGCAGCGACACCTCAAAGTAGATTTGCGCGCCTTGGCGAATGCCAAGAACAACCACGAGGCCCAGCGCGTTTATCACCATCGTATCGAGCGCAAGGATGCGATCACCCGATGTCGGGCCAAGCACCAGCCGAACCATCGACAATATCTGCCCCAGTGCGAGCGCGACAAAGGCGATGGCCAGCGCGATATCCAGGAAACCTGATGCGGCGGTCATAAGAAAATCTCCTTCAGGCGGCGTTCGTAACGGGTTTTGATGTCATCGCGCACGGCATCGGCGTCGTCTGTGTGCAGCACATGCACCAGCAGGCTGTGCCCCTCATCCGACAAATCCGCCGATACCGTTCCGGGCGTCAGCGTAATCGTTCCGGCAAGCACGGTGATGGCTTCGGGCTGGCGCAACTCAAGCGGAACGACGATCCAGGCCGGTCTTAGCTTTGAATTTGGAACCGTCAGGACGATCCACGCAACCTGGACGTTGGCGACCAGAATATCCCACATCACGATGACGCTGTAGCTGACCATCTTACCCAGCCGAAAGCCCGTCGGCGTGTCCGGCCACCAGATCGACGTGCTGCGCGGGATGATGATCCCGAGGATAATGCCGAACACCACCATCCCGGCAGAAACTTCGTTTTGCAGCAGCGTCCAGACCACCGCCAGAAGAAGCGTCAGAAACGGGTGCGGCAGTAGCCAGTGAAATGCGCGCGCCATGTCAGTGGTCCTCCGTCGGCTTGTCGAGCTTGCCCGGCGTTTCGATCACGGTGGAGATGTAAGGCTCCGGCGCAAACAACTGGGCGGCCATCGTCGTGGTGTAGGCGTGCACCTGCCCGGCAAAAATCGTATGCGCCGCAAGCAGCGAAATCAGCCCCCCAACCGCGACATAGGACAGGGTTGCAGGGCGTGGGAACGTCGGCCCCTCTTCTTCTTCGGGCAGGTCTGCACCATGCGCCTTCCAGAACAGAACGCTACCCGCGCGGGCAAACCCAACAATCGCGATAAGGCTTGAGCTGAGCACGATGACCCAGATCCAGACCACCAGATCGCTCCCAAACGCGGCGTCGAGCACCAGCAGCTTACCGAGGAAGCCCGACAGCGGCGGCAACCCCGCCATCGCAATCGCGCCCGCAAAAAACAGCGCGGCGGTCAGCGCACCTCCCGCGACGGGCAGTTGCGGCATCAGGTCCAAATTCGCGCGGCCGGTGCGCACTAGATCTGAAATCAGGAACAGCGCCGCCGCCGCCAAGGTCGAATGCACGATGTAGTAAAGCGCTGCCGCAATGCTCGCCGGGCTGAATAGCGAGATGGAGATCATGATCATCCCCATCGATCCGATGACAGAATATGCCACCAACCGATCCAACCGCTTCGCCGCCAGCACACCGACCATCCCGATGACGAGCGATATCAGCGCGGCAGGCAACAACCACAGATCATGCAGGCCCGCTGTGGCCTCCAGATCAGGCGGAAAGATCATCGTGTAGACGCGGATGATCGCGTAGGCGCCAACCTTGGTCATAATCGCGAACAGGGCCCCGACCGGCGCAGGTGCTTCGGCATAGCTTGAGGGCAGCCAGAAATGCAGCGGCACAACCGCCGCCTTGATCGCAAAGACCAGCAGCAAAAGAACCGAAGCAACGCGGATACCCACGGTTTCCTCGGGCGAGATCAGCGCAACACGTTCAGCCAGATCAGCCATGTTCAGCGTGCCAGTCTCGGCGTAAATCGAGCCGAGCGCGAACAGAAACAGCGTCGATCCGATCAAGTTGAACAGCACATACTGCACCCCCGCCCGAAGCCGCGCATTGCCGCCCGCGTGGATCATCAGCCCGTAGGAGGCGATCAGCAGCACCTCGAAAAAGACGAACAGGTTGAAAAGGTCGCCGGTCAGAAACGCCCCCATGATCCCCATCAGCTGAAACTGGAACAGCGCGTGGAAATGCCTTCCCCGGTCGTCCCAGCCAGAGCCGATTGCGTAAAGCAGCACGAACAGCGCCAATACAGCCGTCAGCAGGATCATCAACGTGGATAACCTGTCGCCCACCAGAACGATGCCAAACGGCGCGGCCCAATCGCTAAGCTGATAAAGCACGATGCTGCCGTCGGACACGGTCCAGGCCAGCCCCGCCGCGATGGCGATCAACGCGAGCACACCGACAACGGAAAACGCGCGTTGAATCCCGATGTGATAGCGCGCGGCCAGCACGATGAAGGGCGCGAGCAATGCGGGCAGAACGACGGGAACGATGATCCAATGACTCATGACTGCCCCTCCGCCGGGTTTTCGGGCTGATGATCAACGTGGTCATCGTCGGATCCAAGAAATGCGCCAAGGCCGATCATCACGACAACCGCCGTCATCCCGAAGGAAATCACGATCGCCGTCAGCACCAAGGCTTGCGGCAGCGGATCGGTATAGACGGTCACGTCGTCCTGCAGAATGGGGGGCGCGCCGACCGTCAGCCGGCCAGAGGCGAACAGGAAGACATTGACCGCATAGGTCAGCAGCGAAATGCCCAGGATGACGGGGAAGGTCCGCAGACGCAGGGTCAGGTAAAGGCCCCCGGCGGTCAGGATGCCAATGGCGGTTGCGACAAGCATCTCCATGTTACGCACCCTCCTTTGCCGGTCCGGCGGGATCAAGGGGTGGATCGTCACGGGACGGGTCGATATCCATCGGGTGTTCACTGTCAGGCACATGCGCCCGCCGCGCGAGACGCGAGAAGCTTTCAAGCGACAGCATCACCGCGCCAACGACGGCCAGGAATACGCCGACATCAAACAGCGCAGCGGTCGCCAGTTCAAACTTTTCAAATGGCGGAATACGGACATAGGTGAAATCAGAGGTCAGGAACGGCTTGCCAACAAACCACGACCCGATACCTGTCAACCCGGCAACCAGAACCCCGGCGCCGATGACCCCGTGATAGGGATATTTCAGCCGGGCAGAGGCCCACGCGAATCCGCTCGCCATATACTGCATCACGACCGCAATCGAAACGATCAAGCCCGCGATGAACCCGCCGCCGGGTTCATTATGCCCGCGCAGGAAGATGTAGAAGCCGACCATCAGAACCACCGGCATGATGACGCGCGTCAGAACAACCATCATCATCGGGTGCATATCCCCTGCGCGCGGCTGATCGGGTTTACGGTTCAAAAGCCGCGCACGGACGGGTCCGCCCAGCAGGGTTTCCGTCAGCGCGTAGATCAGCAGGGCCGCAATGCCAAGAACGATGATTTCGCCATAGGTATCGAACCCGCGGAAATCGACGAGGATGACGTTGACGACATTGGTGCCGCCACCGCCCTTGTAGGAGTTCGCGAGGTGGAACTCCGATATCGGGCTGCTAACCGCATCGCGCAGCAGATAGTGATAGGACAGCCCAAAGGTCGCGAGTCCACCCGCGACCGCCACCCCAGCATCCCGCACCCGGCGCAGAACCGTGCTTTCAACCGGGGTGGTGTTCGGCAGGAAATTAAGCGCGAGCAACAGCAGAATGATCGTCACGACCTCAACCGTGAACTGGGTCATCGCCAGATCAGGCGCACTGAAGAACACGAATCCGACAGACACCATCAGACCGACGATACCGATCAGGATCAGCGACAGGAAACGGTTGCGATGCATGAAAACCAACGCCCCCGTCGCCGCCACCAGCATCAGCCAGCCCGCGATTGGCACAACGCCCGCGGCCTGCATATCGCGGGTCGGGGCGGCGACAGTGCCAGTGCTCCACGCGTGGAAACCGGCGGCGACGATCACGATCGCGCCGGTCGCCGCATAGCGGGTGAATGCACCGTTATGGAGCGGTAGGATGAGCATTCGGGCCGCACTCGCCGCGGCTTCAACGATGCCCTCAAAGATCATCTTGGCTTCGGGGCGCGGAGTGGTTTCCCACAACCGCAGCGCTGGCTTGAAGATCGACAGCATCAGCAAGCCGCCGACCACCGCGACGATAGACATGAACAGCGCAGGCACCAGCCCGTGCCATATCTTGAAATGGGCCTTCGGCATCTCAGCCTCCCCACCCAGAACGGAAGCCGTGACAAGCTTCACGAACGGTTCCACAAGGAACGGGGCAACGCCAATAACCACCACGGGCACGATCAGGATCGCTGGCGGCAACCACATGCCCGCGCCGGGATCATGCGGCTTGGCCGGGTAGTCATCGCGCACCGGGCCAAGGAACACGTGGCCGATCAGGCGGAAGCAATAGGCGGCAGAGAACAGCGACCCAAGGGTCGCCAAAGCAGGCACCAGCCAAGGCGCACCGAACAACGTGGTGTGAAGCGTCTCTTCCAGCATCATTTCTTTCGACAAGAACCCGTTCAGCAACGGAATCCCTGCCATCGACAAGGCGGCCAACGTCGCAATCCCGAAGGTCACGGGCATGAGCGTTCGCAGCCCGCCCAACCGACGAATATCACGGGTATGCGCCTCGTGATCGATGATCCCGGCAGACATAAACAGCGCCGCTTTGAACGTCGCATGGTTCAGGATGTGAAATATCGCCGCCAGTGCGCCGAACGCGGTGCCTGTGCCCAGAAGCATCGTGATCAGCCCCAAATGGCTGACCGTCGAAAACGCCAGAAGCGCCTTCAAATCGTGCTTGAACAACGCGATCACCGCACCCAGCACCATCGTCACCAGCCCGGCGGATGTCACGATCATGAACCATTCCGGGGTGCCCGACAGAACCGGCCACATACGGGCCATCAGGAAAATCCCGGCTTTGACCATCGTTGCCGAGTGCAGATACGCCGATACCGGCGTCGGGGCCGCCATCGCGTGCGGCAACCAGAAATGAAACGGGAACTGCGCCGATTTCGTGAAACAGCCAAGCAGGATCAGGATCAGAGCTGGGATGTATAGCGGATCAGCCTGTATAAGCGCGCGGTTTTGCAGGATGACGCTGAGGTCATAACTCCCCGCGATCTGGCCGAGGATCAGCATACCACCGATCATCGCAAGCCCGCCCATACCCGTGACCGCCAGTGCCATCCGCGCGCCTTGTCGCCCTTCGGGCAAGTGTTTCCAATACCCGATCAGCAAAAAAGACGAAAGCGAGGTTAGTTCCCAAAAAACCAGCAAAAGCAGGATGTTGTCGCTTAGGACAATGCCAACCATCGCGCCCTGAAACAGCAGTAAATAGGTGAAAAACTCACCCATATTGTCATCGCGGCTTAGGTATTGGCGCGCGTAGGCGATGATCAACAGGCCGATTCCAAGGATCAACATGGCAAAGAAGAAGCCCAAGCCATCAAGCATCAGGGTGAAATTCAACCCCAGCGACGGCATCCATTCGACTCGCGCCATCACGACTTCCCCCGCGAGAACCAAGGGCAGATTGGTCAGCAAACCGATGAAAGCGGCGAGCGAAACGGTGAACGTCACTCCGGCACAAGCGGAGCGACCTGCGGCATTCATCAGGCCGGGTAGCAACGCACCGAAGAAGGGTAAAGCAACGATAAAGAAGAGGGACACGCGAACTCCTAATACGGTTGGTCTTTATACTGCCCTGAAATGCATCGGATTCGCAAAGGTGCAAGACTATTTGGCAGGCTAATAGAGAACGGCGCGTTTGTCAGTCATATCAGCGTAAGGTTTTGCTTGGCGTGCCGGTCGGGTCGCGACGGCACCGAGAGGGCGTTCGGGAGGGAAAGGCCGAAAAAGCCAAAACCCCCGCCGAGTTACGGGCGGGGTGTTCGAAAAGTTGGTTGCGGGAGTAGGATTTGAACCTACGACCTTCAGGTTATGAGCCTGACGAGCTACCGGACTGCTCCATCCCGCGCCAATTTTGACGCCTCAAGGCTTAATCGTAAGTCTGAGGCGCATCGATAAAGAGAGAACCGATTGAGTTTCTTACTAGGTTTGGCGGTGACCTACTCTCCCACGTCTTAAGACGCAGTACCATCGGCGCGACGGCACTTAACGGCCGAGTTCGGGATGGGATCGGGTGTTTTGCTCGCGCTATGACCACCAAACCGAGAAAGAAACTCAACATCCGCCTTTCGGCGATCCAAATCAGGCAAAACTGTATGTAGTGTATGCTTCTGACCAGCGAAGTCTGGCTTCTACTGGATCAAATCAAGCCTATCGGACAATTAGTACCGGTCAACTGAACGCATTGCTGCGCTTACATCTCCGGCCTATCGACGTGGTGGTCTACCACGGTCCTCAGGGATACCTTGTTTTGAGGGGGGCTTCCCGCTTAGATGCCTTCAGCGGTTATCCTTTCCGATCATAGCTACCCAGCACTGCTATTGGCATAACAACTGGTCCACCAGTGGATCGTTCACCCCGGTCCTCTCGTACTAGGGGCAACTCCTCTCAAGTATCCTACACCCACGGCAGATAGGGACCGAACTGTCTCACGACGTTCTAAACCCAGCTCACGTACCTCTTTAAACGGCGAACAGCCGTACCCTTGGGACCTGCTCCAGCCCCAGGATGAGATGAGCCGACATCGAGGTGCCAAACACTGCCGTCGATATGGACTCTTGGGCAGTATCAGCCTGTTATCCCCGGCGTACCTTTTATCCGTTGAGCGATGGCCCTTCCACTCGGGACCACCGGATCACTATGGCCGTCTTTCGACTCTGCTCGACTTGTCAGTCTCGCAGTCAGGCTGGCTTCTGCCATTGCACTCAACGAGCGATTTCCGACCGCTCTGAGCCAACCTTCGCGCGCCTCCGTTACTCTTTAGGAGGCGACCGCCCCAGTCAAACTACCCGCCACACAGGGTCCCGGATCCGGATAACGGACCGCGGTTAGACAACAAGCGAGCGAAGGGCGGTATCTCAAAGGAGGCTCCCCAGAGACTGGCGTCCCTGGTTCAAAGCCTACCGCCTATTCTGCACATCGCTGACCTATTGCCAGTGTGAAGCTGTAGTAAAGGTGCACGGGGTCTTTCCGTCTAACCGCGGGAAGCCTGCATCTTGACAGGCAATTCAATTTCGCTGAGTCGATGTTGGAGACAGCGGGGAAGTCGTTACGCCATTCGTGCAGGTCGGAACTTACCCGACAAGGAATTTCGCTACCTTAGGACCGTTATAGTTACGGCCGCCGTTTACTGGGGCTTCAATTCGGGGCTCTCACCCCTCCTTTTAACCTTCCAGCACCGGGCAGGCGTCAGACCCTATACGTCGTCTTGCGACTTCGCAGAGCCCTGTGTTTTTAGTAAACAGTCGCCACCCCCTGGTTTGTGCCCCCAGTCAATACTTGCGTAGAAACTGGGCCTCCTTCTCGCGAACTTACGGAGGTATTTTGCCGAGTTCCTTCAACATCGTTCTCTCAAGCGCCTTGGTATTCTCTACCAGTCCACCTGTGTCGGTTTAGGGTACGATCTTACGGAAGAGCTATTTCCAGGAACCGATTAGCGGCCCACCCAATCCGATAAGGGTGAACAACCTTCACGATCCGTCACTACTTCCTGGCCCAGGAATATTAACCTGGTTCCCATCGACTACGCCTTTCGGCCTCGCCTTAGGGGTCGGCTTACCCTGCTCAGATTAGCTTTAAGCAGGAACCCTTGGACTTTCGGCGACAGGGTCTCTCACCCTGTTTGTCGCTACTCATGTCATCATTCTCACTAGTGATCTCTCCACCGGATCCCTCACAGGCCGGCTTCACAGAAAACTCCTAGTCTCCGATACACCCGAAGGTGCATAAGAGACGCGGAGTTATATCACACTACGCTCTGCTACCATGTGCTATGCACATCCTAAGCTTCGGCTCGTGGCTTGAGCCCCGTTACATCTTCGCCGCAGGACAACTTAATTAGACCAGTGAGCTGTTACGCTATCTTTAAAGGATGGCTGCTTCTAAGCCAACCTCCTGGTTGTTTTGGTCGTCCCACCTGCTTTCCCACTTAGCCACGAATTGGGGGCCTTAGCTGTAGGTCAGGGTTGTTTCCCTCTCCACAACGGACGTTAGCATCCGCTGTGTGTCTGCCATCTAGTACTCCCGGGTATTCGGAGTTTGGTTAGGATCAGTAAGCCTGTGGGGCCCCATTACCCATCCAGTGCTCTACCCCCCGGGGTATTCGGATGACGCTCTACCTAAATAGATTTCGCAGAGAACCAGCTATCTCCGAGTTTGATTGGCCTTTCACCCCTAGGCACAGCTCATCCCGATCTTTTTCAACAGATGTGGGTTCGGTCCTCCAGTAAGTGTTACCTTACCTTCAACCTGGCCATGCCTAGATCACTCGGTTTCGGGTCTGATCCCACGAACTCGACGCCCTATTAAGACTCGCTTTCGCTGCGCCTACACCTATCGGCTTAAGCTTGCACGTGAGACCAAGTCGATGACCCATTATACAAAAGGTACGCCGTCACCCCGCAAGGAGGCTCCGACTGATTGTAGGCGTCCGGTTTCAGAAACTGTTTCACTCCCCTCGTCGGGGTGCTTTTCACCTTTCCCTCACGGTACTGGTTCGCTATCGGTCAGTAAGGAGTACTTAGCCTTCGAGGGTGGTCCCCCGATGTTCAGACAGGATTTCACGTGTCCCGCCCTACTTAATACGTCGAATCGAGCTTCCAATACGGGGCTGTCACCCACTATGGCCGAGTTTTCCAACTCGTTCTTGTCACTCTCATCGCTCGGCTGGTCCCCGTTCGCTCGCCGCTACTAGGGGAGTATCTGTTGATTTCCTTTCCTCCGGGTACTTAGATGTTTCAGTTCCCCGGGTTTGCCTTTTTAACCCTATGTATTCAGGTTAAAAATCCCTGTTTTACCCTGCTATTGATTATCCAAGGATAACAATAACAAAGTATCAGGTGGGTTGCCCCATTCGGAGATCGGTGGGTCAAAGCCTATTCTCAGCTCGCCACCGCTTATCGCAGAGTATCACGTCCTTCATCGCCTCTTACTGCCAAGGCATCCACCAAACGCCCTTCTCGCGCTTGATTTGATCCAGAAGAAGACAGGCTTCTTCCGATGGTCGACCCCCTTTTGTATGTGTGGGCCAACCTAAATCAAAAGTCATACTTTTTCCCGCCTGGCTTGCGCCAGACATTGTGCAATCTTGCG
>NZ_JBLUOA010000003.1:0-72500 GCF_048060095.1 Aliiroseovarius sp. YM-037 | reverse complement strand
TTCCCTATGTTTTAGGGGGTTTAGGGAAATGATCGAAATGAAAGGCCGGGTTTTCGCGCAATAATTTTAGCCCCGCCTACGCTGATTTCGGCCCGATACGGCGGTTATCCACAGACTCACCACCCCAAAAACCTGAATCACACGCCCCGAACCGCCGATTCACGGCCCGAGTCGGGGTTTCAGATGCGATTCACTCTACACGACTCCTGCGAATATTTCATGACAACCGCCAAAAACCCGAGGAAACGGCCCTGATCTGAGGGAAAGCACGCGACTCGTCAGGCGCGACTCGCTTCTCTCGTCATTCTGAGTCGGATTCGAAGCGCCAGCAGCGCCAGAACCACAGCCAAATAGATGAAGGGTTCGACCTGCCAGCCCTTCACGACCATTACAAAGTGAATCGCCCCTATGGGAATCGCGAGGTAGGTCAGACGATGTAGCTTGCGCCACTTCACCGGGCCAAGCTTGCGGACCGACCAGTTGTTCGAGGTCAGCGCCAGCGGCAGTAGCAACAGAAACCCGGCCATGCCAATCGTAATGTAGGGCCGCTTCAGAATGTCGGCCCAGATCTGCCCCCACAGTAATTGAATGTCCAACAGCAGCCAGACCAGCAGATGCGCCAATATATAGAAGAAGGCGACCACCCCGATCGGACGGCGGAACTTCACTATATTAATGCCAGTGAATTTTCGTAACGGAGTGACGGCGAGGCCGACCACTAGAAACTGCAAGCCCAACTCTCCCAGCCGGTGTTCCATCACCTTGACCGGATCGACACCGAGCGCGCCGGTGAAAAGCTGGATCACCAGCCAGACGAACGGAATCGCCCCGACGATATAAAGCGTCCACGCTGGCACGCGGCGAAGGCTATTGTTGAGTCCGCTTACCATTCAGGTGGCCACACTCGTTTCCGGTGCGTCGATCAAAACTGCTCTGCCAGATCCATGTCGGCATAAAGGTCGGCAACGTATTCGCCGTAGCCGTTGAATTTCTGCGTCGGCTGGCGTTTTGCGAAGAAGCCACCGATCAGTCGCTCGCTGGCTTGGCTCCAACGCGGATGATCCACCTCGGGGTTCACATTACTATAGAAGCCATATTCGCGCGGGTTCTGCATGTTCCATGTCGCGGGTGGTTCTTCTTCGGTCAGGGTGATGCGGACAATCGACTTGATCGACTTGAAGCCATATTTCCACGGCACGACCAGACGGATCGGCGCACCGTTCTGGTTCGGCATCTCCTCCCCATAAAGACCGGTCGCGAGGATCGTCAGCGGGTTCATCGCCTCGTCCAGTCGCAGCCCCTCGCGGTAGGGCCAGTCGAGAACGGCGCTGCGCTGGCCGACCATCTCTTCCGGCCGGACCAGAGTTTCAAAGGCGACGTATTTGGCAGACGGCTGAACACCAACACGATTCAACAGATGAGACAGCTCAAACCCGACCCACGGAATGACCATCGCCCAAGCCTCAACACAGCGGAAACGGTAGATGCGCTCTTCCATCGTGACGCCTTGGGTCAGGTCGGCCAGATCATAGTTGCCCGGCTTACCCACCAGACCGTCGATCTGCACGCTCCACGGATCGGTGGTCAGCGCGGCGGCATAGCGGGCAGGATCACCCTTACCTGTCCCGAACTCATAAAAGTTGTTGTAGGCGGTGATATCTTCCAGACTGTTCGGCTCCGCATCGGTCGAATATGGGCTGGGCACCGTTTCAATCGCCCCAAACGCCGGCCCCGCAATCGCCCCAAGCCCAAGCGCCCCGGCCCCCATCATCAACTGCCGCCGATTCATGTAGTCTGCATTGGGCGTCACGTCGGACCATTTCAGATCGGGTTTAAAGCGCATGTGGGTTCCTCCGGGATGTGCGTTCACATTTGCCTAAGGCAGGCCCGGAACCAAGCCAAACCAACTTTCCTCACGATATTGTTGGGTCACTGTAATGTGGGTAAAGTTCGTCCATCTGGCAGGATCGTCCGTCGTTCTGAACCAGCCTGACATGCTTACGCTCGATCAGGCGGGGTTCGGCGACACCGACCGAATGGGCGATCATCTCAACCTCTTTGATAACGCCTTTCGCGTAGCGGGCGACCTTTTCGAACTTGTCCTCGACCACCAGTCCTTTTTGCAGCCGCGCATCATGGGTCGTGATCCCGGTTGGGCAGGTGTTCCGATTGCACTTCATCGCCTGAATGCAGCCGAGACTGAACATGAAGCCGCGGGCCGACGTCACGAAATCCGCACCCGCCGCAAGTGCCCAGGCGATGTCACCCGGATTGACCAGCTTACCGGACGCAATCAGCCGGATACGGTCGCGCAGCCCGTGCCGTGCCCTCAGATCCGCGACGAGGGGCAGCGCCTCGCGGATCGGCATACCGACGAGGTCCATCAGCGGCATGGGCGATGCACCAGTGCCACCTTCGCCGCCGTCAATCGTGATAAAATCGGGGGCGGACTCTGCGCCACGCTCAGTCACCTCGGAAAACAGCGCGTCGAGCGGTTCAATCGCGCCAACCACCGTCTTTATGCCAACGGGCTTTCCCGTCACGTCTCTGATGTGTCCGATAAGGTCGAGCAGATCGCCCCAATCATCGACCTCCAGATGCCGGTTCGGCGAAATACTGTCATGGCCTTCGGGAATACCCCGGATCGCCGCAATCTCTGCACTAACTTTCGCTCCGGGAAGGATGCCGCCCTTGCCGGGTTTCGCGCCTTGGGCAAGCTTCACCTCAAACATCCGAACGTTTTCATGGGCGGCCACCGCGCCTAGCCGTTCATCCGACAGCGCGCCGGTTTCATCACGCACGCCGTATTTCGCAGTGCCGATCTGAAAGACAACATCGCAGCCGCCTTCCAGATGGAACGGGCTTAGCCCACCCTCGCCCGTATTCATCCAAATCCCGGCCTTCGCCGCGCCCCGGCTCAATGCCTGAACCGCCGGGCGCGACAGCGCGCCAAAGCTCATCCCTGAGATGTTGAAGATCGACGGCGCGTCGTAGGGCTGTTTCGCGCCGGGGCCAATCCGTAGCGGGGCCGTTTTGGCGAATTGGTCATCCAACGGCGGGAAGGCCGCGTTAACGAATAGCGGCGTGCCGGGGATCGACAGGTTTCGGGTCGATCCAAAGGCAACGGTGTTCCCCATCCCTTCCGACGCGCGATTGACCCAGTCGCGCTGCGCCCGGTTGAACGGCAACTCCTCCCGATCCATGGCAAAGAAATACTGTCGGAAAAATTCGCCCAGTTCCGTGAACAGATGCCGGAACCGCCCGATCACCGGATAGTTTCGCCGGATCGCATCCGCAGTCTGTGTGCGGTCGATTACGAAAAAGATCAACGCGACCGCCAGAACCACGGCGACAACAACAGCCATCACAAGCGCGAAGGTCTGCAAGATATAGCCCGCGAACTCCATAGCTTTCATATTTCATGCTTCCTTTCGCATTGGTTCGGCTCAGCCGGTTTTCGCCACATGCGAAATCATCAGTGATCCAAATTCTCGGGTCTACCGTAATCCCATCATCGTGCCACTCAAGGCACTTTCACTTCACGGGAGATCACTATGCTTCGCAGAACTTTCCTCGCACTCACGACCTCTGTTGCCCTTGCCGGGCCGTCCTTCGCGGATGGACATTCCAAAGATATCGTCGACACGGCGGTTGAAGCAGGCACCTTCACCACCCTCGTCGCAGCGGTCGAAGCTGCCGGCCTAGTCGAAACGCTGAAGGGCGAAGGCCCGTTCACCGTCTTCGCCCCGACGGATGAGGCATTCGCCGCCCTTCCCGAAGGCACCGTTGAAGGTCTGCTGGCCGACACCGAAGCGCTGACCGCCGTCCTGACTTACCACGTTGTGCCGGGCAAAGTGATGTCGGGCGATTTGTCTGACGGCATGATGGCCGCGACGGTCAATGGCGGCGAAGTTATGATCGGCACCGAAGGCGGAGTCACCGTCGACGGCGCGAATGTCACCGCCGCAGATATCGAGGCGTCGAACGGCGTGATCCACGTGATCGATGCTGTGATCCTGCCGAAATAAACCACCACTCAAGAAACGGGGCGCGGTGATCAACGCCGCGCCCTCTACTATCCCCCAACAAGGAGAAATTCATATGAACCGTCGCTTTGCACTCAAGGCATTTGCCGCCTCCGGCCTCGTCGCCGCCATCGCAGCCTGTACCCCGATGACCAGCCAGCCGGATATCGTCGATATCGCAGCCTCTAGCGATCAATTCTCGACACTTGTCGCCGCCGTCACCGCCGCCGATCTGGTTGATACGTTGAAAAGTGACGGACCGTTCACCGTCTTCGCCCCAACAAACGCAGCTTTCGCAGCCTTGCCCGCTGGCACCGTCGACACACTGCTACTGCCTGAAAACAAGGATCAGCTTGTGAAAGTTCTGACCTATCACGTTGTTCCGGGGGCTGTGACGTCCGACCAATTGGCAGGCCAGCGGTTGGATGTCGAAACGGTTCAGGGCCAATCCGTTCACGTCAACGGAACGCACGGTGTCCGGGTCAACAATGCCACGGTAACGCAAGCCGACATCATTGCATCAAACGGCGTGATCCATCGGATCGACAAGGTCTTGTTGCCGAAGTAATCCTCACCACTCCGACAACGAGAGAGGGCCGACGATGCGTCGGCCCTCATTCATTTGTTAGTGCAGAATAGCGTCATCCGGCGGTATCCGGGTCGAACTGCTGACCCGATCACCGACGATCAACCCGTCAGACCCGGCGGTGACCGGAAGGGTATCGCCCTCCGAAATCTCGCCGCCAAGGATCATCTCAGCCAGACGGTCCTGCAGGCTGCGCTGGATCACCCGTTTCAACGGACGTGCACCGAACACCGGATCATACCCTTCATCGGCAAGCCACTTGCGGGCGCCATCATCCAGTTCAATCGCGATGTTCCGCGCAGCAAGCCGCTTGGTCAGACGCGCCAGCTGGATCGTGACGATACCATCCATATCCTCGCGGCTGAGGCGATCAAAGATGATCGTCTCGTCGAGACGGTTCAGGAACTCTGGCCGGAAATGCGCGCGCACGGCGTCCATCACATTGCGCTTGGCTTCTGCGGCATCCGCACCGTCCGGCAGTTGGCTTAGCGCCTGACTGCCAAGATTCGACGTCAGCACGATCAGTGTCTGCTTGAAATCAACCTTCCGGCCCTGACCGTCAGTCAGCACACCATCGTCAAGAACCTGCAACAGCACGTTAAAGACATCGGGGTGCGCCTTTTCGACCTCGTCGAACAGAACGACCTGATAGGGCCGCCGCCGCACCGCTTCGGTCAGCACGCCGCCTTCGTCATAACCGACATAGCCCGGAGGAGCGCCGATCAAACGCGCGACCGCGTGTTTCTCCATGAACTCACTCATGTCGATCCGCACCATCGCGTTGTCGTCGTCAAACAGATACTCCGCAACAGCTTTGGTCAGCTCAGTCTTACCGACACCGGTCGGCCCAAGGAATAGGAACGACCCAAGCGGGCGGTTCTCGTCATTGAGGCCAGCACGCGCACGGCGCACTGCGTTTGACACGGCGATCACGGCGGATTTCTGACCGATCACGCGCTTGCCAAGCTCTTCCTCCATCCGAAGCAGCTTTTCACGCTCACCTTCCAGCATCTTCGATGTTGGAATCCCGGTCCAGCGTTCAACGACGCTCGCGATCTGCT
Source organism: Aliiroseovarius sp. YM-037 (assembly GCF_048060095.1). Taxonomy (NCBI): domain Bacteria; kingdom Pseudomonadati; phylum Pseudomonadota; class Alphaproteobacteria; order Rhodobacterales; family Paracoccaceae; genus Aliiroseovarius; species Aliiroseovarius sp. YM-037. The sequence continues at coordinate 66,828 of NZ_JBLUOA010000003.1, read as the reverse complement.
CTGGCCGCACGGCTTCGGATACCATCTTGGCGTCTTCCAGCTCTTCCGCGTCCTCCAGCTTTTTCTCAAGCTCCGGGATCACGCCGTAAGACAGCTCCCCAGCCTTTGCCAGATTGCCTTCGCGCTTCGCATGATCCAGCTCGATCCGCGCCCGGTCCAACTGTTCCTTCAGGTCACGGGCACTGGCGAGCTTGTCCCGCTCCGCCTGCCACTGCGCCGTCATCTCCGACGATTTTTCCTGAAGATCGGACAGTTCTTTTTCAAGTTTGCCCAGTCGATCTTTCGACGCCCTGTCGTCTTCTTTCTTCAAGGCTTCCGCTTCGATCTGCTTTTGCAGGATCTCACGGTCCAGCGCGTCGAGCTCTTCGGGCTTGGAGTCTACTTCCATCCGCAGCCTGCTGGCGGCTTCGTCCATCAGGTCGATCGCCTTGTCCGGCAGGAACCGGTCGGTGATATAGCGATGGCTGAGCGTCGCCGCAGCAACAAGGGCCGAATCCGCGATCCGCACACCGTGGTGCAGTTCGTATTTTTCCTTGATGCCGCGCAGGATCGAAACCGTGTCCTCGACCGTCGGCTCCTCGATCACGAGCGGTTGGAACCGACGGGCAAGCGCGGCGTCCTTTTCGACATGCTTGCGATATTCATCAAGCGTCGTCGCGCCGACGCAGTGCAATTCGCCCCGCGCCAAAGCCGGCTTCAGCAGGTTCGACGCGTCCATGGCGCCGTCCGTCTTGCCAGCACCGACAAGCGTGTGCATCTCGTCAATGAACAGGATGATTTCGCCTGCGGCAGTGGTCACTTCGGACAGCACGGCCTTAAGCCGCTCCTCGAACTCCCCACGATATTTCGCGCCGGCGATCAGCGCGCCCATATCCAGCGCCATCAGCTTCTTGTTGCGCAGGGATTCCGGCACATCGCCATTGACGATCCGCAGGGCAAGGCCCTCGGCGATCGCCGTTTTACCGACGCCGGGTTCACCGATCAGAACTGGGTTGTTCTTGGTACGGCGAGACAACACTTGCATCGCGCGGCGAATTTCCTCGTCGCGACCGATGATTGGGTCGATTTTGCCTTCTTCAGCCGCTTCGGTCAGGTCGCGCGCGTATTTCTTCAGCGCGTCATAGCCTTCTTCGGCCGACGCGGTATCCGCCGTCCGGCCTTTACGCACATCGTTGATCGCCGCATTCAGCGTTTGCGCCGTGACCGCGCCCGCATCAAGGGCGTCCTTGGCTTTTGACCGCACGACGGCAAGCGCCGTCAAAATACGCTCAACCGGGACAAAGCTGTCACCAGCCTTCTTGGCCAGCTTCTGTGCTTCGTCCAACACTTTGACGGTTTGGCCATCCATATAGATCTGGCCCGCGTCACCCGAAACTTTCGCGATTTTCGACAGCGCCAGATCGACGGCTTCAACGACACGTTCAGGCGCACCGCCCGCACGTTTGATGAGGTTGGAGGCCAACCCTTGTTCGTCGTCCATCAAGGCTTTGAGCAGATGCTCCGGGCCCAACCGCTGGTGGTCTTCCCGTTGCGCAATTGTCTGGGCCGCCTGCAAAAAACCACGCGACCGCTCCGTGAACTTCTCCATGTCCATCGGCAGTTCTCCTTCTTAAAGCGTCCCGCATATCGGGTGCCCGCCAGGCAGCACACCCCCTCTGGGACCTTGCTTATCAGATGGGTTTTGCGCTGGTCCGGTTCAAGATAATGCGCCGGTTTTCCTCACATCCGGGAACTTTTCCGTGAATCGGGGGTTAAACGCTCACAGAAGACCCAAGTTATCCACAGGCCCTGTAGATAAGTGAGGCGATCATGAGACACGAGCAGATCCAGATTTCTGATGTTGAATATAACCCGGCGCGGTCCGCGTTTGAGGCGACGATTTCCATTCATGATGCAAGCGGAACGACGCGCTATCCCTGTTCGTTGCCCGCGCCGCTGAACGCGTCGTTTGAAACCGTAACGCGGGGACTGGTTGCGCGCGCCAAGCAACGCCACCGCAAGAACCTGCCCGGCCTGAGATCCCGGATCGCGGACCAAACGGCAAAGCGTGCCGCGCTGACCGCCGACGCGATCCTGAACATGATCGTGAAACGCGCGGCCTAGGTCGCGCGCGGCAAACACAACAGCGGCGCTCATCGTTAAAGGCTTCGGCCTTGCCGCCCGCGATGCCCCGCTTTAAGAGGTGCGTGATCCGAACCAAGGAAGCCGCCTCATGTCTGATGACCGCCTGATTGTCGCGCTTGACGTCCCCGACGCCCTGTCCGGCCTGCAACTCGCCAGCCAACTTGGCGATGCCGTCAGCTTCTACAAGATCGGTCTTGGAATGTTGACGGGCGGCGGGCTTGCCCTTGCCAATGAACTGAAATCAGATCACGGCAAGCGTATCTTTCTCGACATGAAGCTTTTTGACATCGGCGCGACAGTGGCCGCTGCGGTGCGCGGGCTTGCGCAATTCGATCTGGATTTTCTGACCGTCCACGGCGACCCCCATGTGGTGCGCGCGGCGCAAGACGGAAAAGGCGCGTCGGATATGAAAATCCTCGCCGTGACGGTATTGACATCGCTTGATCGCGGCGATCTTGATGACGCGCTTATCAAAAAGGGTGCGCTCGATGATCTGGTGCTTGAACGCGCCGGAAATGCCTTTGCAGCAGGGGCCGACGGTGTCATCGCCTCCCCCCAAGAAGCGGCGGCGATCCGGGCCCTGCCTGAATCCGACGGTAGGCTGATCGTGACGCCGGGGGTGCGGCCAACGGGTGCCGACAAGGGCGATCAAAAGCGGATTACGACGCCGGGGGATGCGATCCGAAACGGTTCGGATCATATCGTCGTGGGGCGCCCGATCTGGCAATCCGAAGACCCGCGCGCCGCCGCCGAAGCGGTCGTGGCAGAGCTTTCAGCGGCCTAAAGCCCGCCGCCCAAGGTGCGTTTGCATGTTTCCGGCGGCTTTCCTGTCCGGCTGTAGGCGACGACATTGCAGGTTTCGCACCTGTATTCCTCAAATCCGCCTTTACCACGACCCGCCGACTCCCATCGGCAGGGGCGTTTTCGCATCAGCCGATCCATAAACGGATCGAGCTTGTTCGACATCTCATTCCGCGCGCGGTCGCGGCCCCAGTTCCACCAGATGAACCCGATCACCGCCAGGGCCAGGCCAATCAGAATTGGCATAGCGCACCTTTGCTGACTGCCGCGTCAGTCTTCATTGATGTCCTTGTCCCAATATTTAACCTGACCCTTCCGCACACCGAATATCTGCCGCAGCGCCAGCCACGCGACCAGAGAGCATACGGCGAACACGACCAGCGTTATCGGCAGCGATCCCGCCAGCCAGATCGCCAGCGGTCCGCCGATGAGGAAGATCAAGCCGACAACGCCTGCACCGATCGCAAATCCAAGGAACAGGAAGGCCGGGACGAGAATTTCGAGTATCCCGAGGACAAGGGCGATTGCCATCCAGACCCACCAAAGCACCCACATCACTTGGCACCTTTCAAAAGCGTGAACGCATCAGCGAACGCATCAAGGGCGCTTGACGGAAGCAGGATGGTTTGCTTGCCATCGCCCTGCCCGACCGCTGTCAACGCTTCGACCTGTTTCAGGGCAACCTGATACTGGGCCGCTTCCAGTCCGTTTTCCTTGATCGCCTTCGCAACAACGCCGGTTGCGTAGGCTTCGGCATCGGCTGAGATGCGGCGGGCCTTCGCCTCTTGCTCAGCCGCATAAAGTTCCGCGTCGGCGGCCAGTTCGACCGCGCGTCGCGTGCCTTCAGCCTCGGTCACTTGCGCCCGGCGGGCACGTTCCGCGTTCAACTGCTGAAGCATCGCCTGACGGGTCTGTTCATCAAGGTTCACGTCGAGGATTTCGGCGCGTGTCACTTCGATCCCCCAGTCATCGACTGCATCCGCGACCTGTTGCTTGATCCGAGAGATAAGCTGCTGCCGGTTCGACTGCACTTCATCCAACTCCATCTCACCGATGCCGGATCGAACGATCCCGGCCACGGTCGTGGCAATCGCCGCATCAACGTCGCGGATTCGATAGACTGTCTTCTCCGGCTCAAGAATACGGTAGAAAACACTGGTTTCGACCTGAACAAGCACGTTGTCCGAGGTGATCGCATCCTGACTGGCCGTCGGAAGCTGGCGTTCAAGGATCGACACCTTGTGCCGCACCCGATCCAGAAACGGTACGATGAAATTGATACCCGGCCCAAGCACAGAGCGCAGACGGCCAAAGCGCTCGACCACATATTTTTCGGATTGCGGGACAATCCGAACCCCAAGCAGGACGCAAAGGATAATAAAAACGGCGAGAAGCACCCAAACGATGTTGCTGCTCAGTAATTCAAGGAGAAGATCGGAGTTGTTCATATTTTGCCTCTGAGAAAGTTGCCGCTGTTATAGAGGACGTTCTGCCCGCCAAGAAGTGCCAAACGCACGCCGGATAAACCTATGCGCGAAGTGTAGGTTTTCTGCATCCATTGTGCAGGCGCGGAACGCGGCGTAGTTTGCCCCCATGCCCGCCCTCTGCACCAATTGCCTGACGACATTTGACCCGACACCGCGCTGCCCGGATTGCGGATCGCCCCGCGTCGTCGCGCATGACGAATTGTTCAGCCTTTCCATCGCGCATATGGACTGTGACGCGTTCTATGCGTCGGTTGAAAAGCGCGACAATCCTGAACTGCGGGATAAGCCTGTCATCATCGGTGGCGGCAAGCGCGGCGTGGTGTCCACCGCCTGTTATATCGCGCGGATCAAGGGCGTGCGGTCCGCAATGCCGATGTTCCAGGCCAACAAGCTATGCCCCGAGGCGGTTGTGCTGAAGGGCCGGATGGATGTCTATGTTGAGGTGTCGCGGCACGTCCGCAAATTGATGGAAGAACTGACCCCCGCCATCGAACCCCTATCGCTTGACGAAGCGTTCCTCGACCTCTCCGGCACCGAAAAACTGCATGGCGTGCCACCGGCGGTCATGCTTGCGCGGCTGGTGAAGCGTATGAAAGACGAAATTGGCATTACCGGGTCAATCGGCCTGTCGCATAACAAGTTTCTGGCGAAAGTCGCGTCAGACCTCGACAAACCGCGCGGGTTTTCGGTGATTGGCAAGACGGAAACTGCGGATTTCCTGCGCGACAAGCCTGTCCGCCTGATCTGGGGCATCGGTCCGGCGGCGCAGGTGTCGCTGAACAACGCAGGCATACGAACATTTGCGGACTTGCTGCGTTGGGACGAAACCGACCTGACCGCCCGGTTTGGGTCTATGGGGTCGCGGTTGTGGCACCTCGCACGGGGTCAGGATGTGCGGCGTGTGTCGGCCCATACACCCGTCAAAAGTATCTCCAAGGAAACCACGTTCTTTGAGGATACCGGCGATCCCGATCTGCTGGATGGGCATCTGTGGCGATTGTCGGAACAGGTGGCGGATCGGGCGAAGGCACGACAACTCGCCGGGCGCGTCGTGACGCTAAAGCTGAAGCGCGCGAATTTCACGGCGTTATCGCGGCGCCAAAGCCTGCCGGACTCCACCCAGATGGCCGACCGGATCTACCGCACCGCCCGCGATCTGTTTCACCCCGTCGAAGGCGAAGGGCCGTTCCGCCTGATCGGTGTCGGAATCAGTAATCTGTTGCCCGAGGATGGCGCAGATACGGCGGGTGATCTGCTTGACCCCGATGCGGGCAAACGGGCGGATGTCGAACGCGCCTCTGACGCGATCCGCAAGCGCTTTGGAAAGGACGCGATCCTGAAAGGTCGGGCGCTGCGATAACCCATAGGGCTTGTAACCCGGCGCGATGGGGCGCAACATTGCAACGGTAACGACAGACAAAAGGGAAGCGGTAAGATGCTTGAAATCAGCCCAAAGAAGGTTGCACAGGTCATTGTTCGCGCACGTGAATTCGACGCAAAAGTGGCCCGGTGGGACGGACCCGGCGACAGCAAGGAATCAGATACGATCCTTGAAAGCCGGACCAGCGACGCGACAGAGCAAGAGCTGCGCGCCTTTATCGAAGGGCTGAACGATGACGAAAAAGCAAGCCTCGTTGCGATCATGTGGATTGGGCGGGATACGTTCGACGCCGATGATCTGGCCGAGGCGATAGAAACGGCCAAGCATGAGGCGAATGCCCCGACCGAAGACTACCTTCTCGGTATTCCGCTATTGTCAGATTACCTTGAAGACGGGCTCGACTCGCTGGGGATTTCGGTTGAGGACGCTGAAAAGGGCATCCTCTGAACGTCTAGCTCTCTGACAGATGATCGACGACGCGAAGGTGCTGGGCCAAAACATCGACTTCGCCCAGCCATTTCGCAACCAAGCGCGGATCAGACGGTGCGGCATGGACCCCGACCGCGATTTCCCGATCCATAACCGCCTTCACGGCGAGCGAGACCGGAACTGACACCAGCCGCGCCATCGCAGTGCCACGCGCATCCCCCCAGGCGTCCATTGCGTAGGTCTTGTGGTAAACGGCGGTTCCGTCCGCCTCGGCCTTCAGCTCCACGCACATGATGACGCGATCAGGGTCATCTTCGTCATAGGCATTGTCGCGCCAGAAGGCATCCGACATTTCGCGCAACCGAGTATCGCCACCTTCGCCGTCGAGTGTTTCAATCTCCGCAAACACGTCTTGCCACGCGTCGGCCCAACCGTTTAGGCGAAGCGTGCCGCGGACAAATTCTTTAACCTGCCATTCGTCGCCAAAGCCGTATTCCGCCATGAACGGCAGGCTGTCGCGGTTCGGATAGACCTCAAAGGTCTCCGGCGGATCGATCGGGGCGGCGTAGCTGCTGATCGCGTCCCACGGACGGGCAATGTCCATCTGCGTGTAGTCGCGGATTGAGCGTGAGGGCGATTTCAACGCTTTCAGAACACCAAGCGGCGACCAACTGAACTTGTATCGAAACGCGTTCGGGATCTTCGGCACACCACCGCAGTAAGACCGGAAGGTGATCGCATTATCCGCCCGGTAGCTGCTTAAGCCGCGGTAATCCGCAACCAGCCAATGCGCCATCAGGTGATCGATGCCGGGGTCAAGCCCGACCTCGTTCATCAACACAACGCCAGCGTCGCGGGCCGCCTGATCCAGCGCGCGCATCTCGGGTGAGATGTAGCTTGAGCTGACAAAATGCGCACCACGTGCAATGGCAAGTCGGGCCAGTGGAACGTGGAAATCCCCCGACAACATCGACACGATCACATCGCCTGCCGAAAGTGCATCGTTCAAGCCGTCGGCGGTGAAAGGTTCGATCCAGTCCGTCAGATCGCCCACCGCGTCCTGCGCTGTTTCAACGGTGCGGTTCCAAACCTCAACATCCTCCCCCGCTTCGATAAGTCGTCTAAGGCCGGGGATCGCGGACAGTCCGGTACCGCACCAATGGATCGTCATGGCGAATCCTCACACAGAGTTGGAGTGAATGTCGAACTGCTCTTTCGCCCGCGCCCAGACGCCAGCGTCGAGCGCATCGAGCGTCAGAAGCGATGGCAGCAGTTGGTCCGCGTAATCCTCCGACGCCTCGACCGGTAGCATCGACGGCAGGTTATCAATCGCCGCTACATCCAGCGGCGGGGCGTCGTGGACGCGCAAGGCGGGGTCTTCCCACGTTGTCGTCCGATCATAGACCTTGATAGGAGAAAACGCGCTGTCGGGATCGCAGGCGATATCGCCGATTACGGCCAGGCGGCGCGGGTCCGTCGGGGCGCTTGCAGGAACGAAAACCGGCGTGCCGGGAGCGGCGAAAATGCAGTTGAGGAATATATCGTGGTCGAGGATTTCCGGGAAAGGCCCGCCTGAGGCCGTTTCCGCCATGTCCCATTTCGTAACCGCGACCCCCAAAGCATTGCAGAGGTCCGATGCCCCAGTGCCGACCCGGCCCAACGCGCCGATCACGATGGCATTGGGTGGCGACAACTGTTCAAGATCATTCGAAAGATCGACCAAAAGCGCGTCTTTGCCTTGATAGACTCCGACCGGCCCACAAATCCCGCCACGCTGCTGCGCAGCCCAGCATTTCAGTGCAACCGCAGCGCCAGCAAAGCCCGCCCAGTAGCCAAAGGCGGCAACCCGGCGGCCATTCTGATCGACGAGGTATTCGAGGTCGTAAAGCACTCCGCCACCAGCCTTGAAGCGGCGCAAAAGCTCTTGCCCTGTGGGTTGACCCTTGAAGGCGTGTCCGAACATGATGTGTTTGTGGGTGAGGGGAATGCCGTCTTCGGGCAGCTCTTTCAGGCCGAAGATAATCGCGTCATCCGGCGCATTAGGCCAGCTGTTCTCTGGCGCGATTTCGCACCCGGCGTCGCGATAACCGTCAATGGGAATTGCCCGGACGGAGCTTTCTTCGACCGTCACCTGAAGACCCTTCGCGATCAGCGCCGCCGCGCCCTTCGGCGTCAGGCCGACCCGTTCTTCGTTTGCCCGCTGTTCGGCGCGAACCCATAGATGTGTCATCTGCGAAAGCTCCCTTTCAGGCGATCAATAGGCAATTGCTGTGCGTGTGGAAAGGACGGGAGCCTCCGGCGGGAGTATTTTTCGGCAAGATGAAGCCGGGGGCGTTGAAAAGCCTGTGGCGCAAATGGACGTTTGCCTGTCGCCTCCGGGGGCTTCGCAAGGGCGCAGGCATGGTCTAACCTAACCGCGATAAGGGAGTTTCCGATGGCCGATACGATCCGCTTCACGCTTGATGGCGAACCTGCCGAGGCCGCGCCTGGCCAAACGATCTGGGAGGTCGCGCATGGCCGTGGGCTGGTGATCCCGCATCTGTGCCACAAACCGCAGCCCGGCTATCGCCCCGACGGCAACTGCCGCGCCTGCATGGTTGAGATTGAGGGCGAGCGTGTATTGGCGGCGTCTTGCATTCGAGAGCCGAGCGAGGGGATGGTCGTCACCTCAAACTCAGCCCGTGCCAAGGGCGCGCGCAAGATGGTGATGGAGATGCTTGTCGCCGATCAGCCCGCGCCGGATGTATCGCACGACAAGTCGAGCCATCTTTGGGACATGGCCGCGATGCAAGGCGTCAGCGAAAGCCGGTTCCCGAAGTTGGAAGAAGGGCGCATTCCGCTGCTGGATGACAGCCACGTCGCGATGAACGTGAATCTGGATGCCTGTATCCAGTGCGGGCTTTGCGTGCGGGCCTGTCGCGAGGTTCAGGTCAATGACGTGATCGGGATGGCCGGTCGGGGGCATGATGCGTATCCGGTGTTCGATATCTCCGATCCGATGGGCGACAGCACCTGCGTCGCTTGCGGCGAGTGTGTGCAGGCGTGCCCGACCGGCGCGCTGATGCCAGCAACAGTGGTTGACGCCGCGCAGGTTGGCGACAGCGCGGATTATGACCGAGAGGTCGATAGCGTTTGCCCGTTCTGTGGGGTTGGCTGTCAGGTCAGCCTCAAGGTCAAGGACGACAAGATCAAATATGTGGAAGGTATCAATGGCCCGGCGAATGAAGGACGGCTGTGTGTGAAAGGTCGCTTTGGCTTTGATTACATCCATCACGCGCACCGCCTGACCAAACCGATGATCCGGCGCGAGGATGCTCCGCCGAAGGGACTGAATGTTGATCCAGCGGATTTGTCGACCCATTTTCGCGAGGCAACTTGGGACGAGGCGCTTGAGGCCGCGGCGGGCGGCATGGCGAAACTAGCGCAGGCGCATGGCGGCAAGGCGGTCGCCGGATTCGGGTCCGCAAAATGCACGAACGAGGAAGCCTATCTGTTTCAGAAGATGATCCGGCAAGCGTTTCGCCATAACAACGTCGATCACTGCACCCGGCTTTGCCACGCGTCCTCTGTTGCGGCGCTGATTGAAAACGTCGGCTCGGGCGCCGTGACTGCGACCTTTAACGAAATCGAGAACGCGGATGTTGCCATCGTCATCGGCGCGAACCCGGTTGAAAACCACCCCGTCGCCGCGACCTATTTCAAGCAGTTCACTAAGCGCGGCGGCAAGCTGATCGTGATGGACCCGCGCGGCGTCGGGCTACGCCGGTTCTCCCGCCACATGCTGCAATTCCGCCCCGGCGCGGACGTGTCGATGCTGAACGCGATCATGCACGTCATTGTCGAAGAAGGGCTCTACGATCAACAATATATCGACGCCTACACCGAAAACTGGGAGGCGGAGAAAGCGCATCTGACGGGCTTCAGCCCCGAAAAGATGGAAGATATCTGCGGCATCAAGGCGGATGTGCTGCGCGACGTTGCCCGCACCTTTGCAACCGCGAAATCCGCGATGATTTTCTGGGGCATGGGTGTCAGCCAGCATATCCACGGCACGGACAATTCGCGCTGCCTGATCTCTCTTGCGCTGATGTGTGGCCATGTCGGGCGACCCGGCACCGGGCTTCATCCGTTGCGCGGCCAGAACAACGTGCAGGGCGCAAGCGACGCGGGCCTGATCCCGATGTTCCTGCCGGATTACCAAAGCGTAATGGATGACGGCATCCGCAAGGCGTTTACCGATGTCTGGGGCAGCGATGATTTCTCAGCCGAAAAGGGGCTGACGGTGACGGAGATCGTCGATGACATTCACGCAGGCAACACGAAGTCGATGTATATTCTGGGTGAAAACCCGGCAATGTCCGATCCCGATGTCGACCACGCGCGCGAAGCATTCGCAAAGCTTGAGCATCTGGTCGTGCAGGACATCTTTTTGACCGAAACCGCAAACTATGCGGATGTCATTCTGCCAGCGTCTACGCTTTATGAGAAAAGCGGGACGGTTTCGAATACCAATCGGCAGGTGCAGATGGTGCGCCCCGCCGTCGCCCCTCCGGGCGAGGCGCGGGAGGATTGGCAGATCACCACCGACATCGCCAATCGACTGGGGCTTGGCTGGACCTATACCCACCCGCGAGAGGTTTTCGCGGAAATGGCCCTCAACATGAAAAGCCTCGACAATATCACGTGGGAACGGCTGGAGGGTGAAGCTGTGACTTACCCGTCGCTGTCCCCGGAAGATCCCGGTCAGGCGGTGGTGTTCGGCGATGGCTTCCCCCGCCCTGAAGGCCGCGCAAAATTCACCCCCGCCGCGATCATACCGCCGGACGAGGCACCGGATGCGGATTATCCGATGATTATGACAACGGGCCGCCAGTTGGAACATTGGCATACGGGGTCGATGACCCGCCGCGCCAAGGTGCTGGACGCGGTCGAACCGGAAGCAAACTGTTCGATGCACCCATCCACATTGCGAACCCTTGGGGTTGAGCCCGGCGACATGGTGCGTCTGACCACCCGGCGCGGAAGCATCGAAATCATGGCCCGTGCCGACCGCGCGATTGCGCCGGATATGGTCTTTGTTCCCTTCGCCTATGTTGAAGCCGCGGCCAACGTCCTGACGAACCCCGCAGTCGACCCATACGGCAAGATACCGGAGTTCAAATTCGCTGCGGTCAAGATCGAACCCGTGACGGACAATATCGCTGCGGAATAGCGGCGGCGATTGCTCCAAACGCTACGCCCGTTGGTATCCGCGCTGCAGCATTCGTTCCCGCGCGTCATCTGCGGCGACCGATGCGGCGCGTAGATCGTTGAACAGCGCGATACGCCGGCGGCCCATGCTTCCGCGTGGCCCCCAATCGAATACGACGGACCATTCGCCGAACAGATTCAGCGTGATTTCAACCCGGTAGTATGTCGGCATCCCCTTGGCAGAGGGAACGCGCGTCAGAAAGCAGACAGCCATGTTTCGATTCTACTCAGGCGTGAATCGCGAGGCAAGATCGAACTGCCGTTTCACTGCCAATTCACGTCGCCCAAGAAGATATATCCGGCGCCGTAAATCGTCTTGATCAGGCGCGGGTTTTTCGGGTCTTCGCCTAGCTTTGTGCGCAGGCGGGATATGCGCACATCCATCGCCCGGTCAAAACTCTCGCCCGCCGCGCCGCCAAGACTTTCCTGCATCTGCGCGCGGGTAATCAACCGCTTGGAGCTGCCCAGAAACAGCCGCAGCACTTCGCCCTCGGCATGGCTGAAGGGTGTTTCGTTTCCATCTTCGTCGGTCAGCGCATAGCGGTCGAAATCGGCGGTCCAGCCCGCGAAAGTCGCGATGGTCTGCGCCTTCCCGGTGTCGCGCCCACCCCGCAACCGCACACGCACACGGGCGACGACCTCGGCTGGGTCAAACGGCTTGATGATGTAGTCATCCGCCCCAAGCTCCAGCCCCGTCACCCGATCCTGCACCTGCGCACGACCCGAGATGATGATAATCGCCGCGCCGGATTCCAGCGCGAGCCGATGGACAAGGGCAAGGCCATCGCGATCCGGTAATCCCAGATCGACAAGGCACACGTCGGGTGCCGTAGTTTTCAGCGCAGCCTCAAACTCCGTCGCGCGGGCAAATGCCTTCGTTCGGAACCCGGCCTCCTCCAACGCATCGGACAGCATGACGCGGATCTCGGGTTCGTCATCCAGAATGGCGATCATTGGCGCGGTCATGCGGCATCCTCCGCGCTAAGGAACCCGCCAAGCTCTCTCGCGGTGAAGGGCTTTCCGATCAGCGGGAACCGATCAGCAGCGGAACGGCGAACGGGATCGGCCATCGGCAGTGAGGTCATCAGATAGGCAGGAGTTTTGACATCGCGACTGCGCAGCGCTTCCAGCATTTCGACGCCACTGCGCCCGCCCGCCAGCGAAATATCCGACAGGATCAGGTCAATCCCCGGCATCACGGCCAGTGCTTCACCCTCTTCCGCCGTCGCAGCCTCGATCACGCTATGGCCAATTTCAACCAGCATTTCGCGGACCGAAGTGCGGATGTCCGGCGAATCCTCAACCAGTAGAACAAGGCCGGGAGTCGGATCAGTGGCGGCCCAGCGCAAGGGCAGGCGCAACGTCACGCGTGCGCCGCTTTTATTGGCAAGCATCACATGCCCACCCGCCGATTTTGTCATGTCATACACCATCGACAGGCCAAGGCCGGACCCTTCGACCCCTTTCGTCGTAAAGAACGGATCAAGCGCGTGTTTCAACGCTTTTTCGCTAAACCCCGGCCCGCTATCCGTGACCGAAATTTCCAACCACGTATCGCGAATGGCGCGTGCGTTCAGCGTTATCGCACCTTGCGCGTCACCAATCGCATCACGGGCGTTCAGCAACAGGTTCAGAAGCGAATCCTGCAAGAAACCGGGATCAATCAGAAGCGGCGAAGACAGTTCCTCATGCCCGATCTTCAGCGTTACGTTTTCGGGCATGTTCGGCTGGGCGAGCAGTTCTATCTCTTCCAGCAGTGCCGCTATGTCGGTCGCGACGGGCCGCGCTTCGCGGTGGCCGGACATTTCTGCCAGCCGGTCAAGCAATGCGCCGCCGCGACGAGCCGCCGACTGGGTCGCACCGACGAGGTTCTGCGCCTCCTCCGGCAGATCCATGCGGGACAGGCGCGACTGCATCCCGAGGATGATCGTCAACAGGTTCGCGAAATCATGGGCAAGCCCCGAGGTCAGTTGCGCCGCCAGTTCCCGCTTGTGGGTCTGGGTCAGCGCAGCCCGCGCCTGTGTTTCCTCTGTTATGTCCATCGACAGGATATAGACGCCGTTGATCGGCCCTTCGCGGCTGTCCGGCGTGAACGCGACGCGGATGCGACGGCTGCTGTCCTCGTGGGTGAACTCGAAAACGCTCGCGTCGCCCTCAAGGGCGCGGGCAAGATAGGGCGCAATGTGGGAATAGGCGTTCTGGCCGAGCGCCTCGCTGATATGCAGCCCCAGCACATCGGTCGGGCGGTCCGGCAGAACCAACGACAAGCGCCGGTTTGAAAACGTATAGCGCCCGTCGCGGTCCACATGGGCGATATGCGCGGGCATCATCTGCGTCGTCATCCGCGTGCGGGCCTCGGTTTCTGTCAACTGGCGCTTGGTTTCTTCAAGGGCCGTGATCGTCGCGGCAAGTTCTCGGTTCGTCTGTGACAGACGTTCGGCGTGGGTCAAAACCTGATCCGAAAGCTCTTCCGACCGGGCGCGTAGCAGTTTTTCCTGCGCCTTGATCGCTGTGATGTCGGTGTAGACCGTCACCCACCCGCCCGTCGGCAAGGGGTTCCCCTCGACCGAGATCACCTGCCCGTTTGCCCGAATGCGCTCCATATAATGCGGCTCAAATGCGCGGGCTTGTTCGACGCGGATTTTGACCGCCTCTTCCACATCTTCAACCGCGCCGTATTCACCGCGATCGACAAGGAACCGGATCGTATCTTCAAACGCGGCGCCGGGTGTCACCAGCGCCTTGGGGAGATCGAACATCTCCTGAAAGCGGGCGTTGGACACGGCAAGGCGAAGGTCACTGTCATAGATCGACAGCGCCTGCTGGATCAGGTTCAGACCAGCCTGCGTCAGCGATGATGTATCGACGGTTCCGATGGCCAACGGCAACTTCTCCCTATCGCTATCGCTACCACCGCTTTTGCCGCCAAGGAAGGGCTTTGCCCTTTGTAACAATTCGTAAGGATTGAGAAAAAGTCAGGAAATCTTTGACGGCGAGAAAAAACAGGTGAACCTTCATGGGCGATAGAATCGCCTTATAGGGGTAACGGCGCCCGCACGGCGTTAGGGAGGGCAAAATTTGGCACAACCGGTAGCTGGCACAGACGCGCTGACGTCTATCCCCGCACTTCTGAAACGAAATGCTGCGGCGTTCGGCACGGCCCCCGCCTATCGCGAAAAAGAATACGGGATCTGGCAAAGCTGGACCTGGGCCGAAGCGCAGCAAGAGATCGAGGCGCTGGCCCTCGGCTTTCTGAACCTTGGCGTCAACGAAGGCGATTTCATCGCTGTGATCGGCCGCAACCGCCCCTACCTTTACTGGTCGATGATCGCCGCCGAAATGTGCGGCGCAGTCCCCGTGCCGCTCTACCAGGACGCCAACGCGGAGGAGATGGCTTATGTCCTTGGCCATTGTGGTGCGCGGTTCGTCGTGGCCGGCGATCAGGAACAGGTCGACAAGGTGATCGAAGTGCAGGAAGACCTGCATCAGTTCGAACATATGATCTACCTCGACCCGCGCGGGATGCGGAAATACGACCATTCGCGGCTGCATGATTTCACCCATGTTCAGGCCCAAGGCCGCGCCGCAGAGGACGAATATCGTCCTGAGTTGGAGCGCCGCATCGCCAGGCTCGACCTCGATAGCACCTGCGTGATGCTTTATACGTCAGGCACCACGGGCAAGCCCAAGGGCGTGGTTCTGTCGAACCGCAACATCATCGAAACCTCGAAAAACTCTTCGGATTTCGACGGCCTGCGCCGGACCGACGAAATCCTCGCCTATCTGCCGATGGCATGGGTCGGGGATTTCATCTTTTCGATGGGTCAGGCGCTTTGGAACGGGTTTTGCGTCAACTGCCCCGAAAGCCCCGACACGATGATGACAGACCTTCGCGAAATCGGGCCGAGCTATTACTTCGCACCGCCCCGGATTTTCGAGGGCCAGTTGACCAGCGTCATGATCCGGATGGAAGACGCGAGCAAGTTCAAGAAACGCATGTTCGACTATTTCATGGCCCACGCAAAAAAGGTCGGCCCCGCCATGCTCGACGGGAAGAAAGTCGGCTTGTGGGATCGCGCGAAATACGCGGTCGGATCGCTTTGCACCTATGGCCCGCTCAAGAACACACTCGGCTTTTCCAAGGTGCGCGTCGGCTATACCGCGGGCGAGGCCATTGGACCGGAGATTTTTGATTTCTACCGCTCGCTCGGCATCAACCTGAAACAGCTTTACGGCCAGACCGAGGCCAGTGTTTTCATCACCCAACAGCCTGATGGTGAGGTCCGGTCAGACACGGTTGGCGTTCCTTCCCCCGGCGTAGAAATCAAGATCGCCGATAACGGAGAGGTCTTCTACCGCTCTCCCGGCACGTTTATGGAATACTATAAGAATGCCGATTCAACCGCCGACACGAAAGACCCGGAAGGTTGGGTCGCAACCGGTGACGCGGGCTTTTTTGAGGAAGACTCCGGCCACCTGCGGATCATCGACCGCGCGAAGGATGTCGGCAAAATGGCCGATGGCAGCCTGTTCGCCCCGAAATACGTTGAAAACAAGCTGAAGTTCTACCCCGACATTCTGGAGGCCGTGGTTTTCGGCAATGGCCGCAACCGCTGCACCGCCTTCATCAATATCGACCTGACGGCGGTGGGCAACTGGGCGGAACGCAACAACATCGCCTATGCGTCCTACCAGGAACTCGCGCAGCATCCGCGCGTCTACGAAACGATCCAAAGCCATATCGAAGAGGTCAACAAATCCGTCGCCGTCGACCCGATGCTGTCAGGCTGCCAGATCCACCGCTTCCTGATCCTTCACAAGGAACTCGACGCTGATGACGGAGAGATGACCCGCACCCGCAAGGTGCGCCGCAAGATCGTAGAGGAGAAGTTCGCGGACCTCATCACCGCGCTCTACGACGGGTCGGACAGCATCTACACCGAAACCGAAGTCACCTATGAAGACGGCCGCAAAGGCAAGATCAAAGCGACACTGGAAATCCGGGACGTGAAAACGCTGCCCGCCGAAACGCAGAAGGTGGCGGCGTGAAACCGACTGGTATCATTCCACGCACATTGATTGCTGCATTTAACACTCTGCCGATCTGGTTTGCATGGACCCACCCCGACATGCCGTTCAGAGAAATGGTGATGGGCTTCTTCGCCGGAGCAGCGCTCGCGATTGCAATCTTTGGAATCCGGCAACTGATAGTTTACGCGGCGGGCATCACTGGGGCCGCGATCGGGTATTTGGTACAATTATACTTGGTCGGAGCGAACGCATGAAAGACACCGTCGAACCCTACACCACCGAGGACGGCCGTGAGATCGGCGGGGTGATGATGGAGATGAAAAACATCACGCTGCGCTTTGGCGGTGTGGTGGCGATTGAGAATATCTCCTTCGATATCCGGCAGGGCGAAATCCGCGCGATCATCGGGCCGAACGGGGCCGGGAAATCATCAATGCTGAACGTGATTTCCGGCTTTTACCATCCGCAGGAAGGTGAGGTCTGGTATCACGGCGAACCCCGCCCGCCGATGAAACCCTATGAGGTCGCGCGGCAGGGCGTTGCCCGCACGTTCCAGAACATCGCGCTGTTCGAAGGCATGACCGTTCTTGACAACGTCATGACCGGGCGGCTGACCCACATGAAATCCGGGTTGCTGAGCCAAGCGATGTGGTGGGGCAAGGCGCTGAAGGAAGAAACCGAAAACCGAGAGGTCGTTGAAAAGGTTATCGATTTTCTTGAGATTCAGGCGATCCGCAAGACACCCGTGGGGCGGTTGCCCTATGGCCTCAAGAAACGCGTCGAACTCGCGCGCGCCTTGGCGGCTGAGCCGAAGCTGCTGCTGCTGGATGAACCGATGGCCGGTATGAACGTCGAGGAAAAAGAGGACATGAGCCGCTTCATCCTGGACGTGAACGACGAATTCGGCACGACAATCGCACTGATCGAACACGACATGGGTGTTGTCATGGACATCTCTGACCGTGTGGTCGTGATGGATTACGGCAAAAAGATCGGTGACGGCACCCCGGACGAGGTGCGCAACAATCAGGAAGTGATCGACGCCTATCTGGGTGTCGCACATTGAATTTCGGGCGCCGGATGAACGTCGCCAAAGCATCGGCATGTCGGTGCCGCAAGGGAGAACACTGAAGAATGGATTTTCTACACAACGTCTTCGTCGCACCGTTCGCGGACATGTTCGCGGCACCCGATTTCCTGATGCAAGTCTTGTGGGAGGGGCTGGTCTCCGGCGTGCTTTATGCTCTCATCGCGCTGGGGTTCGTTCTGATCTACCGCTCCTCCCGCATTTTCAACTTTGCGCAGGGCATCATGGTCGTGTTCGCGGCCCTTACGCTGGTCGGCCTGCACGCGATGGGCATCCCGGCATGGGTATCGGTCGCGCTGACGCTCGGGGTGATGTTCCTGCTGGCTGTGTCGATCGAACGTGTCGTGCTGCGCCCGCTGGTAGGTCAGCCCGACATCATCCTGTTCATGGCGACGATCGGCATCACGCTGTTCCTGATCGGCCTCGGGGAATTGATCTTCGGCGGCGAAACCAAGCAGATGATAACGACGGAGCTTGGCATCCCGACCGGCGCGTTCGATTTCGAACCTTTCGGCGGCCTGCTGCTGCTTGAACAGAAGGACATCACCGCCGTTGTCGGCGCGGTCGTCCTGGTGGTTCTGCTGCTGCTGTTCCTCAACAAGACTCGGATGGGCCGCGCGATCCGCGCGCTCGGCGATGACCACCAGGCCGCACTTTCGGTCGGGATCAGCCTGCAGACCATCTGGATTCTCGTCTGGTTCATCGCCGGTATCATCGCGCTGACCACGGGCATCGTCTGGGGTGCCCGCGCCGGCGTGTCCTTCGCGCTTGAGGTCATCGCCTACAAGGCGCTGCCCGTGCTGATGCTCGGCGGGCTTGAATCGATCACCGGGGCCATCATCGGCGGGCTGATGATCGGCGTCCTTGAAAAGATGTTTGAGATCTACTGGGGCCAGCCCCTCATGGGCGGCAACACCGAAACGTGGTTTGCATTCGTGCTTGCCCTGATCGTCCTGCTGTTCCGTCCGCAAGGGCTGTTCGGTGAGAAGATTATCGAGAGGGTGTAGGCATGCTTTACAGAACCGCAGGCCAATTCAAGACATCCTACGTCAAGGACCAGACCCTTTTCCCGGTCCGGCAAGACGCGATCCTGCTTGGGGTCATCCTGCTTTGCGCTTGGGTGATCTTCCCCCTGACCGCGAGCGAGTTTACGTTCCAGACGTTGCTTATCCCGGTGCTTGTCTACGCACTGGCGGCGATGGGGTTGAATATCCTGACGGGCTATGCCGGTCAGCTTAGCCTTGGCACGGGCGCTTTCATGGGAGTCGGTGCCTATGCCTGCTACAAGCTTGTCACCATCTTTCCCGATATGAATCTGCTGGTCGCGGTTCTGCTGTCCGGAACATTCTCCGCCGCTGTCGGCGTGATGTTCGGGCTGCCGAGCCTGCGGATCAAGGGCTTCTACCTGGCCATCGCGACCCTCGCGGCGCAGTTCTTCCTTGTCTGGCTGTTTGAAAAATGGGCGTGGCTTTACAACTACAACGCCTCGGGCGCGATTCAGGTACCGACGGTTGAGATGTTCGGAAGCCCGGTTGCCGGGCCGAATGCGTCGTCTGTCACGCAATACTATTTTGTGCTGGTTGTCGTCACGCTGATGACGCTTCTCGCGATCAACCTGACGCGCGGCACGCAGGGGCGTGTCTGGAAGGCGACGCGCGACATGGACATCGCGGCGGAACTGATCGGGATCAACCTGCTGAAATCCAAGCTGACCGCATTCGCGGTGTCGTCCTACATGGTCGGCGTTGCTGGCGCGCTTTACGTCTTCATGTGGAAGGGCGCGGCTGAGCCGAACGTTTTTGACATACCGCTCAGCTTCCAGGTGCTGTTCATCGCGATCATCGGCGGGCTGGGGTCGATCATGGGCAACTACCTTGGCGCGATCCTGATCGTCGCGCTGCCGGTGATTATCCGCACGCTGCCAGAGTTTTTCGGCGTCGACATCGAATCCGCGACCGTGGTCCATCTGAACGTGATGACCATCGGCGCGCTTATCATCTTTTTCCTGATTATCGAACCACATGGGTTGGCGCGGCTTTGGGCGCTGATCCGTGAAAAACTGATCATCTGGCCGTTCCCGCACTAGGGGTCGGCCATCTGAAAGACCAAAAACGAAAACCAATGGGAGGAGAACCATGAAACACTTTACCAAACTGGCCGCAGCGGCGGTGCTGGCGGTTGCTGGCACAAGCGCTGTTGTCGCAGAAAGCCACGGCGAGGGGCTGTTTGTCCCCAACCTCAGCTATCGGACGGGGCCGTTCGCGGCGACCGGTATTCCGCTGATGAACGGTCAGCGCGACTACGTCAGCATGTTGAACGCCCGCGACGGCGGCATCGGCGGCGTCATGATCGACTTTGACGAATGCGAAACCGGCTATTCGACCGAAAAAGGGGTCGAGTGTTACGAGGCCACCAAAGGCAACGCGATCGTGACCCAGCCGTGGTCGACCGGCATCACCCTTCAGGTTCTGCCGAAAACCAATGTCGATATGATCCCGATCCTTGCGCCCGGCTACGGCTTTTCGCCGATGGCAGACGGCAAGGTGTTCCAGTGGGCCTTTAACACACCGTCTTCCTACTGGGACGGCGCGTCGATGATCCTGAACGAACTTAGCGGCAACGACCTGTCGACCCTATCCGGCAAGAAAATCGCCTTCCTGCATCTGGACCACCCCTACGGCAAGGAACCGATCCCGTTCTTTGAGGCGATGTCGTCCGAGCACGGGTTTGACTTCCTGCCGATCCCGGTTGGCCTGAAGGAAATGCAGAACCAATCCGCGCAGTGGCTGCAAATCCGCCGCGAACGTCCCGACTATGTCGTGATGTGGGGCTGGGGCGCGATGAACGCCGGCGCGATTACCGAAGCTGTTAAGACCCGCTATCCGATGGATCAGTTCGTTGGCGTGTGGTGGGCCGGACATGACGCCGACCTTGCGGCTGTCGGTGCCGACGGTGCTGGCTACCGTTCGATCAGCTGGTCGGCCCCTGTGCCGGACGCGCCTGTGATGGCTGATATCCGCACCCATGTGGTTGAGGCCGGAGATTCCCTCGCCGCTGAAGAAGAGCTGAACTGGGTGTTCTATCAGCGTGGACTCGTCATCTCGATGATCCTCGTTGAAGGCATCAAGACCGCGCAGGATCACTTCGGCGAGCCGATGATCGACGCCGAACAACTTCGCTGGGGTCTTGAGAACCTGAACGTCACCGACGAACGCCTGGCAGAGCTTGGTATGACGGGGATGGTTCCGCCGTTCTCTACCTCATGCTCCAACCACACCGGGCATTCCGGCGGCTGGATGCTGAAATGGGATGGCGAAAAGTTCGTGCAGGACAGCGATCTGCTGATGCCCGACAGCGAAGCAATCGCACCGCTTGAGGCCGCTGCAGCCGCCGAATACGCCAGCGCCAACGCGCCATGGCCGGTCAACGAAGACTGCGAAGGCTAAACACCCCTTCCCGGCCGCAGCGCCCGTTGCGGCCGGGGAATTTGGATATTTTTGGAAAATGGTAAGTCAGATGCTGGACGCCACCGAGACCAAAGAGACCCTGCTTGAGGTCAACAATATTGAGGTGATCTACAATCACGTCATCCTCGTGCTGAAGGGGGTCAGCCTGAAGGTTCCGAAGGGCGGGATCACCGCGCTTCTCGGCGGCAATGGCGCGGGCAAGACGACCACGCTCAAGGCGATTTCTAACCTGCTGCATTCAGAACGTGGCGAAGTCACCAAGGGCACCATCTCCTATCGCGGCGACCGGGTTCAGGATCTGAATCCGGCGGCGCTGGTAAAGCGCGGCGTTATTCAGGTGATGGAAGGCCGCCACTGTTTTGAACACCTGACCATTGAAGAGAACCTGCTGACCGGCGCCTATACACGGCGCGACGGCAAGGGCGCGGTCGAGGCGGACCTTCAGATGGTCTATGAGTACTTCCCGCGTCTGAAAGAGCGTTATAAGTCGCAGGCGGGCTATACGTCCGGTGGTGAGCAGCAGATGTGCGCAATCGGTCGCGCCTTGATGAGCCGCCCCGAAACCATCCTGCTGGATGAACCTTCGATGGGCCTTGCGCCGCAACTGGTTGAACAAATTTTCGAGATCGTGAAATCCGTGAACGAAAACGAAGGGGTTAGTTTCCTTCTAGCCGAACAGAATACCAACGTGGCGCTGCGGTTTGCGCATTACGGGTATATCCTCGAATCTGGCCGGGTCGTTATGGACGGCCCGGCGGCGGAGCTTCGCGAAAACCCGGATGTTAAGGAATTCTACCTTGGCATGTCGGATGACGGGCGCAAATCGTTCCGCGACGTGCGGTCCTATCGCCGCCGCAAGCGCTGGTTAAGCTGATGCGCCGTGGCGAAATGTCAGACGGTTTCTTTCTTCATCTCTTGAATTCGGGCCAACGCCTCTTCGCGGGTGTTGCGGATATTGGGGCGGAAGTCCTGCGTTTCGGCGCGCATTCGGATCGTTTCTTCGGTTTCGGAACCGGGCGCGTAGCGGACCGACCCCAGCGCCCCACCAATGTTCAACGCCTTGCCGCGTTGGGCGAAGGCGACCCAAGCCTCGGGAAAAATCTTGCAGTTCTCGTAATTGACGAGGAAATACCATTTGCGCCCGGTTTCAGCGATCCGCGCCTCAAGCGCGTCGTAGACCGCGTTCACGTCAGCGGAATGGGCGAAGGTGACGTTGGAAAAATCGACATCCATAATCTCCGCCTCGGGCAAGAAGTGGATGCGGGCGGCGATTTCTTCGGCGGACAGGCTCAGCGTGTGCTGGATTTTGCGGGTCCGTTTCGACGGAAGCACTGCAATCCGCGCGAGCGCGCCGTCGCGGTCGGCAAAAAGGTTCGGATCGAACGCTTCGGTCTGGGCGGCGCGTTCGATTTGGCGGCGGGTCTCCTCGCTCGCGTCAAAACGGACGGAGCCTTGGGAATGCGCCATGTTGAGCGCCTTGCCACGCTTTGCATAAGTGCCCCACGCACTCGGGTCGATGCGCATACCCGACAGGTTGACGAGGAAAAACCAAAGCGTTTCGCCGGTGTCTGCAATCCGTTCCTCCAGTCGGTCGTAGAACGCGTTGACGTCGTGCGAACTGTCGAAATGAAACCCGGAAAAGTCGACCTCCATCACCTCGGCATCATGGTCGAACGTGATGCGATCGTTGATCGTCTTGGTCATATCGGTCGCCCTTTCAAACAGAAGGCAGGCACACGCAACGGTGGTGCAAGATTAGCTAATCTTATCCGATTCGATCAAATGTATACAAATGTATGCTGCAATGTTGCGAAGTTTTGCCGCATGTCCGCGGACTCCGCCAAGGGGGGCGTTTATGAGCCAATTCTATGACGAACTAGAAACGCGCAGCGACGATGAACGGCAATCGACCTATGCAAAGGCATTGCCGGATCAGATCGCACGCGCCAAGGCGACCCCCCGGCTGGCGAAACTGCTAGACGCCGTTGATTCCAAGGCAATCACCAGTATCGACGCGCTTGCGGCCCTGCCGGTGATCCGAAAGTCTGAGCTGGTCAGCGCGCAGGCCGATCATCCGCCCTTTGGCGGTTTCACTGGCGGCGCGCCTTCGGATTTCGCACATATCTTTCAATCCCCCGGCCCGATTTATGAGCCTGGCAATGTCAGCCATGACTGGTGGCGCATCGGGCGGTTTCTGCACGCGTGCGGGATCGGTGCGGGCGACATCGTGCAAAACTGCTTTGGCTATCACCTGACGCCCGCCGGTATGATCTTTGAAAGTGGCGCGCGGGCGGTCGGTGCGACGGTCGTGCCTGCCGGAACGGGGCAGACGGAACTGCAAGTGCGGGCCGCGGCAGATATCGGAACGACCGCCTATGCCGGAACACCCGACTATCTGAAGGTGATCCTCGACCGCGCCGAACAGATGGGCGAGGCGCTGAAGATCACCAAGGCGGCGGTTGGCGGCGGGGCGCTGTTCCCCTCCCTTCGGCAGGAATACGCGGATCGCGGCATCATGTGTCTTCAGAACTACGCCACCGCCGATCTCGGAAACATCGCCTACGAAACCCCCGCGCAGGACGGCATGGTGATCGACGAACACGTCATCGTCGAGATCGTGACGCCCGGAACGGGAAAACCTGTCGAGTCCGGCGAGGTGGGCGAGGTTGTCGTCACCACGCTGAACCCCGACTATCCGCTGATCCGGTTTGCAACCGGCGATCTGTCGGCCGTCATGCCGGGGCAAAGCCCGTGTGGGCGCACCAATACCCGGATCAAGGGCTGGATGGGCCGGGCCGACCAGACCACCAAGATCAAGGGCATGTTCGTGCGCCCCGAACAGGTGGCCGATTTCGTCGCCCAGCACGGCGAGGTGCAGAAGGCGCGCGTCGTCGCCAGCCGCGAGGGAGAGATGGACGTGATGACCGTTCAGATCGAAGCCGAGGGCGGCGATCGCGCCGATTTCGAGGCCAGTGTCGCAGAACTCTTGAAACTCAAGGCGAAAGTCGAAATTCTGAAACCCGGAAGCCTGCCGAATGATGGTAAGGTGATCGACGACCAGCGCCAGTACGACGGTTAGGGAACCCACCTTTGCCGCGCGGCGTTTTCCGTAGAGGAGGAACTGCCGTGAGAAACCTGCTGACAACGACCGCACTTGGTATTCTGCTTTCGACCGGAGCCATGGCGAGCGATCTGGCCCTGTTGATCGGAAACGAGGATTACGAGGCCCTGCCCGACGTCCGGCGCGGCGATGACATGGCCGACGCCGAGGAGTCGTTCGACGATCTCGGGTTCGTGACCATCGCGCAATCCGACGCGTCAACCGTGGAAACCGAAGCGGCGCTTGTCGATTTCCTGGCCGAAGCAGAGGGGGCGGACCGTATCCTCGTCGCGCTCAGCGGGCGGTTTGTTCATTCCAGCCAGGACACATGGCTGCTGCCTGTCGATGCGGAAGAAACCCAATCCCTTCGCGACCTGCCCCGTCAGGCCATCGCGCTTTCCACCATCCTGTCCGTGCTGTCCACCCATCCGGGCAAGGCAGTTCTCGTTCTCGGCACGGATTCGGAACCGGAAGAGGAGGCAGGCGCGTTCCTGACGACCGGGCTTGGCGTGATCCACCCACCGCAGGGCGTGACGGTCATCCGCGGCACAGCGCAGTCCGCGGCGGCGTTCGTCGAAGACCAGATCACGCGGGAAGGCCGCCAGATCGTTGCGGCGGCAAACCAGGCCAACCTGACGGTCTCGGGGTTCGCGCCGGCGGACTTCGTTTTCGTGGCCGACAAACCAGATGATCCGTCGATCACCGCCCCCGACGAAGGGCTCAGCGCGGCGGAGGAAGCCTATTGGCAAGCCACCACCGAAACCGACAGCGCCGCCGCCTACGAGGGCTACCTGTCCCGCTACCCAAACGGCACCCACGCGACCGAGGCGAAATCCCGCATCGACGCGATCCGCTCCGAACCCAACCGCGACGACCGCCTGGCGGAGGAGGCGTTGTCGCTCAACCGAAACGCCCGGCGCGAAATCCAGCGCGATTTGTCGCTGCTTGATTACAACACACGGGGCATTGACGGTATCTTTGGCCCCGGCAGCCGCAATGCCGTGAAGGCGTGGCAGCGCGACAATGGCATGGCCGCCACCAGCTACCTGACCCGCGACCAGATCAGCCAGCTTGACGCCCAAGCCGAACGCCGCGCCGCAGAGCTTGAGGCCGAAGCCGAAGCCCGCCGCGCCCAGCAAGAAGCCGCAGACCGCGCCTTTTGGGCCGAAACCGGATCACGCGGGGATGAGGCCGGCCTGCGCGCCTACCTCAAACGCCACCCCGACGGCGTCTTTGCCGAAGTCGCGCAGGAACGGCTGGACGTGATCGAAGCCGGTAAACGCGAAGCCGCAGCCGCCCAAGACCGCGCCGCATGGGACACCGCAACGACCGCTGACACCGAAGCGGCCTATCGCGACTACCTCGCCGCGTTCCCCCAAGGTGCCTTTGTCGAAGACGCGAACGCGCGGCTATCCGAGCTGACCGAAGACGATGAAAACGCCGAAGAAATCGCCGCCGCCCAAGCCCGCGAAGCGGCGCTGAACCTCAACACCCTCACCAAACGGTTGATCGAAGAACGGCTCGACGGATTCGGCCTGAAACCCGGCCCCGCCGACGGCACCTTCGACGACGACACCCGCCGCGCCATCCGCCGCTACCAAACCGCCCGCGAACTGGAGCCGACGGGGTATCTGACGCAAGACGCGATCGTGCGGCTGCTGGCGGATTCGATTTTAAGGTAAGGGGGGTAGCGAAGGGCTGCTTCGAGGTCAGATTGACTGAGCAGCATAGTGGATAAATATGGGCTTTGATGTTCCTCTATGGAAAGCGGTGTTAGTGCTTGCGCCGCGTTGGAACTAAAGATCGCGGCCAACTGCTGCTTTTAGCTAAATTTGTCCTATAGATTGCCACTCCGGCCGCAAGCTGATCTGGTTCAGTCGGCTTGCCACCAGTCTGATTACTCTGCGTCAGGTAATCCATCGATCCTTGCGCGGTAAAACGCGTTGTGCGATGCGAAGAACACCTAAAAGGAGCACAGTGATGCAGCGCTGCTCATTGAACGAGATACTAAAATCCGCAAACCTACTGCCATTCGAACAACAGCATATTCAGTTCCTACTCTCTCTTGTCAAAAAACAATATGCAAAGGGTCTAGTTGTTCGATTTCATCCGTTGTTTTCCGATTCTCCACAGGAGGCTGTCGCGAAGATGCAGGACGGAATCTTCGTTTTGACCTGCCCGCAAATACAGTCAGACTTTGTGTTCACCTGCGAGAACGGAGGTAAGGGTCTGTTCGGCGGTCAGAAGAGAGTTTTCAAGGTCTTTATTGGTGATCTTGAACTTGATGACTTCACCGCAGCAAACACTTTCAAATCTTTCGGAATCGCTGCGACTTCGGTCAACAATATTTTTCGAAACGAAGGCCTCCTAAGCGGCGCCGTCTGACCATTTCGATTCATCGTTGCTTTTCCCGAGAACAGTCCTTGGCACAACCCAATTGGATGGCCGCTCCGTCCGCTAACCCTCCCAAAAAACAAAAAACAGCCGCCGGATCACTCCGACGGCCGTTTCATCATTCCGATACGCTCGGCTCTTACCCTTGGCGGGCTTTGAACCGGGGCTGTGTTTTGTTGATTACGTAAACACGGCCTTTCCGACGCACAACGCGGCAGTCGCGATGCCGGCTCTTGAGCGAGCGGAGCGAGTTCCTGACCTTCATGGCCTTCTCCTCATTTCGCGGCGCGCGGGCGCCAGGTTAAAATTCGTGCCCTTGCGGGCGATGGTGGGCGATACTGGGATCGAACCAGTGACCCCTTCGATGTCAACGAAGTGCTCTACCGCTGAGCTAATCGCCCGTCAACAGTCCCTTGCCGCCTGCCCCAAACAAAAGGGACGCGGGCGGAACCGCGTCTGTCGCTGGGTCTATAAAAGGTTCAGAACGGGGGATCAAGGGCTTTTGGCACGCTGCGACTTCGCGTAATACATATTGTGAGAGGTCAACACATGCCAAAAGCGCATCACATAGTTTCGCTGCCGGAAAAACGCACGACGAGCGTGGTTTTTGCCTCTCCGCATAGCGGGCGCGACTACTCAGATTCGTTTCTTAGCCAGACGGTTTTGTGCCAGCAATCCATCCGCACGTCCGAGGACGCGTTTGTCGATCTGCTGTTCGAAGATGCGCCGAAACATGGCGCGCCCTTCCTGAAAGCACTGGCCCCACGGGCCTATCTTGATCTGAACCGCAATTCGGACGAACTCGACTCGGCCCTGATCGAAGGCGCGGGCCGGATGATGCACAACCCGCGCATCGCCTCGGGCCTTGGGGTGATTCCCCGTGTCGTCGCCAGCGGGCGCGCGATCTATCGCGGCAAGATGCCCCTGACCGATGCCCAAGCCCGCATCCGCGACATCTGGCATCCCTATCACCGCACGCTGCAACACCTGATGGACGAGAGCAAACGCGACTTTGGCGAGGCGATTCTGGTCGATTGCCATTCGATGCCGCATGAGGCCGTCGACGCGATCAGCCATCGCGGCCTGCCCCGGCCTGATGTCGTGCTGGGGGATCGGTTCGGCGCCGCGGCCCACGCCGATATCGTGGCGCAGATCGAAGACGCGTTTGTCAGCGCGGGCTTGAACGTCGTGCGAAACGCCCCGTTCGCGGGCGCGTTCATCACGCAAAATTACGGGCGGCCCTCACGCGGGCAGCATGCGATTCAGGTGGAGATTGATCGGTCGCTTTACATGAACGAAAAGACGATCCGCCCAAACGGGAATTTCATGGCGCTGCGTAAGCTGATCGGGCAGGTCACAGCCGAAATTGCTGCAATCGGGCGGAACCAGATTCCGCTGGCGGCCGAATAGCTAAGAACTCGTGATCGGCACGACCTTGCCGTCATCCTCGGCCAATTCCTCAAAGTCGAACTGATCAAGGCGATGCGCCCGCTTGCCGGCCTTTTCCGCGGAAATCTTGATTTCTTCAACATCCTTCGCGGCTTGATTGAAATGCCGGTCGAGGTTACCGACGCGCGTGCCGAGCCGTTCGACATCCGCGTGCAGCAGCCCCAACTCCTTCCGAATCGCGCCGGCCTGTTCGCGCATCCGCGCATCCTTCAGCACGGCGCGCATGGTGTTGAGGGTCGCCATGCAGGTCGTCGGCGACACGATCCAGACCCGCGCGGCAAAGCCTTCGCGGACGACTTCGGGCAGACGCGCGTGAAGCTCCGCATAGACCGCTTCGGATGGCAGGAACATCAAAGCGCCATCGGCGGTTTCACCTTCGATCAGGTAGCGTTCGGAGATCGCCTTGATATGCGCCCTGACCGCCGTTTTAAGCCCGCCGAGTGCGCGTTGCGCAGCTTCTTTGGTGTCGGCGTTCACGAGGGTTTCGTAGGCTTCCAGCGGGAATTTCGCGTCGATCACGATCGGCCCCGGCGGGTTCGGCAGATGCACCAGACAATCTGCCCTCCGACCGTTCGACAGGGTCGCTTGCAGGCTGTAGCTGTCCGCGGGCAGCGCCTTGCCGACGATGTCGTTCAACTGAATCTCGCCAAACGCGCCGCGGGTCTGCTTGTTCGACAGGATATCCTGCAGGCCCAGCACATCGCCCGACAGCTTTTCGATATTCGTCTGCGCCTTGTCGATGGTGGCGAGCCTTTCCTGCAGTTGGGTCAGGGATTCGCTGGTGCGTTTGGAGGAGCCGTGCAGCGTTTCCTTCATCCGGTCCTGCATGTCGGACAGCGAGCGCGCCGATTTCATCGCGTTTTCGTGGAGCCGTTCGCTCATCTGTTGCTGGACAGTGGCGAGCCGCGCTTCCATCGTCTGGATGATCTGCATCTGCGCGTTGGCCTGGGTGTCAGATACCGCCTGCAAACTGCCGGAAAGCTGCTGCTGATGGTGCCCCAGCGTCTGCACATCATGGCCAAGCCGCCCAAGTTGCACGGCCAGTTCCTGCGCCGCTGTTCCAGACCGCCCAGCCCGCCTGACGGTCACGATCAGCAGGATCAGCACCAGCAGAAACGCCCCCACCCCAATCAGGACAGAAAGAACGACCGGATCGCTCAGATCATAGGTTTGGCCTGCAATTTCGATCATGTCCGCCCAAACAGCCTTTCAATATCGCTGAGTTTCAGTTCCACATAAGTGGGTCGACCGTGGTTGCATTGCCCGGAATGGGGTGTCGCCTCCATTTCGCGCAACAGCGCGTTCATTTCCTCGCCCCGCATCCGTCGGCCAGAGCGGATCGAGCCATGACAGGCGACGCGCGACAGGATCGCTTCGATCCGCGCCTGCACCGTCTGGCTGTCGCCAAGATCGGCGAGTTCGTCAAGGATGTCGCGGATCATCGCCTCGGCATTGACGGTGCCAAGGATCGCCGGGGTTTCCCGCACCGCAATCGCGCCGCCGCCGAAAGGTTCAAACACCAGACCAAGCCGGGTCAGGTCATCGGAAAGCTCAAGCAGCGCGGCGCAGTCGCCTTCGCTCAGCTCCACAATCTCGGGGATCAGCAGCGCTTGCGACGCGACGCCGTTTTCCGCCATCTGCCGTTTCAGCTTTTCATAGACCAGCCGTTCATGCGCCGCGTGCTGATCGACGATGACCATACCATCGCGGGTCTGTGCGATGATGTAGTTCTCGTGCACCTGCCCCCGCGCCGCGCCCAGCGGCAGGTCGGTCGGCGTGTCTTCCTCAGCAACCTCAACACGGGCCGAGGGGATCGCGGCTTCGGCAAAGCCCGGCGCGTCTGCCGGGGCCTGTGCGGCATAGCTTGATTGCCGTGCGCCGAAGGATGGCCGATCCATCTGGTAGACCCGCGCCTCTGTCGGCTCCGCCCGCATCGCGCCGAGCGTTGCGCCCGCGACCGTCGTTGACGCGCGGTGCCCCGCCTCGGCCAGCGCGTGGCGGATGGTCGACACGATCAACCCGCGCGCGATGCCGGGTTCGCGGAACCGCACTTCGGACTTCGCGGGGTGGACGTTCACGTCAACCTGCGTCGGTTCACATTCCAGGAACAGCGCTGCCGCCGGATGCCGGTCCCGGCTGAGGAAATCCGAATACGCCCCGCGCAGCGCCCCGATCAGCAGCTTGTCCCGCACCGGGCGGCCATTGACGAACAGGAATTGCGCGACCGCAGAGCCCCGCGAATAGGTCGGCAGCGCGGCGTAACCGGTCAGCATCAACCCTTCCCGCTCCGCATCGAGCCTTAGCGCGTTCTCAGCGAATTCTGCCCCCAGCACGCGGCGCAACCGCCCGTGCAGCGCGTCAAACAGATCGCCGGTTTCGGTGTCGGCGCGGAAGGTCACGCGTTCCTCACCACCGCCAGAAACATCACGAAGCGTAAACGCGATGCGCGGTTCCGCCATCGCAAGGCGCTTGACGATATCGGTGATCGCCTGCGCCTCGGCCCGGTCGGTCCGCATGAATTTCAGCCGCGCCGGGGTCGCGTGGAACAGATCGCGCAGTTCCACCACAGTGCCACGCCCCATCGCCGCCGGGCGCACCGGCCCCATCTTGCCGCCCGTCACGGAAATCGTCGCCGCATCGCCATCCGCCCGCGAGGTGATCGTCAACCGCCCGACCGCGCCGAGCGACGGCAGCGCCTCTCCCCGGAAGCCGAAGGTGTGGATGTTCAGCAGGTCCGACCCGTCGATCTTTGACGTCGCATGACGCGACAGGGCCAGCGGCAGGTCCGCGCCGTCGATCCCGCAGCCATCGTCCGAAACCCGGATCAGCGTCTTGCCGCCATCGGCATAAGCGACGTCAATCCGGCCCGCCCCGGCGTCAATCGCGTTCTCCACCAGCTCCTTCACGGCGCTGGCCGGACGCTCCACCACTTCGCCCGCCGCAATCCGGTTGATCGCGGCGTCGTCAAGTTGGCGAATAACGGGTCGATTTTCGCTTATTTTGGGCATTTCTCCAGGCATACCACTAGGGATAGCATGTCGCGGCCCGATTCGACTATGGGGGATGAACCGACAAACCGACTAGTTTGTGCTCTCCAGTCCCTCCGGCTGACCGACCACGACGAAGTATAATCCATCAGGGTCCAGCAGGCGTTTGGCAAGGCGGGCGACGTCTTCCTGCGTGACCGCTTCGATCTTGTCGTTGCGGGTGGTGATGTAGTCGATGCCCAGCCCCTCTTTCTGCATTCCGACGAGGATATTCGCGATGGGTCCGTTGCCATCGAACCGCAAGGGGTAGGCACCGGTCAGGTATGTAATCGCGTCCTGCAATTCCTGTTCTGTCACGCCCTCTTCGGCCATGCGGCGCCATTCGTCGCGGACCACCTCGATTGCCTCAGCAATGCGGTCGTTGGCCGAGGCGACCTGCCCGATATAAAGCTCCGCGTGATCCAACGGCACGAGGTGGGTGCTGATCCCATAGGTCAGCCCGCGTTTTTCCCGCACCTCTTCGGTCAGGCGCGAGGCAAAGCCGCCCGCGCCGAGAATCTGGTTCAGAACAAACGCCGCAAAGAAATCGGGATCGTCGCGCGTGATTCCTTCGTGCCCGAACACGGCAACGGATTGCGGTGTGTTGAACGGCACGACCTGAACGCCACCCTCGGGGATGAAATCCACGTCGTCCGGCAGGGGCGCGCCTTCCTCGGGCAGATCGCCCAGTAGATCGTCAAGCAGCGTGCCAAGCTCCTCTGCCGTGATGTCACCGACGGCCCCGACATAGACGCGGTCGCGCGTCATCGTGCGGGCTTTCGCCTCAACAACATCATCGCGGGTCAGCGCCGCGACGCTTTCAAGCGTTCCGCTTAAGGGGGAGCCATAGGGATGATCGCCAAAGGCCGCCGCGTCGAACGCGCGGTTCGCAATGCGCCGGGGGTCTTGGGCGTTCGACCGGATATTGGCCAGAACCTGTGCGCGAACACGGTCGATCGCGTCTTGCGTAAAGGACGGCTCAATCAGCGCCTTGCGCAGCAATTCGACGGACTCATCCCGGTTTTCGGTCAGGAACCGCGCCGAAACGGTGATTGAATCGTCGTAGGTGTCGAATTCATAACTCGCGGCCAGTGCTTCGCGGGCGGCGGCGAAATCGCGGGCGTCCATGTCGCCGGTGCCTTCTTCCAGCAACGCCATCATCAGGTTGGTCGCGCCGCGCTTGCCCTCTGCATCAAGGCTGCCGCCGCCCTTGAAACGGATTTCGATGGCGGCGAAGGGGATCGAATGTTCTTCGACCAGCCATGCGGTGATTCCGCCGGGCGAGGTGACTTCTTCGATCTCCACCGCCGCCTTCGCCGGCAGCGCGATGAACAAGCCAAGGGTCAGGGTTGCAAGAAACCGGATCATTGCGATGCCTCCACATCCGCCACGTTCTCTGGCTTTTTCAGCCAGCCCGTCACGGCGTTGTCGCGATTGAATATCCGTTCGGCAGCGACCATCACGTCCTCTGCCGTTACGGCCTGCACCAGATCGGGCCAAGCCGCGATATCCTCCAGCGTCAGACCAGAGGTCAACGCCTGACCGTAACGCCGGGCCATCGCCGCAACGTCATCATCCGCGTAAATCCGCGACGCCCGCGCCTGCATCTTGATCCGCTCAAGCTGATCCGGGTCGACGCCTTCCTCCATGAACTCCGCAATCGCTTGGTCAAGCGCGGCCTCGGCGTCTTCAAGGCTGACCCCTTCGCGGGGGACGGTGATCAGGCCGAAGGTCGTATCGTCAAGCGACAACCCGTTGTAATAGGCCGAGGTAAAGATCGCGTCCTGCGTTTCAAATTGCAGCTTTTTCGCCAGAACAGATGTCGTCGGGCTACCGCCCAGAAGCGCCGCGAGGATGTCGAGCGCTGCCGCCTCTTCCTGCGCGCCGCTATCGCGTTCAGGCGCAAGGTAGGACCGCATCACATAAGGCTGCCCGATCCGCGCGTCTTCCAGCACCAACCGCCGCTCGGACAATTGCGGCGGCTCCTGCGGACGGGATCGTTCCGGCAGATCCAGCGTCGGTTCAAGCGGGCCGTAGTGCTTTTCGGCAAGCGTCCGCACCTCAGCCGGGTCAACATCGCCCGCAACGATCAGGATGGCGTTATTCGGGGCGTAGAAGGTTTGATAGAAGGACAGCGCATCCTCCATCGACAATTGCTCCATCTCGTGCCGCCAGCCGATCACGGGGATGCCGTAGGGGTGGTTCAGATACTGCGCCGCGCGGCGTTGTTCGCTGAACAAGGCGCCGGGGTCGCTGTCGGTGCGCTGGCTGCGTTCCTCAAGGATCACGTCGCGTTCGGTCAGCACGTCGGTTTCCGAGATTTGTAGATCGCGCATCCGGTCGGCTTCCATCGTCATCATCAGGTCCAGCCGATCCGCC
Organism: Aliiroseovarius sp. YM-037; assembly: GCF_048060095.1. NCBI lineage: Bacteria > Pseudomonadati > Pseudomonadota > Alphaproteobacteria > Rhodobacterales > Paracoccaceae > Aliiroseovarius > Aliiroseovarius sp. YM-037. Next base: position 33,423 of record NZ_JBLUOA010000003.1, on the reverse strand, counting down.
GCAACCCGCTGAAAATACCCGGTATAATCCCAACTGGTGAAGGCATTGTCGGACCCGCCATTGGCCGACACGATTTCGGAAAATTCGCCCGCCGCTAGGTCATCGGTGCCCTTGAACAGCAAGTGCTCCAGAAAATGCGCGATGCCGGATGTTCCCGGCGGCTCATCCGCGGCGCCGATCCGATACCAGACCATGTGGACAACAACAGGCGCGCGGTGGTCTTCGAGAACCACAACCTCCATCCCGTTTTCAAGCGTGAATGTGGTCGGCTCCACCTCCGCCCGCGCGGGCAGGGCGAATGTGACGAACAGTGCAGCAAGCAGCCCGAGTCGGCGGCGCATCGGCGATCCTTTCGCGGTTCAGTTGCGCAAAAGGTAACCCTGCAAAGTTTGACTGCAACCCTTCATACGAGGATGTGAGTAGCGCTTATTCGAAAATTTCCGGATCGGGTGGCGCGGCAGAGGTCCGCACGCCCAGCCTGCGGAAGCGCTGAAGTTCGCGATACTGGTCAAGCGATTGCGACTCGTAGGCTTGGAAATAGACGTTCACGTTGAACAGCCGCTCCAATATGCGCCCGTTGTTCCTGCGCCGGAAGGCCAGATCTTCTGTGGCGAGGGTTTGACGGATGTCAGACGCAAGGCCGAACCGTGTCGTATGGTTGATGAACGCCTGATCGGCGCGCACCGCGCCATCCCGCTGCAACGCGCTCGGGCGTCCGCCAAGGGCGGCCACCGCATCGGCGTTCGGGGTCGGATCGGTCAGATTGCCGCCGCCCGGTGTTGGGGCGGGCAGTTCCGCGTAGGTTTCTGGTGCTTGCAGGGGCTTGCCGGGAAGAATCGCGAATTCGTCCGGGCCGGCGGTATTTGCGCGAATATTCAAGAGGTCCGGGGCTTTGTCGCGCCCACACGCTGAAAGCGCCAAAACCGCCGTCAAAGCGATTGCGATCCCGCGATAGGCTTTCTGCATCGAACACTCCCTCACCTTCTTATCCGTCTTTAGCGCATGATTTCGTGCGCGTCACGGGGTCTTCTTTTCGCCGGTAAACAGGATAAGCCCGACCGCCCCAATGAAAATCGCAATATCCGCGACATTGAAGGCGTAAGGGTTTTCGATCCCGCAACAGGACATATTCAGAAAATCAGCCACGGCACCGTAAATCAATCGGTCCGCCACGTTGCCAATTGCGCCGCCAACAAGGAAGCCGCCGGCGATCTGGGTGATCGGTCGCTGCGCGCCATCGCTGCGGACCCAGTAGATCACCCAACCCGATATGACGACCGCAAGCGCAATCAAAAGCCAGCGCGACACGTCGAGGATGCCGAAGTTGATCCCCGTGTTCCACGCCATGCGAAGGTTCAGGAACGGCGGCAGCACGTCGATTTCGCCCAACATGCGCAGGTTCAGGACGTGAACGACCAGATACTTGCTGGCCTGATCGACCAGAAACACCCAAAAGCCTGTCCAGAAAAGCCGCCGCATCCGTTCGCCCCTAATGCCTGAAATGGCGCATACCGGTCAGCACCATCGCCAGCCCCGCCTCATCCGCCGCCGCGATAACCTCGTCATCGCGCATCGACCCGCCCGGTTGAATCACCGCGGTCGCCCCGGCCTCAGCCGCGGTCAGCAGGCCATCGGCGAACGGGAAGAACGCGTCCGACGCCACAACAGACCCTTGCGTCAGCGGAGCATCCAGCCCCAACGCCTCGGCCATATCCTGCGACTTCCGCGCGGCGATGCGGCAGGAATCGACCCGGCTCATCTGTCCGGCCCCAACACCGACCGTCGCGCCGTTCTTCACATAGACGATGGCGTTTGATTTCACGTGCTTCGCCACGCTCCACGCGAACAGCATGTCGGAGAGTTCGGTATCGCTCGGCGCGCGTTTCGTCACGACCTTCAGATCGTCCCGCGCGATGCGTCCGTTATCCTTGTCCTGCACCAGCAGCCCGCCCGCGACCTGCTTGTAGGCCAGCGCGACAGCCGACGGATCAGCAAGGCCATCCGTCGTCAGCAAGCGCAGGTTCTTCTTCTTCGCAAACACCGCCTTCGCCGCGTCATCCGCGCCGGGGGCGATGACAACCTCGGTGAAGATGCCGCTGATCTCCTCCGCCGTTTCCGCGTCAAGCGGCTGGTTCAGCGCGATAATCCCACCAAACGCGCTGGTCCGGTCGCAGTCAAACGCCCGCGAATACGCCTCTTTCAACGTCGTGCCGCAGGCCACGCCGCAGGGGTTCGCGTGTTTGATGATCGCGCAGGCGGGGCCGTCTTCGGGGGCGAACTCGCTCACCAGTTCAAACGCCGCGTCGGTATCGTTGATGTTGTTGTAGGACAGCTCCTTGCCCTGATGCTGGGCCGCCGTCGCAACCCCTGCGCGGGCCGAACCATCGGTGTAGAACGCCGCCGCCTGATGCGGGTTTTCGCCATAGCGCAAACCCTGCGCCAATGTCCCGGCAAAGACCCGGCGGCGCGGAGTCGCCTCGCCCAGCGCGCCCGCCATCCATGTCGACACCGCCGCGTCATAGGCACCGGTGCGGGCATAGGCGATCTGCGCCAGCCGCTGCCGGAAGGCATAGGTCGTCGCCCCGTCATTCTCCGCCAGTTCGGCCAGCAGCGCCTCGTAATCCTCGACATCGACCACGACATTCACAAAGGCATGGTTCTTTGCCGCCGCCCGGATCATCGCCGGGCCGCCAACGTCGATATTTTCGATACAGGTCGCGTAATCCGCACCCTTGGCGACGGTTTCTTCGAACGGGTAGAGGTTCACCACCAGCAGGTCGATCGCACCGATCCCATGATCTTCCATCGCCGCGACATGGCCCGGATCATTCCGCAGCGCCAGCAATCCGCCGTGAACCTTCGGGTGCAGCGTTTTGACCCGCCCATCCATCATCTCGGGAAAGCCCGTCACATCGGCGACATCGGCAACCTCAAGCCCCGCGTCGCGCAGCGCCTTGGCCGATCCGCCGGTCGACAACAATTCGACCCCCAGTTCCGATAGCGCCTTCCCCAGTTCGATCAATCCGGTCTTGTCGGAAACGGAAAGCAGGGCACGCCGAACGGCGACGGTATCGGGGGCGGAGTTGGTCATCAGGTCATCCCATGTGGCACACGATCAAAGGATCAGCACTTCATCCTCGACCAGATCACGCAACGCGGTGGGCGTGTCCTGCGCCTTGGCCAAGGACCAGCTGACGCGGCTCGCATACTCCATGACGCGGGCGGATAGAACCACTTGTTTCGTCGCACGCGGCTTTATTCGGTTTTTTTCAAGGTAAACCGACGGCTCAAGCGTCAATTCGCCCGCGCCGTCATGGCGGAACACCCAGATCTCTCCGCTTTTCAGCGCCATCGAAACGGCGGACCCGCCCATGTCGATTTCGGCGTCAACATCGGGATGCAGATGAAAGCGGACGGTGTAAGCAATGCCCTGAAGCTGCACGCGGTCCATCATCCGGTCGAATTGGGCACTGTCGCGATCCTCGGCAATCGCAAGGGTATCTTCGCCCATCAACGCGCGCCCATCTGCGGACAGGTCAAGCTTGCGCACATGGGTCAGGCCATGCGTGCGGACATATCCATTATGGCCACCCTGAAGGCTCGCCCCGGAAAAGCCGACGGTCTGATTGGCCCAGGCAACGCGGGGTGGATCGGACAAAAGCTCTCTCTCGCATCCGCCGACCAGAACCGTCGCCCCCAACCGGGCCGAGGAATAACCGTCGATCCCAAGCGTCGAATGCGACGGCGTCGCCCGACCCGCCCGACGCCAAGCGGTGCCGAAATTGACGCCCGATCCGCAATTGACGATAAGCGGCCGCCGCCCCGATGTCAGTTCAAACGCGAAGGTTGAGGCATGGCCATTGAACGATGCGCGGCCCTTCGGCGGCGCACTTGCATCAACGATCACGCTGGTGCGCCCGGCCGACAGCCGGGCGTATCCCATCGACAGGGTGCCGCTTGCCTTGGCGCGAACGCCCGACGCCGCCAGCGCATGATCCAGCCGCCCTTCAAGCCCCCGCCCGCCGCCATGAAACCGGGCCAGCGCCCCGTCGCTGTGGCGCAGCGCCCGCAAGGTCGGCGCGATGCGTTCGATCGCAGCCATATGCTCTTTCGCCGGCATCTTGCCCGCCTCACCCAGCGCCGACGCCGCCCATGTCAGCAGTGTAAACACTTCAAGCAATTCTTCGGGGTTGCGCGTGGGGATGCCGCCCTCCGCATCAATCTCAGCCGCGCAATCGCGGGCGAGCGCGGCAGTCGCGGGCTTTACGTGCTTGTTCATGCCCTCCAGCGCCAGCCCGGCATAGATCAGCCCGGTCAACGCCTCAAACCGTGGCAGGCCGCTTGATGCCGACCGCCAGCACCGGCTGAGGTATATGGTCTGCTGCGCAAGGGATCGGAAATAGGCCTCGGACCGCGACCGTTCCTGCCCGTTCAGCAAAAACAGCGCGTGGTTGATCCAGCGGATCAGCCGCCGCCCGGTCAGGTCGGGCGTCCAGCCTGGCCCCTTGCCGCGGCCATAGCGTTCAACCCATTCGTTCATCCAACGCTGTGCCCGTTCCCGCGCCGGACCGTCACCCACGGCAGCAAGGTCATCGAGCCAGGTGAAGCCGTGAAGCTCCTCCTCGAACGTTTTGTCGGGCATCGGCAAGTCCCAGATCGACAGGTTGCCGCCTTCGACAAGGTAGCCTGCGAACAGGAAGTTTCCGGCGCAAATCTGGCGCCCTCTGGCGAATGTTCCGATGGTGCGGGGTTCGGGCTGCGAGACGAAACCACCTGCCGGGCGCGCAAAGGCCGCGCGCCGCGCTTCTAAACGGTTTCGGAACCGCGATAGTTTCGCGGACCACGTTAATGATCTGTTCACGGCCTGCCTCGCCCTCAAACACTCGTCTGCACGCGTTGTGCACGTTGTGTGCATACTTTGTGCACACGTTTTTCAGCATCATACGCGCGGCAAAGCGACCTGTCACCGCCGAATCGGACGGTTTGTTTTCACGGGCGAAGTCGCGCCATATAAAACCCGTCCATTCCACCTTGATCGGCCCAGTAATCGGGCCTTAGGCGAAGGCCACCTTCGGGTGACTTCCAGCTTTCGTCGACCCATGGCAGCGCGGGGGTGTCGACCGTCAGGCCGGGGTGGCGTTTCAGCGCATCTTCGACCTGGATTTCGCCTTCGTCGGGCAGCAGGCTGCAGGTGCAGAACACCAGCCGCCCGCCCGGTTTCAACAGCGACAGCGCGTGGTCGATCATCCGTTCCTGCAATGCAAACAGCGCGGGGAAGTCTGAACCATCTTTGGCATAAGGCAAATCCGGGTGCCGCCGGATCGTGCCCGTAGCGGTGCAGGGCGCATCGAGCAGGATCGCGTCATAAGGATCGGCAGAATGCTCCAGCACATCGCCAACGATCACATCGGCGGTTAGCCCCGTCCGGGTCAGGTTTTCACGCACCCGCGCCATCCGGCTTTCGGACAGGTCAATCGCCGTGACATGCGCACCGCTCGCCGCAATCTGCATCGTCTTGCCACCGGGCGCAGCGCACAGGTCAAGCACGCGCTCGCCCTCGGTCAACTCCAACAATTGCACGGGGATCGCCGCCGCCGCGTCCTGCACCCACCAATCGCCGCTGGCGTATCCGGGCAGGTCCGACACCTTGCCAAACTCCTGCATTCGAACTGAGCCGGAGGGCAGTACCACGCCCGCAACCTTAGCGGCAAGCGTTGCCGCATCGCCATCCTTCGGCGTCAGGTCAAGCGGCGCACCCGCGGCATGAGCGGCCTCCATCGCGGTGACAGCAGGCTTGCCATAATCCGCCACCATCTGCTTGCGAATCCACTTCGGCAGTTGCGGCACCGGAAGCGTTGGCCACAGCGCCGGCCCCTCCTCCGCCACTTTGCGCAGGGTCGCGTTGACCATGCCGCCCAGATGCCCGGTCCGGCGGCCCTTCCGCACCAGCCCGACGGCGACGTTGACGACGCCATGCGCCGCTTCGCCGTGGTGGCACAATTCCAGCACCGACAGGCGCAGGACGTTCATCACGGTGACAGGCGGCATTTTTCGCACGTAGCGGCCCAGCAGGCGGTCGATCCGGTCCATCCAGCGCAGGGTTTCCGCAGCAAGCCGCCGCGCCCGCGCCGCATCCGCCGGATCAAGCCGGGCGAGCGGCCCCTTGTCGCCCTCAAGCTCTGCCAGCAGGCGGCCATCTTCCAGCACGGAATCCAGCATCCGCGCTGCTGCCAGCCGTGGCGCCACCCCTTGCTGAGACATTCTGAAACCCTTCGTCCGCTTGTTTTTCCTGCCGCAGAGGCATTATATCACCACCAGACCCGCGACAAGGAGCGTCCGATGACCAAACCAGACCGCCCCGATCTTCCTGCCGCCGCCCAGCGGGCGTTGGCCGAGGCCGAGGAGCGTCGCAAGAAGGCCGAGGCAGAGCCGCCCTTGCCCAAGGAACTTGGCGGACGCGACGGCCCAGAACCTGTGCGCTACGGCGATTGGGAAAAGAAGGGGCTTGCGGTCGATTTCTGAGGTCTGCCGCCAGCCGGCTCACAAGCCCAGCACATCCACCATATCATATTCGCCGGGCTTCTGACCCAAGCCCCACAACGCGGCCTTCAACGCCCCACGCGCAAAAATCGCGCGGTCCGTGGCCATGTGGCGCAGGATGATCCGCTCACCCTCTGCCGCGAACATCACGTCATGTTCTCCGACAATATCGCCACCGCGTATCGCGGAAAATCCAATCGCACCGGGCTTGCGTGCGCCGGTAATGCCGTCGCGCCCGCTGTCCCGCGCCGCACTCAGCTTGACGCCCCGTCCTTCGGCGGCTGCCTCGCCCAGCATAAGGGCCGTGCCGGAGGGGGCATCGACCTTGTGGCGGTGATGCGCCTCGATCACCTCGATATCGAAATCCTCGTCCAGTGCCGCGGCGACCTTTTTCGTCAGTTGCACGAGCAGGTTGACCCCAAGGCTCATGTTCCCGGCCCGCACGACCACCGCATGCCGGGCGGCCAGCCGGATTTTCTCAAGATGAGAGTCTTCCATCCCGGTCGTCCCGATCACATGCACGGCGCGGGCTTGCGCGGTGAGTTCGGCAAAGCTGACCGTCGCCTCGGGTGACGTGAAATCGATCACCGCGTGGGCTTTCGCGAATTCTTCCAGCGGATCGTCACTGACCGTCACGCCCAGCGCAGCGCCGCCCATTGCGGTGCCGACATCCTGCCCGACCCAATCATGACCCGCCCGTTCGACAGCGCCAACCAACCGCGCACCTTTGCTGGCACAGATCGTTTCGATCAGCATCTGGCCCATGCGACCCGATGCGCCTGTCACCACGATTCCCGGAAGCTCTTCGGCCATGAGTCCTCTCCTTCATTTTCTCAGCAGGCAATAGCCTGTCGCGCGGCCTGTTGCAAAGCCCCGCTTGCCCCGCAACCGCACAAGGCTTAGATGGGCGACATGGTAAAGAATACACATATGTCGGCCCGTGGCCCTTCGCAGCGTCAACTTCGGGTGGGGGAGCTGATCCGCCGCACCCTGTCGGACGTGCTGAACCGGGGCGATATCCACGATCCTGACCTCAACCGCATGTCGATCACGGTGGGCGAAGTGCGGACCTCTCCCGATCTCAAGGTCGCAACCGCTTTCGTTCTGCCGCTCGGCGGGCATGGCGCGCAGGATGCGCTTGATGCGCTGCGGCGCAATCGGCATGAGCTGCGCCGCGCGGTGTCGAAGCAATTGACCCTGAAATTCGCACCCGAAATCCGCTATGTTATCGACGAGACGTTCGACCGGATGGACGAAACCCGGCGGCTGTTGTCCGAAGACAAGGTCCGCCGCGATGTCGAAACACCTGACGAGGATAACGCATGATCCGCGCCCTTGCCGCCTTGGTTCTGATCGCCGCCGCGACCCCGGCGATGGCCGACTGCGAAGACCTGACCCATAAGGGCACGTCCTTCACCGTTTGCGAGGTCACGGCCGACGAAGACCTGCGCCTTTGGCACTCGGACGCGGACGGCCAGCTTTACGGCAGTTTCGCCGCCGTTGACGCAGCGCTGGGCGATGATGAAACCATCGGATTTGCGATGAATGCGGGGATGTATCATCAGGATCGCCGACCCGTCGGTCTTCATATCGAGGAATACCGCGAATTCGCGCCGCTGGTCGATGGCGGTGGCTATGGCAATTTCGGGCTGGTCCCGAATGGCGTGTTTTGCGCAACCAACGACAGCTTTGCCGTGATCGAAACCAACACCTTCCGCGCCGACACCCCGGATTGCCGCTTTGCCACGCAGTCCGGCCCGATGCTTGTGGTGGATGGGGAGCTTCATCCGAAGTTCATTCCCGATTCCGATTCCCGCAATATCCGCAACGGTGTCGGCGTTAGCCGCGATGGCACCTCTGCGATTTTTGCGATTTCAAACCGCGCGGTGAATTTCCACGACTTTGCGACGCTGTTCCGCGACCGCTTCGGCTATCCGAACGCGCTTTATTTTGACGGTAAGGTATCGCGGCTGTTCGTGCCGGAACTGGATCGATCCGACTCAGGTTTTCCGCTTGGGCCGATCATCGGCACCGTCGTCCCCCGTTGACGCATACCATTTGCCGGGCTAGCACGCCCGCCTGATCTGACAAGGAAGCGCAACATGGCACGCAGGCGCAAAGGGCGCGATATTTCTGGCTGGCTGGTGATCGATAAACCGGCGGGGATCACTTCAAATGCGGTGGTCAACAAGGTGCGCTGGGCGTTCGATGCGAAAAAGGCGGGGCACGCCGGAACGCTCGACCCCGATGCGACGGGTGTGCTTGCGATTGCACTGGGTGAGGCGACAAAGACCGTGCCTTACATCACCGACGCGCTGAAGGCCTATCGCTTTACCGTACGGCTGGGTCAGGCGACGAACACCGACGATGCGGAAGGCGAAGTGATCGCAACGTCCGACACCCGCCCGACGGATGCGGAGATCACCGATGCGCTGCCCGCCTTCACCGGCGACATCATGCAAATTCCGCCGAAATTCTCCGCCGTCAAAATCGACGGGGAACGCGCCTATAAACTCGCGCGCGATGATGAAGAGTTTGAAATCGCCGCCCGCCCCCTCTGGGTCGAGGAACTGCTGCTGATCGACCGACCCGACGCCGACCATGTGACGCTTGAGATGACCTGCGGCAAGGGCGGTTACGTGCGCGCCATTGCCCGTGATCTTGGCGAGGCGCTTGGCTGCTACGGCCATGTTCGCGATCTGCGGCGCATCTGGTCGGGTCCGTTTGAACCGGAAGACGGGATCACGATGGACGAGGTCGAAGCGCTTGCCAAAACGCCCGACCTCGACGACCACCTGCTGCCGCTTGAAACCGGTCTAACCGATCTGCCAGAACTTCGCACGACCGCCGACGGGGCCGCGAAACTGCGCAACGGCAATCCGGGACTCGTCCTGACCTCGGACGCTGAGTATGGGGACGAGGCTTGGGCGTCCTTCGACGGGCAGGCGGTTGCCGTGGGCACTTACAAGGCGGGCGAATTGCACCCTAGCCGCGTGTTCAACCTGCCGGGATAGACCGCGCGATGATGACCCGCATGCATCAGAAGGGCGACGCCGCCTCCACCGCCGTCTATTCGGACTGCGAACGCTACCGATACGCGCTGACGCGGGTGTGGGACGATACGGCGGAACGTGTGCTGTTCATCATGCTAAACCCCTCGAAAGCCACGGAAATTCAGAACGACCCGACGGTTGAACGGTGCGAGCGCCGGGCGCGGGCGCTTGGCTTTGGCGGCTTTCGCGTCACCAACATTTTCGCTTGGCGCGAGACGAGCCCGAAACTGCTGCGAAAGGCCAAGGCGCCGATTGGCGCAGCGAATGACGAGGCGCTACTTGAAGGCTGCGACTGGGCCGACCGGATCATCTGCGGCTGGGGCGCACATGGCGAACACCTGAATCGCGGGGCAGAAGTCGAAGCGCTGCTGCGCGCAACGGGCAAACCGCTCCACACGCTTGGCCTGACAAAACACCGCGCACCGCGCCATCCGCTTTACATCAGCTACGCCACCGCGCCGACCCTGTGGCCAGCTGGTCGCTAAAATCCTAAGCACTCTTTCCTCGCCAAACAGCCGATTCCGGCTACCATAACCTTTGCTGTGGACCGTCTTGGGTGGACGCCGCAGCGGGGTAACTTGTGTGGGTGAATCATGTTGGGATTAGCTGGCCTTTTGGGCGCGCTTTTGGCTGGGTCGTTCGTCATCGCGAATAACAATGACGAGCCGGACGAAGCATTGGACTACGACGACCGCGATGACGAGGATGCGCCGAATACCGCTGGCAACACCAACATTCTGCTGGACGATAGCGGCGCCGTTCAGGGCGGCCCCGGCGGCGACCTGCTGCATGGCGATGAGGAGGACGACCAGATCGCCGGACACGGCGGTGACGACTGGATCGACGGTGGATTTGGCGACGACCATCTGACCGGCGGTGAAGGTGATGATGAACTTCACGGCGGTCGCGGCGATGATCGGCTGGCCGGGGATGCCGGGAATGACGCGCTTTATGGCCACAACGATGACGATTTTCTTTCGGGCGGTATGGGCGATGATGTGCTCGTCGGCGGGGACGGCGATGATTGGCTGAACGGCGGCGACGGGGACGATCAGTTGCAAGGCAGCGCGGGGGACGATGCCCTGCAAGGCGGGCTTGGCCAGGACAGTCTACAAGGCGGCAGCGGCAATGACGCGCTGACCGGGGTGGTGCCCGACGCCGACGGCATCGACCTTGACGGGCAAGATTATCTGAACGGCGGTGCGGGGAACGATACAATCGCGCTTGGCACCGGAGACATTGCGTCGGGTGGCACCGGGGCGGACACCTTCGCACTTGGTGATTGGATCGACGTCGAAAGCGGCGCGCAGATCATGGATTTTAACCCGGACGAGGATACTTTGGTGCTGATCTATGACGACAGCGAAGGCGACGAACCCGAGGTCAGCGTCGAACCCGACGCAGACGACCCAGACACCGCGAACGTACTGGTGGACGGGCAGGTTCTGGCGTCGGTCCTCAATGCGCCGGGGCTGACGGCGGGGCAAATCTCTCTGGTCGCGGAGCGTTGATCGGGCGGGGTTGACGAAAACTGCTGACGCATCAACACGCCACGCCCCCTGACGGGCGGGAAATTCCTTTTCATTTGCAAAAAATTCCCCTATACGCGCGCATCTGCCGGGATTCCCCCGGCGGACATCTCCACGGGCCTGTGCTGGACGACATCCCGGCCTGCGCCATCAACCCTTTAACCAAGGAGACCCCGATGTCGATTACGATCGAAGAAAAAGCCAAGGTCATGAAGGAATTCGCAACCAAGGAAGGCGACACCGGTTCGCCCGAAGTTCAGGTTGCTGTTCTAACCTCTCGCATCACGACGCTGACGGAACATTTCAAGACCCACAAGAAGGACAACCACGGTCGCCGTGGCCTTCTGAAAATGGTCGCCCAGCGCCGCAAGCTGCTTGACTACCTCAAAGGCAAAGACGAAGCGCGGTATCAGGATCTGATCAAGCGCCTCGGCATCCGCCGCTAAGGTTTCCAAAGGCGCGCCCCCGGGCGCGTCTTTTTCAATCCGCATGTCCCCCAGACAGGCCCGGCTGGCAAGGACAGGATGAACGATAAGGGCCAGGGGCATACGGCCCCTACGCAAACGGCTCAAGGGGATACGCCCCGAAAGGCCAACATAGGAAACGTGATGTTTAACGTATCAACCAAATCAATGCAGTGGGGGGAAGAAACCCTCACCCTCGAAACGGGCAAGGTTGCCCGCCAGGCCGATGGCTGTGTCATCGCCACGCTCGGTGAAACCTCGGTTATGGCCGCGGTCACATTCGCCAAGCAACAGAAACCGGGGCAGGATTTCTTTCCGCTGACGGTTCATTACCAGGAAAAATACTATGCAGCCGGTAAAGTGCCCGGCGGCTTTTTCAAGCGCGAAGCGCGCCCGACTGAAAAAGAAACGCTGACCGCGCGCCTGATCGACCGTCCGATCCGCCCGCTGTTCGTGCCCGGCTTCAAGAACGAAGTACTGGTGATGTGCACCGTTCTGTCGCACGACCTCGTCAATGACCCGGACATGGTTGCGATGATCGCCGCCTCTGCCGCGCTGACGATTTCCGGCGCGCCGTTCATGGGCCCGATTGCGGGCTGCCGCGTTGGGTTCACCGACGGTGAATACGTGCTGAACCCCGATGTCGAGGATATGCACAACCTGCGCAACAACCCCGATCAGCGTCTGGACCTCGTCGTTGCCGGCACCAAAGACGCCGTGATGATGGTGGAGTCCGAGGCGTATGAACTGACCGAAGCTGAAATGCTCGGTGCTGTGAAATTCGCGCATGAGCAAATCCAGCCGGTGATCGACCTGATTATCGATCTGGCCGAAGACGCCGCGAAAGAGCCGTTCGATTTCCAACCCGCCGACTACTCCGACCTTTATGAGGCGGTGAAGAAAGCGGGCGAAAAAGACATGCGCGCCGCATTTGCGATCACCGACAAGCAGGAACGCACCACTGCCGTTTCCGCAGCACGCGACGCGATCATCGAATCGCTGAGCGAAGAGCAGGTCGAAGATCCGAACCTCGGCTCCGCGCTGAAAAAGCTCGAAGCGGGCATTCTGCGTGGCGACGTTGTCAAAACCGGCAAGCGGATCGACGGGCGTGACACCACGACCGTTCGCCCGATTGTTTGCGAAACCGGCCTTCTGCCGCGGACGCACGGATCGGCCCTGTTCACCCGTGGGGAAACCCAAGGTCTTGTCGTGACCACGCTTGGCACCGGCGATGACGAACAGATGATCGACGCGCTGCAAGGCACCTACAAGTCGAACTTCCTGCTGCACTACAACTTCCCACCGTATTCGGTTGGTGAAGCGGGTCGCGTTGGCCCTCCGGGTCGTCGTGAAATTGGCCACGGCAAACTGGCATGGCGCGCGCTGCAAGCCGTTCTGCCCGCAGCGACCGATTTCCCCTACACGATCCGCGTCGTGTCCGAGATCACTGAATCCAACGGTTCATCCTCGATGGCCTCGGTTTGCGGTGGCTCGCTCTCGATGATGGACGCAGGCGTTCCGCTGAAAGCACCGGTTGCCGGTGTGGCCATGGGTCTGATCCTTGAGGATAGCGGCGACTACGCGATCCTGACGGACATTCTGGGTGACGAAGATCACCTTGGCGACATGGACTTCAAGGTTGCGGGCACGGAAAACGGCATCACCTCGCTTCAGATGGACATCAAGGTCGCTGGCATCACGCCAGAGATCATGGAAAACGCCCTGGCCCAAGCCAAGGACGGCCGGATGCACATTCTGGGTGAGATGAACAAATCGCTTAGCTCGGCTGGCGACTTCTCGGTTCACGCGCCGCGCATCGAAACGATGCAGGTTCCGACCGACAAGATCCGCGAAGTCATCGGGTCTGGCGGTAAGGTCATCCGTGAAATCGTCGAAGTGTCGGGCGCTAAGGTCGACATCAACGACGACGGGATCATCAAGATTGCGTCACCGAATGGCGATGCCATCCAGAAGGCCTATGACATGATCCACGCGATCGTCGCAGAGCCGGAAGAAGGCAAGGTTTACACCGGAACCGTCGTGAAGATCGTCGATTTCGGCGCCTTCGTGAACTTCTTCGGCAAGCGTGATGGCCTTGTGCATGTCAGCCAGATCGAAAACCGCCGCCTGAACCACCCTTCGGACGTTCTGAAAGAAGGGCAGGAAGTCAAAGTCAAACTCCTCGGCTTTGACGACCGCGGCAAGGTCCGCCTGTCGATGAAAGTCGTCGATCAGGAAACCGGCGAAGAAGTCTCGCCCGAGAAGGAAAAGAAAGAAGCCGACGCATAAGCGTTCGCCCTTTCTGAATGGAAACCCCCGGTGGAAACGCCGGGGCTTTTTCTGTTTTGGTGCAGCGCGTTTGCGAAATTTCCCCTTATCTTGTGCCCGCCGCGCGCGCCAAGCTGGGCCACATCGCAAAGAACGAACGGGGACAGATCATGAAAAAACCACTCGCGGAGTTTATCGGCACCTTCACATTGGTGCTGTTTGGCTGCGGCGCGGCTGTTATTGCGGGCGAGGCAATCGGCGTGCTTGGGATCAGCTTTGCCTTCGGTCTGGCGCTGATCGGCATGGCCTATGGCATCGGCCCGGTGTCGGGCTGCCACATCAATCCGGCGGTGACGCTGGGCGTCGTCGCGTCGGGGCGGATGCCGATGGGAGAGGCGTTCAGCTACATCATCGCGCAGGTGGCAGGGGCTGTCGTCGCCGCACTGATCCTGACGATCATCGTCAAAGGGCGTTTGGCCGGGTATGACATCGGCGCTTCGGGCCTTGGTCAGAACGGCTGGGGCGAAGGATATATCGGCGAATACAACATGATCGCCGCCTTCGTGTTCGAAGCGGTCGCGACCTTCCTGTTCGTGATCGTGATCCTCGGTTCAACCGGGGGTGGGGCGCCAACAGCGATGGCGGGGCTTGCGATTGGTTTGACCCTTGTGGTGATCCACCTTGTCGGCATCAACGTGACCGGCGTGTCGGTGAACCCGGCCCGGTCCATTGGCCCCGCGCTGTTTGCCGGGGGCACGGCCATCGGTCAGCTATGGCTGTTCATCATCGCGCCGATCCTCGGCGGATTGGCCGCCGGGTCACTGTTCAAGGCCGGGCTGCTTGACGCAGACGCAGTGCCTGCCGCCGAATAAAAGAATACCGCCCCCGCATGACACGGGGGCGGCTCCACCATTTACCAAGGTCACTCGGCAGCAGTTTGGGAGGTCTCGTCGGTCACGGGCACCGCATTGGCGCGGTCTTTGTTCGCCTGAACAGCCGCACGTACGCCCGCGCCGTAATCAGCATGCACCTTGTCAAAGTGCTTGCACTGACGCTCCACAATCTCATCCGGGACACCACCCATCGCGGCTGCGATGTTTGAATAGAGCCGCTGGCGCTGGCCATCGTCGAACAATTCAAACAATGCGCGTGGTTGGCCGTAATCGTCGTTTCCGTCGCGGTGGTTGTAGCGATCCGCATCGCCGTCGATCCGCAGCGGGGGTTCCTGCGCGCTCGCATCCTCGACCGGGCCGTCAAACGAATTCGGCTCGTAATAAGCATCGGGGTTACCGGTCTTGATCCCGCCAAAGGTATTCATCTGCCCATCGCGGTGATAGTGGTGCACCGGGCATTTCGGTTGGTTCACCGGGATGTTTTCGTAATGCGTGCCAAGGCGGTGACGGTGTGCGTCGGCGTAAGAGAATATCCGCGCCTGAAGCATCTTGTCGGGGCTGTAGCTGATCCCCGGCACGACATTCGACGGGCTGAAGGCCGCGTTCTCGATCTCTGCGAAATAGTTGTCTGGGTTCCGGTTCAACTCCATCACACCGATATCGATGCAGGGATAGTCGCCATGCGGCCAGACTTTGGTCAGGTCGAAGGGGTTATACGGCGTCTTTTCCGCATCCGCTTCGGGCATGATCTGCACCTGCACGGTCCATTTCGGATAGTTGCCATCCTCAATCGCGCCAAACAGCGCCTCTTGATAGCTTTCGCGAGTCTGGCCGACGACCTCTTCCGCTTCGGCATTGGTGTAATGCTTGTGGCCCTGCTGGGTTTTGAAGTGGAACTTTACCCAATAGCGTTCGCCGGCGTCGTTCCACAGGCTGAACGTATGGCTGCCATAGCCGTTGATGTGCATAGGATCGATTGGCAAACCGCGATCCGACATCAGGATTGTCACCTGATGCAGCGATTCCGGGCTAAGCGACCAGAAATCCCACATCGCCGTCGGGCTGCGCATGTTGGTTTTCGGATGGCGCTTTTGCGTGTGGATGAAGTCAGGAAACTTCACCGGGTCGCGCACAAAGAAGACCGGAGTGTTGTTGCCGACCAGATCCCAGTTGCCGTCTTCGGTGTAGAACTTCAGGGCAAAGCCGCGCACGTCGCGTTCCGCGTCCGCCGCGCCCATTTCCCCCGCCACGGTCGAAAACCGCGCCAGCATCGGGGTTTCCGCCCCCGGCTGAAGCGCCTTCGCCTTGGTGTATTTCGAAATATCCCCGGTGATCTTCAGCGTGCCATGCGCGCCCCACCCCTTGGCGTGAACTGCCCGTTCCGGGATACGTTCGCGGTTCTGGTGCGCGAGCTTTTCGATCAACTGATAATCCTGCATCAGCAGCGGGCCGCGTGCGCCCGCCGTGATCGAATTCTGGTTGTCAGGGATCGGCGCGCCCGCGCTTGTCGTCATTTTCTTGGCCATGGGGGAATCCTCCTCAGATTTCACTCACAGGATAGACTTGAGTTTTGATAAGTTCTAATTGGAATAGCTGCTGGTTTCGATTAGTTTTTCTGATGTCATGCCAACGATAAGACAACTCCGCTATTTTGATGCTGTGGCTCGCCATGGTCACTTTGGTCGCGCGGCTGAGTCCTGCGCGATTTCACAACCTGCCCTGTCCATGCAAATCAAGGGGATGGAGGCCGAACTCGGCACGCCGCTGTTCGAACGGCTGCACGATGGCGCGAGACTGACGCGCACCGGCGCGCTTGTCGCGACGCGGGCGGCGACGATCCTGACCGATATGCAGGAACTTGCCGATGCAGCGCGTCAGGACGCAAAACCGCTATCGGGCGTGCTGAACCTTGGGGTGATTCCATCCATCGCGCCCTATCTGCTGCCGCCGCTTCTGCCGAAGCTCCGGCGCGACTATCCCGATCTGCAACTCAACATCCGGGAATCGCAGACCGACAATATCGTTGAGGAGCTGGTGGACGGCACGCTTGATCTGCTGCTGCTCGCCCTGCCAATCGACCACACGAGGATCGAAACGCTGCCGCTGTTCAACGATCCGTTCGTGCTGGCCGTGCCAACTGATTTCGACAAGGGCAAATCGCTGCGCGTCCCGTCCGAGCTGATCCGCGAAGAACGCCTGCTGCTGCTTGAGGAGGGCCACTGTTTCCGCGACCAAGCGCTTGCCTATTGCGAGCTGCGCAAGGCCGGCAAGATCGACACCTATGGCGCGTCCACCCTCGCGACCGTCGTGCAAATGGTGGCGAACGGTATGGGCGTCACCTTCCTGCCGGAAATGGCCGTCCCCGTCGAAAGCCGGAACCCCGGCATCCAGCTCATGCGGCTCGAAGCCCCGGAACCCCACCGTGAAATCGGCCTTTGCTGGCGTCGCTCAAGCCCAAGGCGGGAGGAGTTCGAGGCGTTCGGGAACGTGGTGACAGGCGCGCGCGGGGCGTTGTAGCGGGCGTAAAAAAGCCCCGGATATCTTCCGGGACCTTCCATTTCAAATCCGTCGATCCGCTTAGATCTTCGTCTTGCGCAGATAGGGCAGCACGGCGTCATAGTCGCCGAATTTCGCCTTGGCGTCTTCGTTCGAGACAGCCGGCGGGATAATAACGTCTTGACCGACGGTCCAGTCGGCGGGTGTGGCGATGCCCTTCTCCGTGCTGGTTTGCAAGGCGTCGAGCGCGCGGAGAATCTCGCCAAAGTTGCGCCCGATGGTCATCGGATAGGTCATCGACAGTTTCAACTGCTTGTCCGGCCCGATAATGAAAACCGACCGCACAGTGGCGCTGTCGGCGGGGGTGCGCCCGTCGGGCAGGTAGGCTTCGGCGGGTAGCATGTCGAAGGCTTTTGCGACCTCAAGCCCGTCATCGGCGATGATCGGGAAGCCAACGCTGGCCCCGCCATAGCTTTCGATGTCGCCGATCCATTTCTTGTGATCGTCGACACCATCGACTGATACACCGATCACCTTGGTGCCGCGTTTTTCCCATTCATCCGCCAGCTTGGCGACGGCGCTGAACTCGGTCGTGCAGACCGGCGTGAAATCTTTCGGATGCGAAAACAGGATCGCCCAGCTATCGCCGATCCAGTCGTGAAAGCTGATCGGTCCCTGGCTCGTGTCCGCCTTGAAGTCAGGTACGGTGTCGTTAATGCGCAAGCCCATTGGTTTCGTCCTCTTCTGTCTTACCGCTTCAGGCAGTCTGGCGGTTTCATCAAAGACTATAAGTGCGCCGCCCCGGCGTTTCCAGAGCGCTTGCAGTCCCCGCGTCACAGTGACAGGGTGTCGCGAAATTCGGAAGGAGAGCCGATATGGACAACGCAAAGAACTTCTACATCGACGGCCAGTGGGTCGCGCCCGAAACCGCAAATGATTTTGACGTCATCAACCCCTCGAACGAAGAGGTGTGCGCGACGATCTCGCTTGGCGGTCAGGCGGATACGGATAAGGCCGTCGCGGCTGCCCGTGCCGCGTTTGAAGGCTGGTCTCAGACCCCGCTTGCGGACCGCATGGCGCTTCTGGAAAAGCTGCTGAAAATCTACAATGATCGGGCCGAGGAAATGGCCCAGGCGATCAGCCTTGAGATGGGCGCGCCGCAAAAGCTTGCCAAGCTACAGCAGATCGGCGCGGGCAGTTGGCACCTTGAAGGGTTCCTGAATGCGCTGAAGGACTTCAAATTCGAACGTCCCCTCGGGCCTCAAGCCCCGAAAGAGCGGGTTCTTTATGAACCCATCGGCGTCGCCGCCCTGATTACGCCGTGGAACTGGCCGATGAACCAGATTGTGCTAAAGGCGATTCCGGCGCTGGCGACGGGCTGCACGATGATCCTGAAACCGTCTGAAATCGCGCCGCTATCTGGCCTTCTGTTTGCCGAATTCGTCGATCAGGCGGGCTTCCCCAAGGGGGTTTTCAACCTCGTCAACGGCGACGGTCCCGGCGTCGGCAGCCAACTGACCGCACACCCTGATGTGGATATGGTCAGCTTCACAGGCTCGTCCCGCGCGGGCAAGCTGATCTCCAAATCCGCGGCCGACACGTTGAAACGCGTCAGCTTGGAGCTTGGCGGCAAAGGCGCGAACATTATCTTTGCCGATGCCGACGAAAAGGCCGTGACCAGCGGTGTTGTCCGTTGCTTCCGCAACACCGGGCAGTCGTGCAACGCCCCGACCCGGATGCTGGTCGAAAAATCCCGCTATGCCGAAGCGGTAGAACAGGCCAAGGCCGCCGCGGATGCCACCACCGTCGGCCCCGCATCCGAGGAAGGCCGCCATATCGGCCCGGTCGTGTCAGAGGCGCAGTTCGACAAGATTCAAGGCCTGATCGAAAAGGGCATCGAGGAAGGCGCGACGCTGCTATCCGGCGGCACGGGTCGGCCCGATGGCCTGAACCGGGGTTATTACGTCCGCCCGACCGTGTTCAGCGACGTGACCCCCGACATGACGATCTACCGCGAAGAAATCTTTGGCCCCGTCCTGTCGATCATGCCGTTTGAGGATGAGGCGCACGCCATCGAAATCGCCAACGACACCGAATATGGCCTGACGAACTACGTCCAGACCTCTGACGTTGAAAAACGTCGCCGCGTCGCGCGCAAGCTACGCTCCGGCATGGTGGAAACCAACGGTCAGGGCTTCGGCCAGGGCTCCCCGTTCGGCGGTTACAAGCAATCCGGCAATGGCCGCGAAGGCGGCGCATTCGGGCTTGAGGATTTCCTTGAGGTTAAAGCCGTGAGTGGCTGGGAGGACTGAACGCCCCACTCGGATCAAGACCAGAAAAGCGGCGCTTCGGGCGCCGTTTTTTGTCAGGTGAGCGTCTGCAAGAACCGCGTTCGCGGTAATTCAAGATAGACACTGTCGCACCATTCCTCCCCAACAAGAAAGGTTCGGCTGGCACGCCCCACTTCGCGAAACCCAAACCGCGAAAGCAGCATAAGCGACGCGCTGTTCCTTGGATCGACATCCGCCTCCAACCGGTCAATTGGCAGGTTTTCAAAGGCATGGGGTATGACCACGCTCAACGCTTCCTGCGCCAAGCCCTTGCCCCAATGATCGGGGTGCAGGATGAAACCGATCTCTCCCGAGCGCCAGCAGCCTGCCTTGCCGATGGCCTGACCCTCATGCTCAATCACGAAATCATCGCTTGCAGGGGGTGAGGCCGCGACGATGGCCGCCAACAGGTGCTCGGTCTGCGCGATGTCCGCATACGGCAGGCAATCCCAATAGCGCATGGCGCGAGGGTCGGAGAAAATCCGGTGCAGATCCTCCAGATCATCCATCCGCGCCCGGCGTAGCAAAAGCCGCTCCGTCTTGATCATGCCGCCCTCTGTTCGATTGGGGTTCTCCCACTCTACCAGAAATCGAAAAGCCCGCGTGAAAAGGTGATCCCGTCCGCCCCTTCCCCTTTGCCCCTCGCGCGTGTTACCCGCCACGGGATGAGCGCAGAGTATGATCCCCCAACCGATCCGCTGGATATCATCCACGACGATCATGAGCTTTTGCTGGTGAACAAACCGGCGGGGTTGCTGTCGGTGCCCGGAAAGGGTCCGCATCTGGCCGATTGCCTGATCGCCCGCGTTCAGGCCGCGTTCCCCGAAGCGCTTCTGGTCCATCGGCTGGATCGTGACACATCCGGCGTTATGGTCTTTGCGATGACACCCGCAGCCCAACGGCATCTTGGGCTGCAATTTGAAAAGCGGCAAATGAAGAAGGTTTACGTCGCCCACGTCTGGGGCCATGTGACCGAGAAAACCGGCACCGTTGATCTGCCCCTGATCGTCGATTGGCCCAATCGGCCGCTTCAGCATGTGGATCACGAAAATGGCAAACCTGCTGTCACCGACTGGCGTGTCGTGCGGCATGAGGAGGGTGCGACACGCATAAGGCTATACCCCCAGACGGGGCGGAGCCATCAACTTCGTGTGCATATGAAGGAAATCGGCCACCCGATCCTTGGCGACCCGTTCTACTCAAGCGGAGAGGCCCGCAACGCCCCGCGCCTAATGCTCCACGCCGAAAGCCTTAGCCTGCGCCACCCAGATGGCGGCAGGGGAATGCGGTTCTCTGCGAAATGTCCGTTTTGAATATGGGAGGGGCGTGACATGACCGACGCAATAAGCCTGATCGGCGGCACGGTATTGACCCCGGATGGCGGTTTGGGCGTCGCGGATGTTCACATCGCGGATGGCCTGATCGTCGGCACCGCGCCGCAAAATGCAACGCGCATCGACTGTCGCGGGCGCCACGTGCTGCCCGGCATCGTCGATGTTCATGGCGACGCGTTTGAGGTTGAACTCCATCCCCGTCCAGGCGTCGAGATGGACTTTCGCATCGCGATGGGATCGGTCGACAAGCAGCTTGTTATGAATGGCATCACCACCGCGTTCCACGGCCTTTCGGTGTCGTGGGAACCCGGTGCGCGCGGCCTGCCCGCCGCCCGGCAGTTTATGGAGGGTATCCGCGCCCTTCGCCCCCGCCTGATCGCCAATCACCATGTCCAACTGCGGTGGGAAACCTTCGCCCACGACACCATCGACGACCTCGCGGGCTGGCTTTCCCACGGGCCGACCCCGTCGATTGCGTTCAACGATCACGCGACGGAAACGCTTGATACGCTGCGGGCGGGCGGGCAAGCAACGCTCGACAGATGGGCGCGCCGGGCTGGCGTTTCGCTCAGCGATTATGTCGCTGCGGCAGAGTTGGCAGCGGCCCGCGCACCCGACGTTCCGGCAAAGATCGAAGAGGTCGCAGCCCTAGCCCAAAGCCACGGCGCGATCATGCTGGCCCATGACGAAAGCACAGTCAGCGACCGAGAGGCACATCGCGCCCTCGGGATGCGGGTGAGCGAGTTTCCCCTGTCGTCCGAGGTCGCGACCGACGCGGTTGCCAAGGGCGAACACGTTGTCATGGGCGCCCCGAACACCCTCCGCAGGCGCAGCCACAAAGGCAATCTGTCCGCCGAAGACGCGATCCGCGACGGCCTCTGCACCGTGCTCGCCTCCGACTATTACTACCCGAGCCTGTTCCACGCCGCCGAGCGCCTGACGCAACGCGGCGTCCTCCCCCTCTCCGACGCATGGACCCTCATCGCTGGAAACCCCGCCGCCGCAATGGGCCTCACCGACCGGGGGCAGATCTCACCAAGCCGCAGGGCCGATATTGTCGTGGTGGATTGTTCGGATGACTGGCGATTGACTCACACAATGATCGGCGGTCGGGTGATCAATCTCGGCGGTTGAAATAATGTTCTTCAGGCGGATATTACAGTCCAGCCAATCAGTAGTATCTGACCCGTCACTTTTGTCGTAGACTTGTTGGCTTCTGAAACTCCGAAGGAACGTGTTGATGGATCGGATTGGCGTAATCGGGCTTGGCCGTATGGGCAGCGCCATCGCACGGCGGATGGCGACGGAGGGGCGGTCGGTTCTTGGCTGGACTCGTAGTGGCCGGGCTGTTGATGGCGTGAAAAGTGCCGCGGATCTGGAGACGTTGGTCGCGAACAGTGACACGCTTATCCTCAGCCTTTTCGATGATGCGGCAGTCTCTGCCGTTCTCGACGCGCTATTATCCCTCGATCTGGCGGGCAAACAGATCATCGAAACCAGCACCGTTGTGCCCGACGTCCTCATCTCCCGCATTGATCAGATCAAAGCGTTGGGGGCCACCGCCGTTGACGCGCCGATTTCCGGCGGGCCGGAGCTGGTGATGGCTTGCAAATGCGGCATCTTCATTGGTGGCGACCAAGACGCCGCCGCACGGGCCGAAGTCTGCCTTTCTGCGATCTCTGGGCGTATTTTCCATGTTGGCCCACTTGGGGCGGGGCTGGCGATGAAGGTCATCAATAACGGAATGATTCAGGCTTATTTCAACGGCCTCGCGGATTTCATGCCGCTCGCCCGAAAGGCGGGCCTGCCCCTTGAAACCGTGTTGCGCATCGTCTGCGGCGGGCCTGCCGGATTGCCGATGGTTGCGGACCGGATCGACAAGGTTCTGGGCAAAGATGATGAGATTGGCTTCACCATCAACGCCGCGCTGAAGGACACCGATGTCTTCAAGCGCGTCGTCGACTCCTTCGGCCTGACATCACCGATGCTCGATGCGTTTGAGGCGACGGGCGACGCCGCCATCAAAGCAGGTTTGGGAGAGAACGACCCCGCCGCGCTGATAAACCTCGCCTACGACTCCAAGCCCGACTAGGGTCCGCGCAAAAAGACCCCAACCGAGGCCGGGGTCTTTGGGAAACAGATGAGGCGTGAGAGCTAAACCTTCACCCGCTCCGACTTCGGATCATACATCGGTTTCAAAGACGCTTCGGCCTTGATCCGCGTCCCCATCACGTCGATTTCATAGGTCGAGGCCAGCACCTCCGAAGCACTCTCGCCCTCGCACGGAACATAGCCCAGCCCCATCGCCCCGCCGAGCGTGTGGCCGTAGTTGCCGGAGCTGAGATAGCCCACAATCTCTCCGTCGCGGATCACAGGTTCGTTGTGATAAAGCAGGGGTTCCGGGTCGGTCAGGCGGAACTGCACCATGCGGTTTTTCGGGCCGGTTTCCTTGCGTTTCAAGACCGCTTCCCGGCCAATGAAATCAGGCTTGTCGGTTTTCACAGCAAAGCCCAACCCGGCGTCGATCACGTGATCTTCGGCGGTGATGTCATGGCCGAAATGGCGGAAGCCCTTTTCGATCCGGCAGGAATCCATCATGTGCATCCCGCAGAGCTTCAGCCCCATGTCCTGCCCGGCGTCCCACAGGGTTTCAAAGGCGTGGCCGGCCATGTCGGACGACACGTAAATCTCCCACCCAAGCTCCCCCACATAGGTCACGCGATGGACGCGGGCGAGGGCCATGCCAAGCTCAACCTCCTGCGCGGTGCCGAAAGGGTTTACATCGTTGGAAAAATCGTTCGGGCTGACCTTCTGCAACAGCTCGCGCGCATTCGGCCCCATGACGGCCAGCACACCCTCGCCCGCAGTGACATCAGTGATGACAACGCGAAAATCGCCAACATGCCGCTGCATCCACGCCTGATCGGCAAGCCGTGTCGCGGCCGGAGTCACGACGAGATACGCGGTTTCAGACAAGCGGGTGACGGTCACGTCCGCCTCGATCCCGCCGCGGGAGTTCAGGAATTGGGTATAGACGATCTTCCCGACGGGGACGGCGTAATTGCCGCCGCCGACATAGTTCAGAAACGCCTCGGCGTCCGGTCCTTCGACGCGGATTTTGCCGAAGGACGACATATCATACATGCCGACATTTTCGCGGATCGCCCGGTGTTCGTCGGCCACGTTGTCAAAAAAGTTCTGCCGCTTCCAACTGTATTCATATTCCGCCGTTTGCCCCGGCTTCGCGAACCAGTTGGCGCGTTCCCACCCGGCGATTTCACCCATCACCGCGCCTTGCTCCAAGAGGTGATCGTGGAACGGAGTCCGGCGAATGCCACGGGCGGTTTTCTTTTGCAGATAGGGGAAATGATCGGCATAGAGCAGCCCCAGCGTTTCCTTGGAGCGTTCAAACAGATAGGTCTTGTTGCCTTGGAACGGCTGCATCCGGCTGATGTCGACATCGCCCAGGTCGAACGGCTTTTCGCCATCCTCCATCCATTGCGCCAGCGCCATACCAGCACCGCCCGCCGACTGGATACCGATGGAGTTGAAGCCTGCAGCAACCCAGACATTGTCCATCTCAGGCGAAAGGCCAAGGTGATAGGCGTCATCGGGCGTAAAGCTTTCGGGGCCGTTGAAGAACGTGTGAATCCCCGCCTCTGCCAGCATCGGCATCCGTTCGCAGGCGGCCTCTAGGATCGGCTCGAAATGGTCGAAATCCTCGGGCAACTGGTCAAATTCAAAACTGTCGGGGATGCCATCCATCCCCCACGGTTTTGCGTTCGGCTCAAACGCGCCCAGCAGAATTTTTCCAGCATCCTCCTTGTAATAGGCGCATTCGTCCGGCACCCGCAAAACAGGCAGTTGGGTCAGGCCGGTGATGTTTTCGGTCACGATGTAAAAGTGTTCGCAGGCATGAAGCGGCACGTTGACGCCGGCCATCTTGCCGACCTCGCGCCCCCACATTCCGGCGCAATTCACGATCATGTCGCAGGCGATTTGCTGCGGCTCTCCGCCCATCTCATAATCAACGCCAGTGACGCGTCGCCCCTCGCGAGTAACCCCTGTGACCTTGGCCTTTTCCTTGATGGTCGCGCCGCGCTGCCGGGCGCCCTTGGCTAGCGCCAGCGCAATATTGGCAGGGTCCGCCTGCCCGTCGGTCGGCAACCAAACGCCACCCGTGACGCCATCAAGGTTCATGTGATCATAGCGTTCTTTGACTTCGGACGGCGAAAGCTCCTCAACCGGAACGCCAAAGGCGCGGGCCATGGCGGCGTTGCGATAAAGCTCCTCCAGCCGCTCATCCGTCAGCGCGACGGATACCGACCCGACCTGCCGCAAGCCCGTTGCCACGCCGGTTTCTTCCTCCAGACCCAGATAAAGCTCAGCCGAATAGCGGGCGAGTTTCGTCATGTTCGACGATGCGCGAAGCTGCCCGATCAGCCCGGCAGCGTGCCATGTGGTGCCCGAGGTCAATTGTTTGCGTTCCAGCAAAACAACGTCTTTCCAGCCGAGCTTCGTCAGGTGATAGGCAACAGAACAGCCGATCACGCCGCCGCCAATGATGACGACGCGGGCTTTGTCAGGCAGGCCGGTCATGGGTAAATCTCCGCATATTTTTGTTTGTAGAGCGCGACCATCTCTTCCTCGGTCGCGCCGTCGTCATAGGGCGGCGTGGTCAGGGGTTTGACCTCTGCCACCGCGATTTTCACGATCACGTTGATGCGTTTCGCAAGGTCGCCCCAAAGGGTTTCCCATTGCGGGTAGAGGGTGGCGAACGCCTCGGTGTCGCGCCGGACAGTGCTGGTCGCACCGCGCACCCGCACACCTTTGCGGGCGAAGGGATCGATGAAATTGACCTCACATTCCGGCAGGTGGCTAAGGTTCGTCAGCGTCTGCGGGGATCGGATTTCGCCGAAGGCAATCGTGTTGTCATCAATGATGACAAACGTGCCTTTGGGCGACACGCTGGGCCGCCCGCCGGGGGTGACGGTCGCGACATAGCCAAGCCGGAAGGTTTCGATGACGTGTTTGGCAGATGCCGGAAGGATCATGCGGGTGCTCCTTTCCGGGCGGTCGCAAGGCTGCGCAGCGCATGGCGCAGGATCAGCTTGTGACCGATCCAGACAACGCCCAGATAGACGCGACCAAGCCAGTGGTTGAACCAGATCCGGGTCGTGATCGTCGCATGGCTGTCTTTCAGTTCCGTGCGCAGGGTGAAGGTCAGGTGCCTGTCGATCAGCCCGGTTTCGAAGGCGCCCGCGCGTTCCTCGACGACCGGCAGACGGCTAAGCGCGATCCCCTTCGTCTGCCCGCGCCCGGCATGCAGACCCAATGGCCAGACCACGAGGCTACGGACACCCATCGCCACCATCGCCCATAGCGGCATGTGCCGTTCGGCGTATTCCCACGCCTGTCGCGCGGTCCAGTCGGGGTTGGCGACCGGGCCGCTATGCACATCAAACCAATCTGGCGGAGCATCCGGGGGCGTCAGGCGTTCGGTCATGCGCGCAACCGCTCATTTTCCGGGTCCCATAGCGGTTGATCGGGCTCTATCGTCGCCTTGTGACGCTCTCCGTAAATCTCAACCTCAAGCTCCGTTCCCGGTTCGGCCAGATCGGCCCGAACCATGCCAAGCGCGACGGATTTGTTGACCCGATACCCCCACGCGCCAGAGGTCGTTTCCCCCACCACCTGCCCATCATGCCACAGGGTCGACATATATGGCGCGTCGCAATCGCCCGCTTCAACCGTCATGATGGCAAAGCGCTTCTTCACGCCTTGCTGCTTTTCGTTCTGGATCGCCGCCTTGCCGGTAAAATCCTGCGGCTTGTCGAGCTTCACGAACCGCTCCAACCCGCCTTCCAGCAGGGAATAATCGGTGGACAGATCGCCCTTCCAGGCGCGATAGCCTTTTTCGATCCGAAGGCTGTTCAGCGCATACATGCCAAACGGTTTCGCCCCCGCCGCCAGCACCGCGTCATAGATCGGCGGCATGTTGGCGTTTTCGGCGTGAATTTCCCAACCAAGTTCGCCCGCGAAAGACACTCGGATTATGAACGCCTTTTGCCCCGCGACGGTGCAATGCTGATGGGTCAGCCAGCCTTGGGACAGGTCCGCATCGGTGATGCCTGACAAAACGTCGCGCGATTTCGGGCCGGTCACGATAAGCGCGTCGCGTTCTGTCGTTGTTTCGCGGACGGTGACGCCCTCGGGCACCGAAGCGCGGATCAGCTCGCCGTCATGCCACTGCGCGGTCGCGGCGGTGATAAGGATGAAGTTGTCCTCGCCCAAACGGATGCAGGACATTTCAGTCAGGATGCGGCCCCGGTGATCGGACACGTAGATCAGGTTCATCCGCCCGGCCTTCGGAATGCCCCCAGTGCAGAAACCGCGCAGCCAGTCGTCAGCGCCATCGCCCTGTATCCAGAACCGCGAAAAGCCCGGCAGGTCCAGAACGCCGCACCCGTCGCGCACCGCCTCGCATTCTTCCTTCACCCGTTGTTCCCACGGGCCGGAACGGCCCCAAGTATGCGTCGCCTCTAGCGAGGTATCGTCGCCCGGTTTCGCAAACCAATTGGCGCGTTCCCAGCCGTTATAGGCGCCCATCACGCCGCCCAGTTCCTTGACCTTGTCATGGACCGGAGACAGCTTTTTATCCCTGCCCGCAGGCCATTCGTGGTGCGGGAAGTGCATGGCGTATTCGTGGCCATAAACCTCCATCCCCTTGGCGACGCAGTAATCCTGATCGGTGTAATCCGTGTAGCGGCGCGGATCGACGGCCCACATGTCCCATTCGGTCGCGCCTTCGGTGATCCATTCGGCCAGCACCTTGCCCGCGCCGCCGGATTGCGCGATGCCGAAGGTGAACACACACGCCTCAAACGCATTGGGCACACCGGGCATCGGGCCGATCAGGGGCAGGCCATCGGGCGCATAGGGGATCGGGCCATTGATGACCCGACCAATGCCGCTTTGACCCAGCAAGGGCACGCGGGCCATTGCGTCTTCGATATACCATTCCAGCCGGTCCAGATCGTCGGGGTAAAGCTGAAAGCTGAAATCGTCCGGCATCGGGTCGCTCGGATCGACCCAATGGGCCTTGCAGTTCCTCTCGTACGGCCCGAGGTTCAGCCCGTATTTTTCCTGCCGCAGATAGTAGGACGTGTCGACATCGCGCAGCAGGGGCAGCTTCTTGCCGGTCTCCTTGCTCCACGCCTCAATCTCGGGGATTTCATCGGTTAGCATGTATTGATGGCTCATCACCATCATCGGAACGGTGCGCCCGCCATGGGGTTTGAACCACTCACCCACCCGCTGGGCGTAGTATCCGGCGGCGTTGACCACGTATTCGCAGCGGATATCGCCCTTTTCAGTGTGAACGATCCATTCGCCGTTTTCGCGGCTGACTCCGGTTGCGGGGGTAAAGCGGAAGATTTTCGCCCCCAGATCCCGCGCACCCTTGGCCAGCGCCTGTGTCAGTTGCGCCGGGTCGATATCGCCATCGTCGGGGTCATACATCCCGCCTGCAAGGTCATGGGTTTCGATGAAGGGGTAAGCCTCTTTGATATCGGCAATCGACATCATTTTGACGTCCAGCCCCTGATAGCGGCCCATGCCAACGGCGCGTTCAAACTCTTGCATCCGCTCCTTGCTGTGCGCGAGGCGAACAGACCCGGTGACGTGGTAGTTCATCGGATAGTCGACCTCTTCCCCCAACCGCTTGTAAAGCTCGGTCGAATAGCGCTGCATGTTCATGATCGCCCAAGAGGTCGAAAACGTCGGCACGTTCCCCGCCGCGTGCCAAGTTGATCCGGCGGTCAGTTCGTTCTTTTCCAGCAGAACGCAATCGGTCCACCCGACCTTTGCCAGATGATAGAGGGACGAGGCCCCGACGGCCCCGCCACCGATGATGACCACGCGGGCGGATGTTGGAAGATCGGCCATGACAGTTCCCTATTGTTGCTGCTGCGGCAGATCGTCGGCAATGTCGTAGTAATCGCCCTTGTCCGCCACAAAGATGTGTTTTTGAATTTTCAGCCCCGTTGGTGCGTCAAGCGACCCAAGGCTGAATGAAATCGTATCTTCGTCGTTGTGCTTCCAGAACAGGAACGCGCCGCAGGTGCCGCAAAACCCGCGCTGCGCGGTGTCGGATGCGGCATACCATTTCAGCCCTGTGTCCTCGGTCATCCGAAGCTCCGCTTGTTTCACCACGGCAGAGGCCCACGTATTGCCTGACTGTTTGCGACATTGTCCGCAATGGCAGACCGTCACGCTTGCCGGGGTGCCGTGCACTTCAAACCCGACCGCGCCGCAATTGCATGTTCCTGTCAGCATAGGTGTCCTTTCAATAGACCGGCGGCGCGATCACCCAGATCGCGACAGCGGGTTCGTCATAAGGGTTCAGCCAGCGATGCGGCTCTCCCCGGATGCGGAAGGAATCGCCGGGATGCACTGTGAAGCGCCGATCACCGATTTCGAGGTCGAGTTTGCCCGAGATCAGATACCCGACCTCTTGCGTCGGGCGGGTGATGGTTTCACCGGGATCGGAATGCGGCTCAAACGTTGAATGCACCATCTCGAAATCGTCGGTAAGGTCGGGGGAGAGCAGCTCTTCAACCAACCCGGTCACACCGGACCCAATCGCCCGGCGCGCGCCTTTGCGGACGATATAGCCCTGCTCATCCGCAGGGGTCGCCGTCTGGCCGAAAAACACCGAGATCGACACGTCAAGCGCCGCCGCGATATGACGCAGGTCGGTGATCGACGGATCGGATTTATCCCGCTCAACCTGACTTAGCCAACCGACCGAGCGGCCAAGACGATCAGCCAGGTCGGCAAGCGTCAACCCCCGCGCCCGCCGCAACGCGCGAAGGTCGGCACCGAGGGTCAGGGCTTGGGTTGGGTCGGAATGCTGCATCAGAGAACCGTGAAAAATCAGTGATATTTTTCACGATGCGGTGAGTCGATGAAATTTTCAAGATAATTTTCACGCAGCGCTGGATCGATATTGACTACCTCGTGCCAAATCGGATTCGACCCGGATGCTCAGCAGGGAAATCCCGACCCAAAACCGGATTGACAAGACGCATTTCGTGTCACAGTTCATCGCCATCGAGCGCTCCGGCGGAGGACTCTTCAAAACGTGGCGCATTGCCGGCGATCTCGGTGAACTTGCATTTTTCGCCGACGAATATGTGCCCGATGGTGCGAAGCCCTGCCGGCTGATCTAGCGAGCCGGCAAGAATGCCGGTTCCGGGCTGGTTCACCGGTTCCCAGAACAGGCTTGAACCGCACTCACCGCAAAATCCGCGCCGCGCCCGATCCGAACTTGCATACCACCTGAGACCGCGGCTTTCGAGTATGGTGATATTCCCCTTGTCGGCCTTTGTATGCGCCCCAAAGGCTCCGTGCAGTTTCTGACACATGGTGCAGTGGCAATTCACCACACCTCTGAGCGGACCGTTTACTTCATAGCGCACGGCCCCGCACAGGCACCCACCTGCATGACGTTCCCCGGAATCGTTCATAGAGCAATCTTAGATGAGCGGCCCGATTGAGGGTAGCCCGTTCATTTGAATCAGTTCCGACGCCCAAACACACCCCGCAGAATCCCCCCGAGCGCCTCCGCGTCCGCCTTCGTAAACGCATCCGGTTGATCGCTGTCGATGTCAAACACACCCAGCAATGCGCCCGCGCGGTCATAGACCGGGATCACCAACTCTGATCGTGTGGACGACGCGCAAGCGATGTGGCCGGGAAACGCATCGACATCCGGCACAAGCTGCACCTGTCCCGTCCGGGCCGCAGCGCCACAAACCCCGCGCGAAAACGGGATGACAAGACAGCCGTGCCCACCCTGATACGGCCCGATCTTCAGGGTGTCGTTGCCGACGTTGCGGTAGAACCCGGTCCAGTCAAAACGGTCGTCGAAATGATGCACCTCGCACGCGATGGTGGCCATCAGGGCGACGGTATCAGTTTCGCCTTCGGTCAGGCTTGCGATGGTCTGGGCAAGCGTCGGGTAATCCGCCCTCATGGCCGTTCGATGGCGATGGCCGTTCCTTCACCGCCGCCAATGCAAATCGCCGCGACGCCGCGTTTCAATCCGCGTTTCTCGAGGGCATTCAGCAACGTCACCATGATCCGCGCGCCGGACGCGCCAATCGGATGGCCCAGCGCACAGGCGCCGCCGTTGACGTTCATCTTGTCCCGCGAGATTCCCATTTCGTGCATGAAGGCCATCGGGACCACGGCAAAGGCTTCGTTCACCTCCCACAGATCGACGTCGTCAACCGACCAACCGACCTGTTTCAGAAGTTTCTGCGCGGCAGGCACGGGCGCGGTCGTGAACCAACCCGGTTCCTGCGCATGGCTGGCATGGCCGCGAATATGCGCACGGACGGTCAGCCCCTTCGCGTTCGCCTCCTCCCGGCTTGCCACAACCAATGCGGCCGCCCCGTCGGAAATCGACGACGCATTGGCCGCCGTCACCGATCCGTCTTTGCGGAACGCAGGCTTAAGTTGGGGGATCTTCTCTGGCCGCGCCTTTGCAGGCTGCTCATCCGCCGCAACCACAATGTCGCCCTTCCGGGTCGTGAGCGTCACCGGCGCAATCTCTCCTTCAAAAGCGCCGGACTTTTCCGCGTCGAGCGCATTTGACAGCGACCGCAGGGCGTATTCATCCTGCGCCTCGCGGGTGAATTGGAACTTTTCGGCGCAATCCTCAGCAAAGGTGCCCATCAGACGGCCCTTGTCATAGGCATCCTCCAACCCATCAAGGAACATCGAATCCTGCACCGCCTGATGCCCAATCCGCGCGCCGCCGCGCATTTTTGGCAGCAGATAGGGCGCCATCGACATGCTTTCCATCCCGCCCGCGACCATGACGCTGCTTTGGCCCAGTGCGACCTGATCGAAGGCCATCATCGCGGCTTTCATCCCCGATCCGCACATCTTGTTCAGCGTCGTCGCGGGCACATGATCGCCCAGCCCGGCCTGATACCCCGCCTGACGCGCGGGGGCTTGCCCCTGCCCGGCGGGCAGAACGCAACCCATCAGCAGTTCTTCGACATCGGTGCTTTCGACTTTCGCATTTTCCAGCGCCGCCTTGATCGCCGCGCCACCCAAAACAGGCGCATCGACACCATCAAAATCCCCTTGAAAGCCACCCATCGGCGTCCGTGCCGCGCCTACAATCACAACGTCTTTCATTGGCTCATATCCTTCTGGCGAAAGTCTGGTTCATCGAGGCTTGCATACCGAATGGTAAGAAATCCCGTCTAGCGTGCCATCGAATACCAAGGACGGAGAGTAATATGAACCTTCAATCCGAAGATGTCCCCGGCGCGCGGCTGATCACCGTGGGTGAGCCGCGGATCGACGCATCGGCCGCCATTCAGTTCAAGGACAAGATGCGCGAACTGACCGGGGATAGCCCGCCGCGGGTGATCCTTGATCTGTCACAGGTCGACTTTCTGGACAGCAGCGGGCTTGGCGCGGTCGTCGCGGCGATGAAGCAGTTGGGGCCGGGGCGGGTGCTGGAACTTTGTGGGCTGACCAAGACGGTGCAAAAGGTGTTCCGGTTGACGCGGATGGATTCGGTCTTTGTCATTCACGAAAATACTGACGCGGCGCTGTCCCATTCGGCGGCCTCTTGACCGCCTAACAGGGTGACGGACGCGCAGGCCATAACCACGCTGACGATCGAGTCCAATTTCGGATCGGTCCGTCACGCCTTGGCGTCCGTGGCGGATGCATTGGCGCAGGGCGGGCAGCCTGCGGATATGGTCGAGACGACAGAACTCGTGCTGGCCGAGGTTCTGAACAACGTGGTCGAACACGCCTATGCGGGCGACGACACCCGAACGATCAGGCTGGAGGTTGCACCGACGCCTCACGGTATCCTCTGCCGGGTTGATGACGCCGGGCACGCCTTGCCAACGCATACATTGCGACCATCGACGCCGACCACACCAGAACGTATCCGCGCGGATCTACCGGAAGGCGGATTCGGCTGGTGCCTGATCCGGCAGATGACGACCGATCTGCATTACCATCGCACCGGCGGGCAGAATCGTCTGTGCTTCACAATCCCCCATGCCGATCACTGTTCCGGTTGACTATCCACAGGCTGCGTTCAGCCTTTGCGAAACGCCGTGCCAGAAAACGGGTGCGAACCGGCCCAATGCCACAAAACTGCCCCATATCCTCCGCATCGCCGACAAATACGAACGCGACACAAAAAGGGTAGCTACAAAGCTTCCCTCGGCGTCGTGTTTCACAGCCCCCACCCAGTGCGCGACGCCGAGGTATTTCCCCACAGGACTTTTCTTACCGCCGCACCGCATCTAGGGTTCCCCCAAGATTTCGGAGACCCAGAATGCGCGACCTTCATTTGCCCGGCCGATCCCCCGTCATTGCAATCAACGGAATGTGCGCAACCTCGCATCCGCTGGCGGCCAAGGTGGCGGTTCAGATGATGGAGGCAGGCGGCAACGCCGTCGATGCCGCGAT
>NZ_JBLUOA010000002.1:230441-520030 GCF_048060095.1 Aliiroseovarius sp. YM-037 | reverse complement strand
TGAAACCGTAAACTTCGCAGCAGAAATGTTCGAAGGAACAATAACAGACCTAATCCCACCGAAGAAAAGGAAGTGAATCAAAAGGGGCGCCGATTTGGCGCCCCTTTTTCTGTCGGCTTAGCCGTAGCTCGACACAGCCGTCCCAGCGAGTGCGGCGATGTTCAGCAAACCGCGCACCGTGATCGATGGCGTCACGATGTGGGCGCGGTTGCCCATCCCCATTAAGATTGGTCCGACTTCCAGACCGTTTGCCACGGATTTCAATATGTTACGCGTCGCGCCAGCGGCGTCGGTGTTTGAGTACACCAGAACATTCGCCTTGCCCGTCAGACGCCCGCCGGGGAACAGCCGCTCGCGCAGGTTCGGGTCAAGTGCGGCGTCAGTGTGCATCTCACCCTCATATTCGAAATCGAGGGTTTGTTGATCCAGAACATCCAACGCACCGCGCATTGCGCGCCCGGACGGGCTGTCGAGGTTGCCGAACTGCGACCCCGAACACAGCGCGACCTTGGGATCGACCCCGAAGCGGCGGACGTGGCGGGCGGCAGCGATCACCGTTTCGGCAAGCTCCTCGCCCGTTGGCTGGATGTGAACGTGAGTGTCCGCGACAAACAGCGCCCCCTGATCGAGGATGATCAGCGACAGCGCCCCGACCGGATGCAAAT
Source organism: Aliiroseovarius sp. YM-037 (assembly GCF_048060095.1). Taxonomy (NCBI): domain Bacteria; kingdom Pseudomonadati; phylum Pseudomonadota; class Alphaproteobacteria; order Rhodobacterales; family Paracoccaceae; genus Aliiroseovarius; species Aliiroseovarius sp. YM-037. The sequence goes on along the minus strand of NZ_JBLUOA010000002.1, from coordinate 519,365 downwards.
CCTTGTTCGCGAGAACCTGCGTGACGTAATTCAGATGCCAGCGATATTCACCGACGGTCCCGCAAATCACGCTATCCGCATCGCCCCGTTCAACGGCAATCGCCGCAATCGCCGTGTTGTTCGTGCGCATCACGGCCTTCGCGGTGTCTGGCGTCACGCCGCGGCGACGCATGATCCCGTAATATTCGTTCCAGTAATCGCGGAACCGGTCGTCGCTTTCGGGGTTCACCAGTTCAAAATCTTTGCCGGGGCGGATTTTCAGCCCGGCCCGTTCGATCCGTGTTTCGACAACCTCGGGACGGCCAATCAAAACGGGGGTGTCCACGGTTTCCTCTGTCATGGCCTGCGCGGCGCGGAGCACGTTTTCGTTTTCCCCCTCGGCAAACACGATGCGGCGCTGCGCGGTGCGGGCCGCTTCGAACACCGGGCGCATGATGAGGGACGAGCGGAACACCTGCGCCTGCAAGCGGGCGCGGTAGGCTTTGAGATCAATCTCTTTCGTTGCGACGCCGGATTTCATCGCAGCTTCGGCCACGGCCACCGCGATGGTGGGCAAAAGGCGCGGATCGAACGGCTTCGGGATCAGGTAGTCCGGGCCGAAGGACAGGCGTTCGCCCTGGTAGGCGACGCCGACCTCCGCGGATGTCGTTTCCCGCGCGAGGCCTGCAATCGCCTCGACACAGGCGAGCTTCATTTCGTCGTTGATTTCCGTGGCCCCGACATCAAGCGCGCCGCGGAAGATGAACGGGAAACACAGCACGTTGTTCACTTGGTTCGGATAGTCCGACCGCCCGGTCGCGATCAGGGCACCGGGGGCGGCGGCGCGGGCCTCCTCCGGCATAATCTCGGGGGTCGGGTTGGCAAGCGCAAAGATGATCGGATCTTTTGCCATCTTCTCAACCATCTCGCGCGTCAAAAGGCCGGGGCCGGAGACACCAAGGAACAGATCGGCACCCTCCATCGCGTCGTCCGTCGTCCGCATTTCGGTGTCGCGGGCGAATTCGGCCTTTTCCGGTGTGAGGTTGTTGCGGGCGGTGTGCACCACGCCCTTGCTGTCGAGCATCGTGATGTTTTCACGCTTTACGCCCATCACCATCAGCATTTTCAGGCAGGCAATCCCCGCCGCACCTGCTCCGAGGGCCACGACCTTGATATCTTCGATCTTCTTATCGGCCACGCGCAGCGCGTTTGACGCCGCAGCGGCGGCCACGATTGCGGTGCCGTGCTGATCGTCGTGAAACACCGGGATGTTCATTTTTTCGCGACACAGGCGTTCGACAAGGAAACAGTCGGGGGCCTTGATATCTTCCAGATTGACCGCGCCGAAGGTCGGTTCAAGCTTGATCACAAGCTCTGCCAGTTTTTCGGGGTCGGGTTCGTTCACTTCGATGTCAAAGCAATCGATGCCGGCGAATTTTTTGAACAGAACCGCCTTGCCTTCCATCACGGGTTTTGAGGCGAGTGCGCCGATATCGCCCAGCCCCAGAACAGCCGTGCCGTTTGAAATCACCGCGACCAGATTGCCCTTGGCGGTATAGCGCGTCGCGTCGGCGGCGGTCTTTTCGATTTCCAAACAGGCATCCGCCACGCCGGGGCTATAGGCGCGGGACAGGTCGCGGCCGGTCGCCATCGGCTTCGTGGCCCGGATTTCGAGTTTTCCGGGTTTCGGAAACTCATGATAGTGCAGGGCCTCTTGGCGGGCGTTTGTTGGTTTCTGGCCATCATCCGGCATAAAATGTCCCTTTCAGTAGATATTTATCATCCGCAGTATAAAACGCAGAGCGGGTGTCCACTCTGCGTCAAAACCGCTTAGAATGTCAGCTTTTTTCTGGGATTGCATCACGCTTGACGCTGATCCTCAAAAATCGACGTTAAGCGCCACGCCTTTTTCGATTGCAAGGTCAACGACCGAGGACGCAACCGCCAGATCCTGCAACCCAACGCCCGTGCCGTCGAACAACGTCACCTCATCGTCCGCGCTGCGGCCTGCGTGGTCGCCGTTGATGACCGCGCCAAGCTCCGCGATGTCCGCTTCGGCCAGCGATCCGTCCGTGATGGCGTGCTGGCATTCGCCGATGGTGATCGATTGCGCGATCTCATCGGTGAAAACGGTGGCGCGCGCGACAAGCGCTGCGTCGACTTCCTGCTTGCCCTTGGTGTCTGTGCCCATGCAGGCGATATGCGTGCCGGGTTTGACCTGGGTGTCATTCAGGATCGCATCGAACGACGATGTGATCGTGACGATCACGTCCGCCTGCGTGCCCAGTTCATCAAGGCTGACGCTTTCGAAAGGCAGGCCGAGCTTTTTCGCGGTCTCTTCCAATGACGCCAGTTTTTCGGGTGTGCGGTTCCACGCGACGACACGTTCGAAATCGCGCTGCTCTGCAACCGCTTCAAGCTGGAACGTGGCCTGATGGCCCGCGCCGACGATTCCCAGAACTTTGCTGTCCTGCCGGGCAAGATGCGCGACGGAAACAGCGGCAGCAGACGCGGTGCGCAGCGCTGTCAGAAGGTTGCCGCCCACGACGGCGCGGACCTTGCCGGTGTCCGCATCGAACAGAAAAATCGTCGATTGGTGATTGGTCAGCCCCTTGTCTGCGTTTCCGGGCCAATAGCCACCGGATTTCAGCCCAAGGTTCAGCGCGGCCCGATCAAAGCCCGACTTAAAGCCGTAAAGCGCATCGGCGTGGCCAATTGCTTCGCGGATGACGGGGAAGTTATAGGCCGTCCGCTTTGACATTGAGGCAAAGACCTTTTTAATCGCGTCAAAGCTGTCTTTGCGCGTCATCAGGCCAGAGATTTCTTTTTCGGGAACGATAATCATCGGTGATCTTTCATTTGCCAAAAGAAACGGGGTCAGGACGCACCCGACCCCGCCAAGTTCGGGTTTGAATTAGTAGGCTTTGCCGCGGGCTGACACAGGCCAGAGCTTTTCGACCTTTCCGTTGCGAACGCCCACATACCAGTCGTGGACGTTGCAGGTCGGATCGCAGTGACCCGGCACAAGGCGCAGCTTGTCGTTGACCTTGAGAACTCCGTCAGGGTCAGCCACAACGCCGTGTTCGTCCGAGCACTTGATGTATTCCACATCGTCGCGGCCGTAGATGAAGGGCAGGCCGCTATCGACCGACTGCGCTTTCAGGCCAGCATCGACGATGGCCTTGTCGGCCTTTGCGTGGCTCATCACGCTGGTCAGGATGAACAGCGCGTTTTCCCATTCGCCCTGGTCAATCCGGTTGCCGTCTTTGTCGAGGATGCGGCCATAGTCGGCGTCCATAAACGCATACGACCCGCACTGAAGTTCGTTATAAACGCCAGAGTTGCTTTCGAAATAGTAGCTGCCCGTGCCGCCACCCGAAACCAGTTCCGGTTCCAACCCTTCGGCTTTCAGGCCGTCCACAGCATCCTTAACCTGCGCAATTGCGGCGTTCAGCTTGGCCTCGCGGTCCTCGTAGCTGTCCATGTGCTGCATCGCGCCCTGATAGGCTTGGATGCCGGAGAATTTCAGCCCGTCCGCCGCGTCAATCGCCTTGGCGATTTCAACAACCGCTTCGGTTGTCGTCACTCCGCACCGGCCCGCGCCGCAGTCGATTTCGATGAAGCATTCAAGCTCGGTCCCATGTTTCTGGGCCGCGGCGGACAGGTCCGCGACGTTTTCAACATCATCGACACACACGATGATTTTCGACCCGAGCTTGGGCAGCTTCGCCAGACGGTCGATCTTCGCCGGATCGCGCACCTGGTTCGACACCAGCACATCCTTGATGCCGCCGCGCACGAAAACTTCGGCCTCGCTGACTTTCTGACAGCAGACGCCAACCGCGCCGCCAAGTTCTTCCTGCAACTTTTGCACGTCCACGGATTTGTGCATCTTGCCGTGTGACCGGTGACGCATCCCGTGGGCCTTGGCGTAATCGCCCATCTTCTTCACGTTACGCTCAAGCGCGTCGAGGTCGAGGATCAGGCAGGGGGTTTGAATGTCGGCTTCGTCCATACCCGGCAGCGCGGGCACGTCATAGCCGACTTCAAGGTTGTCGAAATTTGTTGGGGCGTTCATGGTCTTGTCTCCCTCATTGATACCAAGGCAGCTTGTCGAGATCGACATTGCCGCCGGTGATGATGATGCCCACACGCTTGCCTTTAAACGTGTCGGGATTTTTCAGAATGGTGGCCAGCGGCACCGCCGAGGACGGCTCCATAACCACGCGAAGGTGTTTCCAGATCAGCTTCATCGCGTCGATAATCTCGGGGTCCGACGCGGTGTAGATGTCGGACACATGGTTTGACACGAAGTGCCACGTCAGATCCTTCAGCGGCACCAGCAGCCCATCGGCGATGGTCTTGGGCGCATCATCTGCGATGATATGCCCGGCCTTGAAGCTGCGATAGGCGTCGTCGGCCTGTTCCGGTTCAGCCGCGATGATCTTGGTTTCCGGCGCGAGGTTCGACAGCGTCAGGCAAGTGCCCGAGATCATACCGCCGCCGCCGATTGGTGCGACCACGAAATCCAGTCCGTCGACCTGCTCAATCAGTTCTTTCGAACAGGTGCCTTGCCCTGCGATCACGCGCGGGTCGTTGTAGGGGTGGACAAAATCGCCGCCGGTTTCCGCTTGCACCTTGGCAAAGGTTTCTTCCCGCGAACTGGTGGACGGCTCACACTCGGTGATCTTGCCACCATAGCGGCGCACGGTGTCTTTCTTGGCCTGTGGCGCGGTGCGCGGCATAACCACGTTACAAGGAATCCCCCGCTTCATCGCCGCGTAGCTTAGGCACGAGGCATGATTGCCCGATGAATGGGTGGCCACGCCCGTTTTCGCCTGTTCGTCATCCAGCCCAAACACCGCGTTGGAGGCACCGCGCACCTTAAAGGCGCCCGGTTCCTGGAAGTTTTCGCATTTGAAGAACAGCTCCGCCCCGGTCAGTTCGTTCAGATAATCCGAGGTCCGAACAGGTGTCTTGCGGATATACGGTTTGATCCGCTCATGCGCGGCAAGCATGTCATCAAGTGTCGGGATATACATTTCGCCATCCTTCATCATGCGGCGGCGGTTTTGGCGGCTGCGGACACGTGGCGGTAGTATTCCTGCGCCGCCGCAACACCAGAACCGAGCTTGATATCAAGCCCAAGATCGACCATCACCATTTCCGCAACACCAAGACCGGACAGCATCATCGCGTCGGTCAAGCTGCCGAGGTGACCGATGCGGAACACCTTGCCCGCAACTTCGCCCAAGCCCACACCGAACGCCATACCATATTTATCGGCGGCACGGCTCACGATGTCAGTCGCGTTGAACCCTTCGGGCGTGCGGATCGCCGAGACGGAGTCGGAATAAACGTCCGGCGATACGGCGCAAAGCTCAAGCCCCCAAGCCGATACAGCGTGGCGCACGCCTTCGGCAATTCGGTGGTGGCGGGCAAAGACGTTCTCCAAGCCTTCGTCAAGGATCATGTCGAGCGACAGTTTCAACCCGTTCATCAGCCCAACCGGCGGTGTGTAGGGGAACGCGTTGTTGGCATAGCCTTTCGCCATATCGTTGATGTCAAAGAATGTGCGGGGCAGGTCCGAAGACTCTGTCGCTTTCATCGCTTTTTCGCTGAAACCGACGATGGCGAGACCTGCGGGCAGCATAAAGCCCTTTTGCGATCCAGTGACGGCAACATCGACGCCCCATTCGTCCATCCGGAAATCCATCGACCCGATGGAGCTTACGCCATCAACGAACAGCAGCGCCGGGTGGCCTGCCGCGTCCAGCGCACGCCGAACCGCGGCGATATCGGATTTCACGCCGGTCGCCGTTTCGTTGTGCGTGGCAAGAACGACCTTGATCGTGTGATCGGCGTCGGCCTTCAGGATTTCTTCGTATTTGCCGGCGGGCAGGCCTTCGCCCCACGGTGTTTCGACAACCTGAACGTCAAGCCCGTGCCGCTGGCACATGTCGATCCAGCGGTGGCTGAACATGCCGTTGCGCGCCGCAAGAACCTTGTCACCAGCGGACAGAGTATTCGTCAGCGCCGTTTCCCAGCCGCCCGTGCCGGTCGACGGAAAGATAAAGATGTGCGCGGAGTCGGATTTCAGAACCTTGCGAACGCCTTCAAGGCACGGATGCAGGATCTTGCCGAACACCGGCGAACGGTGGTCGATCGTCGGCATGTAACACGCTTGGCGAATGGCCTCCGGCATGTTGGTCGGTCCGGGGATGAATACTGGGTTCTGAAAGCTCATGTCGCGCCCTCCTTTTGGGATGTCTCAGGCAACTTACCGGGAACCAAACTGCCGTGCAATTTTTTTGAAAAACAATTTCATTAGATAAAAAATATGATTTATATATTCAAAATCAGTGGGTTGAATTTTTCGTTGTGTGAAATCTATTTTCGTAATTAACCTAAGAAACCTGATTGAAGAACCTGAAGGTAAGCGAAATGCCCCCATCAAATCGCCTGCGTGGCCGACCCCGTGGAACGACGGCGCAGGGTGGTCAAACCACGATTCAATCGCTGGACCGGGCGCTCGATGTGCTCGACACGCTCGCATCAAGCGGTGGGCTGGCGCTGTCGGAGCTGGCGACGCAACTCGATCAGTCACCATCGACGCTTTACCGGGTTCTAGTCACGCTTGAGGCGCGCGATGTCGTGGAAATCGACCCGACGGCCCAGACCTGGCATATCGGTGCGGCGGCGTTCCGGCTTGGCTCCGCCTTTCTGCGGCGGATGAATGTTGTGGAACGCAGCCGACCCGTGATGCGGGCATTGATGGAAGAAACCGGCGAAACCGCGAACCTTGGAGTCGAAAAGTCGGGGATGGTGGTTTTTGTCAGCCAAGTCGAGACCCCCGAAACCATCCGGGCATTCTTCCCGCCCGGAACGCTGTCGGAAATGCACGCATCCGGCATCGGGAAGGCATTGCTAAGCCGGTATTCCGACCGTCGCCTTGCGTCTTATCTGCGGAACCATCCGCTGGAGCGGTTCACCGAAAACACGATCACCGACGAAGCCGCGCTGCGGGCGGAACTTGGCCGGATACGCGACGCCGGGTATTCGCACGACGACGAAGAACGCACGGCGGGTATGCGGTGCATCGCAGCCCCGGTCATCGACATTCACGGAGAGGCAGTCGCCGGAATCTCAGTCTCCGGCCCGACCAATCGGATGAGCGAAGGCAATATCGACGAGGTCAGCGCGAAGGTGTGCGAGGCTGCGCACGCATTGTCCCGCAGCCTCGGCGCACCGGTGGCGTAAACTACTCCGCCGCTTTCCTATGCGATGAAAGCGCGCCCGCTGATTGCGCACCGCTCAGCTTCATGTGGCGGTTCACATCCTTGTAGAGCAGATAGCGGAACGGCCCCGGCCCACCCGCATAGCACGCCTGCGGGCAGAATGCGCGAAGCCACATGTAATCGCCTGCTTCAACCTCGACCCAATCCTGATTAAGCCGATAGACCGCTTTGCCTTCTAGAACGTAAAGCCCGTGCTCCATCACATGGGTTTCGGCAAACGGAATGACGCCGCCCGGCTGGAACGTCACGACCGTGACGTGCATATCGTGGCGCAAGTCTTCGGGGTCGACAAACCGCGTGGTCGCCCAGACGCCATTTGTGTCAGGCATCGGTGTCGGCGGCACGTCGGCTTCGTTTGTTACAATCACGTCGGGCAGGGGCAGGCCATCGACAGCCTCGTAGGATTTCCTGATCCAGTGGAATCGGGTCACGGCGTCCGATGTGTTTTGCAGCGACCAGTTCGACGATGGCGGGATATAGGCGTATCCGCCGGGTGCCATGTCGTAGCTTTGGCCCTCAACCTCCAAGGTGAATGCGCCCTCGACGACGAACAGCACACCCTCGGCCCCCGGATCGAGTTCGGGGCGATTGCTGCCGCCGCCGGGCTGAACTTCCATGATGTATTGGGAAAACGTTTCCGCAAACCCGGAAAGAGGGCGCGACAGAACCCAAAGGCGGGTCTTGTCCCAGAACGGCAGAAAGCTTGTGACGATGTCGCTGAACGTGCCCTTCGGAATGACGGCGTAGGCGTCCGTGAATACGGCCCTGTCGGTCAACAACTGGGTTTGCGGCGGTAGCCCGCCTTCAGGGGCGTAGTAACTGTTCGTCATAACACGGCCTTCCGAATTGGAGCACTGGGATACTGCTATCAAACCGCTCTGCGCCGTATTTTCCAATGCTTTTCAGGGCATCTACAGCATGAAGCAATGCCTTGAAAAATTTGAAAATCGGCAGATGCTCTTCGCTTTTCCCTTGGATTTGCCGTCAATCCAGACGATGTGCAAGCCGTCGCAGCATTTCCAGACATTGCTCAAGCTGGTCGAGCGCGATGAACTCATCCGGTTTGTGGGCCTGTTCAATCGACCCCGGACCACAGACCACGACGGACATACCCATCGCCTGAAAAATCCCGGCCTCGGTGCCGAACGGCACAACATCCGCTTGGTTCGATCCGGTCAAGGCCGACACGATTTCAAACGCCTCATTGTCGTCAACAGGTTCTAAACCTGCAACATCGCCTAGGGCTTCGGTGGTGATGGAAGAGCCTGGATGGACCGCCCGCATCGCGGGCAGAAGGACATCGTTACAATAGGCGTTCAGGTCATCGTGGACGAAGGCCGCGTCGGACTTCTGAACCGGGCGCATGTCCCATTCCACTTCGGCTTTCCCGGCGATCACGTTATGGGCCACGCCGCCGATCACGCTGCCGACATTGATTGAGGTCCAAGGCGGCACAAACCGGCTGCCGGGCGGAGTGCGGGCCTTCAGCGCCTCCCGAAGTTCAAGCAAGCGGCTGACATAGCGGGTCGCGTATTCAACCGCGTTGACGCCAAGGTCAGGGTTTGCTCCATGCCCCTCCAGCCCGGTGAAATGCGTTGTGTATTCGCAGCAACCCTTGTGGCCTTCGATAATCCTCATGCTGGTCGGCTCACCAATAATCGTGACGCCGGGTCGGATATCGCGCTTGCGCAGTTCTTCGACAAGCGCTTGCGCGCCGATGCAGCCGACTTCCTCATCATGGGTGAAGGCGAAGTGGATCGGGCGGCTTCCGGCGGCTTCGGCGAAGGTTGGCGCCATTGCGACGGCCGCGGCGATAAACCCCTTCATGTCACAGGTGCCGCGCCCGAACAGCAGTTGGTCCCGCTCCACCATTTCGAATGGATCGCTTGTCCAATCCTGATCGGCCACCGGCACCACGTCCGTATGTCCCGACAGCACGATGCCGCCATCCACGTCCGGGCCGATGGTTGCGAACAGGTTGGCCTTGGTGCCAGATGGGTCGCCAAAAACCTCGACCCGCGCACCGGCCTCGGTCAGTCGGGCGGAGAGATAGTCGATCATCGCCAGATTGCTGTCGGAAGAAATCGTGGGGAACGAGATCAGGTCGTTCAGGATGCGCTTCGTGTGCTCGAGGTCAGTCATATCAGGGTTTCACAAACAGTTTTCGGGGCACGTTGCAAAAGGTTTCGGCCGGGCCGGAGTCGCGGATCAGGATGCTTTCGGTGATTTCCATGCCCCAATTGTCCATCCACAGACCCGGCATGAAATGGAACGTCATCCCGGCTTGCAAAACGCTTTCGTCGTTCGGGCGCAGCGAAATCGTCCGTTCCCCCCAATCGGGTGGGTAGCTAAGGCCGATGGGATAGCCGCAACGCGCGCCCCGTTCGATCCCCGCCTTGTCCATCGACGCGCCAAGTGCGTTTGCGATGTCGCAGGCCCGGTTGCCCGCGCGGGCGGCGTCAAGGCCAGCCTCCAGCCCTTCGATCAGCGCGGCCTCAGCCCGTTTCAGGTAGTCGGGTGGCGTGCCAAGAAAGACGCTACGCGACAGTGGGCAATGATAGCGCCGGTAACAACCCGACAGTTCAAAGAACGTCGCTTCGCCCGCCTTCATGACGTCTCCGTTCCACGTCAGGTGCGGCGCGGCGGCATCCGTGCCGCTAGGCATCAGGGGCACGATGGCGGGGTAGTCGCCCCAATCTTCGCCGACGCCCCGGATCGCCTCGGCGTAAATTTCCGCGGCGAGGTCATTCTTGCGGATACCGGGCGCGGCGCGTTCAATCGCGAGGGTTGAGATTTTCTCTGAGATCGCCGCGGCCTTCCGCATGAAGGCCAACTCTTCCTCCGATTTCACTGTCCGTTCCCAATTCACGAGCGCGGTCGCGTCCCTGAAGGTCGCCGCCGGCAAGTGTTCGACCAATGTCGTGTGTGCCTTGGCGGAGAAATAGTAGTTGTCCATCTCAACGCCGATATTTGCACGTTCCCATCCCCGGTCTTTCAGCAGCGTGGCAAGATGTTCCATCGGGTGAAATTCGGTCGACTGCACGTAGTGATCCGGGTAGGCCGCAACGCCAACGCGATCGACGTCCACGGTCCGCACCGCACCGTTTGAATCCTGCATTCTCCCCCACCAAAACGGCGTGCCCTCAAGCGGCAGGATAACTGCCTGATGCACGTAGAACGACCAGCCGTCATAGCCCGTCAGCCACGCTTGGTTCGACGGGTCGGTGGCGATCAGAACATCGATTCCCGTGCGGTTCATCGCAGCGCGGGTCTTTGCGATACGCCGGTCGTATTCGGCGGGGCTGAAGGGTGTGTTTGACGCGCTCAATCCTGATCCTCCTCACGCAGATCGACGCCGGTGGCGTTCAACGGATGGACACTGGCGGACAATGCAATCACAGGTCAAACGAAAATTGGCGTCGGGACAAAAGGGTGGGGATGGAAGCCCCGCCCGATTCGTCCTATGCCTGCGATATGCAACACGAAGGGAAGGGGAGCACGCGATGCTGAAGAACGATCAACTCGACCAATGGGACCGCGAGAATTTCTTTCATCCCTCGACCCATCTTGCGCAACATGCCCGTGGCGAAAGCCCGACCCGGATCGTGACCGGTGGGTCCGGTTGCCATATCGAGGATCGCGACGGGAACCGATTGCTCGACGCGTTCGCTGGGCTTTATTGCGTGAATGTCGGCTATGGCCGGGAAGAGATCGCAGACGCCATCGCGGCGCAAGCGAAAGAACTCGCCTACTACCATTCCTATGTCGGTCACGGAACGGAAGCGTCGATCAAGCTGTCAAAGATGATCCTTGATCGCGCGCCAGAGGGGATGTCGAAAGTCTATTTCGGCCTTGGCGGGTCCGATGCGAATGAAACGAACGTCAAGCTGATCTGGTATTACAACAACATCCTTGGCCGACCGGAAAAGAAGAAGATCATCAGCCGCTGGCGCGGGTATCACGGGTCTGGTCTGGTGACGGGTTCTTTGACCGGGTTGGAGCTATTTCACAAGAAATTCGACCTGCCGCTCGCCCAAGTCATTCACACCGACGCGCCATATTACTTCCGTCGGCCTGACGCTGATATGTCAGAGGAACAGTTCACCGGCCATTTGGTCGCGGAGCTGGAAGCGCTCATTGATCGCGAAGGGGCGGACACAATCGCGGCCTTCATCGGCGAACCGGTGCTGGGCACAGGGGGCATCGTGCCGCCGCCCGCTGGATATTGGGAGGCGGTTCAGGCGGTCCTGAAAAAACATGACATCCTGCTTGTCGCTGATGAGGTTGTGACGGGTTTCGGTCGCCTTGGCACGATGTTCGGATCGGATCACTACAGCATCAAGCCGGATCTGATCACCATTGCGAAGGGTTTGACGTCTGCCTACGCACCGCTTTCCGGGTCAATCGTAGGTGACAAGATGTGGAAGGTGCTGGAGCAGGGGACAGATGAAAACGGACCCATCGGCCATGGCTGGACATACTCGGCCCACCCAATCGGCGCGGCGGCAGGGATCGCAAACCTGAAGCTGATCGACGATCTGAACCTCGTCCAGAACGCGGGCGAGGTCGGTGCGCATCTGAACGCTGCGATGAAGGACGCGCTGGGCGACCACCCGCATGTCGGTGATATCCGGGGCGACGGGATGCTATGCGCCGTCGAGTTCGTGAAGGATCGCGAAAGCCGCGCGTTTTTCGACGCGTCCGAAAAGATCGGCCCGCAGGTCGCAGCCGCGTTGCTGTCGGAAGGCGTAATCGGCCGGGCGATGCCGCAAGGTGACATCCTTGGGTTTGCCCCGCCTTTCTGCCTGACCAAACCCGAGGCGGAAGAGGTCGCGCAGAAAACGGCCAAAGCCGTCGCGTCGGTGCTGGGATAAAGGTGCGGCGGCGATCCGGCACGCCACACCGATCAGATTTTCAGGAACGGCTGCAACATCCGTGGCATCAGGCTGTTGAACCTCAACGGCGCGTCGGTCGCGGCGAGGCAGATGCACGGCCCTTCGCGCCCTGCGACGGGGGTGTGCTCGACCTCCTGATCTGCGACCTCCAGATCACCAACGCCGAACGAGCCATCCTCATCGCTAAAGCTGCCTTGCAGAACCAGCGTTAGTTCCATGCCCCGGTGCCCGTGATCCGGGACCGCCTGACCGGCAGGGATATAAAGCAGCCGCAAGTTGCCACCCCGCCCGCTGCTCAGGATCGACTGTTTCGCGCCAAGGCCCACGGACCGCCATTTGGGAGGCTTGCCGTTCAGCACCTTGGCAAGTGGGCTTGGGTATATGTCAAACCCCTGCGGCACCTTGATCGGGCGTTCGGGTCGGTCAATCTCAGCCATCAGCCGGGATTTTGCGGTTGGCGAAACCACCTCTGACGGGAGGGTGTCCAGAACCGCGCCGCCCATCGCCAGATGAGCCTCATAACGCGCACGACATTCGGCGCACAGTGATATATGCGTCGCCAGAACAACCGCATAGGGCTGTTGCAGCGACCCCGACACATAGGCCGCGATCAACGGGTCGGGGATGTGATGTTTGATGTCAGTCATGGCTTCGTATCTCTTTCAATTCGTGCCTTAGCCGGGTCAGCCCCAAACGTATTCTGCTTTTGATCGTTCCCAGCGGCACCCCGGTGACGGATTTGATCTCTTGATGGGTCAACTCGCCCAAATAGGCCTTTTCAACCATCTCTCGCTGCTTGTCGGGCAACGATTGAAGTGCGCTACGCAGGCGCTGGGCTTCTTGTTCAAGGGCGACGATCTGCCCCGCATCGTCTTGTTCATTCGGGTCGATCGCCAACTCCTCGGGCACCGGGCGGCTTTCTTTTCGCGCGATGTCAATCTGACGGTTGCGCGCGATCTGATAGATCCACGACGACACCTGCGCGCGGTGCGGGTCGAAAGACGCGGCCTTGCGCCACACGGAAAGAAAGGCGTCTTGCACAATCTCCTCCGCCAAATCAGGCCGCGCCCCACCGCGCATCGCCATCCCTTTCAGCCGCGGCGCGTAGTGGTCGAACAGCCGTGCGAATGCAGCTTTGTCGCGCTGGTCACGTACCGCCAGCATCCAGACTGTCTGCTCTGAAAGCTTATCCTTCTCAGGTTTATTTACCAAAACGCCGTCACGCCCCTTACCCAATATCGCCGCCGAATTTGCCACGCTCTGCTGACGTTTCGTTCCGCGGGCCATTTGGATTTCTTCATTTATCATATCCGAGATACGGACTGTTGCGAGGGATAGATCACTTTTTTGATCTAACGCACGAGAGATCGCGTAATATCCATGTTGCATTTTAAAGGAAGACTAATGTCATTTGACGCCGCGCCAACAAAACCACAAAGAATTGCGATCATTGGGGGTGGAATTTCCGGGCTTGCGGCGGCCTATCTGCTAAGCCCTCAGCACGCCGTGACGCTTTTTGAAAGTGGCGCCAATCTGGGTGGTCATGCCCGCACCGTTTTGGCGGGCAAAAACGGCGATCAGCCGGTCGATACCGGGTTCATCGTATTCAACTATGCGAACTATCCGCACCTGACGCGGATGTTCCATGATCTAAACGTCCCGGCCGCCAAAAGTGACATGAGCTTTGGCGCGACGATTGACGGAGGCGCAGTTGAATACGGGCTGAACGATCTGCGGGCGCTTGTCGGGCAGCGGAGGAACCTGCTGCGCCCCGGCTTTCTGCGAATGGTCCGTGACATCTTCCGGTTCAATGCCAAGGCAGAACAGGCGGCGGATGACCCGGATGTCAGTATTGGCGATCTGGTCGACGACATGAACCTCGGCGATTGGTTCCAGCGCTATTACCTGATGCCGATTTGCGGCGCGATCTGGTCGACGCCACCGGATGAAATCCGGGCGTTTCCGGCGCGGTCCCTGATCCAGTTCTTCAGAAACCACGCGCTTCTTAGCCATACCGGGCAGCATCAGTGGTGGACGGTCGATGGCGGCAGCATCGAGTATGTCTCGCGTCTAGCCAAGCACCTCGAACTTTGCGGGGCGGTTCTGAAACCCGCAACCCCCGTGCATGGGGTAGAGAGGGATGGTGTCGAAAGCACGGTTCGTTTCGGTAACGGAGAGCGGCAGTGCTTCGATCAGGTGATTTTTGCCTGTCACTCCGACGACGCGCTGCGCCTGTTGGCGCAACCGACTCCGCAAGAACACCGCGCCCTTTCCGCGTTGCGCTATCAGGACAACCGGATGGTTCTTCATTGTGACGAAACACAAATGCCGCGCCGCAAGGACTGCTGGTCGTCCTGGGTCTACAAGGCCGATCACAAACGCCCCTCAAGCGCCATCGGCGTGACCTATTGGATGAACCGGTTGCAGAATATCCCGGACAGCGATCCGCTGTTTGTTTCGCTGAACCCGATTGACGACGTGCCCAGCGCCAAGATCTATGATGAAACGACGTTCCGCCACCCGGTCTTTGACCATGCGGCCCTTCGCGCCCAGGCAGACCTGAACGCCATCCAAGGCGCGAACAACACCTGGTTTGCAGGCGCTTACACGCGGCACGGCTTCCACGAAGACGGCTTTGCCAGCGCCGTCCGTATCGCCCGCCAGATGGACAAGCAATTCGTATGAGCGTTTGGCCAGAACACATCGCGGGTCAGACATGGCACGGCCGAAAAGGGGCGCTGAAACATGCGTTTCGCTATGGCGTCGATTATGTTTTGATCGACCCAGAGGCGAAACTTGGACCCGCCTTGTTTAGCCGAAACGGGTTCAATCTGACCTCGGTTCGTGATCGCAACCATGGCGGTTTGCCGGGGCAGGGGCGGGGCGTTGAATGGGTGCGGGATGTGCTGCGCGACCACGGATATGACGGCCATGCGTCATCGGAAATTCGCCTGCTGACCCAGCCGCGCTTTCTGGGCTACATCTTTAACCCCGTAAGTTTCTGGCTGGTGGTTTCTGGCGATGACCTAGAGGTCGTGATCGCCGAAGTGAACAACACGTTTGGCGACCGTCACAGTTATATCTGCCGCAAACCGGATTTCGCGGTCATTTCGCCGACGGATCGCATCACCGCCGACAAGGTGATGCACGTCTCGCCGTTTCAGGACGTTGCCGGGGATTACGTCTTTTCGTTCAACATCCACCCCGACCGTATTGCGATCCGCATTGATCATCGCAACGATAACATCGGTGTTGTCGCAACGCTGACGGGTGAGCGAAAACCGCTTACCAATCGCGCCATTCTGGGGGCGAGTGTGCGCCGCCCGCTGGGGGCGCTTCGCACGATCATTCTGATACACTGGCAAGCCTTGCGCTTGAAATTGAAAGGCGCGCGGTACCGCACGCGGCCAGCGCCACCGAGTAACGAGGTCACTTGATGTTTTTTCTGACGAACCGGGTCAAAGCGGATTTTCTCGACACCTGCGCCGGGATCACACGCGGCAGCCTTCGCATTCGCACGCCTGAGGGCGAAATCCACGATTTCGGCACCGGCGCTCCGCAGGCCGAGATGGTGATCCACGACTGGTCAGTCGTGACTGCTTGCGCGGCGCGGGGCGACATTGGGTTAGGTGAAACCTATGTCGATGGCCGCTGGGACACGCCTTCGATTGAAGACATTGCCCGCATCGCACTGCTGAACCTCGACGAATTTGACGCCTACGCCTACCCGAATTTCTGGAGCAGTCTGAAGTTTCGCTTGGTCGACCGGATCATGCGCGCGAATTCTCCGCGTGGGGCGTCGCGCAACATCCGCGCGCATTACGATGTCGGGAACGAGTTTTACCAGCTCTGGCTCGATCCGGGGATGACGTATTCCTCCGCGATTTTCGCGCCGGGCGATACGGATTTGATGCGGGCGCAGAACCGCAAATACGACCGCATCCTCGACCGGTTGCCCGAGGGCGACCGCGTGCTTGAAATCGGTTGCGGTTGGGGCGGGTTCGCCGAACGGGCGGCGGATCAAGGGCGCCATGTGACCGGGCTGACCATTTCGCCGTCGCAGAAGGGGTATGCCGATGCGCGGCTTGATGGTCGCGCCGATATCCGGTTGCAGGACTACCGCCAGACTGATGGGCGTTTTGACAACATCGTGTCGATTGAAATGATTGAGGCGGTGGGCGAGCGTTACTGGCCCACGTATTTCGCGACCCTCAAGAACCGACTGGCCGAGGGCGGGCAGGCGATGCTTCAGGCGATCACGGTGTCGGATTCCTACCTGGAGACTTACCGAAAAGGCTCTGACTATATCCGGCATTATACCTTTCCGGGCGGTATGCTGATGTCGGATGGCGCGATCGCGGATCAAGCGAAACGCGCTGGTCTGTCGGTGCAGGAGAGTTTTGCCTTCGGAAAAGACTACGCCCAAACCTGTCGGCTGTGGGCCGACCGCCTGACCGCCAGCCGGGAACGCGTGATGGGCCTTGGATTTGGCGAGGGGTTCTTCCGCAATTGGCAGTTCTACCTTGGCATATGTGCCGCGTCGTTTGAGGTCGGCCAAACGAATGTCGTTCAAGTGATGTTGAGTCATGAGTGAACTCGCGCTTCTTCTGCTAGTCCTCATCGGCGGCGTGCTTTTGGCTCGGCGGTTCATTGGGTTCACCGCGCAATCGCCTGAGGACTACAAAGACACGCTGCCCGTCGTCGATATACAGAAACACCTGTCCGGCCCCCTGCTTTCCGAGGGGATCATCTATGGCCCGCGCGGGCATGTCGTCGCCCGATTTATTGCACCGATGCAGGGGGATTGGGATGGCGACACCGGCACTTTGGCCGAGACGTTTCATTATGCAACCGGTGCCACGCAAGAACGGCAATGGAACCTCAAGATGGGCCAGAACGGGGCGTTCACCGCGACGGCGTCAGACATTATCGGGGTTGCGGAGGGGCAGCAATCCGGCGCGACGGTCCGTATGCGGTATAGGATTCGGCTAGATGAGGATGCCGGCGGGCATGTTCTGAATGTGACCGACTGGCTCTATCTGATGGAAAACGGGACGTTTATGAACAAATCGGTCATGCGCAAATTTGGGATCAAGGTGGCGGAACTGGTCGCAACGATCCGGCCCGCCCACCCCGATGTTTGACGGGCAGCGGTATTGGATCATCGGTGCGAGTGAGGGGCTGGGTCGCGCGCTTGCGATGGCGCTTGACGCGCGGGGCGCGCGCCTTGTGATCTCTGCCCGCTCAAGGGATCGTTTGGAGGAGCTGGCGAAGACCCTCAGTGACCCGCTGGTCGTTCCGATGGACGTGACCGATAGGGTGTCGGTTGCGCAAGCGGCCTCCGAAGTCGGGCAAATCGACGGAGTGATCTATTGCGTCGGCCTCTACCAACCCATGACCGCGCAGGAATGGAACGCGGAGCAGGTGGAGGCGATGTGCGCCGCCAACTTCACGGGCGCGGTTCACGTTCTTGGCCATGTGGTGCCGGATTTCGTTTCGAAAAACGCGGGGCATATCGTTCTGATCGGCTCCCTCGCCGGGTTTCGGGGTTTGCCGGGTGCGATCGGCTACGGGGCGAGCAAGGCGGGGCTGATGCACCTTGCCGATACGCTTTACGCCGACCTGCGGCATAGTGGTGTGAAAGTGCAATTGATGAACCCCGGTTTCATCAAGACCCGCCTGACCGAGAAGAACGATTTTGCCATGCCGCAGCTTATGTCGGCCGAAAAGGCGGCAGGGACCGTCATGCGCGCGATGGAAAGCGGGCGGTTTCAAACAAATTTTCCCGCGCCGTTCGCGTGGCTGTTCCGGCTTCGCCATCTTGTGCCGCGCTGGGTGTTTGGCGGGGGCGCAAAATAGAAAACGGCGGGGATTGCCCCGCCGTTTCCGTGTTCTTCCGGCTATCGCTGACTTATGCGAACCACCAACGTTCCATCGCCTTGTTGCCGTCAAGCGACCAGTTCGCCGCAATCGCTTCGTCATGGGCAACGCGGGTGTTCAGACCCGCGATGTAGTTGGCGAACATCGGGATCATCGCGCCGCCATCGTCGTTCAGCAGCTGCTGCGCCTCGAAATACATTTCGCGGCGTTTGGCTTGGTCAAGCTCGGCACGGGCCTGTTCAACGACCTCGTTGAAGCGTTCTGCCGCTTCGCCGGTCCGCCATGCGGTGTCGTTCCATTCGGTGCCCGCGACGTAGGCGGATGAGAACATCCAATCCTCGGTCGGACGACCGGACCAGTAGCACGCACACCACGGTTTCTTGTTCCAGACGTTGGACCAGTAACCATCGCTCGGCTCGCGCACCACTTCGATTTCGATCCCGGCTTCGGCGGCGGAGGCCGCGATAAGCTGGGCCGCATCAACCGCACCTGCAAAGGCTGCGTCCGATGCGGAAAGCTGGATCGTGCCGCTGTGACCGGATTTTTCGTAGTGGCTGCGCGCCAAATCCGCATCGAATTCCCGCTGGGGAAGGTCGGATGCGTGGAACTGGTTGGCGGTCGAAATCGGGTGGTCGTTGCCAAGCGCACCGTGGCCAAGCAGGATTTTGTCCACAAGTTCCTGACGTTTGATCGCCAGTTTCAACGCCATCCGCAGATCGTAGTTGTCAAAGGGTGCCGCATCGACCCGCATTGGGAAGGTGTAGTGCAGCGTGCCCGTGGTTTCGAGGATGTTGATGTGCGGCGCACGTTCAAGCAGCGCAACGGTTTTCGGATCAACACGGTCGATCACATCCACTTCGTCGTTCAACAGCGCGTTTTGCCGCGCGGTCAGATCGACGATCGACAGATACTCGACAGAGTCGAAATGAGCGCCGTCCTTATAGTAGTTGGCGTTCCGCGTTCCGCGGAAGCGCACGCCGGGTTCGAACTCATCAATTGCGTAGGGGCCGGTGCCGATGCCCGAGGTCGGATCGATCTTGCCATCTTCGGCCGGCAGGATCGGGAAGTGATAGTCACTGATCAGGAACGGGAAGTCGGCGTTTGCCGCCGAAAGCTCAAACACGACGGAGTTTCCATCGGCCCGGATGTCCGTAACGCTTTCGATATTGCCCTTCGCTGCGGATTTCGAATCCTCGCCGCGGTGATAGTTCAGCGACGCGATGACGTCTTCCGGCGTCAGGGTCTTGCCGTTGTGGAATTCCACACCTTGGCGCAGGTTGAACACCCATGTTTTCGCATCGTCGGATTCGTAGCTTTCCGCCAGATCGCCGGCGAGGCTGCCGTCGGGCCGAACTTCGGTCAGGTGGTTGCCGAAAGCAAAAGCCAGCGTTGCGGTCATATCGTTTTCATATGTCGCAGGATCAAGCGAATCCGTGGTCGAACCGTTCCCCGTCCCCACGCGGAAATGGCCACCTTTGACCGGCGTCGCCGCTTCGGCCTGTGCGGCCCAAGACAGCGCGGTCGGAATCGTTACGCCCGCCGCTGCGACGGACGAAATAAAGCGCCGCCGCGAAATCTGCTTTGATGCAAAGCGCATCTTCTGGTCTTGGATAAAAGCATCTTTTCTGCTTTTCATGTTTGTTCTCCCTGAGTTTCTTTTGTGATTTGGATTAGTGAATCACACGACAGACAGGCTGCCGCGTGAAAATCGGTGCATCTATGATAAGCAACGTTCAGCATTCTCCGGTCGAGAGGCTACATCGCTTTCTGCAAAACGTGAAAGAATATTTTTGTGTATAGAGCGGATCGGATGTCAGGAGCGCCTTTCAGGCGACCCAACACTGAAACCGAGTGTCAAAAAATGCAAACACGCCTGTTGATATGTAACACGAGGTATGTTTGCCTATGCAAAACCGACTGGAAATGTCGGACACAGACAGGGGAGACTGGAATTTGACAGATACCGCCGAGGCGGATGGCTTTGTTGTATTTGAGCACGTCCAAAAGAGCTATGATGGCGAAACGCTTGTCGTCAAAGACCTGAACCTGTCCATCGGAAAGGGCGAATTCCTGACAATGCTAGGCCCATCGGGGTCTGGCAAAACGACCTGTCTGATGATGCTTGCCGGGTTCGAAACCGCAACGCATGGCGATATTCGCCTTGGTGGACAGCCGATCAACAACATTCCGCCGCATAAACGCGGGATCGGCATGGTCTTTCAAAACTACGCGCTGTTTCCGCACATGACGGTTGCCGAAAACCTCGCCTTTCCGCTTGAGGTGCGTAATCTCAGCAAATCCGAATGCAACGATAAGGTGCAACGCGCGCTTGATATGGTGCAGATGGGCGAGTTTGGCGGTCGCCGTCCGGCGCAGCTTTCGGGCGGGCAGCAGCAGCGAATCGCACTGGCCCGCGCCTTGGTGTTTGAGCCTGAGTTGGTTCTGATGGACGAACCACTTGGCGCGCTGGACAAACAGCTCCGCGAACATATGCAGTTTGAGATTAAGCATATCGCCGACAATCTTGGCATCACTGTTGTCTATGTCACCCACGACCAGACCGAAGCGTTGACGATGTCAGACCGGGTCGCGGTGTTCGACGATGGCCGGATTCAACAACTCGCGCCGCCGGATCAGCTGTATGAAGCGCCGGAGAACAGTTTTGTCGCGCAGTTCATCGGTGAGAACAACACGATGGAAGGCGTCGTGAAAGAGATCAAGGACGGCGTCGCGCTGGTTCAACTCGATGGCGGCGGGCTGATCGATGCAAAGCCCGTCAACGTGACCGAAGCCGGTGAACGCACCCGCGTTTCCATTCGGCCCGAGCGGGTGGAGTACAACAAGGAACGGTTGCACGAAGACGCGCACACGCTCAAAGCCGAAGTGCTGGAGTTCATCTATATGGGTGACATTTTCCGCACCCGCCTGCGCGTCGCCGGAAACGACAACTTTATTATCAAGACCCGTAACGCGCCCGACCAGCGGCGCCTGCAACCGGGTGAAGAGATCGAAATTGGCTGGCTACCCGAAGACTGTCGGGCACTTGATGCCTAGGGGTAGTTGCCTTGGTGTTCTGTCACCGTTGACAGAGCCTCGTATGAGTTCCCGCGCGTGTCTCGGCGCGCAGAGCTGACACTTCATGATCCGAGACTACTAGGGAGAAACAAGAATGAAACCAACCAAATCTCTACTGGCAATGACTGCCCTGACCGCGATGGCGGGCACGGCGTTTGCCGACGGCCATATGGCCAATGAGATGACGATCGTGTCCTGGGGTGGAGCCTATTCTGCGTCGCAGCAGAATGCCTATCACAACCCCTATATGGAAAAGACGGGCGTCAATATCATCAACGATGAAAGCTCCGCCGAGGCTGTCGCAAAACTGCGTGCCATGAACGAAGCGGGCAACATCACATGGGACGTCGTTGACGTTGTTGCGTCGGACGCGATCCGTCTGTGCGACGAAGGTCTGGCGATGGAAATCGACCACGACGAAATGCTGGCACCAGCGCCGGACGGCACGCCTGCGTCTGAAGATTTCGGCGACCTGCTGGTCTCCGACTGCTTCATTCCGCAGATCGTTTATTCGACCACGTTCGGCTATCGCACCGACATGGTTGGGGACAATCCGCCGACCGACGTTTGCGCCGTGTTTGACACGGAAACCTATCCGGGTCGCCGTTCGCTTGAAAAGCGCGCAATCAACAACATGGAATGGGCGCTTCTGTGCGACGGGGTCGCGGCTGAAGATGTCTACGACGTGCTTGAGACCGAAGAAGGCCAGGCGCAAGCCTTTGCCAAGCTCGACACCATCAAGGACGACGTGATCTGGTGGTCGGCTGGTGCTGACACGCCGCAGCTTCTTGCGGACGGCGAAGTCATCATGGGTTCGACCTATAACGGTCGTCTGTTCAGCCTGATCGAAGAACAGGACCAGCCCGTCGCCATGCTGTGGGATGCGCAGGTGTTTGACCTTGACGGTTGGATCATCCCGGCCGGTCTGCCGGACGACCGCAAAGCGCGGGCGCTGGACTACATCATGTTCGCAACCGATACGCAGCGTCTTGCGGATCAGGCGAAATACATCTCTTACGGCCCGGCACGTGCGTCTTCTGCACCGCTGGTCGGTCAGCATGCAGAGCTTGGTATCGACATGGCACCCCATATGCCGACCGATCCGAACAACGCCACCAACACGTTCCTCTACAACTACGAATGGTGGGCTGACTATCGCGACGATCTGGATGCAAAATTCCAGGCTTGGCTGTCTCAGTAAGCCATCGAAACTCGGAGGGCGCCTCGCGGCGCTCTCCACCCTATCGACCGTCTAAGACGATGACGTGAACTGACCGAAGGGATGACCATGAGCGACGCCACCCAAGCAGATGCAGGCCCGGTTCTGGCCGCAGATGGCCGACCCCTGAAATCAAGCCTGCGCCGCGCGCTTCGCCGCGAAAAGATGCGCGCCCTGATGCTGATTGCGCCGCTGTTGGTTTTCATTCTGGTCACATTCATCGCACCAATTGCCGACATGCTGTTCCGATCTGTCGAAAACCAGATCGTGTCAGAAACATTGCCCCGCACCGTGACCGCCCTTAGGGATTGGGACGCGGATAGCGAAGAAGCGCCCGACGAAGTAGTGTATGAGGCGCTTTATACCGACCTTGTGATCGCCACCGAATTCAAGACCCATACCCGGCTTGGGTCGCGCTTGAACTATGAAACCACGGGCATTTCGTCCCTGTTCCGTAAATCTGGCCGTGGGGTTGGACGGATCGACACGGATGTCTACACCGACCAATTCGTCGCGCTCGACCCGAAATGGGAAGACCCCGGCACATGGGTGACGCTGATCGATGAGGCCGGAAAGGCCCTGCCGAAGACGCGCTCCGCCTATGATGGCTGGGCCCGGATCATGACCGATGAAGAGGGCGACGATCCGGCGGCAGAACAACCGTGGGATTTCGTTTACACCGCGCTTTATTCGGACCTTGCCGCCGAAGGCGCGCCGGAGTTTGAGGGCGAAACAGCGTCACTGGTCGCTGCCGCCGACGCTGCAGTTTCCGGGTTTGAAACGATCAGCTTGAAAGAAGCTTTCCTCGACATTGACGACGATTGGGGCGACACGAATGTCTGGGGCACAATCCAGACCTACGCGGCGCGTTATACGCCCGGATATTTCCTGAATTCCGTTGATCTGCAACTCGGCCCCGATGGGATTGAGGCGCAGGACGAAGGGCAGCGCATCTACATCACGCTGTTCGCGCGGACGATCTTCATGTCGCTGACCATCATGTTCAGCTGTATCCTGCTTGGCTACCCCATCGCCTTCCTGCTGGCGAACCTGTCGGCGAAGACCTCAAACATGCTGCTTATCCTCGTCCTGCTGCCGTTCTGGACATCGCTTCTGGTGCGAACCTCGGCCTGGAAAGTGCTGTTGCAGCAGCAAGGGGTGATCAACGACATTCTGGTCTGGCTGGGCATCGTGGCCGATGGCAACAGGCTGATCATGATAAACAACCAGTTCGGCACGATCGTCGCGATGACGCACATCTTGCTGCCGTTCATGATTTTGCCGCTTTATTCGGTGATGCAGACGATCCCAGTCACCTATGTCCGCGCCGCAAAATCCTTGGGCGCGACGAACTGGACGGCCTTCTGGCGGGTCTACTTCCCGCAATCGGTGCCGGGCATCGGGGCGGGGTGTATCCTCGTCTTCATTCTCGCCATTGGCTACTACATCACGCCGGAACTGGTAGGCGGCACCAAGGGTGTCTTTATCTCCAACCGGATTGCCTACCACATCTCAAGTTCGCTGAACTGGGGACTGGCCGCCGCGCTCGGAACGATCCTGCTGGCCGCGGTTCTGATCCTTTACTGGGCCTATGACAAAATCGTCGGCATCGACAACGTGAAACTAGGGTGAACCAATGAACAGCTTGCCGCCATATGCAACGACGGGCCAGCGGATCTGGTTCTACGCCTTCCGCGTTATCTGCGGGGTAATCTTCTTTTTCCTGATTGCACCGATCATCACGATCATCCCGCTCAGCTTCAATGCCGAAGACTTCTTTACCTTTACTCCCGAAATGCTGTCGCTGAAGCCCGAAGGCTATTCGCTGAAGCACTATGAGGATTTCTTTACCAATTCCGATTGGCAGGGCGCCCTCTATAACTCCGTTCGGATTGCGCCTGCGGCGACGCTCTTGTCGGTCAGCTTTGGGACGCTGGCGGCGATTGGATTGTCGCAGTCGCACGTTCCGTTCCGTCGTGCGATCATGGCGATCCTGATTTCGCCGATGATCGTGCCGCTGATCATCTCGGCTGCTGGGATGTATTTCTTCTATTCGCGGATTGGACTGCAGGGCACCTATGTCGGTGTTGTGCTGGCGCACGCGGCGCTCGGTATTCCGTTTGTGATCATCACCGTGACCGCGACGCTTGTCGGGTTCGACAAAAGCCTGACCCGCGCGGCGGCGAATATGGGGGCGGGGCCGGTTCGGACATTCTTCAAGGTTCAGATGCCGCTGATCCTGCCCGGTGTGATTTCTGGTGGATTGTTCGCGTTCATCACCTCGTTTGATGAGGTTGTCGTAGTGCTGTTTGTCGGGTCATCCGGTCAGAAAACACTGCCGTGGCAGATGTTCACCGGACTGCGAGAGCAGATCAGCCCAACCATTTTGGCGGTTGCGACCATCCTTGTGGGCGTGTCGATCATCCTGTTGACGGTGGTCGAACTCCTCCGTCGCCGTTCAGAACGCCTACGTGGGATGAGCCCGACCTAACCCAAAATTCGAACCACGCGTTACTGCGCCGTTGTTCCCGTCGTGCTGGTGGTGTTGTTGGTGGAGCTTGCCCCCGCCAAGGCTGCGATTGCGCCGCTGCCCGCAAGGGCCGCTGGGGCGAGGCCGCCGACGAAGTTCGTCGCCTGCGTCTGGTCGGGCAGGTTCAGACACTCATCTGCTGGCAGGACGGCCCCAGTCGCAGGGCTGACGCATGGTGCTGCCTCTTGCGCAGTTGCGGCCGTCGCAAACAGGGCAAGCACACCAACCAGATTTAGTTTCGCGATCATATCGGCACCTCTCTCAATACGCTGGCACGGTCCGTGAAATTTCCTAAGAAGTCCTGAACGCTAATCCGCAGCTGCGACAATCGGGCTTGTGATCAGGGATGGCGTGATCTGCCGTACCACACGCCCCCACTTCGTCACGGGCTGTTCGGCGACAAAGACGATGTCGTTGGGGCGCAGCTCAAACCGCGTGGCAAGCAGCATGTTCGCGACGTTCCTCGCGTCAAGATGCCATGCGGTGACGGCCGAAAACTCTCGGGGGTCGGTTGAGCCGCGCAGCACGTATATCTGACCGACATTCGCCGTTTCCGTCGGTATGCCACCGCCCTCACCATAGATCGCGTCGGCAAGGCTTGCCCGGTTGTCGAACGGAAGGGCGACGCGGCTTTGTCGCCCGACTTCACCCGTGAGGTAGACGTAATCCCGCCCCACCGCGTCAAGCTCGATCCGATCTTGAAACGTCTCACGACGTTCGGCCAATTCCGCCCGGCGCAATGCGATTTCGGTTGAGAGGTTTTGCAGGGCCGTTTGCCGCGCGGATTGGCGCAGTTCGGATAACCTGATCTGCTCTTCAAAATAGGTCTGCGCCTGCTCAAGGTCATAGCCCGTATCGACGAACACCCGGTCCCCGTCGATCAACCTGATGCGATCCTGCTGGCCGTCCGGATTGCTCGCCGGAATCCGATATAGCGTGCCGTCGCGGAGCAATCTGATCGTGACATGGGTGCGATCCCGCGCGGTCAGGCCGCCCGCCGCCGCCAGCGCCTCATCCAGATAAAGCGGGGTCAACGTCACGGACACCACCGCCGGGGATTTCACCGCACCACCAACGGATACACGACGAGAGTTGAATTCCGCAATTTCGAGGCTGAAAGACGGGCTGATCTGATGTTCCACGAGGCGCTGGAACAGGGCGGCTTCTGCATCCTCCAGCGTCATCCCGGCAATGGCGATGCGACCCACGTCGGGGATCGCGATGGCGCCGTCATCTTGCACCGTGTAGCCCTGCCTGCGGTTCTGCGCGGCGAGCAGGCCGGCAAGTTCCTCGACCGTTGTGCCGGTCTGTGGGGTCGACAGCAGCACGACGTCGCCGACACCGATGTGATAGGGGCCGGGGGACGGCGGGGGTGGCAAGCGGGCCTCAACCTCCAAAGGGCGGGTTTGTGGTGCAGAGGCGGGTGACGGCAGCGCGCCAGCCCCGCGAACTGCGCCGCCGTTGCCTGCGGTTTGGCGGAAAGCGGCGGGCAGGGATTGCGGGCGATAGGTCGATCGGTTGGCGATAAGCACGGATTCTGGCGTCAACGGAATCACCCGAACCTTGGCGCCGTCGCTTGCACCAGACCGCACGGCGGGGCTTTGATATGCGACGCCGCAGCCAAACAGCGAGAGGGTTAGCAGGACGCTTGTCAAAATCCGCATCGTGGGGTTCTCCGGTAATTTGGGTGCTGGATCATCGCTTGGTGAGCCTTAATGCGAGCGCGCCGATTTCCGGCCCAACCCACTGGCGGGATTGCAGGATTGTGTGATTCCGCGTGTCAATCCAATAAAGGTTGCGAAAGCTGTCATCCGTTCCGGTGCAGGCTTCCTCGACCAGCACGGTTTGGACGGTTTCGGGGCTGATTTCGATGTCTCGCTTCCCACGCGACCGGACATCGCAGACAAAGCTTCGTGCGATCAGATGCCCTTCGCCGTTCAAATAACGATGGATGCGAATGGCAGTGCCGATTTGCCGTTGCCGGACCAGTGCCACGCTCTCTGCATTGTCGGTCGTCATCAGATCCCACCCGAACCCGCGCGTTGTCGTCAGTAACCCGTGTCGGAAGGACAGCGACACGCCATCGCCACCGATCCAAGTCTCAACGTTCTTGTTCTGCGCGGCGCGGGCAAAGGAACTGACTCGGCCATCCTCTTCAACAGATGCGATAATCGTCGGATGCCCGGTTTGAACCCGGCGTTCAAACGCTGCCTGAGCCGCCGGGTTCTCGGGCGCGTCGGCTCCGCAACCAAACAGCCCGAAGCACAGGATCAATGCAAACCACCTCATCGCCAGAACCGTCCCCAACGCGCGTTCAGGCGTGGGTCGTGGTAGCCGCGGGTCAGTTCGTAAAGCCGATTGTTCACGTTCAGCCGTGCACCACCGTCCCGCGTGACGGGTCTGATCGTGGTGGCAAAGCCGCGGCGCGACGGCTCTCCGGTCAGCCAAGACAGCGGCACTTGAATGCGGATGCCTTTATCGAACGATCCCTCACCGAAGTCATCGAACGGCACGTCGGTCAACGTCAGAAACCCGCCGATCCGCCAGCCGTTGTCAAACTCCCGATCAAGGGTCAGCGTCGCACCCCAATCGCCAGCGAGGTATCGCCCCGCGTCGATTTGGGCGTGAAATCCGTTGCCCATTTCATAGTAGATTGAACCGTGCCCGGTCAGGATGTCGTAGTCGCGAAACCCAAACCCGCCGTCAAAATCCCTTTGTTTGACATAGTTAAGCTCTGCCCCAAAGGCGATCCGGCTATCGACGGGCTTCCAAAGCAGTTCAGCCGATAGGCCGCCATACATCCGCTCAAGCCAGCCTCCGGTCAGGCGGCCGTAAAGGTTTGGCGCGGGGCGGAAGAAATAGGCGGCTGTCAGGTAGGGAATGGCGAGGTCCGACTCCGCATCATATCGCGTCGCGTCGGAGCGGACATGCGGAAGGACGGAGGTCGACACGCGGGTCGCATCATCCAGATTGCCGATCACCGGTTGCCGCAGCGCGCCAGATACGACGACGCCCGGTGCTGGCGAGTAGCGAAGTGACAGCTCCGCACCCAAATCGACGCGGATCGGGCTGTCGGGGTCGAAAAGGCTGGGGGCGATATAGCCGCGCAGGCCGAAATCGAGCTTGGGATAGGCGTCTTTAGTAAAGTCCGTCGTGGATACTCGCAGCGGATAGGCGTCAAGAATATCGGCGCGGACATAGGATTGCCACGCTCCATCAGGTGCAAATTCCAACGCCTCCAAGTCCGACCGGCGCAGCCGAATTGCGGATAGGGGCAGCCCGTTTTCGACGGGCACGATAGTGATGTCTTCGATTGATGCCGGGAGAGAGTTTGCCAAAACCCGCGCCGCCCGCCCGATTGCTTGCGGCGCGGCGTCGTAGTGGGCGTTCTGGATGCGGGCGGTTGCTTCGCGACCGCGCAACGTCAGGGAGTCCAACTGCAAATGTTGGCCCACTAATCCGCTGCTGACGGTTTCCCACAGTTTGTCGCCTCGCGCCGCCTGCCTGTTGCCGCCAGTGATTATCGGTGGCGGTGCAGCCTCGCGACCGGAGGGCAGTCGGGCATGTTTCGGGTTCAGATTGTAGGACAGGCTTAGGCCGATGTCGGTGCCGTAAAGGTAATATCCGCCGAGGGTCAGCCGATCCGACATCCGGTAACTAACCGCGAAGTTGAATGGCGAGCGATGCGCTGCCAAACCGCGATCCGTTTCCGGCACGTAGGCGTCTGACGAATACTCCGCCAATACGGTCAACCGGTTGGTTGCCCGCCACTCCACCCCGCCAAACAGCGCCGCATCGCCGCGAAACCACTGGTTTGCCTCGATCTCTCCGCCCTTGTTGACGCCATCCTGAAAGGGCCGGCGGGTGTTGAAGCCGCCCCAAAGATGGCCGAACGGATTGGCGAACCCGTTCTTGCTGCCAAGCCGCCCCCACCCGATGCCGCCGCTGATCCGCACGCGGTCTCCGATAGATTTGCTCGCGACCACGTATTCACTGCTGTAGATGCCGCTGCCGATAAAATCCCTCAGGCCGATGCTGATCGCGGGGCGGACCGCGCCTTCGTCCTGAAGGCGAAAGGTGAGGTCAAAGCTTCGGTCAAGTCGATCTTCAGTGCCGCCGTAGTTGAACGCATCAATGACGGAGTATCGGAAACTGCCCGAAAGCCGTGGTGTGATCTGAAACGTGAGCGTGTTGCGGAGCGTTGCGCCGAAATGGGAGGTCGTGACGGCCAACGTGCCGTCGGGCAGCGCATCGGCTGTCGGTGTTTCGATCAGGCCGGGGGTTCCGTAGAAGGATAGGGTTGTTCGGTCGTGTTTGTCAGCGTGAGATGGACCGGGCAGGATGGCCGCGGCGAAACCAAGGACTGACACCGCAGTTCGTACATAAGTCGTTAACATTTAAGGCAGTATTCCGAAGGCGGCGTCAGTGTCGAACCGACTTTGCCAGCCTTATACGGGAATATGAAGCCCTAAAAACAACCTAAAAGTGCTTTTCGTGACCAGTGTTCGCGTATGCGCCACTACCCCCTTGCGTAGACGTCCTCGTAGCGAACGATATCGTCTTCGCCGAGGTAGCTGCCGGTCTGCACTTCGATCAACACCATCGGAACCTTGCCGGGGTTTTCCATGCGGTGCACGGCCCCCAGCGGCACGTAAACGGATTGATTTTCACTCACCAACTGCTTGTCCTCGCCAATGGTGACAAGCGCGCTGCCTTCAACGACGATCCAGTGTTCTGATCGGTGAACATGGCTTTGCAAGCTTAGCGCTGCTCCGGGGTGAACGACGATCCGCTTCACCTGAAATCGGTCGCCCATGGCAATCGACTGAAACCACCCCCACGGGCGGTGATCGCGGGGGAATTGTTCGGCCTGAATCGCTTTCTTCTTTTTCAGCGCCGCGACGGCCTCTTTCACATCTTGTGCGCGGTCCATATCCGCGACGAGAACCGCATCAGGCATCGCGACCGCGATAATGTTGTTCAGGCCAAGGCCGACAAGCTCCAGATCCTCATCCTCGGACCGCAGCAAGGTGTTGTTACAGTCAATCGCCGTCGCCGGACCTGACATCGCGACGCCATTATCGTCCGGCGATTGTTCACGCCAAACCGCGTTCCAGCCGCCGAGGTCTGACCATCCGTTGGAAAATGGAACCGCGCTAAGGTTGTCGGCCTTTTCCATGATCGCATAGTCGATTGAGATATTCTCCGCCTCGGCCCACGCTTCGGGGTCAAGCCGCAGAAAGCCCAGATCGGCCTTCGCCCCGTCAACCGCGCTGCGAATGGTTTTGGTTAACTCCGGTGCGTGGGTTTCAAATGCTGCGAGGATTGCCTTGGCCGAGAACAGGAATATCCCGGCGTTCCAAAGGAATGTGCCTGCGCTCAGCATCTCTTCCGCGCGTTTCCGGTCCGGTTTTTCGACAAACCGTTTCAGCGGGACCGGCCCGCCTTCTGCGCTGAGGGAGGCGAGTTCGAGGTAGCCGTAGCCTGTTTCCGGCCGATCCGGCGTGATCCCGAAGGTCACGAGTGTGCCGTCCCGCGCGGCGGTTTCGCCCGCTTGGATCGCCGCAGCAAAGGCGGCGTCATCGGTGATAACGTGGTCCGACGGCGCGACGAGCAACAGCGCATCCGGGTCTTGCGCGTGGATATGCAGCGCAGCGGCCAGAACAGCGGGCGCGGTGTTGCGCCCCTCCGGTTCAATTAGCACGCTGCCAGGATCGACGGACACTTCGGCCAATTGCTGCGTCACGATAAAGCGGAAGTCGGACCCCGTGATGATCGTTGGCGCAGCGTAGATTTCACCCGACAACCGCAAGGCCGTTGCTTGAAAAAGCGTGTCTGACGACGCGAGTTTCGCAAATTGCTTCGGGTAGCTCTTCCGCGACAGGGGCCAAAGTCGCGTGCCAGAACCGCCGCACAAAATGACTGGATGAATCATCTATCGTCCTTTTCCGAGAATATTCGGCCAACAAAACAAACGGATCAAACCGGAAATGGCCCAGACCCTACAATCTTAACACGTCTATTTCTTTCACAAACGAAGCATAAGTATGGCGCAAACCTTGTTCGAGCGAAATTTTTGCCTGCCCGCCCGTTTTTTCGAACTGCGTGACATCGGTGGCGAATCCCGTCCTTCAGGTGAATTGGCTGATTTTACTGACGTTCTTCAAAAACAACGTGCCAAGTCCCCCGACACCGCAACGGCGGATTGCGTCATAATCCTCGCGGCTTTTCTGGATGATCCGCTCAAGCGATCGGTTGCTTTCGCCGCCAACGCGCATTTTGACCAGCACATCGGGAATGTAGGCCAGCCGCAACTGGCCGCCCCGTAGCCATCGCAGGATCGCATCGTAATCGGCCGAGATTTGATAGCGGGTATCGTAGTTGCCCAACCGCTCAAACACCCGGCGGCGCAGGTAAAGCGTCGGGTGCGGTGGCATCCATCCGCGCCGGAGTAGGCCGGGGTGAAACGGGCCGGACGTCCAACGCCGAATAACGCGCGGGGGGTCGGCGGCTGAAATGTAATCAAGGTCGCCGTAAACACCGTCAATATCCGGGTCGGTGAAGACGTCGGCAACCTGCTGAAGCACGGAGTCCGACGCGAAAAAATCATCTGCGTGCATCACCCCGATCACATCGCCGGTCGCCCGTGCAATCCCCCGGTTCAGCGCGTCGTAGATACCGTGATCCGGCGCGCTGACCACACGGGTCTGGGGCGTCGCAACGCCTGAGATGACATCAAGCGTTCCGTCATTCGATCCGCCATCTTGAATGATGTGCTCCACCTTCGGATGCGTTTGTTCCTGCACACTTTGGATGGCCTGCGCGACGGTCGCGTGCCGATTGTAGACCGCCGTGATGACCGAAATAGTGGGAATGTCCGCGTTTGTTGACTGCGCCGTTTGTGGGCGTTCAAAGCTGCATATTGTCATTCTGACACGCACTCCTCATAGCTGGATTGAAGCTGTTCTGCGACGCGATCCCAGTCGAAACGGTCTTCGATGAGTTTTTGGCCCGCTTTCGCGAAAGATATTCGATAATCTATAGATGATTCGAGAAAAACGCTTAGATTATCGCGCTTTGTTGTTCGATTTGTGCAAATTTTATAAGCAGCGCCTGTCGCAAAACCTTCGGGGATATTGCACGCTTCGGTCATCAATACCGGGCAACCATGCGCCCAGGCTTCCAAAACGCTCATCGGCAGCCCCTCACTCACCGATGGCAAGACGAACGCGTCGGCGTTCGCATAGGCGGCGGCTTTCCGTGCGCCGAAGATCGGGCCGAGGAACGACACGCGGTCTTCGATCCCTAAATTTGCGACGTCACCCTGCAAAGCGCGTTCATAGCCGAACTGATCCCACCCCGCGATCGCCAAGTGCCAGCCGCGCCCGGCGCCGTCTTCAGTTGCATCTTTCCAGCATTGCAAAAACGGCAGTAGGTTCTTCTGCGGGCTGAGCCTGCCGAGGAATAGCATTACATTCTTGTCGGGCGAAATCATATCCGCCCACGGCGCGGGGTCGGTAACGGGATGAACAACCCGCTCTACACCGTTTGGGATCTGGGTGATTTTCGCCCTAACGCCGGCGGCGCGGATGTCGGCTTGTTCCGGCGCGCATAGGGCCTGAACCCAGGCGGCGGTTTGCAGGTGCCGCCCTTCATAGAGCGCGAGCGCAACTGTCTTTTTCCAACGTGATCGCCGCCGCGCCCAACCGCTCAGCATTCCGTGCGGACTGACGATGTGGGGCATACCGGTTCGCGCCGCCCATTGGGTTACGCAGCGGGATGGATACATCCAAAGCCCGTGGGTATGTGCAATGTCGGGATTCCAATCGACCAGGTCGCGCAACATGCCCGGCGCGTATCCAAATGCTCGTGGTCCGCGCGTTTGATAGGCGCGGACTGGCGCGCCCTTCCACGCCGTTTCGTCTTCGTGAAGCCACTTCGCATCGGCGAGGCCGAAGACCCGCACATCCAGCCCGCGACGTTGCAATGCGGCCGAAGCAGCCTCCACGACCGTCGTGACTCCACCGCCGTTGGTCGACACGGCTGAGGTGACAAGCGCGACTTTCATCGGGCGGCTACCCATTGCACACCTCGGCGGGCTTAGCATCCGGCAACGGGGCAAGTTTGGCCATCAGCGTCAAAAACCGCGCCGCCATCTGTTCGGTGTTGAACTCCTCATCGGCTTTCTGCATCGCCGCCGCCGACCATCTGTTGAGCACTTGGGTACTGCTGAGCGCATCGGTGATCGTTTCGACCAATGACGCGACAACACCCTTTGAAAACGCCCCCCCGGTTCGTCCGCCTTCAAACGCCGCAATCTCTGGCATATGCGTGGCGCGATCCTTATGGACGATGGCCGGGAGGCCATAAGCGGCCGCGTGGAGCAGGCTTAGCCCGACGGCGCCGGGGTAGACGAACAGGCGACAGGTGTTCGCGATAGCGGCGACCTGAGCTTCGTCGGTTTGTGCGCCGTGCCACGTGACGCGAGCGTCGAGGCCCAGAGCGTCGGCTTGCGCCTTTAGCGTGGCGGCATTCGGACCATCGCCGATCACTTGAAGGTCGACACCCGATAGATGCGGATCGGCCAACGCCCCTAGCAACAGATCAAGCCGCGCCTTTTCGGTCAGCCGCCCGATGAACAGCAGGCGATTGGGCCTCATCCCGGCGTCATAGGGCAGGCGCAACGGTTTAATAGGCGCGACATTGATGCCGTTGTTCAGCGCGGAAATCACCCGACCGTCGTGGCGACTTTCCTTCTGTCGGTAGGCTTCAACCTCTTGATCCGTATAGAAAAGAACGGCATCCGCGAGGCGCATCGACAGTAGTCGAAACCGATGCCGCCACGCGATGCTCGTCGCGCTCCAATAATGGCCCCACCAAACCGTCTTGGCACCAATCAGCCGCGCTTTGATCATCAGGGCAAGCGTGCTGAGGCATCGCGGCGCGCCGCACACAATAAGGATATCGCCGCGTCGGATCGCAATGCTGATCGCGCCCGGTTGCCACTCCATCCCCCGTATCGGGTTGCGCATCTGGTCTAACGTGTTCAACCACGGTGGGGTTTGACGGATCGAAAGGCCGCTCATCTCGCTACGTGACGCATAGACCCTGAACAGAGGGCCGAGCGACGTCGCCAAACGGTCGAAGAAATCCAACCGATAAGCGGGCAGGGCCGGTTGGACCACGATGATGCGCCGTTCCGATACGCTACGCATCCGCCGGGCCTTTCACGGCAGGACGTTCCGCGCTGATGACAAAGCCAGAGGCGACGCCGCGCAGCCGAAGGCCCCGGCAAAGGTTTTCGAACAGGGCGATGACGACATAGATAGGCAGGAAGAACGCGAAGTAATCGCTGGCCCGGTAGAACGCCTGCACCTCGATATTGTCGTAGCCAACGTTGCGGAATAACCGCTCCATCGCGCAGGGCGAGCAGTGGTCAAAATAAGCGGGATAACCCGAAACACCCTTCGCAGCCGGGCGAAGAAGCGCGATCAGTTTTTTCTGCAACGTCGGTCCAACCACACGCAACGCGACCGAATAGGGGTGCCATTTCGACGGGATGTAATGATGCGTGGTCCCGCCTTCGTTTAGGGCACGAAAGATCGTTCTAGCGGCGGCGGTATTGTTTGGCACGTGTTCCAGCACGGTGATTGAGATTGCCATATCGGCGCGAAGGTCGGTGGTTTCTTCAACCGATTGGACCAGAAAACGGTCGTAAATATCGGCGCATCGCGGCTTTTCTTCGATATCGAGGCCGACATAGTCAAAGCCTTTGCCCCGGGCGAGCAACGGGCGATCAATGCCTCCGATTTCGAGGATGGTTTTGGGGGCGCGGCTCGCGATATCGCTCTGAATACGGCGTTCAAGCTCTGCCTTATAGCTTGGGGAGGCGAAAATTGACGGAAATTGACGCTCGCACCATTTGGCGGCCCTGCGATTGGCGGCAACGAATTTCGTCAGCAGACCGCTCATGTGGCAACCCTCGATGTCGATAGGCGGCCCCTCTCAGTGACGTAAAACACGAGGGCGAGATAGGCGGCGGAACAACCGCTCATCAAAACGCCGAATTGTGTTGTTGTATGGATCAGGTCAGGCGCGGCGCTCGCGTCAGTCGCTGCCCAGAACATCAGCAGAAGGCAAAGCCGCGCCGCCTCCCACGCCAGTTGCAGATGTGGGTGCCCGATGACGACGAGCACGGTGTTGATCGGGCTGTGGACACCCATGAAAAACACCAGCGGCGCCATCGCCGCTGCGATTTGCCCGGCCTCAACCCAATCCGCCCCCAGAACGATGGAAAACGCGCTGGGCGCAGCGAGGTATATCAGCGCAGAAGGGACGATCGCGAGCAAAGCCATTTTGCTGACGAGCTGTCGGATTGGCCGTGCGTCGCCGTCGTTTGCTCCGCGCAATGTCTGCGAAAGCTCTGCGTTCAATACTTGCGATAGGGCGAAGGCGACCAGTCCGATTGGCATGAACACGACGCGCCATGCCATCGCGAATTGCCCCAACGCTTCGGCGGAGAATATCAGCGAAATTGCAAAGAACGGGACCGCCGCGCTGAGCGCGCTGACAAGGCTGGATGGAACCGAAAAAAACGGGTAGCTGCGATAGGTTCGGGCGATCCGCCGGGTGCCGCGTAGGGAAGGTGCGGCCAGCCCAGGTGCGCTTCGTAGCCAGCTTACGAATAAAAGCGCCGCAGCAAGCAGGCGGCCCAACACGTCGCACAGGATTAGGATTAGCGCCGATGGCGTGTGGGAGTTTGCTCCGGCGATCATCGCGCTGACCTGAAACACAGATGTCTGCGATACCCGGCTGAGCGCGATCATGCGGTAATTTTTCTGGCGCACCGGCAATTGACTGGCGGTTTGAAGCAGCCCGACCGCCAAGGCGCCGACGGCCAGCCACGGCCCGACCCCGAGGATGTCCGGCAGCATGTTGGGTGCGAGATATCGGACCCCGTAGGTCAGACCGAGCAACAGCAGCGGGAGCAGCAGATTTAGCCCGAGGCAAAGCGCTATTGCCGTCACCAAACCAACGCCCGACCGCACCCGCAAGATCGCGTATTCATACCGCAACGCCGCCAGCGGCATGATGACAAGCAGTGCGGACATGAAGGTCTGGAACTGCCCAAAGGCCGCCGGGTCATACAGCCGCGACAGGATCGGGAGCGCAGCAAAGCCGATCACCTGTGCGCCCACGGTGCCGCCCAGCACGATTGCGGTGCCGCTACGCATATCGGAAGTTCCGGGTCGCGCGTTCGGTCACCGGCACGCGGTAGTAGGCGGACCGCACTAATACTGCGAAGGACAGAACGATATAGGCCGTCCCGCTCCAAATCGCGCCGGAGAACTGGAGCGCGGTGAACTCCTTTATCAGCAGCGCGATCAGGACGATGTCGACCCGCGACACTTGGTGTGACCGAATGATCTGGAGCACCGCCCGCCCGCACAGGCCGAGATACACGATCAAGACAGTGGTGCCGAGCACGCCGACCGAAATCAAAGACTCCAGCAGATAATTGTGCGGGTATTGGTTAAGAAACCGCGAATAGACGATGTCTCCGGCGAATGGGTGATCCAGGAATTGCGCCCACGCGACATGCCAACTGACAAGCCTTAAGGATGCAGTATCGTGATCGGCAGAGATAAAATCGTGCGATGACAACAGGAACCGCCCGATGGCCCGCCCGATCATATCCTGCCCGGAAACGGCGGACAGAATGGCGACCAACCCGAACAGCAAAACCGTCGCGCCAAGTATCGCGCGCCGATCCTTTGTCCGCATCAGAATGGCCATCAGCGCGAGCGTCACCCCAAATGACACGAGCGGCCCGCGCGCCTGCGAATACGCCGTCGCAGCCAAAAGCACGCCGATCACCAACCACTTTGTTATGGCGCTTGCCTGTCCTTGTGCGGGCAACAGCAGCAGGCATAGCGCGAATGACACCGACAGCGCGCCCAGCGAAATTGGGTTCAATTTGCCAAGCGCCGCCTGCCCGAACTCCACCTGCGCGGCGAGCGTATCGAGGTTGAGCGTTAACCCCACGCAGTAGACTGCGGCGCAGGTTAGAACTGCTCGGAACAGCCTGGTTTCGGATATTCGCAGGCTGTAAGTCGCTAGGATCACTCCGGGAACGACCCCTGCGCCGACCAACAAAAACAGCCCCCGCACCGGGTCATCGGCCCAGACCAGCCCCCGCAGGTAGTGGTTTTCGATCAGTCGCAGCGCGTAGAGCAACGCAAAGCAAAGGAAAGGCAGCAGGAGGAAGCTCGCCCGCGACAGACGGAACCCTAGGCGTGGTAGTAAGCAGAGTGTCATCGCAAGGATGCCGAACCGCAGGATGGATGATACCCCGCGCCCCGCGCCGACGAATTCGAGAAACGGCGCCACGATTTCATATCCGTAAAGCGCCAAAATCAACGGCAAGGCGGACCAGCCGCTATCAGGGCGTCCGTCACCGCCAATCTGATCGGGCGTCGATATCATACCTTAGAAGCGCGTCCCGCAGAGTCGTGCCGTTGGTTCGGCATCGTGTTGTTCACTTTCATCGCGGGCGAAGCTCCTGACGCCGAAGGCCTTTCGCGGGTTCTTTCAAATTCGTCTTAAAAGAGAGTTAACAACTTATTCATTTATTAAGGGCGATAACCGACCCCGGAATCCGATCTTGTAGTCGAGCGCGGCAGGAGAACCCTTATGAACAAAACGCCGGGAAGAGCGTCGTTCGATCCGATCATTCGGGGTGGCGATGACGATGCCGTCAAGCTGATGACGCTGCTCGCTATTGCGTGGCGCGGTTGGCGGTTGGTTGCGGTTTGTGTTGTGCTCAGCCTGCTTTTCGGTGGGGTTTACGTTTACGGGATTGCGACGCCGCTTTTTAGCGCCTCATCCGTCGTCATGCTCGAAAGTCGGGAGGAGCAAGTCGTTGATCTGACAAGCGTTATCAGCGGTTTGTCCGGCGATACGCTTGTTTTGAATTCGGAGGTTGAGGTGCTGCGATCACGCGGCTTGATGGAAAAGGTTGTGAACCATCTAAGCCTGACAGATGACCCTGAATTCAATCCCGCCCTGCGCGAACCGGGGTTGGTTCGGACCGTCAAGAACTGGAGTTTTGGCGGGTCTGGTGGCGCGCGCGCTGACGAACAGGCGCAGATTCAGTCTACGATCGATACCTTGCTGGGCAAACTCAACATCCAGAACATCCGGCAAAGTCTGGTGTTTCGCATCACGGTCGAAAGCAAAAGCCCTAAGAAGGCCGCGGAAATTGCGGATGCGATTGCGGAGCTCTACATTCTCAACCAACTCGAATTCAAATTTGATGCGACGGAGCAGGCGACCTCGTGGCTGACAGAGCGTGTCGCGCAGTTGCAGGGCGAATTGGAAGCGGCAGAGGGGCGTTTGGCCGATTTCAATGCGGGGGCGGACCTAATTAGCGCGGAAACTCTGCGAGCGCTGGAACGTCAGGCGAAAGATCTGAGAGAGCGGATTGGTGCGGCAAGAAACGCGGTGACGGCCACTGCCGACGATGCGGCCCATACGCGCCCCGCGGATGAAAGAGCGACCCGGCAATTGCAGGCGCTTGAAGGATCTCATGCCGCGCTGACCGAACAGATCGAAGCGCAAGGCAGCGACCTCATCACCCTTCAGCAATTGACGCGAGAGGCGGAGGCGTCGCGGTTGCTTTACGAATATTTCCTGTCCCGGCTGAAGGAAACGGCGGTGCAGCAAGGTATCCAGCAGGCCGACAGCCGCGTTTTGTCCGCCGCGGTCGTGCCGCGTGGCCCGTCAAAGCCGCGCAAGGCGATGGTGCTTGGGCTGTCGGGGTTGCTTGGCATGTTGGTTGGCGCGGCGATCACGATATTCCGTGAGATGCGGCAAAGCGCATTCCGCACGGGGCGAGAGCTGGGTCAGATCACCGGCCGCCCGGTTTTGGGTCAAATCCCAAATGTTCCGGGCAAAGACAGCGCCGACCCGCTGTCATATATTGCGGACAACCCGACGTCGGCAGTGGCCGAGGCGGTGCGGAACCTTCGCACGACGATTCTGCTCTCTGCATTGAACAAGCCGCCGCAGGTCATCGTGGTGACATCCACCCTGCGCGGAGAGGGGAAAACGACGCTCTCCCTCGCGCTCGCGCAAAGTTTTGTTGGCATGGGTAAGAAGGTTTTGGTTGTCGAAGGTGACATCCGGCGGCGAGTTTTCCGTGACTATCTTGGCATTCGCCCGCGTCATAGCTTGATTTCGGTGCTGTTGGGGCAAGTTCCGCTGGCTGACGCCGTGGTGCAGGATAGCCGCGTCGGGACCGATATCCTGACGGCGGATCAGTCGCAAGTGAACGCCGCCGATCTGTTCTCCTCCGCCCAGTTTGCCAAGTTCGTTGAAGAGGCGCGGCGCTGCTATGACGTTATCCTCATCGACACGCCGCCGGTTCTTGTTGTGCCGGACGCCCGCGTGATCGGCAAAAACGCTGATGCGGTGCTGTTTGCGGTGAAGTGGAACTCAACTTCCCGCGCGCAGGTGGAGGAGGGGCTTTCGATGTTGAGCGCCGTCAACATCACCCCGGCGGGCTTGATCCTAAGCCAGGTGAACGCCGGGGAACTGCATCGCTATGGCTACGGCGGTAAAGACAGCGCGTATGTCGGCCTAAGTAGCGCGTATTACGTGAATTAAGCGCCTTTCCTGCCCAGCACGGTTAGCACCGTTGCCCAGAAAATCCGCGCCTCCAGCATGAACCCGACGTTGCGGATATACTCAAGATCGGCCTCGACCTTGCGCCGGGTGGCGTCGATCCCTTCGGCATAGCCAAGCTGCGTCTGGGCAAGCCCACTGATCCCCGGTCTGACCGCATAACGCATTCGGTATTCGGGGATCGCGTCGACATAGGCAATCGCGTGGTCGTAGGCGTCGGGGCGGGGTCCGATCAGGCTCATCTCGCCGCGCAAGACGTTGATGATCTGTGGCAGTTCGTCAAATCGGGAACAGCGCAAAAAACGCCCCAGCGCGGTGATGCGTTCGACTTCCAGCGGGTCATCCGGGCCGCGGGTTTTGGCAGCCTCGCGCCGCATGGTGCGGAATTTGATCGCCCCGAACGGCTTGCAGCCGCGCCCCATCCGGGTCTGAACGAACAGCAGCGGCCCGGTGTTAAGGAACGGGTTCAGCATCAGCAGCGTTGCACCTCCGACGATTAGGGGCGGAAGCAGCACAAGGCTCATCCCGACGTCGAACCCCCGTTTTGCGCGCCAGTAATAGGACCGGCTTCGGCGCCGGATCGGCAAACCGACGGTGCCCGCATCAAAATCGTCCAGCCGCGCAAATTCCAGATCAAACATGCAGCCCCCGTCATCAGAAATCAGGGTTAAGCTGCCGTTAAGCGTTTAATTATCGGTTAAAAATCGACTTAAAGTTGCAGATCGCGTGAGTTTCCGCCTTTGACCTCGCCCGCGCTTTCTGGAAACCTAGGCGGCGATGAAACCCCAGCCGAAATACGATATCGCTACGATAGCTCCGGAGGAGACGCTCTACGTCGTCGGCGACATCCACGGGCGGGCGGATTTACTTGATCGTATGTTGGAAATCATCGCGACCGACATCGCCTATCGTCAGATCGCGACCCCGCTGCTGGTCTTTGTCGGGGACTACGTCGACCGCGGCGACCGAAGTGCTGAGGTTCTGGCCCGCCTGCAAAGCATCGCGTCAGAGGCCGGGCCGCCAGCCGTTTTCCTTATGGGAAATCACGAAAAGATGCTGCTGGACTTCTTCGATGAAACGACAGCCAAGGGCCCGCGCTGGTTGCGCAATGGTGGGCTGCAAACGCTGGCGAGTTTTGGCGTCGGGCGGATCACGGAATATTCTCACGCGTCCGAACTCACCAAGGCCAGCGCCGCGTTCCGCGATGCGCTGGGGGAGAAGGCGGAGGCGTGGCTTCGGAACCTGCCGCATCTCTATCAAAGTGGAAATGTCGTGTGCGCCCATGCCGGGCTGGATCCCTCCGCAGACCCTGACGATCAAAACGTCCGGTCGCTGATCTGGGGTCACCCGGATTTCCGCTGCAAGCCGCGCGCGGATGGGCTGTGGGTTGCACATGGCCACTACCCGGATGATGAACCGGGGGTGGAGGGTGGCCGGATCGCCGTCGACACCGGCGCGTGGTTTACAGAGCGTCTGACCGCCGCCGTCATCGAACGCGGATCGGTCCGGTTCCTGTCGACCTAGCGGTCTTCCAAATCGCCAATCAATCCAGACAGGTGATCCCGCGCGTCGCTGATATGTTGCGCGACCATCGCGACAGCTGCGTCAGAATCCCGCTGGCGGCAGTGTTCAAGTATGGCGCGGTGCTCCAGATCGGATTTCCGGCGGATTTCCGGTCCGGCGACGGTCATGCACTGATATCTGTCCGCCGCGTTGCCCAAGGCTTGCACATGGGCCAGCAGCCTATGCCGCCCCGACGCGCGATAAAGCGTCATGTGAAACTGGATGTTGAGATCGCCAAACGCCCCAATCGGCGCGGCTTCAATCTGATCCTGAATCGCCTCGGCCTCATCAATCCGGGTGTTGGTCAGCTCCGGTATCGCGCTTTTCATGGCGAGGCATTCGGCGGCGATGCGCATGTCGTATATCTCAAGAAAATCCGCCAAGCTGACTGGGGCAACGCGCGCGCTTTTGTTTGGCTCAACCGTCACGAAGCCAAGCGTTTCCAACTGCCGGATTGCTTCGCGCACGGGCATCCTGCTGACCCCGAACCGGGTCGCGAGCTGTTCCTGCCCCAGCGGTTCATCTGGGTTTAGTTTCCCCGAGATGATTTCCTGCCGCAGCGTTTCAACGATTGTCGCAACAACCTGGCCGCTTCGTTCCGTTCCATCCGCCATCGCTTTCCCTCCGCGAGGTGAGTGTAGCGGATCACCTTTGTTGACAAAACAATTAATTTGTATCCAATATATATTATGGGATGCAAATTTACGATTTTGTGGGGTGTTCGCGCCACCGTGTTCGGGGTGCTCCTGCTGCCATTCGCGGCGCTTGCCCAACAATCGCGGTTTTTGCCGCAGTTCTGCATCACCCCTCCACACGACCAAATCTGCGCGGTGTTCCCTGACGATCAGACGGATTTCAGCGCGAGTTTTGAATACATGGTCGTCTCTGGCGCCGCGCAGGAGCCGTTCGATTTCTTCTCATGGCAGGCGTTTGTCGCATTGAACTGGCCAGTTTCGGCGTCGGGAGAGGCGTTACCGTCGCTGAGTGATCCCGGCGACCGTCGTGCGTGGCAGCAATTTCGCCGACGTGAAGAGGTGTTGGCGCAGGATACGGCAGCGGAACACTGTGGGAGCAAAGCCGAAACCGCCGCTGTGATTGTTCAGGATTTAGCGCAGGCGGATGGGTCCGTTTTGATCGACCAATCGGGCAACTTCGTCGTTTACGAAACACGCCTGAACCCAGCGGCGGAGGGGTATATCCTCGACAATGCGCTTCAGACGCTCGCGGGTCAGCAGGCACGTGGCGACAGCCCCGTCGCCTTTCCGCTTGGTCGCATTGGGGTGGAGCCTGCCAGCGTTCTTATCAAAACCGCGTGGCGGGTTTTGACCGACCTGAAGGATGCCACCGATTTCATCCAATCTGACGGTTTGATCTACGTCCCGCCAGACCGCGCGGCGGACGGGCAGGCGATGTGCATCGACGCAATGCTCGCCCTTGTCGGGATGCATATTGTGGCGCGGGTCAGCAGCGGGAATGGTGACGAATGGATTTGGTCTACGTTTGAACATCGACGGAATGCGCCAACGGCAGCAAATGCGCGCAATATCAACAGTATATACGCGAACGATCTGTTCCCCGGAGGATGCAAAGCGCCCGAAGGCACCCTCTCTGAAACTCACTCATTCTTCGACGTCAATTGTCCCGATTGCAAAACCAACACAGCGACCAGCCAGCCTTGGCAATGGGCCAGCACAGCACCCTTCGCATTGGTCGGCGGCGTCCCCGCATCCCCATCGCAGATCGTGCGCTGCTGGGAGGTTTTTGAAGAAACCCAGCGTGTCAGCCGACTGTGGCACGACCGGGTCGCCGGGTCGGGGCTTGAGAACTACATCCTGATTTCATCCCAATGGCGCGGCGCGAACATCAGCCCCTTGTTCGAACATGGCGAAGTGCCGCGGTTCCTGACCAACACGACGATGGAAACCTTCCTGCAGGATGCGGACGACGGCACCTGCCTCGGCTGTCATGCGGACGCCGAAACCGCCGCCGGGCACGATGCAAACTTCACGTTTCTGCTGCGCGACGTGAACTGAAACCCAACCGGAGGAGCCATAAGATGAAACTGATTGGCCCGATTATCGCGACGCTTATCACGGCGAGCAGTGCCGCTGCCCAAACCGACTGCACGGTGAGCTTTGACGTCATCACCGCGAAAGACCACGGCGCGATCGCCGCGGGCAGCGTGCTTAAAGGCACGGTGACCTTCACCGCGAACGAGGAATATCGACAGGACGTCGAAACATTGTCTTACCTGTCCAATGGCACGACCCAATTGACGGCAGCGGACGGCACGCAGGTCACCGGTAATATTGGCGTGGTTCATGTGGTGCGAACGCCTTATACGGCTGACTATATCTCGATAGATGCAACGGGCGTGACCGGGAACCTTGGCGGGGTGGGGTCTTACGAGGACCCGATGCTCGTCACCCTCTATGCGGCTCCGTTGACGCTGGAAACGTCAGCGCTTCCGGCGACACCGGACGATTGGAGTCTGCTCAGCAAACGGCGGATGTTTCAGGTGCATACGCCGGATACGATGGCGATCCTGCCGGGCACGATTGAGAATCTGACCGGATCGTGTGAGTGATCTACCCCTGCTGAAAATAAGCACGGCACGACCGCGCGAATTGAGATCGCCCCGACTTCGCGCTACACCGATTCCATGACATCCAAACCCGATCGCGAGACGGAACTTTATGGCCCGATCAAATCCCTTCTCGAAGGGCAGGGCTATGACGTGAAAGGGGAGGTTGGCGCCGCCGATGTCGTTGCGCTTCGTGACGGGGACGATCCGGTGATCGTCGAGTTAAAAGCGGGGTTTTCGCTGTCGGTCTTTCATCAGGCAATCGCGCGGCAGTCGATCACTGATGACGTTTATATAGCTGTGCCGCGCGGGGTGGGGCGGCCGTTTCAAAAGTCGCTGAAGAACAACATGACGCTTTGCCGACGTTTGGGACTTGGGCTGATGACGGTCCGGCTGAAAGATGGCTTTGTGCAGGTGCATCTTGACCCGGCGCCTTATAAGCCGCGCGGCTCTGCCCGCCGTAAAGAAAATCTGCTGAAGGAATTTGCGAAACGTATTGGCGACCCGAATATGGGCGGGGCGACCCGGCAAGGGCTCATCACGGCCTATCGCCAAGATGCGCTTCGCTGTGTCGCAATCCTTAATGCGAACGGGCCGATGAAGGCAAAGCTCGTGGCAGAGGGATCGGGCGTATCGGTCGCCCAACGGATCATGGCCGACAACCACTATGGCTGGTTTCAGCGGGTTGAGCGTGGCGTTTACGGCCTAAGCCCGAACGGCAACGCAGCGCTGAAAGACTACGCGCATGAGATCGCGAATATCAAAGAGGCATCCGGGCCAGAATAGCGCCGGATGCCGAAGTGCTTATTCTCCGAGTGCGATCCCCTCGCGGCGAGGGTCGGCGGCCCCTTCCAGTGTTTCGCCAATCG
Source organism: Aliiroseovarius sp. YM-037 (assembly GCF_048060095.1). Lineage (NCBI taxonomy): Bacteria > Pseudomonadati > Pseudomonadota > Alphaproteobacteria > Rhodobacterales > Paracoccaceae > Aliiroseovarius > Aliiroseovarius sp. YM-037. The sequence continues at coordinate 474,788 of NZ_JBLUOA010000002.1, read as the reverse complement.
CGATGGCGTGCAGGCCGGAGTTCAGGTCGCGGACACCAACCTCAAACCCCATTTCGGTCAGGGTGGTTTCAAAGTCGGCGGCCGTGGTTTCAGCCTCCAGATCATATTTGCCAAAGCGGTTCACCAGATGCGGCATGGCGACGGCCTGTTGCACGTCCATTCCCCAATCAAGATGGGCAATAATCGCCTGCGCGACATATCCGATGATCCGGCTGCCGCCGGGGGAGCCGATGACCAGCACCGGCTTTCCGTCTTGCATCACAATGGTCGGTGACATCGACGACCGGGGGCGTTTGCCCGGTTCGATCCGGTTCGCAATCGGGTAACCATCCGAATGGGTGCGGAACGAGAAGTCCGTCAGCTCGTTATTCAGAAGGAACCCGTCCGGCGTCATCAGGCGGCTGCCAAAGCCGTTTTCAATCGTGGTGGTCATCGACAGCGCGTTGCCATCGCTATCAACGATGGAGATATGGCTGGTCGACGGAAGCTCTATCGCTTGGTCATCGGCCCAGAGCATCGCGTGGTCCCATTCGGGGCTCCCCGGCTCAACGGTTTCGAGGGCCGCGTCTGTCTCTAGCATCGTGGCCCGTTCAGACAGGTAATCATCGGCCACCAGCCCCTCTGTCGGCATCGGCACGTAGTCGCTATCCGCCATGTAGCGCCCGCGATCCGCGAAGGCGAGGCGGGAGGCATCGCCGATCAAGCGCCACGTTTCGGCGTTGTCCGGCCCGAGGGTGGCGAGGTCACTTCCCCGCAGCAGCCCGAGGATTTGGCCGACGGTCAGCGCGCCCGACGATGGCGGCCCCATCCCGCACACGTCATGTTCCCGATATTCAACGCAAACCGGATCTCGTTCGACCACACGGTAGAGCGCCAGATCGACCGTCGAAAGTGCGCCGGGCGTTGTGGCGTTGCGCACCGTGGCAACGGTGTTTTCTGCGATCCGACCTTTATAAAACGCGTCCGCGCCATCGGTTGCCAATGCGCGCAGGGTTGCGGCGTAGGGCTTGTTGATAAGCGTGGTGCCTTCTGCAATCGGTTCCCCGTCCGGCAGGAAATAGGCGGCGGTTTGCGGTGAGGTTGCAAGCCGCTCCGCATCGTTCGCCACAAGCTCCGCAAGGCGGGCGGAGGTTGCGAAACCGTCGTCAGCGTGGGTGATCGCTTCGTCAAACAGGCTGCCCCAGTTGGATCGGCCCCAGCGGCGGTGCGCTTCTTCCATCAGGGCAGGGGTGCCGGGCGTGCCGACGGATAGCCCCCCGACAACGGCATCAAAAAAACCCATCGGTTCGCCGTTTTCATCCTGAAACATCTGCGGGGTCGCGGTCAGCGGCGCTGTTTCGCGGCCATCGAGCGTTGTGATCTCTCCGCTTTCGGCGTCATACCAGACAAGGAACGCGCCACCGCCAAGGCCGGAGGATTGCGGCTCCACCAACCCAAGCACGGCTTGCACGGCGACCATTGCGTCGGCCGCTGATCCACCCTCGCGCAGCACGCGCGCGCCAGCTTCGACAGCAAGCGGGTTTGCAGCGGCGACCATCCAGTTGTCCGCCGTCACCGGTTGCCCGGCAGCCTTCTTGTCCAGCGCGTCTTGGGCGGCTTGCGAATAGGCGACCGCTTGATTGGACGTTGCCGCCTCTGGCGCGACAGCATCGGCGGTTTCCTGTGCGACGGCGGTTGTGGCGAAAAGCAGGGCGGCTGAAATCACGGATATCTTGGACTGCATGGCAAAAACCTCTCTATTATTCCGCCAGCATGCACGCGCTGGGCGAGTCGGTGCAACCTTAACGATTGGGGCGGCTATGTGCCTTTGCGCCATCACCGCACGCAGTATTGTCAAACTGCCGCCGAACTCCCGCCTCAATCGCCTGTGAAAGATGGGGCAATGGAGGGATTCATGAGTAACGTTAATATTATATCCGACGACGAATGGCGGAAATTGCTGCCGCCGGGCCGCTTTGTTGTAACCGGTGGTGAAGCCGAGATCGCGCATCAGTCTGCCCTACGGGACGAATTCGCATATCTGGACGATGAATACGACGAAACCTACGACGCCGATCTGGGCCACGAAGTCGACCGTATCCGCGACCGTTAGATTGATCTGAACCATAACTGGCACGCGGCTGCACATTATCGGGCAGTGCCCGTTGAACATTTGACTTTGCATCGCGGGTCGGGAACCTTCGGACAATCAGCGACCGTTTTGCGCATCTGGGTGGGGTGTCGGGTCGCGACCGGGCAGTGAGGCAGAAAGGTCATTTGGTGGCCGAACCTTATAATATTCTGATCCTCGGCGCGTCTTATGGCGCGCTTTTGGCGATCAAGGCGGCGATGGCTGGCCACACGGTCACGCTGGTCGGGCGGGCCGAAGAAGTCGCCGCGATCAACCGCGATGGGCTGCATGTTCGCATCCCCTCGCGCCGCTCCGGCGCCGGGTTTGATCTGCGATCCGGCAATCTGCCGGGAACCATTGTGGCGCGCAGGACGAGTGATGTTGAAGGGACAGGCTTTGATCTCGTCGCATTGGCGATGCAGGAACCGCAATTCGCTGAGGATGGCGTTCGACGTTTAACGCAGAAAGTCGCCGTTGCGGGCACGCCCTGCCTTTCGATCATGAACATGCCGCCGCCGCCGTATCTTGACCGGATTGCCGGCCTGTCGGGCGTCGATGTCGATACCTGCTACAGCGCCCCAGATGTTTGGCGGGGCTTTGATCCGGCCAAGTTCACCCTATGCAGCCCCGACGCGCAGGCCAGCCGACCGCCAGACGCGCCGCAGAATTTCTTGCGTGTCGGCCTTGGCACGAATTTCCGCACCGCAGCGTTTGAAGACGCCGACGCCGACGTGATGCTGCGAACCCTCGCGCGGAGCATCAATGAGGCGCGCGTGCCCCGCGATGGTCGGCAATCCACCGTTCCCGTGCGCCTGAAGGTTAGCGACTCCGCCTTTGTGCCGCTGACGAAGTGGAGCATGTTACTGGCCGGGAACTACCGCTGCATCACGGCGGATGGCCCCCGATCGATCTGCGATGCGGTGCATTCAGATGGTGATGAAACCCGGGCGGTTTATGATTGGGTCAATGCACTGATCCTGCGGCTTGGCGCGGTGGACGGCGATCTTGTGCCGTTTGAACAATACGCGAAGGCCGCGAAGGGGCTGATCCTGCCATCGTCTGCCGCGCGTGCGCTGTATGCCGGGGCCAAGAATATTGAGCGTGTGGATCGCCTCGTTCAGCTTATCGCGCGGCAGCGGGGGGTTGAGACCGGTCTGATCGACGATGTGGTTTCTCGGGTCGATGCGCTGCTTCGCAAGAACCGGGGGGTCGCGGCATAGTGCAGTCGACGGTTGCGATTTCGGTTGGACACGATGCAGCGGCAGAGATTGCGCTGGGTGTATTGAAGGCGGGCGGCAATGCGGTTGATGCCGGGGTGGCCGCGTCAATCGCGCTTTGCGTGCTTCATTCGGAGCAGGTGCAATTGGGCGGCGTTGCCCCGATGCTGTTGCGCATGGCCGGAAAGGACACGGTTCATTGCGTGGAAGGGGCAGGACGTTGGCCCGCCAATGCTGATCGGGAATTGTTTGAACGGAACCATCGCGGACGTATCCCGAAGGGTGTGCTGCGCACGGTTGTGCCCGCCGCGCCCGCCGCATGGCTGGTCGCCCTGTCCCAATTCGGGACGATGCGGTTCGCCGAACTGGCCGAACCCGCGTGGTGCTTGGCGAAGGATGGTTTTCCGGCGCATGATGACCTCGTGTCCTGTTCGGCGCAGTTTGAGCGGGACTATCGCAAGTTTCCCGGGAACGCGGCGATCTGGCTGCCGAAAGGTCGCCCGATTGAGAAGGGTGAGTGGTTCACCCAACTGGATCTTGCGCGAACGATTGCGGCGCTGATCGACGCGGATCGCTGCGCTTCGGGGCGCAAAGACGGGCTGCACGCAGTGCGCGCTGCGTTCTACGAAGGCGATATTGCGAAGGCGATGGTTCGGCATGTTGCGGACAGCGGCGGATGGCTTCGGGCGAGCGACCTTGCCACGCATCAGACCCCCGTGGTTCCAGCAACCCAGGCCACCGTGGTCGGCGGCACGCTTCACACCTGCGGCGCGTGGAGCCAAGGCCCGGCCCTAGCGCAGGCATTGCAAATTCTTGAGCAATCAGATGTTGGCGGGCTTGACCCGAGCAGTGTAGAATTCATGCACCGGGCGCTTGAAGCCTTGAAGCTTGCCTTCGCGGATCGGGATGCGTTCTATGGTGATCCTGATTTCGTGGACACGCCGCTCAACACGTTGCTGTCGGCGGATCACGCGCGGAAAAGGGCTGCGCGTATCTCTCCCGCCTCGGCGATTGAGGGGGTGCCGGGCGTGGATGATCGTTTGGTCGAAAAGACGCTTGATACCTCGGTGGTCAGTATCGTCGACGGCACGGGCAACCTCTTTGTCGCGACGCCGAGCGATACGTCGTTCGACGCACCCGTCGTGCCCGGCCTTGGCTTCGTCATCTCGACACGCGGGGCGCAAAGCCGCGTGGAACCGGACCACCCAGCAGTCTTGCAGCCCGGAAAACGCCCACGGGTCAGCGCCTGTCCGTTCTTGTTTGAAGCGGCGGACGGGCGCCTGATTGCGGGCGGCGGTCCGGGGGCGGATTTGCAACTTCAGGCCAGCGCGCAAGTGCTGGCCCGGCATCTGCTGTGCGGCGAGCCGTTGGAGGCTGCCATCGCAGCACCCCGAGCGTTCACGCAATCTGCACCGGGATCAACCGCGCCGCATCTGTGCTTTCCCGGCAAGGTGACGGTTGAGGAGGACGCGCCAGAGGGTTGGATCGACGGGCTGAGCGCGCTGGGCCACAAGGCGGTCAGCGGATCGGCCACGGGTATTGGGCGACCATCGATGTGTGTGGTGACGACAGAAGCCGACGGGTCCGCGCGTTCGGCCTGCGGCGATCCCCGCCGCGAAAGTGGGCAAAGGGTAGAGGTAGCAGGATGAATGGCGCGGAACACACGACCGACCTGCCAGACACCCTGTTCCGCATAGGCGGGGCAGCCCCCCGGGGGACGCTCATTTTTCTGCCGGATCTCGGCGGCAACGTGCTTTACGCCAAGCCGCTGGTGGCGGAGCTTTCCGACAACTTCAATTGCATCGGCGTCCGTTTGGGTCGGGAAATTTCGGCGCAACTGGGCCAGCATTCCGTGCCTGATCTGGGCGAGCGTTTCGCGTCGGACATCGCGCAAGCCGACCTGCCGCGGCCTATCCATCTCGCCGGATTTTCCTTTGCCGGCTATCTCGCCTACGAAACCGCGCGGCATTTGCAATCGGGCGGGCATGGCTTCGACCGGCTTTGGCTGTTTGACACCCGCGTTGCCCGATATTTGCGTGACAGCAGGCTGTTGCGGGCGCCTGTCGCGGAACTCTCCTACGCCGCGCGGTATTTCGCGAAGAACTGGCGTAAGGTGCTGGGGTTGCGGCCTGATCCCGATTTCCTCTGCGGGTTTGGATTGATTGAGCTTGATACAAGCGGCTATTCCGAAGGCCATCGCGCGATTGTTCGGGCGATGTATCACGCGCTTGAGGCCTATCGACCAAGTTCGTGGCAGGGCGGTGCCGCGACACTTTTGCGTGCTGTCGATGAGCCCACAAATGTCGACGCCGAGCCTGATCTGGGGTGGGGCAGACTGATTGATAACGGCTTGGATGTGCATGAACTGGCTGGCGACCACCTTGGATTGTTGAAAAGCCCTGCGTCGGTTGCCGCTATCGCAACCGCGATGCGGGAGGCGGCGGATGGGTGAGCTTTCGGAGAGCGACTTCGCCCGCTTTCGCGAGGCGATAGAGGCGCGGCTGGATGGCACCGACGCGCCACTGGCGGTTCTGGAAGATGGGCTGCTGGACCGAGAGGATGTTGTCACAGAAACTGACCGGCTCATCGGCGGCTTCGCCGCGCTCGGCCTGATCGCTGGTGATCGCATCGCGCTGTTCTGCCGGGATGATCGAATGCTGATCCTGCTGGTGATCGCCGCCCTTCGCGCAGGCCTCGCCCCGGTGATGGGTGACGCGAATGCGAAACCCTCAGAGGCGATGGAACTGCTAGGAACCTGTCGCCCGGCGGCAATCTTTGCGGACGGTGAAACGCTTGCGGTGATCCGGGGGCAAGCCAACATTCCGTCGGGGCAAATGGTCGAGGTCGACAACGCGGTGCTATTTGTGGATGCCTCACCGCGCAAACGGCTGCCCGAAGGGACTGCGCCGCCAGAAATCGCGTTGATGATCTTTACATCAGGCACGACCTCCGCGCCGAAAGCGGTAGAGCTGACCTATGCCAATTTGACCGCACAGTTTGAGGTTTTCGCGGAAGTTTACGGCTTTGACACGGACACGCGCCTGTTGAACTTGCTGCCGCTGCACCATGTCGACGGGCTGATCCGCGGGCCGCTGACGGCGCTTTGGTTTGGCGGCACAGTTTATCGCAGGGTAGAGTTCTCGGTTCAGAACGTGCCGATGATACTGGACTCTGTCGCGATCGACGGGATCACGCATTTCATCACCGTCCCTGCCATGTTGCGGATCATTGACCGCGTGGGGCAAGACCAGCGCTCCGCGTTCAACACACCGAACTTTCGGTTCTTGCTATCGAGCGCCGACCATCTGAACACGCCACTTTGGTCACGGTTCGAAGAGGCGTTCGGCGTCCCTGTCGCAAACGCCTATGGGCTAAGTGAGGTCGTGTGCGACGCCGTTTTTGCTGGCCCATCCGATGACACCCGCCGGATTGGGTCGATTGGCCGCGCGGTTAGGGTCGAGGCCAGGATCGTTGATAAGGACGGGCATCGGGTTCCGCATGGGCAGGTTGGGGAATTGACGCTGTCCGGGCCGACGATCATGCGCGGCTACTTCAACGCGCCCAAATTGACCGCCGAAGTGCTGAAAGGCGAGGTGTTTCACACAGGTGATTTGGTGCGGGAAGCCGACGACGGGCTGCTGGAATTTGCTGGGCGCAAGAAAACCGCGATTGTCTCGGCCGGGGTCACGATTTACCCGGAAGGCATCGCCGAGGTGATCTCCTCCATGGTGGGGATCAGCGAAGCCTACGTTTTCGGAGAGCCGGACGACATCCGCGGTGAACGATTAGTCGCCGCAGTCTCCAGCGACACAGTCGCACGCGATGACATCTGGACGTTCTGCCGCGAGAACCTGTCGCCAGAGCGTGTTCCGGCAGAGATACGGATGGTCGATAAACTGCCGCGAGGTGCTTCCGGCAAGGTTATTGTCGCGGAGTTGGTGCACGCCGGGGGGGGAGACACCAATTCAAGCGAAGAAACGGTCTATTCGCTCGCTTCCGCTTGCTTCAAAGTGCCGGTCAGTGCGCTTCATCCCGACTCCACACCGTTCAACACCGAAGGGTGGGACTCCCTCGCGCATATGGCACTGATCGAGGAGTTGGAGGAGGCGTTTGACGTCGTCTTTTCTGCCAGTGAAATCGCGGAAATTACATCACTCGGCCAAGTAGAGGCGTTGATCAAGGCAGGAGGGTCCGGCTGATTTACCGCTTCCGGCTTTCCGCCCATAGGTTTTCGACCTTAACCATAGTGTCGCCGTCGCAATGGAACTGCGTGTAGGTGACGTGTGGGTGGGGCGCACGAGTCACGCCCGGACGATGCAGTAGCGATTCCGCCACGACGCTTCCGTTGGTGAAACGATCAACGCGCAAACGATGGCACGGCGAAACCTCAATATCGCGGGCCGGGATGCCCTTTCCAAACGCGTTGGCGCGTATGTGGATCGGGTAAGCCTCTGGATGGCGGGACATGAAACCTTCATCAAGTCGAATACGATCAATCCAGACGATCCGCTTGAAGTCGCCCGAGATCGAGCGCACCATGTCGTTTTTGCGCAGCAGTTCAGACGGTACATCCCCGAAAGACGTCGAAACGCGGGTCTGCCCCGCGATTCCGTCAATCGTCCATTGATTTACATCTGTCGTCGGCACGGGGTTCGGTTTCACCTTCGCAATAGGGGGCGCTTTGCCCGCGTCGTCTGCTCGCAGCACATTTTTTATGTTTTCCAGAACCGCCAATTGATCGGCGGCATCATCAAAATCGTGGCGAACTGCCATTTGCTAACTCTCAAACAAAGTATTTGGTTTCAATCCCTGAAATTTAAAGCAGTTCGGCGGATGCACCTACTTGGTCTTTTAGACAAGTCCGTTGTTGAAATTGACGAGTCTAGGAGTATTTCATAACTTAATCAGTATGTTAACGGGAATCCGATTCTCTTTGCTGCACCTTTACCAATTGGCGACATCGCCCGATTGTTATGCCATCTGGTGACGACCCGTGAAAATTCGGCGGTTTGTTTCACTATTCTTTGCAAATGGCGGGTCGATAAAATCGGGCATCGCAGGCGCAAGGAATGAAAAATTCGGGTCAGATTCGCCTGCGGTGCGCTTTTTATCGCAATAAGCGGCGTCTGGTATCCAATTCGGATAATTTTTCCTAACGCACTGTCATAAATGAATTTTCTAGAGCTTTCGTGCCCCGGTCAGAGGCAAAAACTGCCGTAAATAAACGCAAATCCACTCGTTCCATGAAAAGTTAACGAACTACAAAAATGTACGATGTGCGCCCAAGTGTTGCCCCATTCGGGGGGCTATATCGTCTCATGCCAAGGCGACATGGGTCAGCGAGAGCAACCTCTAGGGACGTCACGGTGAGTGGAAACGAGTTTAGAGAACTACGAGGGAACTAAAATGAAACTGATCGCATTCGCAAAGAACTTTGCAAAAGACGAATCCGGCGCAGTCACCGTTGACTGGGTTGTTTTGACCGCAGGCATCGTTGGCCTCGGCATCGCAATCATGGCGTCGGTTGGCCAGTCCACAGCGGACCTGGGCGACCTGATCTCGGGCGAACTGACGTCTGACCTGATCAACACCTACTAAGTCACACAGAAACACACACAGAGAATATACGGAGAATACAATGCTTAACTTTATCAAAAACTTCGCAAAAGACGAATCCGGCGCAGTCACCGTTGACTGGGTTGTTCTGACCGCAGGCATCGTTGGCCTCGGCATCGCAGTCATGGCTTCGGTTGGCCAGTCCACCGCAGACCTCGGCGACCTGATCTCGGGCGAGCTGACATCTGACCTGATCAACACCTACTAATCAGTCGGTCATACAAAACGGAAAGCCGCGCCCAAATGGGCGCGGCTTTTCGCATTTCTGGGGTTCAGCCGCCGACCATATAAGGCAAAAGGACGATTTCGTTTTCTTCGTTGATCGGCGTGAACCACGCTTCCCGGTAAATCACCCCATCGACGGCGAATGACACACCGCGTTCGATCTGCGGCTTCAACGCGGGATATTGCGTTTCGAGCGCGTCGAGCAGTTCTTTGAAGTTGCTCGCCTCAACTTCAATCACCGCCTGCCCGTCGACAAGGTTTCGCAGCGACCCCCAAAGCTTTACCCGCACCATCGCTATTGCCCGGACATCGCTTTCAGCAGTTTCGGCGGGGACATCGGCAGTTCCGTCATGCGCACTCCGGTCGCACGGGATACGGCGTTCGAGATCGCGGCGAGCGGTGGGACAATTGGTGTTTCACCGACACCCCTAACTCCATAAGGGTGGCCGGGATTGGGGATTTCGAGGATCACCGTATCAATCTCTGGCAGGTCGGATGCGACTGGCACGCGATAATCAAGGAAGCCGGGGTTTTGCAGACGACCGTCTTCGCCGTAGATATATTCTTCGTTCAACGCCCAGCCGATCCCCTGAACGGCACCACCTTGCATCTGCCCTTCGACATAGTCGGGATGCACAGCTTTGCCCGCATCCTGAAACACCGTGTAGCGCAGGATTTTGGTCGCGCCAGTTTCGGGATCGACCTCCGCGTCGACAAGATGGACGCCAAAGCTGACGCCAGCGCCATCGGCGTTGACCTCGTGATGGCCCGCGATGGGGCCACCGGTGTTGTCGGCAATGGCGGCGATTTCTGCGATGCTCATCGGAGGAAACTCACCCGCGTTTGGGCCGGAGGGTTTCGCCGCACCGTCTTCCCAAACGACGGCGTCCTCGTCGATGCCCCAGATTTTCGCGACACGGGCGCACATGACTTTGATCGCTGCGCGGGCCGCTTCGATGGTGGCGAGGCCGACCGCGAAGGTGACACGGCTACCGTCGGTCGTGTCGTTGAAGCCGAGGGAGTTCGTGTCGGTGATGACCGTGCGGACCTTATCGTAAGGGATGCCCAGCTCCTCCGCCGCCATCATTGAAATCGATGCGCGAGAACCACCGATATCCGGGTTCCCCTCAGCCACGCCGACGGTGCCATCGGGGTTCAAGTTCAGCGAAACGCAGGTGTTGCCACCAAAGTTGAACCAGAAACCGCAGGACAGTCCGCGCCCCTGTCTGGGGCCAAGCGGTGCGCTGTAATGCGGATGCGCCTTGGCTGCCTCAAGGGTTGCGGCGAGGCCGATATCGTTGAAGGTCGGCCCGTAGGACGACAGCGTTCCCTTGCGGGCGGCGTTTTGCAGGCGGACCTCTAGCGGGTCGAGCTTCAGCTTCTGGCAAAGCTCATCAACGACGCTTTCCACCGCGTAGATCGCCATCGGCGCCCCCGGCGCGCGGTAGGCGACTTCCTTCGGGCGGTTGGTCATCACGTTCCAGCCGAGGGTTTGCACCGCTTCAAGATCGTAGGCAGCAAAGGCAGACTGCGCGCCCATCACGACCGTTTCGTTCGGAAACGCGCCGCCCTGATAGCGCAATTTCGCTTGGCCAGCGGTAATGTGCCCGTCTTTTGTCATGCCGATTTTGACGTCCATAGAAGCCGAAACCGTTGGCCCCGTGGCGCGGAACACTTCATCCCGGCGCATGACCATCTTCACGGGTTTGCCGGACTTGCGGGCCAGCGCCAGCGCGACGGGTTCAATGAACACCGTAGTCTTGCCGCCAAATCCGCCACCGATTTCTGAGGCCGTGACGCGAAGTTGGCTGGCCTCGATCCCCAGAATAGCGGCGCAGACGGAGCGGACCAGATACGGACCCTGGGTGCAGCACCAAAGTTCTCCCCGGCCATCATTGCCGAGGGTGGCAAGGCACGCGTGGGGTTCGATATAGCCCTGATGGGTCGCGGCGGTTTTGAAGGTGCGTTCGACGATGGTGTCGGCCTTGGCGAATCCGGCCTCAACATCGCCGTGGCCAAATTCACAATGCCCCGTGACGTTCTGCGACCAGCCTTCGGGCACGCTTTCATCCGCACGGCCTTCCTGAACCACAGGGGAGTCGGGGGCCATCGCGGCATCGACGTCGGTGACGTGCGGAAGCTCCTCGTAGACCACATCAATCAGCCGCAGCGCGTCTTTCGCGACGGATTTGCTGATGGCGGCCACGGCGGCAACCGCGTGGCCGTCGTAAAGAACCTTACCGCGGGCCAGCACGTTGTCGCGGATATCGCGGTGAAAATCATCGCCCGGATCACCGAAATCGGCGGAAGTGACGACGGCTTTCACGCCTTTCAGCGCCTCTGCGGCCGAGGTGTCGATTGATACGATACGGGCATGGGCGTGGGGGCTGCGCAACACTCGCCCGATCAACATGCCGGGGGCGGATGCGTCGGCCCCATACATCGCCTTGCCGGTGACTTTATCAAGGCCGTCCGGGCGACTGACCCGCGTCCCAACGACTTTGAATTCCCGTTTGTTTCCAGCGTCTAAAGCCATGTCAGGCGCTCCTCATCTCGGCCGCGGCGGTTTGCACCGCCTTGATGATCTTGTCATAGCCGGTGCACCGGCAGAGGTTTCCGGCAAGCCAATAGCGGATTTCGGTTTCCGTCGGGTCCGGGTTTTTCTCAAGCAACGACCGCGCGGCGACCAAAATACCGGGCGTGCAGATGCCGCATTGTAGCGCGGCGTTGTCGATGAACACACGTTGCAAGGGGTGGAGGTTGTCGCCCTCCGCCATGCCCTCGATCGTGTCGATTGACGCGCCATCGACTTCGGCCCCAAGCACGAGGCAGGAACAGACAAGCCGCCCGTTCAGCGTCACGCTACACGCGCCGCAATCGCCGGTGCCGCAGCCTTCTTTCGAACCGGTCATGCCCAAACGGTCGCGCAGAACGTCGAGCAGGGTTTCATCAGGCGCGCAGATGAAATCAACCTCGTCGCCATTGATCGTGGTGGAGATGTGGGCGTTCTTCATGTCTGACCTCCGGCGCGGGAATAGGCGATGAGGGCAGCGCGCTTGGCCAGCACCCCGGCGGTTTTGGTTCTGAATTCGACGGTCCCGCGTTTGTCGTCGATGGGAGAGCACGCGGCTTCGACGGCCTCGACCAGCTTGGCGATGGCTGCGGCATCGGGCTTGGTTCCGGTCAGCGCGGCTCCCGCCGCTTCGACCAGCAGGACGGTCGGTGCGACTGCGCCAATCGCGACCCGCGCTGTTGTGCAAGTGCCGTCACGGTCGAGTTCAAGGCTGACCCCCGCGGATGACACGGCAATGTCCATTTCCGTGCGCGGGATGAAGCGCAGATAGGCGTCCGATGCGTTTTCCGGGCGGGCGGGCAGGAAGATCGACGTCACCATTTCGCCCTTGGCGAGTGATGTTCTACCCGGCGACACCGGAATATTGAGCACCGGGCAGTCGCGTGTGCCATCCGGTCCGTGGATGCGGGCCGTTGCATTGGCCGCGACCATGCCCGGCACGCTATCCGCAGCGGGTGAGCCGTTGCAGAGGTTGCCAACCATCGTTGCGCGGCCTTGGATCTGGGTCGAGCCGATCAGCTCCATCCCCTCAACCACACCGGGCCAAAGCGCCTTTAGGCCGTCATGTTCTCCCATTTCCGCGCCGGAGACACCAGCGCCGATGCGAAACCCTCCGTCCTCGGCCACGATGCTGCGCATACCGGCAAGGTGCTTCAGATCGACGATCAGATCGGGTTCGACCATTTCCGATTTCAATTGCACCAGCACATCGGTTCCGCCAGCCAGAATGCGGGCGGTGCCTTCTTCATCCCGAAGCAGTGCGGCGGCCGCATCAAAGCTGTCCGGCTTCACATATTTCATCTGGGTAATCCGTTTGCCTAGATTCGTCGGCCCAGCATTGCGCGAAGCCGCGTTGTTCACAACCGCAGCGTGGACGTTGCCGCGCGGTAGATCAAGGGCCGTTCAGTCAGACGGCGGATTATCGGGCGTGTTCCGCTTCATCCCGTTCCAGATCATCCCCCGCCGTCGCGCCGCTGATAAGCTGGTAGCTAAGCAGGTCGGTGATGTCCTCAAGCCGCCGGACGAGGGGGCGGAGCGATCCGCGCAGCGACTCCCGGTGACGACGGTCGCGGGCTTCGGCTTCCAATCCTTCCTCAAGGCTCACGAACTGGAACTTCATGGTTGCCCCAGCAGGCGCTTGCGCGACGCGGGGCAGATCGGCAGGCAGGACCGATCCGATACGGGGATAGCCGCCGGTCGTCTGGCATTCGGCCAGCAGGACAAAGGGTGTGCCTTCGCCGGTGATCTGGATGTCGCCCGGCACGATGATTTCCGACAAGACAGACAGGCCCGCCGCGCTTTCAAACCCGTCACCATCCGGTAGAAACCGCACGCCCATCCGGTTGCCGCGCGTGTCGCGGTGAAACACGGTGGAGGCGAATCTTTTACGCTCGGACTCTGCGAAAAATGCGGTTTGAAGGCTTGGCACGACGCGCACCGTTCCGCCGTCAAAGCGTGGATCGGGGTCAAGCCGTTGTCCGTAATTCGTCGCGCGCGGGTCCGCACCGATGCCAAGCTGTGCGCCATCTGATAGCGGCGTGCCGATACCAGCGGCAAGATGGGCAGAACGCGCGCCAAGATGCTCTTCTGCCGTCAGCCCCCCGCCAACGTGAAGGTAACCGTAAGTGCCGGATTGCGCTGCCCCGATGGATAGCCGCGCGCCCGCGGGCAACAGATGGCTCGCGCTCCAAGCAAGGCGCGCGCCGTCGATGCTGGCGCGCATCGGGGCGCCGGTCAGGGCGATGCGTGTGTCTTCGGTCGCCTCAAACTCCCCGCCCATGCCCGCCATTTCGAGGGCCGCGAGGTTGTCCGACTGAACCAACAAAGCCGCGCCTTCCGCCAGCGCCAGCCGGTCGGCGGCCCCGCCGCGCGACAGGCCAAAGCGCAGGTATCCGGGGCGCCCGGTGTCCTGAACGGTCACGCCGGGGCCGACCTTATGGACGATAAGGCTCCGGCTCATTTCAACGTCTCCGATACCGCGCCGCCTTCCGGGCCGTCGGCCTTCATCGCGTCAAGTTTTTCTGGCGTCGTTGGATCGAATTGCACTTCGTCCCCCGGTCGCAGGACGAAAGGAGTATCACTTTCCGGGCGGAAAAGCTGAAACGCAGTTTGCCCGATGTGACGCCAACCGGTCGGGGTCGACACCGAGAACAGCACAAGTTGCCGGATCGCTACGGTCAGCGCACCCGCCGGAACCTTATCGGTCAGTTGCGTCTGGCGCGGGATGTCCCAATCCGGTGGAAGCTCCCCCAGATAGGGTTGCCCGGCGGCGAACCCGATGGTCTGCACCCGCACGCGGGTTTCGGAGATTGAGCGGATCGCGTCCTCGGCTGACATTCCAGCGGCTTCCGCCGCCTCCTCCAACTGGGGGGCGAGGTCGGTGCCGAACACGGTCGGGATACGCCAGAACCGCCGCCCGCTTGGTAGATCGGCATCATACCAATCCCGCGCTTTCAGCATCTTTCCAAGCGCCGCACGCATCTTTGCGTGGTCGCAATGGATCGGATCAAAGCGCAGATAGGTTGACACGAGTGATGTCGATGTTTCCTCAATCCCCTCCGGCCCGTCACGTTCAAGCGCGTCCAGGAACGCCAGCGCGGCCCGGTTCGCCGGTTCGTTCAGCCGGTCGCCGAAGCTGACAAGCAGCCCGTCGATCCCGACATTGCGGATCTGCGGCCAGTCGTTTGCAGTGGCGTCGGTCATTGCAGGGCATTCGGCAGATAAAGCGCGATTTGCGGAAAGGCGATCAGCGCCGCTGCCATCGCCAGCATGGCAATGATGTAGGGGATGGTGCCCAGCATCACTTCGCTCATCGAACCACTCTGCCTCGCGCCTTGAACCACGTAGAGGTTAAGCCCCACAGGTGGCGTGATCAACGCCATTTCAATCATCACGATCATCAGGATGCCGAACCAGATCGGGTCATATCCCAATTCGACGACCAGCGGCACGATGATCGGTATGGTGACGACCATCAGCGACAGGGTTTCGATGAAGAATCCAAGCACGATGTAGATGCAGACGATGACAAGGATCGTCATGAGTGGCGACAGCCCCAGCCCGCCGAGGAAGGCCTGCAGTTCCCGCCCGATCCCGGCGGAGGCGAGCGTGAAGTTCAGGAAGGATGCTCCGATCACGACAAGCATGATCATTGAGGTGATCTTGACCGTCCCAAGGATGCTCTGCCGGAACATATCAAGGCTGACGCCCCCGAACGCCACGGCAATGGCGATGGCGCCCGCCACGCCGACTGCGGCGGCTTCGGTGGGCGTGGCCCAGCCCTTGTAGATCGTTCCGATGATGACGGTGAACAGCAGGATGATCGGGATAAGCTGCAACAGCGCACGGAGCATTTCGGGGAAGGGGAAGACCCGACGCTCACCCCCAAGGCTCGGGCGGATCATGCACAGGATCATTGTGATAACCGCGAACCCCAGCGCGAGGCCGAGACCGGGCACGAGTCCGGCCAGAAACAACCGGGGGATCGAGGTTTGGGTCAGGAAGCCGTAGACGATCAGGTTGATCGACGGTGGGATCATGATGCCAAGTGTCCCGCCTGCGGCGATGGCACCCGAAAATAGCTTGGGGTCATAGCCCAGCTTTTCTGCCTGCGGCATGGCGACGGTGGCCACCGTTGCGGCGGTTGCGACGGACGATCCAGACGTGGCGGAGAACATCGTCGCCGTTGCCACGTTGGCGTGGACGAGGCCACCGGGCAGCCAGCTGACCCAACGGTCGAGCGCCGCGTAAGTGCGCGTCGCGATACCGCTGCGGACGAGGATTTCGCCGAGCAGGACGAAGAACGGAATGGCAATCAGCGTGGCGTTGTTCGATGTGGACCAGACGAGGTTGCCCAAGCCCTTCATCAGGGGAAAGGGGCTGAAGAACGCGTCGATGCCGAAGCCCAGAAGGAACAGCACGATACCGACCGGGATCGACAGGCAAAGCAGGCCAAGAAGGCCGATGGAGAGATAGCCGATCATTCCAAAGCCTCCGCTTCGCCACGGGTGCCGATCGCTGTGTCGGCGGCGTCAAACTCACCCCGCATGACAAGCGTTATTGCGGCAATGAACGTGAGCCACGCAGCAATTGCGAACCACAGCCAGCCCGCGAACCAAGGCGCTTGAACCAGCGCGAGCGGTGTTTCGAGTGGCGTGTTTGCACGCGAACTGTTTACCAGCGACCGTTCCAAAACCGGCCATGCCCAATACGCGATCAAAGAGATCGTGATCGCGAGGGTCAGCAGCGAAAACAGATCAAAAATCGCGCGACTGCGCGGCCCGCCCCGACTTCGCAAGATGTCGATGCGGACGTGCCCTAACTCGGTCAGGGTGTAGGCCATCCCCCAAGACGTGGCGATGGCCATGACGTAGCCGCTGATTTCGTCCGTCCCACCGAGGGAGGAGCCCAATTGCCGCAGCACGATATCGGCGAGCACGAAGGCGGCGCAGGCAAACAGCATGATCCCGATCAGGATCGCGAGCCAGCCGTTCAGCTTTCGCATTCGTGTCAGAAGTATCTCGGCCATTGGGAACCTCCCTAAGCGGTTTGGATCAGTTGGTGGCGATGCTCACGCCGACAGCCGCGCCGACGGAATCGTTCCAGCGGGTCGCCCAGTCAGTGCCTGCGCGTTCCGCCCAATCCGGCAGCACCTCGTTCACCAACACGTCGCGGGCCTTTTCGAAATCGGCCTCCGATACTTCGACAAGTGTCATGCCACGTGCGTCGCCCGACGGACATTCACCGTTGCCGGTCAGGCAGGCGATGTCGTTCACCAGCGCGTCTTGCGCGGTTTGCCATGCGGGCTCTTCGAACTTGGCTTTGACCTCGTCCGCGATCAGCGTTTGCGTGTCCGCATCAAGGCTGTTCCATTTGTCGAGGTTAATCGCGGTCACGACGCTGTCCCAGCCGCCAAGCGGGATCGGCAGCAGGTGTGTCGAAACCTCCCACCAGCCAGCGCTGTAGCCTGACCCCGCGCCAGTCACGGCGCAATCGACGACACCCTTCTGAAGTGCGCCGGGCACTTCGGAGAAGCTGACATTGACGCCCTCGGCGCCCAGCGCTTCGAGGAACTTCGCGGTCATCCGGCCAGAGGCGCGGACCTTCAGCCCGGCCAAATCATCAAGACCTGCGATGTCGGCATTGCAGAACACGACCTGCGGCGGATAGGGCGCGATGGCAAGGACGTGGCTGTTGAAGCGGGCGTTGTAGATGTCTTCGACCATCGGGCGGGCGGCGTCGACCATCGCCCGCGCCTCATCCGCTGTCAGGGCCAGTAACGGCACATCAAGCCCCTCAAGTTCTGGCGCGTCGGCAACCGCGTAGTCTGCGACGGTCATGCCCACGTCATAGACGCCGTCGCCCAGCAGGCGGTAAACGTCCCCGACGCCAAGGTTCATCTGGTCATGGGTGGTCAGCGCGACATTGATGTTGCCGCCGGATGCTTCGGGCAGGGTTTCTGTCCAAAACGGCGCTTCATATTGCTTGTGCAGAGGCAGGCCCGACCAGCTTCCGACGACGGACAGGTCTTCGGCCAAGGCGGGCGTTACCATTGCCGTCGTTATTGCGAGGGCTGTGAGTGTGCATTTCATGTTGTCTCTCCTTGTTGGGTATTTGTCGTTTGTTGTGGGTTGCGGACGGGCACTTCGGCGTCTTCGGCGATGTCGGTAATCAGCATGTGACCCGGTTTGTGCGTGATGCAGAGCGGCACCCCGGCGCGTTCAATTGCGACTTGGGGCGTGACGCCACAGGCCCAGAACACGGGGATCTGTCCGTCAGCGACCGGCGCGGGATCGCCCCAGTCGGGACGGGTGACATCAGAGATGCCAATCCCGGCGGGATCACCCCAATAGACCGGGGCGCCATGCGCCAATGGAAAAAGGCGGCAAATCTCGATCACTTCGTTCAGGCGGTGTGGGTCAAGCGCCCGCATACTGACCGCCATCTTGCCAGCAAATGGCCCGGCCGGAACCGTGTCTATGTTCGACCGGAACATCGGCACGGTCGTGTTATTGTCGATGTGCCATTGCGGTATTCCGGCGTTCTGCAAGGCTTGTTCGAATGTGAAGGAGCAGCCAAGCGCGAAGGCGACTAGGTCGTCGGCCCAGATATCCGATATGTCACTAACGCTGCTTTCAAGCCGACCATCGCGGTAGATGTTGTAGGCTGGCACGTCGCTGCGAATGTCGATGTCTTCGCCCAGCGTGAACATGCTGGGGTTGCCGGTATCGGACACACCGACCAGCGGGCAGGGCTTCGGGTTGCGCTGGCAATATCGCATGAAGTCGAGCGCATAGGATTCGGGCAGAATCGCCAGATTGGTCTGAAGATAGCCAGCACCCAACCCGGCCGTATGGGATTCATAGCGACCGGAGCGAATCTCTCCACGCAAATTCGGTAGGGCGCTTTTTCTAAGTCGCTGATAATCGGTGCTCACAGCCAGACTCCTCCATCAAGGAAGAGCGTGCCTGTGGTGTCCTATAAAATCAAATCGTAATAATTTGTCACACTCGATCAGATATTTTTATCATTGTGATATTCTGTGGCAACTTCATAAGCAAGCTGCGCTGCGGTTTCGATCATATGGCTTTTCGGCTCGCCCCGGTATGAGGCGGAGAATTCCAGCGGGCTTGGCGTCCAGCCCGGATCGAAAGCGCGGATCGTGCCTGCCTCAAGATAGCTTTGTCCAAGCGCGCGGGGCAGGGCGGCAACGCCAAGGTCAGCCTCAACCAGTCGAAAGCAGGCGGAGAGTGATGAGGACGGAAAGATCCGCGCGCCCGGTCCGACACGGTCAAACAACAGCTCTTTGATTTCGCGGTAGGGGCGGGTGTTGCGGGCGTAGGTCAGGACGGGCCGGGTCAGATAGTCTGCGGGATTTTCCAGCACCGGAGCTTGCGCGGATACATACCAGGTTAGCGCGATACCCGGCAGCACGACGTTATCGACGGAGTATTCTGAAACCGGACCAAGCAGGATCGCGAGGTCCAGCCCGTCGCTTAGCAGTGCGGCACGAAGGTTGATCGAAATATCGACGTTGAATTCGATTTCGAGGTTCGGATAGCGTGTGTGAAAGCGCGAAATCAGCTCCGGCAGCCAGCACTGCGCGATGGTCTCCGACACGCCAAGCCGCAACCGTCCTTCGATCCCATCCGGGTGAATCACGTCGCGCGCCACCATTTCCGAGAGGTTTTCGAATTTCTCAGCGTAGGACAGCAGCAGCTCCCCACGTTTTGTCAGCTTCATGCGGCCAGAACTGCGGTCGAACAGGTCGGTTGCAATCGTTTCCTCCAGCGCCTTGATCCGCGCGGTCACGGCTGGCTGTGTCAGATGCAAACCCGCCGCCGCCTTGCGCACGCCGCCCAGCCGCACAACCGCCAGAAACGTCCGTAGGTGTTCAAGGTTCATTCTACTCATGCCGCAACATTGCAGAAGTTTCGAACGAAGTCAGCGCTTAGCCTTCTTGGGGTCCGAGTTTGCGATGCGCACAATCTGGCCGTTCCTTCGGCCAAAAACCCCGGTTCGGATTGGTTTGATTCATGGCGGCTTGTGGTGGCGCTCTGCAGTCAACAATGCTTCGGTCGCGGCGATGATCGGCCTGTGCAAGACGGCAAGCGGAACTTTCAATTTACAAGTCAACATCTTGAAATTGCTTGGCAGGCTTTGGCCGATGCCGTTTCCTGCGGGGAACAGGTCAATCTACCATGCGTTGATACAGTGATCGCCCTACACCCCTTACGAGCGATCTTCAGAAACCAAAACGCAGGAGATAACCCATGCTTACGAACACAAGACACCTTGTGCTGGTCGGGCTTCTCGCGGCCCTTCCGAGTTCAATCGCCGCGCAGACTGCCGATCAGCCGGATGTGACAACTGATTCAGGCGCAGAGGTGACCGATGCCGCGCCAGAGGCCGAAGCTCCACCGGCACCTGTCGAAGGTCAGATCATACTGCAAAGCGAGAACACAATACTCGCCGATGATCTGATTGGCTCGCGTGTTTATTCAGAGGCCGGAGATACCGTCGGTGACATCAACGATCTGATCGTCAATCTTGACGGCACCGTTGACGGTGTCGTGATCGGCGTTGGCGGCTTCCTCGGCATGGGCGAAAAGGCCGTGGCTGTTGAGATGAGCGCGCTTAACGTCGCAACTGACGCCGAAACTGGATCGGTCCGTCTGATGCTAAGCGCCACGCGCGAAGATCTTGATGCGGCACCGGTGTTCAAGACCGCCGCTGACCAAAAATCCGAAGCACAAGCCGAAGAGATGCAACAGCAACTGGATGAAGGCATAGCGCCGGCGGATACCGCAACCGCCAACAACTGACGGCGGCGCGTTTGCGGCGCGGTCAGCCCCGCGGCCTTTGCGTTGCGAAAATCGGCCGTGCCGGAACAAATCTCTGGATAAGAGAGTGATCGGCTGACGAACTGCCGTTGCTTCGCGCGTATTTTCCGGGGTTTGGTGGAGCCTAGGGGAGTCGAACCCCTGACCTCTTGCATGCCATGCAAGCGCTCTCCCAACTGAGCTAAGGCCCCGTTCGCGGATCACGAACCGTGAGCCGCTATCTAGGGTGTCGCGGGGTTCAGATCAAGCGAAAACCCCGCGGAAAATCAACTTTCGTCGTCGTCCGCCGCGACGTCGGCAATCTCATCAAGCGAGACATCATCGCCGTCGTCATCGTCTTCCAGAACGTCGTCGCCCAGATCTACATCTGCGTCGTCGTCATCTTCCAGAACGACTTCTTCTTCGACGGCGTCTTCGGTTTTCTTGTCGGCCTTGTCGGCAACCATCGTGCGAGAGCCTTTGCCTGTATCAAGCACCACAGTCTCGCCCGTGTAGGGGCTGACGATCGGGTCTTTGTTCAGGTCGTAAAAGCGTTTGCCGGTTGTCGGGCAGAGGCGCTTTACACCCCATTCTTCTTTGGGCATGAATTTTCCCTTCAATCTACGACATCATGTTTTCGGAGTCGCAGCCAACTGCCACAACAGGCCAAGGCTGTCAAAGGCTTTTGAAGAAGATGCGTCGGTTTGACGAAAACGGATGATCCTGTTCGTGGAACGCGCTAGAGCTATGACAGGCAGGGTTGAAGGGGCAGAGCGTGATCCTTGAGGGGAAACCACCGGTTAAAGTGACGCTGAAGCGGTCCGCGCGGGCGCGGCGGCTTTCGTTGCGGGTGTCGCGGCTGGATGGGCGCGTGACGCTGACCCTGCCGAAGCGCCTTCCAATGGCGGAAGCCGAGGCGTTCGCCCGCGAAAAGGAATCGTGGCTGAGGCGGCAATTGGATAGCCAGCCCGATGTGGTTCCGGTTGAGTTTGGTGGCACGATCACCGTTGAGGGGGAGACGCTGTGCATCGCTCCGGGGCAGGGGCGTAGTGCGCGGGTTGAGGGCGATCGACTGCTGGTGCCCGGACAACCCGAAACCGCTGCAGCACGGGTTCGCGCGTTCCTGAAACTTCTCGCGCGGGATCGTTTGGTGACGGCATCGGACAAATATGCCAACGCACTTGGCGTTCGCTATGGGCGCGTGACGTTGCGCGATACGCGGTCCCGCTGGGGGTCGTGTTCGTCCGAGGGCAACCTGATGTATTCTTGGCGACTGATCCTCGCGCCGCCTGAGGTGCTGGACTATGTCGCTGCGCATGAGGTCGCGCATCTGGTTGAGATGAACCATTCGGCCGCCTACTGGAACGTAGTGACGCGCCTGCTGCCGGACTACCAAGCGCCGCGTCGCTGGTTGCGCGTCAACGGGGCGGAGCTTCATCGTTACAGGTTTGGCGATTGACCTTTGCCTGCGTTTTGTGATCACAATGTGCTATGCTAATTCAGCCTCGCCAGAATGAACCGGCGACGGCGGCCCATGACCGGGTTTACCGTCAATTGCGGTCGCAGATCATGTATGGGGAATTGCCGCCAGGAGAGCCGCTGACGTTGCGGGGACTTGGCAAGACCTTCGGCGTATCGATGACCCCGGCGCGGGAGGCTGTTCGACGGCTTGCGGCGGAAGGGGCGTTGACGCTGAGTTCGTCGGGCCGCGTCACGACGCCATCCCTGACAAATGAACGGCTGGAGGAGTTGGCCGCGTTACGATCCCTTATCGAGACGGAACTGGCGACCCGCGCCCTTCCGCGTGCGCATATCGCGCTGATCGAGAGGTTGCAGACCATCAACGGCACCATTGCCGAGGCGGTCGCGAAGCAGGACGCGATTGGCTACATCCGCACCAATCTGGAGTTTCACAGAACCCTCTATCTGCGCGCACAGGCCCCCGCGATGCTGGCAATGGCCGAAACCGTGTGGCTGCAACTGGGGCCGACGATGCGGGCGCTTTACGGACGGCTTAGCAAGACCGACCCGCCGCAGAACCACCGTCTGATTATCGCGGCGCTGCGGGCCGGGGATGAACCGGGGTTGCGGCTTGCGGTGCGTAAGGACGTGACACAAGGGCTGCGGCTGCTGGCGAACTGAGGGGACATCATGTCAGACATCTCGATCCGAGCGGCGCGCTCGTCAAAGGACATCGCAGTGCTGCGTGACCTCTTCCGGGAATACGCCGATTGGCTGTCGAACGATCACGGCATTAGCCTGGAGTTTCAGGGGATCGACGCGGAATTGGCCGGATTACCGGGCAAATACGCACCGCCG
This sequence comes from Aliiroseovarius sp. YM-037, assembly GCF_048060095.1. Classification (NCBI taxonomy): domain Bacteria; kingdom Pseudomonadati; phylum Pseudomonadota; class Alphaproteobacteria; order Rhodobacterales; family Paracoccaceae; genus Aliiroseovarius; species Aliiroseovarius sp. YM-037. The sequence goes on along the minus strand of NZ_JBLUOA010000002.1, from coordinate 451,907 downwards.
CGGGGCGAAGCTCTGCTGGCATTCGGGCCAGATGACGCGCCTTATGGCTGCATCGCCATGCGACCCTTCGACGATGAAACCTGTGAAATCAAACGGCTTTATGTGCCGCCCGTCGCGCGGGGGCAGACGCTTGGGAAGACGTTGGTCGCAGAAATTCTAACGATCGCCAAAGCCGCTGGGTATCGGCGCGTTGTCCTTGATACCGGCGGGATCATGCGGCCCGCCCAAGCCTTGTATGAGCGGTTCGGTTTCACCGACATCCCACCCTACTATGACAATCCGTATCCCGGTGTGCGCTATATGGGTCTGACCTTCTAGCGCCGCACCGGGGTAGGGATCAGGCGTGGATAGCCCCGTCGCCGCAGGCAAGTGCTGCTTCGCGGACGGCTTCGGAATAGGTCGGGTGGGCGTGGCAGGTCAGCGCCAGATCCTGCGCGGATGCGCCGAATTCCATCGCGACGCAAACCTCGTGGATCAGATCGCCCGCTGATGGCCCCAGGATGTGGCAGCCGAGGATGCGGTCGGTTTCCTTGTCCGCGAGGAGTTTGACAAACCCTTCGCCCTGAAACACTGCCTTTGCCCGCCCGTTGCCCATGAAGGAAAATTTCCCGACTTTATAGGCGCGGCCCTCATCCTTCAGTTGTTCTTCGGTCTTGCCGACGGCGGCTACTTCGGGCGTTGTGTAGACCACGCCCGGGATAACCCCATAGTTCACGTGGCCCTTCTTGCCTGCCATGACCTCTGCCACGGCCATGCCTTCATCCTCGGCCTTGTGGGCCAGCATGGGGCCGTCGATGCAGTCACCGATGGCGTAGACACCTTTGACATTCGTTGCCCAGTGATCGTCTGTTTTGACCATACCGCGGTCCGATACCTCAACGCCAAGGTCTTTCAGGCCGAGGCCGTCCGTGTATGGTTTGCGACCGGTCGCGACGAGGACGATGTCGGCGTCGATCGTCACCTCTTCGTCCTTTTTCTTGGTCTTGTAGGTGACTTTGGCCTTGGTTTTCAGCGCTTCGACGCCTTGAACAGCGGCGCCCATGACGAAGGTGAGCCCCTGTTTCTTGAGGGTACGCTGGAAGGTTTTGGCGATTTCGCCGTCCATGCCGGGGGTGATCTGGTCGAGGTATTCGACGACCGTGACCTCAGTGCCGAGGCGGGCATAGACGGAGCCCATTTCAAGGCCGATCACGCCCGCGCCGATAACAACCATCGACTTTGGCACCTTGCCAAGTTCAAGCGCGCCGGTCGACGTCACGACTACCTTTTCGTCTACCTCCACACCGGGGAGGGAGGACGCTTCGGACCCGGTCGCGATGACGATGTTCTTGGCCTCATGGACCTCATCACCGACCTTGACCTTGCCCGCCTCGGGGATGGAACCCCAACCTTTCAGCCAGTCCACCTTGTTTTTTTTGAACAGAAATTCGATGCCCTTGGTGTTCTGGCCGATGACGTCATCCTTGTAGGCCAGCATCGTTTTCCAGTCGACAGAGGGCGATTTGCCCTTGAGGCCCATCTTGGTGAAATTATGCTCCGCCTCGTGCAACATGTGCGAGGCGTGGAGCAGCGCCTTTGACGGGATACAGCCGACGTTCAGGCAGGTGCCGCCGAGGGTGTCGCGGCCTTCCACGCATGCGGTCTTCAGCCCGAGTTGGGCGCAGCGAATGGCGCAGACATAGCCGCCGGGGCCGCTGCCGATTACGATGACGTCATATTGTGCCATGGGTGACTCCCTCAGGTCAGAAATTCGGGTCTATGGTTCGCGTTCGGATCGCGTATCGCCAGTGTTTTGCCAAGTCTTATCGGGTTCCACTGCGTTCTGCCAGCGGGTTGAGGGGCTGTCTGCCCCTCTTGCGCCTGCGTCGCAATTCACCCCGAGGATATTTTCGGAAACTGGTGGCATGGATCAGATCAGCGCGGCAAGAAGCATCAAGGTCGTCGAGACGAAGCCGGCGAGCCAGATGAGTGAACGCCACGGACGCCAGCCAAGCGCATAGGCCGGAATGTAGAGCACCCGCGCGGCGAGATAGGTGAAGGCGCAGGTCGTGGTGAACCAGGTCGACTGGTCAGAAAGGGTGATGACGACCACCGCGATCGTGAAGAGCGCCAGACCTTCGAAGTGATTGTTGAGCGCGCGGTAAAGGCGGGCTGTCGGAATGCTCACCAGATCCTCGATCCGACCGCCCATCCGCTCGGGATCGCGCGGGCTGAGCGTCTTGGCGGTGCCGAGTTCGAGATTGGCCGGAACGATGACCAGCACATACTGGATCACTTGAAGAAGGGCTGCGAGCGTGAGGGCGGTGAGTTCTGGGGTCATTGGACTACCTCAACTATCGATCGTGATCGGCGTTCCGTCCGGGACCAGCGACCAGATTTCCTGCATTTCGGCGTTTGTGACCGCGATACATCCATTCGTCCAGTCCCACATGCGATGAAGAGGGCCGAGAAACCCCCAGCCGTTCAGCACGCCGTGGATCATGATGTTTCCGCCGGGGCTGACACCGTGGGCGTCGGCATGGGCGATGTCGGCCTCGTTCGGGTAAGAGATATGCAGGCTGAGATGCGCGACTGAGTTCTGGTTGCGCCAATCAATCACATAAGTGCCTTCCGGGGTGCGTTCGTCACCTTCCTGTTGCTTATGGTTTTCCGGCGCGGCGCCGAGGGAGATTGTGTAGGAGCGGATGATCTCTCCGCCTTGTAAAAGGTCAAGCCGTCGGTCGGACTTGTTGACGTGGATGGCATCGGCCCATTCGGTTGAGGCAGCCATCGGCGGCGGAGTGCCGGAGCCGATGCGCACCATGACCTGGGTGTAGGCGATGACCGCGACAGGTAGCAGGAGCAGGGTGATCAAGAGGAGGCGGAGGCGCATGTCCGGACCCGCTACGATCTGTCGTCAGATTGAGGCCTACCATAGTAGGCATCAATCCAAGCAGGGTCTGTGTCCTCGGTTTCATGCAGAGATACGTCGAGTATCCCATTGTTCAGCGCGACCGCACAGAGGTGCAAAACTGGCCCACCAGAAAACTTGATAGCGGCACTTCCCTCATCCTCGGACGTGACGCTTTCGATTGTTTGTCCGACCAAGGCTGCTGCCATTCGCGGGGTGAACGCAAAGTCAGACACTCACAAATCCATCAGCAAACGCCGCGGGTCCTCCAACGCTTCTTTCACGCGAACAAGGAACGTGACCGCGCCTTTGCCATCTACGATCCGGTGGTCGTAGGACAGGGCGAGATACATCATCGGGCGGATCACGATCTCTCCGTTCACGACCATCGGGCGATCTTGGATTTTGTGCATTCCGAGGATGCCGGATTGCGGGGGGTTGAGGATCGGCGAGCTCATTAGCGATCCGTAGACGCCGCCGTTTGAGATGGTGAAGCTGCCGCCCTGCATCTCGGCCATTGACAGTTTGCCGTCGCGGGCGCGGACACCAAGCTCGTTGATCTTCTTTTCGATCGCAGCGAAGGACATTTGATCGGCGTCGCGCACCACGGGCACGACAAGGCCGGTCGGGGTGCCGACGGCGATGCCCATATGCACGAAGTTTTTATAAACCACGTCGGTGCCGTCGATCTCTGCGTTGACCTCGGGGACTTCGTTCAGGGCGTGGCAGCAGGCCTTGGTGAAGAACGACATGAAGCCGAGTTTGACGCCGTGCTTCTTCTCGAACAGGTCCTTGTATTCTTTGCGCAAGTCCATAACCGCGCCCATGTCGACCTCGTTATAGGTGGTCAGCATGGCGGCGGTGTTTTGCGCGTCTTTCAGGCGACGGGCGATGGTTTGGCGCAGGCGGGTCATCTTGACCCGTTCCTCGCGAGAGGCATCGTCGGCTGCTACTGGCGCACGGGGTGCTTGGGTGGCGGGCGTGGGCGCTCCACCACCAGCTTCGGCCTTTTGCGCGTCTTCCTTCATAATCCGCCCATCGCGGCCCGTGCCTTTGACGGTTGCGGGGTCGATGCCTTTTTCGGCCATGATCTTATTGGCGGAGGGGGCGTTTTCGACGTCTTTGCCGCCGGAGTCGCCACTGCTTTCCTGTGCTGCAGGGGCGGCGTCGGGCTCAACCGTGCCATCGGCAGAGCCGGACATCACGGCGAGCTTGCCGCCCGCCTCAACCGTTGCGCCTTCGTCGGCGAGGATTTCGGTGAGGACGCCAGCGGCGGGGGCGGGCACCTCGACAGAGACTTTGTCGGTTTCCAGCTCACACAACATTTCGTCTTGGCTGACGGAATCGCCGACCTTCTTGAACCATGAGGCAACAGTCGCCTCGGTCACGCTTTCGCCGAGGGTCGGAACCATGACATCGACATTGCCGCCGTCGCCACCAGAGGATTTCTTGGGGGCTTCCTTAGCGGCTTCTTCCTTCGGCTTGTCGTCGGAACTTGCCGCGCCTTCGCCTTCTTCAAGCGTGGCGAGCAAGGCGTCGACGCCAACGGTGTCGCCTTCTTTCGCGACGATCTCGCCCAGCTTGCCTGCGGCGGGCGACGGAACTTCGACCGTTACCTTGTCGGTTTCCAGTTCGCACAGCATTTCATCGACAGCGACTGAGTCGCCGGGCTGTTTGAACCATGTTGCCACGGTCGCTTCGGTGACGCTCTCGCCCAAGGTGGGCACTCTGATTTCTTTAGCCATAATCTGTTACCCTTTTATCGTCAGCGCTTCATCGACGAGCGCTTGTTGTTGTGCTTTGTGCTGGCTGGACAGCCCTGTTGCGGGGGAGGCGGAGGCGTGGCGACCGACATAAGTCGGGCGCTTGGCATTGTTCTTGATGCGGCTGAGCACCCATTCGATATTCGGCTCCATAAAGGTCCAACCGCCTTGGTTCTTGGGTTCTTCCTGACACCAGACGACATCGGCGTTCTTGAAACGCTCAAGCTCTTTAACCATCGATTGCGCGGGGAACGGATAGAATTGTTCGACACGCATCAGGTAGACATCGTTGATGCCGCGACTGTCGCGTTCTTCCAACAGGTCGAAATAAACTTTGCCGGAGCACATGACGACCCGCTTGATCTTGCTGTCTGCCACCAGTTCGGTCTCGGAGTTGCCAAGTTGCGCATCGTCCCACAATACGCGGTGGAAGCTTGAGCCAGTCGTGAATTCCTCCGCCCGGCTGATCGCGAGCTTGTGGCGCAGCAGCGATTTCGGCGTCATCAGCACCAGCGGTTTGCGGAAGGTGCGGTGCAACTGTCGGCGCAGGATATGGAAATAGTTGGCCGGCGTCGTGCAATTCGCCACGATCCAGTTGTCCCCGCCGCACATCTGCAAGAACCGTTCAAGGCGGGCGGAGGAGTGCTCCGGCCCCTGGCCTTCGAACCCGTGCGGCAGCAGCATGACAAGCCCTGACATGCGCAGCCATTTCGCCTCGCCCGAGGAGATGAACTGATCGAACATGATCTGCGCACCGTTGGCAAAGTCGCCGAACTGCGCTTCCCACAGGGTAAGGGCGTTCGGCTCGGCCAGCGAAAAGCCGTATTCAAAGCCAAGCACTGCGTATTCCGACAGCATGGAGTCGATGACTTCGTAATGCGATTGACCTTCGCGGATGTTGTTCAGGGGATAATAGCGCCCCTCGTCCTCTTGACTGACAAGGCCGGAGTGGCGGTGAGAGAACGTGCCGCGGGTCGAGTCCTGACCGGAAAGGCGCACGGGGTAGCCTTCGGTCAAAAGCGATCCAAAGGCGAGCGCTTCGCCGGTCGCCCAGTCGAACCCTTCGCCGGTTTCGAACATCTTTTTCTTCGCATCCAACATTCGGGCCACTGTTTTGTGCAGCGGATAGCCGTCGGGCACGGTGGTCAGGGCGGTGCCGATTTCCTTCAGTGTTTTTTTGGAAATGGCAGTCTTGCCGCGCTGGTAGTTTTCATCCTTGCTGTCGAGGTGCGACCAGCGGCCATCAAGCCAATCGGCCTTGTTCGGCTTGTAATCTTTACCGGCCTCGAATTCCTCGTTCAGCATGGCTTGGAACGCGGCCTTCATATCCTCAATCTCGCCCTCGGGGATCAGGCCGTCGCGCACCAGACGTTCGGTATAAAGCTGCAGCGTCGTCTTGTGCGTCTTGATTTTCTTATACATGAGGGGGTTGGTGAACATCGGTTCATCCCCCTCGTTGTGACCGAATCGCCGATAGCAGAAGATGTCGAGCACGACATCCTTGTGGAACTTCTGCCGGAACTCGGTCGCGACCTTGGCGGCGTGAACGACGGCCTCCGGGTCGTCGCCGTTGACGTGGAAAATCGGCGCTTCGACCATCAGCGCGATGTCGGTCGGGTAGGGGGATGACCGGCTGAAATGCGGTGCAGTGGTGAACCCGATCTGGTTGTTGACGACGATATGCATCGTGCCGCCAGTCTTATGGCCACGCAGGCCCGACAGGCCGAAACACTCCGCCACCACGCCTTGCCCGGCAAAGGCCGCATCGCCGTGCAGCAGCACAGGAAGCACCTGCGTGCGTTCGGTGTCGTTCAACTGATCCTGCTTCGCGCGGGCCTTACCGATGACGACCGGGTTCACCGCCTCAAGGTGGCTCGGGTTCGCGGTCAGGGATAGGTGGACGGAGTTGCCGTCGAATTCCCGATCAGACGACGCGCCAAGGTGATATTTCACATCGCCAGAGCCATCGACATCCTCAGGCTTAAAACTGCCCCCCTGAAATTCGTTGAAGATCGCCTTGTAAGGCTTCTGCATCACGTTTGCGAGGACAGATAGACGCCCCCGGTGCGGCATCCCGATAATCACGTCGCGGACGCCAAGCGCACCGCCGCGTTTGATGATCTGCTCCATCGCGGGCACCAGTGCTTCGCCCCCATCAAGGCCGAACCGCTTTGTGCCCATGTATTTGACGTGTAGGAATTTTTCGAAACCTTCCGCCTCGACCAGCTTGTTCAGGATCGCCTTGCGGCCTTCCGTGGTGAAGGCGACTTCCTTGCCATACCCTTCGATCCGTTCCTTCAGCCACGAGGATTCCTCGGGGTTGGAAATATGCATATATTGCAGCGCGAAGGTGCCACAATACGTGCGGCGCACGATATCGATAATCTGCCGCATCGTCGCGATTTCAAGGCCAAGCACATTATCGAGGAAGATCGGCCGATCCATATCGCTGTCTTCAAAGCCATAGGTTTGTGGATCAAGCTCCGGCCGTGTTGTTTGATCCCGCATCCCCAGCGGATCAAGGTCGGCGGCAAGGTGGCCGCGGATACGATAGGCGCGGATCAACATCAGGGCGCGGATGGAGTCGAGCACCGCGCGCTGGATCTGGTCGTCGGTAACTTCAACACCCTTTTCGGCGGCTTTGGAGGCGATCTTGGACGTGGCACTTTTCGCTTCGTCCTGCTTCCACTGCCCGTCAAGCGCGGCGGTCAGATCGTCATTCGGCACCGGCGGCCAATCCATCCGCCCCCAACTCGGCCCCGACGCTTCGCGCTTCACATCCTGATCGGCATCCCCCAGTTCCTTGAAAAAGGACTGCCACGCCTCATCCACAGCGTTGGGATCGTTGGCGTAGCGGGCATAAAGCTGTTCGATATACTCCGCGTTGTGCCCTTGCAGGAAGGACGAAGCGGCGAATTGATCGTTGGGGGATTGTTCGGTCATGGGATTACCTCACTTCGGGAGCGATTTCTATTCCAATATACAAGAGCCGATTCGCCCGTCATGCTAAAAACCCTTCCGGGCGACGTCCGGCGGAAACCATCATGTAGCCATAGTTCAGGCTGGACCCGGAAATCTGCGTGGTGCGCATGTCCGGATGCAAGGGCGAGAGTTCAGCATGGAGTTGTCGGCTGTCGGGCTTAACTGATATCGTTACGCGCGGGCGCATATCTGAATAAGCGCCGACAGGAGACCAGGGAATGTAGGCGTGATACCCGCACGCCTCGGCTTTCGCCAATGTGCCGTCGATATCCGCAGTGCCGGTCCACGAAAATTGGGCATCGACCCAGGCAAGAAATTCCTCTCGCTGCGCGTCCTCACCGAACCACGTGAAATTTATTCGAAGTCCGTCGGGCCTTTTCCAGACCGGACCAGCGTCCGCGTGGCGGTCGGCCAGTCTTTCATTCTTGATAAAATCGTCAACCTTGGCTCGTATTTCGTCGTCGCCGAGGTCTGGCTTGTCGGCGATGAATTGTGCGGCGACACCTGTCCTGATCCGCAAGGGGTCAGAAACGAAATCAGCGCGTGCAAAACCATTGGCGCGCAGAAGATTTTCGCGGGTAGCATGATCGTCTTGCAGCGTCATTTCCCGGACCAGTTCCACCAACGCGAGAACGTCGTCCGGTGACAAGACCAAGTTGGGCTCATCTCCGGACGAATGCGGCGTCTGCGCGTTGGCATTCATTTGCCTACCCAATCGCCTTCACAACAGCTTCACCCAGACCCGCCGGGCTTTCCGCCACGACGATTCCGGCGGATTTCATCGCTTCGATCTTGTCTTCGGCGCCGCCCTTGCCGCCGGCGACGATGGCGCCTGCGTGGCCCATGCGGCGGCCCGGAGGGGCGGTGCGGCCGGCGATGAAGCCTGCGGTCGGCTTCCAGCGGCCTTTCTTCTTCTCCGAAGCGAGGAATTCGGCGGCCTCTTCTTCCGCACTCCCGCCGATTTCGCCGATCATGATGATGCTCTCGGTTTCGTCATCGGCAAGGAACCATTCCAGCACGTCGATATGCTCGGTGCCCTTGATCGGGTCGCCGCCGATGCCGACGCAGGTGGATTGGCCAAGTCCGACATCCGTGGTCTGCTTCACCGCCTCGTAGGTCAAGGTGCCGGAGCGGCTGACGACTCCGCACGATCCGCGCTTGTGGATGTGGCCGGGCATGATGCCGATCTTGCAGGCATCGGGCGTGATGACACCGGGGCAGTTCGGCCCGATCAGCGTGCTGCTGGAGCCTTCGAGCGCCCGTTTGACACGCATCATGTCAAGCACCGGAATGCCCTCGGTGATGCACACGATCAGCTCCATCTCGGCATCAATCGCTTCAAGGATCGAGTCCGCCGCGAACGGGGGCGGGACGTAGATGACAGAGGCGTTCGCCTCGGTCTTCGCCTTCGCCTCATGCACGGAGTCGAACACGGGAAGGTCCAGATGCGTCTGACCGCCCTTGCCGGGGGTCACGCCGCCGACCATCTTGGTGCCATACGCGATGGCTTGTTCAGAGTGAAAGGTGCCTTGCGAGCCGGTAAGGCCCTGACAGATTACCTTAGTGTTTTCGTCTACGAGGACTGCCATTTTTTGGAGTCTCCTTCAGTTTGTTGTTTCTTTTCTGCGCAGCACGATGGTGCACAGCGTAATTCCAAGAAGCGTTAGCGGGATGTGGACATAAACCAAGATTGCGATGAGGCCCCCACTTAGCCCATCGCTGCGCCCCGGGTGAGTGAGAAGGAAAATCGCAAACGGGAGAAGGACCCCCGCAAAAATAAGTGCGATCCGCAATGCCCAACGCCGGTTGAACGCGCTCTGCAAAGCAGCGATCATAACGACTGCGAGTATCGGAGGTCCGACAAGGATGAAGAGTCCGTCCATCTTGAGAATACGCTCTCGTTGTTTCAGTTAGTTCATTTTTCCTGTTTCCCGGCCATGTTCCGGGTATTCGCTAACGATCAAATCTCTCGGCTCGTGGCGTTCGGGGTAGAGATCTCCATGCATCCAGAGGTCGGGTCCGCTTCTGCCAAACGCCGCCGTTTCGCCGCGCCCCACAACGACATCCCAGGTGCGATCGAAATCATCCCGGCACGACCAGACCCAGAATTCCCGGCAAGAGAAGACAAGCTTCTCCCGGAGCACGAAATTTACGAAGTTGACGGCGTTTTCATCTCCGGCGTAACGACGCTGACAGTCGGCTAGGTAGTCCGACATTACATCAATAGAATACGGACAGTCTGTCCCCTCAGCCGGCGAAACTGAAGGCGGTCCCGAGTAGACCGGAAAACTGGATTCTTTGATGAGACTCACTGAATCCTCCATCACCTTGGTAGCGCTCGCTTCGGCGATCCGGGGCTCCGCCCGTGATTGGGCGAAAAGGTCCCCCGGACCTTTTCCAAGAAGCCCAATCACCCCTTCACCGCCTTCACGATCTTCTCGGCTCCATCCTTTAGATCATCCGCAGCGATCACGTTCAGTCCGCTGGTGTTGATGATCTCTTTGCCCTTGTCGACGTTGGTGCCTTCAAGGCGGACGACGAGGGGGACTTGCAGGCCGACTTCTTTCACTGCCGCGACCACGCCCTCGGCGATGACGTCGCAGCGCATGATGCCGCCGAAGATGTTGACGAGGATGCCTTTGACCTGCGGATCTGAGGTGATGATCTTGAACGCCTCGGTCACTTTTTCGGTCGTTGCACCACCGCCCACGTCAAGGAAGTTGGCAGGTTCGGAGCCGTAAAGCTTGATGATGTCCATCGTCGCCATCGCAAGGCCCGCGCCGTTGACCATGCAGCCGATCTCGCCATCAAGCGCGATGTAGTTCAGGTCGTATTTCGATGCGGCGAGTTCTTTCGGGTCTTCTTCGGTCTCATCCCGCAGGGCGGCGACGTCGGAGTGGCGATAGACTGCGTTGCCGTCAAACCCAACCTTGGCGTCAAGCACCTTGAGGTCGCCGGAGTCGGTGACGATCAGGGGGTTGATCTCAAGCATCTCCATGTCTTTCTCGACGAAGGCTTTGTAAAGCAGCCCCATCAGGCCGACGCATTGCTTGATCTGTTGGCCTTTCAGCCCCAGCGCAAAGGCAACGCGGCGACCGTGGAACGGCTGGTAGCCGGTCGCTGGATCGACGGAGAAGGAAAGGATCTTGTCAGGCGTTTCTGCTGCGACTTCTTCGATGTCCATGCCGCCCTCGGTCGAGCAGACAAAGCTGATGCGCGAGGTCTGGCGATCCACAAGCAGCGCGAGGTAGAGTTCGGTTTCGATGCCGGACCCGTCCTCGATATAAATGCGGTTCACCTGCTTCCCGGCGGGGCCGGTCTGATGTGTGACGAGGGTGCGGCCCAGCATCTTGCGGGCTTCCTCGGCAGCTTCCTCAACGGATTTCGCGAGACGCACACCGCCTTGCTCACCCGCTCCGGCTTCTTTGAATTTGCCTTTGCCGCGGCCACCTGCGTGAATTTGCGCTTTGACGACCCAAAGTGGCCCGTCCATTTCGCCAGCGGCGGTCTTGGCATCCTCGGCGCGCGTGACGACGCGACCGTCGGAAACCGGAGCGCCATAGTCGCGGAGCAATGCTTTCGCCTGGTATTCATGTATGTTCATGAAACTGTCCCATCTTTCTGCTGTTCCCGATCAACTAAGCGGACCTCGCCGCGGCTTTAAACGGTAAATTGCAAGAAAGGTGCGAAAAATGTGGAAAATCCACACTATGTGATCACACGCAATATCCGTGTGATCACAAATGGCGCGACGGGGTGCGAATTGCTGCGGTCGGTAGCGCTATCAGCTAAGAATCAGTGAATTTGCGCGTTAACGAAAAAGGACGCGCCGTAATGACGCGCCCTTTGGAAATAAGGTCGGTGCGGTTAAGCGAGGCTTTCGTCGATGCCCTTGCACGCCTTGACCAGACCTTTGACAGCGTCGACGGATTTGTCGAACATGGCTTGTTCGTCCTTCGACATCTTGATGTCGATGACCCGTTCGATGCCGTCTTTGCCGATCACAGTCGGAACGCCGACATACATGCCCTTGAGGCCAAGCGCGCCGTCGACCCATGCGGCACAGGGCAGAACACGTTTTTGATCCTTGAGATAGGCTTCGGCCATTTCGATGGCGCTGGTGGCGGGGGCGTAGAAAGCCGATCCGGTTTTCAGCAGGCCAACGATTTCGGCACCACCGTCGCGGGTGCGCTGCACGATCGCGTCGAGTTTTTCCTGCGTGGTCCACCCCATTTTCACGAGGTCGGGCAGGGGAATGCCACCAACAGTCGAATAACGCACGAGCGGCACCATCGTATCGCCATGGCCGCCCAGAACGAAGGCCGACACATCGCGCATCGACACGCCGAATTCCAGCGCAAGGAAGTGGCGGAAGCGGGCAGAGTCGAGCACACCCGCCATGCCGCAGACTTTTTCATGCGGCAGGCCGGAAAATTCGCGCAGCGCCCAGACCATTGCGTCAAGCGGGTTGGTAATGCAGATGACAAAGGCGTTCGGCGCGTGTTTCGCGATGCCTTCGCCGACGGATTTCATAACCTTGAGGTTGATGCCGAGCAGGTCGTCGCGGCTCATCCCCGGTTTGCGGGGGACGCCGGCGGTCACGATGCAGACATCGGCCCCCGCGATATCGGCGTAGTCCTGCGTGCCCTTCAGTTCGGCGTCAAAGCCTTCGGCGGGGCCGGATTCGGCGATGTCGAGCGCTTTGCCTTCCGGCACGCCTTCGGCAATGTCGAAAAGGACAACATCGCCAAGTTCTTTCATTGCAGCCAGATGGGCGAGTGTGCCCCCGATTTGTCCCGCGCCGATAAGGGCGATTTTGGGTCGAGCCATGATTGAGTCTCCGGTGGGTTTTGGTTGGGGGATGCCTACTCAAATCCCGCAACGCTTGCAAGCGCGGGGAACGCGGCACATCCGCACGACGCCAAGGAAATGAAAAAGGCCGGTCGCGTAAAAGACCGGCCATTCTGTCAGCACGCTGTGGACGGCTTACCCTTCATACGAAGGCTGCTGTTCCAGCGCCTCTTGGGTGGAGTCGATGTAGACCCGCAGGTCAGCCCCGTCGTCAGAGCGCTGGATATTCAGCTCGTCCAGCGTCACGGCGATGTGTTTTTCGCCAATGCCGAGGAAACCGCCAACATCAATCACGGCTTTTTCGATCTGACCGTCGGTATCCACGATCAACTCGCCGATTTCACCGACATCTTCGTCGTTGATGCCATAGACACGGGCGCCGGTAAGGTCTTCGGTGTTGAGTTCGTCAAGCATTGTCGTGGCATAGCCGTCGCGACGGACATCCGGCGGGGTCAGCATCATGCGGTCTTCCGCCATTTCAGCGTCTTCGGCAGGTGCTTCCTCTACCGCGCCTTCAGCAACTTCTTCGTTGGTTTCAGCGAGGGTCGGGTCGTCTGTCATGTCCGCTTGCGCCATGTCACGTTCATAGGACGGGGCGTTTTCCAGCATTTCCTGCGACGCGTTCACAACGAGGAAGCGGTCATTGCTGTCGCCTTCTTCACGCAGAATCTTAATTTGGTCCATCGTCATGGCGACGTCTTTCTCGCCAATACCAAGGAACCCGCCGACACCGATAATCACGGCTTGAACTTTGCCGTCAGCATCAACGATCAGGTCGTTGATTTCGCCGATGTCGTCCCATTCAGTTTCGGCACCGTCAGCAACTTCCATCGACGCGTCGACTTCGGCTTCGCTGCTATAGATGCGCATGCCAATCAGGTCAGAGGCATAAAAGTCCTGACCAGCCTGAAATTCATATTGGCCCATCGCAGAATGGCTCTCTGCAAAGGCCGAAGTTCCGAGCACCAGTGCGGTTGCAGCGGTTGTAAGTAGGCGTTTCATTTTAGTCCTCCGGTTAGGTTGCGCGGGCATTGCGCCCGGTATGGAATTGAAACCCAGAGGAGCGGTGCGAGTTCCGCAAAAATATTGCTGTTTTTAGGGGGAACCGAACGCAAGGTTCGCGCGTTATAGGCGCTATTTTTCATCGCCTTATGGTTGATTTTCAAGGACATGGAAAACGATACCGCTCCGCCGCGCGATGGTGTATGTCGGGCGCGTTTGGTGCTGAACCGGGGCAGGAGTGATCGAGCTTAACGCATACTTTTTCGCGCTGGCGATACCGGCGGTGATCTTCGCCGGGGTGTCCAAGGGCGGCTTTGGCTCGGGGGCGGCCTTCGCGGCGACGCCACTACTGGCGCTTGTGCTTGATCCGGGGGCCGCGATTGGGTTGATGCTGCCGCTTTTGATGCTGATGGATGTGACTGCGCTAAAGCCCTACTGGCGGAAGTGGAGCGTTCCGCACGCCCGCGTTCTGATCCTTGCGTCGCTTCCCGGCGTGGCGTTAGGGGCGGTGTTCTATTCCGTTGCTGACCCGGATCTGTTTCGGCTGCTGATTGGTGTTATCGCAATCGGGTTCGTTCTTTGGCGCCTGTTCGGGCGCGCAAGGATGGAGGGCGCGCGGAGGCTGCCCGCGTGGGTCGGGCCAATCGCCGGTATCGTCGCCGGGTTCACCAGCTTCATCAGCCACGCGGGCGGGCCGCCTGCGGCGGTCTACCTGCTGGCGCAAGGGCTCGGCAAAACCACCTATCAGGCCACGACCGTGATTGTGTTCTGGGTCATCAATATGGTGAAGTTCGTGCCCTACGCTATGCTCGGCATCTTTAGCTGGGACACGCTGGTTGCCGACCTTCTGCTGATCCCGGTTGCGGTATTTGGCGTTTGGCTGGGCGTCAAATGTCATCACGCCCTATCCGAGCGGACCTATTTCGCGATCACATACGTGTTCCTCGTCCTTTCGGGGGCGAAACTGATCTGGGATGCGCTGACGTAATCGGCAATTTCTGCGATGCGGCATATCGACCCTTGCCATTTGGTGCGCGGGTGTGATGCTTTGCGCAACAATATTGCCTTTGGAGGAATCATGTCCCAACCCGCGCGGCCCTATCGATCTGTCCTTTATATCCCAAGTTCAAACACCCGCGCGATGGAGAAGGTGAAGACCCTGCCGGTCGATGCGATCATCTTTGATCTGGAAGATGCGGTTGCCGCCGAGGAGAAGGACAACGCCCGCACGACTTTGGCAGGGGCGCTGGGCGCAGGCGGGTTCGGCCCGCGGGCCCGGATTGTTCGGATCAACGGGCTCGACACCGATTGGGGCGCGAAAGATGCCGAGGCCGCGCGCAATATGGACGCGGACGCGGTGCTACTGCCCAAAGTCGACCGTGCTGCGGATGTCGATGCGCTGGCGGAGATCGTCGGAGACATGCCGATCTGGGCGATGATGGAAACCCCGCTGGGGATGCTGAACGCCGCCGAAATCGCGGCCCATCCGCGGATGGCCGGTTTCGTGATGGGCACGAATGACCTTGCGAAAGAACTTGGGTGTCGCTTCCGCTCTGATCGCTTACCGATGCAGACGTCGCTGCAGCTCTGTCTGCTGGCGGCGCGGGCGCACGGGATCGTGGCTGTCGATGGCGTCTATAACGCGTTCAAGGATGAGGACGGCCTGCGCGCGGAATGCGAGCAGGGGCGCGATATGGGGTTTGACGGCAAAACCCTGATCCACCCTGCGCAAGTCGCCATCGCGAACGCTGCCTTCGCCCCGACCGACGAAGAAATCGACCTTGCCCGGCGACAGATCGAAGCATTCGAAGAAGCCGAGGCTGCGGGCAAGGGCGTTGCGGTTGTGGATGGCAAGATCGTCGAAAATCTGCATATCGTGACCGCGCGGCAAACTTTGTCCAAGGCAGAGGCGATTGCCGAGTTGGAAAACGCATGAGGCGACCATGATACTCCTGATCCTAGGACTCGCCCTTTGGGTGGGTGCACATTTCTTTAAAAGGCTTGCGCCGGGACCGCGCGTCGCGATGGGCGATAAAGGCAAAGGGCCGATCGCCCTGATGATCCTGCTGAGTGTGGTTCTGATGGTGATCGGCTATCGCGGCGCCGATTGGAACGCGGTCTACGATCCGGTTGCGGGCATGGGACACCTCAACAACCTGCTGATGCTGGTATCGTTGTTCCTGTTCGGCGCGGGTAGCGCCAAGGGAGTTGTTGCGTCGAAGCTGCGCCACCCGATGCTGCTCGGAATGCTCACATGGGCAGTCGCGCATTTGTTGGTGAACGGGGACCAAGCGTCGGTCGTGTTGTTCGGTGGGCTGGGGCTGTGGGCTATTGCCGAGATGGCTCTGATCAACCGCGCCGAAGGACCGTGGACCGCCCCGGCGCCCGGGCCGATTGCGAAAGACGGCAAGAATGTCGTCATCGCGCTTGCCCTCTATGCGATCATCGCCGGCATTCACATCTGGCTGGGTTACAATCCATTTCTGGGAACTTACGCATGAAGCTATATCGATTGCTGACCGAGGATGACACGTCTGCCTTTTGCCACAAGGTGACAGAAGCGCTGAACAAGGGATGGGCGCTGCACGGCGACCCCACCTACGCATTTGACTCTGCCAATGGCGTGATGCGCTGCGGACAAGCGGTTGTGAAAGAGGTTGAGGGCGATTATCACCCCGATCTGAAACTGGGCGCGCAGTGATGGCCGAAAAAACCAACCTCGGTCGCTTTTTTGAGGACTACACCGTCGGCCAGGTAATCCGCCATGCGGTGCCGCGGACGATCAAGATGGGGGAAAGGGCGCTGTATCACGCGCTCTACCCGGCGCGACACGCGCTTTATTCGTCGGACCAGTTCGCGCAAGATTGCGGGCTGCCGTTCAGCCCGTTGGACGATTTGATCGCCTTCCATGTTGTGTTCGGCAAGACGGTGCCCGATATTTCGCTGAACGCGGTGGCAAATCTTGGCTATGCCGAGGGGCGCTGGCATCACCCGGTCTGGCCCGGTGACACGATCCGCTCGGAAAGCGAAGTGATCGGGGTCAAGCAAAACTCCAACGGGAAAACCGGCGTGGTCTGGGTGCGGTCGCGCGGGCTGAACCAGCATGATGAGGTTGTGCTGGACTATGTCCGCTGGGTGATGGTGCGCAAACGCGATGTGGATGCGCCCGCGCCGAAGGCCGTCGTGCCGGAGCTTGCGGAGGTCGTGCCGGCAAGCGATCTGAAAATCCCCAAGGGGCTTGATTTTACCAATTACGATTTCACTCTCGCCGGAGAACCGCATCGCTGGGGCGATTACGAGGTGGGCGAGACGATCCATCACGTCGACGGCGTCACCGTTGAAGAGGCGGAGCATATGCTCGCCACGCGGCTTTGGCAGAACACCGCCAAGGTTCACTTCGATGCGTGGGCGCGTGAGGATCGCAAGCGGTTGATCTATGGCGGCCACGTGATTTCGATGGCACGGGCGCTGTCGTTCAACGGGTTGGCCAATGCGCAGATGATCGTCGGGCTGAACGGCGGGGCGCACGCAAACCCCTGCCATGCCGGGGATACCATTCGCGCATGGTCAGAGGTTCTGGACAAAGCCGAGACGGACGCGCCGGGCGTTGGTGCGATACGGCTGCGGCTCGTGGCGACACGCAGTCTTGCCGGGGGCGGTCTGTGCAAATTGCGGGGTGAGGACGGGAAGTACCTGCCTGAAGTGCTGCTTGACCTCGACTATTGGGCGCTGATGCCGATGTGATAGCGAGGTTAGGGGCGGCGTGATAACGTTATCCTCATGCGATCGCTTGTTGCTTCGGCACTGTCCCTGACCCTTCTGACGGCCACGCCCGCCAAGGCGTGCGATCTGGCGCTGGTGTTGGCCGTCGATATCTCAGGTTCTGTCGATCACATCGAATACGCGATCCAGATGCAAGGGCTGGCGAACGGGTTGCGTGACGGGATTGTGTCCGAAGCGCTGGTGCGGGCGAATGCGTGGGTGACGGTCGTTCAATGGTCCGGCACATCGCGCCAGACGGTCGCCGTGGGCTGGACCGCTGTCAACGATTTCGAAGCGGTTGAGGCGTTCGCGAACGCCGTCGAACACGCGCCGCGGGCGTGGCGGGACTATTCCACCGCCGTCGGCGAGGCGCTTAGGTTCTCAGCTACCCAATTTGACAACGGCCCCATCTGCAAGCGCCGGGTGATCGACGTGTCAGGCGATGGCCGGTCGAACGAAGGGACTCCCCCGCTCGACGTGCATCCCGAACTGCGAAAGGCTGAGATCACCGTAAACGCCTTGGTCATCGAAGGGGCGGAAGAGGATCTGACCGCCTATTTCTGGGAAAACGTCATCATGGGGGATGGCGCCTTTGTTGTGACGGCCAACGGTTTCAACGAATATCCGGAACGAATGCAGCGCAAATTGATCCGCGAAACGACCGAACAGGTGTCGAGCATTGACTGATGGCTTGATCCCACAAAGGATTTTGGAGGAACTTTCAGTATGAAAACATCATTGCTCGCAGGCGTTCTCATTCTGTTGTCGCCTGCCGCACATGCGGATGAACAGACCGACGCCTTTGTCGAAGGTAACCTGATCGCCGTCCTGTATCATGAGCTTGGCCATGCGCTGATCGACATCATGGCGTTGCCGGTATTCGGTCAGGAAGAAGACGCCGCTGACGTGCTGAGCGTTCTGTTGATCGACGCGCTGTTTGAGGAGGATTCGGCTGTTTCGCTAACTTACGAAGCGGCGTTTGGATTTCTGGGTGAAGCAGACGCGATGGCCGCAGAAGGGGGAGAGCCGGCGTACTGGGATGTTCACGGCGCCGATCTGCAACGCTACTACAATCTGGTGTGCTTGTTCTACGGCGCCAATCCAGAGGAGCGGGAGGATGTCGCGGCAGATCTCGACTTGCCCCAAGAGCGGGCCGACAGCTGCGAGGAGGAGTTTGAACTGGCCGCCGACAGTTGGGGCGCAGTTCTGGGGGACCTTGAGGTCGGTGCACCGGGCGAAACGTTGCAATTCGAGGCAGCCGATCCCGACAGCCTGACCGCCCGTACCGTGCGGGACGAGGTCGCAGCGTTGAATGAATCCTTCGCGCTGCCCGAATCCCTTTCGATCACCGTAGAGTCTTGCGGCGAACCCAACGCTTTCTACAATCCCGAAGCGAAACAAATCACCATCTGCGCCGAATTTGAGGAACGCCTGCGCAGCCTTGCTCCGGCAGAGTAATCTGTGATCACGCAAGTAAATACTGTGATCACATAGGTCGAAAATGCGACATTTTGTCCGAAAATGGCGGCGCAGATTGCGTGGCAGCCCGTGACACTGCCGAAATTATCAGTATTTATGGGGCGACTCGTAGCTAAGGCAGTTTTACCTGAAGGGGACACCCATGGCAGACGTGAACCGGGGCAACAGGCCGCTCTCTCCTCATATCTCTGTTTATCGACCGCAAATCACATCTATGCTGTCGATATTACATCGGATCACCGGGGTCGGGTTGTCGCTGGCGGCGCTGCTGATCGTCTGGTGGTTTGCGGCTGCGGCGATTGGGGCGGATTACTTCAACTTCGTCGATGGGGTGCTGTCGTCTTGGTTCGGGGTTTTGATCCTTGTCGCGTCGCTTTGGGCCTTTTGGTTTCACTTTTTCAACGGCATTCGCCACTTGCGCTGGGATGCGGTCGTTGGCCTTGGCATTGGCGAAAGCGCCCGGAGCGGTTGGATCGCTGTCGGCGCATCCGTCGTGATGACCATCATCAGCATCATACTTGCGGTCTGAGGGGAACAGCATGTCTTACAAGACCGATTATAAACGCGTCGCTGGCCTTGGTTCCGCCAAATCCGGGACCGAGCATTTCGTATCACAGCGCCTGACTGCCATCGCGCTCATCCCGCTGTCGCTGCTGTTCCTCTGGGGGTTCGCCCCGGTGCTTGGCGAAGGGTATGAGGCGATGATTGCCCGCTATGCCAATCCAGTTCATGCCGTGATCGCGGTGATGTTCATCCTCGCGCTGTTCAGCCATCTGCGGTTGGGACTGCAGGTCGTGATCGAAGATTACATCAGCGGCCATCGCCTGCGCCTGCGCTGCCTGATCGTGAATGCGCTGATCTGGCGTGCGGCGGCGATCACCGCCATCTTCGCGCTTGTCAAACTCGCCCTTATCGCCTGATTTCGGAGTTTCCTGATGTCTTCATACGAATACGAAACGCACACCTATGACGTCGTCGTCGTGGGCGCTGGTGGGGCCGGGTTGCGGGCAACGCTTGGTATGGCAGAGCAAGGGTTGCGCACGGCTTGCGTGACTAAGGTTTTCCCGACGCGGTCGCACACGGTTGCGGCGCAGGGCGGCATCGCCGCAAGCCTATCGAACATGGGCCCCGACCATTGGCAGTGGCACATGTATGACACCGTGAAGGGGTCAGACTGGCTGGGCGATACCGACGCGATGGAGTATCTGGCGCGCGAAGCGCCCAAGGCAGTTTATGAGCTTGAACATTACGGTGTGCCGTTTTCCCGAACGGAAGAGGGCAAGATCTATCAGCGACCGTTCGGCGGCCACACGACCGAATTCGGCGAAGGCCCTGCGGTGCAGCGCACTTGTGCGGCGGCAGACCGGACGGGGCACGCGATTCTGCATACGCTCTACGGACAGTCCCTGAAAAACAACGCCGAATTCTACGTCGAATATTTCGCGATCGATCTGATTATGTCGGACGATGGAGAGTGTCAGGGCGTCGTCTGCTGGAAGCTTGACGATGGCACGATGCACGTCTTCAACGCCAAGATGGTGGTGCTGGCCACGGGTGGCTATGGCCGCGCCTATTTCAGCGCAACATCGGCCCATACCTGCACCGGCGACGGCGGCGGGATGGTGGCGCGCGCCGGGCTTGCCCTGCAGGACATGGAGTTCGTGCAGTTCCACCCGACCGGCATCTATGGCTCCGGCTGCCTGATCACCGAAGGCGCTCGGGGCGAGGGCGGATACCTCACCAACTCCGAAGGTGAGCGGTTCATGGAACGCTACGCCCCACAATACAAAGACCTCGCGCCGCGGGATTACGTGTCCCGCTCAATGACGATGGAAATCCGCGAAGGGCGCGGGGTCGGAGAAGAGGGCGACCACATCCACCTCAACCTCAATCACCTGCCTGCCGAAGCGCTTGCCGAACGCCTGCCGGGGATTTCCGAATCTGCCAAGATATTTGCGGGCGTTGACGTGACGAAGGAGCCGATCCCTGTCATTCCGACTGTTCACTACAACATGGGCGGGGTGCCGACGAATTACTGGGGCGAAGTGCTGAACCCCACGAAGGAAGATCCGAACGCCGTCGTTCCCGGCCTGATGGCCGTGGGCGAGGCGGGTTGTGCTTCGGTTCATGGTGCGAACCGGTTGGGGTCGAATTCGCTGATCGACCTTGTGGTGTTTGGCCGTGCGGCAGCGATCCGGGCGGGCAAGGTTGTTGATCCGGAATCGTCGAACCCCGCACTTAACACCGCATCGGTTGATGCCGCGTTTGATCGGTTCGACGGGCTGCGGAACGCCAAGGGTCAAACACCGACTGCTGATCTGCGGCTTGAGATGCAGAAGACCATGCAGCAGGACGCGGCGGTTTTCCGGGCGTCCAAGACCTTGGCCGATGGCGTCAAGAAGATGACCGAAATCGCGGGCAAGCTGGATGACATCAAGGTGACGGACCGCTCGCTGATCTGGAACTCTGACCTGATGGAAACGCTTGAACTGACCAACCTGATGCCGAACGCGCTCGCCACAATCCACGGGGCCGAGGCGCGGCATGAAAGCCGGGGTGCCCACGCGCATGAGGATTATTCGGAGCGTGACGACAAGAACTGGCGCGTCCATACGATTTCGCGCGTCGATGGCAACAAGGTCGATCTGACCTACCGCCCTGTTGTAAAAGATCCGCTGACAACCCCGGCCGAGGGCGGGATCGAACCGAAGAAAATCGCCCCCAAGGCGCGGACGTTCTGATGCAAGATGCGGGATATTCCGGCACCCCACTGGCAAAAAAGCTGGGGTTGAAAGACGGGCAGGCGGTGGCCTTTGCCGGGCTGCCGGAAAGCCTGTCCCATCTGACCGAGGCGCGGGCATTCTCTTACCTATCGCAAGTTGCCGACTGGACGGCGCTGAAGGACAAGATGCTCGACTATGTGCATCTGTTCACCGACAGCGCGGCGGTTGTCGATGCAGCGGTTCCGGCGCTGAAGTCGAATATCAAACCCGACGGCATGATCTGGGTGTCTTGGCCCAAGAAAGCCTCTAAAGTTCCGACGGACGTGACCGAAGACACGATCCGCAACCGCGCGCTCACCGACATTTTGGTTGATGTAAAGGTCTGCGCGGTGGACGAAATCTGGTCTGGCCTGAAACTCGTGATCCGGAAAGAACACCGGGCCGCGCTTGCAAACGCATAACGAAAGGTAGAGGTCATGGTTCAACTGACGCTCCCAAAGAACTCTCGTATGACGACGGGCAAGACATGGCCCAAGCCTGAGGGTGCGACGAATGTCCGCAAATTCCAGATTTACCGCTGGAACGAGGAAGACGGTAAGAACCCGTCGGTCGATACCTATTTCGTCGACATGGATACCTGCGGGCCGATGGTTCTGGACGCGCTGATCAAGATCAAGAATGAGATCGACCCGACCCTCACCTTCCGCCGGTCCTGTCGTGAAGGCATCTGCGGATCTTGCGCGATGAATATCGACGGAATAAATACGCTCGCCTGCATCTACGGCATGGATGAAATCGACGGGGACGTTAAGATTTACCCCCTGCCGCATATGCCCGTGGTGCGCGATCTGATCCCGGACCTGACGCACTTCTACGCCCAGCACGCAAGCATCATGCCGTGGCTGGAAACCAAGACGAACCGCCCCGCGAAAGAGTGGAAGCAGTCAATCGAAGACCGCAAAAAGCTCGACGGGCTATATGAATGCGTGATGTGCGCGAGTTGTTCGACCTCTTGCCCAAGTTACTGGTGGAACGGTGATCGTTACCTCGGTCCGGCGGCGCTTCTCCACGCGTATCGCTGGATCATCGACAGCCGGGACGAAGCAACCGGGGAGCGGTTGGACGACCTCGAAGATCCATTCAAGCTTTATCGCTGCCACACGATCATGAATTGCACAAAAACATGCCCGAAAGGGCTGAACCCCGCCAAGGCGATTGCCGAGATCAAAAAGATGATGGTCGAACGCACGGTCTAACGCGAGGGGCGCGGGATGAGCGATATCGCACTCGCCCTTTTGCTTGCCACGCTGGCCGGGGTCACGATCCCCATCGGTGCGGTGCTTGCCTCGGTCGAACGCATCAACCCGCGCTGGCTTGAGGAAGAGTTCCGCCATACCGTCATCGCCTTTGGCGGCGGAGCGTTGTTTTCCGCCATCGCGCTTGTCCTGATCCCCGAGGGGACGGAGCGTTTGACATCCTTCTGGTCGCTTTTTCTTTTCGCGGCGGGTGGCGTCAGCTTTTTCGCGGTCGACAGCTGGCTTAGCGCGCGGGGCGGGCATGGTGCGCAGTTCATGGCAATGATGCTCGACTATGTGCCAGAGGCCGCGGCGCTTGGCGCTTTGCTCGCCTACGATCCGAACACCGCATACCTTCTGGCCGGAATCATCGCGATCCAGAACCTGCCCGAAGGTTTCAACGCATATCGAGAGATTGACGCAAGCAATGCGATCCCTCGCGGACGGTTGTTGTTGCTTTTTGTCCTGGTGGTGCCAGCGGGCCCCTTGGCGGCGTGGTTCGGGATGGAGGTCTTGCGCGACGTTCCAGCGGTGCTTGGGGCGATCATGGTGTTTGCGAGCGGCGGCATTCTTTACCTGCTGTTCGAAGATGTCGCGCCGCAAGCGGTTCTGGAAAACCACCGCGCACCGCCGCTTGGCGCGGTCGCGGGGTTCCTGCTTGGTCTTGCGGGGCATTTGCTGGTCGGGTAGGGCGGCGCTATGGCACTCGTCCCGATCATCATTATCCTGATCTTTGTCGGTATGTATCTGATGCGAACCGAACGGACGCGCATGTGCCGTTGGCGTGCGCGGGATGGCGGAACCCGCCACGTCTGCGCGGCCTGTGGCGCAGAGATGGACACCCCGGGCGGCAAAATGCCAAAGATATGTATGCGCCCCTCAAAGGAGTGATCCGCAAATGACGACCCGCCCCGACGATGCCGCCGCCCGCCGCGAGATTGCGCCCGTGATTTGCTATCCAGTGGATACCTTGCCCGCACCCGATCTGGCGGGCTATCGGGCCGCGCGTCAGGGGGCGAAGAAGGTCGACGAGGTTGTCGTGGCCCCTCGCGAGGCAAGCTGTTTCGGCGTTCCCGCAGGGCAGTTTTTCCGCATCACGAGCGTCGAAGGGCCGCAAGTGGGCGACCTTAACCTCTGGAACGCGCAGAATTTGACGGAGCGGTTTTATTCAGGAAAAACAAGGGCTCTACACGGAACCCACGTCACGACAGGTGACAGGCTTTGGTCGAGCTTTCCGGCTCTGCGACCGATGGCGACGATCGTCGAGGATACGCTTGGCTGGTATGGGATCGACGCATTCGGTGGCTCTGTCCATGACGTGATCGGAACGCGGTGCGATCCTTACACGCATAACCTGTTGGCCGGGGGGCAATATCATCACTGCTGTCATTCCAACCTGACCCGTGCATTGGCCGACGCGCTTGATATTGAGCCGACCGAGGCGGAGCCGTTGGTTCATGACGTGTTGAACGTCTTTATGTGTACCGGCTTCACGCGGGATACCGGGCAGTATTTTATGAAAGCAAGCCCGGTGCGGCCCGGTGACTACATTGAGTTCTTCGCGGAAATCGACCTTTTGGGCGCGTTGTCGGCCTGCCCCGGCGGGGATTGCGGGGCGGAGCATTCAAGCGACACAACGCCATGCTACCCGCTACTGGTCGAGGTTTTTGAGCCGAAAGAAGGTGCGCTGTCGGGGTGGGAGTCGCCCACAGTCAACGGATACGACCGCAGCCACGGGCGGTGAATGAAGAGATTTCATGCCTCCGGCGGGAGTATTTCGGGCAAGATGAAACTGTCAGGCGAAGGCAGCTTCGAGGGCGATTTCGACCATGTCGCCAAAGCTCTTTTCACGTTGATCTGAGGGCAGCGCCTCTCCGGTGCCGAGGTGATCGGAGACGGTGAGGACAGCCAGTGCGCGGATGCTGTGACGTGCGGCAAGGTTGTAGAGTTCGGCGGCCTCCATCTCGACCCCCAGAATTCCGTGGCGCACCATTTGTTCATTCAAATCAGGGCGTTCGTCGTAAAAGACGTCGGATGAATAGATGCCGCCCACATGGGTATTTGTCCCTTTGCTTTCAGCCGCAGCTACGGCGGCGCGTAAAAGCGACCAGTCAGCGCAAGGGGCGAAGTTCAGTTCCTTGAAGATGCCGCGGGAGGGTGTGGAAAGGCTGCTGGCCGTCATCGCCAGAATCACATCGCGCAGGCCCACGTGATCCTGCATGCCGCCGCAAGATCCGATGCGGATCAGGGTTTTGGCTTCGTAGTCGCGGATCAGTTCGTTGACGTAGATCGACAGGCTTGGCATGCCCATGCCGGAGCCGTGGATCGTCACCGGGTTGCCATTGTAAGTGCCTGTAAAGGCGAGCATTCCGCGAACTTCGTTGACCAGTTTGGCGTCTTCCAGAAAATTCTCTGCCGCCCATTTCGCGCGGTAGGGATCGCCCGGAAGAAGGACGGTTTCGGCGATATCGCCGGCGTTTGCACCGATGTGAATGGTCATTTTGGCCCTCGCTGATTTCTGATGACTATAACGGGGTGGGGCGGGATGGAAATGCCCTCGGACGCGAAAAAGCGGGATGTGGATCGTGAACCGATTGGGCAAGGCCGCGACAAGATCGTCCTATACTTTCCTCCACAAAGCCTATACCAGCCGTCGCTTGATCCCATTTTGATGCGGCGACATCGGGGCTGATGACCAGCCGTGCCGCCGCGCGTCCTAACTGCAGAAAATCCCTATCGTGAAACAAGCCCTCGCCGACGCCCTCGAACATCGCGGATATACCGCCCTAACCCCCGTGCAAGAAGCGGTGACTGACCCTGCCTTGGCCAATGCCGATTTGCTGGTGTCTGCCCAGACCGGATCGGGCAAGACTGTCGGCTTTGGCCTTGCGATCGCGCCGACATTGTTGGCCGATGCAGAGAGCTTCGCCAAGGCTGCATCCCCTCTCGCCCTGATTATCGCGCCAACGCGGGAGCTGGCCTTGCAGGTCCAGCGCGAACTGTCGTGGTTATACGCCAAGGCGGGGGCGGTCGTAACGTCTTGCGTGGGTGGCATGGATATGCGCGACGAACGTCGGGCGCTGGGGCGCGGGGCACATATCGTCGTGGCGACGCCGGGGCGGTTGCGCGACCACATCATGCGCGGGTCCATCGACATGAGCGGGCTGCGCGCCGTGGTGCTGGATGAGGCTGATGAAATGCTTGACCTCGGGTTTCGCGAGGATCTGGAGTTCATCTTGGGCGAAGCGCCTGAAACACGCCGCACACTGATGTTCTCGGCCACCGTGCCGCGTGGTATCGCGAACCTTGCGAAAAGCTATCAGAACGACGCGGTGCGCGTGACGACGACCGCTGAGAAATCCCAGCACGCGGATATCGAATATCTGGCGATGAATGTCGCGCCACGTGACAGTGAAAACGCGATAATCAACGTGTTGCGGTTCTACGAAGCGCCGAATGCGCTGGTGTTCTGCAACACGCGGGCGACGGTAAACCGTCTGACCGCGCGGCTGTCCAATCGCGGCTTTTCGGTCGTTTCGCTATCCGGTGAGCTGTCGCAGACCGAGCGCACGCACGCGTTGCAAGCGATGCGGGACGGGCGGGCGCGGGTTTGTGTCGCGACTGATGTGGCGGCGCGGGGGATTGACCTGCCGAATCTCGATCTGGTCGTTCATGCAGAGCTTCCGTCGAACCACGAAACGATGCTGCATCGGTCGGGCCGGACAGGTCGCGCCGGGCGCAAAGGCGTCAGCGCACTGATCGTGCCGCCGCAGTTTCGCCGCAAGGCAGAGCGGATTTTGCAAGGCGCAAAGGTCACGCCGACTTGGGGTGAAGCCCCATCCGCTGACGCAATCCGCCGTCGGGACGAAGACCGGATGTTGGCCGATCCCGCGTGGCACGAACCGGTGGCGAAGGCGGACAGGGGTTTGGTTGAAAAGCTGGTCGGCCAATTCAGCGCCGAACAGATCGCCGCGGCCTATGTGCGTCTGAACGGTAGTCGCCAGTCCGCACCGGAAGAGTTGGCACCTGCGGGCGGTGGGCAGAAGGCTCCGTCGCAGCGCGGTACCTTTGGGCCAAGCGTTTGGTTTTCGATCACTGGCGGGCGCAAGGAAAATGCAGAGCCCCGGCGCTTGTTACCGATGCTGTGTAAGGCCGGGAACCTGACGAACGACGATATCGGCGCGATCCGGGTGCAGCAGGATCAGTCGTATTTTGAGATTAAGCTGTCGAGTGTTGAGGGTTTCCTTGACGCGCTTGGCGATGACATGGTGGTTGAGGCCGGGGCAAAGGTGACGAAGCTTGATACCCCTCCGACAATCGTGACGGAACAGCGGCGTGGGTCGCCGCCGAAGCCGCAGGATCGCAAGCCGAAGGGTCGCCGTTCTGGCGCTGCGGCTCCGATTGACTGGGACGATGCGCCCGCGCCGCGGAAGAAAAAGCCGAAGCCCGGCGCGCCGGGGTCGAAGCCTAAATTCCCGCGTGAACCGAAGCCCGAGCGCCCGGAAGGTGTTGTGACACCGCTGAAAAAACGGAAAACTCAAGATGGAAAGCCGAAGCTTGTGACGCCGGTCGGGAAGCCGAATAGCAAGAAAAATAAGGCCCGTCGCGCCGGTCTGCAAGCGCAGGACATGAAGGGCGGAAGTGCCGTGCCAAAACGTGGTCGGAAGAAGCCCTAGGGATTATTCCGCCGCGACAGCCTTCGGGTCCACCAGCGCGACGATGTCGAACATGATGCGGTTCAGTTCGAAATCCTTTGGGGTGTAGACGCGGGCAACGCCCATCTTGCGCAGCCGCGCGGCGTCGTCTTCCGGGATGATGCCGCCCGCGACGACAGGGATGTGTCCGAGGCCAGCGTCCTTCATCCGCTCCATCAATTCCTCAAGCAACGGAATGTGCGACCCGGATAGGATCGACAGTCCGACGACATGCGCATCCTGTTCCCGCGCGGCGGTCACGATTTCTTCGGGCGTGAGGCGGATGCCTTCGTAGGTTATGTCCATCCCGCAGTCGCGGGCACGGGCGGCGATTTGCTCGGCGCCGTTGGAATGTCCGTCGAGGCCCGGCTTGCCGACGAGGAATTTCAGGCGGCGACCAAGCTTATCGCTGACCGCATCGACTTGGGCGCGAATTTCTTCAAGTCCTTCGGTCCGGTTTGAGGGGTTCTTGCTAACCCCCG
Organism: Aliiroseovarius sp. YM-037; assembly: GCF_048060095.1. NCBI lineage: Bacteria > Pseudomonadati > Pseudomonadota > Alphaproteobacteria > Rhodobacterales > Paracoccaceae > Aliiroseovarius > Aliiroseovarius sp. YM-037. The sequence goes on along the minus strand of NZ_JBLUOA010000002.1, from coordinate 423,984 downwards.
TCGGCGCACGATACTGGCCAAAGGCGGCGCGGACGACATCGCCCCATTCGCCGGTTGTGGCTCCGGCCTTGGCAGCGGCAATGCTGGCAGGCATTATGTTTTCGCCGGATTTCGCAGAGGCGCGCAGGGCGTTGAGGGCAGCGTTAACGGCAGCAGTATCGCGGGTGTCGCGCCACGCGCGAAGGCGGGCGATCTGGTCCGCCTCGGCGTCCTTGTCGGCCACCATGATCGCGCCATCGCCGGAGGTCAGCGGGCTTTCCGCCGCCTCTGTCCAACGGTTGACGCCAACGACAGTTGTTTCGCCACCTTCGATTTTGCCAATGCGGTCGGCGTTCGATTCCACCAGCCGCGATTTCATGTAGTCGATGGCAGCGACCGCGCCGCCCATTGAGTCAATCTGCGACAGCTCTGCCCGCGCGCCATCCTTCAGCGCCTCGACTTTGCGGGTGATGGCGGGGTTGCCGTCAAACAGGTCTTCGTATTCCAGAAGGTCGGTTTCATAGGCCAGAATCTGTTGCATCCGAAGCGACCACTGCTGGTCCCAAGGGCGTGGGAGGCCGAGCGCTTCGTTCCATGCGGGAAGCTGTACGGCACGAGCGCGGGCGTTCTTCGACAACGTCACGGCCAGCATTTCGATCAGAATGCGGTAGACGTTATTCTCCGGTTGCTGTTCGGTCAGGCCGAGCGAATTGACCTGCACGCCATAGCGGAAACGACGGAACTTTGGATCTTCGACCCCGTAGCGTTGCAGAGTGATTTCATCCCAAAGCTCAACAAACGCGCGCATCTTGCACATTTCAGTGACGAAACGGATACCCGCGTTCACGAAGAAGCTGATGCGTCCGACCATGGCGGGGAAGTGCTCTTCGGGCACCTTGCCTTTCAGGTCGTCCAGCACGGCAGTGGCGGTGGCGAGGGCGAAGGCAAGCTCTTCCTCCGGTGTCGCGCCAGCCTCTTGCAGATGGTAGGAACACACGTTCATCGGGTTCCATTTTGGCAGATGTTCCCGCGTGTAGGCGGCGACGTCGGTGATCATCCTGAGCGACGGCGCGGGTGGGCAGACATAGGTGCCGCGGCTTAGATATTCCTTGATGATGTCGTTCTGAACCGTGCCTTGCAGGGCAGAGATATCCGCCCCCTGTTCCTCGGCGGCGGCGATGTAGAGCGACAGCAGCCACGGCGCCGTCGCATTGATCGTCATCGACGTGTTCATCTGATCCAGCGGGATCTGATCAAACAGCATCCGCATGTCACCCAGATGCGCAATCGGCACGCCGACCTTGCCGACTTCGCCGCGCGCAAGTTGATGATCGCTGTCATAGCCCGTCTGCGTCGGCAGATCGAACGCGACAGACAACCCCGTCTGCCCCTTGGCGAGGTTATTCCGGTAAAGCTCGTTCGACGCCTTGGCCGTGGAATGCCCGGCATAGGTGCGGAAAAGCCAAGGTCGATCGCGGGCGGGTAGGTCAGTCATGCAGTCAATCCGTGGTAACTAAATTATCCTTCGGCATACCTAATCGGAATAATCTTGCGCGGCAAGATGCTGCACTGCAAAAAGATTGGCGTGAGGTGATGAATATTAGAACAGCGGCAATTATCGGGTGTTTGCGCGTTCCGCATCCGCTTTGTGCGTCAGTCCCCAGTTTCCCAGAGAGTCGAGAACGGGGATCAGTGTTCGCCCGTAATCGCTGTATTGATAGTCGGCAAACGTGACGCCATTCCGCGTAATTTCGCGCCGAAGGACGATTCCGGCATCCTCAAGTTGCTGAATTTGCTCAGTCAGAACCTTCGCAGAGACGCCCGACAACGTCCGCCTAAGATCGCCAAAGTGATATGGTCGTTCGCGCAGTAGCCAGAGGATGCGGGTTTTCCACTTGCCCGATATGACTTTCAGCGCGGATAGGGCGGGGCAATCGAACAGTTTCTGGTCGTCTCGGCCGGCAGTCACCTTTTTGTAACCTCTTGTGCAGGGTCAGATTGTGCTGATCTGATCATAGAGAAGGCCGGGCAGACATGCCAATGGCCCCACGTTGCGAGCTGAATGATCAATGGAGAATGCAATGATTGTTGAATACCTTCGATATAAAATCGACATCGGTCGACAGAGTGATTTTATCTCAGACTACAAAGCGGCCGCCTCGCCGCTACTGGCGTCGCCACATGCGATGTCGTTTGATATGTGCCAATGTGTTGAGGAGCCGGAGCAGTTCGTTTTGCGTATCGAATGGACCTCTGCTGATGACCACTTAAAGGGCTTCCGTGGCAGTCAGGAGTTCAGGGAGTTCTTCGCTCACATCAAACCCTATCTAAATGACATTGAAGAAATGCGGCATTACGAGCGGCTGACTGACTGACGACAGCAGGCCGGATTGCGCAGCGGGCAGACGACCACGCCCCTCACTCCTTCAGAAACTTCCTCCTGGCCTCGGTTGCGATGCCATAGCGGGTTTCAAGTTTGGCGAGTTCTGCCATGACTTGCTTGCGGTCCGGTTCGTCCGTGAGGGTCTTGAGATGCGCACGTAGGGCGGCGATTCGTTTCTTGATCGTGATCTCTTCGGGCAGCACGCCCGCTTCGGCCATGATGCGAAAGCCGGCGGCGTCGGCGGTGCTGACAAAGGCTTCCTCGGGCCGGTGGGGTAGGGGTTTGCCTTCGCCCTCCAGACCGTCGAGCTTGCCTTCCAGACGGGCCTTCTGGATTTGCCGTTCGATCAGATTTCGGATGCCGCGGATCATGGGTAAACCTACGAGCTTGCACCGGTTGCCGCAACCGGCCCGGCACTGATCGCGCCAAAGGCGCGCCTTTCGAGAACCTGCAGATCGATTGACGATTTACGCACAGCGCTTTTGATGTAAGGGTCGTTCGGATGACTCAACTGGTTGAAATCCCGCTTTGGCTTCTGGTTTTGATCGTGCTTTTTGCAGCGGTCACCTTTGCGTCGCATTTCCTGTTTCCGTCGGTGCGCTGGTTTTTTCGACGGCGGGCAGAGAGGTTGGTTTCGGAACTGAACAAACGGTTGGAGCGTCCGATCCAGCCATTCAAGCTGGCGCGGCGGCACGACATGATCCAGCGACTGATTTACGACCCCAAGGTGATAGAGGCCGTCGCCCATCACGCCAAGACTGAAGGCGTGCCGGAAAACGTCGCGTTCGAACAGGCGCGGCGATATGCGCGGGAAATCGTGCCATCGTTCAGCGCCTCGGCCTATTTCGGAATCGCGATCCGCATGGCCCGTTGGGTATCGCGCGCGCTGTATCGGGTTCGGCTCGGCTATTACGACGAAACCGCCATCGCGAAGATCGACCCGGAGGCGACGGTCGTATTCGTGATGAACCACCGCAGCAATATGGATTATGTGCTGGTGACATATCTTGCGGCGGAGCGGTCGGCGCTGTCCTATGCGGTTGGTGAATGGGCGCAGGTCTGGCCCTTGCGCGGGTTGATCCGGGCGATGGGCGCGTATTTTATTCGGCGGAAGTCGCGCAATACGCTCTATCGCCGGGTGCTTGCGCGGTATGTGCAGCTTGCGACGGCGAATGGTGTGGCGCAGGCGGTGTTTCCCGAAGGCGGCCTGAGCCTTGATGGCACCGTGGGAGAGCCAAAGCTGGGTCTGCTCAGCTACATCCTTTCGGATTTCACGCCGGGCGAGGGGCGGGACGTGGTCTTTGTGCCGGTGGCGATCAACTACGACCGGGTGCTTGAGGATCGCGTGCTGCTGGAAGCGGCAGAGCAGGGCGAGCGGAAGTTCAAATTCCATATCTTAAAAATGCTCGGCTTTGTCGGGCGACAGATCCGGTTCAAGCTGACCGGGCGCTATCACCGGTTCGGCTATGCTGCCGTCAGCTTCGGCGACCCGCTGTCGCTGGATGCGTTTATCGGTGACGGCAAACACCGGGCGGAGGAGGTCGGCCACGCCCTGATGGAACGTATCCGCGACGTGCTGCCGGTTCTGCCCGTGCCGCTGGTTGCAACCGTGTTGGCAGAGACCGACGCGGGCATGATACGTGATGATATGGCGGCGAAAGTGGCGGAGACGATCGTGCGCCTGTCGAAACACGGCGCTTATGTGCATCTGCCCCGTGACAGCGCGGATTACGCAACCGAAGTCGGCCTGCGTATGCTGGTGCTGCGCGGCATGGTGACGGAACAAGACGGCGTTTACAACGTGAATCCCGACGAACGCGCGGCGATCACATTCTATGCCGCCTCCATCGCGCATTTGCTGGCGGAGCCAATAGATGCACCTGCGGCATTGATGCCGACATCCTAGAAACATTGGGTCATAAAATTACAAAATCGACCCGTTTGTGGTTGCATAATTACGTTTCGACATCTATCTCAGCGTAAACGCCGCATTGATTCTGCGATGCGGCAAAGCACGAAGACCAGTATGGAGTTTACAGGATGGCATTGGATACGGACCCGGCGATCGCCAGCTACGAGGCACCGGAAAAAGACCTTTATGGCATGGGTGAAATCCCTCCGATGGGGTATGTGCCAAAGCAGATGTATGCGTGGGCCATCCGGCGCGAACGTCATGGGGAGCCGGATCAGTCTTTTCAGGTCGAAGTCGTCGATATCCCGAAGCTCGACAGTCAGGACGTGCTGGTTTTGGTGATGGCGGCGGGCGTGAACTACAACGGTGTCTGGGCCGGTCTTGGTATCCCACTTAGCCCGTTTGACGTGCATAAGGCCGAATATCATATCGCGGGGTCCGATGCCTCCGGGATCGTTTGGGCGGTTGGCGACAAGGTGAAACGCTGGAAGGTCGGCGATGAGGTCGTGATCCACTGTAACCAGGATGATGGCGACGACGAGGAGTGTAACGGCGGCGATCCGATGTATTCCGACAGCCAGCGGATTTGGGGGTATGAGACTCCGGACGGGTCGTTTGCGCAGTTCACCCGCGTTCAGGCGCAACAGTTGATGGAACGGCCGAAGCACCTGACGTGGGAGGAGAGCGCCTGCTACACGCTGACGCTTGCCACGGCATACCGGATGCTGTTCGGGCACCGCCCGCATACGCTGAAACCCGGCCAGAACGTGCTGGTCTGGGGCGCGTCAGGCGGTCTGGGTTCTTTTGCGATCCAGCTTATCAACGCGGCGGGCGGCAACGCGATTGGTGTGATCTCCGAAGAAGACAAGCGAGAGTTTGTCATGAGCCTCGGCGCGAAGGGTGTCATCAACCGCAAGGACTTCAACTGTTGGGGTCAATTGCCGAAGGTGAACACCGACGAATACAAGCAATGGTTCGGTGAAGTTCGCAAATTCGGCAAGGCGATCTGGGAGATTACCGGCAAGGGCAACAACGTCGACATGGTGTTTGAACATCCGGGCGAGGCGACGTTTCCCGTCTCGACCTTCGTCTGCAAGAAAGGCGGTATGGTTGTGATTTGTGCGGGCACCACCGGCTATAACCTGACCATGGACGCGCGATACGTCTGGATGCACCAGAAGCGCATTCAAGGCAGCCACTTCGCCCATCTGAAACAGGCCGCTGCGGCGAATAAACTGATGGTGGAGCGTCGGATCGATCCCTGTATGTCCGAGGTTTTCCCGTGGGAAGAAATCCCGGCGGCGCATGTGAAGATGCTGAGGAACGAACACAAACCCGGCAACATGGCGGTTCTGGTGCAGGCGCCGACCACCGGGCTGCGCACACTGGAAGATGTGCTGGAAGCAGGAAGTTAACGCCTTCCAAGCCTGAATATATTGGATCAGCCGGCGGGGTGAACTCGCCGGCTGATTTCGTTTCTGCCGGCCGAAATCCGTTCAACGGCTTATTAACCCCCGCCTCGCTATTTTGGGGGAGTTGAATTCTGCGAATATATTGAGAAAGTCTGTTCGTGGTAGGGTTGTGTTAATCAGTTGTTAACTACTCTAAATGAGAGTCGAGCATGAAGAATGAATGGATATTGGACGTTCTGTCGGACCTCAGGAACTTTGCCCATAATAACGGGTTCTCCGTTCTGGCAGAGCAGTTGGACGATACAAAGCTGGTGGCAGCGTCCGAACTAACGTCCGACAGAAAAGGTGAGTTGGGGTCAGCCTTAAACGATGCAGGGAAAGCTAGAGGCCTTCATCGAATGTCTTGATCAGGCGACAACGCTTGATCAATTGCAATCCCATATCCTCAGCCTGCGCGATCTCTATCAGGTCGAGCATATCGTTTACCATTCCGTGAACAGCACGGGGCAGCAATATGCGGCCCTGACTTATGGCGACGAATGGGTGTCGCAATATCTGGCAGAGGATTACGCACGGATCGATCCGGTTGTGCTGGGCTGCTACCAGCGCTTTCACCCGGTCGATTGGAAGCGGCTTGACTGGTCATCGAAAAACGCCCGCGTCTTTCTGGGCGAGGCGCTGGAATGCGATCTAGGCAATCAGGGGTTCTCCGTTCCGATCCGTGGCCCGAACGGGCAATTCGCGCTTTTCACTGTCAATCATCGCTGCTCTGACGAGGAATGGAGCCGTCTGACAGAGGCGCATATCCGCGACCTGATTCTCGTCGCGCATTTCATCAATCAAAAAGCGCTTGAGATTGAGCGGGGAACAGATGAATTGCCCGCGCAATCGCTGTCGCCACGCGAAACCGATGCGCTGACGCTGCTCGCGATGGGATACAATCGCGCCAACGCTGCCGAAAGCCTCGCGATTTCCGAGCATACACTGCGTGTCTACATCGAAAGCGCGCGCTACAAACTGGGGGCGACGAACACCACCCATGCGGTCGCCCGCGCGATGGTCAAAGGGCTGCTTGTGGTCTGAATTGGGGCCATTCCGCGACTTGTTTCTAAAATCTTCACCATTTGTTCCTAGGCCTGAGTCCGTAACACGGATGGAGGCCCCCAATGCTCAGATATATCTATGGTGACGAACTCAACGCATTTCCGAAACTGCGCGACACGATGTTCCGGGATCGAGCGGACCAATTCCACAACCGGCTGGGGTGGGAGGTTAACGTCACCAGTAGCGGGGAGGAGCGGGACCAATACGACGTCATCAACCCACTCTATGTGATCTGGCAGCATGCGGATGGCGGGCATGGCGGATCGATGCGGTTCCTGCCGACGGTTGGGCGAACCATGGTGAACGATCACTTCCGGCATCTGACCGGCGGCGTTCGGATCAAAAGCCCGCTTGTCTGGGAATGCACACGCTTCTGTCTGTCGCGCGGGGCAGAAACACGGGTTTCGGCAGCGCTGATGCTGGGTGGCGCGGAAATCGGCGTTGGATTCCATTTGAAACACGCGGTTGGCGTATTCGACAGCCGTATGGTGCGGATCTATCGCCGTCTTGGCTGGGGGCCGACGATCCTCGGCTCTGACGGCGAAGGGCGCGACGAAATCAGCGTTGGCTTGTGGGAATTCGGCACGCCGGTGCGGGATCGGTTACTTAAGAAGGCGGGCATCTCCGCAGAGGTATCAAAGCTGTGGTTTGAACGCGCCTTTGGGTCTGTCGACCTACCGCTTTCCGCCACAGGCTGATCGCGCTGGAACCCCGCCAACTGGCGGGGTAGGGTCGCCGCATGAGCGAACCGAGCGTCACGTTTTCCGAAGATCAGGCGGATGCCTACGACCGTGTGACAGAGCTGTTGCGCAGCGCTGGTGTCGATCTGGACGATGCGCTTCTGACGCCAATGTCGGACGGCAAATCAAGCGTCCTCGCGGTGATCGGTAAGGCGGGGTCGGGCAAGACCCTACTGCTCGCCCAGCTATACGAAGCGCTGCAAGAGGCAGGCGTTGACGTCGTGTCGGGCGACTACGAGGGTCGCAAGCGCAAGGATCGGCGGACGCTGGCGATCCTTGCCCCGACGAACAAGGCGGCGAGCGTTCTGCGCAACCGCGGCGTTCCCGCGACGACGATCCACCGCATCCTCTACACGCCGGTCTATGACCCGGAATACGAAAAGGTCGCGGACTGGCTTGCCGGGAATGGCACGAAGCCCGAGATCGAAGGGCTGACCGAAGCAGCGCTTGACCGGGCAGCGGCGTTTTATGCGATCAACAAGTCGATCCCCGGCGCACTTGCTGCGGCTGGTCTGCGTGGTTCGGACTTCATCACGGGTTGGAAGCGGCGCGAAGACCCGCTGGATATCGGATTCGTCGACGAAAGTTCCATGCTCGACGAAAAGCAGTTCGAGGATTTGAAAGAGATTTTTCCGACCCTCGTGCTGTTCGGCGATCCGGCCCAGTTGGCCCCGGTCGGGCAATCGGGCCAGATGGTGTTTGACCAGTTCAAGGACGCCCGCAAGCTGGTGCTGCACCGCGTCCACCGGCAGACGCAGGACAACCCGATCCTCGACCTCGCCCATGCGCTTGGCGATGACAGTGTCGGGTTTGAAGCGTTTGAGCGGATGATCGAAGACTTTGCCGCCAAGGACGACCGGATCGTAATGGCGCAGCGGGTGGAAAGCGATCTGATGGCGCGATCTCCCGTTCTTGTGTGGCGGAATGTGACACGTGTGAAGCTGATCCAGGCGTTTCGCGCGGCCTATGACGCACCGGCGACTGAACTGTTGCCCGGAGAGCCGCTGATCTGCGACGGGCTGGAGCTGCCGCTGAAGCACCGCAAAAAACGGATCGACCTCGAAGCACGCGGCCTGATCAAAGGCGCACAGGTGGTGTATTTGGGGCCGGGCAACAAGCCCGGTTTTTCCCGGCTACACGTGATCGGCGCCGAAGACCCTCGGGTCAGCGCAGCGTCGATCATCAAGATCGAACACCCGGACGAGGAGGAGCCTTTCATCCCCTTCGCGGCCCGAATGGGCGCTGCGTTTCTGCACGGGGCTGCGGTGACGATCCACAAGGCGCAAGGCTCGCAGTGGGAAGACGTGCAGGTGTTTGCCCCCGATCTGTGGGTGGCGGCCCGTATGGGACGGACCGAAGCGGGGCAGCCCTTGTGGAAACGGCTGGCCTATGTGGCAATCACGCGGGCCGAAAAACGGCTGTTCTGGGTCGTGCGCAATCGGCTTGGGCGTCCGACGGCGGAGTTATCGGTAGAGGATTTGCGCGCAAAACCCGCGCCACTGGAGTTGACAGCGGAGGAGGCTGGCGATGGCTAAGACAATACTCGTGACAGGGGCGAGTTCCGGTATCGGACGCGCCGCGGCAGAGAAGTTCCTTGCCGAAGGTTGGCAGGTTGGCTTGATCGCAAGACGGGCGGACCCGTTGGAGGCGATGGCCGCCGACCATCCCGGCGCCCATGCCTTGCCAGCCGACGTAACGAACCCCGACGCGCTGAAAGCGGCATTTGACGAATTCGTCCGTCGCACCGGGCGGCTTGATGTGTTGTTTAACAATGCCGGAATGTTCGGCCCTTCTGCCCCAATTGACGAAGTATCTTTGGACGATTGGAACAAGGTTCTGAACGTCAACGTTGGGGGGATGTTCCATGCGGCGCGGCTTGCTTTTGGTCAGATGCGGCGGCAGCAGCCCCAAGGCGGGCGGATCATCAATAACGGCTCCCTATCGGCGCAGACACCGCGGCCGGCATCGGTTTGCTATACGACGACAAAACACGCGGTGACGGGCCTTACGAAAAGCCTGAGCCTTGATGGGCGTCCGTTCGACATTGCCTGCGGGCAGATCGACATTGGAAACGCCCGCACGGAGTTGGTCGAGGACTTGATCGACCGTGTGAAAACGGCGGATCCCGACGCTGAGGAGCCGCCGACGATGGATGTTCAGGATGCAGCCGATGCGATCTGGAACATGGCCCGGCTGCCTGCGAACGCGAATGTGCTGTTCATGACGGTCATGGCGACCAAGATGCCGCATGTCGGGCGGGGGTGATCAGCCGCGCACATAACGGAATGCGGCGGATGCACCCCAACCCGCAGCAATTGCGATGAACAGCGACAACAGGCCGTAGATCAGTGGCCGTTCATGGGCGAGGTTATAGATCCAACGCTCCAGCCCGACCTTGTTGACGTGCAGCACGGTTTCGTAGGCATCTACCACGGTGCCGCCGCGGGTCAGAAAGATGCGGGTGGTGTAGTTGCCTTCGGTCAAGTTTGCGGGCAGCGCGATTGAGGTGTTGAACAGGGTTTCGTCCGTCAGCTCCACCTCATTCTCCAACACTTGATATAGCCCGCTGCGGCTACGGATGCGGATGATCGCGGTGCTGAACGCAGGCGCGTCGCTGACCGAAAACGCAGCCCCGACCGAGCGGATCGCGCGGGGAATCGAAATGCGGTGCCTGAGGTCTTCGACATCGGTTAGGATATCGTCAAGCGGGTTGGTCGTGGCGACGGCGTAAAAGCTTGGTGCGGCGTCGACCAGAACGGACTCCGTGTTTACCCAGATGCCAAAACGCTTTTCCTTGCGCCGGACGGTCACGGGTTCGGACGGGCCGACAACGGCGACAATCACCTCAAGCGGGGCGTCGGTTGGGGCGGGGGATTCCCGTTTGACCGCGCCGAAGATCAGAATCTCCGAGCCATCGAAATTCGCCGTGATCGCCACGCGGTTCTGGCTAAGGCCGGCAATGACGGCTTCGTCCGCGCGAAGGGGTACGACCGTCAGTAGCAGGAGGATCAGCGCGCGCAGGATCATCCGTGCCCTCCGTGCCCGATCGAATAAACCTCGCTCGGCATCAGCAACAGGTCGAGCGCGAGCTTGCCGCACACCGCCAGAACCATCAGCGCAAGCAGGATGCGCAACTGTTCCGCCTTCATGCGGGTCCCGATCCGGGTGCCGATCTGCGCGCCGATGACCCCACCGATCAACAGCAGAACCGCCAGCGCCATATCGACAGTATAGTTCGTGGTTGCGTGAAGCAGCGTGGTAAAGGCTGTGACAAAGATGATCTGAAACAGCGACGTGCCGACGACGACCTTGGTCGGCATCCCCAGCAGGTAGATCATCGCAGGCACCATGATAAACCCGCCGCCAACACCCATGATCGCGGCCAGAACGCCAACGAAAACGCCGACGATCAGCGGCGGAATGACCGAGATATAAAGGCCGGACGTGCGGAACTTCACCTTGAAGGGCAGGTTGTGAATCCAGTTGTGTTTCTTGCGCACGGTCGTGCCCGGCGATTTGCGCGACCGCCGGATCGCCCGCAGGCTTTCAAAGAACATCAGCCCGCCGATAATGCCGAGGAAAACGACGTAGCAAAGCTTCACCAGCAGATCGACCTGTCCCTGACTTTTAAGGAAGTTGAACAGTTGCACGCCCAGTGCTGCGCCTATCAACCCGCCGATCAGCAGGACCGTCCCCATCCTGAGGTCAACGGTTTTTCGCTTCAGGTGTGCAAGAACGCCAGAAAATGACGACGCGACGATCTGGTTCGCTTCGGTCGCGACGGCAACCGCAGGCGGGATACCGATAAAGAACAGCAGCGGCGTCATCAAAAAACCGCCGCCGACGCCGAACATTCCGGACAGAATCCCTACCAAACCACCCAAGCCGAGAAGGAGGAATGCGTTAACCGAAACTTCGGCTATGGGGAGGTAGATCTGCATGGCCCTTCATAGTCTGCCTTCAAAGGGGAACTCAACGGGGAGAACCGCAAAAAAAGCAGCAGATCAGGGCCAATAGCGCCCTTAATTACCGTTCCTTGACGTAGGGGGCACCGCCAGCGCGGGGTGGGATGGCCTTGCCAACGAAACCGGCCAGAATCACTACGGTCAGAATGTAGGGTAGCGCCTGCATGAACTGGACCGGAAGTGTGACGCCAAGAAGGTCGATATTCTGGTAGCGGTTGCCGATCGCTTCAAGCAGGCCGAACAGCATACAAGCGCCAAGCGCGTGCCACGGTCGCCACTTGGCAAAGATCAACGCGGCAAGCGCGATAAAGCCCCGCCCGGCGGTCATGTCCTTGACAAAACCGGCGGCAAGACCGGTTGCAAGATACGCCCCCGCAAGGCCGCAGAGCGCTCCGCAGATGATAACGGCGGTATAGCGCAGCCGGGTCACAGAGATGCCAGCCGTATCCACCGCGCCGGGGTTTTCACCGACCGCCCGCAGTCGCAGGCCAAACCGGGTGCGGAACAGGACATACCAGCTTGCCGGAACCGCCAGCAGCGCGATGTAGACAAGGAACGTGTGGCCTGACACAAGCTCTGCATAGAACGGGCCAACCATAGGCACCTCGCGCAAGGCGTCCGCGAACGGCCATTCGAGGTTTGAAAATCGCCCCTGACCCATCAGCGACGGCGTGCGTCCCCCAAGGCCAAACCAGCTTTGCCCGATGACGACGGTCAGGCCCGCGGCAAGGAAGTTGATCGCAACCCCGGAAATCAGCTGATCGCCCCGGAAGGTGATCGACGCAAGCCCGTGCAGCAGGGCGAGCATGATTGAAACACCGACCCCCGCAAACATGCCGAGCCAGACATTGCCGGTCGCCGCAGCGACCGCCGCAGACAGAAACGCGGCGGCTAGCATCTTACCTTCTAGCCCAATATCGAAGATGCCGGAGCGTTCAGAGAATAGCCCGGCGAGGCAGGCCAGCAATAGCGGCGTCGCAAGGCGCACAGTTGAATCGAGGATTTGCAGGATGGTCAGAAAATCCATTACGCGTCCTCCTTCCGCATGATCATGAACAGGTTTTCGACCGGTTTTCGCACCATGCCATCAAGCGCTCCGGTAAACAGGATCACCAGCGCCTGAATGACCACGACCAACTCGCGCGGGATAGACTCCCACAGCGCGAGCTCTGCGCCCCCTTGGTAGAGGAACCCGAATAGCAACGCCGCCAGCGCGACGCCAACCGGATGGGACCGGCCCATCAGCGCAACGGCGATTCCGATGAAACCCGCCCCCTCGACGGAGTTCAGGATCAGCCGTTCGCTTTCCCCCATCACGTTGTTGATCGCCATCAACCCGGCCAATCCGCCGGAAATCAGCATCGACAGCATGATGATGCGGGTCGGGGAAATCCCGGCATAGCGGGCGGCACTTTCGCTATGGCCAAAGGCGCGGATCGCGTAGCCAAGCCGGGTGCGCCACATCAGGATCCAGAAAAGGAAACAACACAGGATTGCGACGATAAAGCTGACATTTGCGGGGGCGTTCTTGTTGAACTCAATCCCGAGCGGTGCGAGCATTTCGTGGAAGGTCGGCAGATGCGCACCAGCCGGGAAGTCGCGGGTTTCAGCGGCCATGTTGCCCGGTTCTTTCAGCACGTTGACCAGCAGATACCCCATCAGCGCGGCGGCGATGAAGTTGAACATGATCGTGGTAATCACGATGTGACTGCCGCGTTTCGCCTGTAAATACGCAGGGATAGCGGCCCAAGCAGCGCCAAACACCGCGCCGCCGATGATCGCCGCCGGCAGGGCGATCAACCAATGCGGCCAGTCGACCGCTAGACAAACAAGCGCAACGCCAAGACCGCCAATCGCCGCCTGACCCTCACCCCCGATGTTGAACATTCGCGCGTGGAAGGCGATGGCGACCGCCAGCCCCGTGAACATGAAGTTCGTTGCATAATAAAGCGTGTAACCCCATGCGCGGGTGTCACCAAACGACCCCTGAACCATCGTTTTGATCGCGACGACCGGGTCTTTGCCGATGGCAAGGATCACAAGCCCGGAAATCAGGAAGGCCAGCAGCAGATTGATCGCGGGAATAAGGGCGACGTCTGCCCATCTTGGCATACGCTTCATGGTTCAGTGCTCCTTCGCGACGGCGTCGAGGTTCGCCTCGATCGCATCGACAATCGGGCCGTCGGGTTCGGATGTCATGCCCGCCATCAGCAGGCCGAGTTCCTTTTCATCGGTTTCGCTCGGCAGCCGTTCACCCATGATGCGCCCGTCAAACATCACCGCGATGCGGTCGGACAGCGACATGATCTCATCCAGCTCTACCGAAACCAGCAGGATCGCCTTGCCCTGATCACGCAGTTCGATGATCTGCTGGTGAATAAACTCAATCGCGCCAATGTCGACGCCACGGGTCGGTTGACCGATCAGCAAGAGCGACGGATCACGCTCCATCTCGCGCGCCAGAACGATTTTCTGCTGGTTTCCGCCTGAGAAATTTTCGGCCATCAGGCGCGGATTCGGGGGGCGGACGTCGTAGCGATTCATCTTGGCTTGGGTTTCGGACAGGATCGCCGAGTTATCCATCAGGATCGCGTTTTTGTTGTAGCTGGGGTCGTTGTGGTAGCCGAACACCATGTTTTCCCACGCGGCGAAGTTCAGGATCAGCCCCTCGCGGTGACGGTCTTCGGGCACATGGGCGATGCCACGGGCGCGGCGGGATTGCCCGTCGGAATACTTGCCGGTCAGATCAATCTCTTGCCCATTGACGCGGATCAATCCGGTCGCCTCTTCATAGCCACCAAGGACGTTCAGAAGATCCGATTGCCCATTGCCGGAAACCCCCGCAATGCCAAGGATTTCGCCCGCCCGGACCTCAAGCGAAATTCCCCGCAACCGTTCGACGTTGGAATCGTCAACGACCCGCAAGTCTTCAACCTCAAGCACCTTCTCGCCGGGTTGGGCCGGGGTCTTATCAACCCGCAGCAGCACCTTGCGACCCACCATGCGTTCGGCGAGATCTTCGGGCGAGGTGTCGACGGTTTTGACGGTGCCCTTCATCTCGCCCCGCCGCATCACGCTGACGGTGTCGGTGACATCCATGATCTCGCGCAGTTTATGGGTGATGAGGATGATGGTTTTGCCTTCGTCCTTCAGGTTGCGAAGGATGCGGAACAGATGGTCGGCCTCGGCCGGAGTCAGCACGCCGGTCGGTTCATCCAAGATCAGGATTTCGGCGTGACGATAAAGCGCCTTCAGGATTTCAACCCGCTGTTGGTGACCGACCGACAGGTCTTCGATCAGCGCATCGGGGTCGACGTTCAATTCGTATTCCCGGGCGAGTTCAACCAATTGCGCGCGTGCGCGGGCGAGCGATGGGCGCAGGCGGGCGCCGTCTTCTGCGCCAAGCACCACATTTTCAAGAACCGTGAAATTCTGAACCAGTTTGAAGTGTTGGTGCACCATCCCGATGCCCGCGGCGATGGCCGCCTGGCTGTCGGGAATCTCTGTCTTGGCTCCGTTGATAAAAATCTCGCCCGCGTCGGCTTTGTAAAAACCGTAGAGGATCGACATCAGCGTGGATTTGCCCGCACCGTTTTCGCCCACAATCCCGTGGACCGTGCCGGGGGCGACAGAGATCGAAATATCCTTGTTCGCCTGCACCGGCCCGAAGGCTTTTGAGATGCCGCGAAGTTCAATGGCTGGGGCGGCAGTGTCCTGCCGCCCCGAATTTGCGTCTTGCGCCATTCCCGTGCCTTACATCACCGGGCAGGATTCGTCGGACATGTAGTCATGCACTGCGATCTCGCCCGAGATGATCTTGGCTTTCGCGTCGTCGATTGCGGCCTGCATTTCATCGGTAATCAGGTCTGCGTTGTTTTCATCCATCGCGACGCCAACACCGTCCTGTTCGAGGCCGAGCACCTGAAAGCCGGTCTCAAGGTCGGCACCATCCGAGAACGCATCGTAAACCGCGACATCCACGCGCTTGGTCATGGAGGTCAGGACCGAACCGGGGTGCATGTGGTTCTGGTTGCTGTCGACGCCGATCCCAAGGATCCCTTCGTCCGCTGCAGCTTGCAGCACGCCAACGCCGGTGCCGCCCGCCGCGTGATAAACAACATCAGCACCTTGGCTTACCTGTGCGCGGGTCAATTCAGCACCCTTCACCGGGTCGTTCCAAGCAGACGGGGTCGTGCCGGTCATGTTCTGGATCACGGTCGCATCCGCGTTCACGGCTTTGACGCCCTGCACATAGCCACAGGCGAATTTGGAGATTAGCGGAATATCCATGCCGCCGACAAAGCCGACGGTGCCGGATTCCGATGCCATCGCGGCCATCATACCAACGAGGTAAGAGCCTTCGTGTTCGCTGAACACTACAGACCGTACGTTCGGCTGTTCGACCACCATGTCGATGATGACGAATTTCGTGTCGGGGAAGTCGGGCGCAACCGTTTCAAGGGCAGACGCGAATGCAAAGCCTGCCATCACGACCGGGTTCGATCCCGCTTCAGCAAACCGGCGCAGTGCCTGTTCGCGTTGCGCTTCGGACTGAAGTTCAACCTCGCGGAACGACTCGCCGGTTTCTTCGGCCCACCGCTGCGCACCTTCGTAGGCCGCTTCGTTGAAGGATTTGTCGAATTTCCCACCAAGGTCGAAAATGACCGCAGGTTCGGCAACCGCTGCCGCAGTCGACAGCGCCAGCGTTGCAGCGGCGCTAAAGAATGTTCGCATCAATGACATGATACTCTCCCAATTGATTTAGGCGGCTGCGCGCGGTTTCCCGGCGGACCCCCAAGTTTTTACAAGCAGATCGTTCCTGATCATCTGCAATTAAGGACGGAGCGGTCCCGGAGCGTCAATAGCTTTCTGCCATTTGATCCAAAGAGTCTGGGCCCCTGCCTGCGTGTTTTCGCAGGCGACGTCGCGTCAATCAGCGGCCAGATCGCGGCTAAGGATCAGCGCATCGATTCGCGCACTATCGGGGGTTCTGTAGTAGGACGGGCGGCAACCTTCTTCGCGGTAACCCTGCGCGCGGTATAGCGCGATGGCCGGGGCGTTGTTCGCGGCGACCTCAAGAAACGCGCGGGTGGCGTTGCGTTTGATTGCTTCGGCCTCAAACGCGCGAAGGACGGTTGCGCCAAGCCCTTGCCGCCGTTTGTCCGGCGATACGGCGAGGGTCAGCAACTCCGCCTCATCCGCGATGGCGCGGCCAAGGGCAAAGCTGTGCGTGTCACCGCAAAGATAGGTGCCGGGCGTTGTGAGGATCGCTGCAAACTCCGCCTCTGACCACGGGCGCGGGGTTTCAAAGCAAAGGGCGTGCAGATTGGCCAGCGCGGCGGGTGTCACGGCAGAATCACAGGTGCCGGATCGCGGGGCGGGGCCGCATCCACGGCGCGAATATATAGCGGGGCGGGCCGTCCGGGATTAAGGCTGCTACGCTGCTGCGCCAACCGGGCGATGCCGGTGGCAAGCGGCACGGCGGGCTCGGACTGTTCAAGGCCAACCGCGCCCACATTGCGGGCCGCGATCATCGCGTCGGCATCGGCCCGCAGCAGCATTTGCGGCGGCTCCACGCCGCCATGTTGAAGGAATTGCAGGTAAACCTGCCCGCGCCGCGCATCGATCAGCGACGCGATGGGGCGGGGCATATCGACCGCCTCGGCCTCAAACCGCGAAACGCCGACTGCGGGAATCCCGAGCGCAAGGGCGAGGCCACGTGCGGCGGAAACAGAAATACGGATGCCGGTAAAATTACCCGGCCCGATCCCAACGCCGAGCGTCGTCAGATCGCGCCATTCGGTGCCGCCCTTGGCCAAAACCTCCTCCAGCAGCGGCATCAGGCGTTCGGCCTGGCCCTTTTGCATCGGTTCGAACGCCTCAGCGATCACGCTGTCGCCGGATAGCAAAGCGGCCGCGCAATGCGCGGCCGATGTGTCAAAGCCAAGCGTTAGCGGTTCAGGCGGCAACCGGGCGCACCTCAACCACTTCGGGGATGTAGTGACGCAGCAGGTTTTCGATCCCCATCTTCAACGTCAGCGTCGAAGACGGGCAACCTGCGCAGGCACCCTGCATGTGAAGATAGACAATCCCCTTGTCAAAGCCGTGGAAGGTGATGTCGCCACCATCCTGTGCGACGGCCGGACGCACGCGGGTGTCGAGCAAGTCTTTGATCTGGCTTACAATCTCTCCGTCCGGGCCATCGTGTTCGGCGTGACCTGCCTGTTCGGTCCCGCCTTGGATCACCGGCTGGCCGGACTGGAAATGCTCCATAATCGCGCCAAGGATTGCGGGCTTGATGTGATCCCACTCGATGCTGTCGGGTTTTGTCACGGTCACGAAATCCGACCCGAGGAACACGCCGCTAACCCCGTCCACGGCAAAGATACGCTGCGCAAGCGGAGAGCTGGCGGCGCTGTCCGCCGTCGGGAAATCGGCGGTGCCGGTCGGCAGAACTGTCTGACCGGGCAGAAACTTCAGTGTCGCCGGGTTCGGGGTGGTTTCAGTCTGGATAAACATAAGTGGCCTCCGTCTGGGCCACAGATATGCGCCCCGGCCCGCGCGATGTCAAGATTTGGAATGGTTCTAAGATGCGTCAGGTCGCGCGAAAAGCTGTGAATTTCAAGGGGCGGTCAGGTAATCGCCTCTAGCCGTTCTTTCGACAGATCGCCGGGCACAATCGTAATCGGTATCGTCAGGCTGCCGGATGCCTTGGAAAGCTGCGTGACAAGCGGCCCCGGACCCTTCTTGTCAGTCCCGGCACCGAGCACGAGCACGCCGACCTCAGGGTCTTCGTTCACTTGTTCAAGGATTTCGTCAACCGGCTCACCCTGGCGGATCACGAGTTCCGGGTCGACATTCTGCTTGTCGCGCATCCACTTCGCGAACACCTCGAAATGCGCGTGAATGCGTTCGCGCGCCTCTTCCCGCATCAGATCGCCGACGCCGATCCAGTGGTTGAATTCATCCGGCGGAATCACGGCGAGGATTTCGACCCCACCGCCGGTTCGGGCAGCGCGCATTGCGGCGAACCGCATGGCGTTCAGACACTCGCGGCTGTCATCCAGCACGACCAGAAATTTGCGCATTAAATGCCCCCTTCAATCGTCATGATGATGGCGGAGCGGTGCGGCCCACGCAAGCGTCGAATACTCATGCGGTGCTTCGCGCCCAATCCCAATAAAGGTCGCGCACCCGCTTGGTCATTGGCCCGTGCTGGTAATGCGTGCCGTCAAATTCAACGACCGGAGTCACTTTCGACATATTGCCGGATAGAAAGACCTCATCCGCGTCGAGGATGTCATCAAAGCTCAGCACGGTTTCGTGGACGGCGACGCCATCGGCGGTGAGGTTGCTGATATGACGCGCGCGGGTGATCCCGGCAAGAAACGTGCCGTTGGCGATGGGGGTGAAGACCTCTCCGTCCTTCACCATGAACACGTTCGCCGTCGCGCTTTCCGCGACATTGCCCATTGCGTCGGCGGCGAGGGCGTTGGGGTAGCCCTTGGCGTTCGCCTCCGCGATCATGCGGGCGTTGTTGGGGTAGAGGCAGCCGGCCTTCGCGTTGCAGACGGCGGATTCCAGAACCGGCCGGCGGTAGCGGGTGGTGGTCAGCCTGGTCGTTGCCTCGGCCGTGGCCATGGGCGCATCTTCGAGGCACAGCGCGAACCGGGTGCTGCTTGCCTTTGGCACGATGGCGGACGCCTCACCATGCACGGCCCAATACATCGGGCGGATGTAAACGGCGGTTTCGGGTCCGTAGGCGGACAGGCCGTCCCATGCGATCTCTACCATCTCCTCCGGTGTGATGGTCGGCGCAAGCATCAAAGCCTCCGCGGATCGGTTGGCACGGGTGCAGTGGGCGAGCAGGTCCGGCGCCATGCCTTCGAAGTAGCGGGCGCCGTCGAAAATCGTCGATCCCAGCCACGCCGCGTGATCGGCGGACCCGATAATCGACACCGCCCCGTCATGCCATGCGCCGTCAAACCAAGTGCGAATGTTTTTCCCGAACGCCATCGTTCCCTCCGCTCTGAACGGGCGGAGAGTAGACCGCAAAAAGGTCAGGCGTCCAGACCCAATAGCTGGATCAACGCGACCGGATCATCCCCACGATGTCGTAGGTCTGTTCGAGGATCGGCTGGGCAATCGCATTCGCGCGCTCCGCCCCGCGGCCCAGAATGCGATCAATCTCGTCCGGGGCTTCCATCAGCCGCGCCATTTCAAGCGAAATCGGGGCGAGCTTTTCGACCGCCAGTTCCGCGAGCATCGGTTTGAATTCGGCGAACTGCTTACCGCCGACGTCTGACAGCACGCTTTCCATCGTCGTTTCCGCAAGGGCCGCATAGATGTTGACGAGGTTGCGCGCCTCTGGCCGGCCTTCCAGCCCCTCGGCCTCGCTCGGCAGCGCATCGGGGTCGGTTTTCGCCTTGCGGATCTTCTTGGCGATGGTGTCTGCGTCGTCCGTCATGTTGATGCGGCTCATGTCCGACGGGTCGGATTTCGACATTTTCTTTGTCCCGTCGCGCAGGCTCATCACACGGGTCGCGACGCCTTCGATCACCGGTTCGGTGATCGGAAAGAAATCGACGCCGAAATCGTTGTTGAACTTCGCGGCAATGTCGCGGGTTAGCTCAAGATGTTGTTTCTGATCTTCACCCACCGGCACGTGTGTTGCGTGGTAGACCAGAATATCCGCTGCCATCAGGTTCGGATAGACGAACAACCCGGTTGAGGCGTTTTCGCGGTTCTTGCCAGCCTTGTCCTTGAACTGGGTCATCCGGTTCAGCCAACCCATGCGGGCGACGCAGTTAAAAATCCACGCAAGTTGCGTGTGGGCGGGCACCTGGCTTTGATTGAACAGGATGGACTTTTCGGGGTCGAGCCCGCTCGCGATATAACTTGCCGCCAGTTCACGGGTCGCGACGCGCAAGTCGGCCGGGTCTTGCCAGACGGTGATCGCGTGCAGATCAACGATGCAGTAGACCGTTTCGATGCCGCTGTTCTGCATCTCGACAAACCGCTTCACTGCCCCAAGGTAGTTACCAAGTTGCAGGTGGTTCGTCGGCTGGATGCCGGAAAAGACACGGGGTGTGTGGACCACCTCTGCCATGATGAATACTCCGTCTGGATTTATTGGTCCTGCTCGCTTACCCATGGCGGCAAGGGCCGTCAACAAAGGAAGCGACCATGAGCAGCGATCACAACGCCTCCCCGTTCAACACCTTACCGCCGGTGGTGGTGGCATTGGCGGTGGTGATTTTCGGGGTCGAGGTCATTCTGAACCTCGGCGCGCGCGGGATTTTCGGCGGGCAAGAGGCGGTCGGCTGGCGGCTGTGGGCCTTGCAGAACTACGCCGTGCCGGGCGCACTGCTTGAGGAGATGATCTCAAAATCCCTTTATGAGCCGCAATTCCTGATCCGCTATGTGACCTATAGCTTCATCCACTACACCTTCACCCACATGCTGTTCGTCGTCGTGTTCCTGCTGGCACTCGGCAAGATGGTGGGCGAGGTTTTCAAGGCTTCGGCGGTTCTGTTGGTGTTCTTCGGCGCGTCGATCGCCGGAGCGCTGGTCTACGGTCTGATGGGCGATACATCCGTGCTTACCGGGGGTTATCCCGCGGTGTTTGGACTAATAGGCGCGTTTACTTATCTGCTTTGGATCGACCTTGCCGCGAAAGGCGCGAACAAATACCGCGCGTTTTCGCTGATCGGGTTCCTGCTGTTCATCCGGCTGATCTTCGGCGTGCTGTTCGGGGCAAGCCTTGACTGGATCGCGGAACTCGTTGGTTTTGCCACCGGTTTCGGTCTGTCGTTTCTGGTCAGCCCCGGCGGTTGGGATCGCGTGTTGGTCAAGCTGCGTCAGCGCTGACGGCGCATCGCGTTGCGGAAATCCGACAGCCGGAATGCGCCGATCCAGTGGCCGATCAGTGCGTAGCTGATCATGCCAATGCCGATCAGGATCAGAAGCGCCAGATAGCGCCACCCGTCGATGCCGAACATTGGGCCGATCAACAGCATCGTCAGCACCAGCATCGCCCCCATCAGGGCCGAGGCGGCGACGATCCGCCACACGCGCCGCTTGAACCGCGCGTCGAACTGCGCGGCTTCGCCCATTTTTCGCGATCCGGCGCGCAGCAGCGCGAACATCACCCAACCTGCAATCGTCGTGGCAATCGCGGCTGAAATATAGCCGATCAGCGGCGCCAACCCGATGGCAATCACTGCGTTTACGATCATCGCAACCAAGGCGTAGTGAAACGGTGTCCGCGTGTTTTCCCTAGCGAAGTAAAGCGGCTGGAACACTTTTTGCAGCACAAAGGCGGGTAGGCCGAGGCCGTAAACCGCGACGGCAATCGCCGTTGCGTCGGTGTCCTGCGCGGTGAAGGCGCCCCGCTCGAAAAGAACGCCGACGACAGGCAGCGGCACCACGAATAGCGCAACGGCAGACGGCACCGTCAGCGCCAGTGCCATTTCCCCTGCGCGGCTGAAAGCGTGCTGGCCGGCCTCGGTATCGTCCGCTTGCAGGCGGCGCGACAGTTCCGGCAGCAGCACGATGCCAATCGCGATGCCCACAACCCCCAGCGGCAGTTGGTAAAGTCGGTCCGCGTTGTAAAGCCACGAAATCGCGCTGTCGAATTGGCTGGCGACCTGCCGTCCGACCAGCAGGTTGATCTGTACGACACCACCCGCCAACGCCGCGGGGGCGGCGATCACGGCAAGGCGTTTTAGTTCCGGCGTCCACCGGGGCCAGTGCGGCATGATCGAAAATCCGGCCCGTTTCGCGGCCCACCAGACCAGCGCCAATTGCCCGATCCCGGCAAATGGGACGGTCCAGATCAGCGTCCAGCCGATATCCCAGCCAAGCGCTCCGGCCAGCACGATTCCGGTGATGAACAACACATTCAGCAAGACTGGCGCCGCCGCCGCCGCCGCGAACCGCCCGGCAGAGTTCAGCACACCCGACAGCAGCGCCGCCAGCGAAATGAAGATGATGTAGGGAAAGGCCGCCCGGCCAAACGCGACGGCAAGGTCAAACTTTTCGGTCCCCGCAAAGCCCGCGACCTGTGCGTAGATCAGCCAAGGCATCGTGATTTGCGCGATGACCGTCAGGACAATCAGAATACCGGCCAGCGCTGACATCGCATCGCTGGCAAACCCTTCGGGATCGGTCCCGGCCTCAAGCCGTTTTGAGAACATGGGCACGAAGGCCATGTTGAATGCGCCCTCGGCGAAAAAGCGGCGAAACAGGTTTGGCAGGGTGAAGGCCGCGACAAAGGCTTGGTGCGCTACACCCGTGCCAAGATAGCCGGCAATCAGCACATCGCGCACGAAGCCAAGGATGCGGCTGGCGAGCGTCCAGAACCCGACCGTGAAGAACCCGCTGATCAGCCTCATTCCTGCGCGCGCTCCGCGCCTTCGCGGATCGCTTCACGCAGGCGTTTTTCCAGCGCTTTTTGCTTGGCTTCCGAATGAAACTTCAACCCGAACATATCCTTGACGTAAAAGGCATCGACCACCTGTTCGCCATAGGTCGCAATGACCGCCGACGCAATATAGACATTCGATGCGGCAAGGGCGCGGGTCAGGTCATAAAGCAGGCCGGGACGGTCGCGGGTGTCGACTTCGATAATCGTGTAAATCTCAGATCCTTCGTTGTCGAAGGTGATCGAGGTCGGCACGCGAAAGGCCCGTTCGCGTTTCTTCAGCTTGTCGCGCGATTTCAGCGCCTCGCGGGCGATGATCTGGCCTTTCAGCGTCTTTTCGATCATCTGGCGTAGACGCGGCAGGCGGTCGGCGTGGTAGGGGTGGCCTTCGGCGTCTTGCACCCAGAATACGGCGGTCGCGTAGCCATCCTTTGACGTGTAGGTGCGGGCATCGACGACATTCGCGCCAACAAGCGCCAACGCGCCAGAGAGACGGGAAAAGATGCCGGGATGATCCGACAGCGCAAAGCACGCGCGGGTTGCGTCGTGGTCGCGGTCGGGTTTCAGGTCGATGCGAATTTCGTCATCACCGATTCCATCAAGAAGCTCCGCAAACACCAGATGCTCGGCAAGCCGCAACCCCTGCCAGTAAGGTCCGTAGTGCCGCGTCGTTTCGTGGCGTAATGCCTTCTTGTCCCAGTCGGGCAGCGCTTCGCGCAGCGCTTTCTTGGCCTGCGTTTGGCGTGCGCCTGCGTTGACCGCCTCTAGGCCCGTTTCCAACGCCGTTGACGTGGCCGCGTATAGCCCGCGCAGCAGCATGGCTTTCCAGTTATTCCATGTATCCGGCCCGACCCCACGGATATCGCAGACGGTGAGCACCGTCAGCAGGTCCAGCCGCTTCTGTGTTTTCACTGCTTTTGCAAAGTCGCGCACGGTGCGCGGATCGCCAATATCACGCTTTTGCGCCATGTCGGACATCAGCAGGTGATAGCGGACCAGCCATTCGACGGTTTCGGCCTCTTCCTTCTTAAGCCCCAATCGGGGCGCAACTTTGCGGGCAATCTGCGCCCCGAGGACGGAATGATCCTCTGGCCGCCCCTTGCCGATGTCATGCAGCAGCAGTGCGATATAAAGCACCTTGCGATTGACGCCGCGTTTGAGGATGCCAGACGCGATTGGAAGCTCCTCAACCAGTTCATCCCGCTCAATCTGCGCGAGGTGAGAGATACACTGGATCGTATGTTCGTCGACGGTGTAGTGGTGATACATATTGAACTGCATCATCGCGACGATGGGCTCGAACTCCGGAATGAACGCCGACAGCACCCCAAGTTCGTTCATCCGCCGCAGCGCCCGTTCGGGGTTGCCGTGTTTCAACAGCAGGTCGGTGAAAATGCGGACGGCTTCCTTGTTTTGCCGCATCTCGTCGTCGATCAGGTCGAGATTGGCGGCGACCAGTCGCATCGCGTCGGGGTGGATCAGGTATCCGGTGCGCAGCGCCTCCTCAAACAGGCGCAGGAGGTTCAGCTTTTCCTTCAGAAAGTCGTCGTCATCCGCGATGGCAATGCGGTTTTCAACCAGTTTATAGCCGGACTTCAGCCGCTTGCGCCGCCTGAGGAATCGCATAATATCCGGCGCTTTCTTGACGTGGAGCGCTTCGAGCGAGGTCAGGAAAATCCGGGTCAGATCGCCAACGCTGGTCGCGTGTCTGAAATAGTCCTGCATGAAATGTTCGACCGCCCGCCGGCCAGCGCTGTCCTGATAGCCCATTCGCGCGGCAACCTCGACCTGCATGTCGAAGGTCAGTTGGTCCACCACGCGGCCGGTTATCAGATGCAGATGACAGCGGACGGCCCAAAGGAATCCCTCTGCCTCGGCAAAGCTGTCGTATTCGTCTTGGGTGAAAACTTCGAGGTCGACAAGGTCCGAACTTTTGCGCACGCGATGCAGGTATTTCGCGATCCAAAACAACGATTGTAGATCGCGCAGGCCGCCCTTGCCTTCCTTTACGTTTGGCTCAACCACATAGCGCTGGCCGCCCTGTTTTTCGTGGCGCTTGTCGCGTTCTTCAAGCTTCGCCTCGATGAACTCGGACGCGGTGTTGCGAAACAGATCTTTCCACAGCGCGTGGTTCAGATCGGCCGCCAGCGCCTCGTTCCCGGCGAGAAAGCGGTTTTCCAGCAGCGCGGTTCGGATCGTGTAATCCGCGCGGCCCAAAGTCACGCAATCATTGATCGTCCGGCTTGCGTGGCCGACCTTCAGGCGCAAATCCCATAGCATGTAGAGCATGCTTTCGATCACGCTCTCGGCCCAGGCGGTCATCTTGTAGGGGGTCAGGAACAGCAGATCGACATCGGATTGCGGCGCCATTTCGGCGCGTCCGTAGCCGCCGACGGCCAGCAGCGCCAGTCGCTCGCCCTCGGTCGGGGTGGGCAGGGGATGCAGGTGCATTGTCGCGACCCAGTGAATGATCCCGATCACGCTGTCGGTCAGATAGGTGATCGCCCGCGTCACGCCCCGCGCGTTAAAAGGGTCTTTGGCAAAGGCGTCGCATATCGCAGCCATGCCGGATTTGCGGGCCTCTCCCAATATCGTCACGGTTAGCGCCCGCTTTTCCCGGCTATCCTCTGCTTTGCTCAACCCGTCGATCAGGTCGACCATGACGATATCGTGGTCAAAGATAACCTCGACCGGGCAAATCAGACCCTCGGGGATCAGTAAGGGGCGCAGATGTGTCGCCGGATCAGAATCCGGCGCCACCAAAGCTTCTTGGGGCAGGGTCAATGACGATTACCTGATTGTCTCGGATCGTGGCGACAGCCAGACCGCGTTGGTTGGTGCCATCGCCGCGCAGCCGGAACACGCCGTTGACGCCAACAAAGCCCGACCCTTGGGTCAGGGCGGATGCGGTCAGCGCTTCAGAATTGCCCGCTTTGACCAGCGCACCGATGGCCGCGATGCCGTCATAGGCAAGGCCAGCGATCGGATGCGGCGCGCCGCCGTAGGCTGCGCTGTAGCGTTCGCGGAAGCGTGCGTTCAGAGCCGGATCAGGCACGGCGAACCAGCCGTTCTGAACACCGGGCAGAGAGATTGCGCTGGCCGGAATATCCCACCGACGCAGACCGATGAATTGGGCGGTGCCAGTGTCAATCCCGTTTTCAGGCAGCAGTTGCGTTAGCAGCGGCAGCGCACCATCGGTGCCTGAGGTGAAGAACACCGCGTTCGCACCAGAAGAACGAACCTCGCTCGCGATACCGGGGATCGCGTTGATGACGCCGTTCTGCGACATCTCGAATCCGCGCACGCCAGCGACCGTTCCGCCAGAGGAGCGCACGGCATTGACGACCGCGTCGCGCCCGATGGTTTCAGAGATGTCCTGACCATGCACGACGACAATACGCCCCTTGCCCTGACGCACCGCATAGGACGCAAGACGACCAGCGGAGTTCTGGAATGTATTGCCCAAAACAAAGACGTTTCCGCCGGCAATTTCCGTATTGTTTGAGAATGACAGCACGTTGACGTTGCGGTTTGCCACAGCGACGCCCGCTGCATTCGCGGCTTCGGCAAAGACCGGGCCCAGAATGATCTTCGCACCGTCATCAACGGCCTGTTGAGCGACCTGCGCGGCCAAGCCAGCCTGCCCACCAGTGCCGTAGACGCGCAGATCAATATCAACGCCGCCAAGATCGGCAATCGCCAGACGGGCTGCGTTTTCAAGACTTTGCGCCAGAACTGCGTCGCCTTGGTTCGCCGATCCGCGTGGCACGAGAAGCGCGACAGGAACCGGATTATTCGTATTGATCCTCGGGCCGGTATTGGCGCCTATTGGAACCGTGTCACAGGCGGCAAGCCAGATCAGCGACATAACGATGGCGATTTTGCCCAACGACTTGCGGGCGGAACTTAAAACAGCAAACATGGACAGACCTCATTCCCTCGGACGCATCAACTGCAAGCAGACGACGGGCAGGTTAAGCGCTCGGGCGCAAAGTGTAAACGATGCAGAAAGGGGCGCTGCGCGGTGAATTTCATTGAAAGGCCATTGTCCGCCGGTCTCTATTTCGTGGCGACACCGATTGGCACGGCGCGCGACATTACGTTGCGGGCGCTTGATGTGCTGGCCTCCGCCGATGTGATCGCCGCCGAAGACACCCGGACCGCACGAAAATTGATGGAGCTGCATGGCGTTCCGCTGGGCGACCGTCAGGTCATTGCCTATCACGACCACAACGGAAAAGAGGTGCGACCGCGCCTGATCGCGCTGATGGAATCGGGCAAATCGCTGGCTTATGCATCAGAGGCCGGAACGCCGCTGGTTGCGGACCCCGGATACGCCTTGGCGCGGGCGGCGATTGATGCGGGGTTGTCGGTCACGTCAGCGCCCGGACCGTCCGCCATGATCGCGGCGCTGACAATCGCAGGCCTGCCGACCGATCGGTTCTTTTTCGCCGGATTTCCCCCAAACGCCGCCGGCGCCCGGCAACGGTTTCTGGAGGAGGTGAGAGAGATTCCCGCGACGCTGTGTTTCTACGAATCTCCCAAGCGGCTGGTCGGTTTCCTTGAAACGGCCTCGAAAGTCTTTGGCCCACGCTCGGCTGCGGTTTGTCGGGAACTGACGAAGAAGTTTGAGGAGGTCGCGCGCGGAACGCTGCCGGAGTTGGTCGATGCGTTCGCAGACCGCTCGATCAAAGGCGAAATTGTGGTTTTGATCGACCGTGCGGGCGAGGCCGCCGCAGATGAAATGTCGATGGAAACAGCGCTTGAGGTCGCGATGCAAACCATGTCGGTGAAAGACGCCGCCGCGACAGTGGCCGAGGCGCTATCGCTGCCACGGCGCAAGGTTTATCAGGCGGCGCTGGCGATGGCAAAACCGGGATGAGCGGTGAAACCTCCTATCACGCGGGCCTCGCGGCGGAAGAAATCGTGCTGGGCCACTATCGCGACCGCGGCGCGGAACTGCGCGCAAAACGCTGGCGCGGCAAGGGCGGTGAGGTTGATCTGATCGTGGCGCTGGATGGCGTGCTGGTGTTCGTTGAGGTTAAGAAAAGCCGCAGTTTCGACCGTGCGGCTCTGCGCCTTGGCGAGCGACAGATGGCGCGGCTCTACGCGGCGGCATCGGAATTCATCGCGAGCGAACCCGCTGGCCAACTGACGGACATGCGGTTTGACGCAGCGCTCGTCAACGACGCCGGAGCGGTGCATATCATCGAAAATGCCTTCGGCCATTGAACCCGGCGATGGCATCGGCCATTTAGAGGCGATGTGACAAAGGACACGACGCCATGACCTTGAAAGTAGCGTTCCAGATGGACCCGATCGGCCCCATCGACATCGACGCGGACAGCACGTTTCGGATCGCGGAAGAGGCGCAGGCGCGGGGGCATGAACTGTTCTACTACACGCCCGACAAGATCGCTTATCAGGCGGGCCGGATCACCGCGCGCGGCTGGCCGCTTGAGGTGCGGCGTGAGAAGGGCAACCACTTTTCGCTGGGTGCGGAGCAGGAAATCAACCTCGCCGACTGGGATGTTGTCTGGCTACGCCAAGACCCGCCGTTCGACATGAACTATATCACGACGACGCATCTTTTGGATCGGATTCACCCCGATACGCTGGTGGTCAATGATCCATTCTGGGTGCGGAACTACCCGGAAAAGCTGCTGGTTCTGGATTTCCCCGATCTGACGCCGCCGACAACGATTGCGCGCGACCTCGACACAATCAAGGCGTTCAAGGAAGAGCATGGTGACATCATCCTGAAACCGCTTTACGGGAATGGCGGCGCGGGGGTGTTTCGGCTGGATCGGAACGACCGGAACCTCGGATCGCTCCACGAGTTGTTCACCGGCTTTTCGCGCGAACCGCTGATCGCCCAAAAATTCCTGCCCGACGTGTCGAACGGCGATAAGCGGATCATACTGATTGATGGTGAGGCTGTTGGCGCGATCAACCGCGTGCCTGCGAAGGGTGAAACCCGGTCGAACATGCACGTCGGCGGGCGGCCCGAGAAAATCGGCCTAAGCCCGCGGGATGAAGAGATTTGCGCCGCAATCGGCCCGCTTTTGCGCGAGAAGGGCCAGATATTCGTCGGTATCGACGTGATCGGCGACTATCTGACCGAGATCAACGTGACCTCCCCCACCGGTATTCAAGAGCTTGAGCGGTTCGACGGCATCAACGTCGCCGACAAGATCTGGAGCGCCATCGAAGGGCGGATCGGCTAAGGCTACTCTGCTGCAACAGCGACCGGAGTCAGCAAGCGATAGCTGACCGCCTCGGCGATATGGGGTTTCTGCACAGTCTCCGCGGCATCAAGGTCCGCAATCGTGCGCGCGACCCGCAGAACGCGGTGATAGGCACGGGCGGACAGGCCGAAGCGTTCTGCAATCTTCGCAAGCAGGGCGCGACCGTCGCTGTCGGGCATTGCGATATCTTCAAGAATTTGCCCTTCCGCGTCCGCATTGACGCGCATATCAGGCCTGTCCGCAAAGCGGGCTGTCTGAACCTGTCGGGCGGTCGCGATGCGGTCAGCTATGGAGGCTGAGGTTTCGCCGTTCGACGGCAGGTTAAGGTCGGAATAGGCGACAGGCGGCACTTCGATCCTCAGGTCAAAGCGGTCCATCAACGGGCCAGAAATGCGCCCGAGGTAGTCATCCCCGCAATTCGGCACCCGCGCGCAGGCGCGGGACGGGTCGCTGAGATATCCGCATTTGCAGGGGTTCGCGGCAGCGACCAGCAAAAACCGGCAGGGGTAGCGCACATGGGCGTTGGCGCGGGCGACGACAACCTCGCCGGTTTCAATCGGTTGACGCAGGGTTTCCAGAACGGCGCGAGGGTATTCGGGGAATTCGTCCATAAACAGCACCCCATTATGGGCGAGTGAGATTTCCCCCGGTTTCGCGCCGCGCCCGCCGCCGACAATGGCCGCCATCGACGCGGTGTGATGCGGTTCGCGGAACGGCCGATCGCGCGAAATACCCCCTTCGTCAAGCAGGCCCGAAAGCGAATGGATCATCGACGTTTCAAGCGCCTCCGCCGGGGTCAGCGGCGGCAGGATGCCGGGCATGCGCGCGGCGAGCATGGATTTGCCCGACCCCGGAGGACCGATCATAAGAACGTGGTGCCGCCCCGCCGCCGCAATTTCCAGCGCGCGCTTGGCCCGTTCCTGCCCTTTCACATCGCGGAAGTCGCGGGTCTTGGAATGCGCGTGAACTTCGCCCGGCGCGGCGATGGTCAGCGGTTTTTGCCCGGTGAAGTGTTGAAGAACCTCCGCCAAGGTCTTGGCGGCGAGGACTTTTGTCGCCCCGACCCACGCTGCCTCGGCGCCGCAGGCGTCGGGGCACAGCAGCGCTCGCCCGGACTCCGCCGCCGCCATCGCCGCGGGCAGCGCGCCCAGCACCTGCACCAGCGACCCGTCAAGCGACAGTTCCCCCAGCGCGACGGTTTCGGCCACATCCTCGGTCGGGATCATGTCAATTGCGGCCAGCAGCGACAGCGCGATGGGAAGGTCGAAATGCGATCCTTCCTTCGGCATGTCGGCGGGCGACAGGTTGACCGTGATCCGCTTTGACGGCAGCGCGATGGACAGGGCGGTCAGCGCGGCGCGCACACGCTCCTTCGCTTCGCTGACCGCTTTGTCGGGCAGGCCAACGATTGTGAACGCCGGAAGGCCGGGTGCAACTGAACATTGCACCTCAACCTCTTTCGCCTCGATCCCTTCAAAGGCGACCGTGTAAGCCCGTGCGACCATCGCTGCCCCGCCAACCGTAATACTGGTTAACGGATACGCAGTCATGGTTTAGGAATCGTAAATGGCCGGCCTTATGTAGGAAACGCACCAAGATCATAGTTGATTGAAACGGCTATGTGAATCATTTTTGAGGTATGAAAGAGTCTGTCTCAATGGAACGACTGAGTGAGGCCAGTATCGCCCGCGCCCTGTATTACGTCCGCGCTGAGATTGTGCGCGACGGTGCAGAAGGCCTCAATCACGTTGATGCCCTGCTTGCACTACGAGGGCATGACCCGAACGCCTATCGTGTTCCAGAGAAAATGCCGCGTCGGTTCAAGGGGCGGGCAAACCGTCGCAGAGCCGTTGTTAGCGCCCTGAGAGAGGGTCCAGCTACATCGCGGGAATTGTGCGCGAGAATAGCGCGTAAAGCGCCTGAACTGGACGCTGACGCGATCTATCCAAGCGTTGCGGGGTGCTTGTCCGAATTGAAGCGGGCGGGTGTGGCAACGCGCGGGAATGAGTGGCGTAGTCCGATGTGGCGAATGACTTAGCTAATGCAGACGCTTCTTCATGTGGCCGCTTGCGATTCCGGCTATCACACCACCTGTCACAATCGCTTGGATATTACCTACTTGTTCTTCAGGCAATCGTGGCCAACACGCAGGCGCTATCAGGTGATATAGCCAAGTTAACCCGACTGCGACGATTGCAGCCCAAACAATATATAGTGAAATAACGGCCAGAATCTCAAAATGGTTTCGAAACTTCTCAGTCCTGAGCGCCTCAGCTTTGCGAGCATCTTCTTCTAGCTCTTTCGCTGATCTGCCGCTCGAAAGCTGTTTAGCCTCTTGTGTTGCCTTACGGTCGAACGGCGTGTCCTTTTGAGCGGCTTCCTTTTCAGCCGAATGTTCTGGTATCTTTTTGTTTTCTTGCTGCTTTTCAGTCACCCAGCAAGTCTCGAATAGTGATCTTCAATCAGGTCGTTCGGGATAGTCAATCCGAAGCTATTAGGCTCGTATGTCAATTCCCACGGAGTATCTTTTGCGTGAGTCATTCTAGACAGAGCGGGGCCGCTGAGGTGACCATACTGGTCGTAAACTTGACGGACCAAATCGGCTTCATTCGAGTCCAGTGCTTCCCCGTGGGCGGGTGAAATGCCGGTAACTGGGCCGCTCCGGAAATTTCGCACTTGGTTATAGAGAATCGGAATGACCGGGCCATACTGCCACGCTTGGACTTCATCGCGTATCAATGGACGGTTGTATAACGCGAGCATCCACCCGTGCGCGATATAGACCAGCTTCAAAACCTGCATAGGGGTCAGGGACTCCCCCGCATCGCGGGCGAGCCTTACAAACTCGTTCGCTACAGTCTTGCTACTTTTCATGGTGCTGTTCTATGTCTCCTTAGTAGAACAAACATAGACCATTGGGTTTCCGGTTTCAATGCTCGACCGTTACGCTGCCCGCTGCCAATACCCTTTCCAGTTCCGGCTAACAGGCGCGTCCATCGCGTTTGAAACCAAGCGGTGTGCAAGTTCGCCGTTGTCGCTCCGGCGGTTGTCTTCCAACCATGCAGCGTGGTTCGCATACTGGTGCAGATATTGCGGGCTAACGTGGTGGTGCTGACCGACGACCATGCGGCGCAAGCGTGAGAAGTAGCTTTCCGCCATGTTGGTGTGCTTGCCGTGGTCGCTGTAGCACTCACTATGGTTCACGCGGTCTACGTTCCATGCGTTGTGCAGCATATCCCAATGGCTTGCTTCGTCGGCTGACATGGTTGCTAGGCGGTCTACATTCTCGTTCGCCAATGCAACGCCTTCGGACTCATTCATGGCGACGAAAGGTAGTGTGCGGCCTTCGCGTTCACGCAGCGCAACAACAACGCGGCGCTTGCCTGTTTGGTGTTCTTTCTTGCGGCGATCAACGCGGTTTTCTTTCACGTTGGCGGGGCGAACATGACCTCCGAAATACGCGCCATCGATTTCAATGTGCCCTTCCAGAACCTCGCCCGTGTGGATTTCTTCTGCCATTGCTTCGCGCAGCTTGTGGGCCAGCACGAAGGCCGTTTTGTATTGGCAGTCCAGATCACGGGAAAGCTGCACCATGGAAACGCCCTTGGAAGCGTTCACGATGATGCAGATCGCGGCCAGCAGGTCTACAAAGTCCATCTTGCGGCTGGCGAAGATCGTGCCGGACGTAACCGAAAACTGGTGCGCACAGCCCTTACACTTGAACTTGCGGCGTGTGGTGATGGTGTAGGTTTCGTGGTTGCCACAACGAGGGCAAACCGCTTCGCCATTGGTTTCAGGCCAGCGCATTTCGCAGAATGTCTGATACGCCGCATCTTCACCTGCCTTGTAGATCGAACGAAGGCTTAGGGTGCGGGATGCTGCTGAGAGAAGAAAGTGCTGTGCCATTTGTATCGTATCCATTACCTATGTAACAGATATAGTGCGTTGACGTATCACCTACAAGGGCATAAGTAATGAAAAAGATACTTTTAACGCTACGGGTGATACATGCCGACACAAAACGAATGGGAAGCGAAGGCCGCGAACCTCTTGAAGGCCGAGTTAAAACGAAAAGGAGTAACCTACTCCCAACTGGCTGAACTAATTGATGAAAAAGAGGTAAATATTCGCAACAAGCTGTCACGCGGCAAATTCAGCGCTGCTTTTCTTCTTCAATCTCTGGAGGCGATTGGTCAGACTGATCTTCGATTAAGCTAGGCTTTTCCAAGTCCGATAGCAGGTCCGCCGTTGGTAATGGTGAAATCCAGTTGAGCCAAGCAAGGTGCTGTATTCTCAGAGACTCCACCGGCTGAAAGAAGAGAGTTACACGGTGAAACGTGCACCCCCGGAATTTGCAGTTTCGGAACAGAATGCCGTTAAAAAATTGACGTTCGCCGGAGAGCGAAACAGCATCTACTAATCCTGGCTTTACATCATCAATCGAGTTATCGGCCTCAAAATACATATTGGATGGGCCAACAATTTCACAGTCCACAAAGGTCTTTCCGATAACTTGGGGATTCGAAGGCAAAACAAAATCATTCAAGTAGATTCGCTTCCCCTCGAAAACTCTGGCCAACGGGTCAACGCCGCCAGCCTCCTGCATGAACTTGGCGTCATAGCGCGAACGAACTGAACGCTGTTGCCCGGTGCCGTAAATAAATACGGCAACAGCGTAGATAATCAGGCCCGAAAAACCAGCGACAACCCACGATAACGGAGCGAAATCAGGTTGTGGAGTCCTATTCATCGCTCAGCCCTCGCGGGCTTGGTGCGTTTCCTACATAAGGCCGTAAATGGCCATAAATGCGGGCCACGCTGCCGGGTCGGCTACGGTCTTGTCGCGGCAGAAGGCATTGCAGAAGCCAAAAATACGCGCTTCGATCTCCATCAAATGAGTGACTGGCTTGCCGGAATAGGGGCAGGTTTCGTTCTCTGCCATGCCGCCATCAACTGCTTTTGCCGCGAGTGGCGGCGGGCCGGGCCAGTCTCGCGTCGCGTATTCACGCGCATACCATGGCAGGCTTTCACCCTGAATCAGCCCCATCGCCCGCCAGCGGCGGAAGGCGGGGTCGGAAAGATGTGCAGCGACGTAGGCTTTGGCCTGCTCGTTTACATCCAGCCCATACCCCGCGATCCGTGCGGCGACGGGGGCATAGAAGACATCCGCCGCGCAATAATCGCCGCAAAGCCACGGCCCGGACGGGGTGCAGGTGGTGCGTGCGTGGCCCCAAATCTCTTCCAATCTGCGGACGTCGGCGGTTACCGCCTCGGACGGCGCATAGCCGGAATAAGCGACGCGCAGGTTCATCGGGCAGTCTTCCCTAAGTGCTGCGAAGCCCGCGTGCATTTCTGCCGCGAGTGTTCGTGCCGTCGCGCGCGCCAATGGGTCGGTTGGCCATATCCCTGCGTCGGGGTGGCGAGATGCAAGCTCCTCCGCAATTGGCAACGAGTCCGAAACGCTCGCACCCTCTGGTGTGATCAGCGTCGGAACCGTTCGGGCTGGGGCAAAGTCGGCCATTTGTTCCCGCACGTCTCGGGTTTCAAAGTGGACGAAGCGGCTATTTACCGGGATGCCGAAGTTTTCAAACAGCAGCCAGCCGCGCAGGGACCAACTGGAATAGCTGCGGTCGCCGAGGATCAATTGATATGTCATGGCGCGACGCTACCGGAGGTTTCGCCGTGGCGATAACAATTTCTGGTGGGGGTTTCGATCACGGAAAGTGATTGATGTGCCGAACGTCCCAATCATCGTCGCGGCGGGACAGAACCGTGACACCAAGCGGGTCGATCTTATGCGCGAAAGCGTCGTAAGCGCTGATGCCAAGCGCCCGCTGAACTTGGGTCAGGATCGCGCCCATATGCGCCACCGCGATGACATGCGACGATCCGACATATGTATCGACGAAGCCGCTGACGCGGGCCACGATGTCATCCCAGCTTTCGCCATCGGGGGCCTTTTGCGCCCCCGGCTGATCCCAAAACGCGCGGAGCTGTTGGATTTCAGCCCCTTCAAACTCCTGAAATCGCCGCTCCTCCCACGCGCCGAAGTGTAGTTCCCGAAGCGCTGGACTATGAGGCAGGCGCGGGCGGTCGCACTGGATTGCATTCGCGGTTTCGACGGCGCGGATAAGGTCGGATGAGACGACAGGTGCGTCGGGCAAGAAAGATCGCAGGCGGGACAGTGCCCCGGTGTCCGACAGGTCAGCGGGCGCATCTGTCCAGCCGATCATGTCCTTGCGGTGCGTCGGGCCGTGCCGCACCCACCACCAGGTTGTCATTTGAAACCGTCCGGCAGGGTGCCTTTCAGGACCAAAGGCAGTCCGGCGATGGTTGTGACGACCAGATCGGACGCGCTGGCGATTTTCTGGTTGAACCTTCCCTGCGCCTCTCGGAACCGTCGGGCGAGCGCATTTTCCGGCACGATCCCGGCGCCGACCTCATTCGCGACGACAACGACGGGGGCGGCGCAGGTGGTGAGGGTGGCGAGAAGATGCGCCTCTTCCGCGACCAGATCGTGATCGGCTAACATGTGGTTCGTCAGCCAAAGTGTTGCGCAGTCAAACAGTACGACTTCGCCCGCCTTGACGCCCATCAGGGCGCTTGTCACGTCAAGCGGTTCTTCAACCGTGCGCCAGTCGGGGCCGCGTTGTTCGCGGTGTTTGC
This sequence comes from Aliiroseovarius sp. YM-037, assembly GCF_048060095.1. Taxonomy (NCBI): domain Bacteria; kingdom Pseudomonadati; phylum Pseudomonadota; class Alphaproteobacteria; order Rhodobacterales; family Paracoccaceae; genus Aliiroseovarius; species Aliiroseovarius sp. YM-037. Next base: position 388,150 of record NZ_JBLUOA010000002.1, on the reverse strand, counting down.
GGACTTTGTCGCGCATTTCGTCATCCAGCGTTTGCGCCGTCGCAATATAGACGCTGGGGCGTCCGGCGTGTTTCACCAAACGCTCCGCAAAGCTTGATTTACCCGAGGCGGCAGCACCGACGATAAGCGTGAGGGCAGGCAGCATGGTTGGCACCTTCGATATTGCGCTGTTGGTCCAGCCCTACCAAGCGGGATCGCCTCCGGGTAGGGGTATTCGCATCAATCCGCCGCTTGTCAGTCGGCGCGACGCCCCCTAAACCTGTGAAGGAGTGAGCGAAAGGCCCGAAAATGCTGGCAGGCAAACGCATTCTTCTAATCGTCGGTGGCGGGATCGCCGCCTTCAAGTCGCTTGACCTGATCCGCAGGCTTCGCGAAAGGGGCGCGTCTGTGACCCCCGTCCTAACCCGTGCGGCGGAGGAATTCGTGACCCCGCTGTCCGCATCTGCCCTTGCCGCGCAGAAGGTTTACCGCGACCTATTCGACCTCACCGACGAGGCCGAGATGGGGCATATCGAACTTAGTCGCTCTGCCGATCTAATCGTGGTTGCTCCGGCCACCGCTGATCTTATGGCAAAGATGGCCGCGGGGCTGGCGAATGACCTTGCCTCCACCGTTTTGATGGCGACGGACAAGCGCGTTCTGATCGCGCCGTCGATGAATGTCCGGATGTGGCAACACCCCGCGACCCGCCGCAATCGGCAAGTGCTTGAGGATGACGGCATCCTGACCGTCGGCCCGACGGAGGGCGACATGGCCTGCGGCGAATATGGGCCGGGCCGGATGGCCGAGGTGCCCGACATCGTCGCGGCGGTTGAGGATGCGCTGGCCAACGGGCCGTTGAAGGGCAAGCATGTGGTCGTGACGTCTGGCCCGACGCACGAACCAATTGACCCGGTGCGCTATATCGCCAACCGATCATCCGGCGCACAAGGCACAGCAATCGCCGGGGCGCTCGCCGCGCTTGGGGCGGAGGTGACCTTTATCACCGGCCCCGCAGATCGTGACCCGCCGCTTGGGGTACGCGTCGTGCGCATTCAAACGGCGGAAGAGATGCTGACAGCGGTCAATACGGCGCTGCCCGCCGATGCGGTCGTTTGCGCGGCTGCGGTTGCGGACTGGCGGATGGCGAAGGAAAGTGGGTCGAAGATCAAGAAAGACGGCAAGGGCCTGCCCGTGCTGGAATTTGCAGAGAACCCGGACATCCTTGCCACTGTCGCGGGCCTCAAGAAAGGGCGTCCAACGCTCGTCGTGGGGTTTGCGGCTGAAACGGATGATGTCATCGCGAACGCAACCGCCAAGCGGAAACGCAAGAGGTGCGATTGGATCGTGGCAAACGATGTGCGCCCGGAAACCGGGATTATGGGCGGGTCTGACAACGACGTCACGATCATCACCGCAGACGGGGCCGAGGATTGGCCGCGCATGACCAAGGATCAGGTCGCGGGTCGGCTCGCCGCGCGGATTGCAGAGACTCTCGGCTGACGAAACACCGCCTTTTCGGCGCAGATTTGGACCAGACACAGATGCGACCAAATATCAGATGCCGCTGGATCGACGGGGCGGATAGGGCGCTCGGCCTCCCACGATACGCAACCAGCGGCGCGGCGGGGGCCGATCTGCGGGCAAATTTGGCAGAAAGCGACCGACGCGACGGGTTGGCATTGCTGCCTGGCGCGCGGGCGCTGGTCCCGACCGGGTTGATTGTTGAAATCCCACCGGGGTTTGAGGTGCAGATCCGCCCACGCTCCGGCCTCGCGCTGAAGCATGGGATCACGTTGCCCAACAGTCCCGGCACCATCGACAGCGACTATCGCGGCCCGCTCGGCGTCATCCTCCAGAATGGCGGGGCAGAACCGTTTCACATCGCCCACGGCGACCGGATCGCGCAGATGGTCGTGGCCCCGGTAGTAATAGCTGAGTTTGAAGAGGCTGAGCTGCTATCCGCGACCGAACGCGGTGCGGGTGGTTTCGGGTCCACCGGGCGCGGCTGATGTTTCTGTTTCTGGTCATGGCGGCGGCGCTTTGGGGGATCGGATCGTTGATGCGGGCACCTTACAGGGCGCGGTTTGCGATGATTGGCGCACTTTATGTTGCAGTGCTGCTTGCCCATCTGGTGTTGCCTGCCGACAATCCGCTGATCCTGACGCTGGGCGGCACGTTCGGCGGGTGGCTGGTGCTGGGCGGGGCGGGCGTGCTTGTCTATGGCTACACCCGTGTCTTGGCGCGGTTGAAGGCGAAGAAACCAGACACCAAGCCTGCGGCAACCGGGACGTTTTCCGAGGTTGAGCTTGAACGCTACGCCCGCCACATCGTGCTGCGCGAAATCGGCGGGCCGGGGCAGAAAAAGCTGAAAGCGGCGAAGGTGCTGGTTGTGGGGGCCGGTGGCCTCGGCTCTCCCGCGCTTATGTACCTGGCGGCGGCGGGGGTCGGAACGCTTGGCATTATTGATGACGACGTTGTCGACGCATCAAACCTGCAACGGCAAATTATTCATGACGATTTGGACGTTGGCAGTTCCAAGGCGTTTTCCGCGTCCGGTCGGATCGCTGACCTCAACCCCTTTGTCGCGATGCGGCCCTACAATCGGCGGCTGACAGAAGACATCGCGGCGGAGTTGTTTGCCGACTACGATCTGATCCTTGATGGCAGCGATAATTTCGACACGCGCTACCTAGTGAACCGGGCGGCGGTGGAAACGGACACGCCGCTGATTTCCGCCGCGATGGCGCAGTATGAGGGGCAGATCAGCGTGTTCGACCCGGCCAGCGGCGCGCCCTGCTATCAATGCGTGTTCCCGGAAGCCCCCGCCGCGGGCCTCGCGCCATCCTGTGCAGAGGCCGGAGTGCTCGGCCCGCTTCCCGGCGTTATGGGGTCGCTGATGGCGGTTGAGGCAATAAAACTGATCGCAGGGGCCGGAGAGCCGTTGAAGGGTGCCATGCTGATCTATGACGCGCTTTACGCCGATACGCGCCGGATCACCGTGAAACCCCGCGCCGATTGCCCGGTCTGTGCAACGCGCCGCTTGCAACGCGCCCCTGACGCGCCATAGTGACAGGGTCGTCTTATTTGACAGGGAGACTGCCATGAAACTCAAACTGCTGTTTGCGGGCCTTGCGACCGCCCTTACCGCCACGCTGGCGCAGGCCGACGGCCATATGCCCGACCTTGATGGCCGCGAAGTGACCGTTGTTACCGAAAACGCCTATCCCCCGCTGCAATTCATCGACCCCGATACGAACGACGCAATCGGTTGGGAATATGACGCGATGGCCGAAATCGCGGAGCGGCTGAACATCAACGTGACTTACGAAAACATCAGTTGGGACGCGATGATCCCGGCGGTGGCTGAGGGTCAGTTTGACCTTGGCATGACCGGCATCACGATCCGCGATGACCGGGCCGAGGTCGTCGATTTCTCGGCCCCCTATATGCGGTCCGAGATGGTGATGCTGGTGCGCGGTGACGAAGACCGCTTTGCCGATGCTGCGGGTTTTGCAGCGGATGAAGATCTGCTGATGGCGGCGCAACCGGGCACGACGCCGTTTTATGTTGGTGTCTACGAAGTGCTGGATGGGGACGAAGCGAACCCAAGGATCAAGCTGTTCGAAACCTTCGGCGCTGGTGTTCAGGCGTTGAAAACCGGCGATGTCGACCTCGTGCTGACGGACGGAACGGCGGGCAACGGTTATGTCGCGTCCTCTGACGGAGGGCTGAAGATCGTCGGCGAAAAGCTGGGCACCGAGGATTTCGGGTTCATCTTCCCGCAAGGCTCAGACCTGGTCGAACCGATCAACGCCGCGATCGAGGATATGCGCGCCGACGGAACGCTTGATGCGCTGAACACCAAGTGGTTCCTTGAATATAAACTTGGCGGCTGATGTGAAACGCGCCCCGGCCCGGTCGGGGCGCGGCCTGCGATGATTCCGAACCGATCCTCCAAGCAGAAGCCGGACTTTCCGTATTGGCTGGTCGCGATTGTCGCGCTGGGTGTTCTTGCGGGCATCGCGGTGGCAGCCAATCCGCTTTACACGCAGGTGCTGGAAAAGCTGGCGAAAGGCGTGAAGATCACGATTTTCGTCACGCTGGTCGGTTTTGCGATGGCGTCGCTGATCGGCCTGCTGCTTGCCGTGGCCAGCCTGTCGCGGTTCATCGTGTTTCGCCAGTTCGCGCGGTTTTACATCGAGGTCATCCGCGGCCTGCCGATCCTCGTGATCCTGCTTTATGTGTCCTTCGTCGTGGCGCCGGCGATGGTGCATGGCTGGAACTGGATCGCGGACGGGTTGGGCCTTGACCCGGTCCGGACCCGTGATTTCACCTTCCTGTGGCGCGCGATCATTGCCCTGACAATCGGTTATTCCGCTTTCATCGCAGAGGTGTTTCGTGCCGGCCTGCTATCCGTCGAAACCGGGCAGATCGAAGCGGCAGAGGCGCTTGGCCTGAACGGCTGGCAGCGGTTTCGCCACATCGTCTTTCCCCAGGCCATCCGCACGATCATGCCGCCGCTGGGCAATGACTTCATCGCGATGATAAAGGACAGCTCACTCGTGTCGGTGCTCGGCGTGCTCGACATCACGCAGCTTGGCAAGGTCACTGCTGCCGGGAATTTCCGGTATTTCGAAACCTACAACATGGTCGCGCTGCTTTACCTGACGCTGACCGTCACTCTGTCGCTGGGCCTGCGCAAGCTGGAAGAGCGGATGAGGAAGAAATATCCCTGACGCACTGGACCATCCCCTTCCCCGCACATAGCTTGCAGGGAAAGGAGATCGCCATGACCAATCCGCTGCTCGACCGCTGGACCACACCGTTTGAAATCGCCCCGTTCGATACGATCAGCGACGACGATTTCGCCCCTGCGTTCGAGGCCGCGATGAAAGAGGCGCGGGCGAACATTGCGGCGATTGCCGACAACCCCGACGCCCCGACCTTCACCAACACGATCGAAGCGCTGGAACTGGCCGATGAAGCGCTGGGCCGGGTGCTGTCGGTGTTCTACACGCTCGCCGGATCGGACAGCAATCCGACGCGCGAGGCGTTGCAGCGGGATTTTGCGCCAAAACTTGCGGCGTATGGATCAGAGCTCACTATGAATCCGTCGCTGTTTCAGCGGATAGAAACACTTTGGGACGGGCGCGATGCGCTTGATCTGACGGATGAACAGGCGCGGTTGTTGATGCTTTATCGTCGGAACTTCGTGCGGTCTGGGGCGCAGTTGACGGGCGACGACCGGGATCGGCTGAAAGAGGTCAAGAACCGACTTGCCGTGCTTGGTACGGAATTCACCCAGAACCTGCTGGCGGATGAACGCGAATGGCATATGGAATTGGGCGAGGGCGACTTGGATGGTCTGCCGGATTTCCTGATCGCTGCCGCAAAATCCGCAGCCGACGAAAAGGGGATCGAGGGCCACGTCATCACGTTGTCCCGATCCCTGATCGTGCCGTTCTTGCAATTCTCCAAGCGGCGGGAGCTGCGCGAGAAAGCATATCGCGCATGGGCCGCGCGCGGAGCGAATGGCGGCGAAACCGACAACCGGGGGATTGCCTCCGAAACGCTGAAACTGCGCGAAGAACGGGCTGGGCTGCTCGGCTATGACAGTTTTGCCGATTACAAGCTGGAAACCGAGATGGCGAAGACACCCGAGGCGGTCCGTGATCTGTTGATGGCCGTCTGGAAACCAGCGCGTGCACAGGCCGAGGCAGATGCAGAAAAGCTCGAAGAACGAATGAAGGCCGACGGCCAGAACGGCCCGCTGGAGCCTTGGGATTGGCGCTATTATTCAGAACAGCGCCGCAAGGAAGAGCATGATTTGGATGAGGCGGAACTGAAACCCTACCTTCAGCTTGATCGGATGGTCGAGGCGGCGTTCGACTGCGCACACCGCCTGTTCGGTCTTAGCTTCAAAGCGCTCGATCTGCCGCTCTACCACCCCGACGCGCGGGTGTGGGAGGTCACGCGCAATGGCGAACACGTGGCGCTTTTCATCGGGGATTACTTCGCCCGCAGTTCCAAACGCTCAGGCGCGTGGTGCTCGGCGATGCGGCAGCAGAAAAAGCTGGACGGTGACACGCAACCCATCGTCATCAACGTGTGCAATTTCGCCAAACCGGCGGCGGGATCGCCGGCGCTGTTGTCTTATGACGACGCGCGGACACTGTTTCACGAATTCGGCCACGCGCTGCACCAGATGCTATCGGACGTGACGTATGAGGCGATCTCCGGCACCTCCGTCGCGCGCGACTTCGTTGAACTGCCAAGCCAGCTTTACGAACACTGGTTGGAGGTTCCTGAAGTCCTTGCCGAATACGCGACCCATGCCGAAACCGGTGAACCGATGCCGAAAGCGCTGCTGGACCGGCTGCTGGCGGCACAGACTTATGACATGGGGTTCCAGACCGTCGAATATGTCGCCTCGGCCCTTGTGGACCTCGATTTCCACGCCGGCGCAGCGCCCCCTGATCCGATGGCGCGGCAGGCGGAAGTTTTGGCAGAGATCGGCATGCCCCAAGCCATCGAGATGCGCCACCGCACCCCGCAATTCGCGCATGTCTTTGCCGGGGACGGTTATTCCAGCGCCTATTACAGCTATATGTGGTCCGAGGTGATGGATGCCGACGCCTTCGCGGCGTTCGAAGAGGCTGGCAGCGCGTTTGACCGATCGCTGGCCCGTAAGCTGGAAGAGCATATCTTGTCCGCTGGCGGCTCAGACGAACCGGACGTGCTTTACAAAGCGTTCCGGGGGCGGATGCCGGGGGTGGATGCGTTGTTGAAGGGTAGGGGGCTCGACAAGGTCGCCTAGTCGCGGATTTCGTCTTCTCCGACACCCCAGATCGCTGATTTACGAACCCAGCCGCGATACCCGTCGGCGCTGATCCGGCACCACTCCGGTTGGCATTCCCCAAGTCGGGCGATCACGCCAAGTTCAAGCCGAGCGTTTTCCAGCGCGCTGTCATCGGGAGAGCTGCGCAGAGCGAGGAAGTCTTCCTCTACGATCACGGTCCTCACGCCGGACAGCAGCGAATAATGCACCCAGCCTCCGGCCCCGTCCCGGTCTGCGACCCGCCGCCAATGCCCGTATTCTGCGGTAATCTGAAGCGGCATATTCTGGTGGCGAAAGACCCAGTCAATCCGATGAGTCAGCGACGGGCCACGGCGCACGTTGCCCTCTTTCGCCTTCATGGAAACGAAACGTGGAATCGGCAGGTTGGTTTCAGATCCGCGTTCTTGCGCAAGGGCAGCCCCCGCGACACCCATCCAGATGAGGGATGCGATCAAGAATAGACGACCCATGCTGACGTGCCCGATCCTGTATCTGCTCAACTTTTTTGCCATCATGCGGCATCCGGGTTCTTGTGCCCCGCGTTACTATCGGCCACTTTGACATGACCGATCCGGGTTGAAAAGAAAAGGGAGAGCCTGAATGCCATCAGATCGTCTGAGTGTTGTTGTCACGCGACGGTTGCCCGAAGTGGTCGAAACCCGGATGAAGGAGCTTTTCGACGTCGAATTGCGCGATGACGATACGCCGCTGTCCCGCGAACAACTGATCGACGCGATGAAATCCGCCGATGTGCTGGTGCCGACGCTGACGGACCAGATCGATTCCGGGATGCTGGCGGCGGCGGGCGACAAGTTGAAGCTGATCGCGAACTATGGCGCCGGGATCGACCACGTTGATGTCCAGACCGCACGGCAGCGCGGTGTTCTGGTGTCAAACACGCCGGGTGTCGTCACGGACGACACCGCCGATATGACGATGGCGCTGATCCTCGGTGTGACCCGGCGCATTCCCGAAGGGCTGTCCGTGATGCAGTCCGGCGATTGGGCCGGGTGGGCGCCGACGGCGCTGCTCGGCGGGCGTGTCGGCGGACGGCGGCTCGGAATCCTCGGGATGGGGCAGATCGGCCAAGCGGTCGCGCTCAGGGCGCGGGCGTTTGGGATGCAGGTGCATTACCACAACCGCAAACGCCTGCGCCAAAGCGTTGAGGAGTCGCTTGAGGCGACCTATTGGGAAAGCCTCGATCAGATGGTCGCGCGGATGGATATCCTGTCGATCAACTGCCCGCATACGCCATCGACCTTCCACCTGATGAATGCTCGGCGGCTGAAGCTGATGAAACCGTCTGCCGTGATCGTCAACACGTCGCGGGGTGAGGTGATCGACGAAAACGCGCTGACCCGGATGCTGCGGTCGGGAGAGCTTGCCGGTGCGGGTCTTGACGTGTTCGAACGCGGCGCCGAAATCAACCCGCGCCTGCGCGAGCTGAAGAACGTGGTTTTGCTGCCGCATATGGGCTCCGCGACGCTGGAAGGGCGGATTGAGATGGGCGAAAAGGTTATCATCAACATTAAGACTTTCGCCGACGGCCACCGCCCACCGGATCAGGTGCTGCCTGGGATGCTATGACGCCGGGTCGCCCCCTGTTCCCCATCGTCAAACAGTGCTAGAGCGCGGCTGAGCGAATGCCGACAGCCCCGATGGGCGTGTCGAGAAGGATTGGATCATGCTGCAAGTCGTCTTTGTAAAATGGGGCACGAAGTATTCGGCGGCCTATGTAAACGCCTTGGTTGAAGCGACATTGGCGAACACCACGGCCGAGGTCCGCTTCGTTTGTTTGACCGATGATGACAAGGGCTTGGACGAGCGCATCGTGGCGCTGCCCTTCCCCGATCTGGGCGTGCCGGAAGACGCGTTGAAGGCGCGGGGCGGGTCGCTTTTGAAGCTTGGGATCTTTGTCGAAGGTGTGCTGAAAGACGGGGTCGAAACCGCGTATATCGACCTCGATTCAGCAGTGATGGGCGATATCGAACGGCTGGCCTGGTGCCTCAAACAAAAGCGGGGGCTGTATTCGCTGTCGCGCCACGCGATCCAATACTGGCGCGTGCCGGGGCTGATGAAGCTGATCGCACCAAAGCGGTATTACCTGTCAAACACCGCAATAATGGCGTTTTATCCCGAGGATTGGCGGTTCATCCCGAAGGAATTTCGCGAGACGTATCATAGGTTCCACGAGGGCGACGAGACGCTCGACCCCGATCTGAAAAAGCTCTATGTCGGTGGAAATGAATACATCATCAGCCACGCCGCACAGGGCAAGCTGCGGGTCTTCCCGCGCGATGTCGCAATCAAGTTCACGCAGGAATACATGTCCCCGATCCTCGCCATCGCGAAGCTGAAGAACCACATGCCGTGGATCAAGGCGCGGCGGAAGCGGCAGGCGGTGCTGACCTTCCACGGCGTGTCGCTGAAACCCGAATACCTCGTCGACATGGAAGAGGGGCAGCTTGTCACCCACAAGTTCCACAAAACGATCTGGCGCTATCCGGAGATACGGGATTACTGGCGGCGGATGCTGGCGGTGGATGCGGGGTAGGGGGTGTTTGCGGACGGTGCTGCCGTTGATCAATCAGCGGACACAGCTATTAGCTTTTGCTCCTGCTCTCCTTGAAAGCGTTTCGTTCGGCAAGATACCACGCTTCCCGGAACAAACTCCCATCTTTCAAACCCTGGATCGTAGTCGGGTGTTGCCAGAAGCATAAATCTGCCATTTCCTAATGGTTTAGCAGTGGTGGGGCGCCAAACATCGACGCCCTCATCTTCTAGATAGACGTATATCTCGATTGTTTCGGACATCTTCATCCCGCAAGAATTCGGTATTTTATCTTCGCATTTTAGTGAACTAATTGAAGTCCGATGCATTTGGTAGGTCTGGGCTCGAAGCCGCCGCTCCCGCTCACCGATACGTCTGCTCTTCCCCCGGAAACGCGCGGCTGCGGACTTCCTCGGCGTAGTCGCTGACGGCCTGTTCGATCATCGGGCCGAGTGTGCCGTAGACCTTGACGAATTTCGGGGTCCAGGGGTTCATGCCGAGCATGTCTTCGAGCACGAGGATCTGGCCGTCGCAATCGGCGGAGGCGCCGATGCCGATGGTCGGAATGTCGATCTGCTTGGTGATCTTGGCAGCGAGGGGTTCGACCATGCCTTCGAGGACAACAGCGAAGGCACCGGCCTCGGCAACCGCCTTGGCGTCGGCCTCGTGCGCGGGCCAGGTGTCTTCGTCGCGGCCTTGGGTCTTGAAGCCGCCCATGACGTGAGAGCTTTGCGGCGTCAGGCCGGTATGCGCCATAACCGGAATACCGCGTTCGGTCAGAAAGCGGATGGTTTCGGCCATCCGCACGCCGCCTTCCAGCTTGATCGCGCCGCAATGGGTTTCTTTCATGATCCGCGCGGCGTTGCGGAAGGCCATGTTAGGGCTTTCCTCGTAAGTGCCGAAGGGCATGTCGACCACGATCAGCGCCTTTTCGGTGCCGCGCACGACCGCTTTGCCGTGCATGATCATCAGATCAAGCGGCACGCCGACGGTGGAATCCATCCCGTGCATCACCATGCCAAGGCTGTCCCCGACCAGAATGAAATCCGCGTATTTATCCACGATGGCCGCCGTATGCGCGTGGTAGGAGGTCAGCGATACGATCGGCTCCCCTCCTTTGCGGCTGGCGATTTGGGGCACTGTGGTGCGGCGGATCGTGGATTGGGTGGACATGGGTCTCTCCTTCTCAGGGCGTGGCGACGCGCTGGTCGATCAACAGGATATCGCCGAACTGGGCGGAAATCATCAAGGCGACGGGGGCGGTGATGGGGCCGGTGGCTTCGGTCAGGTCACTGGCGTCGGTGATGTCGACGGCTTTGACGGTGGCACGAGGCTCAGCGGTGATATGGGCGGTGACGGCTGCGCGCAGGTCTTCGGCTGTGGTGCCGTCGGCCACCATGCGTTCGGCAAGGGCAAGCGATTGGTTCAGCACGACGGCGGCCGCGCGATCCTCAGACGTCAGGCGGACGTTGCGCGAGGACATGGCGAGGCCGTCATCCTCTCGCACTGTTGGCACGCCGATAATTTCAACCGGGATGAACAGGTCACGCACCATCCGCTTGATGATCTGAAGCTGCTGATAGTCCTTCTCGCCGAACAGCGCGACATTCGGCTGGCAGATGTTGAACAGCTTGCAGACAACGGTGGTGACGCCGCGAAAATGACCCGGACGGACCTTGCCGTGCAGCATATTGGCGAGCTTGGTGGTCTCCACGATGGTTTCGGCGCCGTCGGGGTAAACCTCATCCGGGTTGGGCATGAAAACGGCGGCGACCCCGGCGGATTTGAACTTTGCCAGATCGCCGTCGGTGGTTTTCGGGTAGGCGGACAGGTCTTCGGGGTTTTCGAACTGCGTCGGATTGACGAAAAGCGAGGCGGTGACGTGATCGGCGACCTCGCCCGCACGGGCGACAAGCGCCATGTGCCCGGCATGCAGCGCGCCCATCGTCGGCACAAGCGCGATCCGGTCGCCATCGGCGCGTAGGGCCGCAACGGCTGCGCGCATCTCTTCAACAGTGCGGCAAACCTTCATCGCCCTCACCTTGTCCTTCGTATGGGGGAGTTATGGCAAGATAATGCTGCAACTGCAAAATAATTTCTGCCGAGGCGGCGGGGGCAGGTCGGTTTTGCGCTGCTTTCGGTCGGCTGCACATGACATACGACCCGGATTTACGGCAGAGTGACGCCAAATCACGATGGAGACGAGTCGCGCCATGAAAACGCATGTCAAAGCCCTGGTCGTCGGCGGAGGGGCCATCGGCGCCTCGGTCGCATATCACCTTGCCCGCGCCGGGTGGAAAGACGTTGTCCTGCTGGAACGGGATGAACTGACGTCGGGGTCAACCTGGCACGCTGCCGGACTGCTGCCGCTGTTCAACATGAGCTATGCGACGACCCACATCCACGACTATTCCGTGAAATTCTACAAAACGCTTGAGGCAGAAACCGGCCTCAATGCCGGGTTTTCGGTCGTCGGTAACCTGCGGATGGCGCAAAGCCAGGCGCGGATGGATGAATACATGGTCTATGCCACCACGGCGGAAACCGTCGGCGTGCCGTTTGAGTGGCTGAGTGCCGATGACATCAAAGAACGCTGGCCGCTGGTGCGGACCGAAGACCTGCAAGGCGCGATCTATCACCCGACCGATGGATACATTAACCCCGCCGACGTCACGATGGCGATGGCTAAGGGCGCGCGCCAGCGCGGGGTTGAGATTGTCCGCAAACGGCAGGTTGACAGCTATGAATGGACCGGCAGCGAATGGATCGTGCGCGGGACCGTGATGGTCGAAAAGGGCGGCAACCTTGTTCCAGGTGACGAGACGTTTGAGATTCACGCCGAACACGTCGTCACCGCCACCGGCAACCACGCACAGCGGACGGCAAAGCTGCTGGGCCTCAAGATGCCAGCGATCCCGGTTGAACATCAGTTCATCGTGACCGAACCCGACCCGGCGTTGGTCGAATATCGCAAAACGCATGGCGAACACCCGGTTTTGCGCGATGCCGATGCCAAGTGGTACGTCCGCGAGGAACGGGGCGGCTGGATACTCGGCCCTTATGAACAAAACGCGCCGGCACGGTTTGAATACGGCGTGCCCGACAGCTTCCGCGCCGATCTGTTTCCGCTCGATCTGGAGCGGATCGAAGAAGAATACATGTCCTTCATCCACCGGATACCATCGTCGGAAGAGGTCGGGCTGAAGGACGATTTCAACGGCCCGATCTGCTACACGCCGGATGGTAACCCGCTGGTCGGGCCTGCGCCCGGGATGCGGAATATGTGGCTGGCCGAAGGGTTCAGCTTTGGCATTACGGCGGCGGGCGGCACGGGTTACTACCTTGCGCAGATGATGGTTGAGGGCGAGGCCGAGATTGACATGGCCTCGCTTGACCCGAAACGCTTTGGGTCTTGGATGACGACAGAATACTCCGCCCGCAAGAACGAAGAGGCGTATGACCACGTCTATGTTCTCCACCACCCCGACGAAGAACGCCCGGCGTGTCGTCCGCTGCGGACTGCTCCGTGTTACGACCGGATGGCGGCACGGGGCGCGCAGTTTGGCTGCGTCAACGGGTTTGAACGGCCCAACTATTTTGCGCCTGAAGGGTTCAGCGATCACGACTCCCGCAGCTTCCGGCGCGGCGGTTGGTGGCAATACGCGGTGGACGAGGCGAAAGCGGTGCGCGAAGGCGTCGGGCTGGTCGACGCGACGGCGTTCACCAAGCATATCGTCAAAGGGCCGGGCGCGACACAGTTCCTTGACTGGTTCACCTGTAACAAGCTGCCGAAAGTGGGCCGGATCAATCTGACCTATGCGCTGACCGATGCAGGCACGACGCGGACGGAATACACCATCGTGCGGCTGGCGGAGGATGAATATTACCTCGTCAGTGCCGGGGCGTGGACGGATTACGACGCTGATTTCCTGCGCACATCCGCCGCGGATAAGGCGGGCGAGTTCGGCTATATTGAAATCCAGAACGTGACGACCCAGTGGGGTGTATTCGCGCTCGCCGGGCCGAAATCCCGCGATCTGTTGAAAGAGGTCATCAAGGACGCAGACCCGGACACCGCCCTGTCGAACAAGCGTTTTCCGTGGCTTTCGGCGCGTCAGATCGAACTTGGAATGTGCCCGGTCAACGCGATCCGTGTTGCCTATACCGGGGAGTTGGGATGGGAACTTCACCACCCGATCGAAATGCAGAACTACCTATTCGATCTGCTTGAGAAGGCTGGTGAAAAGCATGGGCTGAAGCTGGTCGGGGCGCGGGCGCAGAACTGGCTCAGGCAGGAAAAATCCTACCGCGCCTTCGGCAATGAACTGGGGCGCGATGCAACGCCGCTTGAGGCAGACCTGCCGCGGTTCGTGGACCTGTCGAAAGACTTCAACGGTAAAGCCGAGATGGAAAAGATCGGTATCCGTAGCAAATGCGTGACGGTCCTGATCGACGGGCCGGATGACGCGGACCCCTGGGGGCGCGAAGTGCTGTTTGCCGGGGACGAACGGGTTGGGCGGCTGACCTCGGGCGGCTATTCGGTCGCTTTCGGGAAATCCATTGGCATGGGATATGTAAAGCCCGAACATGCGGCGGTCGGCACCAAGCTGAAGGTCCGTATCCTGAAGCAGCTTTGGGACGCCGAGGTCGTGGAAGACAGCCCCTATGACCCGACGAATGCCGCGATCCGCGTCGACGGCTGACCCCTGACATACGACTGGAACAAGGCTCCGACACCCGCTGTCGGGGCCTTTTTCATGCCGCCTTCAAGTTGAGCTCTGGCACGAACAGCTCCCGCCGCCGTCACGGCATTGTGCGTTGAAGAGAGGCCCGCGCGACCACACATCCTTTCCATAACAAGAGTGAGTTTGCCAGTATGGAAAGGAGAGCACCATGAGACGCCTTGTTGCGATTTTCGCGTTCATGCTCGGCATGGTCGCGCTTCCGCTGGCCGCCGATACTGACCGCACCGGCGGGCCGTCATTGCGGCTGGCCGACGCCGATCACAGCCAGATGGAAGTCCCGAATTTGAACACCAACGGCCACTCGGAGCGTGCGCAACGCGTTTTCCGATCATTGGCCAGCGAAGAGGCAGGCAACACGCCACCACCGGTGGGTGGGCTGACGTTGCTAAGCTTCTCTGCAAAATACGGGGACATACCACAATAATGTAACGACACGACAGACAGGCAACCACGAGGCCCCCGATTTTCGGGGGCCTTATTGCAATCCGGGGCGCAATGGGGCCGGGCCTCTCTTGTCTGGGGTTTGCAATTGGCCTAGACGGTGCAGACCACGATATCTGCAAGGAATAAACGCACATGCGCCTCAGCCGCTACTTCCTGCCCGTTCTGAAGGAAACCCCCGCCGACGCCCAGATCGTCAGCCATCGTCTGATGCTGCGGGCCGGGATGATCAAACAAGCCAGCGCCGGGATCTATTCGTGGCTGCCGCTTGGCTTCAAAGTGCTGCGCAAGATCGAAAACATCGTGCATGAAGAACAGCAGCGCGCCGGGCATATCCCGATGCTGATGCCGACGTTGCAATCGGCCGATCTGTGGCGCGAAAGCGGGCGCTACGACGACTATGGCGAGGAAATGCTGCGGATCACCGACCGTCACGGGCGCGATATGCTCTACGGCCCGACCAACGAAGAGTTGATTACCGACATCTTCCGCAGCCATGTGAACAGCTACAAAGACCTGCCGCTGACGCTTTACCACATCCAGTGGAAATTCCGGGATGAGGTCCGCCCACGCTTTGGCGTGATGCGCGGGCGCGAATTCCTGATGAAAGACGGCTATAATTTCGACCTGACGAAAGAGGATGCGCTGCACGCCTATAACCGCCATCTGGTCAGCTACCTCCGCACCTACGAACGGATGGGCCTGCAAGCGATCCCGATGCGCGCGGATGGTGGCCCGATCGGCGGCGATTACACGCATGAATTTCTCGTTCTCGCCGAAACTGGGGAGTCGGAGGTGTTTTACGACAGCGCCGTCACCGATCTGACCTTCGGAGACCGGGACATCGACTATGACGACCACGCGCAGTGCCAGTCGGTGCTGGAGGAGTTCACGTCGAAATACGCCCGCACCGATGAAACCCACGACGAAGCCGCCTTCGCCAAGGTGCCGGAGGAGCGGCGCCGGTCGGCGCGCGGGATCGAGGTCGGGCAGATCTTCTATTTCGGCACCAAGTATTCCGATGCGATGGGGGCCAATGTCGTCAACGACAAGGGCGAACGCGTGCCCGTCCACATGGGATCGCACGGCATCGGCGTCAGCCGGTTGCTTGGCGCGATCATCGAGGCGAGTCATGACGACAAGGGCATCATCTGGCCCGAGGGCGTCACGCCCTATCACTGTGGCATCGTGAACCTGAAGCAGGGCGATGCAGAGGCCGACAAGGCGTGTGAGGGGCTATATAACGCGCTTGCTGCCCGTGGGCTTGAACCCCTTTATGACGACCGCGATGAACGGGCGGGGGCGAAGTTCGCGTCTATGGACCTGATCGGGTTGCCTTGGCGGATTACCGTCGGCCCGCGTGGGTTGAAGAACGGTGTGGTCGAACTCACCTCTCGCCGGACGGGCGAGAGCGAGGAGCTGCCGCCAGAAAAAGCGATTGAAAAGGTCATCGACATCTACGCCGACCACCACCCGATGCTGCGCAAAGAGGTGGAGCCGATGGCGAACCGGTCGTTCCACACTTGGCTGTAACCTGACGGAATCGAACGTCGCACCGCGCCATCGGCCATCCGAACGGCAGGCTGGCGGAGTATGTAGAGGACAAAACCAACATGGCCGCCCGAACCGCCCCGTTTTCACGTTTTGAATGGATGATCGCATGGCGCTACCTGCGCGCCCGTCGGTCCGAGGGCGGCGTCAGCGTCATGACGTGGATTTCCCTGATCGGCATCACGCTTGCCGTGTTCGCGCTGATCGCGACACTGGCCGTGCGATCGGGGTTCCGGGCGGAGTTTGTCGATACGATCCTTGGCGCGAATGCCCACGTAACCGTCTATAATGCCATCGAAGTTTCGGACACTGGCCAAACATCGCGCGTGATCGAAGACTTCGAAGAACGCGCCGAAGCGATCCGCGCCGTGCCGGGCGTCACCCGCGTCGCGCCCTTGGTCAAAGGGCAGGTGATGGCCAATCACCGAGAGTCTAATAGCGGCGTTGAAGTCTATGGAATCACGCTGGAAAACCTGAAGGGCATCCCACGGGTCGCGAACCCCGAAGACGCGCTGGGCGACATTGAACGGTTCAACGAAGGGGCCGCGATCGGTTCTGGCGTCGCGCGGGAGCTGGGTTTGGGCATCGGCGACAAGATCAAGCTGATCTCGCCCAACGGGGTGCGGACTGCGTTCGGCACCAGCCCCCGCGTCAATGTCTACGAGGTTGTCTATATCTTCACCGCCGGGCGCTATGACATCGACCGCACACGGCTTTACCTGCCGTTCGATGAGGCGCAAGGATATTTCAACCGCGAGGGTGTCGCGGATGAGCTTGAGGTGATGGTCGAAGACCCCGAAATGATTGACGAAATGTCAGGCGATCTGCTGGCTGCGGGGGGCGAGCGCACACAGCTTTGGACATGGCGCGACCGGTCCGGCGCGTTCCTGCGGGCGCTTGATATCGAGGATAACGTGATGTTCGTCATCATGGCGATCCTCGTCCTGATCGCGGCGATGAATATCGTTTCGGGCCTTATAATGCTCGTTAAAAACAAGGGTGGCGACATCGGAATTCTGCGCACGATGGGCCTGACCGAAGGGTCTGTCCTGCGGGTCTTTTTCATCTGTGGCGCGTTTACCGGGCTGATCGGCACGATCCTCGGGGTGATCCTTGGCTGCCTGTTCGCGATCTATATCGACACGGTGTTTTCGGCGGTCAACTACATCTCGGGTGGAGGGGTCTGGGACCCGTCGATCCGGGGCATCTACAACCTTCCGGCCAAGCTTGAGGTGAAGGATGTCGTCTCTGCCGTCGTCCTGTCCCTTGGGCTTTCGTTCGTCGTCACGATCTTTCCGGCCCGCCGTGCCGCCCGAATGAACCCGGTGGAGGCGCTGCGGTATGAGTGATCCGGTGCTGTCCCTGTCGGGCATCTACAAGGCTTACAACAAAGGCAAACCGGGCGAGGTCGCGGTGCTGAAGGGCGTCGATCTGGCGATCACGCCGGGCGAGGTTGTGGCGCTGGTCGCGCCCTCGGGTGCCGGGAAATCCACGCTGTTGCACATCGCGGGGCTGCTCGACACGGCCGATACCGGCGACGTCGCGATCGGGGGCGCCGTCATGTCGGGCCGATCCGACAGGAAGCGGACAGAGGCGCGGCGGCGGGATGTCGGATTCGTCTATCAGTTCCACCACCTGCTGCCGGAGTTTTCGGCCCTTGAAAACATAGTGCTTCCGCAGCTTGCCAATGGCGTGGCACAAGCGGCGGCTGAGGCGCGGGCGCGCGATCTGCTGACCCGCGTCGGCATCGACCACCGCGCCGATCACCGCCCCGCCGCCCTGTCGGGCGGTGAACAACAGCGCGTCGCGGTGTGCCGTGCTTTGGCCAATAAACCAAAGCTATTGCTCGCGGATGAGCCGACAGGGAACCTCGACCCCGCGACCTCGGACCGGGTGTTTGACGCGCTGATGGTGCTGACCCGCGAAACCGGGCTCGCCGCGCTGATCGCCACCCATAACCTAGAGCTTGCGGGGCGGATGGATCGTGTGCTTCATTTGCAGGACGGTCGGCTGGTCTGACCTTCACAGGGAGGACGGACACAGATGCCACAGGTCACGCTGGACGAGATCGAAACCATAACGAAACAAGCGCTTACACGCCACGGCGCGGCCGAATGGATCGCCGAAGAGGTCGCCCGCGCGGTGCGCAAGGCCGAGGCCGTGGGCAACCGGATCTGCGGGCTGTATTACCTTGAAAGCTACTGCCAGCAATTGCGGACGGGCCGGGTCAAGGGCGATGCCGAACCTGTCGTTTCGCAGCCCCGTCCGGGGGTCGTCCAGGTCGATGCGAAATACGGATTCGCGCAGCCTGCCTTTGCTCGTGGATTGCCGCAAGCCATTGGGGCGGCTCAATTAAACGGGACGGCGACGCTGGCCATAGGTCATGCGCATACCTGCACGTCCTTGGGCTATTTCACCGAACAGATCGCGCGGGCGGGGATGATCGCGCTGGGGATGACCAATGCTTCGCCCATCGTGGCGCCGCCGGGGGGCAAGACGCGGGTGATCGGGACCAATCCGATCGCGTTTTCGGTGCCGGACGGGGCGGGCGGAATCGCCATGCAGTTCGACCAGTCGACCACCACCGTCGCGCTTGGAAAGATCACGATGGCGAAGGCCGCGGGCGAGAAAATCCCCGAGGGGTGGGCCGTTGACAAGGACGGAAATCCGACCACCGATCCGGAGGCCGCCTTGCAAGGTTCCCTAGTGTCTACAGGGGGTTACAAAGGCTGGGGCTTTGGCCTGATGGCGGAAATCCTTGCCGCCGGGATGACCGGCGGGGTGCTGTCGCAGGACGTGAAACCGCTGAAAGCGCCGGAGGGTGCGCCGCATGATCTGGGGCAATTCTACCTGCTGATCGACCCCTCGGTTTCGGGGGCATTTCCCGACCGGCTGCGGCAGTTGGCCGAGGCGATCAACGCCGAGGACGGGGCGCGGATGCCGGGGCAGGGAAAGCGGGAAGCTGACCCGGTTGATGTGCCGGACGCGGTGTGGGCGCTGGTTTCGGGACTGGCGCGGGGAGAAGCGGGTTAACGCGCTGATTTCATGCGGAAAACCATGTATGACTTGCGTCTGATATGCGTATGACAAACGTATGACTCCTGTGCATACGATTGTCCGCCCCGGCGTGGTTAACGCCCCGCCCGCGCCCTAGACCTGCTGGGTAACGAAAACCCCCGCCGCCATCAGCGCGATGCCGCCCGCGCGGGTCAGCGACAGCGGAGAGACCTGCGCCCCGAACAGCCCGAAATGGTCGATCGCGGCGGCGGAGATCAACTGCCCCAGCAGCACGAAGAACACCGCGTTGCCGACACCGAATTTAGGCGCGACCCAAGTGATCGTCAGAACGTAGAACGCGACGAGCAACCCGGCGAGGAACAGGTGCTTCGGCGCCCCTGCCGCCCCCTTCAACGCGCCGGGGCCGGAGACCAGCAACACGCAGGCCGTCCCCGCAAGCGCCACGATGAACAGCAAGAACGCCGCCGCCACCGGAGATCCAAGCCGCGCCCCCAGCGCCGCGTTCAACGCCGCGAGGATTGGGATGCCGATGCCAGCGGCGAGCATGGTGAGGGCGTAGAGAAGGGTGGGGGGCATGAAGGAGGACTCCGGCGGTTTGGTGTGCGCGGAGTTTGGGACGGGGGTGGCGGATTGGCAATGGGGGGTTACGCCCGGCGGAGAACGCCGGGCCGTGCCGACCCGCCCCCATGGGGCGGCGCGATTGCGCCACCCCGCGGGCCTTTGCGCCCTTGGGGGACTATACGTTTGTCGTTCTTGCTAGAAAGTGGGAGTAGCGATCCACACCAGATCCCGACCTAGCTTCTACTCCAGCGACTGAATTTTTCTTGATCCGACGGATGAGGTGGAAGGCTGTAAAGGAACCCCCATCTGATGCCTTTTGTGTTCTTGATAACCGGTAGTGGTAGGTGAAACAGCACAACATACATGGCCGACAAGATTGTAATAGCGGCGCCCGCAAACGCCGAAATTCGCTCGGGCGCAGATATCTGGCTGTTCATCCCCAGCATGACCAGTTCGTCGAAAACATAGTAGCCAAATGCGACGATTGGGACGAGTATAGTAAACATCGCGATCAGCAGTAAATGCGCAAGCATCGAAGAAATCGGAAGAGCTTCTCTGAAGAACGGGTTGATAACTACCGGAACACCTAGCGCGTTGTCGCTTCGGTTTTGGAGGAGATCATATGCGTTGACCGAGAATCCGATTAGCTTGATCTTAGTCGCTAACGAGTTTTTTAGCGTCATCGCTGCGGACAAATGATTGAATGCCATCGCCGATATCAACAAGAGAAGGCTAACGGCGAAGAGAAAAAAGGCCGCAGGCACAGATGCCTCAAAGTTAGAGACTTTTAAAGCTAGTTCATTTCCATTGCGCAATGAGGTTGCGATCAAGTAGGCGATCACAATTTTCCCCAAAAATACTACAAAGGACTTGATCGCTTTATCTTGAATCTCGCCATATATGGCGGATTTTCGCGTCCACACTTGATCATCTTTATGAAGATAGCGAAGCGTAGCTTCTAGCTCGTGGATCTTTAGCCGCTTTATCGAAATACATCGCATTCTTAACCCTCAAACATCCAACTCCTCCACGAACCTCGCGTTCTCCTGGATATACTGGAACCGCAGCTCGGGCTTTTTCCCCATGAGGCGTTCGACGAGGTCTCCGGTTTCTCCGGGTTCGTCCTCGTCTATGCTGACGCGGATCAGTTTGCGGGTTTCGGGGTTCATGGTGGTTTCTTTGAGGTCTTTTGCGTCCATCTCGCCCAGACCCTTGAAGCGGCTGACGTCGATCTTGCCTTTGCCGCCAAGGCCTTTTTCGAGTTGCGCGTCCTTTTCGGCCTCGTCGACGCAATAGACGCGATTTGCGCCTTGGGTCAGGCGGAACAGGGGCGGGCAGGCAAGGTAGAGGTGTCCCCGGTCGATCAGCGGGCGCATCTGGATGAAAAAGAACGTCATGAGGAGCGAGGCGATATGCGCCCCGTCGACGTCGGCATCGGTCATGATGATGATCTTGTCGTAGCGCAGATCGTCGATGTTGAATTTCGATCCCATTCCGACGCCAAGCGCTTCGCAAAGGTCGCTGATTTCGGCGTTGGTCGTCAGCTTGGAGGAGGCCGCGCCGAGCACGTTCAGGATCTTGCCCTTGAGCGGCAGCAGCGCCTGCGTTTCACGGTTGCGGGCACCCTTGGCGGAGCCACCGGCGGAGTCACCCTCGACGATGAACAGCTCGGTCCCCTCGCGGGTCTTGGCGGTGCAGTCGGTCAGCTTGCCGGGCAGGCGCAGCTTTTTCGTTGCGGATTTGCGGGCGGTTTCCTTTTCCTGCCGGCGGCGCAGGCGTTCTTCGGATCGCAGCACGAGGTAGTCGAGGATCGCGCCCGCGGCCTTGGTGTTCCCGGCCAGCCAGTTGTCGAAGTGATCGCGGACGGAGTTTTCGACGAGCCGCGCTGCGGATTCCGTCGAAAGGCGGTCTTTGGTCTGGCCGACAAAGGCCGGGTCGCGGATAAAGCAGGAGACCAGCGCGCAGCCGCCATTCATCAGGTCGTCGCGGGTGATCTGCGCGGCCTTGCGGTTGCTGACGAGTTCGCCATAGGCGCGGATGCCCTTCAGCACCGCGGCCCAGAAGCCGGTGACGTGGGTGCCGCCCTCGGGCGTGGGGACGGTGTTGCAGTAGCTTTGCAGGAAGCCATCGCGCGCCGGGGTCCAGTTGATCGCCCATTCAACCGATCCGGTTTCGCCGAACTTTTCCTGAAAGTCGACTTTGCCCGCGAAGGGGGTTTCGGCGTAGGTGGAGGCTCCGCCCAGGGTCTCGTTCAGGTAGTCGGCCAGCCCGCCGGGGAAGTGGAAGGTGGCCTCCGTCGGGGTTTCGCCGTGGTCGATGGCGGATTTCCAGCGGATTTCAACGCCGGAGAACAGGTAAGCCTTGGAGCGCACCATCGTCATCAGACGCTTGGGCTTGAACTGGTGGTGGCCGAAGATTTCGGGGTCGGCGTGGAAGGTGACGGTGGTGCCGCGCCGGTTCGGGGCCGCGCCGATCTTTTCGATGGGGCCAAGCGGGACGCCCCGGCTGAAGCGTTGTTCGTAGAGTTCCTTGTTCCGCGCGACCTGCACGACCATGGAATCCGACAGGGCATTCACGACGGACGCGCCAACCCCGTGAAGGCCGCCGGAGGTCTGGTAGGCCTTGCCCGAGAATTTGCCGCCCGCGTGAAGGGTGCAAAGGATCACCTCAAGCGCGGACTTGTCGGGGAATTTCGGATGCGGATCGATCGGGATGCCGCGGCCGTTGTCGCGGATGGTGACGGCGTAGTCGTCGTGGAGTTCAACCTCGATCCGTGTGGCGTGACCCGCGACGGCCTCGTCCATTGAATTATCAAGAACCTCGGCCACCATATGGTGCAGCGCGCGTTCGTCGGTGCCGCCGATATACATACCGGGGCGCTTGCGGACAGGCTCCAGCCCCTCCAGCACCTCAATCGATGAGGCGTCATATTCTTTCTCGGGGTCCATACCACCCAGCAGGTCGTCGGCCATGTGTGCTGCTCTTATTGTGTCGTTGGCGTTATCTTAGTGCAGGGCGACCGGGCGGGGCAACGGGTGATCGGCCCTGAGCGCCGGAGATTTGCGGAGTCGCCCGGTGATTTCACGGGGTCATGTGACGGGGCGTGCCGGGAGGGGTGAAAATCGCCCCACTGATTCTATCATTAGGAGAGTGCGTTCGTTTCCAATCTGGGCTTTTTTGTGGCCCGAAATTTTGCACCGTTTCCAAAACCTGACTTTTAGACATGTCCAAAGGGCACTTTTTTCGGGCGGGCGATTCCATTGGAAAAACAGGGCCGCGATCCCGCGCGACGCGCAAAATTTCCCAATAATATCAGTATTTTGCTCAAAAAAACAGGGCCGTAAAACGCCGATTTTCGGCCTTAATACAGGTTAATGCGGGGCCCCCGCCGCCATCCTTTTGCCCATATTTGCCCAAAATACGCCACATTTCAACAGGATCGTTGAAGTCATCGAAGGGTAACACTCAACCAAGAACACGACTGACACACTCATCAATCGGAGAAACACAATGTCCAACGACCTGATCATGAAAGCACGCAACGGCCGCCTGTCTGCACTTGAAAGCCTGTCACGCCGCCGCGACGACCATGCCGGAAATGTTGCTGATTTTGGGGATCATGCAGCAAAACGCAAAGCCGAACGGTCTCAGCGTCTGATGTTCCGCCACACGGAAAACATGTTCATCGCCTGAAACGCAGTGGCCGACGGAGGTTTCCCGGCGCTCAAACCTGACAATCTACATACCGTCCCTATCGCCTGATGGCACCGACGAGATTTCCCCGGAGGGGGGACGGTATCTATATTCCCAGAATTTTTTGAACGCTTCGCTTTCGTTTCGTGTCTTTCGTTTGTTGATTTCTACTGTGTGAAAAACTCCAAAACCGTTGATCCACGTCAAGGCGCGTTTCTGTCGCATATGCAACGATTGCGCATGTGAACAGAGGACAGGAGACGCCACATGCCGCAATCCCAAAATGCTGCGAAAAATTCCGTTGATCCGGGTTTCCCGACCGTAACGCCGGACAAGATCCGCCAAGCGTTTGAGACGGGGAAGTATCCCTATACCGTGAAGCTGTCGAAACGCGCCTATGAGGCGGAGAAGGCAGAGCTTCAGGCCGAGCTTTTGAAGGTGCAGAAATGGGTTTCCGAGACGGGCCAGAAATTCGCGCTGTTGTTTGAAGGGCGCGATGCGGCGGGGAAGGGCGGCACGATCAAGCGGTTCATGGAGCATTTGAACCCCCGCGAAGCGCGGGTCGTCGCCCTGAACAAGCCGACGGATCACGAGCGTGGCCAGTGGTATTACCAGCGCTATATCGAAAACCTCCCGACGGCGGGCGAAATGGTATTCTACGACCGCAGTTGGTATAACCGCGCGGGTGTTGAGCGGGTGATGGGGTTCTGCACCCCCGGCGAATATCTGGAATTCATGCGCCAGACCCCGGAGCTTGAGCGGATGCTGGCCCGGTCGGGCGTTCAGCTTTACAAATATTGGTTTTCCGTCACGCAAGAAGAACAACGCCGCCGTTTTGAAAGCCGCAAGTCCGATCCGCTGAAACGGTGGAAACTGTCACCCATCGACCAGGCGAGCCTGTCGAAATGGGACGACTACACAGAGGCGAAAGAGGCGATGTTCTTTTACACCGACACCGCCGATGCGCCGTGGACGATCATCAAGTCGAACGACAAGAAACGTGCGCGCCTGAACTGCATGAAGCACTTTCTGTCGACGCTGGATTATCCCGACAAAGACCCCAAGATCGCGACCCCGCCAGATCCGCTGATCGTGGGCCACGCAAGCCACGTTATTCATCAGGCCGATCACATTCTGGGCGCGACCCTGCACCCAAGCGGGCGGTAGCCGGCGCTGGGCGTCCATCCTCGCGGTCCTTGCCTGGGCAGTGAAACTGGCATAAGCCGCTGGGATGGCCGATCAGATCCCATATAAGGAGCACGCCTCGAAGCTGATGCTTCTCGGCGGGCCGCTTATCCTGAGCCACCTGGCGCAGATGGCCGTCACCGTGACCGACACGGTGATGCTGGGGTGGTATGACGTCGAGGCACTGGCCGCCGTGACGCTGATGGGCACGATGAGCTTCGTGTTCTTCATCGTCGGGTCGGGCTTTGCCTTTGCGGTCATGCCGCTGGTCGCCGCGGCGTCCGAAGCCGGGGACGACGTGCAGATCCGCCGCACGACGCGGATGGGGATGTGGCTGTCGATCCTTTATTTTGCCTGCGTGCTGCCGATCCTTCTGTGGTCCAAGACCTTCCTGCTGATGCTGGGGCAGGAAGAGGTGATTGCCACCATCGCCCAAACCTACGCCCGGATCGCGGCGTGGGGGATGCTGGCGCAACTGCTGGTGATGGTGCTGAAAAGCTACCTGTCGGCGATGGAGATCACGCGGGTCGTCCTGTGGGCGACGATTGCGTCCGCCGTGCTGAATGCGATTGTGAACTACGCGCTGATCTTCGGGAACTGGGGCGCGCCAGAGCTTGGGGTGCAGGGCGCGGCGATTGCGTCGGTCGGAGCGAACGCTATCGCATTGATTTACCTCACGGTTTACGCGCTGCGAAGGTTGCCGCAACACGCGCTGTTCCAGCGGCTATGGCGCCCGGATTGGGAGGCGATGGCGACGGTCTATAAGCTCGGCTGGCCCATCGGGTTGACCAATCTGGCCGAGGTCGGGTTGTTCGCCGCGACCACCGTGATGATGGGCTGGATCGGGACCGTGGCGCTGGCGGCGCATGGGATCGCGCTTCAGATCGCGTCGATCACCTTCATGATCCATCTGGGGCTGTCGACCGCCGCCACCGTCCGCGCCGGCCGCGCCGCCGGGCGGGGAAATGAGGTGGAGTTGCGCAGGGGCGGCATTGTCGCCGTCGGCCTCTCGGCCATCGCGGCGCTGCTGACCGTTGCGCTGTTCCTTGCGGTGCCGGAATGGCTGATCAGTCTTTTTCTTGACGCGAACGATCCCCAATACCCCGAGATTATTTCCGTCGGGGTCAGCTTGCTGATCGTCGCGGCGCTGTTTCAGGTGGCCGATGGCGCGCAGGTCATGGCGCTGGGCCTGCTGCGGGGGGTGCAGGACACGCAGGGGCCGATGTTCATCGCCGGCCTCAGCTATTGGGCCGTCGGGATGACTTCGAGCTATGTGCTTGGTTTCATATTGGATTTCGGTGCGGTCGGCATCTGGATGGGACTTGTTATCGGGCTTGGGCTTGCGGGCGTGCTGATGCACCTTCGGTTCTGGCGGCGGTCGGCCAAGATCGGGGTAGCGGCCTAGAACGACCCGCCCGCGATGGCCATGATCTCAGTCTCTGTGGCAATGCGTTCCTGGGTGCGGAAGTGCTGTGCCCACGCGGCCTTGTCCTGAAAGCCGACGGGCTGCATCGCGGCCATGTTCGCCTGCTGCACCGCGAGGGCAAGGCTGTTTTCAACGGTTTGATCCAGATGGCTGGCAAGCGGTTCGCCAATCAAGTCGCGGATGCGCGGGGACATTTCGTCAAGCGACGTGTCATATAGCGCGACCCCGGCCTGGGCCTGAAACATCTCGGACATGCGGGTCATGAAACGGACGGTCAGATAGGCGTCATCCATCAGACCATACAGCCCCGCCTGATCCGGGATCATGTCGTGCGGGGCAAGGTAATACTGTGCCGCCGTCTGGATCAGCGGCGCGGCGATGGCCTGAAGCCCCATCTGCGTCGTCACCAAGTCGACCTGCGCCAGCAGCCAGACGGAGCCATCAACGTAAGTCGCCGTGTGCTTGCGCATCCGCTTGCGGGATTTGGGGGTCAGGGGCGTGCCGGCCGCCGCCGCCATTTCGTCAAGGCGGGCGTCGAAGGCATCGCCCTTGGCCGGGGTGGACAGAACATTGGCGACATGCGCCTGAATGATGGCAATAGACATCTGAAATCTCTCTCTGCTGCAATACCGGGCAGAGCGTAGCACAGATCAGGCATCGGTCCGCTGAGAGTCGCCAAGCGGCGCTACTTGTCCTTGTGTTCTTTCATCAGGCGGTCCGCCTTCTTGCGCACGAGCACAGAGCGCAGGTCGTGCATCGCCAGCAACAGCGCGTCGGTGACATCTTCAAGCTGCTCTTCGCTGGCCTTTGACTGCGCCCATTGGGTCGTCAGGTTCAGGTAATCGACCGCGCGGTGAATATCGTCGATATCGCGTTTGGCGAGCAGCGCTTGGCGGGCGTCCATCCAATCGCGGATGGTTTGCATATCCGTTTCAGACAGGTCGCGCCCGCCATGGGGCTTCACCTCTCCGTTGCGGATGTTGATGACGGCGATCTGGTCCATATCGATCCGGCGCTGCCGGTTTTCAGTGTCGATACGAAAGACGACGGCGCCGTTTTCCCGGACGCGGAAATAGTATTCTGGTAGCTCTCCGGTCATCTGCTCCTCACCTCAGTCCCGCGCAGAAGGTTGTGATGCGCGCGCACGCCTCTGTCAGGGCGTCATCCGATGTAGCGTAGCTGACCCGGAAGTTCGGGGAAAGCCCGAAGGCCGCGCCAAAGACGACGGCGACGCCGGTCTCTTCCAGAAGGGCGGTGGCGAAGGTTTCGTCATCAGTGACTTCGGTGCCGCCGGCCGAGGTTTTGCCGATGCAACCGGCGATCGAGGGGTAGACGTAAAACGCGCCTTCGGGCGTCGGGCAGGTGATGCCCGGCATTGCGTTCAGGGCCGCGACGACAAGGTCGCGGCGGCGCACGAACACCTTGTTATGCTCGGCGATATAGTCTTGCGGGCCGTTCAGCGCCTCGACCGCGGCCCATTGGCTGACGGAACAGGGGTTCGACGTGCTTTGCGACTGGATCTTGCGCATGGCGGCGATCAGCGGTTCCGGCCCGGCGGCATAGCCGATCCGCCAGCCGGTCATCGCGTAGGCCTTGCTGACGCCGTTGCAGGTCAGGGTGCGGTCGTAAAGGCCGGGTTCGACCTCCGCCGGGGTGCAGAAGCGGAACCCGTCAAAGGTGAGGTGTTCATACATGTCGTCGGACATCACCCAGACATGCGGGTGGCGTATCAGCACGTCGGTTAGTGCCTTGAGTTCGTCGCGGGTATAGCCCGCGCCGGTGGGGTTGGAAGGGGAGTTGAAGATGAACCACTTGGTTTTCGGGGTGATCGCCGCCTCAAGCGCATCGGCGGTCAGCTTGAAGTCATTTTCAAGCGTCGCGGCGACCGGGACGGGCGTGCCGCCGGCGAGCAGCACCATGTCGGGATAGCTGACCCAGTAGGGCGCGGGAACCACGACTTCGTCGCCGGGATTGAGGGTCGCCATCAGCGCGTTGTAGAGCGTTTGCTTGCCACCCGTGCCGACACTGACCTGCGCGGGCGTGTAGTTAAGCGTGTTGTCGCGCAGCAGCTTGTCGCAAATGGCCTGTTTCAGCTCGGGGATGCCATCGGGGGCGGTATATCGCGTCTTGCCTGCGTCAATCGCCGCTTTTGCCGCGTCGCGGATGTTTTCGGGCGTGTCAAAGTCCGGCTCACCCGCGCTGAGGGCGATGATGTCGCGGCCTTTGGCGGCCAATTCCTGCGCTTTCGTCGTAATTGCGATCGTTGGCGATGGCTTAACGCGTGATAGTGTCGCGGATAGGAAGGACATGGTCGCCTCTGGTTTGAATGTCGGCGCTCCATGTCTTAGGTTGTGCCCCTGACCCAATCAAGCCAATAGCGCAGGAGCACTTGATGAATACCCCGGTAGTTGACTGGTACAGCGATGAGATTTCGACCTTCGGCGACCGTGTGGCAGGTGCGCGCGAAGCGTTGGGTATGTCGCAGGACGATCTCTCCAAGCGCCTCGGCGTCAAGCTGAAGACGATCCGCGCGTGGGAAAACGATCTGGCAGAGCCGCGGTCGAACAAGCTGGTAGCGCTGGCAGGGTTGTTGAACGTGTCGATCACGTGGCTGCTGAACAGCGAAGGCGACGGAATCAACGGTCCCGACGAACAGCCGCCGCTGTCGCCCGACGTGAACGATCTGCTGACAGAGATCCGCGATCTAAAATCGCAGATTGCGCAAACCGGCGACCGGCTGGGCCGCGTTGAGAAGCGGTTGCGGACGACGCTGAAATCCGAGCAATGAGCGAAACGCCGGAAACCCGGCTAAAGCGGCTGACCATGCGGTCGTCGCGCCGGGGGATCAAGGAGATGGACCTGATCCTCGGCGGGTTTGCACGGCATGGGCTGGCGGGGCTGGATGCTGCGTCGCTGGACCTTTACGAAGTGCTATTGGAAGAGAACGATCACGACCTTTACCAGTGGGTGTCGGGGCAGGTTCCGACGCCGGAGCATTATCTGGGGCTGATCTCCACCATCGCGGAAAACAACAGAAAATCCTGATTTTCGCCGTTTAACGGAATGTTTGGCATTTCCGCTCACTGTCGTCGTGAATGAAGCGTCGGCGGAGAGATAGATGAGTTTTCAAGCAGTTGTCGGTGCCCCGGGCCAGCAGGTTTTCATGGTGGGCTACCTCGAAGCATTGGCGTTGGTGGAGCGGTTGCATCGCCTGTTGCTCGACGTCATCAAGGATGAATTCGAACGGGTCGGGATACTTGAAATCAACGCGGTTCAGGCGCTGTTGCTGTTCAATATCGGTGATAACGAGGTGACAGCCGGGGAGCTGAAATCCCGCGGCTATTATCAAGGGTCGAACGTGTCCTACAACCTCAAGAAACTGGTGGAGATGGGGTTCATGCACCATCAACGGTGTGAGGTTGATCGCCGCTCCGTCCGGGTGCGGCTGACGCCGAAGGGGCGCGAAATTCGGGACGTCGTGACAGAGCTGTTCGCCCGTCACGCGGATGGGCTGCAATCCAAGGGCGTGCTGGGGCAGGAAGGGATTGAAGATATAAACACCGCCCTGCGCCGGGTCGAACGGTATTGGACGGATCAGATCCGCTATATCTACTGAATGGCGGCGGGGGCGTCGGCGGGAATCAGGTAGGTGAAGGCCTGCCCCTCAAGCTCTCGCAGCAGCTTGCGGGTCATCGCCTCTTCATACTGGGCGTATCCGGCGGCGCGTTCGACAAATGCGCCAGAGCCGTGGATCACGTTGGCGGTAAAATACGCATCGAGTTCTTCAAGCTCTGTCCGCAGGTTGTTCCCGCCCAAGGGCCTGTCCGACCCGATGACGATGGCGTTCACAGTGATCTGGGCAAAGGCGGGCGTGTCGCGGACCCGTTCGGGCGGCGGCCAGTTGTTGCTTTTACCATCGCCGGACAGGTCGAGCACTTGGCGATCACAAGCCGGGCTGCGGTTAAGGGCAGCGGCGGCAAATTCCATCGCGCCACCGATTGAGGTCGGATAGGGCGCCGCCTGTCGCGGATGCGTGGCGATGCGGGCGGCGAAGCTGTCGAGGGTCGCGGCGCTGTCGACCACCTGCCAATCCGCGATCACCTTCTGATGGTTCACCGCGCTCCATTCAAACGCCATCAGCGCGACGGGGCGGTCGGGAAAGCCAAGCAGGGCGTCACGGACACTGTTGCTTTGCAACGCGGCGGCAAGGCCAACGGTCTGCTGCTGAAACTCCGCCGCATCGACGGAGCCGGAGACATCAAGGCCAAGCGCAAGCGCCAGTCGGCAGGAGGCATTCGCCACAGTCGGAAGCAGCGCGGGCAGGACGGACAAGATCGCGTGCGTGATCCGCATGGCTTACCCCTCGGTTGGCGTGCTGGGGATTTGCCCGACGGCGCGGACTCCGATCTCTCGCATCAGCTTGCGGCGCATCGCATCCTCGAAATCCAGATAACTGGTCGCGGTTTCGACGAAAGCGTTCGTGCCGCGGATGACTTCGCGGGTGTAGAACTCCTCCACCTCCAGGATGCCACCGCCGATGACCAGGCCGTTGACGGTCACGCCGTCGAAGGGAAAGGCGTTGTAGGCAAGGGCGGGGCTAAAGCCATCGTTGCTGATCCCGTCGCCGGACACATCAATGGTTTTCCGGTCACATTGCGGTGCCCGCTCCAGCAGTGTCGCACCATAGCCAAGGGCGTAGCCAAGCGCCGTCGGGAAATCATCGTGGCTGCGGGTTGAGGTCGCGATTTGTTCGACCACGTCGGTCAGCACTTCTGGCGATCGGATCGCCACCCAGTCGAGTACGATCTGCTGCTGTCTGCTCCCGCTCCACTCATAAACGGCGAGCGCGATCCAATCGGACTCGGACAGGAACAGATGGGCCTGAACCTCCTCCGACAAAAGGGCGAGGGCCAGACCGTCACGTTGCAGCCGATACTCCGCCTCATCCACGGACGATGACACATCAAGCGCGAGGGCAAGCGCCAGATGACAACCTGCCGAGGCTGGCGCGCCGACGATCAGCGCGCCGAAAAAGGCGAGTGCCCTTACCAATGCCCGGTGTTTTCCATGCTTGCCCACGGTTCTTGCGGGGGCAGGTGATCGCCGCGCTGCAATAGTTCAATCGACACATTGTCGGGCGAGCGAACAAAGGCCATGTGGCCATCGCGCGGCGGGCGGTTAATGGTGACGCCGTTGTCCATCAGGTGTTGGCACAGCGCGTAGATGTCATCGACGCGATAGGCGAGGTGCCCGAAATGGCGGCTATCCGACGGCAAGCCCTCATCGCCATCCCAGTTGTAGGTCAGCTCAACCGCTGCGTTTTCCTGACCTGGAGGGGACATGAACACAAGCGTGAAGCGGCCGCCCTCGTTCTCCATCCGCCGGGTTTCTTCGAGGCCCAGCAGTTTGTAGAACGCGATTGATTTATCGAGGTCCAGAACCCGGACCATCGTGTGCAGATAGGTGATGTTCATATGCGTCTCCGTTCGCTATTCGCCGGGGGTCGGTGCGGCCCCTCTGCCTGTTGACAGGAAACCCGCCCTCGGCGCCGGGCGCAAGGGGGCGCGGGACAGCACATCGCGGAAAACCACCGTCACGGTAACGAAGCTGACGTAAAGCAGAAGATACCACGACCCCATCTTTGACAGGCTCGCCATCTGAAATTCGTTCTGGCCCGCATAGACCCAGGTGCCGGTCAGCGTGCCGACATTTTCCGCGACCCACAGAAAGAAGCTGGACAAGAATGCGGCGAGGGGCAGGGGCATCCAGCGCGGCGTGTCCCCAACATAGAACCAGATGCGGGTGCGCCAGAACAGCAGGACGGTCGCGGCGAACAGCGCCAGCCGGATGTCCGGCAGGTAGTGATGCGCGAAGAAGTTGACGTAGATCGCGACGGCCAGCAGTATCGTCACCCGGAACGGCGGGTAGGGGGCGAATTGCATCCCGAAGATGCGGATCACCCGCGCCATGTAGGACCCGACAGCGGCATACATGAACCCCGAAAACAGCGGCACGCCGGCGAGCTTGATGGTCCCCGATTCGGGGTAAGCCCATGATCCAGCGTAGATTTTGAAGATCTCCATGGCGGTGCCGGTCAAGTGGAACAACAAGATGACCTTCGCTTCGTCCAGTGTTTCAAGGCGCAGCCACAGGAACAGCGCTTGTGCGGCAATGGCGAACAGGAACAGCGCGTCATAGCGGGCGATGGGCCAGTCGTCCTGCCAGATGAGTTTAGTGATGATGATGGCAAGCAAGAGCAGCCCGCCGAAAAGGCTCGCCCAGCCTTGCTTGAGGACGAACATCACGAATTCGGCGACCGCTGGCGGCAGCCTGTCGCGGGTCCAGTCGCCCATGCGGCGTTCGATATAACGGGTGCCCGCGTCTGCCATTCTTGCCGGATTGCCTTGTTTTGCGCCCCGCAAACTCCCCCGTGGGCTGTGCAAAGTCAACGCCCGCGCGGAAATGTGAAAATGCCGCGTTTCTACCCCATATCGTCGTTCCCACTGAGCGGGCGCATATATATAGTGGCCAGCGACTCATTTCCAAATCGACGCAAAGGATGCCCACATGCCGCTTTCCCCCGACCAGCAGGCCGAAATCGAAGAGCTGCGCGCCAGCCCGACCCCGACCCTCCGCACCGTGAGCGAGGGGATGGAGGCGCATCTTTACAAGGCGCATGACGTTCTTGACCACGGGTTCGTGCGGGTGATCGACTACATGGGCGACGATGCGGCGATCTGCCAGGCGGCGCGGGTCAGCTACGGCAAGGGCACGAAATCGGTCCAGAATGACGAAGGGCTGATCCGCTACCTGATGCGGCACTGGCATTCGACGCCGTTCGAAATGTGCGAGGTCAAGCTGCACGTCAAACTGCCCGTCTTCGTCGCGCGTCAGTGGATCAGGCACCGGACGGCCAACGTCAACGAATATTCGGCCCGCTATTCGATCCTCGACCGCGAATTCTACATTCCCGCGCCGGAACACATCAACGCGCAGTCGGTGGTGAACAACCAGGGCCGCGGCGGCGTGCTGGAAGGGGATGAAGCGGCTCGCGTCCTCGAAATCCTCAAGGCGGATTCGACGCGGTGTTACGACAATTACGAGGCGATGATCTCACAGGACGGGCAGGACGGCCTGGCGCGGGAGCTTGCGCGCATGAACCTGCCCGCGAACATCTACACGCAGTGGTACTGGAAGGTCGACCTGCACAACCTGTTCCACTTCCTCCGCCTGCGCGCCGACAGCCACGCCCAATACGAAATCCGCGTCTACGCCGAGGCGATCTGCGACATGGTGAAGGATTGGGTTCCGGCGGCGTATAAGGCGTTCGAGGACTACCGCATGGGGGGAGCGAATTTGTCGGCCAAGGGTCTGGACTGCGTGCGCCGGATGCTGAAGGGGGAGACCGTGACGCAGGAGAACAGCGGGATGAGCAAAGGGGAATGGCGGGAGTTTGAGGGGGTTTTGAACAACCCGGCATAGTCGGGGCAAATCGCTCCGGTGGAGCGATTTGAGTGAAAAACGGGCGCGCCCATGGCGCAGCCAGATCGATGGAGGAAGTTTGAGAGTTCAGTCTGTGGATCTTGTATCCCGAAATACGCAGACAAGTTCGCGTAGTCTGTTAATTCTGTCGGGCAGTGTGTTTCTCGTAATGCATTACGAGTTGAACACGACGGCATGGAACATCGCCGACAGGCAACTGTCACCCATAGAGTTCAAAGAGATAGCTACGATTGTTCTAGTATTTGTCGCAGTCGCGCATTTGGTTAATTGGCTCGCTGACCACACTGCATTTACGAAATGGTTTCAGACCAATGCGATTCCGACCGACTCTTTGGATGCAATCGGCTCATTTCGGAAAAGCTCTCAAACTATGACAGTTGGCCTTGTCGAGAGGGCCAAAAGACTCAGCGAACTCAGTGAGTCGATAGATCAGCAAGTGACGTCCCCAGCCGACCTTGAGCCCCAAGGAGATTGGTCTGCACAGGACGTATACGATGACTTGAATCGACAGCGAAGCGCAGTGAAGTCCATTGAGAAGTACGTAGCCGATGCTCGGCGTCGAATTGAAGAAATAGAGTCAGTATTGGATGATATCCGCCCAGGTTTCAAAACTGTTTCGTTGACCGCTGGGTTTGTTGTTTATGTCTGGTATCTTGCCGTGCCGCTCATGGCATTTTCTGTCGCGATCGCACGCCTTTGGGGTTCGTTCTAGTCTGCCCCACACCCCCAACCACCCGATACACGAACCCATTCGCTGGAGGCGGTGAAGGCTCGTGTATCGGGCAGTCTAGTCCGATGTGGTGGACTGAGTGGTGGTGACGGATGTGAGTGGAGTGGTGGCTTCTTCGTCGGTAATGCGCGAAGTTTGTGGTGCGTCGGTTTGATCGATCAGGCCATTCAGAAGGGTCAGCCCAAACAGCAGGCTGATGACAAAGACCGCGGCAGCCAGAAACCAGCTGCCCGCATCCCGCGGGGGGCGCTCCGACAGCTCATACCGCTGTCCCTGAAGATCCTCGTGTCGAAATGCCATTCTACTGCTGCCTCCAAATGGTCTGAAGGGTAATCTATGCTGTGGTGCAGCGTCAGGATATGGGGCGCGTGGTTTATGGCAGTTTTCGGCTAACCGCTGCCAAAATGTTAACGACCGATCAGCGTAGGTCCGCCAAAGCCCGCAAAACAAGGGAATGTGCGGCGGAATGTTGCATATTCCCCCTAGATATCGGCAACAAAAAACCCCCCGGACGGGTTGTCCGAGGGGCTTTCAGTCTCACGATGCGAGGGCCAAAGCCCCCACAAAGATATTAGAGAGCAACGAGGTTCGTTGCGGAAGAACGACCGTCGCGGCCTTCTTCGATGTCGAATTCCACTTTCTGGTTGTCGGCCAGGCCGGTCAGGCCAGCGCGCTCAACAGCAGAGATGTGGACGAACACGTCAGAGCTGCCCCCATCGGGTGCGATGAAGCCGAAGCCTTTGGTGGAGTTGAACCATTTTACGGTGCCAGTAGCCATTTTAGTCTCTTTCAGTTTGCGCCACGTCGGACGCGGAAGGCAGGGGGCGATTTTTCCCGGAATGAGAGCGCCGCCCGGTATCCTGCTAGTAAAAACGCCCCGACCTTACTGCCGGGGAGTTTGGTTTTATGAGGACCGCAGCGAACCATACGAAAACGCCGAAACGTCCGTTTGCACGGTTCACGAGCAGTTTGAATGGTCAGAGGGGTTTGATATCCACAGCCGATTCACGGCCGTCTCGGCCTTCCTGAAGCTCGTATTCGACCTTCTGGTTGTCGGCAAGCCCTGTCAGGCCAGAACGTTCAACGCCAGAAATGTGCACAAACACATCTTTGCCGCCGGCGTCCGGCGCAATAAAGCCGTAACCTTTTGTGGTATTGAACCATTTCACGGTGCCAGTGGCCATCCGCTTTCTCCTTCTCTCAGTACCCGTCGACGTCGTGTGACGGGGTCGTGCAGCCAGGTCTTCAGGTCTTCCGGCTGCCTCGGTAGAGAGAGGCGGTCGTCAAGAAAAACTCTGTTGTCACGCTTGGGACTCTGCGTGTGATTTCGCCAAAAGGCAAGGAAATTCCCCTACCCCCTTGCTGCGCTGCCGTTATAGTGGCCGCGCGTAACAGGGGGGTGACATGCGCGTTTATGGGCTGAAGAATTGCGATACGTGCCGTAAAGCAATGAAATCGCTGCAGAAAAACGGAAAAACCGTCGATTTTATCGATGTTCGCGCGGATGGGCTGTCTGTGGCGGATATTCAGCGGTTTCATGCCGTTTTCGGCGAAGCCCTTGTAAATACACGCTCTGCGACATGGCGCGGGCTGTCGGATGAAGACCGCGCCCGCAACCCGCTGGAGTTGTTGGCAGAACACCCGGCGCTGATGAAACGGCCCGTGGTCGAGGATGGCGCACGGCTGACGCTGGGGTGGTCGGCAGATGTCGCGGCAAAGTGGCTTGGCAACTGACGCCGCCGCGCCTATCTGATTTCAAACAAAGAGGAGTGAGCAGATGCGCAACGCAGCCTTGGTGCTGGGCATCATCGGTGGTGTCATCGGGATGATCGTCGGATTTTTCACCTACGGTTTCACGGAATTCGTGGATTGGCTGAGCACAGAAGCGCCCGGAACGCTGGAACAGGTGGATCGTGTGGGGCTCGTCCGGTTTGCCAGCCTGTTTTCGCCGCTGCTGGCCATCGCAGGGGGCGCTATGGCGCGGTCGCAGGCGATGGTGGGGGGTGTTCTTATGCTGATTTCAGCCGCGCTGATGTATTACGCGTTCAGCTTTGGCTTCAGCACGATGTTCCCGATCGCGATGTGTGCGCTTGGCGGTATTCTGGCTATTGCTGCGCGTCAGCCCGACCCGCATTAAACAACCGATCGAGCGAAAGCGGGCCGGCCCCTTTCACGACGAGGATCAGCAGAATCGTGACCCAGAACAAGCGCTGGTCGAGGATTAGGCTGTCGGATGCACGGTCAAACCACGCGCCGATGGTCGTTTCATCCGCGTTGTGGCCGTAGATGTCGGTCAGGCTTTGGACAAAGACGAAGCCGATCATCCCAAGCGCCGCGATCCGCGTCAGCAGGCCCACGATTATCAGGGCGGGCAGGACGAATTCGGCAATCGTTCCGGCGACCACGACCGCCCAATGGAAGGTTGTCAGTTCGCTGACATTGAAGCTCGCCGCTTCCATCGCTTTGGGAAAGATCTGGGCGTAGCCGCCGATGGAGGGGGAAAACACGCCAAAGATCCCGTCGCCCACCTTTGTGACTGCGGATTTCCAGAAATAGATCAAAAGGGTCGCGGCGAATGCGAACCGGGCGAGGGTCGACAGGAACCAGTCGTTCAGGCCGGATTCAAGGCGTGAAAATATAAAATTATGCAGGGAAATCAGGGCGTTCATGCGGGGTCGCCTTCTTTGATTGAAATGAGGGCGGCACCTGAAAGCAGGGCGCCAAGAACAGGGGTCAGGTCAAATGTTTCGGCCTCGGCGGTTGCTGCGTCCAAGGCATCGCCAAACGTGGCATCGGACATCAGCGCTTCGACGAACGCGCCGCCACCGGGGGGTAGGGCGGTGATCGTCGGGTCAAACTCCGCCCGGGTGATCAGCGCATCCTCGGCCCGCATCGTCGGCTTCGGGGCGTCGGCCACCATATTCGCCCGCCAGATCGCGTGGATCGGCCAAGGCGACCGGATCAGCCGTGCGGCTGGGGCAAGCCCGATCCGCGCCGACATCAGCCTATCGGCTGGCAGCGATTGCAGTGCGTCCGGGGCAATCGGGGTCGCGTCGGCAGCGTGGTAAGACGCCCGCATGGCGAGTTCCAATCGCGCGATGTCGGGCAGATAGCCCAAATGCTGCGCAGGTTCGAAATCTGCAAGGAATTCCGGCATTTCCGCGCCGTAGAACATCATCAAGGCAGATTTTGGTGGGTGCTGCCGAAGGTAGACGCCCGCCATTGCGCGGAAAAACGCGTCGCCGACCAGTTTGTAGATGACCGGGAACGCGGTGATCAGCGCTTCGGTGAGGCTTACGGCGACGTTGTTGCGATAAACGGCAAAGCGTTTGCCCGCAGGGCGGCCTTCGGGATCGGTCAGGCCATCGGGCACAGCGCATTCGGGATCAAGCAGCGCCGTGGTGAACCGGGTCTGATCGACGCTCATGCAGCGACCTTGTCCAGAACCCGCGCGGCGCGGGAGGCTTCGGCGGCGAGCGTCGGCCAATCGGGCACATCCGTGTCCCATTCGATCAGCGTCGGCATCGGGCCGGTTTTACTGATCGTATAGTCATACAGTGCCCAGACGGGATCGACGACCTCGGTTCCGTGGCTGTCGATCAATAGCGGTGCACCGGTGTCGTCCGCATCCTCATCATGGCCGCCAAGGTGAATTTCGCCGACATACTTCAGCGGGAAGGCGTCGATATAGCTTTTCGCGTCGGTTTTCTGGTTCGTCGCGGACACAAAGACGTTATTCACATCCAGCAGCAAACCACAGCCAGAGCGGCGGGCGATCTCTGCCAGAAAATCAACCTCCTCCATCGTGGTTTCGGTAAAGGCCAGGTAGGTCGAAGGGTTTTCCAGGAGCATCTGACGACCAACGGCATTTTGCACTTGGTCGACATGTTCGACGACACGGGCCAGCGTCGCCTCGGTATAGGGCAGCGGCAGCAGGTCGTTCAGAAAATGGCTGTCATGCGTTGACCACGCGAGGTGTTCGGAGAACCGCGCGGGGTTCAGCCAGCCAACGAGATGCGCAAGACGCGTCAGGTGATCGGGGTCAAGTGCGGCTTCCCCACCAATCGATAGGCCGACACCGTGGACGGAGAATGGAAACCGCTCGGCCAACGCACGAAGCTGCGCCAGCGGCCGCCCGCCATCGCCCATGTAGTTTTCTGCATGGATTTCCAGCCATTCGACCGGCGCGGCATCCTCCATGATGTTGGAAAAGTGCTGCGGCTTGTAGCCCACACCCGGTCGGGTGGGCAGCGCGTCGAAGGAATGTCGAGCGGCGTCAAGCATGGGTCATTGTACCTGAAATGGGGGCCGCCACAAAGGCAGAGGGGGCCGCCGCCCGAAACCGGGCCGCGGCGCGTTCGTGTTCACGACGCCGGAAGATCGCGTTCCAGGGCTTCAAGCGATCCGGTGCGCGCGCTGCCATCGGCCATCGCGGGCAGGTCCATGGATTCGCAAGATCCGGCCGCAACCAGTTTCCAAGCGTTGCCCTGATAATCAACGGACGAGGTGCCAGCGCATGTCGTGCCGGGGCCTGCCGCACAGTCATTCTGACCGGCAAGGGCGACGCCGTAGCATTTCACGTTTTCCTGGGCTTGGGCGGGGGTCGTTGCGTGGGCGGTCAGCGCGGCGGCGACGGCGCCTGCAACGGCGAGTGATTTCACGTGGTTAGGCATTGTTTGTTTCCCTTCGTCGGACGGGTTGGTTGCATCCCCGCCCGGATGGGCGAGGATGCGAATAGCTTAGGACTCCGGCAGGTCGCGCTCAAGCGCTTCCAGCGACCCCATGCGTTCGCCACCGTCGGCCATTGCCGGCAGTTCCATGGTTTCGCATGTGCCTTCAGCAACAACTTTCCAAGCGTTGCCCTGATAGTCGACGGTCGAGGTGCCAGCGCAGGTCGTGCCCGGACCAGCGGCGCAGTCGTTTTCACCAGCGAGCGACACGCCGTAGCATTTTTCGCCATCGGCAGCTTGTGCAGGCGTAGCAGCGTGGGCGGTGAGAGCAGCAGCAACAGCACCGGCAACAGCGAGGGATTTCATGTGGTTGGACATATCAGACATTTCCTTTTGACAATCTTACAGGCCGCTTCAGATGGCGACAGGGAAACCTTACTCAACTGGAAGGTTTTTCTCCTACTCACAACGTCGTTAGTAACGCGTGCGTGAGCAGAGGTCAGATCTTGTGAGGAAAAATCAGGCGTAAGTTATTGAAAACACATGCGGCCTGCGCGGGCACATTTCCGCGCAAGCCGCAAATGTTGCAGTTTCTCTTACAGAAGGTCGGGCGGAGTCGCCTCAACCGACAACGCCTTCACGACGGCGTCAAGCGGTTCAACACTCGTTTGTTTCTCGCCCAGACGGCGGACGGAGACTGTACGCTCCTCGACTTCTTTCATGCCGATGGCAAGGATCGCGGGCACCTTGCCGTGGCTGTGTTCGCGGACCTTGTAGTTGATCTTTTCGTTGCGAATGTCAGCTTCGGCTCGGACGCCAGCGGCTTGGAGGGCGGACACGACCTCCTGCACGTATTCATCGGCATCCGAGACGATAGACGCGACAACAACCTGCCGGGGCGCAAGCCAGAACGGCAGCTTCCCGGCGGAGTTTTCGATCAGGACTCCCAAGAAACGCTCAAAGCTGCCAAGGCAGGCTCGGTGGATCATGAACGGGCGATGCTTCGCGCCATCCTCACCGATATAGGTCGCTTCCAGCCGCTCGGGCAGGTTCGGGTCCACCTGAAACGTGCCGCATTGCCATTCGCGGCCAATCGCGTCGGTCAGTTTGAAGTCGAGCTTTGGCCCGTAGAACGCCCCTTCGCCGGGGTCGAGCGTATAGGAGTGACCGGTCG
This sequence comes from Aliiroseovarius sp. YM-037, assembly GCF_048060095.1. NCBI lineage: Bacteria > Pseudomonadati > Pseudomonadota > Alphaproteobacteria > Rhodobacterales > Paracoccaceae > Aliiroseovarius > Aliiroseovarius sp. YM-037. Next base: position 348,082 of record NZ_JBLUOA010000002.1, on the reverse strand, counting down.
CCTTGATCGCGTTTTCAAGCGCGGCCTCGACGTGATCCCAGCTTTCCTCGGTCCCAACGCGTTTTTCCGGGCGGGTCGCGAACATAATCTCGAACTGATCAAAGCCGAGGTCTTTATAGACGCTCGACAGGTAGTCGATGAACTTCGCACATTCGGATTCAATCTGATCTTCGCGGCAGAAGATGTGTCCGTCATCCTGCGTAAACCCGCGCACTCGCATAATGCCGTGCAGCGCGCCGGACGGCTCATACCGATTGCACGATCCGAATTCGGCCAGCCGTAAGGGCAGATCGCGGTAGGATTTGATGCCCTGATTGTAGATCTGGACGTGGCACGGACAGTTCATCGGCTTCAGCGCGTTTATCGCCTTTTCGCGGGCGTGTTCCTCGTCCACTTCGACGATGAACATGTGTTCCTGATACTTATCCCAGTGGCCTGACGCCTCCCACAATTTACGGTCGACGACCTGCGGGGTGTTCACCTCCTGATAGCCGTCGGCGCGCTGTTTGCGGCGCATGTAATCCTGCAGGGTGGTGTAGATGTTCCACCCGTTCGGATGCCAGAAGACCTGACCGGGCGCTTCTTCCTGCATGTGGAACAGGTTCATCTCGCGGCCCAACTTGCGGTGGTCACGTTTGGCGGCCTCTTCAAGCATATGCAGGTGCTTTTTCAGCCCTTCCTTGTTTTGGAAGGCGACGCCGTAAATCCGCTGCAACATGGCGCGGTCGCTGTCGCCGCGCCAATAGGCCCCGGCGATGGACATCAGTTTGAACGCATCGGCGGGCACCTGACCGGTGTTCTGCAAATGCGGACCGCGGCAGAGGTCTTGCCAATCGCCGTGCCAATACATGCGCAGCGGCTCGTCGCCCGGAATCGCCTCGATCAGTTCGACCTTGTAGGGCTCGCCGTTGTCCTCGTAGTGCTTCACCGCGCGGGCGCGGTCCCAGACTTCGGTGCGGACCTCATCGCGCTTGTTGATGATCTCTTTCATCTTCTTTTCGATGGCGCCGAGGTCTTCGGGGGTGAACGGCTCCTCCCGGTCAAAGTCGTAGTAGAATCCATTTTCGATCACCGGGCCGATGGTGACTTTCACATCCGGCCAGATTTCCTGCACCGCGCGGGCCATGATGTGGGCGCAGTCGTGGCGGATCAGCTCAAGCGCCTGCGCGTCGTCCTTCATGGTGTGGATCGCGATTGAGGAGTCGCTTTCGATCGGCCACTGTAAATCCCAGTGCTGGCCGTTCACAGTTGCACTGATCGCCTTCTTGGCGAGAGAGTTTGAGATTCCAGCGGCCACCTCGGCAGGGGTTACACCTGCGTCGAAGTCGCGTGCATTGCCATCGGGAAAAGTAAGGGAGATTTGTGCCATATCGGCCTCCTCGTCAGTTTGGCGCCCACGGAACGCCCGGTTGCGGGTTATGTGTTGGCCCTATCTGGCGAGAGCGGATAGCTTTGTCAACACAAGGACGGAGCAAGACTTGGCAGACGAACAGACCGAACCGCTGGATCGCGCATTTGAGGTGGTAACAGGCGCTGACCCGGACGGCCGCAACAGTGACGCGCCGCCGTCCGAAGTGCACAACTTTTTTCGCCACGCGCTGTCGCTGTCGATGACGAAAACCGCAGACGGATTGCTTGACCCGAAGCTGGTGCTGTCGTGGCTGTTGAACCATCTTGGCGTGCCGTCGATCTTTATCGGGATGCTGGTTCCAATCCGCGAGGCGGGGGCGTTGTTGCCGCAAATTTTCATCTCGAACCGGATCATGGCACGGTCCCGGCGCAAACTGGCATGGGCGGGCGGAAGCGCTGTGCAGGGGATTGCTGTCGGGGTGATCCTGTTGGCTGCACTGGCGCTTCAAGGTTGGGTTTTGGGTGCGGTGGCGTGTTGTGCGCTTGCGGTTCTTGCCGTCGCGCGGAGTTTTTGTTCCGTGTCCTACAAGGATGTTCTGGGCCGCACCGTCGGTAAATCTCGCCGGGGAACGGTCACAGGCTTGGCCGGGTCCGTCGCGTCGGCGGGGGTCATCCTGTTCGGCGGCTTCCTCCTGCTTGGCTGGGCGGAGCGTCAGATCGTCGTATTCTTCGCCCTCGCGGCTGCTGCGCTGCTTTGGTTCGTCGCGGCGGCAATATTCGCCGGGATGGACGAGGCCGAGGCAAAGCCGCAAGACCCGACGAACAACCCGTTTCGCCAATTCGCGCTGCTTCGGCAGGACACGCAGCTTGCCCGCTTTGTCGCGGCGCGCGGATTGCTCGTCGCTACAGCGCTTGCACCACCCTATCTGATCCTGATGTCCGCAGGGTCCGGTGAGGGCGGGTTTCAGCACCTCGGCCTGCTGCTGTTCGCTTCTGCGGGGGCGTCCATGATCTCATCCTACGTCTGGGGGCGCATGGCCGATTGGTCGAGCCGCCGGGTTCTGATCGCCGCCGGTGCCATTGCCGGGGGGATTCTGACGCTCGCGGCTTTTGCGGGGGCGGTCGGGATCATGGGGCAGCTTTGGGTGTTACCCCTACTGCTGTTCGTGCTGATGGTGTCCTATCACGGGGTTCGGCAGGCGCGTTCGACCTACCTTGTCGACATGGCACCAGAGGATCGCCGCGCCGCATATACCGCGGTTTCCAACACGCTGGTTGGGCTGATCCTGCTTGCGGGCGGTCTTTTCGGCCTTATCGCCTCCGCCCTTGGGCCGGTGGTTGTCGTTGCGTTCTTCGCGGCGCTTAGCTTTGCCGGGGCCGTCGTCGCGCTCGGACTGAACGAGGTCGAAGCACTGGCAGAGTGATTGCGTTTCGCGCTGAGGCCGCTAGGACTGGGGCAAGCAGTGGAAAGGAGAGCTTCGTGCCTGACTATCTCAACACCTCATCCGGTCGTCGCATTGCCTATCACAAGACCGATGGGGCAGGGCCGGGGGTCGTCTTTCTTGGCGGGTTCAAGTCGGACATGGAAGGCACGAAGGCGATCTATCTTGAGGACTGGGCCAAGGCGCAGGGGCGGGCGTTTCTGCGGTTTGACTATTCCGGTCATGGTCAATCGTCTGAGTCCTTTACCGACGGGTCCATCGGCGATTGGGCCGAAGACGCGATGGCCGCGATTTCCGAACTGACCGACGGGCCGCAGGTCTTGGTCGGCTCCTCAATGGGCGGATGGATCGCGCTGCTGGTGTGTCGCGCGATGTCCGAACGGGTTGCCGGGTTGGTTGGCATCGCTGCCGCGCCCGATTTTACCGAAGACAGCATGTGGGCCGGGTTTGATGACGCGCAGCGGGCTGCACTGGCCGAGGTTGGGCAGGTGGAGCTGCCGTCAGATTACTCGGATGAGCCTTACATCATTACCCGGCGCCTGATCGAAGAGGGGCGCGATCAGCTCGTGCTGCGCGACCCGTTGCCGCTGCCATTCCCGGTGCGCCTGTTGCAGGGGACTGCGGATGAAGACGTAGAACTCTCGGTCGCGCTGCGCCTGCTGGATCATGCGGAGGGCGACGATATTCGCCTGACTCTCGTGAAAAGCGCGGATCATCGGTTTTCGGACGACGCTTGCCTTCGCCTGATCGAACGGGCTGTCGTGGACGTCTCATAACAAGGGAGTATGCGGATGATGGAGCAACGGGTCAGTCTGATCACCCTCGGCGTTGAGGATATAGACCGCGCCGCCGGGTTCTACGAAGCGCTCGGTTGGAAGCGTGTGGATTGCCCGGACGGGGTCATCGCATTTGACTTGATCGGGCAGACGCTGGGGCTTTATCCGAAACAAAGCCTTGCGGAGGAGCTTGGGATCGATGTCAGCGACATCGGTGGATTTTCCGGCCAGACGCTGGGCCATAACGTGCGCGACAAGGCTGACGTTGCGCCATTGCTCGCCAAGGCCGAAGCGGCGGGCGCGCGGATACTGAAGCCGGCGCAGGACGTGTTCTGGGGCGGGCATCATGGTTATTTCGCCGATCCCGATGGCCATGTCTGGGAGGTTGCGCATAACCCCTTCTCCCCCCTCGGGGCAGGCGGCGAATTCCAGTGGAACGGCGCGTAACCAATGCGTCGCCCGCAGAGCATGTGGAGCCTTGAGACGCTGGGCCGTGTGCGTCTGTCAAAATACTTCTTTATGCGCCCGTTTCTGTATTCTGAAATCGGCAGCTTTCATCAGATACCGAACATCCCGGATGACCCGAACCTTGCAATCGCAGCCGGGCAGGGGCTTTGCCAAAACCTGCTAGACCCTTTGGTTCAGACGTTCGGAGTCATCAATCTGCGATCCGGTCTGCGGTCTGAGGCGGTCAATGGTTTCGGGAACGAAAACGCGCTGAACTGCGCGTCGAACGCGAATGATGCGGCGGGGCATATCTGGGACCGGCGCGACGCTGACGGGCGTATGGGCGCCTGCGTTTCGTTGGTTATCCCGTGGTTCGCGGATCAGTATGATCGTGGTCGGCACTGGCACGATCTGGCGTGGTGGATACACGATCACTTGCCGTATTCGGAACTGCGGTTCTTTCCGAAACTTTGCGCGTTCAACCTGACATGGAATGAGGTGCCAAAGCGCGAAATTCGTGGATGGATCGGCGGCAACAGCGTTCTGATCCGGGCGGGCGAAGATCCGGTAGAACCGTTGAACCAGCGCGAAAAACGCTATGCCGATTTCCCGCCGTTTCGGGGATGCCCGCCGCCCGTGCCGCCCGGTGGCTTTGTCGTGCCACATTAACCGGGCAGGCGCTTGAAACCCGTGGTCAAAACTGTTGCTGTGGCCTAAGCTGAACCGAAAGAAACAGCCGAGGGGCAGGCATGGCAGAGCCGCTGGTTCTTATTCCGGGCATGATGTGCGACGCGCATGTTTTCTTGCCGCAGATCGTCGCGTTTTCAGGAACGCGGCCTGTGCATGTGGCCCAGATCACCGAACACGAAACGATTGAAGACATCGCGGAGTCCGTTCTGGACACTGCCCCGCCGAAATTTGCGCTGGCCGGGCATGGCATGGGCGGCATCGTCGCGATGGAGATTGTGCGCCGCGCGCCCGAGCGTTTATCGCGTGTCGCCCTCATCTCAACCCATGCGCAGGCCGAACGCCCCGCGCAAGCGGCAGAGCGGGAACCGCAGATGGTGCTCGCGCAAAGCGGACGGTTGGCAGAGGTTATTTCGCAGCTCGTGACTGCAGATAACCTTGCGGCGGGGCCGTTACAGGCTGATGTGCTCGCCCTCTTTCAACATATGGCCGGATCGCTGGGGCCGGACGTGTTCCTCCGGCAATCCCGAGCCTTGCAGCGTCGGCCGGATCAGCAAAAGACGCTTCGGATCACCCGTGTCCCGGCCTTTGTGATCTGCGGGCGGATGGATACGATCAATCCGGTGCGGCGGCATGAGTTCATGTCGGAACTGATCCCCCACGGCCACCTTCGGATCATCGAAGACGCAGGGCACTTGCCGATGATCGAAGCGCCGGAGGCGACGACCGCCGCGCTGAACGAATGGCTGACTGCCCCGTTTGTCCTGAGGTAGCCGGTTAGACCGCTTTCAGCTTGGCACCTTTGCCGCGCGGGCCAGAATTCGCGTCGATGAAATCAAACACCAATGGGCGGATGTTATTGCGCCAGCTTTTGCCCGCGAAGATACCATAGTGACCTGCGTCCGGTTCTACATGGCTGGCTTTCATGCTGTCCGGAAGCCCAGTCAGCAGATCAAGCGCCGCGATGCACTGACCCGGTGCGCTGATGTCATCCTTCGCGCCTTCGACGGTTTTCACCGCAACATCGGTAATTGCGCCGATATCGACCTTTTTGCCGTTCACGACAAAGGTGTTTTCGGCGATCTCACGATTTTTGAAGATCCGTTTGACGGTCGACAGATAGAACTCTGCGGTCATGTCCATGACGGCAAGGTATTCGTCATAGAAGCGGTTGTGGGCATCGTGATCCGATGCCTCGCCCTTCGACACTTTCAGAATCTGGTTGGTGAAGGCCTGCGTATGGCGTTCGGCGTTCATCGACACGAAGGACGCAAGTTGCAGCAGCCCCGGATAAACCATCCGACCCGCGCCGGCGTATTTGAAGCCGACCCGTTGGATCGCGGTTTCTTCTAGCTGACCCATCGTGACGCGGCGCCCGAAGTCTGTAACGTCCGTTGCGGCGGCGTCGGGGTCGACCGGCCCGCCAATCAGCGTCAGGCTGCGCGGCTGTGCCGCAGGTTCCTCAGCCGCAAGGTAAGCGGTGGCGGCAAGCGCCAGCGGCACCGGCTGACAAACCGCGATCACATGCGTTTCCGGGCCAAGGTGCTTCATAAAATCGACAAGGTAGAGGGTGTAATCCTCAACATCGAACTTGCCTTCGGAAACCGGAATGTCCCGCGCGTTATGCCAATCGGTGATGTAAACATCGCAATCGACCAGCAGGCTTTTCACGGTGGAGCGCAGAAGGGTTGCGTAGTGGCCGGACATCGGCGCGACCAGCATGACCTTGCGTTTCTTGGGTTCGCGCCCCGGCACGTGGAAGTGGATCAGGTCGCCGAAGGGCCGTTCGACCACGGTTTCGATCTGCACAAGATGGTCGCGTCCGTCGCGGCAGGTGAATGTGCGAATACCCCAGTCAGGTTTCGTGACCATGCGGGAAAACGTCCGCTCCGTCACTTCGCCCCATGCGGCCATGACCTGAAACATCGGATGCGGGAACAATCCAGTGACCGGATAAGATGCGAGAGCCTGCGCCGAAGCACCCAGCCATTGGTTGGTATTGCGGACGGTTTCCATCAGGTCGTAAGTTGCCATATAACGCATATTCGGTCCTTCCAGATCATGCAGGGGCTATGTAACCTTGAACCGAACTGCGGTAGGGTCACGCCATGCTGCGGTGCAGCGAACTTATAGGGGATTCTCGACGATGACAAGCGATCACGAGGCCGAGGACGCAAAATTGGAGCGTTTGAACGACAACTTGGCCAAAGTGGAAGAATTATCGCAACGACTTGTAGCGGCTTTGTCACAGAAGGCCCCGCCGAACCCGTCTTTGGAAGGGCCAGGGCAGGAGCTTTACCTAAAGGCAGGCACCGCCATGATGGCGGAAATGATGCAGAATCCCTCGAAAATCTATGAAGAACAGGTGGCTTTCTGGTCGAAATCCGTCAAACATTTCATGGAAGCGCAGCAGGCGCTTGTCCAAGGCAAGCTCGAAGCGCCCGAAGATCCCGGCCCGGAAGATCGCCGGTTTACGAACCCTTTGTGGCGCTCGCACCCCTACTTCAACTTCGTGAAACGCCAATATCAGTTGAACTCTGAGGCGATGGAGCGTGCAGTCGCAGAAATAGAGGGCGTCGAGGGCAAGGACCGACAACGGCTGGAGTATTTCACCCGCCAGATCATCGATATGTTCGCTCCGACGAATTTCCTCGGCACGAACCCCGATGCGTTAAGCCGCGCGGTGGAAACTGAAGGCGAGTCGCTTGTCAAAGGGCTGGAAAACCTCGTGCGCGATATTGAGGCGAATAACGGCGAAGTGCTCGTTTCGCTCGCCGACAAAGAAGCGTTCAGCGTCGGTGAAAACATCGCGACGGCCGAGGGTGAGGTCGTTTTTCGTAATCGGATGATGGAGCTAATACAATTCAGCCCCAAGACCGAAACTGTCCACAAAACGCCCATCGTGCTGTTCCCGCCGTGGATCAACAAGTTCTACATTCTGGATCTGAAGCCCGCCAATTCGCTGATCCGCTGGGTGGTTGAACAGGGCTACACGCTGTTTGTGGTCAGCTGGGTCAACCCTGACGCCAGCTTCGCCGATGTCGGCTTGGATACTTATGTTGAGGAGGGGTATCTGACCGCGATCGACACCGTGAAGAAGATCACGAAAGAGCCTGCGGTCAACGCCGTTGGCTATTGCGTCGCGGGCACCGTTCTTTCCCTGACGCTCGCGCTGCTGAAAAAGCGCAAGGATACGTCGATCAAGTCGGCGACGTTCTTTACGACTTTGACGGATTTTGAGGATCAGGGCGAATTCGGTGTCTTCCTGACCGACGATTTCGTCGATGGAATTGAAGAGCAGGTTAAAAACGACGGCATCCTGAAAGCCTATTTCATGTCGCGCACGTTTTCCTTCCTGCGCTCAAACGATCTGATCTACACCCCCGCCATTAAAAGCTACATGATGGGTGAGGCGCCGCCTGCCTTCGATCTGCTTTACTGGAACGGCGACAGCACCAACCTGCCGGGGCGCATGACGCTCGAATATCTGCGGTCGCTTTGTCAGAAGAACGAATTCGCCCGCGACGGGTTTGAGATTCTGGGCGAAAAGGTGAAGCTGTCGGACATCGCCGTGCCGGTCTGCGCGATTGCCTGCGAAACCGACCACATCGCCGCGTGGAAATCGAGCTTTGATGGCATCAAGCAGTTCGGCAGTAAGTCAAAGACCTTCATCCTGTCCCAGTCAGGCCATATTGCGGGCATCGTCAATCCGCCCTCAAAGAAGAAGTATGGCCACTATATGAATGACGGCCCGATGACCAATGCGGATGAATGGTATGACAGCGCCGATTTCCATGAAGGGTCGTGGTGGCCGCATTGGGATGAGTGGCTGTCTGGGCGGTCTGGCAAGCAAGTTGCCGCTAGGGAACCGGGTGATTCTAAGCATAAACCTATCTGTCCGGCCCCCGGAACCTATGTTTTGGCTAAGCCAAACACCTGATCTTTAACGATTAAATATTTTTTGCTGCACTGCAGCAAAAAACCCTTGAAATGCGGCGATGCAGCATGCATATTCTTTGCACACGCAGAAATTCCGCGGGGCTCCCCAAGTAACCCCCCGCACGATCAGGAGAATAGAAATGACTAAGACTCAAGACTTCACCAAAGTCATGCAAGACATGATGGGTTCGTTCCCGGTTGACACGAACGCAATGCAGGACGCATTCAAATCGCAAGCTGCTTTCGGCGAGAAATTCTCGAAAGTTGCTCTGGAAGCCGCTGAAAAATCCACCGAGATTTCTTCTAAGTGGACCAAAGAAACGCTCGCTCGCCTGACCGACGTTTCCAAAGTCAAAGACGAGCCGACCGACTACACCAAGTCGCTCACCGATTTCGCATCTGCTTCTGCTGAAGCTGCTGCTGAAAACATGGCCGCCTTCGCTGAAGTTGCCAAGAAAGTTCAAATGGAAACCGTTGAACTGATCCTGGCTGCTGGCAAAGAAGCTGGTGAAGACGCAACGGCTGCTGTCAAAAAAGCAACTGCTGACGTTTCCAAAGCTGCAAAAGCTGCTGCGAAGTAAGCGACGCACGCATATCGGCGCTGTCCCCCTCCCTGACGGTGCCGGGAAAAAGGCGGGTCCCATGTGGGCCCGCCTTTAGTTTTTCTTGCAATCGCGCTGCACCTGCCTAATCTTCTCTGCACCGCAGAAGGGGAGAACGCATTGGCCGATACGAACAAACCGCTTTTGATAAAGCGTTACGCGAGCCGGCGGCTATACAACACCGAAACAAGCGACTACGTGACGCTCGAAGACATCGCAGGCTTCATTCGTGATGGCCGTGAGGTGCAGATCGTTGACCTTAAGTCCGGCGATGACCTGACCCGGCAATACCTGCTTCAGATCGTGGCCGAACACGAAAGCCGTGGCGAAAGCGTTCTGCCGATCAACGTGCTGACGGATCTGGTCCGCAGCTATTCCTCACAGGCGCAAAGCGTTGTGCCCGAATTCCTCGCCATGTCGTTTGAGATGTTGCAGGACGGACAAAGCCGCGTGATGGAGAATTTGGGCGCGATGAACCCGATGGCCTCCATGCCGGGATTTGAAGCGATGAAGGCCCAGCAGAAAGCGTTTCTGAAAGCGATGACCGGTGGATGGGCGGGACAGGATGGCGATGAGGCGGAAACACCCGCTGAGCCGAAGGCCAAGGCCGAAGAGACGGAGGGCGACCTTGACGATATCAAGAAACAGCTCGCCGATTTGCAGTCGAAACTGTCAAAGCTGGGCGGCTAGGTTTTTTCCTCGGACCGGACGAGGCGATAGACCCCTTCCGGCAAATCAAGCGCGGCCGACAGGTCATTCAACTGCGCTAGGGACAGCGTGATTTTCTGAACCTTTTCGGTCTGCGTATCAAGCTGTTCAATCGTCACGCAATCGTCAAACGCGTTGATAACCACGTCTTCTTTTAGATGAGAATCCGGTTCATCCACCAGCGTGATGACGGTCGCGTCAAAGTCATGCTCAATCGTAAACATAACCTCAGATTAGGCGCTTAGGGGGCGATTGCAACCCCGATCAGGCGGCGGGGCATGGTTCCGGGTCGAGCGTGCAAATCGGGCTGGATGAGGCTGATGAGTTTGCTATGATCCACCCCATGAAAGCGACACAGATCATACCGCGCCTTGGGGCGCTGATCGTTGGGCTTGCGCTGGCAGGCTGCGACGTTCCGACCGAAACACGTCCGGCCCCCGGACCGGCGCCGACGCAAAGCTCCGCGCCGCCCACGCGCCTTGACGCGGATACCGCCGTGCGGAATTTCGTTACCGTCGTATCGAGCATGGAGCCTGTGGCCGAACGCGAATGTCGCCGCCGCGCGCCGAGCCTGAACTGTGATTTTCAGATCGTCGTCGATGATCGCCGGGGCCAGCCGCCCAACGCGTTTCAGACGGTTGATCGTAACGGTCGCCCCGTCGTCGCCTTCACGCTTGCCCTGATCGCTGAGGCGCGGAACCGCGATGAGATCGCCTTTATCATGGGCCACGAAACCGCGCACCACATCGCCGGTCATATCCCGCGGGCGCAGCAAAGTGCCGTGGCGGGCGCGATTGTCGGCGGGCTGGCGGCTGCGGTGCTGGGGACCGATGTGCAGACCGCGCAGAACCTTGGCGCGAGCGTCGGCGCGCGCAGATTCTCCAAGGATTTCGAGCTTGAGGCAGATGCGCTTGGCACGATCATCACGGCGCGTGCTGGCTATAACCCCGTCCGGGGCGCGGCTTATTTTCAACGGATTCCTGACCCTGGCAACCGGTTCCTCGGCTCTCACCCGCCGAATGCGGACCGGATTGAAACCGTGCGGCGGACGGCTGCGGGACTTTGATCAAGATCAAGGAAGCATTGGCATCCGCCTGTCATCCTTTGTCTATGCCCGGCCGGGCAGGATGGAGGATGATGGATGAACATGTTCACGAAATTCAGTCGCCACGCAGAACTTGTGGGCCGCATGTCGGACGTGCTGGGCGTTGATCTGGGTGACAAGGCGATGCGGGGCGAGATGCCGCCGGAGGAACTGCGCAGCACTGTGATGCGCTGCATGGGGTGCGACAATCCGGGGGGCTGCCACGACTGGCTTGAAACCCACGCCGACGGGTCCGCACAGACACCGGGGTATTGCCGCAACAAGGCGGTTCTGGAACGGTTGCGCGTGCCGGAATAACTCGCCAAATCAACCGCTTCGGTGTAGTCAGGCCGGATGCAGGTTTTCGACAATATCCTGACCGATCGCGGATCGAAATACGCGGTGTCCGGCGGCTCTGTCAGCAGCCGGGACGCGGCACAAAAATTCATCAAGTCCCTGTGCCGCAAGAAGAAATTCGGCAAGGCCACCCATAATACATGGGCGGTTCTTCTGGACGATGCCCCCTTGAAAAACGACGACGGAGAATCCGGCGCCGGGATGGTGATCCTGCGGATGCTGGAACGCGAAGGGCTGACCAATCACATCATTGTGGTGACGCGCTGGTATGGGGGCGTTAAACTCGGCGGAGATCGCTTCCGCAGGGTGCAGGACGCGGTGAGATTTTATCTGGAGAACCGCGCTTGCTGAAAACTCATATTTCCCATGTTCTTCAACGTGTTGTCTGGTCGTTTGAAGGGCTATCCGACTGCTGGAAAGAGGAACGCAGCCTGCGCCAATGGGCGCTGGCCAATGCGGTGTCCGCAGCCCTGACATTCGCGTTTGAAATGTCGACGGCGGAGCGTGCCGTTATCATCGGGTTCGGCATCCTTGTCATGGCGGCGGAGCTGATGAATACGGCGATTGAGGCGGCGGTCGACCATACCTCGGTCGAGCGTCATCCGCTGGCGAAACGGGCGAAAGACGTGGCAAGCGCGGCGGTCATGGTGACGGCCTTCGCGGCGGGGGCGGTGTGGTTGGTGGTTTTGATCGGGTGAGGGGGCGACTCTGGTTAACGCACTGATTTCAATCAAAAATAGCCATGCACAACGCGTGCAGGGCGCGTGCACAACCTGTACACACATTGTGCATACGATATGCACCGCGCGCCGGATGAACGGGGCGCGCGCGGGGGCCGCGATCCGGGGGGAGGGACGCCGATGATGTATTTCCTGAAACGCCTGCGCCTGCGCTGTATCTGGAGCCTTGCGGGCGTCCGTGACACCTGGGCCAGCGAACATTCCTTCCGCACCTGGGTCTGGGCGAACCTCGTGTCCGCCGTGCTGGCCTTTGCGCTGCCGCTGTCGTCCGGCGACCGGGCGCTGATCCTGTCGCTGGGGGTGATCGTGCTGGCGGTGGAGCTTATCAACACCGCGATCGAACGCAGCGTCGATTACATCTCGACCGACGAGCACCCGCTGGCCAAACGCGCGAAGGACGCGGGCAGCGCGGGCGTCGCCGTTGCCGCCATCGCCGCCGGGATCGCGTGGGTCATGGTGCTGTTCGGCTAGCCCCTTCAACGCGGCGGCGAAGCCGTGCTAGGCTTGCCGCGACATTCATTCAGGAGCATCCCATGAACCGCATTATCCTTTCCGCCTTGCCCGTCGCGATCCTTGCCGCCTGTCAGCCGACCCCGACCGAAGAGGGGCTGCCCCTTCTCGCCGGCTACCGCGACCCCGCCGACCAATGCCGCATCGTGGGGGAGAATGACTTTACCAACCAGTTCCTCGACGACTCCGCCGATCTGGTGGGGTGTCCCGAGAATTACGAAGGTATCGGCGTGTTCATGCGTGAGGTGGATGAGACCGAGGTGGCGCGGACGCAGGGGTATGTGTTGTTTTCGGTGAGCCGGGGGTGAGGGGGGGTGTGATACATTCGTCCGCTTCTACGGTGTTAGGTCTACTTGAAAGTCTGCGAGTTATCGAAAGCGATTGGTTAGGCGAACAAATATGCCTTGGAGCCCGATTCGAGACGCCGTCATGAACAATGATGAAGCATGGCTGGAAATCGATGAAGCTACCGACGTGCTAATCTCGCTTAGACACGCGAACAAATGCATCATTTGTGCGAAGCAGGAGCCGGGTGAATGGAAGTGGGTAATTCTGGCGGTTCATAACGCGCTGCAAGGCGCGATGGTGTGTCACTTGTCAGGTTCTGCCCAGTTGGGGGCGCTTCGGAAAGACTCGATAAAGAAAGCACTTTCTTGGCACGAGGAAGACCGTCAAGGAATCGAGAAAGATTACCCGGACGAAATGCTTGCAGATGCAAACGAACTATTCAAACGAGTGATCGGAGATGCGGATATTCGTGAAGGTGCAGGTGGCTTGGTTATAGTCACGAAAGACGAAACTAATGCGTTCAATAGCCTTCACCGCCTTCGACGCGAGTTCGCTCATTTCACACCCAAAGGATGGTCGCTTGAGTTGAGCGGGCTTCCTCTGATTGTTTCCAGATGCGGCGGATTAATCAAGAAAATCGCTGTCGCAGGTTGGGCGTTTCGACATCTATGCGAAAGCGATCGGATATTGCTAAACAACGAGATCGAAATTCTCTGCGGATCAAGCCCAATCGAGTAGCGCTTGCTTCGCCGCCACTTTGGGCTCTGCCCGCTCGTGGCTGAAATGATCCCCCGGATCATTTCCGAGACGCCACTCGCCCCCACAAATCATATTCCCCCGCCTCATCGACCTCGACCGTCACGATCTCCCCGACGCTCAACCCTTCAAACCCTTCATCTATAAACAGATTCCCGTCGATTTCCGGCGCGTCGGACTTGGTTCGGCAGGTGGCGGCTTCGTCGTCTATTTCGTCGACGATGACCTCCAGCCGGGTGCCGACCTTCGCGGCGAGTTTGGCTTCGGAAATCGCCTGCGCCTTTTCCATGAAGCGGTTCCAGCGGTCCTGTTTGACCTCGGGGGCGACGTGACCGGGCAGGGCGTTTGACCGCGCGCCGTCGACGTTTTCGTATTGGAAGCATCCGACGCGGTCGAGCTGGGCTTCGTCCATCCAGTCAAGCAGGGTCTGGAATTCGGCCTCCGTCTCGCCCGGATAGCCGACGATGAAGGTCGACCGCAGGGTGATGTCGGGGCACATTTGCCGCCACGCGGCGATTTCGTCGAGGGTTTTGGCCCCGGCGGCGGGGCGGGCCATGCGTTTCAGGACGTCCGGGTGGGCGTGCTGGAACGGGATGTCGAGGTAGGGGAGGACTCCGTTATCCGGGTCGGCCATCAGGGGGATCAGGTCGCGCACATGGGGGTAGGGGTAGACGTAGTGGAGCCGCACCCACGCGCCGAGTTGCCCGAGTTCGCGAGCGAGATCGGTGATGTGGGAGCGCACCTCGCCGCCCTTCCACGGGTTTACGTCGTATTTACGGTCGAGCCCGTAGGCTGAGGTGTCTTGCGAGATGACGAGCAGTTCCTTGACGCCGGCTTCGACGAGCTTTTCCGCCTCTCGCAGCACGGCGTGGGCGGGGCGGGATTGCAGGCGGCCGCGCATGTCGGGGATGATGCAGAAGCGGCACTTGTGGTTACAGCCCTCCGAAATCTTGAGGTAGCTGTAGTGGCGCGGGGTCAGTGACACGCCGGTCGCGGGCAGAAGGTCGACGAAGGGATCGGGGCTGGGCGGGACGGCCCCGTGCACGGCGTCGAGCACCTGTTCGTATTGATGCGGGCCGGTGACGGCGAGGACGGAGGGGTGCGTGCCGCGGATATAGTCCTCCTCCGCGCCGAGGCAGCCGGTGACGATGACGCGGCCGTTTTCGGTGAGCGCTTCACCGATGGCTTCCAGCGATTCCGCCTTGGCGGAGTCGAGGAACCCGCAGGTGTTCACGATCACCGCGTCGGCCCCGCCGTAGTCGGGCGAGATCGCGTAGCCCTCGGCGCGGAGGCGGGTCAGGATGCGTTCGCTGTCGACCAACGCCTTGGGACAACCGAGGGAGACCATGCCGATCTTCGGCTGGTTTCCATCGGTTCGGGCGCGCGGGGAGTCGGTGATGCGGGCCTTGGGGGCGAGGTCGGGGCGCAGGTTCGGCGGGTTTGCTTTCATGCGCGGGATATAGCCTGACCGGTGCGGCGCGGAAAGGGGCATTGCGGGATTGCTTGTGGGCGGCGGCGGTGCGGCCTAGACTTCGGGCAAAACAGTTTGAGGGAGTAGCCCGGTGCGGTTCTTGGTTCGGTTCGTGGTCTTTTTGCTGGTTCTGGCGATTGTCGGGGTCGGCGCGCTGATGCTGATCCCCGGTGACCGGATCGCCAAGATCGCGGAGCGTCAGTTTGAAGAGGCGACCGGCCGCGCGGTTACCATCGGCGGCGACGTCAGGGCGACGATCTACCCGCAGCTTGGCGTGCAGCTTGAGGGGATTGAGGTCGCGAATGCCGACTGGTCGGATTCGGGCCCGATGGTGACCGCCGAAAGCGTGAGCGTGGGCGTCGCGATGATGCCTCTGCTGACCGGAGAGGTGCGGATCAAACGGGTGGAGGTTGTCGGCCCCGTCGTGCAGCTTGAGGTCGCCGAGAACGGGCGCACAAACTGGGATTTTGACACCGGCACCGCCCCCGCGACCGAGGTTGGCGCGGACGAGGCGTCGGGGAGCATCCCTGAATTCTCGCTCGACAACGGAATGGTGCGGGGCGGGTCGGTCCGCTATCGCAACCGCGCGACGGGCTATGACGTCGCGCTGTCCGATATGGATCTGGACCTGAGCCTGCCGGAGTTCGCAGGCCCGGCGGAGCTGTCGTTGTCGGCGATCATCAACGGCACGGTCCAGACGATCAAGGCGGATGTCGCGCGGTTCGATACGTTCCTGAGTGGGGCCGTGACCGGGTTGTCCGCCGATCTGGGTGTTGGCGGGTCCAAGGTCGAAATCGCCGGGCGCGGGGGGTATGCGCCGACGGTGTTTGAGGGGAACGTGACGGCGGATTTGTCGGATATGTCGGCGCTGTTCGCAACGCTGGGACAAACCGCGCCGGACTTGCCCGAAGGGCTGGGACGGCAAGCGTCGATGTCGGGGCAGTTGACCTACACGGCGGAAGGAGTCGCCTATCTGCGCGAGGGCAAACTGACGCTGGATCAGAATACGCTGACTGGTGAGGCGGATGTCGATATGTCGGGCGAACGACCAAGGGTGAACGCGCAGTTCACGGCGGATAAGCTCGACTTCTCCTCGCTCGCGGCGGGCGACGACGGCGATAGCGGCGGCAATGCCGGGGCGGCAGGTGACGGCTGGTCCACGGATCGCATCGACGCGAGTGCCCTGTCGAGCTTTGATGGACAGATCGCCTTTCGCGCCAATGCGATTGACCTTGGCACGCTGAAGCTTGGCCCGACACGTGCGCTTGCCACCAACGACCGGAGCCGGATCGTGTTCGATCTGCGAGAGGTCAATGCCTACGAGGGCGTCGTCACCGGGCAATTCGTGATGAACAACCGGAGCGGGCTTTCGGTCGGTGGCAACCTCAGGGCCAGCGAGATGGCGATGCAGCCGCTTTTGACCGACCTGTCAGGCTATGAACGCCTGATCGGCACCGCGGATATGGAGCTTGAATTCCTCGGCGTTGGCAACAGCGTCGATGCGATCATGAAAAGCCTGTCTGGCAAGGGGGCGTTCCTTCTTGGCGCGGGAGAGCTTCGCGGGCTTGATCTGGTCGGAATGCTGCGGAATCTGGATGCGTCCTACGAGGGCGAAGGCTCCAAAACGATATTTGAGAGTATCGGCGCGACCTTTGACATGGCAGGCGGGGTGCTGAGCAACGATGATCTGTCCTTCCGCTCACCTTTGGTGACGGCGACGGGGGCCGGAACGGTCGGGATCGGGGAACGAACGCTCAACTACCGCGTGGTGCCGGTGGCCTTGCAGGGTGACGATGGCAGCGGCGGGTTTTCGGTGCCGGTGCTGATTACCGGCACTTGGGCCGATCCGAAATTCCGCCCCGATTTACAATCGCTTATCGACCGGGAGTTGGCCGATGAACGCGAAGCGCTTGAGGAGCGTCTGCGCCAAGAGGCCCAGGAGAGGCTGGGCGTCGAGGTGCAGGAAGGCGAGGATGTCGAGGACGCGTTGAAACGGCGGCTGGAGGAGGAGGCCGCCGAGGGTCTGCGCCGCCTTTTGGGGGGCGATTAGGCGCGTTTTCCGGCCCGCGGAAACCTTGCATTTTTACCATATTTCGCGACGAAAACCCGCTGTTTCGGGCTGCAATCTAGGATTGTTCTTAACTCGGACAAAAAGCTGCCATAAATTGTCCCTAGCACGATCGAGCAATTATAACCTTTGACCATACAGGATTGAGACCATGACTTTCAGCGACTCCGTAAGAACATGCCTTCGGGAAAAATATGTGACGTTTTCCGGGCGCGCCTCGCGCTCTGAATACTGGTGGTTCGCCCTGTTTACTATCCTCGTCACCCTCGCGTTCGTGCTAGCGTTTTCGCTGGTCGTCGGTCTCGGCACTTTGGCGGCTCCGGGTTTTCCCCAGTTAGGCGCCGCCGGCATTATACTCGCCGTGCTCTTTTGTATATTCTTTATTGGTATGATCCTGCCCACCATTTCGGTCACTGTGCGTCGCTTCCACGACTACAATCTGTCGGGTTGGTGGTATTTGGCAGCTTTTATCGTTAGCCTAATACCCCCAGAAACCATTCCGCTGATTGGATACGCTGCCAGCCTCGTGATTTTCGTCATCACGGTTCTGAAGGGCACTGACGGTCCGAACAAGTTCGGCCCCGACCCGCTGCGTGGCGGTGAAGCTGAAATTTTCGCCTAATGCGAGCCAAATACCGGCGCATGAACATGCGCCGGTCCATTCTTTTTCTTTTACCGCTAGTGTTGTTGTGTTCCGCGCCGCCCATGTCATGGGCGCAGGAGAGCGAGACGACATTCCTTGACATGCCACGAGGGTCCGGCAGCGCGGCCTACAGCGAAGCGGTCGCCCGCCGCGGCCTGACCACCGACATCGACTATGTCGACCAGACCGATCAGAATTTCCTGTCCGATGGCGAAGTCGTGCGGCGGACAGAGCCCCGATCGCTTCCGATTGGTGGCTCTGGCAACGGGTTCGGCGTTTTCTTGGTCGTGGCGGTCATCGCGCTATTGCTGTTCCTGTTCCTGAAATTCGGGGCGGGCGGGACGCTTCTTCGGGCTGACCCGAAAGAGGGCAAGCCGCGCCGCAAACGCGCCGAAGGGTGGGGATTGCGGGCCGAAGATGCGCCCGCGGGCGATATCCTGTCGCAAATCCGCGCGATGACCGACCGGCGCGAGGCGCTGATCCTGCTTCTGCGCCACTGCCTGCTGCAAGCCGCGCAGGAAACCGACACGAATTTTGCCCGCGCCGATACGGAACGCGACGCGCTGCGCCGCTTGCCTGATCGGTGGACGCGGTTTGATCTGCTGAAACGGCTGCTGCAACAGACGGAACTTGTCCACTATGGCGGGCGGGAGATTGACGACACCGCCTATGAGGCGTCGCTGCAAGATGGTGCGCGGATACTGACCGGGGGGCGGGCCGTTGGGTGACAGCAAATCCTCCTTCCTCGTGTTTGGCGGCCTTGTCGCGGCGGTGATCCTGCTGATCTATTTGGTGAGCGGTGACGGGAACCGGCGGCTGGAGGCATCCGCCATCGGGACGAACGGGCTTTATACTTGGCTGCAAGCCAGCGATGTTGAGGTTGCGCAGTCGCATCGCCGGGTGGAATTGCCCGAAGACAACGTTTCCCTCAGGCTATTGCCGCTGTTTGATACGGACCTTTTGGCCGAAGAACGCCCGCCGGTGGATAATCTGGAACAGCGGGCGCAAACCACCCAGCGCGAGATTGCGCTGAACATTGTGATGGAGAAAACGGTCAACGTGCGATCGCTCGTCATGCTGCCGAAATGGCGGACGGGTGTGACGATGCTGAGCGTTGCGCACGACTCCCTGCTGATCCCCGAGGGGCATCTGGAGCGGCTGCTGAACCAGCTTGGCCTGCCGAAAATGGCGATCACGCGGCCGGATGTGACGCTGCTGGAAGCAACGACCGACGGGCAGGGCGATGTCGTGCTTTATGAGCCGCAGGTGTTTGACAGGCGCTTTGTCAAAGGTATCTGCACGCCATATCTGTCGATCCCCGAAGGTGTTCTGATCGCCCGCTGCACCCTGCCGAAAAGCGAGCCGCTTTTCCTACTGTCGGACCCCGACCTGATGAACAACCACGGCCTGACGCTTGGCGACAATGCGACCGTCGCGCTGAACGCGATCAAAGACATCGCGGCGGAGCGGGAGGGCATCGTCTATCACGACACATCGGACGAAATCCTGCTAAGCTGGGAGGGCAACCTTGAACGCGAAGCGCGGCCCCGCACGGCGGATGACCTGTCGCGCTATTTCACTTATCCGTTTTCGCTGCTGTGGCTTGGCACGGGCTTTCTGTTCCTGATCGCGTTCTGGCGCGGCCTGATCCGGTTCGGCCCCCCGGCGCGGGTCGATAATGACGAAGTCGGCGCATCGAAAACCGCGTCGATTGAGGCGAAAGCCTACCTGCTGCGCCTGACCGGACAGGATCACGCGCTGGTTGCGGAGTTTGCGAATAACCGGATCAACGATCTGTCCTCCGCGTTGCTTGGCAAGCATGTCGGGCAGGATCGCACGCTTTTGTTCAAGCGACTGAAAGCGATTGCCCCAAGCGACGCAGGCCATCTGGAAGAGGCGATGGTCAGCCTGAACACAACCGACGCACAGACCCCGGCGGGCGAGTTGATGCGCCGGATTGAGACATTTGAAGAATCCTATCGGAGAATACGTGATGAACTTGGAAACGTTTCGCGACGTCGTTGACGCGACGCGAACTGAAATCGGCAAAGCTGTCCACGGGCAGGATGAAATCGTCACGACGCTGCTGGTGTCGGTCTTTGCCCGGGGGCATTGCCTGCTGGAAGGGCCACCCGGCACTGCGAAAACCCTGCTGGCGCGGACCTTGGCACAGACGATGGACCTTGATTTCGGGCGGATTCAGTTCACGCCGGACCTGATGCCGGGGGACGTGCTGGGGGCGAACATCTTTAACTTCCAGACCGGCGAATTCAAACTGACGCGGGGGCCGGTGTTCACCGATATTCTGCTGGCGGATGAGATCAACCGCGCCCCACCCAAGACGCAGTCTTCGCTGCTTCAGGCGATGAACGAGCGGATGGTGACGATTGACGGCGAAACCTATCCGCTGGGCGACAATTTCTTTGTGATCGCGACGCAAAACCCGATTGAGCAGCAGGGCACCTATCCGTTGCCCGAAGCGCAGCTTGACCGGTTCCTGTTCAAGCTTGAGGTCGAATTTCCGGACCGCGATGCGGAGTTTGAAATTCTCAGCCGAAACCGCAGCAAGCCGGTCGGTGATGACGGGATCGCGACCGGGATCAACAAGGTGCTGAGCGGAGAGACTTTGGCCGCCGGGCGTGCGCATGTCGATAGCATTCGGCTGGACGACACGATCCTGAGCTATATCGTCGATCTGATCCGCGCGACGCGGAATGATGCGGAAATTCGGCACGGGGCGTCAACGCGCGCGGCGGATGCGCTGGCCAATGCGGTTCGGGCGAAGGCGGCGATCGAAGGGCGCGATTACGCAATCCCCGACGATGTGCAGGCGCTGCTGATCCCGGCGATGCGCCACCGGATCGTGCTTGGCCCAACGGCGGAGATTGAGGGCCGCACGCCGGAAGATGTGCTGAACAACATCCTGAACCGCATCGACGCGCCGAGGTAAATCGCCCATGCGTCCGTCCCGCCTATTGCTGATACTGGCCATCGCGCTGCTTCTGGTGACATGCGTTGTCGCGCTGATGCCGGTTGACGCGGGCTTTGCCATTCAGGTGGCGTGGGGCGGTCTGGCGGCGGTCGCGGTGATCGATCTGCTGCTGTCCCGCACGGGGCGGAGCGTGGCGGTCGATCATGATGTTCCGGCGCAGATATTCGTCGGCACCTCGGCGCCTGCGACGTTCACCCTCACGTCCCGGCGCGGCGCCTTGCCGAAGGGTCTGGATGTGCGGTTCGATCTTGACGATGCGCTTGAGGTTGGCGATTTTACAGGCCCGAACGGGGCGATCGCTGAAAGTTCCGTGGCCGACGTGCCGCTTTACTGCACCGCGCGGGGTACGTTCACGTTCAGCCGCATGTGGCTGAAATGGCCGTCAAAATTCGGGCTGTTCGACATCATCTCTCGCAAGAAGATCGATGAAACCGTCAAGGGTGTGCCGAACATCCAGCCGGTTCTGTCGGGGCAGATCACGACGCAGGTGCAGGCGCAACTTTACGGGGTCAAGAGCACCTCGGTCCGCGGGGAAGGGTCGGAATTCCACCAGCTTCGCGATTTCACGGCGGGGATGGACCCGCGCATGATCGACTGGAAGCGATCCGCGCGGCATGGCGGCCTTGTCGCCCGCGAAACCCACGCAGAGCGGAACCACCAGATCATCATGTGCGTCGACAACGGCTACCTGATGCGAGAGGTCATAGACGGCCTGCCCAAGATCGACCGCGCCATCAACGGGGCGCTGGCAACGACATGGGCGGCGGGGCTTGGCGGTGATCTGGTCGGGTTCTACAGCTTTGACAGCCGCCCGCGCCTGTATCTGCCGCCCGCACCCGGCCGGGCCGCGTTCAACCGCATTCGGATGGAAGCGGCGAGCCTTGAATATAACAGCGTCGAAAGCAATCACACGCTGGCGCTGGCGCATCTGAACGGGCAGTTGAATCGGCGGTCGATGATCGTCGTGTTCTCGGATTTTGTGGATCAGATCACGGCGGAGTTGCTGGTCGAAAACCTCGCCGTTCTCAGCCGTCATCACCTGCTGATGTTCGTAGCCCTGCGCGACCCCTCGCTTGAACGGACGGTGAACCCCGAAGACCCGAGCCTTGGCAATGTCGCGATGGCGGTGTCGGCGGCGCAAATCCACCGCGAACGGCAGATCGTGCTGGACCAGTTGCGCCGCTTGGGTGTCGTGTGTCTTGACATCGAACCCGACAAACTGACGCCTGAGCTTGTCTCGGCCTATCTCGATATCAAAGCGCGGGAGATGATATGACCGACGCGACAAATGGCACGACGGACATGCGCTCCGTCCGGTTCCGCAAGGAGAGGGAGGCCGGCTGGACCCGCCTTGAAGCGCTGGTGATGAAGGTCGAACGATCTGGCATGACCAGCCTTAACTTCGCGGAAGCCCGCGACCTTGCGTCATTCTACCGCCAGACCGTCAATTCGCTAAGCGTCGCGCGGGAAATATCGCTGGATCGGGCGCTGCTGGCCTACCTCGAAAACCTCGCGGCGCGGGCGTATCTGGTGATCTATGCGCCCCAAGCCCGCCTCACCAGCGTCGTCGCGCGGCTGTTCACCCAAGGCATCCCGCAGGCGGTGCGGCGATCCGGTGGGGTGCTGCTGATCGGGTTCGGCCTGATGTTCATGGGCGCATTGCTGGGGTATTTCCTCTATCAACAGGACAGCAGCTGGTTCTACACCTTCGTCCCCGGAGAGCTGGCCGCCACCCGCACCCCCGCCGCAAGCCCCGCCATGTTGGAACGCACGCTTTACGGGCAGGACGATACGCTGATGAATTCGCTCGCGTCCTTCGCCTCGACCCTGTTTTCGCATAACACGCAGGTCGCGATCCTCGTGTTTTCGCTGGGCGTTTTCTGCACGGCACCGAGCTTTCTTTTGACGTTCTACAACGGCACGATGCTTGGCGCGTTCTTTGCGTTATTCGCCGACAAGGGGCTAGGCTATGACGCTTTCGCGTGGCTGTCGATCCACGGCGTGACCGAGATTTCCGCGATCTGCATCGCTTGTGCTGGTGGGGTGCAACTGGGTCTGGCGGTGCTGATGCCGGGGCAGATGACGCGCAAGGATGCGTTGCGGATCAGGGGGCGGGATGCGACGAAATTGTTGATCCTTGCGGCGGTGATGCTGCTGGCCGCGGCGATCCTTGAAGGGTTCTTTCGCCAGCTTGTCCAATCCGCCGAACTGCGCCTGTTGATCGGTTGGGGCATCGGCGGCCTATGGGTCGCCTGGCTGGCGCTGGCGGGGCGCACCCCGGCGGAGCATTCGGGATGAGCCGCAAGAAAAAGATCGTAAACGCCGCCGATCTGCATCAGGCGGAACAGGCAAAGCGTGAAAAGCGCATCCTGCGCATTACCCCGCCCGAAGGTGTGCCAATCGGCCTAGAACGCGCGACGCTCAGTTCCCGGTTCGGGGCGCAGTTCATAGATCTGTTGCTGACCTACGGCACGCTGTTCGCGCTGATCCTGTTGGTCCTGTTCAACAGCAGGATGTCGTGGCCGACGGCATCGGCGCTGTTCGCGTTGCTGTCGTTCCTTCTGCGTATTCCCTATTACATCCTGACAGAGCTTGTCTGGAACGGGCGAACCATCGGCAAGCGCCTTGTTAAAATCCGCGTCATCTCGGTCAACGGACGACGGCTTGAGCCGCATCAGGTCGTCGTGCGCAACCTGATGAAAGAGGCGGAAGTGTTCACCCCCCTTGGCCTCTTATTCGGGATCGGGACGAGTTCGGGCTACGTCCAATGGGGAATGGCGGTCTGGCTGCTGATCGTGCTGGCGATCCCGGTGTTTTCCAAGCAAAAGCAACGGCTGGGCGACATGATCGCGGGCACCTGTGTTGTGCAGCAGCCGAAAGCCAAGCTGATGGCCGAACTGACCAACATGCGCGCCGCGCCGGGGTTGGAATTCGATTTTCTTCCCGTTCATCTGGAACATTACGGCAAGTTCGAACTGCAATCGCTGGAAGATATCCTGCGCGACCGGACGGAGTCGCAGATGTCCTACAAGCGCGATGGCAAAGTGGCCGAAACGATCCGCAAGAAAATCGGCTATGCCGAACGTATCCCGCCGGGCGCATCTCGCGCCTTCCTGTCGGCCTTCTACAACGCCCAGCGTGCGCATCTGGAAGGGCGGCAGTTGCTGGGCGACCGGAGGGAGGACAAGTTCCACACGCAGAACGGCGGTGAGGAGGGCGTGCGTCGCCGAGGGTAGGGGGCCGAGGCTTCAGATCGTGTTGGTCCGCTTCGAGCCCTGAGTGTTCATCTTGTATTTTAGCCTCAGTCGAAAACGCCGATCTCTACGAAGAGCTTGAACTCGCAAATGTTCCGCATATGTGAAGAACGGTATTACGGGGACATCTAGTGGCAAAAGGCGATATTCTTGAACCTGTTCTTGACATCCTTTTTGAGTTCGCAGTTCGAATATTCTTTCCAAGAGTTGGCTCGAATTCCATTTTAGACGAGTTATCATGGCCTTGGCTTGTTGTGTTAAGTCTTGTCGGATTGGCTCATATTTCAATAAGGGCGTTGTTTTCGGCAATGGATGGTGAACTAAACGAAGAGCAGGTTACGAACTTCAAGAACAAGCTGAGAGTTGGTCGGTGGGCGCTTTGGGGCGCGCTCTTCCTTTCCCTCTTCATGTTTCGTTTCGCTACTTCATTTTGAATGAAAGTCCGCTCCGCCTACACTTCCCGCCCCTCACATCTCGTTAAAAACAAAAAACCCCCGCAGCCACGGCTACGGGGGTTCCATTCGGTCCCAGGCGCGCCTTAGCGGCGGCGGTCGCGGCGGGAGCTCATCGGTTGGAAGGCGACGCCGACATGGGCTTCGCAATAGGGTTTGCCGGATTGCACGGACAGGCCGCAGAACCAGAAATCATCCGTCGCCGGATCGCCAATCGGCCATTTGCAGGTGCGTTCGGTCAGTTCCATCAGAGACAGTTTCTTCGCCTTCTTCTCAACCTCGCGGACAGAGGCGAGCGCCTCGGGGCTGATTTCGTTTGCGGAGGGTTGCGGTGGCAAGGGTTGGCCCGCCGGGATAATGGCCTTGCGCGCTGGCATCGGGGGCGGGGTCGCGGATTGCGTCGCCGGTTCGGGCTTGGCCTTGGCCGCGGTTTTCGCGGCGGGCTTTGCCTTGGCCGCGGTTTTCGCCGCTGGCTTCTCCTTCGCCGCCGGTTTCGCGCTGCCGGCCCGGTTTGACAGGCCAAGCCGATGCACCTTGCCGATCACCGCGTTGCGGGTCACGCCACCAAGTTCCTTGGCGATCTGGCTGGCCGACTGACCTTCGCCCCACATTTTCTTCAGGGTCTCGACGCGTTCATCTGTCCAGGACATGCGCTTTCCTTAAATGATGCGACAGGGCGTGGCCCAAGGCCCGTCTGAATTCACTGCCGCATGAGAGAATTTCGTTGACCCCCTATTTTAATCATGGTGTGGCGGGATACAAGGACCACAACGGGCCGAGTCAGGGTAAAACGGGCAGAATTGCGATGAAAAACACAGCAGATATGGGAATGCGGCGGTTTGGCCGCGTGAACTGGCTGGGGCTGTATACCCTGACCCGCCGGGAAACCATGCGCTTTGTCGCGGTCTGGACGCAGACGCTGCTGGCACCGCTGGCGACGGCGGGGCTGTTTCTGGCGGTGTTTACGCTGGCGATTGGCGCGGACCGGGGGGACGTGATGGGCGTGCCGTTCCTTCATTTCCTCGCGCCGGGTATCTTGATGATGACGGTGATCCAGAACGCCTTTGCGAACACCTCGTCCTCAATCGTGATTTCAAAGGTGCAGGGCAATATCGTCGATACGCTGATGCCGCCCCTGTCACCGCTGGAACTTGTGCTGGGCTATGTCGCAGGTGGGGTAATCCGTGGGTTACTTGTCTCGGTCGCCATCGCCCTCGCGCTGGTGTTGCTGCTTGGGATCGAGATTGCGCATCCGCTTTGGGCGTTGCTGTTCGTGATCGTGGGCGGAACGCTGATGGGCGCGCTTGGGGTTTTCGCGGGGATATATGCCAACAAGTTCGACCAGATGGCGGCGATTACCAACTTCCTTGTCACGCCGCTCGCCTTTCTGTCGGGGACGTTTTATTCAATCGAACGGCTGCCGCCGCTGATGCAGGCGCTGTCACATGCGAACCCGATCTTCTACCTGATCGACGGCGTGCGCTATGGCGTGATCGGACGGTCTGACAGTTCGCCCGTGCTTGGGCTGGTGATCTGCGTTGCCACCTCAGCCGCGGTGATCGCGCTGTGCTGGTGGATGTTCCGGCG
The DNA here is from genome assembly GCF_048060095.1 of Aliiroseovarius sp. YM-037. Classification (NCBI taxonomy): domain Bacteria; kingdom Pseudomonadati; phylum Pseudomonadota; class Alphaproteobacteria; order Rhodobacterales; family Paracoccaceae; genus Aliiroseovarius; species Aliiroseovarius sp. YM-037. The sequence goes on along the minus strand of NZ_JBLUOA010000002.1, from coordinate 321,929 downwards.
CGGGTATCGGTTGAAAGCCTGACGATTTGACACGCGCCTCGCGCCAGACCAGCAGGCCGGCACCGGCAATGATGATCGCCGCCCCGATCAGGCTGACCGCGTCCGGGCGGGTGTTGAATATGACGAGGTCATAGAGCGTCACGAAAACCAACGTGGCATAGGAAAACGGTGCGACAAAGCTCGCCTCGGCCCGGCGCATGGACTGGATGAAACAGGTTTGCGCAAGGGCCATCATCGTGCCTAGGGCGGCCAGCGCGATCCACTGCGAAGGGGTCGGGGCTTGCCAGACGAACAGCACCGCAATGGAGGCAATGATCAGCCCCAGCGTGTTGTTGACAATAAGAATTTGGATCGGTGCTTCGCGGCCTGAAAGCAGTTTGATGATGGTGATTTCAAGGCCCATGACAGCGGCGGCGCCAAGCGCCAGAAACGCGGCGGGCTGAAAGCTGCCCGTGCCGGGGCGCAGCAGAACGAGTGCACCAAGAAGCGCAATGGCGGCCGCGCCCCACCGCACAGGCCCGACCCGTTCGCCCAACAGCGGGATCGCCAGCATCATCGCGCAAACGGGGTTAAGGAAACTGATCGCTGTGGCATCCGACAGCGGGATATAGGCGATGGCCGCGAACATCAGTGATATGCCGGCCCAGCCACAGGTCGTGCGGACCACATGCAGCCCAAGCTCGGGCTTGGTGAAGCGGGGTCGGATCACTGCAACCGCGCAACTGATCGCGATGAAAGCGAACAGGAACCGCCCGTGGCTGATCTGAAGCGGATGCAGCGCGTCGCCCAGAACGCCGTGCCCGATTGCCTTGGCCAAAAGGCTTGTTCCCGCAATCAGGGCCGAGGCAAGCAGCATGAAGCCGACGGCGACAAGGTTCGATTGGCGCGGATGTGTCATGCGTTATCGGTAGTGACGATTTGACCGGAAGGAAAGCGGCTTTGGTTTACGCATCTGGACAGGTCCGCCGTTTCACCCTATGCAGCGGGTATGAACACGATTTTGCATATGACAGCGACCCGACGCCGACGCATCCGCGCCTGACGCCCCGCTGCCCGTGTTCCCGCGCCGTTTCCGGTGCAACCCCCCGAAAATATTGACTTGAGCTTGCCGCTAAGGCACCCATTGGCTTCTTGTAGAAGGATATTGCGATGATCCCCTCCGTCCTGCCGACTTATGCGCGCGCACCGCTGACTTTCGTGAAAGGCGAAGGTAGTTGGTTGATCGAGGCGGATGGCCGACGTTTCCTTGACCTTGGGGCCGGGATCGCGGTGAATTCGCTGGGCCATGCCCACCCGAAACTGGTCGCGGCGCTGGGTGAGCAGGCGAACGCGCTGTGGCACACATCGAACCTTTACAACATTCCGGCGCAGCAAAAGCTGGCGGATTTGCTGGTGGAACACACCTTTGCGGACACCGCGTTTTTCACGAACTCCGGCACCGAAGCGTGTGAACTGGCGGTGAAGATGGCACGCAAATACTGGCACGACAAAGATCAGCCTGAGCGCGTGAAGATCATCACCTTTGACGGGTCGTTCCACGGCCGATCTGCTGCGGGCATCGCCGCTGCGGGGTCCGAGAAGATGACAAAGGGCTTCGGCCCGCTGCTGCCCGGCTTTATCCATCTTCCGTTTGCCGACCACGCGGCCGCGACCGAGGCGATGGACGCCACAGTCGCCGCCATTCTGGTCGAACCCGTGCAGGGCGAGGGCGGCATCCGCCCGTTGCCCGACGCTTGCCTGAAAGGGCTGCGCGACCTTTGCGACGAAACCGGCACGCTGCTGATCCTGGACGAAGTGCAATGCGGCATGGGTCGGACCGGTAAGCTGTTCGCGCATGAATGGGCCGGGATTGATCCCGACATCATGATGGTGGCGAAAGGCATCGGCGGCGGCTTCCCCCTCGGCGCGGTGCTGGCGACTGAGGATGCGGCCCGCAGCATGACCGCGGGCACCCACGGATCGACCTATGGCGGCAATCCCTTGGCCTGCGCCGTCGGCTGCGCCGTGATGGAGGAGGTTGCCAGCGAAGATTTCCTGACCGAAGTGAACCGCAAGGCGGGCCTGTTACGGCAAAAGTTAGAGGGGCTGGTCGCGTCGCACCCCGATGTGTTTGAGTCGGTGCGCGGATCTGGCCTGATGCTTGGCCTGAAATGCAAGGCGACGAATGCGGATGTGGTAAAGGCCGGCTATGACGCTGAGGTTCTGACCGTCCCGGCCGCCGACAACGTGATCCGCTTGCTGCCACCGCTCACCATCACGGATGACGAAATAGCCGAGGCGGTCGCGCGCCTTGACCTAGCGGCTTTGGCCGTCGAAAGGGGTGCCAACGCATGAAACATTTTTTGGACATCCACAAAACCGACCCCGATGAACTGCGCGGCATCATAGACAACGCCGCGCGGATCAAGAACGCCCGCGATGGTCGCCCGAAAGGCGCGCCTGACGATGATCTGCCGTTGAAGGATCATATTGTCGCGCTGATTTTCGAAAAGCCCTCCACCCGGACGCGGGTTAGCTTTGACGTTGGCGTGCGGCAGATGGGCGGGCAGACGATGGTGCTTTCGGGCGCCGATATGCAGCTTGGCCACGGCGAGACGATTGCCGATACCGCAAGGGTGCTGTCGCGCTATGTCGACCTCATCATGATCCGCACGTTTGAAGAACAGACCCTGCTGGAGCTGGCGGAATACGCGACCGTCCCCGTCATCAACGGACTGACCGACCGCACGCACCCGTGTCAGATTATGGCCGATATCCTGACTTTCGAGGAACATCGCGGCCCGATCAAGGGCAAGAAGGTCGTCTGGTCCGGTGACGGCAACAATGTCTGCGCGTCCTTCATCCACGCCGCGGGGCAGTTCGGTTTTAACCTGACGTTCACCGGTCCCGAAACGCTCGACCCCGAACCGGGGTTTGTGGAACTCGCCCGGTCAAAGGGGGTCGATATCGAAATCGAACGCGATGCCCACAAGGCGGCGCAGGGTGCTGATCTGATCGTGACCGACACCTGGGTGTCGATGCACGACCCGCAATCGGCGCGCGAACGGCGGCATAACCAGCTGCGCGGCTACCAGGTGAACGATCAGCTGATGGCGCAGGCAAAGCCCGACGCGCTGTTCATGCACTGCCTGCCCGCGCACCGCGATGACGAAGCGACGTCGAGCGTCATGGACGGCCCCAATTCAGTGATCTTCGACGAGGCAGAAAACCGGCTGCACGCACAAAAGGCGATCATGCGCTGGTGCCTCGAACGCTGAGGCGATCCATTCCCGCTTGCGCGCGGGGCGCCAGCCGATAGGGTCTTTCCGGAAAAAGGGGGAGGTGCGGCGCGATGACGGACAAGGCACAGATCGGGGTCTACGGGCTTGGCACGATGGGCAGCGCCCTCGCGCTCAACATGGCCGATAGCGGGTTTGAGGTCGCCGTGACTAACCGCGAAACCTCGTGGATTGAGGATTTCATCAAAGAGGCTGATGATCTTTCCGGCAACCTTCACGCGCATCACAAGCTGGTGGATTTCATCGCTGATATCGCGACCCCGCGGGTGATCCTTTTTATGATTCCGTCGGGCAAACCGATGGATGCGATGATCGAACGCGTGGCTCCGCTGCTTGAGCCCGGCGATACGATCATCGACGGCGGGAACGCGAATTTCCACGACACGCGCCGCCGCTCTGCCGCGCTGGCCGAGAAGGATTTGCACTTCGTCGGCATGGGCGTGTCCGGCGGCGAAGCGGGTGCGCGCAATGGCCCGTCGATGATGGTCGGCGGCACGGATCATAGCTGGACGCAGTTGCAACCCATCCTCGAAGCCATCTCCGCCAAGTTCGAAGGCACCCCTTGCGTTGCCCACCTTGGCCCGGACGGGGCAGGGCATTTCGTGAAAACCGTGCATAACGGCATCGAATACGCCGACATGCAGTTGATTGCTGAGGTTTGGGGGCTGCTGCGCAACGGCGCGGGCTGGTTCCCGGCTGATGTCGCCAAACTGTTCGCCCGCTGGAATGATGGTCCGCTGAACTCCTACCTTATGGAGATTTCGGCCAAGGTGCTTTCCGCAACCGATAGCAAAACCGGCGCGCCGGCTGTTGACGCGATCCTCGACCGGGCCGGGCAGAAAGGCACCGGGCGCTGGACGGTGATTGAAGCACTCAGCCTCGGCCAGTCTGCATCGGCGATCGAAGCGGCCGTCGGGATGCGCAGCTGGTCGTCGGAAAAGCAGGTCCGCGAATACGCGTCGGGCATCTACGATGGCACCGGCACCGTCGACCTTTCCGAAAGCGATCTGGAGGCCGCGCTTCTCGCCGCCCGCATCATTGCCTATGCGCAGGGGTTTCAGATCCTGCGCGCGGCGTCAGACGAATACGAATGGGGCATCGACCGCGCGGTCGTGGCGGAGATTTGGCGGGCGGGGTGCATCATCCGCTCGGCGCTGCTGGACGATATCGCGGACGCGTTCCGCTCTGACCTTCCTGAAGACCGCCTGTTTCTGGCCCCGGCCTTCGTTCCACCGCTGCGGGACGGCGTCGCGGCCATGCGACGTGTGGTTTCGGCGGCGGTTGGCGCAGGGCTCCCAACCCCGGCGTTTTCTGCGTCACTCGCGTGGTTTGATTCCATGCGGCAGGCGCGGGGCACCACCGACCTGATCCAAGCGCAACGGGATTTCTTCGGCGCGCATGGCTTTGAACGTATCGACGCAGAAGGCGCGCATCACGGCCCGTGGTGGGACTAACCCCCCAGTTTCATCTTGCCAAAAATACTCAAATCCAGCCGTCTGGACCGGGCGCGGCCTTCTCAGCCGAGCAGGGCGTTCAGGATCAGGAAAATCAACCCGGAGATCACCGCCGCAGCCGGAACGGTAATCACCCACGCTGCCACGATGGTCATGAAATGCGACCGACGCACCAGCTTGCGGCGACGGCGTTCTTCCTTGGCGATCCGCAGTTCCGGCGGGCGCGACGCACTATGCGCGCGGGCGCGGCGTTCGGCGTGCCATTCGCGGAAAAACCCGACGCCGAACACACCACCGACGGCGATGTGGGTCGAACTGACGGGCAGGCCAAGCCAGCTTGCCACGATCACAGTGATCGCGGCGGATAGCGCCACACAGTAGGCGCGCATGGGATTCAGCTTGGTGATCTGGCTGCCGACCATGTTGATAAGCTTTGGCCCAAACAGGAACAGCCCGAACGAGATACCGAAAGCGCCGATCACCATCACCCATGTAGGGATCGCGACCTTGTCGGCGAAATCACCGAATTCGGCGGCGTGGACGATGGCGGCAAGTGGTCCGACCGCGTTCGCAACGTCATTCGCGCCGTGGGCAAAGGAAAGCAGCGCGGCTGAGATGATCAACGGCAAGCCGAACAGCGTTTTGAGAGAGCGGTTGCGGTTCTCCATCCCTTCGGACTGGCGCGCGATCAGCGGGGCGCTGATAACGTAGGACAGCGCGGCGATCCCGGCCCCGATCAGCAGCGCCGTGCCGATGTCGATCTTGATGATCCGTTTCAGCCCCTTCAGCGACAGGTAGGCCGCGAAGGCACCCGCCATGATCGCGATCAGCACAGGCACCCAGCGGCGGGCGGCGGCGATCTTGTCTTCCTGATAGATGATCTTGGCCTTGATCAGCGCGAGGAAACCCGCGGCAATCGCTCCGCCGAGAATTGGGGAAATCACCCAACTCGCGGCGATTGCGCCCATCGTTGTCCAGTTCACGGCGCTTAGGCCCGCGGCGGCAATCCCGGCCCCCATCACGCCACCGACGACCGAATGGGTGGTCGACACCGGCGCGCCAAAAACGGTCGCCAGATTGACCCAAAGCGCCGAGGATATTAGCGCCGCCATCATCGCCCAGATGAACACGCCCGAATCCGCGACGGATGAGGGCGCGATGATTCCCTTGGAAATCGTGCCAACCACGTCGCCGCCCGCAAGCAATGCCCCGGCGCTTTCAAAAAGGGCTGCGATCACAATCGCGCCGCCCATTGTCAAAGCATTCGCACCGACCGCCGGGCCCATATTGTTGGCCACATCGTTCGCGCCGATGTTCAGCGCCATGTAAGCGCCAAAGACCGCAGCGGTCACAACGACAAAGGAAACAGGGGTTTCGTTGAAGAACAGCGCCGCCGCGATCCCTGCGACAACCATGAAGGCGAGCGCAATGCCCGGCGCGACCAACGGCTTGGACACAGCCATCGTCGCATATTCCATTTGGCTGATGCGGTTAAGGTCTTTGTCCAGCGTCTTCCACTGGTTGCCTTTCGGCGCGTTCGACATAGTCCATATCCCCCATAGACGTGCGCGCACGGCTAACGGGGAAGCGACGCCAATTCAACAGGCTTGTCGCAAAACTATTGCAAAAACGTCATGAAAGAAAGCGGGCGTCGCGCTTCTGCTACAGGGTTCGTAGAATCTCTTGCAGGCCCGGCTCGCTCACCATGTTCGCGGCTTCTTCCGGCGTTACCCATTTGCGGGTGCGTTCATCGGCTTCGGGGAACGTATCTGTCAGCTTCTCAACCTCAACTCCGAACACTTCGGCGGTGCAAATCACCGTGCCGCCAGTGTCGAGTTCCTTTTCAAAGTCGAAACTGCCAAGCGCCTGCGGATTGACGTGGCCTTCCTTTACGCCAGCCTCTTCCCAGGCTTCCTGCATAGCCGCGCCAGAGGCTGTCATGCCGTCCATCGGCCAACCCTTCGGCAATATCCAGCGGCCGGTGCCCCGGCTTGTGACCAAAAGAACTTTCTTTTCGCCATCGACGACGCGATGGCACAGGGCTGCAACCTGAATTCTATTCGGGCGTTGCAGCATTGGCTGGACCATATCGGTCCACGCTTTCATGAATACGTTAGACATCTCAAAACCTGACTTCTTGTGCTCGTTTTTATTGTTATCCTTATAAGATAACGTATTTTTCAATGATTGCAAAATTATCCACGGGAATTAACGCAAATGTCGCCGATCAAACTGTTGTGAGGGCGGGTAAATTCGCGCTTTTCGCACTTGCAGCAAAGATATGGCTGCCTAGATTGCGCTCAACCAACCCCAAAGGATTGAGGGCAGAGTAGATGACACAAGATAAACATTCTCGTCGGCGTATGTTGGCGATGGTCGGCGGCGCGCTTGCGATGCCGAGCGTTCTGCGCGCACAGGCGACGGACCCGACCGTCGTTGGCGGAACGGCTGAGGCGCGGCGCAATATCTCAAGCTTCCGAACCCAGCGCTGGGAAGATCACTTTGACAGCCTTGGCGTTGCGACCCTGCTGGCGGATACGCAATCGAGGGCGCTGCATTACTGGTCTGCGGATGGATCGGATTATCGGCTGTATCCGACATCCGTTCCGATGTCCGAAGAGCTGACGAAGCGTGGCTACACCAAGGTGGTTCGCAAGCGGGTTGGTCCCGACTGGACGCCGACGCAGAACATGCTGGCGCGTGACCCGTCGCTGAAATACATGCCGCCGGGGCCGGACAATCCGCTGGGCACGCACGCGCTGTATCTGGATTGGCCCGCCTATCTGATCCACGGCACGCATGACACGCGCAAGATCGGGCGGCGGTCGTCGTCGGGCTGCATCGGGCTCTACAACGAAAAGATCGCTGAGCTTTATGAGCTTGCGCCGGTCGGCACGCAGGTCCGGCTGATCTGATCTACCTGCCGCGCGGCTTTGCGCGAAGTGTCGGATCGGCCTCGGTCGGGTCTTCGGGCCACGGATGCTTTGGGTAACGGCCGCGCATATCCTTGCGCACATCGGCGTAAGACGTCGCCCAAAAGCCCGGCAGGTCCATCGTGACCTGCACCGGGCGCCGGGCCGGGCTAAGCAGTGTTATCCGCAGCGGTGTGCGGTTCGCTCCCACGGTTGGGTGGCGGGTGACGCCGAACAGTTCCTGCAAGCGAACCTCAATCCCCGGTGCCTCACCGTCATAATCTATCGGAACACGGTTCCCGAGCGGGGTCTTGAAGTGGCTGGGCGCGAGGCGATCAAGGTCTTGCATCTGGTTCCAGTCCAGCCGCGCCCGCAGCGCTTCGGTCAGGTCGAGCGCGCGGATATCCTGCGCGGTTTTGATCCGGGTGAGGTGCGGCAGCAGCCAATCCTCCGCTGTTGCCAGCAGGGCGGTTTCCGACATATCGGGAAAATCGTCGCCACCACCACGCACAAGTTCCACACGGGTCGCGAAGCGGCGGGCGGCGGGGGTCATTGGCAGGCCAAGGTCGCGGATTCCATCAAGCGCGGCGCGCGCGCGCTGGTCGGGCGGCGCGTCCTTCCATACCCGGTCTGACAGAACGATTGCGCCAAGCGCTTCTTCCTCCCGCGCCTCAACGCGCCTGTCACGTTTCGACCAATCGCAGCGCTTGCGCCAGACGATCTGATCGCGGAACAGGTCGCGCACGGCGCTTTCGCCGATCTCATTCGCCTGTCTGATCCGCGCCTCCCTCGGGTCGCCGTCAAGGTCCGTTGCGACGATCAGACGGGCGGCGGCCATCGGGTCGGCGGCATCCATCACCGCCCCCTTGCCGCCGGAGAGAACCCAACGCGGCGCGTCGCCGGGCCGGTGCAGGCCGATACGGTCTGGGTAGGCGAGGGCGGCCATCTCTGCCGGATCGTAGGCGCGTTTCGGTTTGGTTTTGGTCAGGCTGGCAAGGCGGCGGGCCTCGGACTTGATGCGCTCGACCGCGCCCCGGTTCACGGCAAAGCTGTGTTGATCGGCAAAGCGGCGTGGATCGCGTATGGCCTCAAGGCGCAGGGACAGACTGACAGGCGCGCCCCGGCCAAGCGGGTCACGATCTGCTAGCAAGGCCGCGAGCGGCGCGGCATCGGGGCCAGCCACGGCGAGCATATGCGCAAGGCGCGGATGGAGCGGAAGTGCGGCGAGCGTGCGCCCGTGGTCTGTGATGCGCCCCTCACCGTCGAGCGCGCCCAGAGTTGTCAGCAGCGCGCACGCCTCAGCATATGCGCCGGGGTTCGGCTGGGTCAGAAACGCGAGGTCGTCCGGCGACCGTGCCCCCCACAGCGCGAGTTCCAGCGCGAGGCCGGTCAGGTCGGCGGATTCGATCTCTGCCGGGGCAAACGCGGCAAGCGCGCCGTCTTCGCCCTTGGTCCAGAGGCGATAGCAACGGCCTTCGGCAACGCGCCCGGCGCGCCCCTTGCGCTGCTCGGCCTCGGCCTTCGTCACACGTTCCGTCACCAGACGCGACATGCCGGAGCCGGGATCAAACCGCGCCCGTCGGGCAAGGCCGCCATCAACCACGACGCGGACGTCTTCGATGGTCAGCGAAGTTTCAGCGATGGAAGTCGCGAGCACGATTTTGCGACCGGACTCTGCTGGCCGAATGGCCGCGCGCTGATCCTTGAACGGCATCGCGCCGTAAAGCGGGCGAAGGGTGCAGTCATCCGGCAGGGCGGGGCGCAACAACGCCTCAACCCTGCGGATTTCGCCTTCGCCGGGTAGGAACACCAGCAGGCTGCCGTTGGTTTCCGCGACTGCTTTTTGGATCAGGTCGGCGACGGCCTCGGGGAACCGTTTGGTTTTTGGCAGTGGTTTGGAGAGCCATTCGGTTTCAACCGGAAAGGCCCGCCCTTCGGATGCCACCGCGGGGGCATCGTTCAGCAATTTGGCAACCGGTGCGGCGTCGAGCGTTGCGGACATAACCAGAACCAGCAGATCGTCGCGGAACGCGTCACGCAGCTCAATCACCAGCGCCAGCCCAAGATCGGCATTCAGGGACCGTTCGTGGAATTCGTCAAAGATCACCGCGCCGATTCCGGTTAGCGTCGGGTCCGACTGGATCATCCGGGTCAGGATGCCTTCGGTGACGACTTCGATCCGCGTCGCCTTTGACACCTTCGCCTCGCCCCGGATGCGATAGCCGACGGTTTGGCCGACCGCTTCGCCAAGGGTTTGCGCCATGCGTTCCGCCGCCGCACGGGCAGCGAGGCGGCGGGGTTCAAGCATCAAAATCCGCCCTTCGGTGAGCTTGGAGTCGAGCATCGCAAGCGGCACGCGCGTCGTTTTCCCCGCGCCGGGTGGGGCCTGCAACACGGCCCGACCAGTGCCGCTAAGTGCGTCGATCAGCGCGGGTAGGGCGTCTTCGATTGGCAGGCGGGGGGTGGTTGGCATCAACGCTCCGGCAGGTGGGGTGGTTTGGTTGTGCAGAATGGCGGGCGGGGTTGCAAGCGTGGGGCCTTGCGGGATTTCAGGTCAAATGCGCAAATCTGTCGCTTTTCATATCGGGAACTGGAAGGCATAAGGTGACTCCGACCGGCCTTGGCCGCGACACAGACAAAACGATATCGGACGGAATCATGGACCTTTCTGATCTTGCGGACCGCGTCAAAAAAGGGGAACGCCGCGCCTTGGCCCGAGCGATCACCCTGATCGAAAGCCGGCGGGACGATCACCGCGCCGACGCGCTCGCCCTGCAAGACGCGCTGGGCGATACAGACCGATCCGCGCTTCGGATTGGTCTGTCCGGCACGCCCGGCGTCGGAAAATCGACGTTTATCGAAGCATTTGGCCTGATGCTGACCGGGCAGGGCCTGCGGGTCGCGGTTCTGGCGGTTGATCCGTCGTCGGCACGCTCCGGCGGGTCGATCCTTGGCGACAAAACCCGGATGGAACGCCTGTCGCGTGATCCAAACGCGTTTATTCGCCCGTCACCCAGCCAAAGCCAGCTTGGCGGCGTTGCACGCCGCACGCGAGAGGCCGTGGCGCTGTGCGAAGCAGCGGGGTTCGACGTTGTCCTGATCGAAACCGTCGGCGTCGGGCAATCGGAAACCATGGTTGCAGAGATGTCGGACCTGTTCGTTCTGCTGATGGCCCCGGCGGGCGGCGATGAGCTTCAGGGTGTCAAGCGCGGGATCATGGAAATCGCCGACATGATCCTTGTGAACAAGGCGGATGGAGAGTTGAAATCGACGGCAACCCGGACCTGTGCGGACTATTCGGGGGCGCTGCGGCTGCTGCGTAAACGCCCGCAAGACCCGGAGGGGTTCCCGAAAGCGATGGCGGTGTCCGCCGTTTCCGAGGACGGCCTACAAACCGCGTGGGAGGAGATGACCGCGCTTGCCGATTGGCGCAAGGAAAGCGGGCATTGGGAGTCGCGCCGCGCTGCCCAAGCCCGCCATTGGTTCGAAGAAGAACTGCGCCACGCCTTGCTCGCCCAGCTTAGCCGCGATGACGCGACCAAGACGCTGGTGCAAACGCTGGGGGAGGAGGTCGCGGAGGGCGCGATTGCCCCGGGAAAGGCTGCCGGTCAGGTGCTTGCGCATCTTGGAAAATCGGGCTGAAATCGGCACCGTCGCGAATTCGTCTTGGATTGCGCAGTCCTGCTTGACGCTCCGGGTGATTCCGCGTATTGACCGCAGACGAAATTCAGGGCGCTGCCGCCGCGGCGCCCGTTTGTGTTATCGGGCTCTGCACTCAGACCCCATAAAGACAAGGAAGAACCCCATGTCGCGCCGCTGCGAACTGACCGGAAAAGGGCCGATGTCTGGCAACAATGTCAGCCACGCCAACAACAAAACCAAGCGCCGGTTCCTGCCGAACCTGAACGACGTTTCTCTGCAGTCTGAGACTCTGGGTCGTGCGTTCAAGATGCGGATCAGCGCTGCCGCTCTGCGGACCGTCGATCACCGTGGTGGTCTGGATCGGTTCCTGGCGAAAGCCAAGGATTCGGAACTGTCCGCCAATGCGCTGAAAATCAAGAAAGATATTCAGAAGGCACAGGCGTCCGCCTGAACCGACGCTTTCTGAACCGAACCAGACGGCCCCATCGCATCGGTGGGGCCGTTTTTTGTTTTGGTCCACGCCCCGGCGTCACATTGCCGAGGAACCAAACACCGCCGCTTCACGTTGATTAGCCAGACCCGAGGCCGGTCGCGGATCTTCCGCCCGCCTTGATTGACGGAACTGTTGCGAAGGAGAGCAACCATGATGGAACTGAGCGGATTAGGTGGCCTGATCATCCTCGCCCTCGATATTTGGGCAATCGTGTCGATCATTGGATCGTCCGTATCGACCGGTAAGAAAGTCCTTTGGACGCTGTTGGTCGTTGTATTGCCGATCGTCGGCTTTATTATCTGGCTGATTGCTGGGCCACGCGGCACGGCGAGCCACGTATAGGTGACATGATCGAGGGTCCAACCCTTTCATATAAAAGACTAATCAACACCGCGAAGAACATTTCGCGGGTATCTGATGATCGCAACCTCGGCCTGATCGCGGCGGGGGTTGCGTTCTTTTCCATGCTTGCAATCTTCCCCGGCATCGCGGCGCTGATTTCGATCTGGGGTATTTTCGCGGACCCGGTGGTGATCGAAAGCCAGCTGCAATTGCTGGCCCGTTTCGTGCCGGATCAAGCCTTTCGGATATTGGAGCGGCAGGTCAACGCCCTGATTAGCGCGAATGAAAGCACGCTGGGGTGGACGACCCTGATTTCGACCCTCGCGGCGATCTGGTCCGCGCGGGCGGGGGTTGCGGCGTTGATCCGCGGCTTGAACGCGATCTATCGAGAAAGCAATCGACCCGGCCTAAAGCACTATATCGCGGCGCTTCTGCTGACGCTCGCGCTGGTGGGGGTCGGCCTGATCTCCATGACCAGCGTTGTGATTGCGCCGCTTGCCATCGCGTATTTTCCGCTGGGTGACTTCACCACGAATGTGCTTGAGGTGACGCGCTGGACTATCGCGTTTCTGGTTGCGATCTTTGGTTTGGGAATCGTCTATCGGTTCGGCCCGAACCGGCGGCACGCGCGGATCGGCTGGATCAGCCCCGGCGCGGTTGTCGCTGTGGTCATCTGGGGTGCGCTGTCGGTGGCGTTTTCCTATTACCTGTCGAATTTCGGGAATTACAACGAAGTCTATGGTTCCATCGGTGCGGTGATTGCCTTGCTGATGTGGTTCTATATCAGCGCCTATGTCGTGCTGATGGGCGCCGTCGTCAACGCGCAGCTTGAGTTGCGCACAAGGCGCGACAGCACCGTCGGCCCCGACCGCCCGATGGGGCAGCGCGGCGCCTATGTCGCAGATCATCTGGTGCGGGATGAGTCCTGACGGATCGACCGCCTGACCACGCCGATATTGCCACCCAAATTTGGAACCCGCACCCACAGTTGCGGGTTGAGTCCCCAGACATTCACCCAATTCAGGAGGGCACGATGGCTGAGCGACACAGATCAAACGACAAGCACAAAGAGTCCGAGGAAATTCTGGGCGAGGACGGGGCCGTCAGCGGGCAGGGCCGCGAAGGTGGTCGCCTCGCACGCGAGATCGGCTCAAAGGACGAGCTGAAGCGGGCAAAGGAACGCCCCGCCGGCGCAACCCGTGTGACCAAAGAGAATGAGGAGGAGGACTGACCCGTGGCCCCTTTGAAAGTTGATACTGGAACGTGGGTTCTGGTCGCAGATAGCGAAAAGGCGTTATTCCTTGAAAATATTGGCGATGCGCAAAACCCGCATTTCGAACTTCGCCGGAAGAAAGAACAGGAAAACCCCTCGGATGAGGAGCAATCCGCCAACAGGCCGGGTCGGTTCAACGACGGGCCAAGCGTCCACCGTTCTGCCGTTCAGGACACGGATTGGCATGAGCTTGCCAAGGATCGGTTCGCTGAGGATCTTTCCGATATGCTCTACAAAAGGGCGCATCGCGGGGATTTTGACAAGCTGGTGATCGTCGCCGGGCCAGAGGTTCTGGGCCGTCTGCGCGACGGGTTGCATCAGGAGGTGCAGAGCAAACTGGTGGCCGAAGTGCCAAAGAACCTGACCCACCACGCCGTGAACAGCATCGAACGTCGCGTGGCCGAGGCGCTGGCCGAACAGGATTGAGATTTCAGGATTTGACGGAAAGAAAACCCGGCCCCGCGAAGGGCCGGGTTTTTCATTGCCTATCTGCGCTTTGCCTTCACCCCGGCGTTCAGCCCATAAACAAAGGCTTGCGCCAAGGGCGGCAGATTGTTCGGCGTTTCCGCGTCGGGTTCGGCGGCGTGCGCACTGGCACGCGGGTTGTCCACCGTTTCGGGGGCGGAGGAGCCTGCGACAGCGATCAGCACCAGACCGATGCCGACATAGATCAACCCGATCACCAGCGCGGCGGTCAACGATCCATGCGCCAGCGACAGGTGTATCCACCCCGCTGCCGTCAGAAACCCGATACCAACGCACAACGCGATCAGCGCACCGACGGACAAAGCCGTCTTGCGCGCTGCACGGGCTGCGGATTGCTTGACTGCATCAAACATGCGCGGCCCTACTTCCGGGTCGCCATCATACCCACGAGGAACCCAACCCCCGCCGCGATCCCCATTGCCGCAGCCGGGTTCTTTGTCACGAACTCATCCGCTTGGTTGGTCATGTGGACGGCCTGATCCCGAGCGCGGGCAAGCTGCGCTTCGCCAGCCTCGCGGGCAGCGTCGGCTTGGGCCTTTGCGGTGTCGGCAAACTGCTGGCCCTGCGCCTTGCCCATGTCGGCGATGGTGCGGGTCAGATTGCTTAGGTCGGATTTCAGCGCCTCCATCTGCGCGCCAAGGTCTTCGGTCGTCGGGGCTTTGTTCGTTGAGGAACGAGCCATCATATTCTCCTTAAACAAGTCAATTCTCACGGTGCAAACGCGCCAGTTGCCGGATTGTTCCGTCGCGGGGCCATAGATTTTTCGCGGAACCGAATGAAAAGACTAGACGTTTTATCACTAATCGCGCCATCGGCGCATCTGACAAACAGAAAGGATACGACATGCTGTATTGGGCTTTGGTTTTCCTTGTGGTTGCGTTGATCGCAGGGGTGTTCGGATTTGGCGGCATCGCGTCGGCATCGGCTGGCATCGCGCAAATCCTGTTCTTCGTCTTTATCGTCCTGTTCGTGATCGCGATGGTTGCACGGGCGCTTCGCGGCAAAACGCCTTAACAGGCAATTGGATTGAAACGAAAAAGGGCGGCCATAGCGGGCCGCCCTTCTTTTTTGTCACTGATCGCGCGATCAGACGTTCAGCGTTTCCGTGGATGCAAAGAACATGGCTTGGCTGACGGACAGCCGCACCTGTTCTTCGGTATAGGGCTTGGAAATCAGGAAGGCCGGTTCCGGCCGTTCACCCGTCAGCAGCCGTTCGGGGAAGGCGGTGATAAAGATCACCGGCACGTCGCCGAGTGTTTCAAGCAGATCATTCACCGCGTCGATGCCGGACGAGTTATCGGCAAGCTGGATATCGGCAAGGATCAGGTCCGGGCGCTCCTTCTGGCCAAGATCGACCGCCCCCTGATGGGTCCGGGCAACGCCGGTGATGCGGTGGCCCATATCGGACACGATGCTTTCCAGATCCATCGCGATAATCGCCTCATCCTCGATGATAAGAACCTTACCGCTGATTGTGTCCGCAAGTTCCCGCTGGGCGATCAGGATGTATTCTTCGACCTCGCCCTGATCAATCTGCATGATTTTCGCGATATCGGAATAGCTGAATTCTTCGATCACATGCAGCAGCAACGCCTCGCGCGTGTTCGTGGTCAGCTTGTTCATCAGGCTTTGTGCACGGCCGCGAATGCCCTCTTCCTCGTTCTCAACCGGTGCGCCCGAACTGATCCAGATCGCGTGAAACCCTTGGAATAGCGCGACTTTCGGAGAAACTTCGCGGTTGACGCCGTCGGGATCGTTGACCATCGTCTCAAGCGTGGCAAGGGCGTATTGGTCGCCGCTGCGCTGGCTTCCGGTCAAGGCGCGGGCGTACCGACGCAGATACGGGAGCTCACCAGCGATGCGAGTCGCAAAGTCCGCGGTGTCAGAAGAGTGAGACATTATTTCACCTGCTTATTGATATTCTTCGGAACCAAACGCCGATTCAGCGCGTTAGGTTCCGAAGAAATTACGTGCGCGTATGGTAAATGTGAGGCTTCGGCAATGCGGGTGCAAGAACCTTTATGAAGAGCAAGAAAAATAAGGAAAAAGATAAAATCGATCAGCAGATTGATGAGAATTTGCGTCGTGTGTTTCAGCAAAAGGTCGATGAAGAACTGCCTGATCGCTTCAAAGACCTGATCGATCAGCTGAAAAAGCAAGAGTCAGAAAAATGAGCGCCCAAGACCCCAGAGAGGAGCTGGTAGAGCATCTTCCAGCCCTACGCGGCTTTGCGCTGTCGTTGACCCGGAACGGGTCCGCGGCGGATGACCTTGTTCAGGACACCATCGTCAAAGCCTGGTCGAATATCGAAAAATACGAGGTCGGGACAAACTTGCGGGCTTGGTTGTTCACCATTTTGCGCAACACGTTTTATTCCGGTCGCCGCAAAGCGAAACGGGAAGTCGAAGACGTTGACGGCGTCCATGCCGAACAACTGGCGCAGAAACCCGATCATGACGGGCGGCTTGCCCTTCAGGATTTTCAGGAGGCATTCAAGCAGCTTCCGGATGAGCAGCGCGAAGCGTTGGTTCTGGTCGGCGCGTCGGGCTTTTCCTACGAAGAGGCTGCGGAAATGTGCGGTGTCGCCGTCGGCACAATCAAGAGCCGCGCAAACAGGGGCCGCGAGCGGCTGACCGTTTTGCTGCATCTTGATGAGAACGAGGCGATGGAGATGACGGATCAGTCAACGATGGCCGTGATGTCAGGCAACCGCACGTCTAGCAGATGAGCGGGAGGAGCCTGCTGAACGCACTCGCGACGCGTATCGTCGCGATGCTGGCGCTGGTGTTGCTACCGCTTGGGGCCGTTGCCGTTTACCAAACTGTCCGCGTCGCCGATCAGATCAACAGTCTGACCGAGGCCGCCATGCTTGGCCGAACGTCCGACGCTGTCGATATCGCACGGCAACAGATTCAGCGCGGGTTTGGTGTGGCGAAGTCACTGGGGCAGACGGTTCTTCTGGCCAACAACGATGACGAGGCTTGCAGTGAGTTCATGCGGCGCATCGTTGATTCCGACGGTGGTTTGGTCTTTGCAGGCTTCATCGATGACGGGGCGCAGATGAACTGCGCCTCTATGGGCGCGCCGAGAGACTTAACGGATTCCAAGCGAGTCGAGGCCCTTATGGCGGCCCCGCGTCCCGTTCTTCAGGCCCGTGGGGCGGGCGCGATTACGGGTTTGTCCGTTCTGCTCATCAATCATCCGGCCTTTGAACAAGGGGATCTGCGGGGGTTCATCACCCTATCGATCCCGCGGAGTCGACTTCGTTTGAATACCGTTGGCGAAGAAGGCGATCGGCCAGAGAAATTGTTTCTTTTCAATCAAGACGGCGACGTTCTTGCATCGGATCAAGAGGATCAGACCCAGCTTGGAGGGCTACCTTTGGGGCGTGATCTGGCCGAGTTCGTCACCGGCGAGGATTTCGTGTTTCGCGGCACGACCCGCGATGGGCAGGAACGGACGTTCACTGTTCTGTCCATCGTGCCGAACACCGTTTACGCGCTCGGCGTTTGGTCCCCGAAGCAAAAGATCGTGCAGCCCACCTTCTTCACCCGCGTCGCTGCGATCTTCCCGGCGCTGATGTGGCTTGTCAGCCTCGTCGTTGCCTATTTCGCGGTGCACCGGCTTGTCATCAAGCATATCGGCCAGTTGCGCAAGAAGATGTCGAACTTTGCCGGCGGCAACCGGGCCCTTGATACGCGCCCGCTAAGCTCTGCCCCGGAGGAGCTTCAGGAGATCGACCGCACCTTCCTTGATATGGCGGACACGATCATGCGGGATGAAGCGGCGATGGAGGATTCCCTTCATGAAAAGAACGTGTTGCTGAAGGAAGTTCATCATCGGGTGAAGAACAACCTTCAACTGATCTCATCCATCATCAACATGCAGGTCCGCAAATCGAAAAGCCCCGAGGCGACCGCCGCCCTGCGGCAAGTGCAGGACCGTGTGCTCGGCCTCGCGACGATCCACCGGAACCTTTACATGACGCAGAACCTGTCGCAGGTGCGCGCGGATCAGCTGTTGGGTGAGATTGTCGATCAACTGTTGATTCTGGCGCTGCCCGCCGGGGTCGGCGTGGAAACCAAGGTGTCGATGGACCCGGTCACGATCTATCCGGATCAGGCGGTGCCGCTGTCCCTGCTGACGAGCGAACTTGCGACGAACGCGCTGAAATACATCGGTCGGCCAGAGGGTCGCGACCCCTGGGTGCGTGTCGAGTTGAAAGCGCTTGAGGGTCAGATGGTGCGGTTTGAGGTTTCAAATTCGCTGGGGACGCCGCTGGTGCAAGACAAGGAGGTCGTCAGCACCGGACTTGGCAAACAACTGATCCGCGCCTTTGCCATGCAATTGGAATCTGACGTTGAAACCGACGTCACTGACGACAGCCATACGATAAGCGTCGTGTTCAAGATTGCAGATTTCTCTGCGGAGGATGCGGAGGATGCGGAGGATGCGGAGGAGTTATCCGATGCCCCGCAAGCTTGAGGTTCTGATAACCGCCGAAGAAGCCTTCCCCGCGCTTGAGCGTTGCTTTCTTGATGCGAGGGAGGAGGTTTCGGCAGGGTTCCGTGTCTTTGACCCGTCAACGCGCCTTCGGTCAGATGAAGCGCGCGCGGTCGGGCAGACGTGGTTTGATCTGATCGTGCATACGCTGAAACGTGGCGTCCGGTTGCGGTTTGTGCTGTCAGACTTTGACCCGATCGGTGCGCCGGATCTGCATGAATCGACATGGCACAGCATCCGCCTGTTCACCGCCGCGCGGGAAATCGCAGGGAAGGGTGCGGATCTGAGCGTCATCCCCGGCATGCACCCGGCGCGGGCCGGACTGATCCCCCGGCTGGCCTTTGCGCCAAAAGTGTTTTCGAAACTGAAAGAGCAGCTAGACGACCTGAACGCGCTGGACCGCAAGGTCAGGGATAACCGCCTTCGTGACATGCCGGGTCTTCGCCGGGTGATCGACGAACGCGACGGAAGGCTGGTGCCGCGCTGGTTTTCGCTGCCGCCGCTCTATCCCGTGACGCATCATCAGAAGCTTGCGGTTTTTGATCGCTCAAAACTGTTCATTGGCGGGCTGGATGTGGATGAACGAAGATACGATACGAAGGCCCATGACCGCCCGGCGGAACGCACCTGGCACGACGTGCAGTTGTTGATCGAAGACGCCGAACTGGCAAGCCGCGCGGCGCTGCATCTGGAAACCTTCGGGCAGGTGGTCGCCGGGGATCGGGAGTGTCTGGACGCTGACGCCCATTTCCTGACGACGCTATCGGCCAAGCGGCGCTGGAACATCGCGCATCTGTCGCCCAACCCACTGCGGACAGATTTGTCAGACCGCCAGCGGGATCTGATCGACGCCACACGTCACCTGCTTTATTTCGAAACGCAGTTTTTCCGGGACGCGAAACTGGCCCGCCACATGGCGGAGGCCGCGCGGAAAAATCCGAACCTTCGCCTGCTGCTGATATTGCCCGCCGCGCCCGAGGATGTGGCGTTTGAAAACAGCGATGGGCTTGATGCCAAGTTCGGTGAGCATTTGCAGGCGAAGTGTATTCGCATCCTCGAAAAAGCGTTCGGGGATCGGATGTTCATCGGCTCTCCGGTTCAGCCGGTTGAAAAGCAAACGAGCGACCGCGATACGCTTGCCCGCGCGCCGCTGGTCTACGTTCATGCCAAGGTGTCGATCTTTGACGATGATCGGGCCGTCGTATCCTCGGCCAATCTGAACGGGCGCAGCATGAATTGGGACACGGAGGCTGGCATTTTTCTGGACGCCGAAGGCGACGTTGCTGAACTGCGCAGGCGCGTGTTTTGCCACTGGTTGCCGCAGGACGCGGGGCATGCGTTCTTTGACCTTTCGACCGCGTTTGACGCTTGGGTAGCGCTCGCGCACTCCAACGCGAAAGCAGCGCCCGAAAATCGTCGCGGCTTTATCGTGCCCTACAACGTCGCTTCGGCTGAGGAGTTCGGAACACCCGTGCCCGTCCTGCCGGATGAGATGGTCTGATCCTGATTAAGCAAGCCGAACATCACAAGGCTCCACATCAGGATCGGGATCGCGACGAGGCCGCCAATCGGCCCCCACAGCCACAGCCCCAGCACCAGCGATAGAAAAACCAGCAGCGGATTTACGGCCATTTCGCGCCCCACCAACCCCGGTGTCACGAATTGCCCTTCGGTCGCGTTCATCAGAACGAACAGCCCCGCAGGCAAGACGACAATCGGCCCGTCAAACACGATGACCCCGGCGACAAGCAGGCACACGGCGACAATAGCCGGGCCAAGGTAGAGGATGTAGTTCATCAACGCGGCAAACAGCCCCCAGAGGACCGGAGAGGGCAACCCGACCGCATAGGTCATCGCCGCGACGAAAATGCCGAAGGTCACGTTAATCATGCTGATGGTCAGGAAATAACGGGCGACGACACGTTCGGCACATAGCAGGCGGTTGCTGCTTTGCGTGATGGGCGTGTTGGGAAGCGTGTTGGCCGACAGCCAATCGTAAATCTCGATCCGGCCCAGCAGGAAGAAAAACAGTGTTCCGGCGAATAGCAGGGCTTGGGCTACAAGACCGGGGGCGAGGAACAGAATATCGCCAAGGGTTGGCAGGCCGAGCTTGGCTTCTCCGTTCTGGGTCGCGCCCGTGTTTTCGGGGTCGATGGCGCGGTTGACCTCATCCGACATATTGTCAAAGCCGCGCGCAAGGTCTTTCATCCAGTCCATCGTATCGCGCAGTTCGGCCCAGATGCGGGGGGCTTCGTCAACCGCCTGTCCGACCAGCGGGCCAAAGCCAAGGATGATCGCGAACAGCACTCCAAGACCCAGCAGCAACCCGAAGAGCGCCCCGAGCAAGTGCGGTGCCCCGATCCGGTCGAGCCGATCGGTTACCGGCGAAAGAACCACGCCAACAACCAACGCCAGCGTCACTGGCGCAAAGATGTCGGAGGCGAGTTTCAACGCAGCAAATGCCGCGACGATGGCCAAAGTCACGATCGCCCAGCGGGGCGCTGCGTCGGATTTCATGCGGACGGTCCTCTTGTTAAAAAGCTAACGCGCGGTGGTCCGGCCGGGTTCCGCGTAGCGGCATTTTTGTCTGGAACTTTGGGCGGGAGGGGCGCGTTTTCCAATCAGTGCAGTCAATAGTACCGAAAGGAGAACGACAATGAATCTCGACGAATTAAAAGGTAATTGGAAACAGATCAAAGGCGCCGCGAAACAGCAGTGGGGCGAGTTGACGGATGACGAACTGACCGAAGCCGAAGGCGATCGTGAACGCCTGATCGGTCTGGTTCAGGAACGCTATGGCAAGGCCCGCGAAGAGGCAGAGCGCGAAGTCGACGACTTCCTCAAGCGCAACTCGTAGGTTTCCGCGCTGCCGGATGGCGCTTCCGCGTGAAGCAATCATATGATCGTAAACGTCTCGTCCGCAGCATAAGTTGGGTGGATGAAACGAAAACGGGCCGGGTAGGGAAACCTACCCGGCCCGTTGTTATTTTTGGGTTCGCTCGTCAGCCAGCAATCAGGCCCATGTTTTCAAGTTTCAACAGCACTTGATGGGCGCAATTGTCGACTTCGACATTTTCGGTTTCGACCCGCAGTTCGGGGTTTTCTGGAATGTCGTAGGGGTCTGAAATTCCAGTGAATTCCTTAATTTTGCCTTCGCGGGCGAGTTTATAGAGCCCCTTGCGGTCACGACGTTCGCATTCCTCGATAGAGGTCGCGACGTGGACTTCGACAAACGCGCCGAACGCTTCGACATCCTCGCGCACCGCACGGCGGGTCGTCGCATAGGGTGCGATAGGCGCACAGATCGCGATGCCGCCGTTCTTGGTGATCTCACTCGCGACATAGCCGATGCGGCGGATGTTAAGGTCGCGGTGCTCCTTGGAAAAACCCAGCTCCGACGACAGGTTTTTGCGCACGATGTCACCGTCAAGCAGCGTCACGGGGCGGCCGCCCATTTCCATCAGCTTGACCATCAGCGCATTGGCAATCGTCGATTTGCCGGACCCGGAATAGCCGGTGAAGAACACGGTAAAGCCCTGTTTTGACCGGGCAGGCCGCGTGCGGCGCAGTTCCTTGACCACCTCGGGGAAGCTGAACCATTCCGGGATTTCCAGCCCTTCGGCCAGGCGGCGGCGCAGTTCGGTGCCTGAGATGTTAAGGATCGTAACCTTGTCTTTATCCGCAATCTCGTCATTGGGTTCGTATTGCGCGCGTTCCTGCACATAGACCATGTGCCGGAAATCGACCATCTCGACGCCGATCTCGTCCTGATACTTGCGGAAAAGCTCTTGCGCGTCGTAGGGGCCGTAGAAATCTTCTCCGGCGGAGTTTTTACCGGGGCCGGCGTGGTCGCGACCAACGATGAAATGGGTGCAGCCGTGATTGGCGCGGATCAGGCCGTGCCAGACGGCCTCGCGCGGGCCTGCCATGCGCATGGCGAGGTTCAGAAGGCTCATCGTCGTGGTGGCGGCAGGGTATTTATCAAGCACGGCCTCATAGCAGCGGACGCGGGTGAAGTGATCGACGTCGCCCGGTTTGGTCATGCCGACAACCGGATGGATCAGCAGGTTCGCCTGCGCCTCTTTCGCGGCGCGGAAGGTCAGTTCCTGGTGCGCGCGATGCAGCGGATTGCGGGTCTGGAACGCAACCACGCGCCGCCAGCCGACCTTGCGGAAATACGCGCGGAGTTCGTTGGGCGTGTCGCGGCGTGCACGGAAATCGTAGTGGACCGGTTGCTGAATACCGGTCACGGGGCCGCCGAGGTAGATCTTGCCCGCCTGATTATGCAGGTAATTCACGGCCGGATGGGCCGTGTCATCGGCACCAAAGACCTTTTCTGCCTCAAGCGCTTTGTTCGGCTCCCATCTATCCGTGACGGTCATCGTGGCGAGGATCACGCCCTCTTGATCGCGCAGCGCGATGTCCTGCCCAATCTCTAGGCCCTCGGCGAATTTTTCAGACACATCCAGCGTGATCGGCATCGGCCATAGCTTGCCATCGGCAAGGCGCATATCCTTGACGACGCCGTCGTAATCCTCTTCGCTCAGGAACCCTTTCAGCGGGTTGAAGCCGCCATTCATCAAAAGCTCCAGGTCGCAAATCTGGCGCGGGGTCAGATCCCAGCTTGTCAGCTGGCCCGCTTCGACTTTCAGCTTTTGCGCGGAATCATAGGAAACATAGAGTTCGGGAATAGGAGCGAGGTTCGGCGACATCGTCATGGTATTACTTTCGTAGCTGGTCGGGATCGGACATCCCGGTTTTGAGCGCGGCTTAGCCTGCCCAAGCGGACAGATTCAAGCGTTAGCGGCCTGATTTCGGGAAATGAGACCAAAAACCCGCGCCATTTGGCAAAAACGAGGAGATTATCCCTCATCCTCCGCCAAAAAGCGTTCAGCTTCCAGCGCCGCCATGCAGCCCATGCCAGCGGATGTCACCGCTTGCCGGTATTTATAGTCCGTCAGATCGCCCGCGGCGAAAACACCGGGAACCGACGTCGCCGTTGAGTCGGGTTTCGTCACGACGTAGCCGCCCATATGGGTTTCCAGCGTATCTTTCACCAATTCGTTCGCCGGGGCGTGGCCGATCGCGATAAAGACGCCCTTGGCCGGAATGTCCGTGATCTCTCCGGTCTTTACGTGCTTCACCTTGATGCCGGTGACGCCAAGCGGGTTTTCGTCGCCCACGACCTCCTCCAGCACATGATCCCAGAGCGGTTCGATCTTGTCATTCTTCATCAACCGGTCGATCAGGATTTTTTCGGCGCGAAGTTCGTCGCGGCGGTGGACCAGCGTGACCTTGGAGGCGAAATTGGTAAGGAACAGCGCCTCTTCGACCGCCGTATTGCCGCCGCCGATCACCGCGATTTCCTGCCCGCGGTAGAAGAACCCGTCGCAGGTCGCGCAGGCCGACACGCCGAATCCCTTGAACTTTTCCTCGGATGGAAGGCCCAGCCATTTCGCCCGTGCGCCGGTGGCGAGGATCACCGCATCGGCGGTATAAATCGTGCCGCTGTCGCCGGTCGCCGTGAACGGGCGCTTGGAAATATCAAGGTCGGTGATGATGTCGCCCACAACCTCGCACCCCATCGCTTTTGCGTGCGCCTCCATGCGGACCATCAGGTCGGGGCCTTGCACCTCGGTATCGCCGGGCCAGTTTTCGACCTCGGTCGTCGTGGTCAATTGTCCGCCGGGTTCGATTCCCTGCACCAGTAGGGGTTCGACCATCGCGCGGGCGGCGTAGACGCCTGCGGTGTAACCTGCCGGGCCGGAGCCGATAATCAGAACTTTGGTGTGACGAGTCTCTGCCATGTCGGCCCCATTGTTTGCAGCAATCCGAGCCGATATAGACGCAGGACGCGGGCGTTAAAACCCCCCGCATGGCGGCTTTGACAAAAACGCTTGATCTTGCGGGTAAATATAACTTAATTGCGCATTCTTGAAATATAATTGCGCAGGTGGGTTGCTTCACCTACAATCTGCGAAAGACCGGAGGCGTTCAATGGCAGGCACCAAACTTGATGAGATTGACCGCATGATCCTGGCGGAGCTTCAGGCAGACGGTCGCATGACCAATGTCGAACTGGCCAAACGTGTCGGAATCTCGGCACCACCTTGTCTGCGCCGGGTGCGCACGCTTGAGGAATCTGGCTACATCAAGGGCTATCACGCGGACGTGGATGCACGTGCCTTGGGGTTTGAGGTGCAGGTTTTTGCGATGGTCGGGCTGGTCAGTCAGGCCGAGGCGGACCTGTCAGCATTCGAAGAACGCTGCCGCGAATGGCCGCTGGTCCGCGAATGCCACATGCTGAACGGCGAGGTTGATTTCGTCCTGAAATGCGTCGCGCCGGACCTGTCGACGTTCCAGAACTTTCTGACCGAAGACCTGACGGCCGCCGACAATGTCGCCAGCGTCAAGACATCGCTGGTCATCCGGGGCGCGAAAGACGACCCCGGCGTGCCGTTCGATGTTCTGGAAAGCCGCCTTCAACAAACCTCCTAGGCTGCGTGAAAGCGCTCCATTTCGTCCAGCGTCAGGCTTGGCACTTCTGTCGGGCCGAAATCCTCCAGCGTCCGGCAATGCGGAAACAGCGACAGGAAGACGGACAGCATTTCGTCCGTTCGGATTTGATCGGTGGTCGCGCCGGGATGATAGCTTTCGCAGTCAAGCCCGTTGACATGGATGATCTGCTGGCTTTCGAAACCGAGGTGGAACAGTTGAACAGACGAAACCGGCGTCACGCTGATGACCGTTTCGCCGTCGACAAAACCAGCCGCTGGAAGGCAGGCGGATTTGCTGCCCATTTGCGACGATAGCTTTGTGTTTTCCTGAAACAGCCGGGCCGATGGCCCGAGCAGCAGGTCAGGCATTGGCCGCCCCAGACCGAAGCTGTCCGCCGAAATCCGGGTCAACCGGGCGTGTTCGCCATCGCGGGTTTGCGACGGGACATGGGCGGTCGATCCGATCCAGACCAGCTTGGCATAGTCGCCACAGGCCGTTTGAACATTCATGCCGGGCATCAGGTCTTCGACCGCGACCGGGCCTTCATCAGTCGCCACAATCGATCCGCGAGCAAAGGCGGAGAACGCCGCCTCAAACACCGGAAGGGCGGGCGCGATGCGCTGAAAATCGGTCAGGTGGCCCGCTTCGTTCAGGCTGCTGACATGGTAGCGGCGCAAAAGGCCGTTTCGCTGTGGGGTGGGTGTACGATTGGCGCGGCCAACGGGAACAAGGCCCGTTTGTTGCGCCGGTCTGGGCGCGAGGGGTGGGACGTGCATGCGATCTGTCCTTTCGGCGATCTCATTACTGCGGACGGCCCCCACCGAAAAATGCAGAGAGATTGGATAAACGATGACCGAAGAAACGCGCGATTGTCAACGAAACGGACTGTTTCGGGGCGCGAAAGCGGGCGGATGTGTCTATTGGGGCGGTGTTAGAGGCGGATAACCGAAATCAGCCGCCCGTAATCCGCCTCTTTTTCGTGGATCGAGCGGCGGTAGGAATAGAATCGGTCAGGGTCGGAATAGGTGCAATGATGCAGCCAGTCGGCGGAATTTATGCCCGCCTCTCTCAGCCGATGCAGCCCGAAGGCGGGCAGGTTGAACTGCGCGCGGTCCCCTTTGCCGCCGGCGAAGAAACGGCCATTGTCGTGGTCGTGGTCCAGAAACTCCTCAACAAACTCGGGCCCGACTTCGTAGGCCTGTTGGCTGAGCGACGGGCCGATCACCGCGTTGATCTGCCCGCGTTCGGCCCCAAGGTCGACCATTGCGTCGATCGTCGCCTCAAGCACGCCATCAAGTGCGCCGCGCCATCCGGCATGGGCCGCGCCAATGACGCCCGCATCGTGGTCTGCAAACAGCACCGGCTGGCAATCCGCCGACAGCACCGACAGGGCCATGCCGGGGGTGGCAGTGACCATCGCGTCGGCTTTGGGCAGCGGCGTGTCATGCGGCCCGTCAACGGTAATTACATCGGCGGAGTGGATTTGATGGACAGTGACGAGGTGCGAAGGTTCAACCTTCATCGCCTCGGCAACGCGGGCGCGGTTGATCGTGACGATGTCCGACTGATCCGTCGATCCGAACCCGCAGTTCAGCCCGTGGAACACGCCCGAGGATGCGCCGCCCTTGCGGGTAAAGAACCCGTGCCGCAGGGGGGCTAACGTATCCGCAGTCAAGATTTCCAGCGTCATGGGTCAAATCCGGGCGGTGTCGGGGTGCCGTCGGGGTGAACGGCAATCGCTTTGAAGAGCGTTCCCATTTCCTCGGGGTGCGTCAAGCGCCGATGTGCGGCAATGTGGTTTTCGAGGGCGTCTCCGGTCAGAATCTTGGCAAGCTGCTGCGCGCGGGCCGTGATCCCCAGCCGTTCCAGCAGCACGCCTTGGGGCGTCATCCGGCTTGTGCTGAGAGGGGCGGCAGCCCCGGCGAGTGCCTCGAAATCCACATGGGCGGTCAGGTCAGCCTCCCCCGGATGGGCAAGGACCGGGTCGTATGCGTGACCTTTCACAGCCTGCAATGTGTCGCCGAGCGATTTCCAGTCGCCGTAGTCGATGATAAGCGCCGCGCCGCCAAAGCGGTGGATGCGGTCGGCAACGTCCGACATGATCGCAAGGGCAGGTGCGCAGGTTTCGACCAGATCACCCTCTGCCGTATCGCCAAGCCGGTCGGACAAAGCGTCAACCGGCATTGCGGCACTCGTTCCAAAGGATAGCGCGTTCCCCTCAGCCCCGACCAGCCGTTCCCGCCAGCCGTCGCCCGCGCGAATGAACTGCCGGATCGGGAGGGCATCGAAGAATTCGTTGGCGACAAGGAAAAGCGGTGCGTTGGGCAGGTCTGCAACCGTATCGCACCAGGTCACGTCGTTGGCGGAGAGCGTCTCGCGTTGAACGCGTTTCAGGGTATCGGAGGCTTCGACCAGATGAACCCGCGCGGCGGTGTGGAACCCCGGAACCCGTGCGGTTGCACGCAGGATGTCGGCCATCAAGGTGCCACGACCGGGGCCAAGCTCTGCCAGCGTAAAGGAAGTCAGCGCCCCTTGATCTTGCCATGTTTGGGCAAGACAGAGGCCCAGAACCTCGCCAAACATCTGGCTGATCTCGGGCGCGGTTGTGAAATCTCCATCCGCGCCGAACGGATCGCGCGTCGCATAATAGCCGTGGTCGGGGTGCAGCAGACAGTCCGCCATGTAGTCGGCCACTGTCAGGGGCCCGTCCTGCGCGATCCGCGCGAGAAGATGCGGCAGCAACGCCGTCATACCCTGCGGCGCGCCCAGAGTATGAGGGCGATTCCGAGGATAATCATCGGCAGGGACAAAAGCTGCCCCATCGACATTCCGACCGGGCCGAGAGACAGGACATGACCCATCGGATTGTCAGGCGTGATGAACTGCGCATCGGCCTGCCGGAAGTATTCGACGATAAAGCGCGATAGGCCATAGCCAACCCCAAACGCCCCGGTGATTTGCCCCGGCACTTTCAGCCAGCCGCGAGACCAGGCGAGGAAGAGTAGAACGCCGCCAAGGATCAGCCCCTCAAGCCCGGCTTCATAAAGTTGCGAGGGATGACGCGCGCACAGGCCGACGACATCCGGGCAATCCTGCGCCGCCGCGCCGGGAAACGCGACACCCCAAGGCGCGTCGGTCGGACGCCCCCAAAGTTCGGCGTTGATGAAGTTGGCGATGCGGCCCAGCAACAAGCCCGGCGGGGTCGCGATGGCCATCATGTCGGCGACGCTCAGGACCGGTAGCCAGTGACGTCGGCAATAGATCAACGCGGCAAGGACTACGCCGATCATCCCACCGTGGAAGGACATGCCGCCTTGCCAGATCATCAAAATCTCTGCCGGGTTTTGCAGGTAATAGGCGGGTTGATAGAACAAAACGAAACCAAGTCGCCCGCCCAGAACGATACCAAGCACGATCCAAGTCAAAAAATCCTCGACCTGCGAAGGGGTCATCGGCGGCGTGTCATTGCGCCAAAGGCTCGCGTTTTTCACTGCGCGAACCGCGATCCGCCAACCGATTATGATGCCGACGATATACGCCATCGCATACCATCTGAGCGAAAAGGCGAAATCACCGATTTCGAGGGTGAAAATGTCAGGCCCGATATCGGGGAAGGGGATAAGACCGATCATGTCGCCTTCCTGATGTTCGCTCAAGGTGAAGTCAACCTTGTGATTTTGCCCTGACACCCCCATATAGTCGGCAAGCAAAGCCAGAGGACGCCATGCAGACACGCAACAAGGTATTTGACGACATCTCTCAGCTGATGACGAACGCGATGGGCGTGGCCCAGGGCGCGAAGGATGAGGCCGAGACCGCGATGAAAAGCTGGATCGACCGATGGCTGGCCGACCGCGATCTGGTCACGCGGGAAGAGTTCGACGCCGTGCGCGCCATGGCCCAGAAGGCGCGGGAAGAAAACGAAGCGCTGAAGGCCCGGATCGAGGCGCTGGAAGGCAAGTAAGCCACACTACAATTCGTCACCGACGCAACGCGCCCTTGCCGGGCGCGTTTTTTGTTAACTGGCTGTTAACAATGCGGCTTAGCCCTGTGGATAGAGTGTCATTTCGCACATTGTCTGGGGATAAATCCAAAAAATGTCTTTACAGGACTCCGGGTTCACGACACCATATATAGTAAGAATAGCGGGGGGAACCTGCATATCTTAGTAACGACACCCAGTTCTGGTGGGCTGCCACCCACCTGTAGCTAAAGCGAAAAGAGGCCGGGCATGTCACTCTCAGAGCAGTACATTCAGACAGACGAATTACATCCAATTGATATTGTTGAAACACTTGCCGAACACCACGAATGGGATTTCGACCGCGTCGCTGATGACCAGATCGCCATGGCGGTCGAAGGGCAATGGCGCACCTATTCGATCACCCTTGCATGGTCGGGCTACGACGAAACGCTCCGCCTGATCTGCACGTTTGAGATGGAGCCGCCGGAGCATCGCCTGCCAGAGCTATATGAGGCGCTGAACCGCACCAACGATATGTGCTGGTCGGGCGCCTTCACCTACTGGCACGATCAACGGCTGATGGTCTATCGCTACGGCCTGATGCTGGCCGGTGGTCAGTTCGCGGGGCCAGAGCAGATCACGACGATGATCAACGCCGCCGTCGGGTCAGCCGAACGGTTCTATCCCGCATTTCAACTGGTCAGTTGGGCCGACCGCACCCCGGAAGACGCACTGCAAGTTGCCATTGCAGAGGCTTACGGCCGCGCCTAGTCTTCCCCCGAAACAACGGGGGACAGCATGAGTTTTGATGATTTGGAAAGCCGTGGTCTGGTTCTGCTGGGCTGCGGCAAAATGGGGTCGGCCATGCTTTCGGGCTGGCTGGACAGTGGGCTGCGGCCAGAGGCGGTGTGGATCGTTGACCCGCATCCGTCCGAGTGGTTGACCGGGCTTGCCAGTGACGGTTTGCACCTGAATGACCCCTTGCCCGACAACCCCGCCATCGTCCTTGTCGCGGTCAAGCCGCAGATGATGGCCGACGCGCTGCCGTCGCTAAAGAAGCTGGGGAATGGCGACACGGTTTTCCTATCGGTCGCGGCGGGGACGACCATAAAATACTACGAAGACACGCTTGGCGCGCAGACTCCGGTGATCCGGTCGATCCCGAACACACCGGCGGCGATTGGGCGCGGGATTACGGCGATCATCGGTAACGACCACATCACCGAAGAAAGCTTGCAACTGGCCGAGGCGTTATTGTCCGCCATCGGCCAGACGGTGCGCTTGGAGACCGAGGACCAGATGGATGCGGTGACGGCGGTGTCCGGCTCCGGCCCCGCCTATGTCTTTCACCTGATCGAAACGCTTGCCGCGGCCGGGGAGGCGCAGGGGTTGCCCGCCGATCTTGCCATGACCCTCGCGAAAGCGACGGTCAGCGGGGCGGGCCAATTGGCCGAGGATTCTGACGAAGATCCCGCGCAACTGCGCGTCAACGTCACCAGCCCCGCGGGAACGACCGCAGCCGCGCTTGAAGTGCTGATGAACGCGGATACAGGCTTTCCCGCGCTTTTGAACAAGGCGGTGAAGGCGGCGACGGACCGTAGCAAGGAGCTCGGCGCATGAGCGATCTTAGCTTTGATGACTTTCTGAAGGTCGACATCCGCGTCGGCCAGATCACGCGGGCCGAACCTTACCCCGAAGCCCGCAAGCCCGCGATCAAATTATGGATCGATTTCGGTCCTGAGATTGGGGAAAAGAAAAGTTCCGCCCAGATCACAGCGCATTACATGCCGGAGGAATTGCCGGGAAAACGCGTGCTAGGCGTGGTGAATTTCCCGCCGCGACAGATCGGCAAGGTCATGTCCGAGGTGCTCGTCCTCGGAGTGCCGGACGCGAACGATGAGGTCGTCCTGCTCACCCCCGATAAGGAAGTCCCACTGGGCGGGAGGATGTATTGACCGAGAAGGTTCTGATCACACGGCCCCTGCCGGACCGGGTGCTAGAAGCCGCCAAGGCGCGGTTTGACGTTACGATCCGCGAGGATACGCAGCCGATGGCGCAGGACGATGTCGTCGTCGCGCTGTTGGCCTATGACGGGCTGCTGCCGACGCTGGGCGATCCGCTGGGCGCTGAGACATTTGCCAAGGCTGGAACGCCGCGTTGCCGAATGCTCGCGAATTTCGGGGTTGGCTATAACCACATCGATGTCGCCGCAGCGACCGCCGCCGGGATCACCGTCAGCAACACGCCGGGTGCGGTCACGGACGCGACCGCCGATATTGCGTTGACGCTGATGTTGATGACCGCCCGTCGCGCGGGTGAGGGCGAACGGATGCTGCGCCGGGGCGACTGGAACGGCTGGCATCCGACGCAAATGCTTGGCCTTCACATGACCGGCAAGACCGTCGGTATCGTTGGGATGGGGCGCATCGGCAAGGCCATCGCGAAACGGGCGCATTCAGGCTTTGGCATGGATGTGGTGTTCCACAACCGCTCCGCCGTGGATGACGTGGGCGTTTCCGCGCACCAATTGGGCAGTTTGGAGGAGGTGATGGCGACCGCCGACATCGTCGTGATCGCCGTGCCCGCGACGCCGGAAACCTACCATCTGATCAACAAGAAAACGCTTGCCGCGATGCGCCCCACGGCGCATCTGGTGAACATCGCCCGTGGTGATATCGTTGACGAAGCAGCGCTGATCGACGCCCTGAAAAGCGGAGTTATCGCGGGCGCGGGCCTTGATGTTTATGAGAAAGAGCCGACCGTTCCGGCAGAGTTGTTGGCGCTTGAAAACGTCACGCTCCTGCCGCATCTCGGCACCGCCGCGCTTGAGGTGCGAGAGGCGATGGGGCTGATGGCGGTCGAAAACCTCATCGCGTTTTTCGACGGGAACGATCCGCCCAACCGGGTGTGACTCCTTAGTTTTCCGGTGCGTCCGCCGGGGGGACAACGCCGAAGTCACCCGGCTTATGGCGCGGGTTCCACTCGGGATCGTTGCGCTTGATCCGACGTGAAATCATCCGACCGGTCGGCCACGCGAAGATAGCACCGATAGCGACGCAAATCGCAATAGAAACCCATGAATAATAGCCGAGCGCGAGGGCGGCGATCACCGCTGCACCCGCTATGCTACTGCCGCTTATAACGGCGAGGACGATGGCTAATCTGTCCATTGCTGACCTCCTTTCCTACAAGGGATCAACGTAGTGACAGCGGTAATGTTCCGGCGGTTTAACGCGGCGGGGGCGCGCCGTTCATCGCATCGCGCCAGTGCTTGCGGCACAGGGAAACATAGGTTTCATTCCCGCCGATCTGGACCTGCGCACCATCGCGCAACGCCGCCCCGTCGGGGCCAAGCCGCACGACCATCGTGGCCTTCTTTCCGCAATGGCAGATTGTGCGGACCTCTCGCATTTCGTCGCTGAGCGCCAGCAGCGTTGCCGAGCCGGGGAAAAGCTGCCCCTGAAAATCGACCCGCAGCCCGTAGCACATGATTGGCACTTTCAGGTCATCGACAGCACGGGCGAGTTGCCAGACCTGTTCGGGTTCAAGAAACTGGGCTTCGTCGATAAACACGCAGGCGCAGGGGCCATCGGACAGGCGGGTTTCGATTTTGGTGAAAAGATCTTCGCCCGTTTCAAACGTGTCGGACGCCATGCTGATCCCGATCCGAGAGGCGATCTTTGCCTCTCCCGCACGGTTGTCGAAACGCGCGGTCAGAAGGTAGGTTTCCATCCCGCGTTCGTGGTAGTTATGGGCCGCCTGCAAAAGAACAGTCGATTTCCCGGCATTCATGGTAGAGTAATGAAAATAGAGTTTTGCCATACTTCCTTATGGCCAAGGCGCGTCAAAGTTCAAGAGAGTCGCGCCATCCGGTGCGCGATGGGCGGTGAGCCCGTCAGTTGGGGGACTTTCAAACCCGGACCAAGTGGTGGCTTGTGGTCATCCGGGCCTGCGCACCTTCGCTTACTGACGGACCCACCGCGCATTGTCCGGTTTCCCGGCGCTGTCATCCCACATGGCAGCGACGCAGTGGACCCCTAACCAAAACCGACAATGGGGAGGTCGGGTACTCATACAATCCCAAACCGTTAGGGTCGGTTTATAAATGACAAAACCTTGCAACCTCATTAATGGGAAAAGGCGAGTGTATTTCCCCGCGGGGACAGGAGAATTTGTATGGCGGAATTAGGCCCTTATCTGAAGAAACATACCGAGGCGCTGGTCAAGGACGTGGGCATCGAAGCGGCCTGCGAATTGGCGGGGAAATCGAAGGCGACGCTCGGGCGATATTACTCTGACGCGGAGGAGCATCAGGACCGCTTCATGCCGATTGACGCGGTGGCATCTCTGGAAGCAGCGGCGAGATATCCTCATGTTACCAGTGCCTTAGCAGAACTTCGCGGAATCACGCTTTCCTATGACGACCGTGGCCCGAACTCCCCCGAGGGTGGTGTCAATTCCGACGTGATCGCGCTGTCGCAGCGGTTTGCGATGCTGATGACGGAGTATGGTCAATCCATCGAAGACGGGGTCATTACGGTCAATGAAGCCAAGCGGCTGCTGCGCGAAACGCTGGCGCTTCAGCACGTCTTGATGGACATGAAGCTGCATCTGGAAGACGAAGCGACGTAACGTCACTTTTCCCGAAAACCGGCGTGTGACCGGCGTGCAGGGGGCGTGCACCGCCTGTGCACACCCTGTGCATACGCGCGGTGGCCTTCCACCTTCTTAACGGATCGGCGCGATATTGGCCGCGATCTGAACAAGGAGACCGCGATGCCCGCCGCCCGCACACCGACCAAGACAGAGCGTATCCACCACAGCCACATGATCGACGTGATGCGGCAGGTCGAATGGGACCTGGCCGAGCGGACCCGTGCCGGCACCCAGATCCCCGACGCATGGCACGAGATCGGCACCGCCCGCTGCCCCGACCGCAAGACGCGCGTGACGCTGAGGGTCGAGGACAGCGTGGTCAAATTCTTCCGCGCGATGGGGCCGGGGTATCAGACCCGGATGAACGACGTGCTGGCAAGCTTCGTCCACGCGCGGCTTGCCCGGTTCGTCAAGGGGCCGGAGGACGCCAACCCCACCCGCGCCGGGGACCGCCCGGAGCTTGGCGATTTCGACCTGTTCCTCGCCCAGGTGAAAGCCCACACCGACCTGACCAGCGCCCAGTGCGAACTGGCCCGGCTCGGCACGACGGAAGAGGAGATCGTCGCGAAGATGATCGCGTTCGGGGAGGAGTGAGGGGGGGAACGAACTCCGCCCCGGACTTGATCCGGGGCCTCGTTCGGAAGGCGGTGCCTACGCAGACGGAGCCGGGAAGGGCAACAGCCACAGACCGCCCGTGCTCGTCACGGGCAGCGCCCGAACCGCCCCCACGGGGCGGGCGCTTTACGCCCACCCCTCGGTTCGGGCGCTGCCCTGTGTTGGGGGGGCGAGGCGCCATCCAATAGGTTGCGCCTCTCGTAAATTTCTGCAAACTGTAACGTCATGAATTTAGAGACTTTTGCCGAACGAGCCAACCTTTCTACCGCTCAAGAAATTGAGCGTATCGAGTTGTTAGCATTCTATCTGCTTCGCCGAGAAGAAAAGTCGGAAGTTGAACTCACCTCAGTGATCGAAGCCAATGCAAAGTTGCACTACCCCAGACCGAACCTTTCAAGACTTAGCAAGAAAATTGCCAGCTCAAGGCGGTTCATTAAGGCGTCAGAGAAGCGACTTGTCAAACTCCACGCGAGCACACTAAAGGAACTTGACGCTGAGTATCCTGAGCTTAGCAAGAAATCGGAAGAAATTATTTCGGGCGACCTAATAATTCCGAGCACGATTTATGCATCATGCCCTAGCTACCTTTCGCGCCTTGCTGATCAGATTAATGCTAGTTTTGAGAACAATATATTTGACGGCTGCGCAGTGCTCATGAGGCGCCTTTTCGAAGTTCTGATAATACTAAGTTATCGGAAACTCGGGATTGAAAACACTATTCTGACTAATGATGGAACTCACAAAAAACTTGAGGCGATAGTCAATGATGCAAAGACTAACTCTACGTTGAAGTTATCAAGAAATACCAAGTCCCGACTAGAAGCTTATCGGAACTTGGGGAATTTCTCCGCGCACAGGATCGAGTTTAATGCCCGGCGCGGCGATATTGACAAGATTGCGCTGGATTACCGAGCTTCAATAGAAGAACTGTTGTCGAAGGCGGGATTTACTGACTAGTCGTCCGAGGACTCGATCTTCTTTAGGTTGTGATTGAAGTGGTTCTCGCCGATTTGCGTGATCTCAACTTTTCCATTTTCCACACGTTTGAAAAATCCCGTGCGCGCGCGATCGTTGTTGAACAGGCTCGTCATTGAGGGGAGTTTGAGTTGATCTTTCATAGTAAAGAAGCAGGTATAGATGTCGTCGGCGGTGCATGGAACTATCCCTCTGACCTCACGAAGAAACATCGTGAATATCAGTGCTTGTTCCGCGGCCTTTTTCGTGTCGAACTCAGAAAAATAATCCTTGAGGCCAGATACATCCAAGTCTTTGTTGAGCATAGCCGTTGACGAAGTTTTATTGCCCTTCGGCTTGCTTACCTTCTTAACTGCCTCGTCTGGAGCTTGGGTTTCTCTCTTGTTCGTCGCAGTTGAGGTTAAGGATGTTTGCACAGGCCTATTGCTTCCAAGTTCCGCGCAAAAATCCTTGTAAATATCTCGCACAAAGCTCTCGCTGCCCGAAACCTCTAAACGGCCAATCGCCATGTCTACAATTAGTGTTGTGTCACTCATCTTGTCAAAACCTCTATGAACCCCACAACATACTGCGAGGGACTTACAGAATATGTCAAGTCGTAGAGTTCAACCTTGAAGCGACCTCACCCCCAACTCATCCTCCTGCATCGCGCGCATTGCCTGTGCGGCGGCGTGGCTGGCGGCGGCTGTCGTGAAATAGGGGATTTTGTCGAACAGGGCGACGGCTCGGATGGAGCGGCTATCTTCGACTGCCGCCGCGCCTTCGGTGGTGTTCATCACGATGGCGATTTCGTCGTTTTTCAGCAGGTCGACGACATTCGGGCGGCCTTCGTAGACCTTGTTGACGGTGTCGCTGGCGACTCCGTTCTCGACCAGCCATGAGGCGGTGCCGCGGGTCGCGGTGATGGTCAGGCCGAGGTCGATGAGGATACGCGCTGCGTCGAGCATCAGGTCGGTCTTGTCCGTATCCTTGATCGAAATGAAGGCGCGGCCCTTGGTCGGGAGCACCATTCCGGCGCCCATCTGGGCCTTGAGGAAGGCGCGGGGGAAGGAGCGGTCCCAGCCCATGACTTCCCCTGTCGAGCGCATTTCGGGGCCGAGGATCGTATCGACTCCGGGGAAGCGGGCGAAGGGCATCACGGCCTCTTTCACGCTGAACCACGGCATCTGGTCGGGATCGGCCAGGCGCATCGGGTCGCCCATCGGCTCCGGGTCGCCCTTGGCGGCGTCCTTGGGGTAGGGCGGGCGCTTGGGGAAGTTCGACAGCGGTTCCCCGGCCATGACGCGGGCGGCGATGGAGGCGATGGCGCTGTCCGTCGATTTTGCGACGAACGGCACGGTGCGGGAGGCGCGGGGGTTGACCTCAATCAGGTAGATGTCGCCGTCCTTCACCGCGAACTGGACGTTCATCAGGCCGACGACGTTAAGGGCGAGGGCAAGGGCGACGGTCTGGCGTTTGAGTTCCTCGATGACGCTGTTCGAGAGCGTGTAGGGCGGGAGGGAGCAGGCGGAATCGCCGGAGTGGACGCCGGCCTCCTCGATATGCTGCATGATGCCGGCGACGTGGACGTCGGTGCCGTCGGAGAGGGCGTCGACGTCGACTTCGGTCGCGCCGGAGAGGTAGGAGTCGAGCAGCACGGGGGAGTCGCCGGAGACCACGACCGCCTCGTTGATGTAGCGTTCGAGGTGGGGCATGTCGCGCACAATCTCCATCGCGCGGCCACCGAGGACGTAGGAGGGGCGGATCACGAGGGGGAAGCCGATGTCGTCGGCAATGGCGAGCGCTTGCGCGTCGGTGGAAGCGATGCCGTTCTTGGGCTGCTTCAGGCCGAGCTTGTTGACGAGGGACTGGAAGCGTTCGCGGTCCTCGGCCAAGTCGATGGCGTCGGGGGTCGTGCCAAGGATCGGGATGCCCGAAGCCTCAAGCGCATTCGCGAGCTTCAGGGGCGTCTGGCCGCCGAACTGGACGATGACACCGTGCAGCGTGCCGTTTTCCTGTTCGACCCGCAGGATTTCCATGACGTGTTCAAAGGTCAGCGGTTC
Organism: Aliiroseovarius sp. YM-037; assembly: GCF_048060095.1. NCBI lineage: Bacteria > Pseudomonadati > Pseudomonadota > Alphaproteobacteria > Rhodobacterales > Paracoccaceae > Aliiroseovarius > Aliiroseovarius sp. YM-037. The sequence goes on along the minus strand of NZ_JBLUOA010000002.1, from coordinate 284,796 downwards.
GAAATAGAGGCGATCCGAGGTGTCATAGTCGGTCGACACGGTTTCCGGGTTGCAGTTGATCATAATGGTTTCATAGCCCGCGTCCGTGAGGGCGTAGCAGGCGTGACAGCAGCAATAGTCGAATTCGATGCCTTGCCCGATCCGGTTCGGGCCGCCGCCGAGGATCACGACCTTTTTGCGATCGGAGGGGCGGGCCTCGCATTCAACTTCGCCCATCATCGGGGCTTCGTAGGTGGAATACATATATGGTGTTTGCGCCTCAAATTCGGCGGCGCAAGTGTCGATGCGTTTGAAGACGGCGGTGACGCCAGCGGCAAGACGGGTGCCGCGAATGTCGGTTTCGCTTTGCCCTGTCAGGTGGGCGAGGCGGGCATCGGTGAACCCCATCATCTTGAGGCGGCGCAGGCCGGTTTCGCCTTCGGGCAGGCCGTTCGCGGTAATGTCGGCCTCGGCGTCGATAATCTCGCGGATACGGGCGAGGAACCACGGGTCGAACTTGGTCGCGGCAAAGATTTCATCGTCGCTGAGCCCGTGGCGCATGGCCTGCGCGATGGAGCGCAGGCGGTCCGGGGTTTGCAGGCTGATCGCGCGGATGACGGCGGATTTTTCCGGTGCACCGTCAATCGCGATTTCATCGAACCCCGTCAGGCCGGATTCCATCGAGGCGAGCGCCTTTTGCAGGCTTTCGTGGATCGTGCGGCCGATCGCCATCGCCTCGCCCACGGATTTCATCGCGGTGGTGAGGTGGGGCTGGGAGCCGGGGAATTTCTCGAACGCGAATTTCGGGATCTTGGTGACGACATAATCAATCGTCGGCTCAAAGCTGGCCGGAGTGACCTTGGTGATGTCGTTGTCGAGTTCGTCGAGCGTGTAGCCGACCGCCAGTTTCGCGGCGATCTTGGCGATGGGGAAGCCGGTGGCCTTGGACGCCAGCGCCGAGGAGCGCGATACGCGGGGGTTCATCTCGATCACGACCATGCGGCCGTCATCCGGGTTCACCGCCCATTGCACGTTCGACCCGCCAGTTTCCACGCCGATTTCACGCAGGACCGCGATGCTGGCCGACCGCATCATCTGGTATTCCTTGTCGGTCAGCGTGAGCGCCGGCGCGACGGTGATCGAATCCCCTGTATGCACGCCCATCGGATCGACGTTTTCGATGGAACAGACGATGATCGCGTTATCGGCGCGGTCGCGCACGACCTCCATCTCATATTCCTTCCAGCCGAGAAGCGATTCATCGACGAGGATTTGATTGACCGGAGAGGCGTCCATGCCGGTGCGGCAATAATGTTCGTAATCTTCGCGGTTATAGGCGACGCCGCCGCCGGTGCCGCCAAGCGTATAGGCGGGGCGGATGATCGCGGGCAGGCCGATATCTTCGAGTTCGGCGAGGGCAAGCCGCACGCCTTCGTTGAGGTTCGCGGAGCCGTCTTCGTTTTTCGGAGCGGTCACGATAGTGGCGCGCGGGTTTTCAAGGCCGAGGCGATCCATCGCTTCGCGGAACAGCTTGCGGTCCTCGGCCATTTCGATGGCTTCGCGCTTTGCGCCGATCATCTCGACCCCGAATTTTTCGAGCACGCCCATTTCTTCAAGCGCGAGCGAGGTGTTGAGGCCGGTCTGCCCGCCCATCGTCGGCAGGAGCGCGTCGGGCCGTTCCTTTTCGATGATCTTTGCAACAACCTCTGGCGTGATCGGTTCGATATAGGTTGCGTCGGCAAGGCCCGGATCGGTCATGATCGTCGCGGGGTTCGAGTTGACGAGGATGACCCGGTAGCCTTCTTCGCGCAGCGCCTTGCAGGCCTGGGCGCCGGAATAGTCAAATTCGCAGGCTTGCCCGATGACGATAGGACCGGCACCGATAATCATGATCGAAGAGATGTCAGTTCTTTTCGGCATGTGTGCGGCCCCCGGGTATGCGCAAATTGTCGTGGGTTATAGACATGAAGGGGCGAGGTGCAAGCCCTGATGGCCGCGAATTTCGTATCTGTCGGGGTCGCTGAAAGGCGGAGGCGCGTGCCGCGCCACGGGATTGGGCGCGCATCCTTGCGGATGCTTGGCATCCTCCGGAGGGGATATTTCTGGAAACTGGTTTTTGCGGGCGTCGGGTTTCACCGAAATTTCACTGGAATTTCAAGATGTCGCAACTAGGTTGTCGGGAGGGTTGCGGAGCGGAGTTGCATGATCCGTCTGGTAGAGTTCCTGGTTCTGTTTATCGGCGCGCCGATCCTGATGGCGGTTCTGTTGCCGCAAGGCTGGCTGTTTCCGGTTCTGCTGGGGATGATGGTGGCCGGGATGGTGCTGTTGCATCTGACGCCGGGATTCCATTGGCGCGACCTTTGGCGGGGCTGGCGCGCGGTGCGTCTGCCGGTGGTCGTGCTGGTTGCGGTGGTGACGTTCGTGACCGGCTATGCGGTTTTGTCGGTGTCCGCACCGGGGGCGTTGTTTGCCTTGGTGAAGGCGCGGCCGGAATTCATGTTGGTGATCGCGTTGTTCTATCCGTTCCTGTCGGCGCTGCCGCAGGAGCTGTTGTTCCGGGTGCTGTATTTCCGTCGGTATGGCGCGGTGTTGCCGCGGGGGACGGCGGGGCTCGTCCTGAATGCCGCGCTGTTTTCCTTCGGCCACCTGATGTATTGGAGCTGGGTCGTCGCGGGGATGACCTTTTTCGGCGGGCTGATCTTTGCCTGGGCCTACGAGGTCAAGCGGAGCTTTCCGCTGGCCTTCGTGCTGCACTCGGTCGCGGGGGTCGTGCTTTTTGCGCTGGGGATGGGGGTCTATTTCTATTCGGGCAATGTGGTGCGCCCCTTTTGAGGGCGCACCGTCGGGTTAGTCGATGTCAAAGCTCACGCCCTGGGCCAGCGGCAGGTCGCGGGAATAGTTGATCGTGTTGGTCGCGCGGCGCATGTAGGCCTTCCACGCGTCCGACCCGCTTTCGCGCCCGCCGCCGGTTTCCTTTTCGCCGCCGAACGCGCCGCCGATTTCCGCGCCTGAGGTGCCGATATTGACGTTGGCGATGCCGCAGTCGGACCCGGCGGCGGACAGGAACTGCTCCGCCTCGCGCATGTCGAGGGTGAAGATGGTCGAGGACAGGCCCGCGCCGACGCCGTTCTGCATGTCGATCGCGTCGTCGAGATCGTCGTAGCGCATAACGTAGAGGATCGGGGCGAAGGTTTCTTCGCACACGATGCCGGCATGTTCGGGCATTTCGACGATGGCCGGGCGGCGGTAGTAGGTGCCGCTATGCCCCGCGTCGACTTCTTCGCCGCCGGTGACGGTGCCGCCTGCGGCCTTGGCGTCTTCCAGCGCCTTTGCCATGCCGTCCGCCGCGCGTTTGTCGATCAGCGGGCCGACGAGGGCGTCGGTGGTGAGGGGGCTGCCGATTTTTACGGACTGATATGCGGCCTTCAGGCGCGGGACGAATTCATCGTAGATCGAGGAATGGACAAAGGCGCGGCGCTGGCTGGTGCAGCGCTGGCCAGCGGTGCCCATTGCGCCGAACGCGATGGCGGCGAGGGCCATGTTCTGATCCGCCGACGGGCAGACGATGCCCGCGTTGTTGCCGCCGAGTTCGAGGATCGAGCGGCCGAAGCGTTTGGCAACGCGGGGGGCGACTTCGCGCCCCATGCGGGTGGAGCCGGTGGCGGAGAGGACTGGAACGCGCGGGTGATCGACCAGCACTTCGCCCACGTCCTTGTCGCCGATCAGCAGGGTCAGGAGGTTGTCGGGCGCGTCACCGAAACGTGCGGCGGCGCGGTCGAACACGGCCTTGCAGGCGAGGGAGATGAGCGGGGTCTTCTCGCTCGGTTTCCAGACGACGGAATTGCCGCAGACGAAAGCGATGGCCGCGTTCCACGACCAGACGGCGGCGGGGAAGTTGAAGGCGGAGATCACGCCGACCACGCCCATCGGGTGCCATTGTTCCATCATCCGGTGGCCGGGGCGTTCGGTCGCGATGGTCAGACCGTAAAGCTGGCGGGAAAGGCCGGTGGCGAAATCGCAGATGTCGATCATCTCTTGAATCTCGCCCAGTCCTTCGGAGGTCACTTTGCCGACGTCGATGGTGATGATGCGGCCCAGATCGTCCTTGGCGGCGCGCAGTTCCTCGCCCATCAGGCGGACGAGTTCGCCGCGCCGGGGGGCGGGCACGTCGCGCCACGCCTTGAAGGCGTCATGCGCCTTGTCGATGGCGGCCTTGGTATCGGCAGCGGAGATTTCGGTGACTCGCGCGATTTCTTCGCCCGTCACGGGGCTGGTGATCGGGGTGTCGCCGCCGGTATAGGCGGACTTTTCGACACCGAGGCGGGACATGATGTCGTGGATTTCAGACGTGGCGGACATCTGCGGCTCCTCTTCCATAGCTGAGATTTGGCCGCAAGGTAGGCGAATTCTACCTTCGATAAAATCGTGAAATACTGCCGGACCGATGCGGAAAGCTCATCAGTGTCAGCTGTCGCCCGGCGCGATCCGGGCAAGGGCCTGTTCGATCATGTCGTTGGTGAATGGCGTCGGAAGCATGATCCAGCCCTGAACATCTTCGCACAGCCCGGTATCGTCGAACACGACAAGCTGCGCGCCGAGTTCGGTGATCCGCTGGGGCAGGCCCGAGTCCTTCAGCGCGTCGAACGGCGCGCGCAGAAACGCGGCGGTCAGGTCCTTGGTTTTCGCCAAAAGATCGGTGGCCTCTTCAATCGAGGCCGCAACGGCAACCACGCACCCTTCGCAGCCCGTGCGCAGCGCCTCCGCCAAATCCTCGGCCACGAGCGGATTCGATTCCAACACCAGAAACTGACGCATAATTCCAATCTTTCCTTTTCAAGTATGGCGCATATCTGCATTACTTTTGAAAAGGGCGCATTAAACTATGACATATGGTTGACGGGACGTAATCTATGACCACCGACTGCGAGAATTGCAGCTTGCGAAGGAAAGACCTGTTCGCGCAGATGAGCGCGGATGAGGTTCGGTATATGCAGCGTTTCAAGGCCGGAGAGCTTGTTATCGACGCCGGTAAAACCCTGCTGATGGAGGGGTCGAACAGCCCGCAACTGTTCACCGCGCTGAGGGGAATGGGGTTGCGCTACAAGACCTTGGAAGGCGGGCAGCGGCAGGTCATCAATTTTATCTTTCCGGGTGACTTTATCGGGATGCAGGCCGGGCTGATGGGGGAAATGGGCCATTCGGTCGAGGCGACGACCCAGATGACGCTATGCGTCTTTGACCGGGCGGAGTTCTGGACGTTTTTCCGCGACCACCCCGAGAGAGCCTTTGCGCTGACATGGCTTGCCGCGGTGGAGGAGCATCTGCTGGGTGATGCGCTGGCCACGGTCGGACAGCGGACGGCGCTGGCGGCGGTCGCCTGGGCGCTGGTGCGGTTTCACATGCGTGCCACGGCGCTTGATATGGTGCAGGATGGGGCAATTCCGATGCCCTATTCGCAGCAGGACCTGGCGGACGCGCTGGGCTTTTCGCTGGTGCATACGAACAAGACGCTTGGCAAGTTGCGCGACCGGCAGATGATAAGCTGGCATGACGGGACGTTGCAGCTTCATGACCTCAAGGGGCTGGCACGGATCGCGGGGGTGGAGCTTTCGCCGCCGCTGGAACGGCCCCTGATGTAGCGTTAGCGTCGGCGCGACACCTGCGTTTTCACCCATTGGCCAAAGCGATGCGCCATCTCACTGCCCGCGCCTGCGGGGGTGACGAGGTAATAGGCGTTCCGCGTCACCAGCGGTTTGCCGGGTAAGGGGACGAGTGTGCCTTGCCGAAGCTCGTCCTCGATCAGATAACGCGGCACGATTGCCGCGCCGAGGCCAGCGGACGCGGCGGCGATGCTCATCGAGAATTGGTCATAGATCTTGCCGCGCGGGGCATGGGGCGCGTCGTGGCCCTGAAGCTGGAGCCAATCCGACCAATAGCTTGGATGGTCTTCCTGATGCAGCAGGGGCGCATGGGCAATCTGCGCCGGATCAGTCAGGTCATGCGCGTCGTGAAAGGCGGGGGAGGCGACGGCGAGCAGTTCTTCCTCGCACAGTTTGGTCATCTGGGTGTCGGGCCAGTCGTCCAGGCCATAATAAATCGCAAGATCAAAGCGTTCTTCGTCGAAGTTGAAAGCGTGGCTGCGGGCGGACAGGCTGATTTCCACATCGGGGTAGAGTTTTTCGAACCCCGGCAGGCGTGGGATCAGCCAGCGGCTGGCGAAGGTCGCGAGCGTCGCGATGCGCAGGGTCTTCTTGGTGTTCCCGGCGGCCACGGCGCGGGTCACGGTTTGCTTCAGCCGTTCAAGGTCGATGGCGAGGTTCGATGCAAACTCCGCCCCCGCGTCGGTCAGCAGCACCCGGCGCCCGTTGCGGCGGAACAGCGAAAAGCCAAGCAGCCCTTCAAGGTCTTTCACCTGACGGCTGACGGCGCTTTGGGTCAGGTGCAACTCCTCAGCGGCGAGGGTGAAACTGCCGTGTCGCGCGGCGCATTCAAAGGCGCGCAAGGCGGCGAAGGACGGGGTGATCTGGCGCTGGTGGGTCTGCTGCATCGGTTACATTCGCAATTCTCATGTATCGCTGCGTATTTAATGATGTTTGCGCGGGGCAGCAATTGCTATCGTCGGTCGCAAATCACCTGAGGGCAGAGGGCGTATCATGCAGAAGATCATCGTTTTGGGGCTGGGCAAGGTCGGCACGCTGGCCGCGACGCTGCTGCACGAAGCGGGGTTTGCCGTGACCGGGATCGACGTCGCGCCGCGCGGCGGGGATCATCCCTTCGTGGTGCGGGCGCTTGACGTGACCTCTGGCGATGCGATGCGGGATGCGTTCGGCAAGGTGGATGCGGTGCTGTCCTGCCTGCCCTACAGCCTGAACATTCCGCTGGCCGAGGCGGCCCATGCGGCGGGCATCCACTATTTCGATCTGACAGAGGACGTGCCGACGACGCAGGCGATCCAGAAACTCGCCGCGACTTCGAAAGGGCTGATGGCCCCGCAATGCGGGCTGGCGCCGGGGTTTGTCGGGATCGTCGGGGCCGATCTGATCGCGCAGTTTGAAACCTGCCGATCCTGCCGGATGCGGGTTGGCGCGCTGCCGCAGAACCCGACGGGTCTGATGGGCTATGCGTTCAACTGGTCGCCGGAGGGAGTCGTGAACGAATACCTCAATGATTGCGAGGTGATCGAGGGCGGCGAGCGCAAGTGGGTCAGCCCGATGGAATGGCACGAGTCGCTTTACATCGACGGGGTGAAGCTTGAGGCGTTCACGACCTCGGGCGGGCTGGGGACGATGTGCGACACCTATCACGGCAGCGTCGAGAACATCGACTACAAGACCATGCGTTACCCTGGTCATATGTCGCTGATGAATTTCTTTTTTCATGAGCTTCTGATGCGGGATCGCCGGGCCGAGGCGGGCGAAATCCTAGTCAACGCCAAGCCGCCGGTGCAGGATGATGTGGTCTATGTGCATGTCGCCGCTGAGGGTTTGATCGACGGACGGCTGCAACGGCGCGAATTCGTGCATGGGTATCGCCCGGTTGATGTCGCAGGCAAGCGGCGCACGGCGATTGCTTGGACGACGTCGGCTTCGGTTGTTGCGGTGATTGAGATGGTGCGCGACGGCGCGCTGCCGCAGCAGGGGTTCCTGAAGCAAGAGGATATCCCGCTGGATGCGTTCATGAAAATCCGGACGGGTGCGCTGTTTCAGCGCGGGGAACAATGAGTATTTTTGGCAAGATGAAAGCCCGTTGTGGTGGCATTGTCGGCGCTATGCGCTTGGCCTAGTCTGCCGGTGAAAAGAGATGCTGCGATCCTGAAAGGAGCCTGACATGGCAAAAGACCTCGCCCCGCAAAGCCGCCCTGAACTTGGTCATTTCAACTGGGAAGACCCGTTTCTGCTGGATGCGCAACTGTCCGAGGATGAGCGGATGATCCGCGAGTCGGCCCATTCCTATGCGCAGGAAAAGCTGCAACCGCGCGTGTTGAAAGCGTTTGAGGAAGAGGAGACCGACCCGGAGATTTTCCGCGAGATGGGAGAGATGGGGCTGCTTGGCGTCACGGTGCCCGAGGAATACGGCGGGATCGGCGCTGGGTATGTTTCCTACGGGTTGGTCGCGCGCGAGGTGGAGCGCGTCGATAGCGGTTATCGGTCGATGATGTCGGTGCAATCGTCGCTGGTGATGTATCCGATCTATGCCTACGGATCGAAAGAGCAGCGTGCGAAGTATCTGCCCAAGCTGGCATCTGGCGAGTTCATCGGCTGTTTCGGTTTGACGGAGCCTGACGCAGGGTCCGACCCGGCCGGGATGAAAACCGTCGCTAAGAAAGTCGATGGCGGCTACGTGATTTCGGGCAGCAAGATGTGGATTTCCAATGCGCCGATTGCCGATGTCTTTGTTATCTGGGCGAAATCTGAGGCTCATGACGGAAAGATCAAAGGCTTCGTACTTGAAAAAGGCATGAAGGGGCTTTCCGCGCCGAAAATCGGCAACAAGCTGTCGCTCAGGGCGTCGATCACGGGCGAGATTGTGATGGACGGCGTCGAGGTGGGCGAGGATGCGTTGCTGCCCGACGTTGAAGGGCTGAAAGGGCCGTTCGGGTGCCTTAACCGTGCGCGGTATGGGATCAGTTGGGGGGTCATGGGCGCGGCTGAGGCGTGCTGGCACGCGGCGCGGCAATACGGGCTTGACCGCAAGCAGTTCAACAAGCCGATCGCCGGCACGCAACTGTTCCAGAAGAAGCTGGCCGACATGCAGACGGAGATCACGCTGGGCCTTCAGGGGGCCTTGCGTGTCGGGCGGCTGATGGATGAGGGCAACGCCGCGCCCGAGATGATTTCGTTGATGAAGCGCAACAATTGCGGCAAGGCGCTGGATATTGCACGGATGGCGCGGGACATGCACGGCGGCAACGGAATCTCAAGCGAGTTTCAGGTGATCCGGCATATGGTGAACCTTGAAACGGTGAACACATACGAGGGCACGCATGACGTTCATGCACTGATTTTGGGGCGGGCGCAGACCGGGTTGCAGGCGTTTTTCTAAGATATGGATCACGTATGGACCGCGCCCTGACGATTTTTTGGCGCGGTCGTGGCGAAGGGGGGTAAGCTTGGACCGCGCTGATATCGTGCATGAGGCGTTCCGCGAGCGTGTGGCGAAGGGCGATTTGCCGGAAAGCGCCGCGCCTGTCGGGCCGTTGGCGGCAGAGGAAGCGGTCGCGATTTACCGCGCGCAATGCCTTAGCCGGAACCTCGACCGGACCAGCCGCAAGATGCAGAAGGCCGGGCAGGGGTATTACACGATTGGCTCGTCCGGGCATGAGGGGATGGCGGCGGTCGCCTCCGCGCTCAGGCCCGATGACATGGCGTTTCTGCACTACCGGGACGGCGCGTTTCAGACCCGGCGCAGCGCGCAGGTGCCGGGGGTGACTCCGGCCTGGGACATGCTGCTGAGCTTTGCGACCTCGACCGAAGACCCGATTTCCGGTGGGCGGCATAAGGTGCTGGGGTCGCGCAAGCTGATGATCCCGCCGCAGACCTCGACGATTGCTAGCCATTTGCCGAAGGCGGTGGGGGCGGCCTATTCGATTGGACTCGGGCGGAGGCACGCGCCAGAGCATAAGGTGCTGGACGACAACAGCATTGTCATGTGTTCGTTCGGGGATGCCTCGTCAAACCATTCGACCGCGCAGGGGGCGATCAATTCGGCTTGCTGGACCAGCTATCAGTCGGTGCCGCTGCCGCTGTTGTTCGTGTGCGAGGATAACGGGATCGGGATTTCGGTCAGGACGCCGAAGGGCTGGGTCGCGGCGAATTATTCGGCGAAGCCGGGGTTGAAGTATTTTCACGCCAACGGGCTTGACCTGTTCGACACATACCGCGCGTCAAGGGCGGCGGCGGAGTATGTGCGGACGGTGAAGAAGCCTGCATTTCTGCATTTGTCGCTGGTGCGGCTGTATGGCCACGCGGGGTCTGACATGCAGCAGACGTATCTGGCGAAAGACGTATTTGAGGGGTGGGAGGCCGCGGACCCGCTGCTTCATTCCGCGCGGCTGTTGGTGGAGGCCGGGGCGCTGACGGCGGAGGAGGCGTTGGCGATCTACGACGACACTGACGCCCAATGCACGCGGGTCGCGGCGGAGGTGGTGACGCGGCCCCGGTTGAAGGACGCGAAGGGAGTCATGGCATCGCTGATCCCGCCGAAGCGTGCCTGCAAGCCGACCAACGGGCCGGGTGAGGAGGCGCGGGCTGCGGCCTTCGGCAGCGACATGCGCGCGATGGCAGAGCCGCAACCGATGAGCCGCCTGATCAACTGGGCGCTGACCGATCTGATGCTGGAGCATCCAGAGATCGCCGTGATGGGCGAGGATGTGGGGCTGAAGGGCGGCGTTTACGGCGTGACGCAAAAGCTGTGTGACCGGTTTGGCAAGGATCGGGTGATTGATACGCTGCTGGATGAGCAGTCGATCCTCGGCCTTGCCATCGGCATGGCGCATAACGGGTTCGTCCCGATGCCGGAGATCCAGTTCCTCGCCTATCTGCACAATGCCGAGGATCAGCTGCGGGGCGAGGCGGCGACGCTGCCGTTCTTTTCCGGCGGGCAATTTACCAACCCGATGGTCGTGCGGATTGCCGGGCTTGGCTATCAGAAGGGATTTGGCGGGCATTTTCATAACGATAACTCGCTAGGGGTTTTGCGGGATATTCCGGGGGTGATCGTTGCGGTGCCGTCGCATGGAGCCGATGCCGCGAAGATGCTGCGGGAATGCGTGCGGTTGGCGCGAGAGGAACAGCGGGTCGTGGTGTTCGTGGAACCCATCGCGCTTTACCCGGTGCGGGATCTGCACAAGGAAAAGGATGGCGGCTGGATGCAGGCCTATCCGGCGGTTGGCGAGCGGATCGCGCTGGGCGAGGTCGGGGTGACGGGCGACGGGCCGCTGGCGATTGTGACCTACGGGAATGGGCATTACCTGAGTTGCCAAGCGGCGCAGGTGTTGGCCGCGAAAGGGATTGAAACGCGGGTCATCGACATTCGCTGGATCGCGCCGTTGCCGGAGGATGGTGTCATCGCGGCGCTGGAGGGGGCGGAGAAGGTCTTGATCGTTGATGAATGTCGACGGTCGGGCAACGTGTCGGAGGCGCTGATGACGCTGCTGGCGGAACGCACCGGGCTGCCCCATGCGCGGCTGGCGGCGGAGGATAGCTTTATCGCGACTGGGCCAGCCTACGCCGCGACGATGCCGTCGAAAGAGTCGATTGTTGAAGCTGCCAAGGGGCTGTGGGGGCGGACATGAAACAAACCGCAGTCGTCGTCGCGCCGGGGCGCGGGACTTACAACAAGGCAGAGCTTGGATATTTCGCGCGGCACCATGCGGCGCGGGGGGAGATGTTGGATGCCTTCGACGCCTATCGCGCGGATGCAGGGCAGGAGGCTGTTTCTGCGCTTGATGGTGCGGAACGGTTTTCGGGGGCGAAGCACACGCGGGGGGATAATGCCTCTCCGCTGATTTATGCCTGCGCTTTTGCCGACTATCTGGCGATTGATCGGGACCGGTTCGACGTCATCGGCGTCACCGGCAATTCGATGGGCTGGTATATCGCGCTGGCCTGCGGCGGCGCGCTTGATCCGATGGGCGGGTTTGAGGTCGTGAACACCATGGGCATGCTGATGCAGGAGCGGCTGATCGGCGGGCAGCTGATTTATCCCTATTTTGATAAGGAATGGAAAGAAATTGAGGGTGGGCGCGAGAAAATAGAGCGCAAAATGTTCGAAATAGACAAGCGCGCGGATCACGTTCTGGGCCTTTCGATTGACTTGGGAGGCATGTTGGTGATCGCCGGGAACGAGGCCGGGCTGGCGGCGTTCGAGGCCGAGATGCCGCGCGTCGATGACCGCTTTCCGATGCGCCTGCCGAACCACGCGGCGTTCCATACGGCGTTGCAGGAACCCGTCGCAGAGGAAGGTCGCGCACGGTTGGGGCGGGATTTGTTCCACCAGCCGGAGGTTCCGCTGATCGACGGGCGTGGCGCGATCTGGTGGCCGAAGGCGGCGGAGCTTTCGGGGCTGTGGGACTACACGCTGGGTCATCAGGTTGTGCGGCCTTATGACTTTACCGCCGCGATTCGCGTCGCCGCGCGGGAGCTGATGCCGGATGTCTTCATCATGCTGGGGCCGGGGAATACTCTGGGCGGGGCGGTGGCGCAAAGTCTGATCCGTGCGGAGTGGCGCGGGATGGTGGATAAGGCGAGCTTTCAGGCCGCGCAGGCGGAGCGGCCCCGGTTGTTGTCGATGGGAATGGACGAGCAGCGCGGGTTGGTTGTGGGCAGCCATACCGGTTGAGGTTTGCCGCCTATGTCGGAGCCTCCGGCGGGGATATTTTTGGAAAATGGTGGCGGGGTGGCGCGCTTTGGTGGAAAGCGGGGTATATCCTTTGCGACACACTGGGCAGGCGATTCCATTGAGTGAGCCAGAGATCTGTTTTGACCACGGTCCCGGCGGGGCGGCGATGGCGTTCCGGCGGCCGGAGCGATTGATCGTTGCCGAAACGCCGGGGGAGGTCGACGCCGCGCTTGAGGCAGTGGATCGGGTGCGGGCGTCGGGTAAATGGGTTGCGGGATACGCGAGCTATGAGCTTGGCTATGCGCTGATCCCATCGCTGGCGGATCTGATGCCGGAGGAGTGGGACACTCCGCTGATGGCGTTTGGCGTATTCGATAAGCCGGAAGGGCCGGAGCGTTGGGCGAGGGGCAATGCGAACCTGGCGCCGCCGGAGCCGGTTTGGGATGCCGCGCGGTATCGCGAGGCGTTTAAGATAGTTCGCGATTATATTGGCGCGGGCGATACCTATCAGGTCAATCTGACATTTCCGATGATCGGTGCATTGTCGGGCGATGCGCGGGCGCTTTACGAGGCGCTGCGGGCGCACCAACCGGTGCGGCATGGTGCGTTTGTCGAACTGGGGGTTGGGCCGGTGATCCTGTCACGCTCCCCCGAATTGTTTTTTCGCACGGATGCGGAGGGGCGGATTGAGACTTTGCCAATGAAAGGCACGGTTGCGCGAGGGCTGACGGAGGCGGAGGATGTGGCGCGGAAGGAATGGCTGCGCAACGACATCAAGAACCGCGCCGAAAACCTGATGATCGTTGATCTTTTGCGCAATGATATCAGCCGGGTTGCAGAGGTCGGATCGGTCGAGGTTCCGGAGCTGTTCAAGGTGCAGACATACACGACAGTGCATCAGATGGTATCGCGGGTGGTGGCGCAGTTGTTGCCGGATGTCGGCCTTGGCGATCTGTTTCGCGCGCTGTTTCCGTGTGGGTCAATTACGGGTGCGCCGAAAATTCGGGCGATGGAGATTATTCGAGAGTTGGAGCCGGACCCGCGCGGGGTTTACTGCGGCGCGATTGGCTGGATGGCGCCGGATGGCGCATCGAGTTTCAACGTCGCGATCCGGACCTTGAGTGTGTTTGAGGACGGTAAGGTGCGGCTGAATGTCGGCGGCGGGGTCGTTTGGGACAGCACCGCACCGTCGGAATATGAGGAGGCGTTGCTGAAAGCCCGTTACGCCCGGTTGCCGCGATGAAGATCATTGAGACGTTTGGATATCACCCCGGCGAGGGGTTTCGGCGGTTGGAGCGGCATTTTCAGCGGATGGCGAGGAGTGCCGAGGCGCTGGGGTATGTGTTTGACCGGGCGGCGGCGGAGGACGCCATGCGAATAGAGGGCGACGCGCCGTTGCGGTGCCGCTTGACGTTGGATGCCGAGGGCGCGTTTGCGTTTGAAACCACGCCCTTCTTGCCTGTCACAGGGACTTGGCGGATTGAGATTGCGCCGGAGCGACTGGAGTCGGCCGATCCGTGGCTGAGACACAAGACGACGCAGCGCGCGATCTATGACCGGATGCGGGCGGAGTTGCCGGACGGTATCGACGAACGGGTGTTGCTGAACGAGGCCGGGCATGTCTGTGACGGCACGATCACCACCGTTTTTGCCGATCTTGGGGCGCTGCTGGTGACGCCGCCGCTGAGTGCGGGGGTGCTGCCGGGGGTCTTGCGGGCCGAGATGCTGGAAAGCGGGCAGGCGGTCGAGGATACGCTCATCCCCGGCGACCTTGCCGACGCGCGGGAGCTTTACGTGGGCAATTCGCTGCGGGGTCTGATCCCCGCCGACCTCGTGGGTTATTCGGCGGCGTCCTGAATCCTGTCTTCGTGCGGTGCATACAGGTAGTCGCGTGTCAGCGGCACGGCATCCTGCTTGCGGGCAAGCTGGAACTGGAACACGACCTGCTGCGCGTGCCGGAACGTCAGTTCGGATGCGATCAGGTAGAACCGCCACATCCGGCAAAAGCGTTCGTCGTAGATCTCTTTCACCTTGTCGATATTCGCCATGAAGCGATCATGCCAGTGGCGTAGAGTTTCGGCGTAGTGCAGGCGCCAGACCTCGACATCGGTCGTCCATAGCTGTTCGCGTTCTATGGCCTGCATCGCTTCGGACATCGACGGAACGTAACCGCCGGGGAAGATATACTTGTCGATCCAAGGGCTTGTGCGCCCCGGCGGGCCTGCGCGGCCAATCGTGTGGATCAGGGCGATGCCATCCTCGGTCAGCCGATCGTGCACGGCGTTGAAATATTCGCGGTAATGCGGCACGCCGACATGTTCGAACATGCCGACGGAGACGACGCGGTCAAAATCTTCGGTCACTTTTCGGTAGTCTGTCAGGCGCAGGTCGATCTTGTCTTCCAGCCCGGCGGCGCGAACGCGGTCAGTGCCGACCTTGTGCTGTTCTTCGGACAGGGTGACGCCGACAACATTCACCCCGTAATCACGGGCGAGGGTCAGCGCCATGCCGCCCCAGCCGCAGCCGATATCAAGGACTCGCATTCCCGGCTGAAGGCGGAGTTTCCCCGCGATATGCGCTTTCTTCGCCTCTTGCGCCTGTTCCAGAGTGAAGTTCGGATCGCGGAAATAGGCGCAGGAATATTGCTTGTCCTTGTCGAGAAACAGATCGTACAGCGCGCCGGACAGATCGTAGTGATGGGCGACATTGCGGCGGGCGCGGGACATTGGATTGAATTGATTGATCCGCCGCATCATCGGGGCGATCAGTCGTTCAAGCCCATGCCCCTTGCCGAGCGTCAGGTTCTTCGTGCCAAGCGCGATCAGGCCGTAAAGGTCATCGTCTTCAATGGTCAGATGGCCGTCTGTATAGGCCTCTCCGATTGCGAGTTCGGGGCTGAGGAGAAAGCGGCGCAGCACCTCGGGTTCGGTGATCGTTACCGCAACCTTGTCACCCGCGCCGTCGCCAAAATGATGGGTTGAGCCGTCAGGCATCGTCACGCTAAGCGTGCCGTGTCGGATCAGGTGCCCGACCATTCGCAAGAAAATCTTTTCCCACATATTCACCCCCCAAGCCGCACCATCGTCGGCGGTAATGGTCAATATCTCCTCTCTTACAACTGATTTTGCAGGATAATTGTTCCGTTTGTCCAGATTTGAGGCCCAAGGCCCAGTTTTCGCGCCGTTTTGTGCCAAAGCGCTTGCGGAATGCCCGGTCCGGGAGGAGAGCGGCCTTGACTTCCGGGCCTGTAGAATGTTCATCGGCGCGAACAGATCAAACACCCTCAAGGGAACATGAAATGCACGCCTTTCGCAGCCTGACCTGCAACGAATTGAACAAGTCTAACGTGGGCGAAACCGTCCGTCTTTCGGGCTGGGTCCATCGGGTCCGCGACCACGGCGGCGTGTTGTTCATCGATTTGCGCGATCACTACGGCATGACGCAGGTGATCTGCGACCCGGATTCAGCAGTTTTCGCTGAGCTTGAGAAGGTGCGCAGCGAATGGTGCATCCGCGTTGACGGAGAGGTGAAGGCGCGGGACGAAAGCCTTGTGAATGCCAAGCTGCCGACCGGCGAGATCGAAGTTTACGTGCGCGACATGGAAGTGTTGGGCGCGGCGGAAGAACTGCCTTTGATGGTATTTGGCGATCAGGAATACCCCGAGGAAACGCGGTTGAAATACCGCTACCTCGACCTGCGGCGGGAAAAGTTGCAAGACAACATGCTGCTGCGCTCGAACGTCGTTCGGTCGATCCGCAAACGGATGTGGGATGCGGAGTTCAACGAATTCCAGACCCCGATCATCACGGCCAGCAGCCCCGAAGGCGCGCGCGACTTCCTCGTGCCGAGCCGTCTGCATCCGGGCAAGTTCTACGCGCTGCCGCAAGCGCCGCAACAGTTCAAGCAGCTGATCATGGTGTCGGGTTTTGACAAATATTTCCAGATCGCGCCGTGTTTCCGCGATGAAGACCCGCGTGCCGACCGGTCGCCCACCGATTTTTACCAGCTTGATATGGAGATGTCGTTTGTTGAGCAGCAAGACGTGTTCGACACCATCCAGCCGGTGATCCAAGGGATCTTCGAGGAATTCGGCGGTGGCAAGACGGTCGATATGGAGTGGGAGCAGATCAGCTACCGCGATGCGGCGCTGTGGTATGGCACCGACAAGCCCGACCTGCGCAACCCGATCAAGATGCAGGTGGTGAGCGAGCATTTCAAAGGCTCGGGCTTTGCGATCTTTGCGAAACTGCTGGAGCAGGAAGGCACCGAAATCCGCGCGATCCCCGCGCCGGGCGGCGGCAGCCGGAAGTTCTGCGACCGGATGAACGCCTTTGCCCAGAAAGAAGGGCTGCCGGGGATGGGGTATATTTTCTGGCGCGATCAGGGCGAGGGCATGGAAGCCGCCGGCCCGCTTGCCAAGAATATCGGCCCGGAACGGACCGAAGCGATCCGCCAGCAGCTTGGCCTTGAGGTCGGGGATGCGGCGTTCTTCCTTGGTGGCAAGCCAAGCGCGTTTGAGGCTGTCGCGGGCCGTGCACGGGTTGAGATCGGGAACGAGCTTGGGCTGACCGACCAGAACCGCTTTGCCTTTGCGTGGATCGTTGATTTTCCAATGTATGAGGCGGATGAGGAAACCGGAGAGATCGACTTTTCTCACAACCCGTTTTCGATGCCACAGGGCGGGATCGAGGCGCTGTCGGGCGATCCGCTTGAGGTGCTCGGCTACCAATATGACCTTGCCTGCAACGGGTATGAGCTTGTGTCCGGCGCGATCCGAAACCACAAGCCAGAGATCATGTTCAAGGCGTTTGAACTGGCGGGTTACGGTGAAGATGAGGTGCGCAAACGCTTTGGCGGTATGGTCAACGCGTTCAAATACGGCGCGCCGCCCCATGGCGGTTGCGCGGCAGGGATCGACCGGATCGTGATGCTGCTGGCCGATGAAGCGAATATTCGCGAGGTCATCATGTTCCCGATGAACCAGCGCGCCGAAGACCTGATGATGGCGGCCCCGTCCGACCCGACGAACGAACAGTTGCGCGAATTGCGCCTGCGGGTTCTGCCGCCCGAGGAATAAGGCGGATGGCGCGGGTCTCGGCCCGCGCCGCCTGCCGCGTCAGTCTTCGAGGCTATCCGCGACCTTTTCATCGACGATCTTGCGTTCTTCTTTCTTGCGAGAGAGGAAGCGGTCGCCGAACCCAGCCTCTTCGCTATTCTCGATCACTTCGCGGGCGCGGGTGAAGACTTCGTTTTCTTCTTCGTCCATGTGGTGTTCGTAGTCGTGTTTCAGCGTCTTGAACTTCGTCAGCCAGCCGGGGGAGGACATGTCCGTGTCGTTCAACTCCTCCATCAGGTCATCAAGCTGCTGGTGTTCATGCACCGAATGGCGCGCGGAATCCTGACCCCAGGTTTTTGAGATGAGCTTTGAATAAAATGTCTCTTCCTCAGCGGCGGCATGGGATTTCACATCGTAGTAGAAATCATCCCACGCCTTGCGGCGAGTTTCGGAATCTCCGGACGTATCTTCCAGCGTGTTCAACAGTTTACGATGGTTGTCGTGGTCGGATTTTATCGCGTCATAGATGGATGGCATTGGGCTCTCCTACATTCATTTGGTTTGGTTGCTAACGCATGTGGGGCGGGCGGAGTTCCGATAGGTGGGCCGGGGTTCGGCGTAAATCTGCGATCATTTGAGGGGGTGTGACAAAGGCGTGGTTTTTGACGGGGATTTAAGCTACAGATTTTCTGAAATATAACTTCAGGAAAGCCGAAGCTATGACGCAATCCACCAAAACCGCCCCGAATGTCTATGATGCAGAGCCGATCCCAGCGGCTGCGAAGGCAGAGATTGAGAGGCTGTTAAGCTCCGGCGATCTGTTTCGTTACACCGCGCCCGATAACGCGCCGGTGGCCCAGTTGGAGCAGGAGTTTGCGGACCTGCTGGGCGCGAAATTCGCGCTGGCGGTGTCGTCCTGTTCGGCGGCGCTGTTCCTGTCACTGAAGGCGTTGGGCCTGCCGCGGGATGCGAAGGTGCTGATCCCGGCGTTTACGTTCGCGGCGGTGCCGTCTGCGGTTGTCCACGCCGAATGTGTGCCGGTTCTGTGCGAAGTTGGCGACAACTACCGCGTTGATCTGGCGGATTTCGAGGCGAAGCTGGGTGATGACATCAAGGCTGTCATCATCAGCCACATGCGGGGTCACACGTCCGACATGGATGCGATCATGGCGTTGTGCGATGCGAAGGGGATTCCGGTCGTCGAAGACGCGGCACATTCGCTGGGGACCACGTGGCACGGGCGCAATATCGGCACGATTGGTCGTGTCGGGTGCTTTTCGTTCCAGTCCTACAAGCTGATAAATGCGGGCGAGGGCGGGATACTCGTCACCGACGACGCCGACCTTGTGGCGCAGGCGATCATCATGTCGGGCGCGTATGAGCATAACTGGAAGAAACACCCGGTGCTGCACGTCGCGTTTGAAAAATGGCAGAACCAGTTGCCGCTTTATAACCTGCGGATGCAGAACCTGTCGGCGGCGGTGATCCGTCCGCAGCTTGGTGAGTTGGCGCGGCGGGTCAGGGATGGTCGTACGAACCATGATTATGTGGCCGGGCGGCTGGAAATGTCGCCGTGGCTGACCGTTCCCGCGCCGCTTGGGCCGGAACGACGCGCACCGGATTCGATCCAGTTCAACCTGCAGGGTTTCGCGAGTGATGCGGAGGCGCGGGAGTTTCAGATCGCCGCTGCGGCACACGGGATTTCGGTGCAGGTGTTCGGCCTGTCCGACGACAATGCGCGGGCGTTCTGGAATTGGGCGTTCCTTGGCCCGGTGCCGGACCTGCCGAAGACCCGCGCGATGCTGATGCGGGCGTGCGATGTGCGGCTTCCGGCGCGATTGGGGCGCGACGACCTCGACTATATCGCCGATGCGCTGATTTCGGCGGCGGAAGAGGTGAAGGGCGAAGAGCAGGCGGTCGCCTGACCGATCACAATACGCGAAGCGAATCCGATAGCCACGGCATCTTGGTGAGCGCCGGGCCGACGATAAGTTCCTGAATAAGCGGGCGAAGCCTGCCTGCGACGCTTGCGGGCATGTCGCCCAGCACGTCCCGCCGTGCGTGGAGCGAGATCGTGCGCGTCAGCGGCGCGACGGGCAGGGGATGCAGTGCAACATCGTCAAGGAAACGCTGCGCCCGGAGGACGCCGAGCGGCGTCAGGATCGTCCACCCCGCCCCGGCCGCCACCATCGCAAGGATCGCGTGATAGCTGTCGAGTTCGAACCGATGCGACAGGCGCAGGTTCTGACGTGCGAGATGTGCGGCGATGTGGCGGCCCATCATGTGACGGGCGGTATATTGGATCAGCGGCAGATCCGCGACATCGGAGAGGAGTTCCGCGCCGACCTCAACGGATTTGGGGACGGCGGCGATGAAGGGTTCTTCGAGCAGAGGGTGCACCTCCATCCAGTCCGCAGCGACGCCGATATCGGCGGCGACGATCACATCGAGCGTGCGATTTTCGAGCAAGTCGAAATGCCGGTGCGAGGGGCCGGTTTCCAGCAGGAACTGGCAGCCTTGCAATTCCTCCGCCATGTCAGACAGCAGCCGGGGCGTGACGTCGGCATCGAAATCCTCAATCATTCCAAGGCGAAAGCGGGTGAGGGCGGAGAGGTCCGACGTCGCGAGTTCGGCCCGCGCCTGTTCCGCTTCGTTTAGGATAGATTGCGCGCGACGGCGGAAAATCTGGCCCGCGGGGGTCAGGGACACGGGCCGCGCGTTGCGGTTCAGCAGGGTCGTGCCCATTGCGCCTTCAAGGTTGGTGATCTGCTGGCTGACGGCGGAGGCGCTGGCCCCGAGCCGACGGGCGGCGCTGGAGATTGACCCTTCGTCCGCCGTGGCGACAAAGACCTCGATGCCCCAAAGGGTGATCCGTCCGGGTGTGTCCACCATCTTCGTGTTCCCTCGATCTGGTTGCACGCTACGCCGTTGCCAGGGGGCAGGCAAGGTCGGTGGCTTGCACCTGCGATGCCGCGCGACTACATCAGGGGCGATACCGAAGATCACAGCCCGGCAGAGATTATCCCTAGCCCTGATCGCCAAACGACACGTCAACAGGACGGAGATACCATGCCCACCCCAAACCCCGCCGCACTGGAATTCTTGCTGACCCGCAGATCGCGCCCAGCCAAAACCTTGACCGGGCCGGGCCCAAGCCGCGACGAACTGCTGCCCATGCTGACAGCCGCCGCCCGCAGCCCCGACCACGGCAAGCTGGAGCCGTGGCGGTTTATCGTGCTGGAAAAAGGTGCGATGGGCCGGATTGCCGACCTTGTTGCGAAGCGGGCCGAAGCGTTGGGCGAAACGTCCGAAAAAGTCGACAAGATGCGGCAGCAATTCGCACAGGCGGACCTTGCGGTCACGGTTGTTGCGTCGCCCAAACCCTCCGACAAAATCCCGGTTGAGGAGCAGTTGATGTCAGCCGGGGCGGTGTGCCTCGCGTTGCTGAACGCGGCACTGGCGTCGGGGTGGGGCGCGAACTGGCTGACCGGGATCGCTTCGACAGACCCAGTGATCCTGTCCGAAGGGTTTGGTCTTGCCGAAGGCGAAAGCATCGCCGGGTTCATCCATATCGGCACCGAAACTGTGGCTCCGCCAGAGCGTCCGCGCCCGGACGTCGACTCTATAACGACTTGGGTATCCTCTTGATCTTCAACGATTTCGCAAAGGCACTCGGCCAACTTGACGACCCGAGGTTTAGGCGTGTTCTGGCGCTGGGGGTTGGACTGACGCTCGCCCT
Organism: Aliiroseovarius sp. YM-037; assembly: GCF_048060095.1. Lineage (NCBI taxonomy): Bacteria > Pseudomonadati > Pseudomonadota > Alphaproteobacteria > Rhodobacterales > Paracoccaceae > Aliiroseovarius > Aliiroseovarius sp. YM-037. Next base: position 263,683 of record NZ_JBLUOA010000002.1, on the reverse strand, counting down.
GTTATTCGCGGTTTACGCGGCACTTCTGGGCGTGGTGAACTGGTTCACCCCCGACGAAATTACGCTGCCGTGGGTCGGAACTGTCGAATGGGTCGATGATCTGCTGAGCTGGGGATCGATCCTGTTCATGACGGTCCTGAGCATGTTTCTGATGGTGCCCGTGGCGTCGGCCTTTACCGGGTTTTTTCTGGAAGACGTGGCCCAAGCGGTTGAGGATCGCCACTATCCGCACCTGCCCCCCGCGCCGCGCATAGCGTTTACGGAATCGCTTCAGGACAGTTTGAATTTTCTGGCGTTGATGGTCATCGCGAACCTGCTGGCGCTGGTCGTCTACTTTCTGGTCAATATATTCTCGCCCGTGGTGTTCTGGGCGCTGAACGGGTTTTTGCTAGGGCGGGAATATTTTCAGCTTGTCGCGATGCGGCGTTTGGGGCGCGCAGGCGCGAAAGCCCTGCGCCGAAAGCATGGCCTCGCGATCTGGGTTGCAGGTATTCTGATGGCGATGCCGCTGACGATTCCGATCGTGAACCTACTCGTCCCCGTGCTCGGGGCAGCGACGTTCACCCATCTGTTCCACCGTCTTCAGGCAGAGGCGGCATAACGTCGAAAACATCGAAATCGCGGACGGTAATCACTCCGCTAAAGATGACCCCAGCGATGATGCACCACAGGACGACGGCGATCATCGTGGTGATCTTTGCCCGCTTCCCGATCTGAGGGTCGTCAGGCGCGCCGGAATGGGTGCCGGGCACGATCTCTCCGGCTTCGCCCTGTGTTTTTAGGCGGATCGGCAAAACGACCAGCAGGACGAGGAACCAGATCATCGCAAACAGAACGATGGCGGAGGTGATCGACATCAGACCTGTTCCAGCTCGATCAGGCAGCCGTTGAAGTCTTTGGGATGCAGAAACAGAACGGGCTTTCCATGGGCGCCGATCTTGGGCTCTCCGGTGCCAAGAACGCGCGCGCCTTCGGATTTCAGGCGGTCGCGGGCGGCGAGGATGTCGTCGACCTCATAGCAGATATGGTGGATGCCGCCCGCCGGGTTCTTTTCCAGAAAGCCGTTGATGGGGCTGTCCTCGCCAAGCGGATAAAGCAGTTCGATCTTGGTGTTCGGCAGTTCGATGAAAACCACCGTGACGCCGTGGTCGGGTTCATCCTGCGGCGCACCGACATTCGCGCCAAGCGTCGCGCGGTACTGCGCAGAGGCGACCTCCAGATCTGGGACGGCAATGGCAACGTGGTTGAGGCGACCGATCATTGAAAACTCCTATTGCTGCGATAGCCGAGGTTATGACTTTTTCGCCACGAACGCGCAAGCAACGGACCGGTAACTCCGCATTAACCGGAGATTCACCAAAGCTGCCTTTAATTCGATTCTACTTTTTCGAAAGGCAGAGGATATGGATGACTTTGAACCGCAGATGACCCTTTTTAGCCCAACCGCCAAACGCCCACTGCTGGGTCTGACGGTCTTGGTTGTCGAAGACAGCCGTTTCGCGAGCGAGGCTGTGCGCCTGTTGTGTTTGCGAAGCGGTGCGCGGATTCGCCGCGCGGATTGCCTGCGGTCCGCACGACGACATCTGCGGGTTTATCGGCCTTCTGCGGTGATTGTCGATCTGGGCCTGCCCGACGGATCGGGGGAGGAGTTGATTGCAGAACTTGCCAGCGCCGCACCGCGAGTCGGGGTTATCTTGGGGTGCTCAGGCGATACGGGGGCCGAAATGTTGGCGATGACGGCAGGAGCGGATGGATTTCTGGCCAAACCGATCGACTCCCTCGCTGCGTTTCAGGCCGCAGTGCTGAGTCATCTGCCCCGCGATGCGCAGCCGATCGGTCCGCGAGCGGTGACCACCGCGCGGGTGGAGCCTGACAAGATCGCCTTTCGTGACGACCTTGCCCATATCGCATCGGTGATGACCAATGCCAGCGACGTGAAAACCGTGGATTACGTCGCGCAATTCGTTGGTGGCGTGGCGCGCAGCGCACGGGATTCGACGTTGGAGGCAGCGGCAGATGCGCTGGTGCGGGATAGGGCAGAAGGGTTGCCGACACGATCGCACCTCGCCCGACTTGCCGGGATTGTGCAGGACCGTCTTTCGACGGCGAGTGTGATTTAGGCCGGATGCAAGGCCGGGTCATCCGTGATGCGGATTGGGCGGGTTAGATCAGAAAGGCGGGTGATCTGTCGCCCTTCAGCATCGAAATTTTCGGGCCGAAGCCAGGTTTCAAAGGCGGATTGCAAGGCGGGCCATTCGCTGTCGATCATCGCAAACCACGCGGTGTCACGGTTGCGCCCTTTGACGACAAGATGCTGGCGAAACACGCCTTCGTAGCTGAAGCCCAACCGCTCTGCCGCGCGTCGTGAGCCGAGGTTCAGCGCATTACACTTCCACTCAAACCGACGGTAGCCCGCCTGAAACACCCATTTCATCATCAAATACAGGGCTTCGGTTGCGGCACGGGTGCGCTGAATCTCTGCCGACAGGTTGATGTGCCCAACCTCAATCGAACCGGCTTCGGGCTTGATCCGCAGAAAGCTGGCGACACCGCCGAAATGCCCGGTTTCTTCATCCCGGATCGCGTAAAAGATCGGATCATCTCCCGCCGCACTACCCTCTGCCCAGCGGCGGTATTCGGCGGCGGATGCAAAGGGGCCGTAGGGCAGATAATCCCAGATCCGGTCGTCGGCAGCGTTCGCGCGATGAAGATCGACGGCGTGCTGGTCCGCGTTAAGCCGCTCAAGCCGCGCGTAACGGCCCAGAAACGCGATCTGATTGGGCGTCTCGGGCGGGGTCCAACCTTCGACGGGGTTTCCGAATTTAGCAGGGTCGGTCATGCGATGCCTTTTGCGACTATGCCGAATTGATAGCGGAGTGTGTGCGCCAAAACATCTAAATTACCGCATTAGTTTCATCAATCTGCGCCATTCATTCCCCATTCTTGCCCCATTTCAGCGCGATGTTGATGCCATCGGACAACCTAAACGAACGAGAATACAAGCCATGGAAACGCTGATTGACCGCTACACCAACGACGACAAAGGCAGCAAGACCGTCGACTGGTTGATCTTTGGAACCGGGCTGCTGTCGCTGGTCGTAGCGATGGCGATGACGTTCAACGCGCCAGAGACCATTATTTCGGTCGACGCAACAGGCGCACAAAACGTCACCCAGATTGAGGCAAATATCTGAGCAATCTGGATTGGACACTCAGATCAAAACGCCACGCCAAGCGCGTGGCGTTTCTGATTCCGGGTGCTGTGATCTAGCGGATGACCTGTGGGCGGATTTTGAGCCGGCGCTGCTGGGTCTGTGGCAGATGCCGATTTAGGTACTTGTTAATCATCCCGTAGAAAGTGATCACCAGCAGTGTCAGCAGGATGAAATATCCGGCCAGAATCGGGTAAGGCACGAAGGGGTTGAACGTCTTGTCCGCAAAGTACTGGGCGTAGTAAAGCGCATCGCCCTTTTGCTGCAACGACGGGAAGCTTGAGAAGAAAACAAGCGTCGTTGCATGAAACATAAAGATCGCTTCGTTCGTATAGGCGGGCCAGGCAAGGCGCAGCATTGTCGGCCAAATGATCCGTCGAAACCGGGTAACGCCCGTCAGGCCGTAGGCATCGGCGGCCTCAACATCCCCTTTCGGGATGGAGCGCAGCGCGCCGTAAAAAATCTCACCCGAATAGGCGGAGGTGTTCAGGAACAGCACGACCAACGCGCCGAGCCATGCGCTCGTCAGCCATTTGAACTTGTCGTCAAACGAGATGATCCCAAGGTCAAGGTTGTTCAGCTTCAGAAACAGGAAGTAGGCGAGGAAGAACTGGATGAACAGCGGTGAGCCGCGGAAGATAAAAATGAACCACTCCGCAGGTTTGCGCAGCCACGGGTTTGGGCTGATCTTGCCGAGCGCGAGGGCGGTCGCGAAGAAAAACCCGAGGCACAGGGCGAACACGCCGAAATAGACGTTCCAGATCAGGCCGGAGCCGATCAGCGTGAATTGCTGGCAGAGCGTGAAATCGTCACGCGGCAGCAACCTTTCGCCATAGCCGATGGAGCGGAAGGCGTAATCCTGAATGGTTTGCCAACAACTCATGCGGCGGCCTTCCGTTGTGCTTCGCCGCCAGTCGTCGCCTGACCACGAGTGAGCCTTAACATCATGCGATCGAGCACGATTTCACTCGCCCTGGTCATCAGCAGGTAGAACACCAACAAGCCGAGGAAGTAATAAAGCCGCCAATCGCCGTGCGGATAATCGGTAAAGCGGGCGGTCTTCGACCCGCCAAGCTCGCTGCCCCAGTATACGATATCCTCGACCCCCAGAAGGAACAGCAGGGGCGTCGCTTTGATAAGGATCATCCAGAGGTTCGACAGGCCCGGCAGCGCGTAGACCCACATTTGCGGGACGAGGATGCGCCAGAAGGCTTGCCGGTGCGACATACCATAGGCTTCGGCGGTTTCGATCTGCCCATGCGGAACAGCCCGCATCGCGCCGTAAAGCACATTCGCGGCAAAGGCGCCGAAGACGATGGCAAATGTCAAAACGGCAAGCGCAAAGCCGTATGTTTCGTGCACCCATTGCGCCGACGACGAAAGCGGCATCTTCGCCTGACTGCAAACGACGAAATCGTTGCCCTGACGGACGGCATCGGGCCAATCCGGGCACTTTATCTGATGGCGAATCCACTCGATCGCTTGATCCAGTGCGATGACGAAAAACATAAAAAACGCGATGTCCGGCACACCGCGCACGATGGCGGTGTAGCCTTTTCCGAACCAACGCAGCGGGGCGAAGGTCGACCGGGCCGCTGCTGCACCGCCAAATCCGAACAACAGCGCGGTGGGGGCCGTGATGGCCAGCAGAAACAACACCGTGCCGAACGAGCCATAGAACGACATATGCTTGCCGGTTGTCAGATAGCAGAACAACCACGACAGGCCTGAAAGCGACGATGGATCAGAACATGCGGAAAACATCGGAGTTGGCGGGGCCTGGTCCGGCCCCGCCTGACCTTATCAGAACGTGGTTGCTTCTTCGCCGAACCACTTTGTGATCAGCTCGTTCAGCGTTCCGTCGTCTTTCATCGACTGAATCGCCGCGTCGAATTTTTCGCGCAGTTCGGTATCGCTTTCACGCAGACCGAGGCCAATGCCGCCGCCAAGCGCGACATCGTCACCAACGAACATCATTTCGCCATTGGATTCTTCGACCAGCGGAACAAGGTAGTCTTTGTCAGCGAAAACCGCATCCGCTTCGCCATTCTTCACCGCAGCAACGGTTTCGTCCGGGGTTGCGAATTCCATGAGGGACGCGCCGGATTCTGCCACATGGGCTGCTTGAATGGTCGAAGTTTGTGCCGCGATCATGCTGGTATTGACATCAACACCGTCAGACATCGCAGCATAGGCAGAGGCCGCAGGCGGGAAGTAGTTTTGAGTGAAATCAATGACTTCGTCCCGCTCATCGGTGATCGACATACCGGCGATGATGGTGTCGTAGTTGCCAGAGACGAGGTTAGGGATAATCGAATCCCAGTCGTTCGTCACCCATTCGCAGGTCAGCTCGGCACGTTTGCACAGCTCATCGCCAACTTCACGTTCAAAGCCATCGACTTCGCCCGCGTCGTTCAGGAAGTTATACGGAGGGTAGGCGCCCTCTGTCCCCATGCGGACGGTCGTGGCGTGGCTATCGGCAAAGGCCATACCAGCGGTCACGGCCAGAGCGGCGGTCGTCAGGATTAGTTTTTTCATTTTGTGATTCTCCCAGTTAGTAGATGCGCGTTGTTATATCAGGCTGCGACAGTCGCGCTTAGAAACTGTTGCAGACGTTCGGTTTTTGGATTGCCGAAAAGGTCAGAGGGCGCGCCTTCCTCTTCGATCAGGCCTTGATGCAGGAACACCGTGTGGTCCGATACGTCAGCGGCCATTTTCATATCATGGGTCACGATCAGCATCGTGCGGCCCTCTTCTGCAAGCGCCTTGATGACGCGCACGACCTCTTGTTCAAGTTCGGGGTCGAGGGCCGATGTCGGTTCGTCAAACAGCAGCGCGCGAGGCTCCATGCAAAGGGCGCGGGCGATTGCGGCGCGCTGTTGCTGACCACCGGATAGCTGCGCGGGGTAGACATCGCATTTGTCACCGATGCCGACCTTGGCAAGATAGCCGCGGGCGGCTTCCTCAACCTCTGCCTTGTCGCGACCAAGAACGGTGACGGGCGCTTCCATCACGTTTTGCAGGATCGACATATGGGCCCACAGGTTGAACTGTTGAAAGACCATCGACAGGTTGGTTCTGACTTTGATCAGTTGTTCCTTGTCGGATGGATGCCGGTTAAGGCCGGTTCCGGTCCATTTTATCGGCTCACCCTCGAACAGGATGTCGCCCTGTTGGCTGTCCTCAAGCAGGTTGCAACAACGCAGCAAGGTCGATTTGCCGGAACCGGACGACCCGATCAGCGACACGACATCGCCCTTCATCGCGGAAAGGCTGATCCCTTTCAGCACTTCGAGAGAGCCATAGGCCTTGTGCAGGTCGCGGATTTCAATAACGGGCGTTTGAATTTTGGTCACGCAGGCGCTGTTCTGGTCAAGTTTACAGGGCAGCAGTAGTCCCGAAAAAATGCCCAATTGCAACGCCGAAATTCAGAATGATAGCGTGACCGTTGGTCAATTAGCCTGTCGAACTGGACGATTTGTCAGGTGCTGACGGAGTGGGAACAGAAAGATAGCGCTGTTTTGGGATGCCGACGATGCCGCGCAAGGAAAGCGTGTCGCGGTCGCGCGGCGTAAGGTTGGCGATTGCGTCGGAAACGGTAGAAAACAGCGCGTCACGCGTATCCGGTTGGGCCGTAATCAACGGCAGACCGGGTGAGTGCGCGGTGCGGCCTACGATTTTCAGATCCTTCGCCCAATTGTCCCAGCGTTCGATCATCGTCCAGGTGACAGCGTCAATCGCTGCAAGCTCAGCCTTCTGATCAGCGACCGCTTTGGCGGAGCGGACATGTCCCCCCGTTTGAAGGAGCGCACCAAACCGGATGCCGATCTGGTCGGCGTGGTGGCGCGGGGCGGCCCAACCGGATTGGGACATCGGTTCGTTGAAGGCAAAGCTGGCACCCCCGAATTCCGAAACGTCGCGGCGAGGGTCCTCCTTGTGCGCGATGAAAACGCTGAAATAATCGCCGGGGGCGCAGTCCGGCAACCCGTAGTCGGGTGTTCCGATTAGTGTCACGCGATCATGCAGCACGGCGCGATAGGGGTAGCCGCAGGTTTGCGCCAGCAGTAGCCCCGGATCGCGCCAGACGTCCATGAAAGGCCTGTTGCGGGTCAGGTGATCCGGCCCGTATCCAAGGTTTTCGCGAATTGTGGCCCATAGACGGTCGTTGGCGGCAGCGGTCTCTGCCCGGTCATACATGCCGAGATGCGCGATCATCCTTGGCGCTTTTCGACCCTTTGCCGGGCAAGCGCGCTGTCGCGGTCGTTGACGCCCAGAAGATTGGCCAGCAGGCGAAGCTGCGCGTCCTCCTCATGATCGCGGTGCCCGTCGGCCATAACGACTTGCCAAAGCGTTTCGACAACCTTCGTGCGGTCTTCATAAGGAACCGCGTCCTTGATCGCGCGGGTGAAGCGGACAGTGTCGGGTGCTTCGACCTCTAGCGTTTCCGCGTCACGCCTCAGCGCGGTTGCCTCGAACGGCGAAAGGCCATAGCGGGCGCCGAGGATGCGATCGATCCGTTCAATCTCTGACGTTTCATAGGCGCCATCGGCACGGGCGATGCGGACCAGCACGGCGGCCAGCGCCAAGCGCGCGTCGTCATCCGCAAGCGGGTCGGGGTCGGGCGCGGTCAGCCGCGAAAGGAATTGTCCGAACATGACTCAGATATAGGGCACCGCATCGGCGCTGCCAACGGGGGTCAGACGAGTCGGGACGTCTCAATCGCCGCGCGCACGAAATCCGCAAACAGCGGATGGGGGGCGAAGGGCTTTGACTTCAGCTCAGGATGGAACTGCACACCGATGAACCACGGATGATCTTTCCATTCGACGATTTCCGGCAACCGCCCATCCGGTGACATGCCGGAGAACTGCAACCCGCAGGCTTCCAGCTTGTCCCGGTATTTCACATCCACCTCATAGCGGTGTCGGTGACGTTCTTCGATCTGGGTGGAGCCATAGATTTCCGCAACCTTCGACCCCTCGGCCAAGGTCGCGTTGTAGGCGCCAAGGCGCATGGTTCCACCCTTGTCGTCGCCAACCTTGCGTTCAACCTTGTGGTTGCCCTGTACCCACTCTTTCAGGTGATAAACAACTGGCGTAAAACGCTTTTCCCCGGATTCGTGATCGAATTCCTCGGACCCCGCATCGGTCAGGTCCGCCACGTTCCGCGCCGCTTCGATCACCGCCATTTGCATTCCAAGGCAGATACCAAGATAGGGCACTTTGCGTTCGCGGGCGAATTGGGCGGCCTTGATTTTACCTTCGGTTCCGCGCTCGCCAAACCCGCCGGGAACAAGGATGGCGTGGAAGCCTTCAAGGTGTGGCGCAGCATCTTCGCGGTCGAAAAGTTCCGCATCGACCCATTCGATTTTAACCTTGGTCCGGTTCGCCATACCGCCATGTGTCAGCGCCTCAGCGATTGATTTATAGGCATCCTCAAGCTGGGTGTATTTACCTACGATGGCGACTTTGACTTCGCCCTCGGGGTTGAACGTGCGGTCTGCCACATCTTCCCATCGGCTCAGCTCGGGTTTCGGCGCGGGGGCAATCTGGAACGCGTCCAGCACCGCCTGATCCAACCCCTCGCGATGATAGGCGAGCGGGGCTTCGTAAATCGATTTCAGGTCTTGCGCGGCGATCACGCTGTCTGGGCGGACGTTACAGAACAGAGCGAGTTTTTCACGTTCCTTCGCGGGGATTGGCCCCTCGGACCGGCAAACGAGAACGTCGGGCGCGATACCGATGGAGCGGAGTTCCTTGACGGAGTGCTGGGTCGGTTTCGTCTTCAACTCTCCACTGGCCTTGATGAAAGGCAGCAGGGTCAGGTGCATAAAGATGCACTGGCCGCGCGGCTTGTCTTGGCTGAACTGTCGGATTGCTTCGAAAAACGGCAAGCCCTCGATGTCGCCCACTGTGCCGCCGATTTCGCAAAGCATGAAATCAACCTCATCCTCACCGATTTCGATGAAGCTTTTGATCTCGTTCGTGACATGCGGGATCACCTGAATCGTCTTGCCAAGGTAATCACCACGCCGTTCTTTTTCCAAAACGGTCGAATAAACCCGCCCGGATGAGATTGAGTCGGTCTTGCGCGCCGCAACGCCGGTGAAGCGTTCGTAATGTCCCAGGTCAAGGTCGGTTTCCGCGCCGTCGTCGGTCACGAACACTTCGCCATGTTCAAACGGGGACATCGTGCCGGGATCGACATTCAGGTAAGGGTCAAGTTTGCGAAGCCGAACAGAATAGCCGCGCGCCTGCAAAAGCGCCCCGAGTGCCGCCGAAGCGAGACCTTTGCCAAGGCTCGAAACAACACCACCTGTAATGAAAACAAACCTTGCCATTGGGTCGGCATCCCCCGTGAAATTTGTGTTTTTGTCTGACTGGAATCGGCCCCGAAAGACCGCAGCATCACGGGATTTAAGCTATAGAGGATTCGCGTTCACCGCGCAACCAGACCGCAAGATGCTGCGGGGCCAAGTGGCCCCGAAGGCTATTTCTAGTGGTTGTGTGACTTATTCGTCAGCGCGCGACGGGGCGAGCGGTTCGTCCGTCGTCGCTGGCGGAAGAAGCTCTTCCGCGCCTGGTAGGGCGGGTGCTGTTTCCTCAGCCGGGGCGCTGTTGCCGATACGGTCAAGGACCGACGATCCTGCAGAGTCGCGCGCTGCGAAAACCGTCAACGTGATCGATGTGCAGATGAAGGCAATCGCAAACAACCAAGTCAGCTTGCCGAGTGCCGTCGCCGCCGCGCGGCCCGACATGACACCGCCGCCGCCACCGCCGCCAATTCCAAGGCCACCCCCTTCGGATCGCTGCAACAGCACAACGCCAATCAGGCACAGCGCGAGGATCAGGTGGATGACAAGAACTACGTTTTCCATGGATCGGCCTTCGGCGTATAGTGTGATGCGGTTATCTAGGGCTTCTCAGCCTTCGTCGCAACCCCTTCCGGTCACTCATCCACATCATCCATATCGGCCTGTCCGGAAAGCGTGCGGCGCACGTGGCTCCAACTGAGGCCGACGCCCAATACAATCGACAGCGCAAGCAGGCCAAGCCATACGTTCTGGCTGGGATTATCCAGCGTCAGGATGCCCCAATCGACCAGCACCCAGATCAAAGCGCCGACGACGGCCACGACCAGAAACATGCCAAATCCGCCAATCGACCGCAGCGTCGCCCGCAGGTAAATGATGTAGCCGATTAACAGGACAAGGCCGAGCAGGACCGTGATCGGCAACTGCTCCGCATAGTTTTCGCGCGCCCAACGGACGAAATTCCACTGCGTCGGATTGAACGTTGCGGCCAGCAAGATAAATGCAAACACCCACCGAAGGACAAACGCCATACTCTTTCCCCTTTGTTCTTAAAGACGATTTGCCGGATTGCCGCATCGCTGTCCAGTGTTGCGACGAATTTGCGGTTTCATGGCGGACGATGAGCGGCTATAGGGTGACGCGGTTTTGACCAGCATCGGGGAAAGAAATGGCCAATGTCGTCGTCGTCGGCGCCCAGTGGGGTGACGAAGGAAAAGGCAAGATCGTGGACTGGCTTTCAGAGCGCGCGGATGTCATCGCGCGGTTTCAGGGCGGCCACAACGCGGGACACACGCTGGTCATTGACGGCAAGGTTTATAAGCTAAGCCTGCTTCCCTCGGGCATTGTGCGCGGTGGCAAGCTGTCGGTGATCGGCAACGGCGTTGTGCTCGACCCGTGGCATCTGGTTGAAGAGATTGCGAAGCTTGGTGGGCAAGGCGTTGAAATTACGCCTGAAAACCTGATGATTGCCGAAAACACCCCGCTGATCCTGCCTGTTCACGGCGAACTTGATCGGGCGCGTGAGGCGCAAACGTCCGTCGCGAAAATCGGCACGACAGGCCGTGGCATCGGCCCGGCCTATGAAGACAAAGTTGGCCGCCGTGCGATCCGTGTTGCGGACTTGGCTGATCCTGCCACGCTGGAACTTCGCGTTGACAGGCTGCTCGTTCATCACGACGCACTGCGCCGTGGACTCGGCCTGCCGGAAGTCGACCGAGCCGCGCTGCTGGAACAACTCAACGACATCGCGCCGGAGGTGCTGAAGTTCGCGGCACCGGTGTGGAAGGTGTTGAATGAAAAGCGAAAATCCGGAAAGCGCATCTTGTTTGAGGGGGCACAAGGGGCGCTGCTCGACATCGATTTTGGCACATATCCGTTCGTGACGTCATCAAACGTGATCGCGGGGCAAGCGGCGACGGGGACGGGGATCGGCCCCGGCTCTATCGACTTTGTTCTTGGGATCGTCAAAGCCTACACCACGCGGGTTGGCGAAGGGCCGTTTCCGGCAGAGCTGAACGATGAAAACGGCCAACGCCTTGGTGAGCGTGGGCATGAATTTGGCACCGTAACCGGGCGTCAGCGCCGGTGTGGATGGTTCGATGCGGTTCTCGTGCGCCAGACCTGCGCGACTTCGGGCGTAAACGGTATTGCGTTCACCAAGCTCGACGTTCTCGACGGGTTCGAGGAACTGAAAATCTGCGTCGGTTACGAACTTGACGGCGAAACGCTGGATCACCTGCCCATCGCCGCGGATCAACAGGCCCGTTGCACGCCGATCTACGAAAGCCTGCCGGGGTGGAGCGAAAGCACCGAAGGCGCGCGAAGCTGGGCCGATCTGCCCGCGAATGCGATCAAATACGTGCGCCGGGTCGAAGAACTGATCGACTGCCCGGTCGCGCTCCTGTCCACCAGTCCGGAGCGGGATGACACAATCCTTGTCACCGACCCGTTCGCCGACTGATGGCGCTGTCCTACAAAGCTCGGCGACGCTGGTCGCTGATTATTCTGCTGATCGGCCTGCCGGCTTACATCGTGACGGCGGTGACAATTGTAAACCTGTTCGACCGCCCGTCGATCCTTGTTGAATTGGCGATTTATGTCGGCCTTGGCGTGCTTTGGGCGCTGCCGTTCAAGTGGATTTTCAAAGGCGTCGGCAAAGCTGACCCGGATGCCGAAAAGAAATAGGGCGGAGCGATCCTAGGATCACCCCGCCCAACACTCTTTAATATGTGGAACGAGTCGTTCTGGTGTTCTTATTCGCCAGCCGCGCGGGCTTCGGGCTTGAAGCGTGTGTCTTCCGCGATCGTGAACTGACCACGTTTCAGTTTCACGATCCGCTCCTGACGGAGCAGTTGTCCGAAGGACCGCAGCCCGTCTTCGCGAACAAACTTGTCGTCGCCAAGAAACTCGGACGCGAGGCGCATTGCCTGCGGACGCGAGAAATGCGGGCAACCTTCAACATAGATCGTGTAGGCCGCCGCTGCTTCCAGAAGGTCCGGAAGCTCTGTCGCGCCCATGCTGCGTGCGAATTCGTCAAAGCGGGTTGATTCCGAAAAGATGTTTTCGTCCGCATCGTCTTCGGCGTCCTGCGCAAAGTCTTCATTCACTTCACGAAGGGCCGGAGCGGCGCCACCAACCCGACGCGGGCGAACGGATGCACCAAGGTTTGATTGCGGCGCTACATCGTCTTCCGGCGTGTCGATCCGCTGCTCTGAAACTAGCATCAGCGGCGCGGGTTGTTCAGGCTTTTCAACAATTTCTTCTACTTCGTCCTTTTCCGCATCCGCATCAGCGCGCGGAATCACAGCTTCGGCAAGATCGGCGCGGTAGGCATCCGTCTTGTCACCGCTTTCGCCCAGCGGGTCGGTCTTGACCAAGCGATCAGCGACCGTTGCCGCAACCGCAGCGCGCAGGTGCGAGATCGCAGAGCGGCGGCGGCTGGTTTCCGGGTTGTCGAATTGGCTGTTGGTTTCTTCCATCAGACGCTCGACAGAGGCTTCTTCCTCTTCGCTGTCGTGGGAAAGAATGTCACGTCCCCGGCGGTTGCGAACAGGGGCGGTCTGTCCCATCAACGCAGCGCTAAGGGCAGCATCCAATGCCTCATCGTTTTCGTTGTCATCCTCTTCCGAAGTCTCTGATTCTGCCGCGTCCTCAACGATCTCATCACTTTGGATCGTCTCTGAAGTAAAAGCATCGGCGTCTTCTTCGGTTTCGCCTTCGCTGTCGCCTTCGTCGTCCGACGTAAGCGCTTCTTGCTCAATCTCAGCGAGCGCGGACTGAAAATCGTTCTGGCCGCCCTCAAGCAAGCTTTTCGCGGCTTCTTCCTCGGCAAGATCAACGTCGTCGCTGTCTGCTTCGGATTCGGCCACTACGACTTCGGGCTCTTCCGCGATTTCTTCGAACTCCGGTGCCTCAACTGTTTCCGTCTCATCAATCGGTTCAAACTCTGCAACCGGTTCTTCTGCTACTTCGTCTTCAACCGCATCCGTAACGGTTGCGGCCACAGCAGCAGGCGCAGCAACAGCAGCCGCATCGCCACCTTTCATGCGAAGCGCACGAGCGCGCGCACGTTCTGCCGCTTCGGACGCAGAGGTCCGGGGGCGGCGACGGCGAGCGTTTGCATAAGGGTCGTCGCTATCGTCGGTTGCCTCTTCGACAGCCTCTTCAACGGCTTCCGGCGCTTCCTCAGCAACGGATTCTTCAACAGCGCGCTCTTCAACGGTTTCAACCGGTTCAGGCTCCGCGATCTCTGCCACGGGCTCTTCTTCGATGACCTCTTCTTCAAACTCTTCAACGGTTTCCGTCGCGAGCTCTTCAAGAACGGAGCCTGTATCGGCCTGCTCGACAATCTCTTCTGCGATCTCTTCGCTTGTCACCGGCTCATCATCGCTGACGCGATCAAGGATCGACGACAGTTCTTCGTCGGCTTCCGGTTCAGCCGCAACTTCTTCTTCTTCAACCGGGGCAAAATCCTCAGCAGCGGCTTCTTCTTCAAACACCGGTTCTTCGGCAATATCCTCGGCGACGAATTCTTCGGCCGCGGGTGCAGCGAAAACGTCGTCAGACGCGGTATCTTCACCTTCAACAAGCGGGTCGATTTCTTCGGCGTCGAACGCAGGCTCAACCGCCTGATTGCGGGCGACAACGGCGCGGATACGCTGCAATTTCGCAGCAACGCTTTCAGCGCTCTCAGCGTCATGGTCTACATCTGCGGGCTGCTCGGCCTCGTAAGTCGGCTCATATGCGGGCGCTTCGGAGGCGACATGGCCGATCTGCGGTTCCGCCTCACTCTGGCGCAGGACGACACCGCTGTTTCCCAGCTTGGCTTCGACGCGCTTTTGGGTTTCACGCTCCGCAATACGGGCGAGCATTTCTGCATCCGGCGTCGCAGGTTCGGCACCGAAATACCGGTCGTCTGAGGCGAGATCGCGAAAATACTCAGCGATCGCCTTCATCGTAGAAAAGGAATCATCAAAACCTTCCAGCGTGCAGGAGAAGGTTCCGTATGAAACCGTAAGGATTTTACTTGCACCGACCATAATGTGCTCGCTTTCTTTCTCTATTCAGCAACAAACTGTTTACCAATGTCTATGTCCCAGAAGGGCACAGAACTTAGATATTTCCGGTATCTTTTTGAGGCCAGAATGTGTCAAACCTCCTCAAAATGCGTGAACTGCCCATGAAAAGCCACATTGTACACGATTCGGAGCCAATTACGCTGCTTGGCGCCGGTTGTTTCGGCGACGACGCGCTTACCTCCGCGCTTTCGATTGGCCCGATTCTCGTCGCGGCTGATGGTGGCGCAAAACTGGCGCTGGAAAAAGGGCATATGCCACAAGCGGTTATCGGAGATTTCGATTCTCTCGATGTCGACAGCCGCGCGGTAATCCCCGAGAATCGGCTTCACTACATCCCGGAACAGGAAACGACGGACTTCGAAAAGTGTCTGACGCGTATTTCCGCCCCTCTGATCCTTGGCGTGGGCTTTGCAGGTGCGCGGCTTGACCACGAACTTGCCGCGCTGAACGCGCTGGTCCGGCACCCGCATAAACGCTGCGTTCTGATCGGGGCCGACGACATCACGTTTCTGGCCCCACCGGATATCAAACTCAACTTGCCCGACGGTAGCCGCCTGTCCCTGTTTCCATTCGGTCGGGTGAATGGCACGTCAGGGGGCTTGCGCTGGCCGATCAAAGGGCTGAAATTCGCGCCCGACGGTCGGATTGGCACGTCAAACGAGGTGATCGCTCCTCTCACTCTTCGCTTTGACGCTCCGAAAATGCTGATGCTTCTGCCACGGCAGGCGTTGGGTGAGGTGGCGGAGACGCTTGCCGCACTGCCCGAGACATGGCCTGCTCCCTGAACACGATATAAAGCCCCGCGCCGACAGTGATGAAGATTCCCACTGCCGCCAAACCGTTCGGCAAGTCGCGAAAGATCAGATAGCCGATCACGGTGGCGAACGGAATTTCGAGGTATTGAACTGGTGCCAGCGTCGCCGAGGGCGCGAACCGCAGCGACCAGGTCATCAACAGATGCGCCCCGGTCCCCAACGCGCCAATCGCCGCCAGTAGCGCCCAGTCGATTCCCGACGGCGCGATAAAGCCGAGGCCCGGAAATCCTGCCGCTTCGCCCACGAAGATCAGTGGCAGTAGAATTACGCACGCAACTAGTCCAGACACCATCTGCAGGCTGACAGGTTCCACGTCCTTGGCAATTTGCCGTGTCACCAGCATGAAAAACGCGAAATCAACAGCAACAACCAACGGAAGCAAAGCAGGCAAGCCGACATCCGCAAAGGCAGGTTGAACAACCAGCAATGTGCCGACGAACCCGATGCAGCACGCGATTAACCGGCGTGCTCCGACCTCCTCCTCAAGAACGAACTTGCCGAGAAGCAACATGATGAACGGCATGACGAAGGCGATTGCGACCGCATCCGCCAGCGGCAAATACCTGAGCGATGTGAACATCGCCCCAATCCCGATGATGTGCAGAACCGTCCGCACGATCGTCAGCCGCAGCACGCGCCCTGTGAAGCGCCAGTGCAGCCCCAACCACGCGACGAGCGGAAACAGGATCACTGCCTGCGCCGCGAAACGCACGATCAACAATTGGCCAAGCGGAATGCGGTCGCCCAGCACCTTGGCGATGGAGTCACCAAGCGGCGCCAGCACGCAAAAGCCAATCATCAGAAGAAGGCCAAGGAAGGGACGGTCCTGTGTCATCGCGCTACGCTATTGCGCCACTCCCGGACACACAAACCTGAAACGCACCACTCTCACCATTTTCCCGAAATATCCCCGCCGGAGGCAGCGTGACAGTCGCAGCAACCTCAGCAGTTCGGGATATTTACCGCCAATCCACCAAGCGAGGTTTCCTTATATTTCTCGCTCATGTCCTCACCGGTTTGGCGCATGGTTTCAATCGCGCTGTCAAGCGGTACCAAATGATTGCCGTCCCCTCGCAGGGCAAGCGACGCCGCGCTCACAGCCTTGATCGCGCCAAGCCCGTTGCGCTCAATGCACGGCACTTGGACCAGCCCTTTGACAGGATCGCAGGTCATGCCCAGATGATGCTCTAGCGCGATTTCAGCCGCGTTTTCAACCTGCTGCGGTGTTCCATCCATCACCGCACACAACCCAGCCGCCGCCATTGCGGCGGCGGAGCCGACTTCGGCCTGGCACCCGCATTCCGCGCCTGAAATTGACGCGTTGTGCTTCACTAGCCCGCCAATTGCCGCCGCAGTCAGCAGGAAATCTCCGACCCGCGTGACGGTCGCGGATGGCACGTGATCCAGCCAGTAGCGGATCACCGCCGGCACGACGCCTGCCGCCCCGTTGGTCGGTGCTGTGACGACCTGACCGCCGGCTGCGTTTTCCTCGTTCACCGCCATCGCGTAGACGCTCATCCAATCGTTGATCGTGTGCGGGGCCGACATGTTCAGCCCACGTTCAGACTCCAGCGCGTCGTGAATGCCCTTCGCCCTGCGTCGCACGCTTAGCCCTCCGGGCAGAATGCCATCGGTCCGAAGCCCGCGTTCGATACAGTTGTTCATCACCTGCCAGATCCGGCCCATGTCGTGATCCAACTCGGCGTGGCTCCGGTGAACAAGCTCGTTCGCGCGTTTCATTTCGGCAATCGACAGGCCGCTTTCATCGGCCATCTTCAGCATCCGCGCCGCTGTTTCGAACGGGTAGGGGTAGTCGCCCGGGGGTGTCGCTTTTTTCGCGTCCTGTCCCAGTTCATCTTCG
Source organism: Aliiroseovarius sp. YM-037 (assembly GCF_048060095.1). Classification (NCBI taxonomy): domain Bacteria; kingdom Pseudomonadati; phylum Pseudomonadota; class Alphaproteobacteria; order Rhodobacterales; family Paracoccaceae; genus Aliiroseovarius; species Aliiroseovarius sp. YM-037. The sequence goes on along the minus strand of NZ_JBLUOA010000002.1, from coordinate 246,404 downwards.
CTCAGAACAAAACCACCGCCGATGGAGTAATATGTTTCCTGCAGAATGACGTCCCCCTGACTATCCGTCGCCATCAGGATCATCCCATTGGCATGGCCGGGCAGGGCGGGGCCGTAGTCAAACGTCAGGTCAGTTTCAGGATCGAAGCGAAGCGGGGGCAGACCCTCAGGCTCAACCAGTTTCGTTTCCCGAATGCGGGCGAGCGTTTCATCCGCTTTTTCCGCGTCATAGGTATCCGGCAGAAATCCCGACAGCCCCAAGATTGTTGCCCGATCCGTCGCGTGCCCAACCCCGGTAAAGGCGAGCGAGCCGTGAAGCGATCCGCGAACGCCCGCCGGGTTGAACGGGCTTTCGCGCAGCAGGTCAAGAAACCGCGCAGCGGCGACCATCGGGCCCATCGTGTGGGACGACGACGGGCCAACACCCACCTTGAACATGTCAAAAACCGATAGGAACACTAGGTATCGCCTTTCATGTTGCACTACCGCTTTCCGGCTCCGCATAGCGTGGCGCGGAAAACGGCGTCTTGCCAAGCCCTTCGGCTTTCGCTGCACGAAGGGTTGCGGGGCGCTGCTCCATCCGTTCGGCCAAACGGCGCAGCGCCGGCGTTCTGTCGATATCGAACCATGCGTGCCCCTGTTTGGGATATAGCGCGAGCCAGCGCAAGCAAGTCGCGAGATAGTAGTCGATGATCGACGGTTGCTCCGCCGAAAACCACTCGTGACCAGCGCCAGCGCATTCGTCGAACAGCGCCAGATGCCCGTCGATCCGGGCGTGGGTCTGGCGCGCCAGTGAGGTCTGAGCGTCACTGCCAACGCCAACATAGTTTTGGCCGTAAAACAACATCCGCATATCGGCGTGCAGCCCGTTCGACAGGTAGAACAGCCAAGATAGGAACGCAGCGCGATCAGGCGCGCCGGGTTGCGGGGCCATTTTGCCGAACGCCTCTGACAGCCACAGCAGAATAGCCGCCGTTTCAAAGATCGGACCGTCAGGCGTTTCCAGAACCGGGATCAACCCGCGCGGGTTAAGCCTGCGGTATGCCTCTCCGGCCTGCTCCTGCGCCGCGCGATCAATCAGGACCGTATCAAACGGCTGCGTCAACTCCTCCAGCACCAGCCGGACGATCAGCGAAGCGTTGTCGGGCGCGTAATGCAGCGTGAGCATTCGATCCTCCTGTCCCTGATCCTTCTCTATATCAATCCAGCCGATGACCTGCCCGAAAAGCGACCTGCCGGGGTGCAGATCAGACGTGAATCGGCGATTGCGGACCGTGCCGAGCGGTCGCCTTTGCGGCATCGCGTGGCTTTCGATGCAATTCCCCCCTCGCGGCCCAGCGACACATTTCGTATAAGGCCGACGAAACACTGGGGAGTCGCAGCCATGACCGGAGAACTGTCGCCAATCGACCGGGCCAAATTTGTCGCCGCAAAACGGGCATGTGACTATGTCGAAAGCGGGATGCGGATCGGCCTTGGAACAGGCTCAACCGCTGCGTGGATGGTGCGGTGCCTTGGCGAAATGGTGCGGCAGGACAACCTCAAGATCACCGGCGTTCCAACCTCCACCCGCACGGCGGAACTGGCACAACAAGTCGGTATCACCGTCACCTCGCTGGACGAGGCGAAATGGCTCGACCTGACGATTGACGGCGCGGACGAATTTGACAACGACCTCAACCTTATCAAGGGCGGCGGCGGCGCATTGCTTCAGGAAAAGATCGTCGCGACCGCGTCCGACCAGATGGTCGTCATCGCGGATGTCGGCAAGCATGTCGAACACCTCGGCGCATTTCCCTTGCCGATTGAGGTGATCCCGTTTGGTTGGCAAACCACCAAGGCGCTGGTTGAGGAAACGCTGATCGGTCTTGATGTTCTGGGCCGGGCGACCTCTCTGCGCTTGAACGGCGACGCACCTTTCGTGACGGATGAAGGCAACTTTATACTTGATCTGCACCTCAATCGGATCGGCAATGCCCGGCAATTGTCGATGATTATCAATCAGATTCCGGGCGTTGTTGAAAATGGGCTTTTCATAGATATCTGTGATGCGGTGATTGTTGGTCACGGCGACGGCAAGGTTGAGGTGCACGACATCAACGCCGGCACCGTCGAAGAAGAACGCATCGACATCGCCGAAAACGCGAATTTGTTTTCCGATCTTTGAAGGCTGGGGTTTCCATGGATTTCGACTACGACCTTTTTGTCATCGGTGGCGGCTCCGGTGGGGTCCGGGCCGCGCGGCTTGCCGCGACCGAAGGCAACGCCCGCGTCGCACTGGCCGAGGAATACCGCTATGGCGGCACCTGCGTCATCCGTGGTTGTGTGCCAAAAAAGCTGATGGTGTTCGCGTCAGGCTATGGCGAGATGATGGAAGACGCCCGCGCCTATGGCTGGGATGTTGAGGCGGGCGATTTCGATTGGCAAGTGTTCCGCCCCCGGCTTCATGCGGAGCTTGACCGGCTGGAAGGCATCTATCGCAACATTCTGAAATCAAACGGTGTTGAAACATTTGACGCCCGCGCCGAACTGATCGACGCACATACGATCAAACTGTCGACTGGCCAAACCGTGACCGCAAAGCACATCCTGCTGGCGACCGGCGGCCACCCGTTCACGCCTGATATCGAAGGGGCAGAACATACGATCACCTCGAACGATATTTTTCTGCTGGATGAGTTGCCAAAGTCGATCCTGATTGTCGGTGGCGGTTTTATTGCTTGCGAATTTGCCTGCATCCTTCACGGGCTGGGCGTTCAGGTGACTCAATACTATCGCGGCGAAATGATCTTGCGCGGCTTCGATTTCGAAAGCGCGAGCCATATTGCCGCTGCGATGCAGGAACGCGGCATCGATCTGCGCCTGCGCACCAACGCAACTACAATCAAAAAGGTCGATGGCGGCCTGTCGGTGACAGATACCGACGGTCGCGAAACGATGTTCGAAAAGGTCATGTTCGCGACGGGCCGGAAGCCCAACACATCGGACATGGGTTTGGAAAATGCAGGTGTCACGCTTGGCAAAGGCGGGCAGGTTGAGGTCGATGATTATTCCCAAAGCTCTGTCCCGACGATCTATGCCGTCGGCGACGTGACGAACCGGATCAATCTGACGCCCGTCGCCATCCGCGAAGGCGCGGCCTTCGTCGAAACCGTGTTCAAGGATAACCCAACACCTGTCGACCACCACCTTGTTCCCTCGGCGGTTTTCACGCAGCCCGAACTCGGCACAATCGGCATGAGCGAGGAGGACGCGCGTGACGAAGGCCCGATTGAGGTCTACGAAACCCGCTTCAAGGGAATGCAATCCGCCTTTGCCGGGCGCGAGGATAAGGTTTACATGAAGCTGATCGTGTCGAAGGCTGATCGCCGCGTGCTTGGCTGCCATATCGTCGCGGATCACGCGGGTGAGTTGATCCAGCTCGCCGGGATCGCCGTAAAGATGGGGGCCACGAAAGAGGACTTTGACCGCACCGTCGCGGTCCACCCAACCATGTCGGAGGAACTTGTAACGATGAAGACTCCGGTGAGAGAAACTTGAAAAAACGTGATAATGTGACCACGTTGGCAACACGTCATTGACCAAGAAAAGGGAAATTACCCGAATGGCAGGAAATAACGGCGGCCCTTGGGGCGGCGGATCGGGCGGCGGAAACGACCGCGGCGACGACAATAAGGGTGGCGGTGGACGCAAGCCGGAAGGCGAAGGCGGCCAGATTCCCGAAATCGAAGAGATTATGAACAAGGGCCGCGAACAGCTTCGCGTTCTGATGGGTGGCCGGGGTGGCGGCGACGGTGGTCGCGGCGCCGGAAGCGGTGGCCCGAGTGGCCCGCGCTTGACCCGTGGAACCGTTGGTTTGGGTGCCCTCGTGCTGATCGTGGTGTGGGCTGTTATGTCGTTTTACACTGTGAAACCCGAAGAACAGTCCGTTGAACTGTTCCTTGGCGAATACTCCTCGACCGGGCAGCCGGGCCTAAACTTCGCGCCGTGGCCCGTTGTTAGCGCTGAAGTTATCCCAGTGACCCGAGAGCAGACCCTTGATATCGGCGTTGGCCGTCAAGGGTCCGAAGCCGGTCTGATGCTGACCGGCGACGAAAACATCGTCGATATTGATTTCCAGGTCGTCTGGAACATCAATGACCCAGCGAAATTCCTGTTTAACCTGCGTGACCCGGAACCGACGATTGCCGCCGTTGCCGAATCTGCGATGCGTGAAATTATTGCCCAGTCGGAACTTTCCCCAATCCTGAACCGGGACCGGGAATCGATTGCGACGCGCTTGCTGGACCTGATGCAGCTGACGCTCGACAGCTATGACAGTGGCGTCACGATCATCCGCGTTAACTTTGACAAGGCCGACCCGCCGGAAACAGTGATCGACGCGTTCCGCGACGTTCAGGCTGCGGAACAAGAACGCGACCGCTTCCAGAAGCAGGCCGACGCCTACGCGAACCGCGTTTTGGCTGAGGCCCGTGGTGAAGCCGCGCAGGTTCTGGAACAAGCCGAAGGATATCGCGCCCGTGTCGTCAACGAAGCCGAAGGTGAGGCCAGCCGCTTCTCCGCCGTGCTTGAAGAATACGTGAAAGCGCCCGAAGTGACGCGCCGCCGCCTATATATTGAGACGATGGAGCAAGTGCTTGGCTCAGTCGACAAGATCATTCTTGACGATAACGCCGGCGGACAAGGGCAGGGCGTCGTGCCCTACCTGCCGCTAAACGAGCTGCGCCGTAACTCTTCCGAGGGGAATAACTGATGCGTAAATCCACAATCATACTGCCGATCGTCGTGATCGTGATTGCGGCTGTTCTTTCCTCGGTTTTCATCGTGGATGAACGCGAAAAGGCCTTGATCCTACAATTTGGCCGCGTTGTCGACGTTAAGGAAGAGCCCGGTCTTGGCTTCAAAATTCCGCTGATTCAAGAGGTTGTGCGCTATGACGACCGTATCCTCAGCCGCGATATTGATCCGCTTGAGGTGACACCACTTGATGACCGCCGTCTGGTCGTTGACGCATTCGCCCGGTATCGCATCGCTGACGTCGAGCAGTTCCGTCAGGCCGTTGGTGTCGGTGGCATTGCGGCGGCAGAGGTGCGCTTGGATTCAATCCTGCGATCTAAAACACGAGAGATTTTGGGCTCTGTCAGCTCGAATGATATCCTGAGTTCGGACCGTGCGACGCTGATGCTCCGTATCCGAAACGCCGCGATCTTCGAAGCGCGTGCGCTGGGCCTCGAAATCATCGACGTGCGTTTGAAACGCACCGACCTTCCGCGCGAAAACCTGCAAGCGACGTTTGACCGGATGCGGGCCGAGCGTGAACGCGAAGCGACCGACGAACGCGCCCGCGGTGCGGAGGCCGCGCAGCGTATTCAGGCACAGGCTGACAGAACGGTTGTCGAACTCGTCTCCGACGCCAAGCGTCAGTCAGAGATCATCCGGGGTGAGGCCGACGCCCGCCGAAACGCGATCTTTGCCGAGGCGTTCGGCGCTGACCCGGAATTCTTTGAATTCTACAGGTCGCTTTCGGCCTATCGTCAATCGCTTCAGGGCAGCAATACGACAATGGTCCTGTCACCTGACAGCGAATTCTTTGACTACCTTGAAACGGACCAACCCCGGTAATGGCAACGCTGCTACTGGGACTTGGACTCGTCTTCGCGGTTGAGGGGCTGGTGCTTGCGCTGGCCCCTTCGCGTATCGAGGATATACTTGAAACCCTTAGATTAATGTCGATCGAACGACGCCGTATGATTGGCCTTTTCGCGATTGCCGCAGGTGTTGCGATAATCTGGCTTGCAAAGGCGGTGCTGGGTGCGTGACACTTCAAAACAAGCAAACGCGCTCACGTTGTTGTTATGTCCAAACACGGAACCACAGTTGAAGATTCCGACAATCGTTCAAAATATAGAGTAGACAGGCCCGCACGGACGGGCGACGAAAAGCCGAAAACGAAGGAGTTCGCAGTGAAACCTCAGGCAATTTCGATTCCTCAGCAAGCAGGAGCAGACAGAATGCTGCGCGCGTTCTGGGTTCTGGTGTTGAGCTTTGCGCTCTTGATCGCCCAGGCGCTTTCGGCCGCCGCACGCGGCGCCCCGGAAAGCTTTGCTGACCTCGCTGACAAGGTCAGCCCCGCAGTTGTGAATATCACCACATCCACGACGGTCGCCACACGCGGCGGCCCCATGCCGATGGTGCCCGAAGGTTCCCCGTTCGAAGATTTCTTCCGTGAATTCAACGAACGCGGCCCGCAAGGTGATCAACCGCCCCGCCGCAGCCAAGCGCTCGGTTCGGGTTTCGTGATCTCTGAAGATGGGTTCATCGTTACCAACAACCACGTCATCGAAGGCGCGGATGAGATCCTTATCGAGTTTTTCTCGGGCGAGGAACTGCCGGCCGAAGTCGTCGGAACCGACCCGAACACCGACATCGCGCTGTTGAAGGTCGAAAGTGACTCTCCGCTGGTGTTCGTCCCGTTTGGTGACAGCGATGTCATGCGCGTTGGCGATTGGGTCATGGCGATGGGCAACCCGCTTGGGCAGGGCTTCTCGGTCTCGGCGGGGATTGTATCCGCCCGCAACCGCGCGCTGTCCGGGACCTATGACGACTACATCCAGACCGACGCCGCCATCAACCGCGGCAACTCCGGCGGTCCGTTGTTCAACATGGATGGCGAAGTGATCGGCGTGAACACCGCGATCCTTAGCCCGAACGGTGGGTCCATCGGCATCGGGTTCTCAATGGCATCCGGTGTTGTGACCCGTGTTGTTGACCAGTTGAAAGAGTTTGGCGAAACCCGCCGCGGCTGGCTTGGTGTCCGCATTCAGGATGTGACCGACGATGTGGCCGAGGCGATGGGTCTGACCGAAACCTCTGGCGCGCTTGTGACAGACGTTCCCGAAGGTCCGGCTGCCGAAGCCGGGATGGAGCAGGGCGACGTGATCGTATCGTTTGACGGCGTCGAAGTTGCCGACACCCGCGATCTTGTCCGTCAGGTTGGCAATACCGAGGTCGGCAAGACCGTCCGCGTTGTCGTCAACCGCGAGGGCAGCACAGAAACCCTTCGCGTGACGCTTGGCCGTCGTGAAACCGCCGAAGGCAGCATTCCCGCCGTTGGGTCTGTCCCGGACAAACCCGCCACCGAAGAGGTGCTTGGCCTAACCCTGTCCGAAATGACCGACGAATTGCGCGAACAACTTGGTCTCGACACCAGCGATGATGGCTTGGTCATCACCGATGTCGCAACCGAATCCGGCGCTTATTCCAAAGGCATCCGGGCCGGCGACATCGTGACCGAAGCTGGCCAACAGCGCGTCCGCACCATCGAGGATCTGCAAGCCCGGATCGAAGATGCCCGCAACGCCGGGCGCAAGTCGATCCTGCTGCTGGTCCGTCGCGAAGGCGACCCGCGCTTTGTGGCGTTGCCGCTTAGCTAAGGTGCGACTTTCGCATTGAATTAGAAGGGGCGCCCGCAACGGTGCCCCTTCTTCGTAAGGCAACACACCAACCCTCTGGACAAAAAAGACTCTGGCATGGGCGCGTTTCGCCCGCTAAGGACGTTTTGATGAATTCTCGTTAAGGAACGAAGGCGGATGGCAAAGATCACCTATATCGAACATAACGGCACCGAACACGTTGTTGACGTTGCCGATGGCCTGACCGTGATGGAAGGCGCGCGCGACAATAATATTCCCGGTATCGAAGCAGATTGCGGCGGCGCCTGCGCCTGTTCGACCTGTCATGTCTACGTGCACCCTGACTGGGTCGAAAAGCTGCCCGCGAAGGACGCGATGGAAGAAGACATGCTCGACTTTGCGTATGAACCTGACACGACCCGATCCCGCCTGACCTGTCAGTTGAAGGTCAGCGATGCGGTCGATGGTCTGATCGTTCAGATGCCCGAAAAACAAATCTGATGTTGCGGGCGGCAGCCCTATTGGCCGCCGCGTTATCGGCGGGCGCGGCGTCCGCCGACGTTCTCAGCGCCCGGTATCTGGAACCGACAGATCGCTACAATCACGGCGTTCTGGGTGACGCTATCGAATACGGTGCGCTGGAGATGCGGTTCGACAATCCGACATCCACCCCTCAGCGCGGAACGGCCCTTGTCCGTTTGCCCTCAGATCATGTGTTCGAAGACACCGCCCCCCGCCTTGCCGATGTGGACGGTGATGGCGACCGCGAAATGATCGTCGTCGAAACCGATGTTCGTCAGGGCGCCGCACTTGCGATCTATGACGAAACCGGGAAACTTGCCGAAACCCCGCATATTGGCCAGACCCGCCGCTGGCTTGCGCCGCTGGGGGTGGCTGATCTCGACGGCGACGGCCTGATCGAACTCGCCTATATCGACCGGCCGCACCTCGCGAAAACACTCCGCATCTGGCGCTATCAGGATGGACGGCTGATCCCGATCGCCGACAGGCCCGGCCTGACCAATCATCGGATCGGGCAGGACTACATTTCGGGCGGTATCCGCGATTGTGGCGGCGGGCCGGAAATCATCACGGCGAACGCGGACTGGACGCAGGTCGTCGCCTCCCGCCTCGCAGGTGGCAGCGTCACGACCCGCGTCCTTGGCCCCTTCAATAACCGCGCCAGCCTAACCGACGCGCTTGCCTGCAAGGGCTGACCCGGCTTTCATCTTTCCAGAAATATCCTCGGGGGAGTCCTTTGGCATCGCCAAAGGGCGGGGGCAGACAGCCCCCTACAACGCGCGCCAGCCGATGTCTTTGCGGCAGAACCCTTCCGGCCAGTCTATCGCCTCAACCATCGCATAGGCTCGGTCGCGGGCGTCCTGCAAGCTGTCGCCCCGCGCGGTCACATTCAGGACGCGCCCACCGTTTGCGACCACCGACCCACCATCAAGGACAGTCCCGGCGTGAAAGGTCATTTCGCTGCTCGTCTCCGGCAACCCATCAAGGCCGCGAATGACGCTGCCCTTGTCGTAGCTGCCGGGATAGCCCTTCGCGGCCATCACAACCGTCAGTGCGTGATCCTCGGCCCAGTTGACGCGCGCATCGGCCAAGCGCCCCTCCGCGCAAGCCAGCATGAGGTCGAGCGCTTGCGCGCCCAGCCGCATCATCAGCACCTGACATTCCGGGTCACCGAAGCGCACGTTGTATTCCACCAACCGTGGTGCACCGTCCTTGATCATCAGACCCGCATAAAGCACCCCTTGATAGGGTGTGCCGCGCCGCGCCATCTCGGCCACTGTTGGGCGGATGATCTCGGCCAAGGCCCGTTCTGCAATCTCATCCGTCAGGACCGGCGCGGGGGAGTATGCGCCCATCCCGCCGGTGTTCGGCCCTGTGTCGCCTTCGCCAACCCGTTTATGGTCCTGCGCCGTGCCAATCGGCAGCACGTCCGTTCCGTCGCATAGGATGAAGAACGACGCTTCTTCGCCCTCCATGAATTCCTCGATCACAACCTCAGCCCCGGCTGCGCCGAACTCTCCACCGAACATATCGTCGATCGCGGCGAGCGCTTCGTCGTCGGTCATCGCAACGATCACGCCCTTGCCAGCGGCGAGGCCATCGGCCTTCACAACAATCGGCGCGCCCTGTTCGCGGATGTAATCCTTGGCCGGGGCGGCCTCCGTAAACCGGGCGTAGCCAGCCGTTGGCGCACCGGACGCGTCGCAAATCTCCTTGGTAAACGCTTTCGAGGCCTCGAGCTTTGCCGCAGCGGCAGAGGGGCCGAAACACGCGACCCCGGCATCACGCAGACGGTCCGCGACGCCAGCGGCCAGTGGGGCTTCTGGCCCGACAATCACGAAATCAACCGCGTTTTCCTCGGCAAAGGTGACGACCGCGCCGCCATCCATGATGTCGAGCTTGGCGCATTCTGCAATCTCGGCCATGCCCGCATTGCCCGGTGCGGCGATCAGGCGGTCACATTTCGGGTTCTGTTTGACCGCCCATGCAAGGCTGTGTTCCCGCCCGCCGCTTCCGAGAATGAGGATGTTCATGCATGTCTCCTTGGCCTTCGCTTGGCAGCGTTCTAAGGTGCGGGCGAGGCCAAGACAAGCGAGGCACGATGTCCGACCTGATCGACGATCCTGAACCAGGGCAAAATGCACCCGAATACACGGTGACAGAGATTTCCGGCGCGGTGAAACGCACCATCGAAGGCGCGTTTTCGCGGGTTCGCATCCGGGGCGAGGTTGGCCGCGTGTCGCGCCCGCGGTCGGGGCATATCTACCTTGACTTGAAGGATGATCGTTCGGTCCTGTCCGGCGTTATCTGGAAGGGCGTTTCGGCCCGTCTGAAGGTGCAGCCCGAAGAGGGGATGGAGGTCGTCGCTACCGGCAAGATCACGACCTTTGGCGGCCAGTCGAAGTACCAGATCGTGATTGACGATATCGCCCCGGCGGGCATGGGCGCCCTGATGGCGATGCTGGAAAAACGCAAGAAGGCGCTTGAGGCTGAAGGGCTGTTCGCCGCCGACCGCAAGCGCCCGCTGCCGTATCTGCCCGAAGTCATCGGCGTCATCACCTCACCCTCTGGCGCTGTCATCCGCGATATTCTCCACCGTCTGCGGGATCGGTTTCCCCGCAAGGTGCTGATTTGGCCGGTCGCCGTGCAGGGCGATAAATGCGCGCCGGAAGTCACCCGCGCCATCGAAGGGTTCAACGCAATGACACCCGGTGGCGCGTTGCCGCGCCCGGACCTGCTGATCGTTGCGCGGGGCGGCGGGTCTATCGAAGACCTTTGGGGTTTCAACGAGGAATCCGTCGCCCGCGCCGCTGCCGCGTCGGACATTCCGCTGATCTCTGCGGTGGGGCACGAAACGGATACGACGCTGATCGACTTCGTGTCTGACCTGCGCGCGCCGACGCCGACGGCTGCGGCGGAACATGCGGTTCCGGTCAGGCTCGAACTGCTTGGTTGGGTCGGGCAGCAGGATAGCCGACTGACCCGCGCACTCAGCCTTGCGATCAGTCAGCGCGGCCAGCGTTTGCGCGACCTTGCGCGGGCTTTGCCTCGACCACAAACGCTAGTCGCGGATGCAAGCCAGCGACTTGATCGCTGGGCCGAACGTCTGCCCGGCGCGCTAAGCCTGCTGGCCGAAAAGAAACGCGGCGCGATGACAGCGGCAGCGTCGGGTCTGCGCCCTTCGGTTCTGGGCGGGCGGGTCGTGCAGCACCGCCAGACCGTCGATAAGTTAAGCGCACGGCTTGGTCCGGGTCTGAGCCGGAGCATCACGCAACAACGCAGGGACCTAAGCCATCAGGCGTCCCGATTGCGCTTGCCCGCGCTGCAACAGGATTTGAAGCGTCGGCGGGATGACTACGACCGGCTCGCCGCACGTCTGACCGACAGCGCGACGGCGCAAGTCACCGGTTGGCGAACGCAACTTGATGCGCGGGACCGTCTGCGGCAAACGCTCGGCTACACCGAAACGCTGAAGCGCGGCTATGCGGTGGTGCGGGGCGACGGGCAGGTTGTCACCACCGCCGCTGCCGCCAAGAAGGCAGACGCGATTGAGATTGAATTTCAGGACGGTCGCATAGCCCCCGGCGGCGCGAAACCGAAACCAGCCAGCAAGCCCACGCCGCCAAAGCCGGAGCAGGGCAGCCTGTTTTAGCGGCAATGGCCTAGTCAGACGCCGACGTCCGGCCCCAGACAGCGAAGCGGATCGTCGCTCTGGCTCATCTCATAAAGCGTCGTCGCGTTGGGGTCGTTTTCGAACCGGGCGATCAACCCGCCTTCGTCCTGCTGATAGAAGGACCAGCATTGCGGCACCGGGTTTGCGTCATAGACAAAGCAGATCAGGTCGAGTTCGACGAACCATTCGCCCTCTTCGCATTGCCCATCCAGAAACGTCCACCGCACGCGACGGTTCGGCAGATATTCCTCCGCCCCGTAAGGCTCTGAATTTTGGCCGTAATAAAAGGTCCGCCCCTCTGTCATCTGTTCAAACATTTCCGGGGTCACGAGGGTTTCGGCCGAAGCAACCGTGGATGAGAGTATGAGGAAAACGAGAGGTTTCATAGGATTATCTTGCCAAATCGAAATGGCCTTGACCAGAGCACGCTTGTCCAGTCAGGCGACGTCTTGCCGAACACGCCGCAGCCGCGCTCGTTCGGTCCAAAGCTCGGCCAGCGGGTCCATCTTCTTGCGCCAAAGGACGGGGATCAGGGCGAGCGCGGCCATCATCGGCAGGCTATGGGGCAGGGTGGGCGCGGTATCGGGTTCCGGCATCGAAAGCTGCGGAAAGGGCGCGTCGGGCCTAAGGTGGTGGTCGCTGTGGCGGGGCAGATTCAGCATCATCAAACCGGACAACCAATGCGGCGCGCTCCATGCGTGGGTAGGGGCGACGGGTTCGGTCGTTCCGTCTGGTCGCACGCTTCGGGACAGGCCGTAGTGTTGAACATAGGCGACCAGCAATATCTGAAGTTGAACGAACGCGGCCAGCCCGATGTAGATCAAGCAGCCAAGCCCGCCCCCGATCAGCCAAGCCAAGAACAGGCAAAGCAGCCCAGTGCCGATATCGACCATGTAGGGGTGCGTCAGCCGGGTATATCGCGGGCGCTTCAGGCGTTGCGCCTCAAGCTCTGCCCGGTAGCCGGACAGCAATGCGCCAAACCAGCAGCGGGGCGCAAAGCGGTAGAAGGATTCGGTGGGTTTCGCGGTGCAAGGATCGCTGGGTGTCGCAACAAGGCGGTGGTGTATCCGCTGATGCGCGGCGGCGTAGTGCCCGAACAGAACAGAGGCATAGATCGCCCGGCCCACTGACGCGGCATTCGGATCGGACCTGTGCAACATCTCATGCGCGTTGGCGGCGCTGGTTTGGCCAAGGTAAAGGCCCACGGCTGCGAATAGCCCGATTTTCTCCGCCATCGAGAAGGTTTCACCGCTGATCGTCAGAACGGCGACGAACAGGCAGGCGAAATGCATAACGCTCAGGATCATCGAAAGCCGTTCGCCGCCGATCTCTGCCGTGCCATCTGGGCTGGGAGATATCTGGATTTTCGGCAGCGCGTCGAACTGCACCACACCGACCGTCAGATAGGCACAGGCGACGGCGATCCACACTCCGCCAGATGCGGCCGCCATGCCGAGCAGCAGAACCGGCGCCAGTGTCGCCAATCCAAAGGCTGCAATCGGATATTTCATCCCTGTTCTCCCTTCGGGCATTCTTCCCGTCCCGGCGAAATCGGGCCGGATTACGAATATCAGACAAGATGGTAACGCATATGGCAACGGGGGCGTCGCTTTTGTCGTGGTCTTGCATGGCTTTGTGGCGATAAGGTCAGGCAAAACCAAGGACGGGTGCGACATGGCGGCAGTAGCGGATAAGGGCGTTTGGAAGTCCGGCAAAGGCAAAGGGCGTCGGACGCCTAAAGGTCGCCAGCTTGAAGATGGCGCTTGGGAAGAGGTTCGCGCGCTGCTTGGCGACGCACCGCGCCGCCGCGATTTGCTGATCGAATACCTGCACTTGATCCAAGACACCTACGGCCACCTTTCGGCTGCTCACCTGCGGGCGCTGGCCGAGGAACTTGGCACCGCGCAGGCCGAAATTTACGAAGTCGCCAGCTTTTACGCCCATTTCGACGTGGTGAAAGAGGGTGAAACCCCGCCTCCGCAACTGACGATTCGGGTGTGCGATTCCCTTAGCTGCGAGCTTGCCGGTGCGCAGGAACTGATGGCCGCATTGAAAGACGGGCTGGACGCGTCCGAGGTCCGCGTGGTCCGCGCGCCCTGCATGGGCCGTTGTGACACCGCCCCGGTGTTGGAGCTTGGGCACAACCACATTGACCACGCGACCCCTGAAAAGGTCGCGGGTGCGATCAAGGCGGGCGACACCCACGTGCATCTGCCCGAATATGAAACCTACGACGTCTACGCCGGGGGTGGCGGCTATCGGGTTCTGAAAGATTTGCGGGCCAGCGGTGATTGGGAAGCGGTGCAGGAGAAAGTGCTCTCCTCTGGCCTGCGCGGGCTTGGCGGGGCGGGGTTCCCGTCAGGCAAGAAATGGGGTTTTGTCCGTGCTGAATCCGGGCCGCGCTATCTGGCCGTGAATGGGGACGAAGGCGAACCGGGCACTTTCAAGGATCGCTATTACCTCGAACGGGTGCCGCATCTGTTTCTGGAAGGCATGTTGATCGCCGCGTGGGCGGTCGAGGCGGAGCGTTGCTTTATCTACATGCGCGACGAATACCCGGCAGTGCTTGAGGTTTTGCGCCGCGAAATCAAGGCGTTGGAAGGCGCGGGTGTTGTCGAGGAAGGCTATATCGACCTGCGGCGCGGTGCCGGTGCCTATATCTGCGGCGAAGAAAGCGCGATGATTGAATCGATCGAAGGGAAGCGTGGCCTTCCACGCCACCGCCCGCCTTTCGTTGCGCAAGTCGGCGTGTTCAATCGCCCGACGCTGGTTCACAACGTCGAAACGCTCCACTGGGTTGCGAAGGTCTGCCGCGAGGGGCCAGAGGTGCTGAGCGCGACCGAAAAGAACGGGCGTAAAGGGCTGCGCAGCTATTCCGTGTCCGGGCGGGTCAAGAACCCGGGCGTGCATCTGTTGGCTGCGGGATCGACAATCACCGACATCATCGAAGCCGCTGGTGGAATGTTCGACGGGCACGCGTTCAAGGCTTACCAACCGGGCGGACCAAGCTCTGGCCTGCTACCTGCGTCGATGGATGACATCCCGCTTGATTTCGACACGTTGCAGCCGCATGGCAGCTTTATTGGCTCTGCCGCTGTTGTGGTCCTGTCAGATCAGGATAGCGCCCGCGCCGCCGCGTTGAACATGCTGCGGTTCTTTGAGGATGAGAGCTGTGGCCAATGCACGCCGTGCCGCGTCGGATGCGAAAAGGCGGTGAAGCTGATGCAGGCCGACCGATGGGACCAACCGCTGCTGGAGGAGCTTTGCACCGCGATGGCCGATGCGTCGATCTGCGGTCTGGGGCAGGCGGCGCCGAACCCGATCCGCATGACGATCAAGCATTTCCCGGACGAGGTGTAAGGCGCTTTAAGCGCCGAACGTTCTGAAAACCATTGGAATCGCGTCAAATTCCGCGGAACTGCGCAGCCAGCGCACCGGTTTGGTGATGACCTCAACCCAACGCATCCGCCTGCACCAAGCCTTTGCCGCCGCCCAAATTCCGGCGGTATCCGTCGCGCGGTAAGCGTCAATGGCCGCATCCACTTCGGCGCTTGGCTTGCCCGCAACGGCATGGGCATTGAAGACAAACATGATGAGGTCTTGCATGTGCCCCTTGGGGGTGTTGCGGCTGCCGGAATAACGCTCCAAGTCGATGAAGGTGATTTCTCCGTCCTGCCAGCATATGTCCTTGAGGTTCGGTCGCCCGTGACTGACGCCGCGCTTGTGAAGGCCGGACAATGCCTCCCCCGCCGCGCGGAAAATCTGAATACGCTCAGCATCCGTTCCGACCCCCTGCTGCAAAATCTGGCTGAGCGGTTGTCCGCAATCGGGGAGCGCGAAGAAATCCGCCCCCTCCGCCACGATGGGCGGCACCGGCGCGTCGATGGTTGCCAGGTGATGGAGCGCCGCGCGCTCCCGTTCAAACCCCTTCGATGGATCGCCCTTCTGTAAACGGCGGCGTAAATCAAGTGTTTCGCGCTGCTTGATCCAGAGCGTCCGCTCGTTGACCTCCAACCGCGACACCCGTCCCGGATCGGTCGCAAGATGGGTCCGAATGCGGTCAGTCAGGTCAGCGGGCGGGTCACAAGTCTCGGTCATCGGGCTGATATAGCGGGATTGCACGCCAATACAATCGCCCTCGCATGTTTTGCCCACCCGACCCCTTCCATCCCGGGCCACCGTGGAATAGTTGATTGGGATACGTTGAAAGGCTTTGCAATGTCGTTTTTCAAAAAGCTCAAGACCCGCCTGTTCAAATCCTCATCGAAGATCGAAGAGGGGATCGACGCGATTGTCGAAGAAGGCGGCGAGGAAGAGGAACTGCTTGACGAGGCGCAGGTCGCCGCAGACTCTCAGC